>JBGART010000090.1:0-23305 GCA_044230055.1 Myxococcaceae bacterium | reverse complement strand
GAGAGGTGGCGCAAACCCACGCACGGCACATTGCCGGTTTGTTTCGAGCAGACCGAAGCGGCCCATGAGCCAAGCTCCGGAAGCACTGCCGACGTCTCGACTATGCGCCTGACGGCGCAACGCTCGACGCGAACGGGGGGGCGCAACGCTCGACGCGAACGGTGGGGCGCCTCTGCGGCGCGAAGCTCGTGGTGGGGCGCTACCCGCCGTCAGCGCAGATGTATTCGATGACCGCTTCACGCCCGGGTGAAATCTGCACGTAGCGCGGCTTGCTCATCGCGCGTCGCTTCTCCAGGCGGCAGTTGAACCGCACGCGGTGATTCCCCGAGGAGAGCTCCACAGGCTTGATCGGCGCGCGGCCCACCAGCTTCCCGTCCACCCACACGCCCGTATCCCGGTCCACTTCAATCCGCAGGGTGCCCGCGGCCTCGGGAGCAGCCTCCGGCTCCTCGGACAGCGCCGCGAGCGCCCCCGCATCAGACGCCGCCGCCGGCGCAGCGCCCGCATCCTGCGGAACAGCGACCGCCACCGCGACCACCGCAGGCAGCGGCGCGGGCGCCGGAACCGTCCGCAGGTCCGCCTCCGGGCGGCTGGCGCCCTCCGCAGAGAGCCCAAACTCCCGCTGCACGCGGCTGCGAAAATCCAGGGCGAGCGGCGACTGCGAGAAGTACCCCCACGTCCCGGCGCCGGCGAGGACGAGAATCACCGCGGCCGCGCGGAACCGGCGGCGGTTGAGCATGCGGGAGAGCCGGTCAATCTCCGCGTTCAGCGCTTCCGTCTCCAGCCGTTGATGGTCCTGGAGCCGGACCTTCTCCTCGCGGACGCTGTCGGCTGCCGCCTGCGCCTCCGCGACGGCCTGCTGCAGCTGCGCGATGTGGGCGGCGGACGTCTGCTCGCGGGCATCCGTGCCCTGAAGCCGGTCTTCCAGCTCCAGCAGCTTTGCCTCCCGCAGCTCTTCCGGCGTCCACACGGCAGAAGCGGGCAGCGGCGTGGGGACCACGCGCGGCGCGGGGGGCGGCAGCGGCGTGGGCACGGCGTAGAGCCCGGACACCTTCCCGCCGCGCTGCGACCGCACCTGGGCGATCAGCGCCTCCAGCCGGCTGCGGGTCCACTCCGGTGTGCTGTCGAACCGCACGCCCATCCCCGTCCTGCCCAGCGAGCGCGCCGTCTCATCGTCCGCCACGCGCACCACCCGGCCGCGGAGCGCCAGTGGTTCCGACCAGCCGGGCGGGAAGAGATCCACCTCCACCTCGGCGCCCACCGACAGCAGGTCGTGCGACAGGATGAAGAGCCCGCCGCGCGAGAGGTCATGGACGTACTGCTCCCTGAACGTCTCTTCGCTCGTGATCCGCAAGGGGATGCGCGGCGTCCGTACGCGGGTCTCTGTTCGGCGGTTGGAGTCCAGGCTCGACCTTCCCAGTGGGTGGATTCATATCATCCGAAGTAGGTGTCCCGGGAGGGGCGGTAGGTGCGGGTGGGGTGGGGGTGACCCGGTCTGCGCCCTCGACGCACGTCGTCAGCCTTTTTCAGGGGCCTGCGAAGTGCGGGGATACTTGAAGCTCAAGCGTGCAGACCACTCCCCGACCGCTCAGTGACTCCACGCTGGACGGCCGCCTCTGGGCGGAGCGGGTCCGCGCGCTCTTCGGACGCGGCGTGGTCCCGTACCTCACGCACCTGTTCAACGGCCCGCTGCTGGTCGCCGTGCTGCTCCCGCAGACGGGCTTCGCGCCGGTGGCGGGATGGCTTACGGCCCTCTGCGGGGTGGTCGCCCTGCGGACCGCCCTCTGGCGGCTGTTCACCCTGCGGCAGCCGACGGAACCCGCGCAGCTGACAATCTGGTGGCGCCTCTTCCTCTGGGGTGGCTCCCTCAACGGGTTGGTCTGGGGCGCGGCCGCCATCGTGCTCTACCCGCCGCAAGGCGAAGCCGGGCAGGCGCTCCTCCTCTTGATGATTGCGGGGATGACCGCGGGCGCCACCGCCAGCGCCGCCGGCATCCCGGCTGTCTTCCGCGCCTTCGCGGTGCCGGCCCTCACGCCGCTGTGTCTTCGCCTGGCCCTCACGTGGGACCAGTGGCACCTCGCCGTCGCGGCGATGGTCGCGTTCTATGGGTTGGTGATGGACTCCATCGTCCGCCGCAGCTCGCGCGGGCTGGAGGAGGCCGGCCGGCTCCGGCTTACGAACGCGGACCTGGTGCAGGACCTCTCCCGGACGAAGGAGCAGCTGCTCCACCTGAACCGGGAGCTGGAGCGCCGGGTGGTGGACCGGACCGCGGAGCTGGAGGCCACGGTGGCGCGCCAGCGGCGCTCCGAAGCGGACCTGCTGCGCTACCGCGCGCTGGTGGACCAATCCGGCGCTGGCATCCTCGTCGTCGACGAAGCCAGCCTGATGTTGGTGGACGCCAATGACACCGCGGCGGCGATGCTGGCCCACACGCCGGAGGAGCTGCGCCGCTCGTCGCTGCCGGACATCGACGTGGCGGGGACCTTCGACGGCGAGCGCCTGTGCCGCGCGTTTCTCTCCGGGCTGGTGGCGGAGGAGCCGCGGGTGCTCGAGGACGTGCGCGTCAACTCGGATGGCATTGCCCGCGCGATGGAGATCAGCGCGTCGCGCAGGGAGCTGGACGGGCGCTCCCTGGTGCTGCTCGTCCTGCGCGACATCTCCGCGCGCAAGGCCTTCGAGGCCCGGCTGGCGCAGGCGGGGTTGTTGGCGAGCCTCGGCGGGCTGGCCGCGGGCGTGGCGCACGAGGTCAACAACCCCCTGGCCTACATCCTCAGTAACCTGGGCTTCCTGCGGAGCACCCTGCAGGAGGCGGAGCACCTCTCCTCGCAGGACCGCGCGGAGCTGGTGGCCGTCGCCGAGGAGTCTCTGGAGGGCGCGGAGCGGGTGCGGAAGATTGTCGGAGACCTGGGCACGCTCGCCCGCCAGGTGCCGGACACGCTGGACCTCGTCGACATCCGCTCCGTGCTGGAGTCCTGCCTGTCCATCGTCTCCAACACGGTGGGCCAGCGCGCGCGGCTGGTGCGGCAGCTGGGTGACGTGCCGCTGGTGAAGGCGAACCGCGCGCGGCTCTCGCAGGTGTTCCTGAATGTCCTGGCCAACGCGGCGCAGGCCATCCCCGAGGGCGCGCCGGACGCGCACGAGGTCCGTGTCGCCACCCGCTGGACCGGTGGAGAGACGCCGGTGGTCATTGAAATCAGCGACACCGGGCACGGCATCCCCGCCGAGGAGCGCGAGCGCGTCTTCCAGCCGTTCTTCACCACCAAGGGCGCCGGCGGGGTAGGGCTGGGGCTGGCGGTGTGCCACAGCCTCATCACCGGGATGGGCGGCGCCATCCGCTTCGAGAGCGCGGAGGGGCGCGGCACCCGCTTCTTCATCTCGCTGCCGCCGGTGGAGCGCGCCTTCGCGCACCCGCCGCGGCCGGCGCCTCAGGCGGTGACTTAGCCTCTTACCGCCGCCTTCCAGTCCTCTTCGCGGAAGCCGACGAGCACCTGGCCGTCCTTCACCAGCACCGGCCGCTTCACCAGCTTCCCGTCCTTGGCCAGCCACTGCTGCAGCGTCTCGTCTGACGCGGCGTCCACCTTCGCCTTGCCCAGCGCGCGGTAGCTCAGCCCGCTGGTGTTGAGCCATTTGCGGACCGGCAGGCCGCTGGCCGGAATCCACCGCTTCAGCTCTGCGGGCGTGGGGGGCTGGTCGACAATCGGGCGCACATCCACCTCAACGCCCTTCGCCTTCAGCCAGGCCAGGGCCTTCTTGCAGGTGCTGCAGCCCGCGTAGGAGAGGATCAAAGGTTTGCTCATGGCGCAAACCTACGGTGACGGTCCCTCTTTTCGAAAGGCAATCGCCGCCAAAAAAGAGACAGGGCGCTACAGGCCTGTACTCTGCCCGGCATCCCGTTGCCGCAAGGAGCACCGCAGATGAGCGAGTTCAGCACGCGACTGTCTCGAACGCAGGATCAATGGGCGCTCCGCGTGGTGACGCCCGCGGGCGAGAAGCTGCTCTACCGCTACAGCTCGGAGCGCGAAGCGCGCTACTTCGCGGCCATCTTCGCGCTGGGACCTACCTACGTCCCGGACGCACCTCCGGCGCCGCGCCCCCGCCGCCGCGCCGGCAAACGCGCAGCGACGGGCAGTAGAATGACGGGCGCCTGACCGCCCTCGCCCGAAAGCTCATCCGGTCGCTCACGCGGCTTCCGCCCCGGCTCGCAGGCTTCTGCGCCGGCGTCGCGGTGCTCTTCCTGCTGCCCACCTGGGTCTGGCGCGGGCTGGAGGAGCGCGGTGTGGGGCTGGTGCTGGCGATGCGGGGGCCGGTGCCCTGGAATGACGACGTGCGGCTGGTCTCCATCGATGAGGAGACGTTCTTGCGGTACGGCCGGCCGTTCCCCCGCGCGCTGGTGGGGCGGCTGGTGGAGGCGATGTCCGCCGCGGAGGCTGGGGCCATCGCGTTTGACCTGGTGTTCGACACGCCGGCGCTGGCGGGGCCGGAGGACGACGCCAAGCTCGCGGACGCGCTGAAGGCCCACGGGCGCTCGGTGATGCCGGTGGACTGCATTGAACGGCGCCTCTCGGACGCGCTGGAGAGCAAGGCGCGCAGCCAGCTGGAGGGCAAGACGCTGCCGCGCGGGCCCAGCCTGGCCACGCCCTGCCGGTTCGTCATCATGCCCACCGGGCCGTTGCCCAGCGCGACGACGTCCGCGCACTTCCTCATCGCGCAGAGCCCCTCGGCGTACGTGCGCAGCGTCTTCCCCTTCGCGGACTTCGGCGCGCTGCGCCTGCCAGCGCTCTCCGTCGCCACCTTCCTCGCGGCGCGCAAGCTGCCGGCCTCGTCGCTGGAGCAGCGGGTGGGCGGGTTTCGGATTGGAGACCTGGATGTCCCCATGGGTCCCCGGGGTGAGCTCATCGCCAGCTATCGCGGGCTGCCCCCCGGGAGCGTGCTGTCGTTCGTGGGGCTCTCGGAGGATTTGGGGACGACGGACCCGCCCCGGTTCTCTCCGGAGGTGGCCGCGTTCATCAAGGGCAAGCACTTCGTCTTCGGCCTGACGGCGATGAGCGCGGGCGACAAGGGCTACTTCTCCGGGGGCTCGCTGCTGCCGCAGGTGGCGCTGCACCTCGCCGTCCTCTCGGACCTGCTGGAAGGCCAGCCGGTGCGCGAGCTGCGCGGGGTGCCGTACGCGCTCACGGTGCTGCTGGCCGCGGCGCTCCTCACGGCCGCGGCGCTGTACCTCTCGTATGGCCGCAGCCTGCTGTCGCTGGTGACCTTCGGCCTGGGCGTCTTCGCGCTGGCCTACTGGCTGGCGGGCCGGGGAGTGTTGTTGCAACCGATGGCGCCGCTGCTCGCGGCGACGCTGTCGTGGAGCGTCACCACAGTGCTGCGGTTGGGGTCGCGCGAGCGGGAGCGGCGCGTGCTGGGGGACGCCTTCGGCGCCTATGTGGATCCCCGCGTGCTGGAGCATGTACTCGAAGACCCCGCGCGCTACCTCGCGCTCGCCGGCGCGCGCCGGACGCTGACGCTGCTCTTCTCCGACATCAGTGGCTTCACCGCGCTGAGCAATGAGATGCCGCCGGACGTGGTCATCTCGCTGCTGCGCGAATATTTCGAGGCCATGGTGTCGCTCATCACCGCCGAGCGCGGGCGGGTGGACAAGATCATGGGCGACGGCATCCTCGCCGTCTTCGGAGACCCCATCCCCGTCGAGGACCACGCGGTGCGCGCGGTCCGGGTCGCCCTCCAGATGCAGACGACGATGATTGACCTGCAGCAGCGGTGGATTTCACGCGGCGCGCCGCGGGTGGGGCTGCGCGTGGGCATCGCCACCGGCGAGGTGTACGTCGGCAACATCGGCGCGCGGGGGAAGAAGGTGGAGTACACCGTGCTGGGCCGGCCGGTGAACCTCGCGGCGCGGCTGGAGCACCAGGCGCCGACGATGGGCGTGCTGGTGGCGGAGCAGACGCGCGAGGCGTGTGGTGAGGCCTTCCGGTTCATCCGCTTCACCGGGCTGCGGATGAAGGGCTTCGACGGCGATCAGGTGGCCTACCTGGCTGTCGCCAGCTCCGAAGCGGGGAACGAGCGCCGGCGCCAGCCGCGCGTCTGCGTGGAGGCGCAGGTCCGCCTCCGCGCCGCCGGGCAGGAGGGGCAGGGGCGGGTGGAGAACGTGAGCTTCGGCGGGCTGTACGTCACGGCGGCGCTCGCGGTTGGCGTGGAGGATGCCGTCGAGGTGGAGGTGACCAGCTCCGTGGCGACCGCGCGGTTCCGAGGGGTGGTCACCCACGTGGAGCGCGACGGCTCCGGCTCCGCCGGGTTCGGGATTCGCGTCAGCAGTGAGGTGGGCAGGGAAGGGGAGCACCTGCTGGCAATTCTCTACGGTGGAGCGCTGAAGGCGGTGGCGGCGGAGGGAAGCAGCCCTCAGGTCTAGCGGGTGGGCCACCCCGTTCGCGTCGAGCTTTGCGCCGTCAGGCGCGTTGAGTGCCGGGCCGGAGTGTTCGGGCTGCGGGCTTCGGGGAATGGTGTCTCGGGGGACGGGCTTGGGGGAACGGTGTCTCGGGGAGGGGCAGGGAGCACGCGTTCGCGTTCGCGTTCGCCTTCGTTCACGGGTACGGGCCCGGGCAGGGGTTCGGGTTCGGGACACCGCGCACGGCTCGTCCGGTCGCCGACCCGAAGGGGTTGCCCCTCGTTGCGCTTTAGCCCGTGACCGACTGCCGTGCCCGAACCCGTGCCCCTACCCGGGCCCGTGAACGAAGGCGAACGCGAACGCGAACGCGTGCTCCCTGCCCCTTCCCGGGACACCGTTCCCCGAAGCCCGCAGCCCGAGACACCATTCCCCGCAGCCCGAACACTCCGGCCCAGCGCTCAACGCGCCTGACGGCGCAACGCTCAACATCCCAGCGCCTTCGCGAGGCCCGGGGCGAGGTCCCCACGGGCGTGAACGATGACCAGCCGGCTCATGGCCCGCGTGACGGCCATGTAGAGCATCCGCGCGACGTCGACCTCCCAGGCGGTCCGGTCCGCCGGCTGGTCCAGCTCCGCGGGCGGCGCGAAGAGCTTCCCGGTGGCGACGAGGTACACCACCGGGAACTCGAGCCCCTTCGCCGACTTCAGCGGGAGCACCTTCACGCTGGGGTCGCTCAGGCGGATGGCGGACGCGTCCGAGTGCTCCTGATACAGGACGCCCGCCTCGAGCAGAGCGCGAGTCACCTCATCCCGCTTCCAGTTCGGAAAGCACAGCACGCCGATGTTCCCGGGAGGCACCCCCTGCGTCTCGATGAGCGCGCGCACATCCGCGGCCAGCGCCTGCGCCTCACGCCCCGGCGCGCAGGTCAGGACGCGCGGCGCGGCGCCTGAGCGGTCGGTGTCCTCCGGCGCCAGCACGGCCTCCTCCGCCTCCGGGCGCTCGCCGAGCGACGTGAGGATGCCGCGGGCGGTGGAGAGGATCTCCCGGGTGTTCCGGTGGTTGGTCCGCAACAGGAAGCTGCGCCCGGGATGGACGGTCAGGCCGCTGGTCCGCCAGCGGAACCCGCGCTCATAGAGGCTCTGCTCAGGGTCATAGGACAAGAACACATTCCCGCCGCGCGCGAGCGACGCCGCGAGCCGGAGTGAGAGCGGCGGGAGGTCCTGCGCCTCGTCCACGAACACATGGTCGTAGCGCGGCCCGCCTTCGCCCAGCGCTTCGAGGTGCCGGTGGGCGTCCCGCACCGCGTCGTCCCAGTCTCGCCCGCGCCTCGCCTTCAAGAGCCCCTGGTAGCGCTCGAACACCGCCCAAACTTGAAGGCGGCGCTGCTCCCCCAGCCTTCGGCGCGCGCCCACCCGCTCCAGCGCCAGGTACTCCTCGCGCCCTGCCAGCACGCGCGTCTTGATGAGGTGCAGCTCGCTGTCCCAGAACTCCGGCGGGTGGTCGAACAGCGCCGACGGCTCAGTGGCGTCCCGGACCTCTCGCACCGCCTGGGCGATGAGCGCCCGGCGCCCGGTGTGCGTGAGCGTCGCGCTGCCCGCCCGCAGCCTGCGCGTGCAGAAGCCATGCAGCGTGGAGACCTCCGCCAGCCGGGGAGGCAGCCCCAGCTGCGCGAGCAGCTCCTTCGCCGCGGTCGCCAGTGCGCGGTTGAAGGTCAAGAGCAGCACGGTGGGCGGCGCCAGGCGGCTCGCCTCCACCAGCCGCCACATCCTGTGCAGCACGACGGAGGTCTTGCCGGAGCCCGCCACGCCCCGAAGCAGGATGGGCCCCGCGCCTCCCAGCTCCACCAGGCGGCGCTGGCCGTCGTCGAGGTTCAGGAGCAGCTCGGTGATGTCCCCGCGCAGGTACCGGTCGAGGTGGTCCGCGCTCAGCGCACGCCTCGCGAGCGGCTCGCCCGCCAGCCCCGGGCACAGCTGCAGCAGCTTGAAGCGCAGCTCGCGCAGGACGCCCGGCGCCAGGCCCAGCGGCTCCAGCCCGGCCAGCCCGTCCGCGCGCTGCACCTCGCGCACGCGGGCGTCCGGCACGCCCAGGGCGCGCAACTCCGCGCGGGAGAGCGACGCCAGCGTGACGGCAGGCCGGGCGGCGCGGGCGTCGGCGAGGAAGAAGAGCTGCAGCTGCTGCGGGGTGCGGCTCCAGCCCAACAGCGCGCCGCCGTCCACCGGGTCCGCGCCGGGCGCGAGCGGCGTCTCTTGCCGGGCCAGCGCCGCGACCAGGGCGGAGACGCCCTGCGGCCGCCGCCGGGCGCCCTCGAGGAAGCTCTGGGTGGCAAGGATCTCCATCACGCGAGGAAGGTCTGGAGCGCGTTCAAGTCCTGCTCATCGGAGGCGTCCAGCTCCAGTGCATCATCCCGGCGCAGCTCCGTAAAGACGCGGGCCAAAAGCGACGTCCGCCCGAGCGCGCGGGTGAGGTGGGCGAGGTCCGCCACGATGACCAGCCGCTCCTTCGCCCGGCTGAGGGCGACGTTGACCAGGTTCGGCGCGTCCGGGTTGGAGAGCTCGTTCAGGAAGGGTGCGTCCGTCCCGGGCGCCTCCACGAGGTCGAAGAAGACGGTGTGGACGTCGCGGCCCTGGAACCGGTGGACGGTGAAGACCTCCAAAGACCCGTCCTCCAGCTTCCGCGCGTGCGCCTCCCGCTGCGCGTCCCGGATGAGCCGGACCTGCGCGCGGTACGGCGTGATGACCGCCACCTGCCGCGCCCGGGCATAGCCGAGCAGCCGCTGGATGAGCTGCGCGTGGACTTCGTTCGTCTTGGAGCCCGCGGTCAGCCGCCTGGAGCGTGGCGCAAGTCCGCTGGTGTCCACCAGCGCCGCCACGCTCCCGGGCGCGCGCCGCGCGGTGACCGCCGGCGCGTCCCGCAGCTTGGAGGCATAGAAGGTCCGGCTGACCGTGCCGCTGATGCCCGGCTGCATCCGCCACTGCTCGTGGAGCAGCGTGCGCAGGGGGTGGTCCACCGCGGGGTCATCGCAGCCGGCGCTCTGGAAGACATTGCGCCCCAGCCAGCTGCGCGCTTTCGGATGCTCCGACTGCACGATGGCCGGCAGCTGCATGAAGTCGCCAATGGCCACCACCCGCTTGCGGGCCAGGCTCGCCGCGACGAAGGTGTGGCTCAAGCTGGCGATGCTCGCCTCGTCGATGAGCGCGGTGTCGGCGCGGTAGGGCTTGAGCAGGCGGCTGGTGAAGAGCCGCGTCAGGGTGCAGCACACCACCTTGGCGGCTTGAACGACCTCCAGCTCCAGCCGGTCGACTGCCTCGGTCAGCTCTCGCGCCTTCTCCCGCAGCTCCGGCTCCTCCTCGAAGACGCTCTCGCTCAGCACGTCCACCGCGGCGCGCAGCCTGCGGGTCACCGGCGCCCGGTCCGCGAGCAGGACATTCACCGGCCGCTCGAGGTGGGTGGCCACCTCTTCGCACAGGGCGATGATGCGGGCGGGCAGGTCGCTGTGGCCGTCGCGGAGCTGGCGGTCGACCAGGTCCTCCAGCTGGACGGTGCGCGCCCTCAGCTCCTCCGAGCACGGGCCCACGCGCACCGCTTCGCCGGGCTGGAGCGGCGCGGTGCGCAGCACTTTCAACAGCGCGGTGTCCGTCGCGGTGTTGGTGTGCGCCGTGAGGAGCACGCGCTCACCGCGGTGGAGCAGCTCATGGACCAGGTGCGCGAGCGTGCTCGTCTTGCCGGTGCCGGGAGGTCCCCAGAGGTACGCCACCTCCTGGGCCAGCACGAAGCCGATGGCGGTGAGCTGAGACGCGCTGGGTCCCGGTCGCTCCACCCGCAGCGCAGGGCGTGCGCGCGCGGTCCCTCCGAGGAGGTGGAGCGCCCGCTCGGTGAAGTACTCGGTGCCCGCCTCCGGCGGCAGGCCGTCGGCGGAAGCGGCGATGGCCTCCAGCCGGGTCTGCAGCAGGTCCAGCAGGTGGGTGGTTTCGAAGCGCAGCAGCGCCTTGTCCACCTCGGGCTCCAGGTCATCCCGGAGCACCAGCTGGACCTGTTCGAGGTCCAGGTCGTGCTCCACCACCTCCCCGCTGGTGCGCGCGCCGGTGGCTTTGAGCTGCACGCGCGTCCCCTCCGGGATGGCCACCTCCACCGCGCAGCGGAAGCGGTACGGGTAGGCCCCCGGGACGCGGGCCAGCCGCTTGCCGTCGGTGACGGTGACTTCGGCGATTCTCTCCAGCGCGCCGAGCGACGCGCGCACCGCGGCCCGCTCGGCGGCGAGCGCTTCGACCATCTCCGCCACGAGCGAGGGCACGGTGGGGGCCATTCGGGGCGAAAGCCTAGTAGGGTCCGCGCCCCAAATGCTGACCGCCCTCCTCCTCGCCCACCTGTTGCCGCAGCCGACGTTTGACCTCATCCGCCAGGAGTTCTCTGGCTCTCGCGCGAAGGAGCAGGTGCGCAAAGTGGTGGAGCACCACCGGATTCAAGGCAGCCCGATGATGGCGGAGGCGGCGGAGAGCGTCATCCTGCGCGGCCTGAAGGAGGCCGGCGTGGACGCGAAGCTGGAGCGCTTCCCCTCGGACGGCAAGACGCTCTACGGCACGTACATCTCGCCGCTGGGCTGGCAGATTCGCAAAGGCGAGCTCTGGGTGACCGGGGTGGCGGGGGACAAGGCCTTCGCGCCAGTGCGGCTGTGTCGTTACGCGGACGTGCCCATGTGCGTCACCACGTATTCGCGCGGGGGCGAATTCAACGGCGCGCTGGTGGACGTCGGCCGCGGGACGGACGACGCGGACTACGCCGGGAAGGACGTGCGCGGGAAGGTGGCGCTGGCCAGCGGCTACGCGGCGAACGTCATCCGCCTGGCGGTGCTGAAGCACGGGGCGGTGGGCGTGGTCATCTACCCGGCGCCGACGGACCGGATGGAGCACCCGGACCTGGTCCGCTACAACGGCGCCTGGACCCGGGCCAGCGAGGTGGACACGACGGCCGGCGGCTTTCAAATCTCCGCCCGGGACTACGCGCGGCTGACCGCCTGGATGAAGAAGGGTGCGGTCACCGTGCGCGGCACCATCGACGCCACGCTGAAGCAGGGCGAGCTCACCGTGGTGAACGCCTCCATCCGCGGCGCGGAGCGCCCGGAGGAGGAGGTGCTCATCACCGCGCACCTGGACCATCCCAAGTGGAGCGCGAACGACAACGCCAGCGGCGCCGGCGCGGCGCTGGAGCTGGCGCGTTCGCTCCAGGCGCTCATCGCCGCGAAGAAGCTCCCGTCTCCGCGCAGGACGCTGCGCTTCCTCTGGGTGCCCGAATTTTTCGGCACGCTGGCCTGGGTGGTGGGCCATCCGGAGCTCACCCGTTGCGGCGCGGCGTGGGATGACCCGCGGCCCCGGCCCGCCAAGCGCGGGCCCTGCCTGGTGGCCAATATCAACCTCGACATGGTGGGCGAGGACACCGTCGCTACCAACTCGCGCTTCTACGCCACCCGCACGCCGGATTCGGTGCCCGGGACGCTGGACGCGCTGCTGGCGGACGTGATGGCCCAGACGGAGGAGGCGCGCATCGTGGACCCCGTGGGCGCCGCCTATACCTGGTCCCCCCACCTGGTGGAGTACGCGCAGGGCAGCGACCACGATGTGTTTCTGGGTCTGGGCGTGCCGTCCACGATGGTGGGCCACGACCCGGACTGGACGCACCACAGCAGCGCGGACACGATTGACAAGGTGGACCCCACCGAGCTGGCGCGCTCCGGTGTGTTTGCGGGCGCCGCGGCATGGTTCCTCGCAGCGGCCAGTGACGCGGACCGCGCGCGGCTGGAGCGTGCGGCGGTGGCGGACCGGCTGTCGAGGTGGTCCGCCCGCGTGGCCCGGACGGTGGACCCGGCCCGGCGTGCTCGTGCGGAGCAGCAGGTGGTGGCGTTGGCCGCCGCGCTGACCGGGAAGGCGCCCCCTGCCGAGGCGCCGCCGGCCGCGAAGGCCGCAGGCCCCCGCCGCGCGGTGCTGCTGCCGTTTGACGACACCGCCTTCGAGCGCCTCACCGGGGACGACGCGGTCTGGTGGAAGGCGCAGGGAGACGCGCTGGAGGACCGCGACGTGCAGGTGTTCGAAGCGGTGAACCTCATGGATGGCCGCCGGACAACCGCGGAGATTGCGCAGGCGCTCTCGGACGCGTTCGACGTGGAGGTCTCCACCGCCTGGGTGGACCGGCTGGTGGCGCTGCTCTCCGCCGCGGGCTACGTGCGCCGGTGAACTCGACGGCCACCTTCAACGACGTCGCCCACGTCATTCAGCTGGCGGTGGCGCCGGTCTTCCTGCTCACCGCAGTAGGCACCATCCTCGCGGTGCTCAGCGGCCGGCTGGCGCGCATCATCGACCGCGCGCGCGTGCTGGCGGATCGCCTGGAGCGCGAGTCAGAGGCGAAGAACCACGCCGCCATCCGCGAAGAGATGCGGATCCTCATCTACCGTCGGCACCTCGTGAACCTGGCCATCACCGCCGGCGTGGGCACTGCGCTGCTGGTCTGCATCCTCATCTCCACCGCCTTCGTGGGGACGCTGCTTCAGCTCAACGTCTCCGTGGGGCTGGCCATCCTGTTCATCACCGCGATGCTGGCTTTCGTCGTGGCGCTGCTGCTCTTCCTCCGGGAGATTCTGCTGACGGTGCTCAGCTACCGGATCGACGTCCGCTGAAGCAGCTGCTTGTCCAGCAGTTCGCCCGCTCGCCTCGAGCGTCTCACGATTGCTCACAATCTCCGCCGTCGGGTGGCGGCGCGCAGTCGAGAGGCGGCGGGCTGCGGGCTGCGGGGAAGGGTGTCTCGGGCTACGGGAAACGGTGTCTCGGGTAGGGGTAGGGAGCACGCGTTCGCGTTCGCGTTCGCCTTCGTTCACGGGCCCGGGTACGGGTTCGGGTTCGGGCGCGGGTTGTCGGTCACGGGCCAATGCGCAACGAGGGGCAACCGATTCAGGTCGGCGACCGGACGAGCCGTGCGCGGTGTCCCGAACCCGAACCCCTGCCCGGGCCCGTACCCGTGAACGAAGGCGAACGCGAACGCGAACGCGTGCTCCCTACCCCTACCCGAGACACCGTTCCCGTAGCCCGCAGCCCGAGACACCTGTTCCCGTAGCCCGCAGCCCGAGACACCGTTCCCGTAGCCCGCAGCCCGAGACCCCCGCAGCCCGCAGCCTCTTGACTCCGCACCGCCGCACGCTGCTAGCGGTCGGAGACCGGGACCAGGATGTCGATGCCCTGGCCGGGCGTGGCCATCACCCACCGTGACCACGCAGGCCGCCGCGGGCAGAGCACGGTCAGCTGCAGCTCGCGGCCAACCGGGACGGCGGCCTCCACCGGCGTGCGGCGGTCAAGCTTCTCCTTGTCGAGCTCCACCTCGCAGCCGGGGGGATCCGTCCGGACCTTGAGCGTCGCCCGCTCCGACTCCGAGAGCGTCCCAGCCAGCACCAGCCGCTGAAGGTCCAGCCCTTGCGCCCGCTGCGCGCTGCCGAAGCGGTAAATCTTCCCGCCGCGCGCGGTGGAGATGAGCATGGGGTCCGGCCCCTCCGCGCGGAGGTTGGCGGGGTCCACGCGGACGCCGAAGAGGTAGACCTGCTCCTCCGGCGCGAGGTTGCGGACCTCGAGGCGGTCCGCGGTGCTGCTGCGCACGCCCAGCGCCACCAGCAGCGAGGCGATGGCCCCGACGGAGACGCCGCCGATGATGGACTTGAGATAGGCCTTCCGGGTGGACGAGTCGGTGCGCGGCCGCGGCTTGCGGTTGCCTGAGCGCCGGGGCTCCTCCGGACGGACGGGCTCCTTGACGGCAGGCTCCCTGACGGCGGCGCGGGCGCTCATCGCGTGGGGCGCGGCGGCGACGGTCTTCGGCTCTCCGGTCCGCAGCGAGGAAGGCGGCGGAGAGGGCGTGTCGGGCACCGGCGGACGCGCGCGGTTCTCCGTCTTGCGAGGTGGCGAGCCCGGGCCCGGTCTGGCCGGCACCTCCACCCCCGCGCGCGTGACGTTGTCTCCGGGGCGGCCGCTGGGGACCTGGCGCGGCGGAAGGTCCAGCTGCGGCATTTCGAAGTGGATCTCGGTGAAGTCCGTGTCGGTCGGGGGGCGCGCCGCGGTCGGGGGCGGGCTGACGGGCACAGGCGCTGGCGTAGGCCCCGGGCCTGGGCCGGGGGTGACGCCGGAGATGGAGCTGCTCTGCGTCGGCGGTGCGAAGTCGGCCAGCGCCTCCTTGAGCTTGTCCGAGAAGAAGCTGGCCACCGCGGTGGGCGAACAGACCAGCTGGTTGCGCACCATCGCCGCTTCAATCTCTTCACGCAGCTGCCCGGCCGTCTGGACGCGCCGGTTCGGGTCCTTCTCGATGGACCGGAGGATGAGGGCGGAGATGTCTCCGGGGATCTCCGGGTTGAGCTGGCTGGGGTTGGGCGCCGGCTCCTGCATGATGGCGCGCAGCACCGCCGCTTCGCTCTCGCGCCGGAAGGGGAGGGTGCCGGTCAGCAGCTCGAAGAGCACTACGCCCAGGGAGAAGACATCGCTCCGCGAGTCCAGCGGCTGGCAGGCGATGGCCTCCGGCGACACGTAGGCAATCTTCCCTTTCAGCGTGCCGGGGCGGGTGTTCTCGCTCTCGCCCTGCGCCTTGGCGATGCCGAAGTCGGAGAGCTTGATGGCCCCGTCCAGCGACACGAGGATGTTGTGCGGGCTCACGTCCCGGTGGACCACCGGGTGCGGCTTGCCGGTGGGGTCCACGTAGCTGTGCGCGTAGTGCAGGCCCGCGGCGGTCTCCGCCACCACGCGCAGCGCGTGCTGCATGGGCAGCCGGATGCCCGCGCGCCGCAGCAGGACCATGAGCTTCTTCATGTCCGGGCCGCGCACGTACTCCATCGTGATGTACGCGATGCCGTCCATCACGCCCACGTCGTACGTCTGCACGATGTTCTGGTGGGTGAGCCGAGCGTTGGCCCGAGCCTCGGCGAACAGCATCTCCACGAACTCGGGCGACTGCGCGAAGTGTTCGAGGACCTTCTTCACCACCACGTACTTCTCGAAGCCCTTGAGCCCCACCTGCCGCGCGAGGAACACCTCCGCCATCCCGCCCTGACCCAGCCGCCGCAGGACCTGGAGGCGCAGCGAGGAGCCCAGGCCTCCGGTGCTGTCGCTCTCGTCGGACTTGGCCTGCTGCTGCTCGTCGTGGGCGGCCGCGCCGGCCAGGTACTGCGAGAGCGCCCGCGGCTCCAGCACCTCGAGGTCATCCTCGAGCGCCGGGTTGTGCGCGGCGTGCGCCAGGAGGAAGTCCATGACATCGCGCATGACCGGCACGCTGGCGGCGCCGCCACACACCTGGCAGGTCCCGCCAATCTTCTTCTCCGACTTGAGGTCCTGCGCGTAGGAGGCCGCGGGGATCCGCTGCGAGAGCTTGTTGCCGCAGTTGCGGCACTCGCAGGGGAGCCAGAGCGTCAGCAGGCCGACCTTGAAGGTGCGGTTCAGGCCGGCGAGCGCCAGCAGCACCGCGGGCGGCGCGCGCCAGAGGAAGACCTGCGCGGACTGGGACGCCGTCTCCAGCACCTGGGCCAGCTTCGGGATGGCCTCCGGCTCCAGCGCCCCTACGTTGCCCAGGTCGTAGGCCACGCGGCCCTCGAGCCCCGCCGCCAGCCGCCGGACGTTGAGGTCTCCCCTCAGCACAGAGGCCACCCGGATAAAAGTGATGTCGTCCTTCACCAGCTTGACGTGGGAGACCACCTCGGTCGGCGCCGCGGGCTGCAGCGTCCTGAGGTAGCGCGAGATGGTGGCGTCGACTTGCGGGGCCGGCTGGTGGCGCAGGTAGTCGAAGAACTCGCTGGGTTGATCCGCGAAGCTCAGCGCGGTGGCGCAGACCGGGCAGCTGTGCGACGGGGCCTTGCCTTCGGCGATGGTCGGCCGGTCTTCCTTGACGTCCACCACCCGCACCCGGTCCTCGTTGCAGCTGGAGCAGGTGTAGGGCGCGAGGACGGAGAGCACGCTCGCCACGCCGGCGAAGCCCTCCACCATGTTCAGCTGGTCCACCACCAGCGGCGGCGCGTGGATGATGTACAGCCCCGTCACGCCCTCCGGCAGCTTGGAGGTGAACTCAATCCACTTGCGCACGCCGAAGGAGCTGATCCGCTCCACCCGGCCGAGGTCCACGATGGTGCTGCCCACCATGTCGGAGGACAGGTTCTGCGGCAGGAACGTCTCGTCGATGACGCCGGAGATTCGCAGGTGCGTCACCGGCCCGATGGAGAGCCGCTGGACGACCGTATGGGAGGAGCGGCTCTTCAACGCGCCCTCCGCGAGGTGTGGAAGAAGAGCGACTTGAGACCACCTGCCCTCCGCCGGTTTTCGGCGAGCTCCACTGCGCAGGTCACCTCACACTCGCGCCCCGGGGCGACACGCACAGCCATCAGGTCACTCTGCTCCAATATCCGTCGCAGCCCAAGTCCAGCGCCGCCGCCGGACACGTCCACCCGCGCGCGCTTGCCGTAGCCCGCGAGCGCGTTCGCCAGCGGCGCGGAGGTGAAGCGGCCGAAGCGGTCCAGCACGCTGAGGAAGATCCGGTCGCCCTCCACCCAGATGGCCACCTCGCAGCCGTCCTCGGTGTCGATGTCCAGCTGGGCGTCCCGCTGGTGCGCGTACTTCGGCGTCCCGTCCGGGCCGACGGGCGCCACCAGCAGCGCGTTGGCTGCAATCTCGTGCATGACGTCCGCGGCACACGCGGCGGCGAAGGACCCGCCTCCCGCCTCCTTCACCGCGCATGCTGCCTCCTGCGCGGCCGCTTGAATCCCGAATTTTCGCCGGAGCGCGAGGCGGATGGCCGGCGGGGCAGCCGGATTGTAGAGAGGTTGACCCGCCAGGAGCTTCACCAGCGCGCGTGACTCCCAGCCCGACGGCAGTCCCTTCTCGCGCGTGGCCAGCAGCATCAGCGGTGGACGGCGGCGCATCGCCGGCGCGCAGCCGGGCCCCAGGCCCTTGTCGGTCAGCAGCACGGACAGTGTCCCGGTGAAGCCCGCGGCGTTGGCGTTGGATGAGAAGCGGACCGAACCGTGGCCCTCGTCGCACACTGTCGCCCCAACGCTGGAAAGCACGCGGCCGAGGGCCTCGGCTTTCTGCCCCTGGATGCTGCGGTCAAAGTGGATGGAGACGGGCGACGGCACATCAACCAGGGCGATGGGTTGGGCCTCTAGAAAACCACAACGGAGGGTTGCATCGTGGCAGGAGCGTGCAGGTCTGACCAACGGCCCGGTGGGTGAAGCTGGGAGAATAGCGGTGTTCCGCCCACACGCCAGAAAGTCGCCGGGGCTGTCAGGCGGGGAGGATTTCCCGGAGGTAGCGGTCCGCTGCGCCGGAGACGTCCCACTGTCCGGGGTAGCCGAGCGAGACCTCCTCGAAACGCACCCCATCCCGCCAGTCGGTGGCGGGGACATGAAGGTGACCGCTGACCACCACCCGCGCCCGGTAGCGCCGGTGCCAGTTCTCCGTCCGGCGCGTTCCGCACCAGATGGAGAAGCGCGGGATGCGCGGGATGCGGACGAGCTCCGCGCGGAGCGGGAAGTGGTTGATGAGCACCGTCTGGAAGCGCTCCGGGATGGCGGCGAGCCGCTCCTCGCTCAGGCGAATCCGCGCGTCGCACCAGGCCTCGCGCGAAGGGTACGGGTCCGGATGCAGCAGCGCCTCGTCCGTGCAGAGGAGCCCGGCCTCCATCGCCCAGCGCACCGCGCCCTCGGGAGGGACCTCCGGTGGGCGGAAGCTGTAGTCGTAGAGGACGAACAGCGGGGCGAGGAGCAGGGGCGGCCCTTCGCCCGGCCAGACGGGGTAGGGGTCCTCCGGCGTGAGCACCCCGCGCGCACGGCATGAGGCGACCAGCGCGTCGTACTTCGCTTCCCCGCGCCACGTCGCAGGCTCCGAGGGCACGGTCCAAAGCTCGTGGTTCCCGGGCACCCAGAGCAGCTGCTTGAACTTCGGCGCCAGGGCGTCGAGCGTGTCTTCCAGCTGCGCCACGCTCTCGCCCACGTCCCCCGCGAGGATGAGCCAGTCCTCGGGATGGGAGGCGAGCGCCTGCAGCGCCTGGCGGTTTGCCGGGTGGCGGACGTGGACATCGCTGATGGCATAGAGCTTCATCGGGGACCTATGGATGCAACCCTAATCGACTGGAGGCTGCTGGGCCTCGCCCTCCTGGCGGCCGCGCCCGCCCTCGCCGCGGACGTCAGCGGCTCGGTCACCTACGCGGGCAAGGCGAAGCCGGCGAGCGTGCAGGTGACCCGCGACAACAAGGTGTGCGGGCAGAGCCAGCCGGACGAGTCGCTGGTGGTGGGCAAGGGAGGCGCGCTGAAGAACGCGGTGGCCTTCCTGAAGGACGCGCCGGAGGGTGCGGCGAAAGCGCCGCCGGTGGACCGGTTGCTGGACCAGGTCGGCTGTCGCTACACGCCGCACGTGGTGGCCGCGCAGGTGGGGGACCGGCTCGTGGCGGTCAACTCGGACAACCTGCTCCACAACGTGCGTGGCACCGCGCGAGATGGCCGGACGCCATTCAACGTGGCCATGCCGCTGGCCGGGATGAAACGCGCGTTCGACCTCAGCGAGCCCGGGCTCCTGCGCACCGGCTGCGACGCCGGGCACACCTGGATGACCGCCTACGTGCAGGTCTTCTCCCATCCGTACTTCGCCGTCACCGGAGACGACGGCCGCTTCAAGCTCTCCAACGTCCCGCCCGGCAAGTACACATTGGTGCTCTGGCACGAACGGCTGGGAGAGCGGACGCAGGAGCTGACGGTGACCTCTCGCGGGGCTCAGGTGCGGCTGGCGCTCAAGGACGCTCAGAGCGCGAAGTAGGAGAGCAGCGCGCCGAGGTCCGCGTCGGAGAGCGCCTCCGTGGAGAAGGGCGGCATGGTGCCGCCGACGCCGAAGGACTGCCCGTGGCGGACCTTCTCGATGACGACCAGCGGTGGGGTGGCGCCGTGCTGGCCGTGCTGGCCCGCCGTCTGGATGCTGGCTTCCGGGAGGGTGACGGCTGCCGGCGTGAGCTTGCCCGCGCCGGTGTGGAGCTCACCGTGGCACGCCTTGCAGGCGGCCGCGTAGACCTCTGCGCCGCGGGTGGCGTCTCCGCGGGGAAGCTCCCGGATGTTCTCGACGACCGTGAAGGGCAGGGGTGCGGTCTGTCGCTCCGGGCTGAGCTGGACCAGGTACTCGTAGAGCGCGCGCCCGTCCGGGTCTGCCGCGTCGACAGCCGCCGGCGCGCGCATGAAGGCCGTGGCGCAAAAGCTCACTGCGTCGAGCAGGCGCCGCTCGTTGCCGCCGAAGAACGAGGAGCGGAACGCGGCTTCGCGGAGGCTGTAGCCAATCTGGATGGCCTGCGGCGCGGCGTCCACGCGGTGGCAGGTGGCGCAGGAGAAGGCGTTGGACGGGGCCTGGGAGAAGGTGGGGTCTGAGAAGAGGGCGCGGCCGCGGTCCGCCGCGCGCTGGGAGCATCCGGCGAGCAGCAGCGCCAGAGCGAGAGCAGTGCGCAAGTTCATGGCGCCCTCCAGAGGGGCTCCAGCGCGTCCGGGAAGCGGCCGAGCGGGAGGGACGCCTCCACGGTGCCGTCCGGCCAGCGGAGGAGCACCAGTCCGCCGAGGCCCACGTGGTCACCCTCGCACACGACGAGCAGCCGCGCGCCGTCCCGGGTGAAGCGCACGGCGTGCGGGTTCACGCACTGCGGCCGGGGCAGCGGGAGCTCGGACACGGGCTGCGCCGTCGTCGCGTCCAGGACGGCGAGCTGGTCCCGGCCTTGAAACGGGATGACGAGGTGGCGGCCGTCGGGGCTGAAGGCGCCGAAGAGCGCCGGGCCCTGCAGGCGCGTGGAGCGGGTGGGGTCCATCGCGCCGGTGGCCGGGTCGTAGCGGAGCACCTGGCCCTTGAGGCAGCTGACGAAGACGGATTCGCCGGAGGGGGAGACGTGGACCGCGTAGGGCTCGCACGCGGGGGAGGTGACCGGACCCGTCCCGGCGCCGAGGACGCGTACGCGCCGCACGGGGTGGGCGTCGCTCGCGAGGTCGACGATGGCCAGCTCATCCGTGTAGCAGCTGACGTAGGCCGTGCGGCCATCGGGCGAGAAGGCGATGCCGTGCGAAGCCGGGCAGAGCGGGACCTCTGCCTTGCGCGTCATCGTGGCGGTGTCCACCAGCACCAGTCGGGCGTCCATCTCCGCGGAGGGCGCGCCGTTCAACAGCGCCTCGGTCAGGCGGGCGAGATCGTAGTGAGACACCACCGCAGTCAGCCCGTCCGGAGTGAGCCGCACGTCCCCGGGGTTGCGGTCCACCTGCACCGCGCCTACCCGCACGCCGTCGCTCGCGCGGAGTTTCAGGAGTGAGCCGTTGACGGTGCCAGTGCCGTGAGCGCCGTGCGGCCCGGAGCCACCGCCGGGGACGTAGTTGGAGATGCCGACGTAGTAGTGCGTCCCGTCGGGAGACGCCGCCACGTGGTGCGGGCCCTCGCGGTCCACCGGGTTGAGCCCCACCGGCAGGCGGGCGCGCTCGATCAGCTGTCCGCGCTCGGCCAGGCCGAGGTCGATGAGGCTCACCGTGTCGTCGAGGCTGTTGGTGGACAGCAGCAGCGGCCCAGTGCCCAGCTCCGGCGGCGCGGAGGACCAGAACGCGTCCTCTGAGAGGGAGAAGGTCACCTGCGCCGGACAACCTGTGAGCAGGGTAAGGCAGAGGAGCGCGCGGAGGGCTGAAGCGTGGGTCATCGGCAAAGTCGTGGTGGCGGCCCGGAAACGGACACCAGAGCACGAGAGGGTGCCGTGGGACCAGTCAGAGGGCAGCCTCCGACGAAGCCGGTGGGCACCCCGCTGCACAAGGCGGGATGGGACCCCGCTGGGACAAAGCGGGAGGGGACCCCCCGCTGGGACAAAGCGGGAGGGCAGACAAAGTCGGAGGGCACCCCGCTCGCCTCGAGCGTTGCGCCGTCAGGCGCATAGTCGAGAGGTGGCGCAGACTCACGCACGTCGCTGCCTTCCCGTGGTCATCGGAGCTTGGCACTCCAGGCAATCGCCATCGCTCGAGGGACCGCTCGACCGCGCGCATCAGATGCTGCGTCGAACGAACTCGGACTGCCGCGGAGCGCGCGCCTTGTTGGACGGTGTGTGAGTACGCGTCGAGCGAGTCGGTCGGCCTCGCACCTGTCAGCACGTTCGAGCTGACGAGCGCGGGAGCGATTCGGCGTATTGAGGGACTGATTGATCGGGTCGACGCGTATGTGTCTTCGTATGGATGAAATATGAAAATGTTCGCGATTTGTCTGTGCGTGCTTATTCCATCATGCCCCCTGCCAGCCCCTCGTGAACGCCCTTGGGTCAAGAGCGGCCCGTCTGATGACGAATGGTCCCGAGCGGCTGTAAGCGCTGTCAGGCAGAGGCTTGCGCGTGACCAGGCACGAATGAGTAGAGAAGAGGGGCTGGAGTGTCTTCTTCAATTGGAGTCATACGATATTTTCGTTTTTGCGTTTGAGAGGTATCGGAAAGTCGATTTGACGCCCAAACGGAGCTGTTTTAACGGTCTTGGAGGAGGCTGGTCATACGTCGTAGTCCAGCCCGAGAATCGGGTTATCGAGGCTGGGGTGCTTCAATAACAGTCGGCCGTATCGCAAATGCAGCGGCCTCATGATTTCTGTCCTCAAATCGAAGGCACATGGCCTTGAGGGACGCAGGGCAGGCGGGATAGGTCTGGGCGGCTACCGGCGGGCGCCCGCCGGCAGCACGAACGTCGCCGCCCGCTCGCGGTCCGCTTCACCGTCGGAGAGCCGCGCTCCCCAAGGTGATTCGCAGCAGCTTCGTGGTTTGGCTGGAGCTGTCCCCGAGGTTTCCGGACCGGAGATCCAAGACGGAGGCCGCCCCGGCGCCTCGAGCGGTGTGCCGCCTGGCGCGTCACGATTCGCCGGAGCGTCGCGCAGCGGATGCTCCGCGCGTTCCTCCAACACGAGCGGAGAGCCTGTCTCGAGCGCGTCCGAGTTTCGGGACTGCGCCCGAGGGTCTGGCTCCCGTTTCTCGGACTTACAGTTGTCAACACGTTCGGGTTGACGAGCGTGGAGATTTATCAAGTCGTCTCAAGGCGTTGTGTGAAACGTCCGTCCGGGACTGCATTAACAACTGGCTTTTGCCCTTTTGCCCTCACCCTGGGGGCTCCTGCGTTCTGGGCTCCTCGGCCCGGCGACCTCGGGGACAGCTCCAGCCAAACCACGCAGCTGCTGCGAATCACCTTGGGGAGCGCGGCCGTCCGTCGGCGAAGCGGACCGCGAGCGGGCGGCGACGCTCGTGCTGCCGGCGGGCGCCCGCCGGCAGCCGCCCGGGCCTATCCCGCCTGCCCCGTGTCCCTCAAGGACATGGGCATTCGAGCGGGCGCAGAGGACAGACGGGCGCGAATGCAGCAGCGTGATGACTTCTGTGTTCGGTCTCTCCCGGACCCGGGGCGAAGGGCAAACGGCTGAAACCTAGTTGTTAACATCATCTCGGACAGTTGTTTCATTCAACGTCTCAGGACCACTCGACAATTCTCCGCGCTCGTCAACCCGAACGTGTTGACAACTGTGAGTCCGGGGAGCGGGGACGGTGCTCAAAACGGAGTCAATATGACCAGGCCGGCGGCACGCAGTTGAGTCGTCGCAGCGCCTCCGAGGTCTGGCTCCGAAATTCTCTGTGACGATCGAAGAAACGGATCGGGCTCGTGGCTCTCGACTATGCGCCTGACGGCGCAACGCTCCTGGAGAACAGCTCACCAGTGGCGCGCAACATCGCGGGGTTGCCCCCGTTCGCGTCGAACGTTGCGCCGTCAGGCGCATAGTCGAGACGTCGGCAGTGCTCTGTGAGCGGCAGCCGAGATCCGGGGAGATTTGACGGTCGAGCTCGGTGCGAAGCGCGAAACCAATTTCCGGCTTCGCTGATGAGCATCAGTACGCGCGGTGTCGAGTCCCG
>JBGART010000031.1:0-115038 GCA_044230055.1 Myxococcaceae bacterium | reverse complement strand
CTCCCCCCCGTCCCCGAACCCGTGAACGAACGCGAACGCGAACGCGAACGCGTGCCCGTCAAACCCGAACCCGCAACCCGTATCCCGTACCCACTGCCCGCAGCCCGCCACCCCGTACCCGCCGGTCGAGCCACAGAGCACATGCCTAGAACCTCCACGTGACCATCCACTGCGTCCCGTTCGGCAACAGCCGCTCCAGCAACGGGGACAGCAACAGAATCTCCAGCGCCGCCAGAGCAAGGTACGGCCCGAACGGCATGTTCGTCGGCCCCGGCACCCAGTCGTCCTCCTCCTCCTCCTCGCCCTCAACAGGACCCGCCTCGACAGGCGGAGCAACCACCGGAGCCGGCTCCTCCTGCCCGGGAAGCATCGGCCCTGCCCTCCCTCTCGTCGCCAGCAGAATCAGGCTGAGAACCGACCCCTGCAGCGAGGAGAGAAACACAATCCCCATCAGCGGCCGGTACGTCAGAAACGCCCCAATCATCGCCAGCAGAAACTTGTCCCCGCCTCCCAGCGCTTCCTTCTTGAGCACGCGGGACGCCACAACCTCCAGCCCCCAGAACAGCCCGAACCCCACCGCCGCGCCGATGAGCGAGTCCCGGAACCGCTCCAGCCCCAGCCAGAGCGACATCCCCAGGCCCGCGGCAATCCCGGGGAGCGTAAGCGAGAACGGCAGCAAGTAATGCCGCAGGTCGATGAACGTCAGCGGGATGAGCAGACACACGAACACCAGCGCCAGCGCCAGCTCCGGCGTCCAATCGAACTGCCTCAAACACACAAAAAACAGCACCGCGGTGAGCGCCTCCACCAGCGGATACATCACCGAGATAGGCGCCTTGCACCCGCGGCACCGCCCGCGAAGAAACAGCCACGACAGGAGGGGCAGGTTCTCGTACCAGCTGAGCGAATGGCCACAGTGGGGACACCGCGACCGCGGGCGCACGACGCTCAGCCCCTCCGGCACTCGGGCGATGACCACATTGAGGAAGCTGCCCACCACCAGGCCCATCAGGATGAGCCAGAGGTTCGCGAACGGGGCGACCAGCCTGTCATCCAAGAGCGTCTGCACGGAGGAGCTCGACTATAGGTCAGCGCGCCCAGCGCGTGTGAAACGCGGACCGCTTGAGAAACCAGCTCGGAGGTGAAGGTCCAAACAGCGCGAGCGCGCGCCCATTCCTCGCCAGCGCACCTACCCGGTCCCCCTCCCGGAACGCGTGCTCGGCGGCCGCGGACCAGACCGCGGGGTCCTGAGAATCCTCCGCCAGCGCCTGGGCCACCACTGCGTCGAACGGCCGCATCGCCCACCCGCGGCCGGGGTCTCTCCGCAGCGCCTCGTCCAGCGCGAGGAGCACCGCCGCGGGCGAGCCGCCCAGCCCCGCCAGCGCCCGGGCGCGCTCATAGTGCGCCGCCGCGGACTCCGGGATGAGGTTCAGCGTCGCCTCCGCCGCGGCGAGCGCGGCCGGCGCCCTGCGCGCCTCGTTGCTCCAGCGCGCGAGCGCCCACTGCGCGCTCGGCGGATCATGCAGCCGGAACAGCTCCTCCCTCGCCTCCGCCGCGGCAGAGTCCCCCTCCGGCGCCAGGGCCACCGCCGCCGCCAACCCGTCCAGCGTCCCCGGCGCTCGGCGCAGGCTCTCCCTCACCTCCGCCAGCGCCTCCGGAACGCGGCCCGCGGAGAGCTCGCAGCGCGCAGCGATGAGCAGCGGGTCAATCAGCCCGTCGAACACCGCCCAGCGAAAGCCGGTGACGGACGCTTCCCGCGCAGTCGTCAGCGCCACGTCGCACCGCCCCGCGCGGCCCGCCAGCTCCGCGGTGAAGGTGAGCGCCGCACCGCTCTCCGCGCCGAACGTCTCCAGCGCCAGCGCGCCGGAGCTCGCCGCCAGCGCGGGCTCCTCGAACGGCACCTCGCGCAGGTCCCGGACCCACACCGCGAAGGGCTGCGCCGCCTGCAGGGCAACCCACGCCTCCGCCGCCCCCGTCGCGTCCGCCGCGCGGCGCGCCTCATCCAGCTTCGCGCCCGCCACCGAGGTCGCCTGCGCCCGCGCCAGCACCTCGCGCGCTCCAGAGAGCGGCGGCAGCGCGGTGCCAAGCAACAGCAGCGCCGCGAACCCCAGCGGGGCGTAGGCGCGCGGGCTGCGCAGCTCCTCCCGCCGCGGCGCCAGCGCGGCGGCCAGCACACAGGAGAGCGGCAGCACCGCCAGCCGGTAGCGGGCCACGACGTAGAACACGCACGCCATCAGGACGAACGTCGCGCCGAACGCGGTCACCGCGGCCAGCCCGCTGCGGCGCAGGGCGAAGGCCGCGGCAGCGGCGCCCAACAGGAGCAGCCACTCGGTGCGGGCGAAGAACACCGACGAGAGCCGGTGCTCCGCGCGGCGGACCTCCGCGAGGTCATGCCCGTCCGGCCCGAAGAAGAAGAAGAGCAGCTTCCGGCCCTGGAGCCTGGCGAAGGCGGCGGGTTCGCGCTTCACGTACTCGAAGGTCTGCGCCATCCAGAAGCGTTCCGCCTCCGCCGCGGACGCGTCCGGGCCCACCGCCAGCCGGGCGATTCTCCGATAGAGCGCGTGCGCGTAGTCCGGCCGCGCGGCGCTGCGCAGCTGCATCTCCAGAAGCTTGGTGAAGCGCGAGGGGTGCGCGCCCAGCCCGGGGCTCTCCGGCCGGTTGCCCATGTGCAGCACCGTCCCCACGCTCATCGTCGCGGATGCGCCGCGGTCCAGCCCGCCCCTCACCGCCGCAGAGGCGACGACCATCACGGTGATGGCCACGCCCGCGGACAGGCCGGCGCGCAGCAGCGCCTCGCGGGAGAACGCAGCCCGGCGGCAGAAGACTGCCAACGCGGCCAGGAACCAGAGCGCGTTCGACGGGCGCAGCGCCAACGCCGCTCCTCCAAGGAGCCCGAGCAACAAAGGCCCGCTCTGGCGGTCCGCGCGCGACGCCTCCAGGACCACCAGCGTCCAGATGGCCAACACCGCCACCCACACATCCGGCTCCAGCGTGGCTTCGTAGGCGGGCAACACCACACAGAGCGAGAGCAGCCCTGCCCCCAAAAGCCCCCGCCAGGGCTCACCCCGGTGCGCCCACCAGAGGAAGACCGCGGCGAGCGCGCTGGCGCCGAGGATGGACTGCAGCGTCCGCAGGACCTGGGGCGCGAGCAGCGAGTTGATGAGCAGGTAGAGCGGGCTGAAGTCGGCCCCCTCCTCGGCGGCCAGGCTGCCTTCGCGCAGCAGGCGCGCGGCGTCCGGGTACTTGGAGAAGAGCGCGTCGGGCACCAGCGCCATCCCAACCACGACGTGCGCCAGCATCAGGCCGCCGAGCAGAAGATAGGGAAGTCGGCGCGCGCTTCCAGGCGTCATCGCCTACGCCCCATAGCACTGGAGCAGGCGACCTCCGCTTTTTTGGCGCGTGCGTCGTGGCTCACCCCCCATCGGTGCCCGGCTACGTCAGCGCCTGACAAACTTCGGTCTCGCGTGGCGCGGCGCGCGCACATCCTCCCCATAGTCTTTGGCGCACTTGGCTCGCGCGGCTCCCTGGTCTCCACGTTGCACCGAGGATGCCTGTCCGCTTCGTCGGATCCTCTCAAGGAGACACCCCCCAATGAAGAAGCTGTCGCGTGGATTCACCCTCATCGAGCTGATGATCGTCGTGGCGATCATCGGCATTCTCGCAGCCATCGCCATCCCGAACTTCATCCGCTTCCAGGCGCGGTCGAAGCAGTCGGAGGCGAAGACCAACCTCAAGGCGGCCTTCACCGGTCAGAAGTCCTACTTCGGTGAGAAGGACGCGTTCTCGGTCAACGGCGGCGTCATCGGCTTCGCACCTGAGAAGGGCAACCGCTACATGTACTACCTGGCCGCCGCCTGCGGCCTCGGCAAGTGGAACCGGGACACCGCCGGCGCCGTCGCCCCCTCCACCGGCTATGACTGCATCACCCAGGAGAAGGCGCGCTTCGGCACCGCCGAGCCCGCCATGGACACCTGGGCCGCCACCCTCACCGGCAACGCCACCGTCGCCGCAGGCGTGAACGGCACCTGCCCTACCTGCGGCTTCACCGCCTCCGCCGCGGGCAACGTCGACAACGATGCCAAGATCGATACCTGGTTTATCTCCTCCGGTGACGCCACCGGCGTCGCGTCCACCTGCGGCAACACCACGGAGACCGAAGTCCCCGCGGGCGTGCCGTTCAACAACTACAACGACGTCTCCTGCGACTAAGCAGCACCCGTCGTTCCTGAAAGCACCTACAGGGGTTGGCTGGCCTTCAAACGCCCGCCAGCCCCTTGTTGCTTTCAGCGCCCAGGATGGAAGACTCCGGCGCATGACACGCGCGCTCGTGGCAGCCGCGGCCGTCGCCTCCCTGGGCGTGCTCTCCGCTCCGCCGAGAAAGCCGGTGCGGGCCGAGACCGGGCTGGCGCTGCCGCGCAAGGAGGTCCTCCACGTCCTCGGCGCGTCTCACCAGAACCTGCTCGCCGACTACTACTGGCTGATGACCATCCAGCAGACCGGCAAGGCGGTCACCCGCGAGGAGCACCGCGACATCGCCTCCTACGCCCAGCTCACCACCGACCTGGACCCGGCCTTCTATTCGCCCTACCTCTTTGCGGCCATCGGCTGTCCGCTGAACCTGGGGCGGGAGACCTGGGTCCACGCCGACGAGTCCAGCGCGCTCCTGCGCAAGGGGCTGCTGCGCTTCCCGGACGACCTCGCGCTGCGCTTTCAGCTCGCCTACAACCTCACCTTCCTCCACCGCGACTTCAAGGCGGCCGCGGACCTCTACGGCGCGCTCGCCACCCACCCCCGCACGCCGCCGCACCTGGCGCAGCTGGCCACGCGGCTCTACGCGCAGACCGGGAACTTCGACCTGGCCGTCGAGGTGGCACGGAGCATGCGGGACGCGGCCCAGGACGACCAGACGCGCGCCATCTACGAGAAGCGCCTGCTGGAGATTGAGCTGGAGCAAATCCTCCAGAAGCTGGACGTGCTGGTCCGCGACTTCCACACCCGCGAGGGGCGCTGGCCCAGCCTCAAGGAGCTGGTGAGCACCGGGGCGCTGCCTTCAATCCCGGTGGATCCCCTGGGCGGAGAGATTTACCTGGATGAGAAGGGCCGCCCGCACTCGAGCGCCCAGCGCTTCCGGCTGCAGCTCATCGAGGAGCGGCTCAAGTACTCCGGCGAGCAACCCTGACGGACCCCAGCGAGGTGGGTGCAACCGCATGTCGCGAAGCCCGCAGCGTCCCAGGCGAAGAGGGGTGACCGGTGGCGGCTAGCCCCCGCGCGAGCACCCCCATCGCCGCCGCCGTCGGCCTGGCCGCCGGGGCGAGCTTCCAGCTGAATGCGCTCGCGGAGCTGCTCCCGTCGGAGCTCGCCCACGTGAGCCTGCCTGCGCGCGTGGCGGTGGGCGCCGCGGTGGGCGCGCTGGTCCTGGGGGCCGCGAGCGTTGCCTTCCGCGCCTTGCTGCGGCGGCTGGGCGCGCCGCCGTCCCGCCGGACGGACCTCCTGCATGCCGCCACCTACGCCGTCTTCCTCGGAGAGGCGGTGGGTGCCACCGGCTTGAGGCTCCCCGGCGCGCTGCTGGAGGCGGTGCTGCTGGGCCTCTTCGCCGCGCTCAACGCGGGCATGGCCCTGGCCAGTGAGGAGCGCCTGCGGCTGCGCGTGATGCCGACGGTGGGCTGGCTCTCCGTCCTCTTCTTCGCGTCCGGCGTGGCGGCGCTCATCTACCAGGTGACCTGGCAGCGCACGATGTACGCCGCGTTCGGCATCAACATCGAATCCGTCACGCTCATCGTGACGCTCTTCATGGCGGGCCTGGGGCTGGGCTCCTTCGCGGGCGGAAGGCTGTGCCGGCGCTACCCGGGGCAGCACGTGCGGCTCTTCTTCGGCTGCGAAGTCCTCATCGGCCTCTTCGGCCTGGTGAGCCTGCCGCTCATCCGCGGCGTGGGGAGCCTGGCCGCGCATCAGCCCCTGCCGGTGACCGCGCTGGCGCTGGCGGCGCTGCTCCTGCCGCCGACGACGTTGATGGGCGCCACGCTGCCCATCCTGGTGGAGTACGTCACCGGCCGCATGCGGCACGTGGGCGCCGCGGTGGGGCTGCTCTACTTCGTGAACACGCTGGGCTCCGCGGCGGCCTGCTTCCTGACGGCCGGCGTGCTCTTCCCGGTGGTGGGCCAGCAGGCCGCGGTGGCCTTCGCTGCGGCCGCCAACTTCTCCGTCGCCGCGCTGGTCTGGTCCTTCGCGCGCACCGTGGAAGCCCGCCCTGTCCCCACGCCCTCCCCCGTCGCCACCGGGGCGCAACCGTGAAGCGCGGCGTGGCCAGCCTGCTCGCCGCGGTGGCGGGCTACGTGTCCATGAGCCAGGAGATTCTCTGGTTCCGCGCGCTCTCCTACGCCACCGGCGGCGCCCCCAGCGCCTTCGCCGTGCTGCTCGGGTGCTTCCTCTTGGGCATCGCCTTCGGCGCGCTCTACAGCAAGCGGCTGCTGGCCTCCACGCGGCTGCAGGCCGGCGAGGTGGTGAGCGGGCTGTTCCTGCTGGGCGGCGTGCTGGGCTTTCTGGCCTTGCCGATGACCGCCAACGCCTTCGCCACGCTCCAAGAGTCCGGCCTCTACTACGCGTACGCGCTGGTGGCGGTGGGCGCCTTCCCCAGCGGCGCGCTCTTCCCCATCCTCTGCCACGTGGCCATTGACCCGCGCAGCGGCGTGGGCGCGTCGCTCTCCCGGCTCTACGTCTTCAACATTGTCGGCTCCACGTTGGGCCCGCTGTTCACCACCTTCGTGCTGATGGACCGCTGGAGCCTGGGACGGATTGCCTGGCTCATCGCCGCCATCTCCGGCGTGGCCAGCGCGCTCTCCGTGGTCGTCTACCCGGCGCGCCGCGGCGCATGGGGCCTGGCCGCCGCGGGCCTCTTGCTGCTGGCCGCGCCCACCTCCCTCTACGACGGGATGCTGGAGCGGCTGCACTACAAGACGGAGCTGACGCCGGAGCTCGCCTACCGCAAGGTCATCCAGACCCGCAGCGGCATCATCGCGGTGGCGCCCTCTCCGGGCGCGCCGGACGTCCTCTACGGCGGCGGGGTGTACGACGGCGCCTTCAACGTGGACCCGCGCTCGAAAGCCAACGGCATCTTCCGCGCGTTCATGCTCTTCGGCCTGCACCGCGCGCCGGAGCGGGTGCTGGAGATTGGCCTGGCCTCCGGCTCCTGGACGCGCGTGCTGGCGGACCACCCGCGGGTGAAGGCGCTGACGGTCATTGAGATAAACCCCGGCTACCTGGAGCTGGTGCGGCAGTACCCGCAGGTCGCCTCCATCCTGGACGACCCGAAAATCCAGGTGCACATCGACGACGGCCGCCGCTGGCTGGCGCGCCACCCGGACGAACGCTTTGACGCCATTGTGATGAACACCAGCTTCCACTGGCGCAGCCAGGCCACCAACGTCCTCTCGCAGGAGTTCCTCCGGTTGGCGAAGGCCCATCTGCGCGAGGGCGGGCTGGTCTACCTGAACACCACCGGCTCGCAGAGCGTGCGCTGCACGGTGGCCAGCGTCTTCACCCACGTCGCGTCCGTGGGGAACTTTGTCGCCGGCAGCGACGCGCCGTTCGACTTGAGCCCGGCAGAGCGCGGACAGGCGCTCGCGGCGCAGCTCGGCGAAGGCCGCCCGGAGCTCGCGCACGTCCGGCAGGAGCTGCTGGACTTCGCGGTGGTGGATGAAGGGGAGACGCTGCGCGCGGAGCACAGCTGCTGGCGCATCACCGACGACAACATGGCCAGCGAGTACAAGGAGCACTGGCGGGGCGTCTACCCGTCGCGCAGCTGGGCAAAGCTCTTCGAACGGCTCGCGAGCGCGCCCCCGTGAGCGTCGCCGGCGTCACCATCGAGAGCGACCGCATCCGCCGCAGCCGCTACCTGTGGCTGGACTGGGTGGCGCTGGGCGCGTGGGCGGCCATGGTCATCGCCGCGGCGCTCCCGGCCACCGCCCGCCTCACCCCGCGCCCCTGGTGGGGCCTGGCCGCCGCGGGCGCGTACGGCGTGTCGCACGCGCTGGTGCTGGCGAGCGCCCTGCTGCTCATCGCCGGCCTCCTGCTCCGGCCCCGGCCGTTCCTCTCCCGCTGGCTGGGCGCGCTCGCCGGCGGCCTGGGCGTGCTCTTCGTGGCAGTGGACGCGCGCCTCTACTCGCTCACCGGGCAACACCTGGACGGCAACACCTTCGGACACATCCTCCAGCCACGGGCGCTCACCACGCTGGGGATTGAGCGCGGGGACCTGACCGAGGTGGCGCTCCTGCTCGCGGTGGTGGTCGTCGTCGGGGGCTGGGTGCTGCGGCGGCGCCCTCCCGCCGTCTTCCTGCTGCGCGTGGGGCTCTTCGCGCTGGGGGCGGATGTGCTGTTCACCGGGGCAGAGGCGCTCGCGCGCTTCAAGGGCGTGGAGGCGCTCTACGGGATGAACGAGCTGCTGCCTCTGCAGTGGCGGCCTCGCGGCCAGCGCCTGCTCTCCCGCGTGCTCAACCAGGCGCCGGCGCGGGTGCTGGAGGACTACGACTTCCCGGAGCCGGAGCCGCGGCCTCCGGAGCAGTTCACCCTGGTCAAGCGCCCGCTGCCGAGGACGGCGGAGCGCACGCCGGACATCCTCATCGTGGTGGTGGAGTCGCTCCGGGCGGACGCGCTGCCGCTGGCGCCCAGGCTGCAGCGGTTTGCCGCGGAGAACACGCTGGGCCTGCGCCACTACAGCGGCGGCAACTGCACCTTCCTCGGCGTCTTCACCCTGCTCTCCGCGCTGGACCCCTCCTACTGGCTCGCCCGCAACACCGACCGCGCGCCGCAGGGCCTGTCCGCGTTCCACGCGCTGGGCTACCAGCTGCAGCTGAAGAGCAGCACCCTGCTGGACCACGACGTGGCGGTGCGGGTGGCGCCGCCCGCCGCGTTCACCCTCCTGCCCTCCTCACCGCTCACTCCGCCGCAGCGCGACGACGAGGCCATCGAGGAGGCGCTGCGCTGGGCCAGCACGTCCGCGGCGCAGCCCCGGCTCCTCGTCCTCTTCCTGGAGGCCACGCACTGGCCCTACTTCCTCAACGACGGCTCCGCCAAGCCGGGCGACTTCGCCGACGTGAAGGCGCAGAACGAGGAATATCGGCAGCGGTATCAGCGCAGCGTGGCGGAGATGGACGTCCGGATTGGGCGGCTCCTGGATGGGCTGGCGCAGGTGGGAGACCCGTCCAACCGGGTGGTCCTCATCACCGGCGACCACGGCGAGGCGTTCTACGAACACGGCATGGCGATGCACGGCCGGCGACTGGACGAGGAGCAGGTGCGGGTGCCCGTGGCCCTGGCGCTGCCGGGCGTCCCGCCGCGTACGCTGCCGGGGCCCTCCACCCACCAGGACCTCCTTCCCACCCTGCTGGACTACCTCGGCGCCACGCCGCGCGCCTCCAGCCCCGGGCAGGGCGTCAGCCTGCTCAAGGGCGAGCCCCGCGCTTCGGCGCCGCTGCTGGGCGCCTGCGGCATTCAGCGGACGAGCGGCTATGCGGCGGTGGATGGAGACCGCAAGCTCCTCCTGCAGATTGACCGCAACGGCGTGGAGTACTTCGGCCGCGTGGAGAAGGGCGATGTCGGGGTGAATGACCTCACCCAGGACGCCTGGGTTGCCGCGGAGCTTGTGCGGCAGCGTGAGGCAGCCAGGGCGCTGCTGGTCCCGCAATAGAACTCGACGCAGGCCGCACCCTGGAAAAAAATGTCCGTCGCCGTGACCACCTCCGAACCGCTGGCCATCGAGGCGCGAGCGCTCTCGAAGGAATACCGGGTTGGCTTCGCGTTCCAGCGGCGCATCCGGGCGCTCCAGGGGCTGGAGCTCACCATCCCGAAGGGGCAAATCTACGGGCTGCTCGGCCCCAACGGCGCCGGCAAGTCCACCACCATCAAGATTCTGATGAACCTCGTCCGCGCCACCAGCGGACAGGCGCTGCTCTTCGGCCAGTCGCCCTCGCGCGCCGCCACCCGCCGCGAGGTGGGCTTCCTCCCGGAGAACCCGGCCCCCTACGAGTACCTGACCGGCAAGGAGTTCGTCCGGCTGGCGGGCCAGCTGTGCGGGCTTTCCGGCCAGGAGCTGGACCGCCGGGTGACGGAGGTCATCGGCAGCGTGGACATGGGCCCGGCGCAGAACCTACAGATTCGCCGCTACTCGAAGGGCATGGTGCAGCGGCTGGCCCTCGCGCAGGCCATCGTCCACCGGCCCAAGCTGCTCATCCTGGATGAACCCACCTCCGGGCTGGACCCGCTGGGCCGCCGCCAGATGAGGGACCTCATCCTCGCCGAGCGCGCGCGGGGCACCACAGTGCTCTTCTGCACGCACATCATCCCTGACGTGGAGGCGCTCTGTGACCGGGCGGCCCTGTTGGTGGGCGGCAAACGCGTGCGCGAAGGCAGCGTGCGGGAGCTGGTCATCCAGCAGACCTCCACCGTGGAGCTGACCGTGGACGGGCTGACGCAGGAGCAGCTGGGCGCGCTCGGCGTGCCCTTGACCGAGGTGAAGGCGATGGAGGGCCGGGTGCTGGTGCACGCGGCGGAGGCAGACTCGCAGCGGCTGCTGCAGGCGGTGCTCAGCGCGGGCGGCAAGGTGACCAGCCTCCAGCCGGTGCGCTCCACGCTGGAGGAGCTCTTTGTGAACACGGTGCGCGAAGCCGGCCGGCAGCGGGTGGGCGGAGACATCCCGGCATGAACGGCTTCTTCGCCCTCGTCTGGAGCGGCTTCCGGGAGGCGCGGCGCAACCGCGTCACCTCGGTGGTGTTCGCCTTCGCCCTCGTCCTCCTGCTCTCCACCTCGCTGGTGCTGGACCTCACCGTCGCCACCTTCCGGCGCGTCATCGTGGACCTCGGGCTGGGCGCCATGTCCGTGATGGGCGTGTTCCTGGCGGTGTTCCTCTCCAGCGGCCTGCTGGCGAAGGAGATTGAGCGGCGGACCATCTTCCTCATCGTCTCCAAGCCGCTGTCGCGCACCGGCTTTCTGCTGGCGCGCTTTGGCGGGAACCTGGTGACGCTGGCACTGCTGCTGGCCGGGATGACCGCGCTCTACTGGGGCCAGCTGCTCTTCTACGAGGTGCCCTTCTCGTCCACGCAGGCGCTCTCCATCGCCGGCCTGTTCCTGGAGCTGGTCGTCCTCTCCGCGCTGGGCTTCCTGATGTCCAGCTTCTCCAGCCCCATCGTCTCCGCGCTGGTCAGCGTGGGCGTCTACTTCTCCGGGCACCTGAGCGCGGACATCTACAACCTCGCCAAGCGCGCTGAGGGCGCGCCGATGCAGGCGCTGGGCAAGGCTGTCTATTACGCGCTGCCCAACCTGGAGCGCTTCAACTTCCGCCCGCAGGCGACCTACGAGCTGCCGGTGACCTGGGGAGACTTGGGGACCGCGGTGGCCCTCTGCCTGGCCTGGTCCGCGCTGTTCATCACCGTCGCCTCCGCCCTCTTCCAGCGGCGCGACTTCAAGTAGCCAGCGCGGCCAGCAGCTCCTGAAACGGGAGCCCCTTGGGCAGCACCGCGTTCACCTGCGCGCCCTCCGCGGCGTGCGGGTCCCCGGTGAGGATGCCCACCTTCGCGCCCGCCACGCGCGCGCGCAACAGCGGCACCAGCGTGAGGCCAGAGCCGTCGGCGAGGTTCAAGTCCACCAGCGCCCAGTCCAGCACCGGCCCTTCGTCGAGCACCGCCCGCGCCTCCTCACAGGAGCGGGCGAAGAGCACCTTGAAGCCCTCGTCCTCCAGCAGCGCCGCCAGGGTGACCAGGTTCGACTCGTCGTCATCCACCAGGAGGATGTTCATGGCCGTGGAGCTCCGGAGAAGCGCAGCGCCACCTCGAAGCCGCCGCCCGAGGGACGCGAGAAGGACAACACCCCGTTGGCGCGGGAGGCCAACCGGCGCGCGACGTTGAGGCCAATGCCCGCGTGCCCGGACTTGTCGCTGATGAAGGGCGAGAGCGCGCGCTGTTCGTGGTCGAGGGCAATCCCCTTCCCGCTGTCGACAATCTTGAGGGTGGATTGCGGCGTCCGCGAGACCGTGACCGCCACGGTGCCGCCGGTGGCCGCCACCGCCTCCACCGCGTTGCGCAGCAGGCAGCGCGCCGCCACCGCCAGCTCCACTTCGTGCTGCATCACCACCGCGTCGTCCGCCAGCGCCAGCGTCAGGGTGACGTTCGGAGGGACGGTCATCGTCCGCAGCGCCCGCTCCACCGCGGCGCGCAGAGGCGTGGGCGCGGGGGGACGCTGCGCGTAGGGGACGAGGGTGAGCCGTGCGAGCCCGGCCTCCCCGGAGGTCAGCTGATCTTCAATCAACTTGAAGAAGGTGCTCACGCGCGGGTCCGCGGTCCAAACCTCCGTCTTCTGAACTTTGCGAGCAAGGTAGAACTCCGCGTTGCGGATGCTGCCCATGCGGTTGCGCAGGTCATGCCGCACGACGGAGAGCTCCTCCTCCGCCGTCGCCCACTTCTCTGCCTGCGCCAACTCGAACTCGTCAGGTGACATCCGGCGGCCCCTCCGGGAGCTCCAGCTCTACCGCGGTGCGTTCGCCTGCGCGGACATGCAGCGCGCCGCCGTGGCTCCGGGCGACGGCGTGGGCGATGGGAAGGCCCAGGCCCAGCGACCGCCCGCGGCTGCTGAAGAGTGGGTCCATCGCCAGCTCGGGCGGGCTGGGCCAGCTGCCCGCGCTGGGGCCCTCCACGCGCGCGGTGAGCCGTCCACCCTGCGCGGCGAGGGTCAGCTGGACGCTCTGCGGAGGCGGCGCCTCCTCCAGCGCGTTCTTCAGAAGCTCGTGCAGCGCCAGCGCGAGCGCCGCCGCGTCCACCACCCCTTCGCCGTCGCGCGGGGTGAACGTCAGCTCAATGCGCGTGCGCTCCGCCTCCCCCAGGCGCGCCAGCGCCGCCGCCGCCACGTACGCCAGGCGCTCGCGCCGACGGCACACCTTGCGCAGCGCCGACGGCAGGCCGCCCAGCGCGTCCACCTTCTGGCTGAGCAGCGTGAGGTGCTGCTGCAGGATGTCCAGCTGATCCGCCGCCACCGGCTCGCCCGCGGCGAGCTTGCGGCGCAACAGAAAGAGCGAATTGAGCGCGCTCTGAAGAGGCCCCGCCAGCGAGTGGCGGAGCGCGTCGATGGCCTTCCCCGCGTACTGGATGCGCTGCTCCAGCGAGCTCACGAGAAGCGCTCCCCCCTTCAGGCCTGCCCGCGGGCCTTGGCGATGGCCTGCACCAGGTCGCCCGGCGCGAAGGGCTTTCGCATGCAGGCGTAGACATGTTGCTCCGCGACAGCGTGGACCAGCTCCGGTACGGCGTGGCCAGAGATGGCGATGACCGCCAGCTTGGGGTCCAGCTCCCGCAGCTTGGCGACAACCTCGGCGCCGTTGAGGCCGGGCATGACGAGGTCCACCACGCACACGTCCACCGCGCCGTTCTTCACCGCGTCAATGGCCTGCTCCCCGGAGAGCACCGCCTTGCAGGAGAGGCCGACCGCCGCCAGCGCGGAGGCCAGGGAGTCCGCGTCCGCCCGCACGTCGTCCACCACCAGGACGACCGGGCCCTTCACCGCGGTGGTGAGCGTCCGCACCGCGTGCGCGACGTCGAAGGGCTTGGGCAGCAGCGTGTAGACGCCCTCCTGCAGCGCGCTCTGGATGAGCTCCTCCATGGCGAAGGCGGTCATCAGCACCACCGGCACCGACGGCCGCAGCGCCCGGGCGCGGCGGAACAGCTCCACGCCATTGATGCCCGGCATCCGGATGTCGGTCAGCAGCAGGTCCACCTCGTGCTGGGCGAGCAACTCCAGCGCCTTCTCGCCGCAGTCCGCCTCCAGAACCTCGAAGCCTTCGAGCTCCAGGTTCGCGGCGAGGGTTATCCTCAGCGACTCCTCGTCATCGACCAGCAAGACTCTCGGCGCGGGCACGGGGCATCTCCTCCAGAACTGCAGGGTTCACGGGTGCTGCGGGGAGCTCGATGACAAACGCGGTCCCCTTTCCTGGCTGGCTCTCTGCGCGGATGGTCCCGCCGTGGCGGTTGACCACTCCCTGGACGATGGCGAGCCCCAGCCCGGTGCCCTTCGTCTTGGTGGTGTAGAGCGGCTGAAACAGGTTGGCGACCGCTTCGGGGGCGATGCCGGCGCCGTTGTCCACCACCCGGACGACGTACGGCAGCGCGCCGCCGCCCTCGGCCTGCACGCGGACCTCGCCCGGGTGCTCCATCGGAATGGACTCCACGGCGTTCTGCACGAGGTTGATGACGACCTGGCGGAACTGGTCCTTGTCGAGGTTAGGCACCGGCAGGCTTGCCGGCACCTCGTTCACAATCCGGACGTTCGCGCGCTGCGGGACCAGACTGAACGCTTCATCCACCAGCGGCTTCAACGGACAGGGGTTGAGCGAGGGCGCCCGTTCCCGCGCGAAGTCCAGCAGGTCAGAGATGATGCGGGTGCAGGAGTTGAGCTCCCGGTCCACCACGCCGATGAACTGGGTCATCCGCGCGTCGGCCGTCCCGGCGTCCGTCACGCGCTTGGCGATGTACGTGTGCGCGTTGCGGACCGCGGCCAGCGGGTTGCGCAGCTCGTGGCCCACGCTGGCGGCCAGCTTGCCCACCGCAGCCAGCTTCTCGGAGCGGATGAGCTGGTCATGCGACCGCTTGAGCTCCTCCAGCGCCTTGTCCAGCGCCGAGGACTTCTCGCGCTCGCGGTCGGAGGCCTCCTCGGCGGTCGCCCGCTGGAACGCCACGTTCCGCATGTCCCGCGCGCCCTGGATGCAGGCGATGATCATGAACGTGTCCTCGAAGACCACCCACCCCGCGTGTTCGAGGAAGCGCCACCACTCCGGCGCGGCCATGCCGAAGACGGACTCCGGCCAGAAGAACTGGCGCAGCACGTGGTCCCCGGCGACGAGGACGGTGGCCGGGACGTACACGCGCCAGTCCCGGTAGAAGCCCAGGAACGCGAGCGACCCGAACACGTGGAAGTGGGTCTCAATCCGGCCGCCGGTGAGGTGGATGAACAGGCCGGACCAGAGCATCTGCGCAGAGGCGATGACGTAACGGGTGACCGGGGCGCCCGGCCGCAGGAGGGCCAGCGCCACCGGCGCGCTGCTCAGGAGGCCGCCCAGAATCAGCGCGGCCCACACGTGGCTGTGGACGGCGCTCTGCCGGCCCTCCCAGGCGCGCGGCGAGATGATGACCGCCACCAGGATGCCGGCCAGCCACTGGAGCAACATCAGGACGGCGAACAGCCGGTCCGTGCGGCGGTGCAGCTCCTGCCGGCTCTGCACGTAGGAACGCTCGGCGCGCTCTGCCAGGCGCGAAGCGGTTGCGGCCTCTGTCATGGAGACGTCTCCCCGGGTTTGGAGTCCAGGCCGCACCCGAACACGGCGGCCACGGGTTGTTCGGTCTGGCCCTTCAGCAGCAGGGCCTCCAGCGCATCTCGGCCGGCGTTGTCGCCCTCATGCCCGCGCGAAGAGGTCACCCCTCCGGCGAAGCGGAGGACGCCGGCCGTGTCGTAGAGCAACACCTTGCCGGAGGTGTGGACGCCAAAGCGCTTGGCCTCCGCGCCGCCGCGGTCGATGAACGGCGTGACACCGGGGAGCTCCTGCGCGCGGTCCCACAGTCCGCCCTGCGCCCAGCTGGCGTCCGCCTCTTCAGGCGTCCAGAAGCCGATGAGCGCGCGCGCCCTGCCCTGCGTGTGGCTCATCAGGAGCGCGAGCTCGTTCAGGCTGGCCCGACTGCAGGGGCACTTGGGGTGGGCGAACATCACGAGCGTGGGCAGCGTGGCGTCCCGGGTGACGGTGGTGCCCTCGGGCCAGCCCACGGGCGCCGGCGCGTCCGGGCCGGGCGTGGCCTTGTAGCGCCACAGCGCGCCCATCCCGCCGACGATGGCTGCGCCCCAGACAGCGAGCGCCAGCGCGAGGAGGATGTTCCCGCGCACGCCGCCCGGCGCGGCGACCGCGGACGCTTCAGCGGAGCTCACGTCGGGACCTTCCCCATGTCCAGCGCGGTGCCCACCGCGCCGACCGCCTTCTGCATGCGGTGGAAGCGGTCCGCCCGCGCCACCAGCTCGAGGAGCTTCTGGGGCTCGTAGGGCCTGATGAGCATCAGGAAGAGCTCGCTGGGGTTGCGCTCTGCGCGGTCCAGGTACTCCGCGTGACCGGTGACGAGGAGGCAGGCGATTTTTCCGGGCAGCTGGCGGACGCGCTTGATGAGCTCCAGCCCGTTCATCCTCGGCATGTTCAGGTCAGTGCAGACGACGTCCACCGGCTGCAGGGAGAGCTGCTTGAGGGCCTGCTCGCCGTCGATCGCCTTCACCACGTCGTAGGTGTCCGAGAGGAGCGCCGACGTCGTCTCGAGGACGGCCGGGTCGTCATCCACCACCAGGACGCGCGTCTTCGGCTCTTGCGCAGTGTTCATGTGCACACAGTTATCGTTTCACCGAGAGGCCGCGAGGCTCAACGTGGGAAGCCCGGAACCCGCCGCACACAGGCGTGTGCCCCTCACCGCCGGTGCTGCCGCGAAAGCGGCCCACCTGCGCCCACCCGCTGCGTTGCGCGGCGTGCCGTCGAGGGCGGGCCTTCGCAGGCGTGCGACACGACGAGGTTCGGGCTTGAGGTCGTGCTGCGCCGCGCAAGCCACGGGCGGGTCTTTTGCTGCTGGCGTGGTTTGCTGCCCCGCTGCTCGCTCGCTCGCCATGGGGTGCGCTGCCGGAGGCGCCCCGCGCCTGCTCACCGGTACGTGCGCCGAGGGCCTCGTGAAGCGTGAGTCCCCGAGGCGGAGGTATGCGCGGTAGGCGGCGCCGCGGTGGATGCGGGCTCGGGGAGTTCTCGGGTTCGGGGTTTGGGGATGCGGGTTCGGGGATGTGGGTTCGGGGATGCGGGTTCGGGGATGCGGGTTCGGGGATGCGGGTTCGGGGATGCGGGTTCGGGGATGCGGGTTCGGGGATGCGGGTTCGGGGATGCGGGTTCGGGGATGCGGGTTCGGGGATGCGGGTTCGGGGATGCGGGTTCGGGGATGCGGGTTCGGGGATGCGGGTTCGGATTTCGTTCACGCGTTCGCGTTCGCCTTCGTTCACGGGCCCGGGTACGGGCAGGGGTTCGGAGAGGGGTAGGGGCTTCGGGCGACCTGTGGCGCGGAGCGTGTCCCTGCCCTTCTCCGAACCCCTGCCCTTCTCCGAACCCCTGCCCTTCTCCGAACCCCTGCCCTTCTCCGAACCCCTGCCCTTCTCCGAACCCCTGCCCTTCTCCGAACCCCTGCCCGTACCCGGGCCCGTGAACGAAGGCGAACGCGAACGCGTGAACGAAATCCGAGGACCGAACCCGAGAATACAAATCCCCGAACCCGAACCCGAGAACCCGCATCCCCGAACCCGCATCCCCGAACCCCGAACCCCGAACCCGTGCCTCCCAGCCCGTACCGCGCGCTCTCTCGGCCAGCGAGGTTTGCTCACCCGCCGAGAATGCGCCGCCTGCGAGCGCCCGCGCCTTGACCTGACTCCGCCACGCTCGCGATGGTCCGCGTTTATGCCCCCAGCGTCACAGCGCATCACCTCCCGCTTCCACATCCTCCGCCGAAGCGCTCAGCGCGAGCGGGGCCTGGCGCCTGTCCTGCGAAACGCGCTCGCGCAGCTCCTGCGCGTCACGCGCGGAACCATTCACCGCCAGCACGCGCGGAAGCTGGTGGACACGTTGGAGGAGAGCGCGAAGACCGTCGGCGTGGACACACAGTCCGCGCTCGCCGCGGTCCGGAACTTCCAGGACTACTTCGTCGGCTCCGCGAAGGCGGCGAACGACGTCGTGCCTCCAGGAGTCAAGCCGTCGGACCCGGAGCACCTCTTCTCCAAAGCCGCCATCGCGGAGTTGGCGCAGGCGCTGGGCCCGGAGGCCGGGCCGTTCATCGAGCTCTACCAGGCGCTGGGCGCGCTCGCCGCGGCCGGCAAGAAGCCCACCCGCGCGCTGCAGGCGGAGCTGACCCAGAGCGTGGTGAACCTGCACCGGATTGTCAGCCCGCAGAGCGGGACCTCCCTCTCCGCGCCGGTCCTGCACGAAGCCCACCGCGTCCTGGGTGAGCTCACGCCGCTGCTGACGGAGCTGCGCGGCACTCGCGCGGACAGCGAGGTCTGGCCGAAGATCGCCACGCTGTACCAGGGGATGATCCAGAAGCTTGCCCAGGACAAGGGCGTGTTCCTTACCCCCACCAAAACCGAAGCGTGGGCCCCGCTGCGCCGGATGCGCCCCGCCGAGCGCACGATGGCGGAGATAGAGCGGGAGGACCCAGAGCTCTTCGCCTTCCTCAACCAGCGCAAGCAGGTCTACCGCGACGTGGACGCGGCCATCGAGGAGGCCATCCGCGCCAACGGGCTGACCGGGCGCAAAGCCTCCCTCCAGGGCCGGCTGGTGAACATCGGCCGCGACGAGCGCACCGGAGAAGAGCGGGTGTTCGACTACGACGGCGACATCCTCCCCATCCCGGAGTTCCTCCAGAAGCGCGCGCGCTTCCTGGCCGGCGTGGACCAGCTCTCCAAGCCCCCGCGCAGCGTGAAGCTGGAGGACCTGCGCAGCGTGTCCGACGAGGAGCTGGAGGCGCTGACCGGCCCGGTCACGCAGTCGGCCTACACCGACGACAAGGCGAAGATGGGGCAGCTGACCCGCATCTTCGAGACCCGCGAGCTGGAGGGCCGCAGGGTGGTGGTGAGCGGGCGCTACAAAGGCATCTACCTGGATGACCTCATCAACTCACAGGGCCGCCTGGTGGAGGGCACCGCGTACCGCTACTCCGGACGCAGCGGCCGCACCGCGCAGCGGGTGAAGCTGAACCCCGGCGAGCGCGAGCCCTACGTCACGGTGGCGCAGGTGCGGGAGAACGGCGAGCTCAAGGACAAGCTCTTCCTGCAGCTGCCGGGCGGGCTGGGCAACTGGACCGCGGTGCGCCGGAACCTGCGCGCGCTCAGCACGCATGTGCCGTCCATCCAGTACGAGCCCGGCAGCCGCAACAGCAGCTTCACGTTCGAACCCAAGGACTTCGGCGCGGTGCGCGAAGCCCTGCACGGGATGTCGCTCTCGCGCAGCGCGCTCCAGACGGTGAAGACGTACTTCGAGGAGCTGGCGGCGGCGGAGCGGGCCACGGCGGACGGGAACCTGGGCTACTTCATGGCGGCCGCGCTCGGCGGCTTCAAGAGCGTGCGCCGCACGCGCGGTGGGGAGTCCCTTCCGGTGGAGCTGCGCACGGTGCAGAAGCAGGCGCTGGCCTGGCTGGAGGCGAACGGCGACCGCGGCATCGTCGCGCTGGACATGGGCGAGGGAAAGACGCTGGTGGCCATCGCGCAGATGCAGAAGCTCCTGCGCGGCGGGCTCTCCCCCGACAAGGGCCGCTTCCTGTACGTGGCGCCCCGCGGCCTGCGCGGCAACCTCACCATGCAGATTCGCCGCTTCCTCACCCCGGAGGCCGCGCGCGCCCTGCTCTCCCGGGTGGACATCGTCTCCTACGGAGAGCTCTCCGCGGCCACCCGCAACGGCAAGCTGCGGGGCAAGCCGTGGTCCGGCGACCAGTACGCGGCGGCCTTCTTCGACGAGGGCCAGGTGCTGCGGGACATCACCAACAAGCGCACGCAGGCGGCGCTGGCGCTCAAGGTGGACAAGAAGGTCATCCTCACCGCCTCGCCCATGGAGCGCTCGCCGATGGACCTCTACGTCCTGGCCTGCGTGGCGGGCGGCGTGGACCTGACGCACCCGGAGCTGGGCAAGGCCGCGCGGTCGGAGATGCGGAAGTTTCAGGAGCGCTACATCGAGATGTTTGGCGGGCGCCCGGTGGGCGTGAAGTCGGACCCGGTGCTGCGGCAGGAGCTGCACACGTGGGTAAAGCGCAACCTGTTCTTCTCGGACCGCCTCCACAACCTGGACCTGCCGCGGCTGGAGACGCCGGACAGCGAGGGCCTGGCGATGTCTCCCGCGATGGAGCGGGAGTACCGGAAGATTGTGGGCGAGATTGAAGGCAAGCTGCGCGAACGGGTGGAGGGCTTGAAGCGCCCGCGCGCGGGCGAGGCGCAGCCGGGGATGGAGGCGCTGACCACGCTGTACCGGGACCACGGGCGGACGGCGGACGGCTCCGCGGCCCAGGAGTCCCCGGCGCTGCGCGCGGCCTTCGGCCTGGAGCTCAAGCAGCTCTTCCGCAAGCTGGACCGGTTGACCCTGCTGCCGCGGGAGTTCGGCCTGGACGAGCCTTCGCCCAAGCTGGACCGCGCCGCGCAGGTGCTGCTGGCGCGGATGGCCGCGAACCCCTCCAGCCGCGCCGTCCTCTTCGCCGAGGACGCGGACTGCGTGAAGGAGTCCGCGCGCGTGCTGTCGCAGCAGGTGCCGGGGAAGCTCCACGCGGCGGGGCTCAACGACAGAGTCCTCCTCTACCAGGACGGCCGGGTGGTGCAGGAGTACACGGAGCGCGCCTACCAGGGCGTGGACGCAGGCGATGGCGCGGGTGGCCGCCGCTACCGGCCGCGCGAGTGGCAGCAGTACGTGCTGGATGAGGTCATCACGCCCAACACCGACGTCGCCTCTGCCACCCTTCAGGGTGAGGTCTACCAGAACGGCCACAACCTCCAGGCGTTCGACACGGTCATCCACCTGGACCGCGACAGCTGGAGCAGCCAGAACATGCAGCAGCGCACGGCGCGCGTCTGGCGCAACGGCCAGACGAACCCGGTGCAGGTGCGGATGCTGGACATGGTCTACCCGGGCGGCGGGGACGACCTCACGTACGACCAGATTCGCGCGCACGCCCACGCGCTGGGCGATGGCGTGTTTGACGAAATCATCAAGGACGCGCAGGCGACGGAGCTGGGCAAGGAGTGGTTTGACCTGGACGCCCGCTCCGCCTCCAGCGCGGTGGTCCGCCGGGACGTGGCGGAGCTGATGCTGTCGCCCTACCTGGAGCGCGCGGCGGAGACGAGCGTCTAGCCATGTCCGCCCAGCGGCCCCGCACCCTCGAGGAGTGGACGGCCTACCTCGGGACGCTCACCGAGGAGGAGCTTTGGGACAAGGCCGTGGCGGCCAACCGCGCACCGTTCGTCCAGACGCTGCTGGCCGAGGGCTACACGACCGAAGAGGTGACCGGCGTGTTCACCGCAGTGGCCCGCCGCTTCCGCGAGCTCGGCCAGCGCGCGCCCGACGAGGGCTGGTACGACCTCAACGCGCTGGGGCGCTAGACCGGTCACGACGATTCAAGCAAGGCGGCCGTCCTGTGCCTCACGAGATGCCCGCGGTGCCGTATTGCCGCTACGCGGAGGCTGGGGTACACCTGCCGCGGGGCCGGGACGCATAGGCGGCTACAGATGAAACGACTGATTTCCTTTGTTGGTTTGGCGCTGGTTCTCGGGGCGTGCGGTCCAGAAGAAACCCAACCCTGTCGAACGCCAGCCAGGCTTTGCTACACGTGCCCAAAGTCCAAGGTTTCAGCCTGCACGAACGGCTCGTCTATCGAAGGCTGTTTCGCATCCTCTGACGGCGTCTGTGGCGGCACAGGTATCTAGCCCACGTGTCGAGCCGTAGGGCCGCGTCGTCAGCCCGGCTTGCCGACGTCGCCCTCGTCCTTGTCGGAGAGGCCGTGCTTGGCCAACCGGTACCGGAAGGACCTGAACGTCAGCCCGAGGAGATCCGCCGCGCGCATCTTCACGCCCTCCGCGCGGCGCAGGGCGTTCACCAGGTACTTGCGCTCGGTGTCGTCGAGGTATCGCTCCAGGGAGAATCCGTTGCCCAGCGGGAGGTCCCCCGACGTGGGCGCGGAGGCGGGCTCCTCTACGCCACGCAGCGACGCCGGCAGCGTGTCCGGGCCCAGCAGCTCCGAGTCCGCCAAAGTCGCGGCGCGCTCGACGATGTTCTGCAGCTGGCGGACGTTCCCGGGGAAGGCGTAGCGCTGCAGCAGGCCCAGCGCGTCCGGGGAGAACTTCAGCTTCGGCCGGGCCAGCTCCGCGCGGAACTCCTCGAGGAAGAGGTTGGCCAGCTCCGGGATGTCCTCGGGCCGTTCGCGCAGGGGCGGCAGCTCAATGGAGATGACGTTCAGCCGGTAGAAGAGATCTTCGCGGAACCGGCCCGCCTTCACCTCGGTCTCCAGCCGCCGGTTGGTGGCCGCCAAGAGGCGCGCCTCGAAGGGCACCTCCTGCGTGCTGCCCACCGGCTTCACCTTTCGCTCCTGGAGCACGCGCAGGAGCTTCACCTGCGTGGGCATGGGGATTTCGCCAATCTCGTCCAGGAACACCGTGCCGTCGCGGGCGGAGGCGAGGATGCCGGCGCGGTCCCCGGTGGCGCCGGTGAAGGCGCCCTTCACGTGGCCGAAGAGCTCGCTCTCCAGCACGCCCTCCGCCAGGGCCGCGCAGTTGACCGGCAGGAACGGCTGCCCGGCCCGCGAGCTCTTCCAGTGGATGGCTCGCGCCACCAGCTCCTTGCCGGTGCCGCTCTCGCCGGTCACCAGCACGGTGGACTTGGACGCGGCCACCTTCTCCACCAGCGTCCAGACCGACAGCATCTTCTGGCTCTTGCCCACCCAGAACTGGCCGCGGCCCGGGCCCACGGAGCGGCGCAGCTCCTGGTTCTCCTGAAGGAGCGCGCGCTTCTCCAGCGCCTTCTGAACCAGGAGCTTGAGCTCCTCGTTGTCGAAGGGCTTGAGGATGTAGTCGTAGGCGCCCTCGCGCATTGCCTCCACGGCGGCGGACGGGCTGCCATAGGCGGTGATGAGGATGACCTCGGGCGCCAGCGTCAAGCCGCGGGCGGCCTTGAGGATGGCCAGCCCGCTCTCCTTGCCCAGCTTCATGTCGGAGACGATGACGTCCGGCTTGTGCGTGGTGAGCGCGTGCAGGGCCTCCGTCACGTTGGTGGCCGTGGCCACCTCGTGCCCGGCGCGCGAGAGCAGCGCCTGGAGGTACTCCCGCATGGACAGCTCGTCGTCAACGACCAGGATCTGCAAGCGCCGCCTCATGCATGGAGGGAAGTCCGACGATGAATTCGGTACCGGTCTCGCGCGACGACGACACCTGAATCATCCCTCCATGCGCCCGCACAATCGAGTGCGCAGTGGACAGTCCGAGGCCGGTCCCGCCTTCGCGGGTGGTGAAGAAAGGGTCAAAGATGCGGTTCAGGTCGGACCGGGGGATGCTCCCAGCGGAATCCCAGACGCGGATGGCCGCCACCCCGGGCCGGGTGTCCACGTCCACCCGGACCTTCCCGCCCGCGCCCACCGCGATGAACGCGTTGCGCAGCAGGTTCATCAGGACTTGACGCATCTGGTCCGGGTCCACGCGGGCCACCAGCGGGGCCAGCCGCTGGTCTATCTGCACGCCGGCGCTGAGCGGGTCCGCGCGCAACAGCTCCACCGTGTCCGCCACCAGCTCATCCAGCGCGCACGGCCTCAAGGTGGGCGGCGGCGGACGGGCGAAGCGCAGAAAGTCTTCGACCAGGGTGGAGAGCCGGTCTGATTCGCGGATGAGGATGGCCGTGAGCGCGCGGTCCGCACCCACCTCATCCGACAGCATCTGCGCGGAGCCGCGCATGGAGGCCAGCGGGTTGCGGATTTCGTGCGCCAGCTGCGCGGCCAGCGTCCCCAGCGCCGCGAGGTGGTCAATCCGCTTGAGCTCCGTCTCCACCCGGCGCAGGTCCGTGAGGTCCTGGAAGACGACCAGGATGGAGCCCTCCTTGCCCTCGAGCAGCGAGGTGTTGAGGCCCAGCGTCCGGGTGCCGGCCGGGGTCTCCAGCGTGAGCTCGCTGCGCCGGGAGATGCCCAGCTTGAGCACGCCGGGGATGACCTGCTCCACGTGGGTGGGCGGGTGGTCCCCCTCCTTCAGGCCCAGAATCGTCGCGGCGGCGCGGTTGACGAAGGTGATGGAGCCGGTGGCTTCGCAGGTGATGAGCCCGGAGGGCATGCAGGCCAGAATCTGCCGCTGCAGCCGGGCCATCTCCGCCAGGTCCGCCTCGCGCTCGGAGAGCCGCCCGCCCGCCGCGCGCAGCTGCTTGGACAGGAAGCTGGCCAGCGCGGCGATGAGGAACTGCGCCAGCGTGTTGCTGGCGACCAGGAAGACCATCCGCGGCACGCCGATGGCCAAGGTCCCCAGCGGCGGCCGCAGCACGCCGTGGTGAACCAACAGCACCAGTACAGCGAACGCGGTGGAGGACGCGCCCGCGGCGATGAGCGCGCCCCGCTGGTAGAGCAGGATGGACGCGGCCACCACCGCGATGGAGTACGTGAAGGTGAACGGGGATTCGGTGCCGCCGGTCAGGTAGACGAGCGCCGACGCGAGCACGATGTCGCCGAAGACCTGGATGTACGCGGCGGCGTGGCCCACCCGCTTGGCGCGCAGCAGCAGGCCGTAGACGACGGTCGCCACATAGACCAGGACGATGATGACGAAGGACGACGAGTCCTCGCGGGAGAGCTCCGACGAGAACGGCTGCGACAGGATGCGCGCAGCGATGGTCGCCAAAAGCAGCGTCGTGGCCACCGTGCGGAAGACGGTGAGCCAGACGAGCTTGACCCGGAGCTCGCTCATCACCCAGAGCGGCGAGGTGCCGACGCTGGGAGGCAGAGGGCTATTTGATAGCACTGGCGATGGAGAAGATCGGGAGGTACATGGCGATGAGGAAGCCGCCGACGACAATCCCGAGGAAGACCATCAAGAGCGGCTCAATCATCGCCGTGAGGCCGGCGACGGCGGTGTCGACCTCGTCGTCATAGAAGTCGGCAATCTTGTTGAGCATGGCGTCCATCGCGCCGGTCGCTTCGCCGACGCCGATCATCTGGACCACCATCGCCGGGAAGACCTTCGTCTCCAGCAGCGGGCCGGCGATGTTCTTGCCCTCGGAGATCTTCGACCGGACGTAGTAGATGCCCTCTTCCACCGTGCGGTTACCGGCGGTCTTCGCGGTGACCTCCAGCGCGTCCAGGATGGGGACGCCGGAGCTGATCATCGTGCCGAGCGTGCGGGTGAAGCGGGCCACCGCCACCTTGCGGATGACGTCTCCGAAGAGCGGGGCCTTGAGGACGACTTTGTCGAAGATCTTCCGGCCCTTCGGGTTCTTGTAGAACATGCTGAAGGAGACGCTGAAGGCGACGATGCCGCCAATCAGGTGGAGGATCCACGCCTGCAGCCAGTCCGACATGTCGATGATGAACTGGGTGGGCGCCGGCAGCGCGGAGCCGAAGTCGGAGAACATCTTCGCGAACACCGGGGTGACCTTGAGGAGCAGGAGCGCGGTCACCACGATGGCGACGATGATGACGATCGCCGGGTAGGTCATGGCGCTCTTGACCTTGCGCTTGAGCTTCTCGGACTTCTCCGCGTAGGCCGCGAGCCGGTTGAGGATGGTGTCCAGGATGCCGCCCACTTCGCCGGCGGCGCAGAGCTGGACGTAGAGCTCGTTGAAGACCTTCGGGTGGTCCTTCAACCCGTCCGCGAAGGTGGAGCCTGACTCCACCTTGGCCTTGATGGCGAAGACCGTCTTCTTGAAGGTGGGGTTGTCCATCTGCCCACCCAGAATCTCCAGGCACTGAACAAGCGGAAGGCCTGCGTCGATCATCGTCGCGAACTGCCGGGTGAAGACGAGGACGTCCTTGCCCTTCACGCCGCCCATGCCAGGCAGCTGGATGTTGATCTCGATCGGCTTCTTCTTGACCTTGACCGGGTTGAGGCCCAGCGACTTCAGCCGGTTGTTCACCGACTCGGCGTCGCCCGCCTCCATCTCGCCCTTGCGGGACTCACCGGCCTTGGTCTTCGCCTCCCAGACCCAGATTTGAACTTTCTTGGCCGGGGTTTTCAGCGCCTGGGCGGGAGCTGCCATGAGGTGATCCTTTCAAGCTCTGTGCGCGCTGGTCGCGAGTGTACAGCGCGGAACGGTCCGCCTTCTCAGGTCAGCCTTTACCGCCACCGCCCGCAGGTCTCGGGCCCTGTCCGGCGAGGTGGGCGCCGCCACCACTGGCGATGATGTTCTTCAGCTCTTCGGGATCCGAGCTGCGGGCGAACGCTTCGTCCTGGTTGATGACCCGTTTGATCAGCAGCGAGGCCAGCGCCTGGTTGAAGGTCTGCATCCCGTACTTCGCCTGGCCTACCTGCATGGACGAGTAGATCTGGTGAACCTTGTCCTCGCGGATGAGGTTCCGGATGGCGGGGTTGGGGATCATCACCTCCAGCGCCAGCACGCGTCCTGGAGAGCCGTTCTTGGCGATCAGCGCCTGGCTCATGATGCCCTCCATCACGAAGGAGAGCTGCGCGCGGACCTGCGGCTGCTGGTACGGCGGGAAGACGTCCAGGATGCGGTTGATGGTCTGCACCGCGCTGTTGGTGTGCAGCGTGGCGAAGCAGATGTGGCCGGTCTCTGCGATGACCAGCGCGGCCTCGATGGTCTCCAGGTCGCGCATCTCGCCCACCAGCACCACGTCCGGGTCCTGCCGCAGGATGTACTTGAGCGCCGTCTTGAAGTTGCGCGTGTCCGCGCCCACCTCGCGCTGGTTCACCAGGCAGTTCTTGTGCGGGTGCAGGTATTCGATCGGATCTTCGATCGTCATGATGTGTTCGTGACGCTCGGAGTTGATCTTGTCGATGATGGACGCCAGCGTCGTCGACTTCCCGGAGCCGGTGGGGCCGGTGACCAGGATGAGCCCGCGCGGCCGCTTCGCCAGCTCGGACACCACCGGCGGCAGCCCCAGGTCCGAGAAGGAGAGGATCTTGAAGGGGATGGTCCGGAACGCGCCGGCCACCGCGCCGCGCTGCATGAAGATGTTGGAGCGGAAGCGCGAGAGGCCCTTCACGCCGAACGACAGGTCGAGCTCGTTGTCCTCTTCGAACTTGTGCTTCTGCGCGTCCGTGAGGATGGAGTAGCACAGCTGCTTGGTGTGGACCGGGGTGAGCGGTTCCGTCTTGAGCGGCACCAGCTCTCCGTCAATGCGCAGCTGCGGCGCGCTGCCCGTCGTGATGTGCAGGTCGGACGCGCCCTTCTCGACCATCGCCTTGAGCAGCTGGTGCAGGTTGGCCACGGGGGTCTCCGGCGAAGGTGTGCTGTAAGAGGGGGGGCGAGCTAGAAGCGGTCGGGGGCCGTGTTCCCGACCACCTCTTGCAGGGTCGTCGTGCCGCCGAGCATCTTGTTGAGCGCCGACATCCGCAGGGTCTGCATGCCCAGCCGGATGGCCTCCTGCTTGAGCTCCGCCGCGGAGGCGCCGTTGATGACCAGCTCCTTGAGGCCGTCCCAGAACGGCATGACCTCGTAGATGGCCACGCGGCCGCGGTAGCCGCGGTCATTGCACTCGCGGCAGCCGGCGGGCTCGTAGATGGTCAGCCCGCTGATCCGGTCCGGCGGCACGCCCGCGTCGATCAGCGCCTGCTCTTCCACCACCGAGGGCTTCTTGCACGCCTGGCAGAGCTTGCGGCACAGGCGCTGGGCAAGGATGAGGTTCAGAGACGCGGTCACCAGGAACGGCTCAATGCCCATGTTGAGCAGGCGGCTGACCGTGCCCGGGGCGTCGTTGGTGTGGAGGGTGGAGAGGACGAGGTGTCCGGTGAGCGCGGCCTTGACGCCAATTTCCGCGGTCTCGAAGTCGCGGATCTCGCCGATCATGATGGTGTCAGGGTCTTGCCGCAGGAAGCTACGCAGCGCCGCGGCGAAGTTGAGGCCGATGTCCTCGTGCATCTGGACCTGGTTGATGCCGGCGAAGTTGAACTCCACCGGGTCCTCGGCGGTGCTGATGTTGACGTCGACGGTGTTGAGCGCGGCCAGCGCGGAGTAGAGCGTCGTCGTCTTGCCGGACCCCGTGGGGCCGGTCACCAGCACCATCCCGTACGGCCGGTCGATGGCCTCCTTGAACCACTTGAGAGGCTCCGGCTCGAAGCCCAGCTTCGTCATGTCCAGCTGCAGGTTGCTCTTGTCGAGCAACCGCATGACGACCTTCTCGCCAAACAGCGTGGGGCAGACGCTGACGCGGAAGTCCATCTCCTTGCCGCCGCCCGTCTTGATCTTGATGCGGCCGTCCTGCGGCAGCCGGCGCTCGGAGATGTCGAGCGACGACATGATTTTCAAGCGCGAGGTGATGGCGTTCTTCAGCTTCATCGGCGGCTTCATCACGTCGTACAGCGACCCGTCGATGCGGAACCGGACGCGGAAGTCCTTCTCGTACGGTTCAACGTGAATGTCCGAAGCGCCCTTCTTGATCGCGTCCAGCAGGATGAGGTTCACCAGCTTGACCACGGGGGCGTCATCCGCCGCCCGGGCCACGTCTTCGATGTTCTCGACCTCGTCCTTCGTGACCTCGACGTCTTCGTCCACCTGCCCGACGATCTCGTCGAGCGTGGGCCCCTTCTCCGCGTAGTAGCGCTCAATGCCCTCGCGGATGGAGGGCTCTGAGGCGACCACTGCTTCAATGGTGTAGCCGGTGAGGAACTTGAGATCGTCGACCGCGTAGATGTTCGACGGGTCGCACATGGCGACGATGAGCGACGGGCCAGCCCGGTTGACCGGGATGACCAGGTGCTTCTCCGCCACGTCCTTGGGCACCAGCTTGATGATGTCCGGGTCGATGTCGAAGTCTTTGAGGTTGATGGCGGGGACGCCGTACTGCTTGGAGAGGAAGTCAGTGAGCTTCGACTCCTCAATCGCCCCCGTCTTGATCAGCGCAGTGCCAATACGCGTTCCGTTGCGCTGTTGATCCTCTTGCGCCTTGCGCAGCTGCTGGACGGAGATCAGGTTCTCTCGGACCAGCAGCTCACCCAGTCGACCGGACATTCTTTTGTTCGCCTCTTCGAGCCTGCTGCGAGGAAAACCAACCGGGAGCTCGTCAGCGATCTAAGCGTTCGCGAACTGAGGGCGCAAGGAACGCACAGGGGCGCGGATGTGCGACAATTCGGTGATTTCGTTGGGAAATTAGACTACTCGCCCGTTCGGGCAATGACGGTCCGCGCCGCCTCGACATCGCGCTGGATTTGCCCCTTGAGCTCGCCGACAGAGGCAAAGCGCGCCTCTGCGCGAAGGCGATCCAGGAATTGCACGCGCAGCTCCTGTCCGTACAGGTCGCCGGTGAAGTCGAACAGGTGCACCTCGATGGTGACCTCGGTGCCGCCGAAGGTGGGCTTGACGCCGATGTTGGCGGCGCCGCCCAACCACGCTTGACGTCCGCCGCGGACCTGCGCGCGCACCGCGTAGACACCCGGCGCGGGCCGCAGCTCGCCCTGCGTGTCCACGTTCGCCGTGGGAAAGCCGATGCCGCGGCCCCTGCCCTGCCCCGGCACCACCATCCCGTCGAGATCAAACGCGCGGCCCAACAGCCGCTGCGCCGCGGACACCCGCCCCTCGAGGATGTACTCGCGCACCTTCGTGGAGGACACCACCACGCCGTCCACCGTGACCGGCGCCACCACGTGGACGGAGGCGCCCCGCTGCGCCGCCGCGGCGCGTAGGCTGTCGATGGTGCCCGCGCGCGCCACGCCATAGGTGAAGTCCGCGCCGACGATAAGGTGCCGCGCGGAGAGCGCGTCCAGCAAGCACGCTTCGAACCGGTCCGGCGGCGTGCGCGCGTACTCCAGCGAGAAGGGCTGGACGATGGCCGCGGAGAGGCCAGCGCTGTCGAACAGCTCCAGCTTGCGCGGCAGCAGCGTGATGAGCTTGGGGGCCAGCTCCGGCTGCAGGACCTTGCCCGGGTGGGGCTGGAAGGTCAGCGCCACCGCGCGGGCGTGACGGGCGGCCTCGGCGAAGAGCGCCTGGTGCCCCAGGTGAACCCCGTCGAAGTTCCCCAGACAGAGCGCGCAGCCGGCCAGGTCCCGCGCCTGTGACAACCCATGGAAGACGTCCATTTTCAGAGGCGTCATATCTGCTAGGAAGCCGCGTTTCCATGGGACGTCCTCCCCTCCTTCCAGAGCCCGTCGGGCGCCAGTTCGTCGGATTGACCCAACCCCCGGACTGGGACGCCGCCTTCGGCTTCACCGGTCCGCTTGAGCTCGAGATCGGCAGCGGCACTGGCGGCTTCGCGCTCGAGTACAGCCGCCGCTTCCCCCACGTGCGCTACATCGCGTTCGAGTGGCGGAAGAAATACGCCCGCGACACGCAGGCGAGGGCAGACCGCCGCGGCCAGAAAAACCTCAAGATGATTGAAGCGGACGCCCGGGTGGAGATTCCGCACCTCTTCACCCCGGGCTCGCTGAGCGTCATCCACCTCCAGTTCCCGGACCCGTGGTGGAAGCGCGCCCACCAGAAGCGGGCGGTGGTGAAGCCGGACTTCGCGAAGCTGCTGCTGGACCTCCTGGTGCCAGGTGGCCGGTTCGACCTCCGGACGGATGTCGAGGACCGCGCGCTGCTGATGCTCTCCACGTTGGAGGAAGCCGGGTTCGTCAATCCGCTGGGGCGCGGAACGTTCCATCCGTATGACCCGGAGGAGGTCCCCTCCACGCGCGAACGCCGATACTTGACGACAGGCGCGCCGGTTTTCCGGGCGAGGTTGCTGAAGCCCCTGGGTGACGACCGCATCGCCGAAGACCGTACAGCGCCCGCCCGTTCAACTTTGACGTGAGGCCGCTTTCCGCTAAACACCTCCTTCCCGTGCGTGCCGCCGCCGTCGTCGTCCTCCTCCTGCTGTCCGCGAGCGCCTGCAAGCGGCAGCGCCCGGATGACCCCGTCACCGCTTACGAGCTCTTCGCCAAGCGCATCCAGCGCGACGATGTGAAGGGCGCCTTCCAGGGGCTCTCCACGCCCACGCAGGAGCTCCTCACCGAGCGCGCGAAGGCGATGGCGAAGGCGTCCGCTGGATCTCTGAGCGACCACCCGGTCGACTACCTCTTCCTCCGGACGGTCCGCGCCGCGCAGGTGACGAGCGTGAAGCTGGTGAAGGAGGATGACGCCACCGCCACGTTGAGCGTGGAGAGCGGCGGCCAGGTGCAGACAGTGCACATGGTGAAGGAGGCCAGCGGCTGGCGCGTGGACCTCACGGAGCAGCTGAAGAACCCACCGGCTTCTGGGGCCGCAGACGGAGCCGCAGCTCCGGGATAGAGTTTTCCTCGTGAACGACCGCAAACCCCGCCGTCCTGCCCCTCCAGCCGTGGAGGTCATCCGCCGTCCGGCGGGCTCCGCGCCCGCACCTTCGCCTACGCCCACCGCTGCGCCCACGCCTTCCCCGACGCCCGGCCCCTCAGTGCGCCCGCAGGGCGCGGTGCCCGCCGCAGTGCCCCGCCCTTCCTCCCCCGCAGTCCCCGCCCCGCGGCCTGGGCCCGCGCCCGGCAGCGCGCCGCGGCCGGGCGGAGCGGGCGCCAAACCTTTCGGAAGAGGTCCGCCGCGGCCGCGTGGCCCCGTCACGCCCCCCACGCCGGAAGCCATCAACGCGCTCGCCAAGCGCGAGCACGTGCCGGCGCGCATCGCCAAGGGTGAGCTCGAAGGCAAGATGCGAGCGCGCGTGTGGCGCAAGCTGCACGCCGAAGAGGCCAAGCGGTTTGACCAGGTCTACGCGCTGATGGACGCCACGCCCGGGCTGGATTTGCCGGACGCGTTCGGCGCGGTGCAGAGCGGGCTCACCCCCGCGGAGTTCCTGGCGCGCAAGGCGCGGACGCAGAAGAAGGCCCAGGTCAAGGAGGCCCGCGGCTCCGTCGTCGGCGAGCAGGTGAACGGGTTCGTGGACGCGCTGGTGCAGGAGAAGGCAGAGCTCGCCATCGTCCTCGCAGAGCGGACCCTGCTGGATGTGCTGACCAAGGTGGAGCCGGTGGCGTTCACCTTCGAGAAGGCCGGACGGGTGGAGAAGCTCCAGGTGGTGGTGATGGGCCGCCGTGCGGTCTGGGAGAAGCAGGCCGCCACGGTGGACCGCGACACCAAGCTCGCGCAGAAGCCGGCCGCTGTCGTGCGTCAGCCGGAGAAGCGCCCGGTGTCAGACCCGCGTCCGTTCGTGGACCTCGTCGGCCGCACGCTGGACCTCACGCTGCGCAACGGGCTGCGGTTTGTGCTGCCGCTGCGCGGGACCGGCCCCTTCGACTTGCTCCTGGGCGCGCAGGACGAGGTGCTCTTCGTCCCGCTGCACGCCATCCTCCGCTGGCAGACCGAAGGCGGCCTGCCGCAGGGGACCGAAGCGCCCGCGGCCGAGACGCCGCCCGAGACGACCTAGAGCGACCACGATTCGCCTCGCTCTTCTCACTCAGGCGCCTCCCCCGCTCGCCTCGAGGAGGAGACCGGCCCTGGCCGGCCATTTCGTCGGAGGAACAGCTGTTCCCGCGCCGTCAGGCGCCACCCCCGCTCGCCTCGAGCGTTGCGCCGTCAGGCGCATAGTCGAGAGGTGGCGCAAGCCCATGCACGGCACTTGCCGGTGTGTTTCGAGCGGAGCGGAGCGGCCCATGAGCCAAGCTTCGGGGCACTGCCGACGTCCGACTATGCGCCTGACGGCGCAACGCTCGACGCGAACGGGGCAACCCCGCGATGTTGCGGGCCCCTGGTGAGCTGTTCTCTAGGAGGGGGGACGCGGTTGACCCGCGACATTTCTAGGGACTAACCGCTTGAGACATAGCCGGGGTCCGAGGCCGCACACACTGGTGTCTTTTTTGTACCCGTCTAGGAGTTTGGTCGGGGAGGCTGTCCACATCTCATTGGTGACACGCTCGCGTGATCCGCTCAGGAGCCATTTCGCTCTTTGACCCTCCCTGGCCCCGGAGATGTTGTTTGGCTGCACTGCCCTGCGGCCTGGTTGTCGTGTACCCACTCGGGCAGTGCAGCTTCCCAACCCCTGAACCTCCGTGCTGCGAGTTAGTCGAGGCGTTGCGCCCGTCAGGCGCATAGTCGAGAGGTGGCGCAGACCCACGCACGGCACTCTTCCGCTTTGTTTCGAGCAGAACGAAGCGGCCCATGAGCCAAGCTTCGGAGGCTGTGCCGACGTCTCGACTATGCGCCTGACGGCGCAACGCTCGACGCGAACGGGGGCATCCAGCGCCTACCCTTTGGAGCGCGCGTGCAGCGGAATGACCTGGCTCACGTGCGTCCCGGCGCGCGCGGACTTGGCGCGGCGGATGAGCAGCGGGAGATCTCCCTCGCCGCGCTCAATCGCGCCCCGCAGGTCGCTCAAGCGCTCCGCGTGGCGGCGCAGCGGGACCTCCGGCAGGGAGAGCTTGGCGAGCTCCTCCATCGCCTCCTCCGCGCGCCGCAGCTGGTTAAGCGCGCGCTCCGGGTCCTTCTGCGCCAGGCTCAGCCAGGCGGCAGTCTCCTCGCCAACGAGCTCCAGCTCCCTGCCCAGGCCATGAATCAGCCGCCCAGCCGTGCTGCCGGGCTCCACGCGCTCCACCTCCACGGTGACGTGGCGCTGGTCGCCGCGCGCCTGCGCGGACGCCGCCACGCGCGCGGTCCACGCCGGGTCGCGCACCACGCCGGAGAGCAGCACCCTGCGCGAGATGCCGCGCGAGAGGTTCCCCAGCGTCACCACCAGCGAGTCATCCTCGGTGCTGGTGGGAAACGCGTGCAGACACCCGAGGGCGCGGAAACCAGTGGGCGTGACGCGAATCTGCGCGGCCGTAGCCACCTCACCAAAAAGCAGGGAGAAGACGGCGCCCATCGCGACCGGGAGTCCGTCTGGGCCATCCACATGCTCGAACGCGTTTCCCGAAGGCAACGTGAGGCCCGAGAGAATCTCCGCGACGTAGTGCCGCGCCAGACCGAGCGCGTGCACGCCAATCCCCGCCTGTGCCAGCTTGGCGCCGAGGCTCTCGAACGCCGCCTCGCTGTCGGTGCCGACCGAGGGCTCACCATCCGTGAGCAACAGAAGCTTCGGCCGCACGCCCGGGACCAGCAGGCGCTGGAGCGCGCGGGCGCCGTGCTCAACGGCCTGGTGAAGCGCCGTTCCCCTGCCCGGCCGCACCTCGGCCAGCGCCTCCGACATGCGGCGCTTGCCGCGCTCATCCATCGGACAGAGCGGCACGCGCTGCTCGGCCACGCCGTCGAAGACCAGCAGGCCCAGGAAGTCATCCGGGCCCGCCTGCTCGAGCAGCTCATGCGCAGCCTCGACGGCGGCCGCCAGCGGCGCGCCCTTCATGGAGCCGCTGCGGTCGATGAGCAGGTTGATGACCACCGGCGAGCGGGGCTCATCGCCCTCAGACTCCGCGCTCACCAGGAGGTGACCTTCGCGCCCTGCGCTGCCTTCGAGCTCCACTGCTTTGGCGGTCCACTTCATGGGTCGTTGGTTCCCTGGCACTGGCGGTAAAGCCGGGTCTGCAGTGTAGCCGCATCGCCCCTGATGACTTGCTGCGGCGTCGTGACCGCTGGACTTTGAGTGGGCTACATAGGGCGTGAAGGCGCACATACCTGTCTGCGTCGGAAGTGAGCCACCCTCTCGAAGGTTCAAGGAAGAGCCCCCATGCGCTTTGTAGGCAAGTTGATCAAACCCATCCTCGCCCTCGCCCTTACGGGCGCGCTGTGGGCGTTCGGTAGCCGCGCACTCGCAGCGGAACCTGCCAAGACCCCGCCGCCCAAGGCCGAAGCGCCCAAGGCCGAAGCGCCCAAGGCGCGCGTGGTGGAGATGAAGGTGACGGAGAAGGGCTACGAGCCCAGCCCCCTCACGGTGAAGAAGGGCGAACCGGTGAAGCTGGTCATCACGCGCACGACGGACAGCACCTGTGCGACGGAAATCATCATGCCGGACTACAACATCAACGCCTCGCTCCCCCTGAACAAGCCGGTGGAAGTGGCGTTCACCCCGACGAAGGCCGGCACGCTCAAGTACGGCTGCGCGATGGGGATGATGATCGCAGGCATCATCAAGGTGGAGTAAGCCCGGGCCGGGTGACTTCCTGTGGCCGGGCGACGCTCTGTCTGCTGCTCTTCGCGCTGACCGCGCGCGCCCAGTCCACGCCCATCCCGGAGCGCCTCTACATCGGCAGCGCGGTGCTGGTGGGCAGCAGCCGGCTCACCGGCCTGGGCGGGGCCTACGTGGGCCTCGCCGAGGGCGCGGACGGCATGTCCAGCAACTACGCCTCGCTCGCGCAGCGTTCGCCCAAGCGCGAGGACGGCTGGGATTGGGACGGCGCCTTCTCCTTCTTGCTTGGGGCGGCGCCGTTCTCCCGCGACCTCGACAACGACGGCGTGGCGGACTCCTCCTACGGCACGCGCGAGCTGCTCGCCGGGCTGATGCTCCAGCTTGGCCGCTTCGGCCTGGGCGTGTACCTGCGCAGCAGCGGCCGGGACTTCTGCGTGATGGACGACTGCGAGCAGTTCGGGCGGGTGGAAATCTCCCGCATCCAGTCCGGCCTGGGCGCGGCCGTCGCGGTGTGGAAGGACCAGCTCATCCTCGGCGTCGGCTTCCTCATTGGCAGCGCTGAGTTCCAGCTGCTCGGCGAGCGCCGCTTCTTCACCGGCAGCGCCCTGGAGGTGGACGCGCTCTACCGGCCGCTGGGCAAGCCCTTCCGGTTGGGGCTCTCCGTGAAGCCCTCCACCACCGGAAAGGCCCAGGTGGACAGCGGCGAGCTGTTCGCCGGCCGCGGCCTCTACTCCGGGACGGTGACGCCGCCGGTGGTCTCCCTCGGCGGCGCCGTCCGCCTGGGCGCCGGGAGCGAACGCTTCAACCGCCTGTCTCCGGACGCGCGGGTGGGCATTCCCCTCGAAGAGGCCGGCCCGCCACCCCCACCGAAGGAGGGCGAGGACCCGCCGGGACGCTGGCTCATCTCCGCACAGCTGGACCTGGTGCTCCCGGTGGAGAACGCCGCGGGCCTCTCCGCGTTCACCCAAGGCATCGCCACGCCGGAGCACGTCGGGGAACAGGTGACCTTCACGCCGCGCATCGGCGCCGAGCACGAGACGATGCTGCGGCGCTGGCGCAACCGGCTGGGCTTCTACCTGGAGCCCTCGCCGTTCGCCTTCGGCTCCCCGCGCCCGCACTTCACCGGCGGCGCGGAGGTCTACCTGCTGGAGCTGCTCTGGAAGTGGTCCGCGTCCGCGGCCTTCGACCTGGCGCGCGACTATTACAACTTCAGCCTCTCCATCGGCATCTGGCACTGAGCCCGACGGGCTCGCGACACAGACGTGACCGAGATGGCGCTGGAAGCGCCGGCGGCCGTGGGCGAGTTTGCGCCCCGCCAGCTCGCGAGCCGTTCGAACTGGTCGGGCTGTGATTCCAGAGACACCGCCTGAGGCTCGCGAAGCTGGCGCCACGCATTTCCCGCTCGACTGCGGACGGGGAGTGCGGTACCCGTCCGACCTGAAGCGACATTCATGTCTGCCCGGGCTGGGGGGAAACGAAAATGGTGCGCAGTCTGCTGATGCTGTCAGTCGTAGCGCTCGTTGCGTGCGGTGGACCTGAGCAGGTGGAGGCGGCACCAGACGAGGTGGGCCCTTCGCGAGCGGAGTTGACCGCGGGCGGCGAGGAGCCGGACACGCTCGAGGGCCTGGGGGGGACGTACTTCCAGCCGCTGGTGGGGTTCAACTCCGCGGAGTTGCGGTGGGTGTCCCTGTGGCCGACGACGGTCACCTCGCGAATCGACGGCGGGTTCGCGCGCGTCGCCGGGGGCTGTCCGGTCAGCTGTGCCATGGAGAGCGGGACGTTCACGGCCATCGGCATCAACCCCGCGGTCGGGATGTCGATGCTGAACCTGTGGCAGGGGGAGACGCTGCAGGAGACCTACTGGATTCAGCGCATCTGGCGCAGCCCGCTGACCAACGCCATCGTCCGGCTGCGGGTGGTGCGGCACGACAAGGCGACGCAAGCGTTCGCGGAGCCTTTCGAGGTCAGCCGCTCCGGCCTGTAGGCGCTACATTGCGGAGGCGATGCCCCGCCGCAGAGCGCCGAAGGATGACCTCCCAGACGTGCGTGACGGCCTCACCCGGCTGCAGCGGATCATCCTCTGGCAGCTGAGCGAGGCCCAGCGCGAACGCGGGGACCGCAACGTCCCCACCGCGCTGCTCTACGGCCGTGTCGTGGAGCACATCAACGTCTCCATCGACGAGTTCCAGCAGGTACTGGCGGCGCTCGTCGGCTCGCGGTGACGAGCGCCCCGTCAGCAGCTGCGGGGAATGGCGCCGTGGCAGGCCGCGGTGCAGTCGCTGCAGTACACCTGGCCATCGGAGTAGCAGACCGTGGGCGGTTGGCAGCCGACACCACAAGCAGCGATACACACGTCGAGCGAGCCGCCATCCGGCGCGGAGCAGGTGACCCGCTTGGCACCGGAGCACGCGGCAGCGCAGTCGCTGCAGTACGTCTTCCCATCCGAGTAGCAGGCGCCAACGGGCGACTGACATCCGGGACCGCATGCGGCGATACAGGTATCAACGCCGCCGTCGGACGGGCACTGAGTGACCGTCACCCCCTGGCACGCTGCCGCGCAGGCGTTGCAATACATCTTTCCGTCCGAGTAGCACGCGCTCGGCGAACACGAGGTGCCGCAGGCTGCGACGCAGCTGTCGTCGGCGGGGCTCAACACGCCCACCTCAAGCTGCCTCTCCGCCGGAAAACAGGCGGTCAACCAGAACAGCATCGCCACGGCGACGGTCCTCATGGCGTTCCCCCTTTGACCGCTTCGTCGAAGAGCGCCTGTGCCGCAGCGGCGTCACCTGCGCGCTGGCAGGCGACCCCTTCCTGATAGAGCGCCTGGCGGCGCAGCTCCGCTGTGGGCGCCAGACGAGCCGCCAATGCGAAGGCCGTCCTGGCCTGACTCCAGCGTTCCTGCGCGAGGAAAATCTGCCCGCTGAGCATGCGCGCGTCCGGCGCGAACACGCCGGCCAGATACCGGGCGAGGTAGGTCTCCAGTCGCTCGCGCGCCGCATCCAGTCGATGGGCGTGATGCTCCTGGATGGCCAGACCGTACAGGGCGTTCTGAGCTGCCAGCTCGCTCCCGGTAGCGACGGTCGCCGCAGGCGCGAAGCCCGGCACGTTCTGCGGTGCGAACGCTCGCGCCGGTTGCAGTGCAAGCTCGCTGCCGGCAGCGACCAACCGTGCGGGCGAGCGAGCCGGCGCGTTCGGCGGTGCCATCGCGCTGCCCGCGGCGACCGGCGGTGCGGGCGAGAGGGTTGAAACGTTCTGCGCTGCAAGCTCGCTGCGGACGGTGACGGGCGCCGCGGGTGTAAGGGCCGGCACGTTCTGCGCTGCAAGCTCGCTGCGAACGGAGACGCGCGCCGCGGGTGTAAGGGCCGGCACGTTCTGCGCTGCCCGCTCGCTGCCAGCAGCGACTCGCGTCCTGGACGCGGCACGTGAAGGTACCGGCGTACCCTGCGCAGCCGGCTCAGCGCCTCCAGCGACGGGCGGCACAGGCAAACGGGGAGCGGGCGCAGGAACCGGCGACGAGGTAGACGCGCGATGCGGCTCGCTGGGGTGACCTGAGCCGGCAGCGAGCCGTGAATCACCCACGTTGAGGGACTCACCTGCCCGCAGGACAATCGGTCTGTCGCGCGCGTCGCTGAACACCCGGACCTCGCCCTCGAACACCTTCACGAGGGTCTGCTCCGCGGCGACCTCGAAGCGCGCGCTGACCGCCTCCACGCTGCTCAACTGAGGCGTCTGGATGCGGACGGGATGGGCCGCGGTCGCATGGAGAAGCAGGCGGCCCTTCTCCAACCGCCGCGGAACATCACTCCCGCCCAGCGCCTCGACCGGGCCGAGCATCCCCTCCGGATGAGTCTCCGCCGGCCGACGAAGCCGCCCCACCGCCACGAGCGCGACGAGGCACGCGGTGGCGAGACCGAAGCCCGCCGCGACTCTGACGACGGGTCGTCTGTCGACGCGCGCCAGAAGCCGCACGCGCGCCGCGCTGCGCTCCGCCTCCGACCAACCGCGGACCTCGCGGGCGGACTCCACCAGCCGCCCCAGCTGACCGGGCTCCTCTCGAAGGGGCGTGGGAGACACCTGAGGGCTCATCGTTCCCCTCCTCGCGGGGGCTCTAAGAGCCGCTTGACGGCGACCGCGAACTCCACGCGGGCGTGCCTCAGGCGACTCCACACGGTCTTGATCGGACACCTGAGGACGGTGGCGATTTGTTCGCCGCGCATGCCCTCCAGCTCATACAAGACAAAGACGGTCCGCTTCTTCGCGCTGAGCCGCTCCAGCGCGGCGTAGACCAACCGGGAGGCTTCCTGCTGGTTCAGGCCGTCCGCCGCGTCAGCCTCCGCTGGGAGGGAGAGCGCGGCCTCGAGCCCGAGGAACCGCCGGAGCTTCCGGTACCGTATCCGCGACTGGGCGGTCCGGACGGCCACGCCGTAGAGCCAGGGTCCAGGAGAGAGCAGCTCCTCCCGCCGCCTGAGCGCGACGAGAAACACCTCCTGCAGGGCATCCTCGGCGTCCGAGTCCGGCCCAAGCAGGCGGAGAAGCACGCGCCGAACGTCCGAGGCGTGCAGCTCATACAGCTCCGCAAGCCAGACCCTGTCCGGCACGGCCTCGGCGGGCGAGGACGCCAGCTGCTTCGGGTCCGCTTTCAATGCCAGGGGTCTCAGTCGACCGTCCCCATCCAGGTGTCCTCAGCCATCGCTATGCCTCAAAAATTCTGAGCCCACCCAACGCCCGCGCTGGCCACCAGCTCGAACCGGGAGAGCCGAACAGGGTCGCTCGCGCCGCGAACGACCAGCGCCCAGGCGGAGGGCCGCGCGGCAACGCCCAGCGAGGCGCGCGCCGTCAGCCCGCGCCAGACGGGCTGATTCCACTCCACCAGGCCGTGCGCCACCCCACCCCAGCCCGAGGCGGAGAAATCCTCCGAGAAGCCCTCACCTCGCGCCGCGACGTTCTCCACGCCCAATCTCAGGGCAACCCGCGGCCCCCAGGACTCCGCCGGACGCAGCGATAGAAAACCGCCAAGCAAGGCGGTGGCGCGCCGGGCAGTGACGCTGCCGTCGGCGAGCGGGCGCGCCGCGTCCGGATTGAGCGCGAACGAGAGCGTCACCCCAAAGCGGGAGAGCCAGCGGCCCTCCACGCTCAACCCCATCCAGCCTGATACCGGCGCGGCCGCGACTCCCGCCTCCAACAGCACGGAGACCGCTCCCTGCACAGTGCCAACGGTCGGACGCGGCTCACTGCCAAGCGTTGGCCGGGAGAGCTCGAAGGAGCGGGCGAGCAGCGCCACTGTCTGCGGCAGCGCGCGGCAATCCTCCGGCGACACCGGGAAGGCCCGTTCCATGCTGCGGCCCTGGCCGTCCGCAACGCGCACCCGGGCCAGCCCCGCTTCGCACGCCAGCGAGAGGGTCTTCCCCGAGGCGTCCGAGCCGAGCGCCGCGAGGAGCGCCTCCTCTGTGATGCAAGTCGAAGGACAGCGAACGGAGAAGCCCTCACCCGTCGTGCCGGAGAACAAAAGCGTGGAGAGCAGCAGCAGAGTCATCGGGCTCGAGGAGCGGACACAACCACCCCGGCGATCGGCGATCAACCCAACCGAAAGTTTGAGGCAATTCAGCAACCAACGACACATATCGCCGCGACAAGTGCGCGCCAGCAAAAGGGAATTCCACGAAACCCTCCGAGGGCGAGTTTCGACAATTCGGCAAGTCCTCTCTTCAGGAGCCCAATCCATGTCATCTGGAATCTACCCAGCCGCAGCCGCAGCCGTCGCCGCCCCTACGAACCTCAAGTACTTCTACGGAAATCAGATCACGCAGAGCGAAGTCGATCTGAATCTCAAGACCGGAAAATACACCGCAAAAGACATGTTACACGGCGCGGGTGCACCAGAGACCGGCCAGCTCAAGCCGGCCGACCTGGCCAAGCTCAAGAAGGACGTCGCCGCCGCGGCGAAGGCGCCCGCCCGCAAGACGGACGGAGGCCTGACCACCTTCGGGAGCCCCTCGGGCTACCTGCGTGGGGTCTTCAACAACGGATCCTCATTCGAGATCGTTCGCTCCGAACGCAACCCGAACCCCGGACCGACTGCCCACAACCAGGTGACCTACGCCAACACGCCGGCGACCGCACGGATCGTCCAGGCTGTCGACAAGCTGATTGATTACAACCCCATGCCGACAGACCCGCGCCAGGCATAGCCACTGCCAGAGCGCAGTTCAGGCAACCGCCCATTGCCGTGGGCGCTCCTCGGAATTGTGGGTTCGCTGATTCAAGCGAATCTCCACCACCTCTCCTCCAGGTAAAGCGCGTCGAGAGCTGTGCAGTCCGCTGCACGGCTGTACAAGCGGAAGCGCAGCGAAGCAGGCGGCGCGCGTTGCAAACCGCCGCCCTTGCGATCGGGCGCCCTGCTTGCAGAGCAACCGGGCATGTGCGGCCCGGCCCTCATAACCCTTCTGCTGCTGACGCAGGTTCCCGGGAGCGACACTCCGGCGTCATCGCTCTTCGTCGAAGGGCTCCTGGTGGGCACGGTGCAGCGCACGGGCGCCCTCGCCGATGTGCGCCTGCGCTACCGGCACCGGCTCTACGACGCGGAGGACATCGCCTTCCGGGACAACTCCCTGGGCGCGGGCGTCATCACCCAGGTGAGCCCTGTGTTCGCACACGGCGGAGGCTACGTGGAGCTTGCGCCGGCCTCGTTCCTCCGGTTCAGCGCGGGCTATCAAGTCGTGGGCTACTACGGCGTGCTGGGCAGTCTCCGGGCGCTCTCCGACTGCGACGCGGCGCCTTCACTCGGCAGCACGGATTCTCGCTGCGACTTCCGGCCAGCTGAGGACGGGCAGCCCCTCGCCACCTTCGCGGACCAGGGACATCGCCTCTGGGTCGACACGCTGGTGCAGGGCAAGCTGGGTCCGGTCCTCTTCTACGATTGCTTCAGCGCGGAGCGCTGGTGGTTCCGCGAGCGCTGGGCAGCCGGAGAGGACTACGGGTTCTGGTTCAACGAGCTGCTCGCCCTCCCGCAGCGGCGCGACGACACAGTCCTCACCAACAGCGCGGCCCTCCTCCTGGAGTTGGTTCCCGAACACATCCTGCTCGATGCCAGCGGAGACCTCGCCTACGCCAGCGGCACGGGCTACCTCACGCAGCGCGTGGGAGTGACCGGCATCCTCCGCGTCCCCGCCTGGCGCGGGCTGCGCGAGCTCGCTGCCGCGCTCATCGTCCAGCTCTACACCAACGACCGCTACACCGTCGGCCCGATGCCGTTCCTCGGCCTCGCGCTAGGCGCCTCCACCGGGAGCCTCCTATGACAGACACGCTGCGAATCGAGACTGTGAGCACGCACGCGGGGCTGGACCGTTTCCTCGACCTCCCGTTCCAGCTCTACCGAGGAAACCCAACCTGGGTGCCACCGCTGCGCTCCCGCGAGCGAGCGCGCCTGGACCCCGCGCGAAACCCCTTCCTCAAGCACGCCGAGCGGGAGCTGTTCCTCGCCGTGCGCGGACGCCGCACGGTGGGGCGGGTGGCGGCGGTTCATGACCAGAGGCGCGCCGACGGCAGCGGCGTCTTCGGCTTCCTCGAGTGCGAGGACGACGCGGCCGCCTGCTCCGCGCTGCTCGACGCGGCAGAGCGCTGGCTGAAGGTCCGAGGAGCGACCCGCATGGTCGGCCCCATCAACCTGAGCACCTTCGACGAGGCGGGCGTACTGATTGAAGGCCATGACCGCCGGCCGCCACTGATGACCGGCCACAACCCCGCCTACTACCGCGCGCTGCTGGAGGGCGCCGGCTTCCTGAAACAGCACGACACGCTGGCGTTCGAACGGGAGCTGTTCGAGCCCGACGGCAGCCCGTGCGCGCCGCCGCCGGGCCTGGTGGCCGCCTCAGGCAGCTCGCGCGACCAGCAGGCCATTGAGATCCGCCCCGTGCGAATGGAGCACTGGGACGAGGAGATCTCCCGCATCCACCCGGTCCTCGAGGAGACCTTCAAAGACCTCGAAGGCCATGTGCCCCTCAGCCAGAAGGCGTTCGCAGCGATGGCCCGGCAGCTGCGCCCCATCCTGGACCCGCGCATGATGCTCGTCGCGCAGGCAGGCCCTCGCATCGTCGGGTTCGCATTTCTCTTGCCAGACATCAACGAAGTCCTCGCGCACGTGGGCGGGAGTCTCTTCCCCTTCGGCTTCCTGCGGGCCTGGTGGTGGAGAAGCCGCATCCAGACGGTCAGCTTCAAGCTCGCGGGCGTGCTCTCGGAGTATCGAAAGGGAGGGCTCGCCGCGAGGCTGGCCCTGGAGTCCAGCCTCGCCGCGCAGCGGATTGGCTACCGGCGCATGGAGATCTCCGTGGTGCTGGAGTCCAACCGGCGCATGCGCGAGTTCGTCGAACTCCAGGGCGCCAAGCCCTACCGGCGCTACCGGACCTACGTGCGAGCGTGCGCGTGAACGCGGCGCACGCGCTCGCCGCGCCGACGGCCGCTCCGCCGCGCACCGCAGCACAGGAAGAAGACCGTCTGCCGCTGGGAGAGAAGCTGGCGTACGGCGCAGGGGGATTGGGGACCGCGGTCGCCGGGTCGATGTTTCTCTTCTTCTTCAGCTTCTACCTGACCGACGTCGTCCGCCTGACGCCCCTCCTCGTCGCGGTCATCCAGCTGGTTCGCAACGGCTGGGACGCCGTCAATGACCCGCTCATCGGCGCGCTGACGGACCGCACGCGCACACGCTGGGGCCGGAGGAAGCCCTTCATCCTCCTCGGCCTCATCCCGTTCGGCCTGCTCTTCGCACTCCTCTGGCACGTGCCACCCACCCGAGCGCCCTGGGCCACCGCCAGCTGGGTGATTGTCCTCATCCTGCTCTACGACTGCGCCGCGTCCATGCTGTCCGTCCCCTACAGCGCGCTCACACCGGAGCTCACCCGAAGCTACGACGAGCGCACCTCGCTCAACGGCTTCCGCCAGGCGTTCTCCATGCTGGGCGGGCTTCTGGTCGGAGGCACCGGCGAATACCTCATCGCGCACACCGGCTGGGCCAAGACCGGCTGGCTCTTCGGCGCGCTCTCCGCCCTGCCCTTCATCGCGGTGCTCCTCTTCGTGAAAGAGCGACATTCGGTGGCGGCCCCACCGCGCAAGGAACCCGGCCCGCTTCAGCTCTTCCGTCGCACCCTGAAGAACCGAGCGTTCGTCGTGGCGCTGGCGGTCTACCTGCTGTCGTGGACCGCGGTCAGCGTCACCTCCACGATGTTCATCTACTTCCTCACCCACACCCTGAAGATGGGCGGCCAGGTGTTCATCGCCCTGCTGGCAGTGCAACTGGCCGCGCTCGGCTCCATCCCCGCCATCGTCTGGCTCTCCAACCGCTGCGGCAAACGCTCCGCCTACGTCATCGGCATCACCTTCTGGGCGGTCGTTCAGCTGGGCCTCTTCTTCCTCCCGGCCGGACCCTCTCCCCTCGTCTACGTCCTGGCCGCGTGCGCAGGGATCGGCGTCGGAGCAGCCCACGTCCTGCCCTGGGCAATGGTCCCTGACTGCATCGACCTGGATGAGCTGCAAACCGGAGAGCGCCGGGAAGGCGCGTACTACGGCGTCATGGGGCTGCTCGAAAAGCTCGGCACCGGCTTGGCGCTGGGAGGCGTGGGCCTGGTGCTTCAGCTGTACGGTTACGAGGGTGGAGTGCCGCAGCAGAGCGAAGCTGCCGCCTTCGCGATGCGCCTGCTGATGGGTCCCGTTCCGGCGCTCCTGCTTGTGCTGTCACTCGTGGCGGTCTGCTTCTATCCCTTGAGCCGCGCGAAACACGCCAGCATCCGAGCCGCGATGGCGCGACGACAGGTCTGACTCACTTGTTGTCGCGAGAGATCACACGCGGATCGGACCACCGAGCCCACTCGAGGCGCTCTCTCATTCGAATATCAATACAGAAATCGACGAGGACGGCTGCCTTCCAATTGCAAACGCTCGACCATCATTGAGCAGCAATAGAGAGTGAGTAGCGAACTGAGAAAAGGGAGTCCTTGGTCCCCAGTGCATCTTCTTCAGATCCAAGATCTCCATTGTGCGCTCATCGTCGGCGATATCGCCACCTATCGTTCCACCGGCAACCAGAACTGTATTGTCAAGCAACGCAAGAGCCTCATGGCCGACCTTGGGTCCCGGGAGTTCTTCCACTGAACTCCAGGACTCAAGCAGCGGGTCGAACATCTCGACGACTGCGGTTGCTCCATGCCAGGTCGGGAGTCCACCAATAACCAGAACCCTTCCGTCGCGAAGCATCGTCGCTGTGTGGCCCGTGCGGGCGATCTTGAGCGGCGGAGCGTCGATCCAGCCCCCGCGCTGGAGATCCAGGAGCTCGGCGGTCGCGACGATCTCCGCATTTGCAGCAGCGACACCACCAGCGACCAGCACCCGTCCATCCATTAGAAGCGTCGCCGTGTGACGAGCTCGAGCGCCTTTCATCGGCGGCCCATCAGCCCATTGCCCCAAATCCGTAAAGAACATCTGACAGGAGGAAGTTTGACTCATCCCAACCAAATCATCCCCGCCACACACCAAGACATTTCCATTTCTCAAAACAGTGGTCGAGGGGGATGAAAGCATCCTTCGAAGAGGGCCGGTGCTCAGCCACCGCGCCCTGGCTGGATCGAAAACGAGCGCCCTGGAAATAGCCAAGAAAAGAACGTTGCCCGTCGGCAACAGCGTCTGGTCTGAAAGTATGCCTGGGGCCGCCACCACTGGGCTCCACGCCCCTGAGGACGGTTCGAAGAACTGCACACCCGCATCGTTGTCGTCGGCGATGCCGTGAACAAGAACTCGACCATCAGGAAGAAGCGTTGCACCTCTAATAGTCGAAAAGGCAGGAGCGCTAGCGTCAACCCATTGATGCCGATAGCAACCATGCGCCGGCGAGCAACCAGCATCATGTGCTGCAACTTCACAGCTAGCTCCCGTGCAGCCAGCATCGCTCAGCAGCCCCCCATCGGGAGTTTCCTGCGTAGTCTCATGACGGATGCACACTGCATATCCCTTGTCACAGAAGACATCCGTCCGCCCGGGGTAGAGCTTGATGCAGTCAGCATCAGACTCGCAGTAGCCTAGCGGAACCCTGCAGGCAATTCCGGCGTATCCCCCAAACACCAGAACGACCACCAGCCACCGCCAGCTGGGCTCAGTCTTCATCTCGACCAATCATCAGTGACTCCGACCACATGCCGTTGGAAACGCTCACGTTGAAAACGCCTCCGGATGGGAGGCCTTGTGTCGAAACAACCGCGTCGCCGCCTGTGAGATCAATCCCCAGTGTTGTTCTGACTTCTCCGACATGGGCAACCATCAAGTGCGGATAGCGCGCGGCGTCCCAGCGAATGCGGACTCCAGCGCGATCAGAAACGACACTCACCATCGGCATTCCGGAGGGGGTAGCCGAGATTTTCCTGTGAACGATCAGCTGTCCAGCGCGCGAGATCAGGATCTCCGAAATGTCTCCAAGATCGTCAATGCCGACAACAAAACTCTGATGGTCACCTTCGGCCTGAGTGAGCAGCTCAACTGATGCCGTCTGCTCTCCCTTCGCGCCCCGCGCGACAAGGGTGAGCTCTCCGTCTTGCGAGGTGTGCGGCCCCACATAGCGGTAGAGCGGACGAAACGTGGCTATGCCTGCCTCGATGGTGCCTCGAACCAGCAACATTTCGCTTTGCTCGCCGCTCTGGAAGCTCTGCGGCTGGCTGTTTTCGAGGAATGTCATCACGGCGCTATAGTTGTAGGACGACACCCATTCCGGCGAGCAGTAGCTCATCAGGTCTTTGTAGCTTGCGGGGTTGACGAGCTTGCTCAGCTTCGAGTCGTAGCCCCAACTCCCAATACTCCCATTCGAATATGGATACAGCGGGTCGGCGCCAACCACGCTACCGCAGGGCGCATGGCTTCGCCCCATGTTGTGGCCGATCTCGTGGACAACCGTGCTGAGCGAATCGTCGCGGCCGATTGCGCTCGGCGCGCCGATGTTTCCCAGTCCCGCCACTCCTGACACTCCCACGACATTGACGTAGCCGTAGTAGTACTGCTTGCTCCCGTCCGAAACACGCAGGCCAGCGATACCCTCGAGGAGGGGCTTCCAGTTGGTCGCCGGAGAGGCCATGACCTGGTTCATGAAGGTGAAGGGCGCCCGTACCTTCATCTCCAGCCCTTTAAGCGGCCAGTGGCGAACCATCTCTCCCGCCATGTCCGGAGTGGCTGCGGTGACGAACGTGTCCGTCGAGTCGTAACTCATCACCGGGACGGCGGTGACGTACATCACAGTCCCCGTGCCGACGTTCGCCGAGAGTGAGTACGTGTTGTTGCTCTCATCCGACTCCGCGGCGAGGTCATCCGGGTCAACGCTGAACCGCACCTCCAGACCCGGCGCAACTCGCTCTGCAGGAACCATCGCCGTAAACGACTGAGCGAGATCGCCCGGAACTTCCGCAGTGGGCAACACATCCGGGCCGACCAACTGCAGCGGCGCCACCATCGTCCCGTTCAGATAAATGGCCGCGCGCACCTGGATGTTTTTCGTGTTCGGCCGGTCCGCGAGCACAAACGCTCTGACCAGCGCCGGCTTCCCTGCGACAAGGCTCACGGTGCTGTCGCTCATCACGCTCTGGCCCCACTCGGCGCGGCTCACCCGGACATCGCCGATGAGGCTCCGGTACTGGACCACGACCTTCTTGGTCGCCATCCCGCCGCGGCCGTCGGTCACGGTCAGCTCGGGGACGAACTGGGCGCCTTCGCGGAACGTGTGCGCCTGGATCGACGCGCTGGTACAGGGAGAAATCGTGTACTCCGGCCCGCCGGCGCCATCGACGTCCACGGCGCAGGTCAACGCATCCCCGTCCGCGTCCGAGAGCGTCCAGCTCAACTTCGCCATCACGGGCGCCACGCCCGCTTCCGGCGTGACGACGAACGACGCGATGACCGGCGCCCGGTTGGCCTGGTTCGCGACGAGGGTGAAGCTGCCCTTCCCGGTGCCGCCATTGGGGTCGAACGCTTGCACGGTGACCGTTCGGCTGCCTGGGGCGGTCAGGGTCTGCTCGAAGCTCCCATTGGCGCAGTTGGAGAGCTGCTTCTCCGCCTTCCCGTCCTCATCGGCGTCCAGCCAACAGCTGATCAGGTCCCCGTCGGGGTCCGCCGCGGAGAACGTGCACCGGGTGGTGAACGGGGCATCCCCGCGCGCCGGCGCACAGAGGACTGCGGACACCGTCGGGTCCTGGTTCTTCTTCGGCGGCGGCCCGCATGAGCACAGCGCGCAGACGACCACCGCGACCAGCGCTCTCCAGAAGACCATGGCAGCACCTCGTTCCTTCGGCGCCCGGCCGCCGCTAAAGCGCGTCGCTTTAGCCCAAGGTTGACGGGGTTTCCAGGCAGGGGGCCGCAAACTGGGTGATTCAGGTGTCAGGGAGAGAGGTTAGGGTGCGCGGCTGATGGACCTTGCAGAGCTGTTCCCTCGCCACGCCTTCGTTGACCTTGAGACCACAGGGCTGGATCCCTCGCGAGACCAGGTGATTGAGCTGGGCGTGCTCTTCGTCGAGCGCGGCGTGGTGACCCAGCGCGTCTCCCAGCTCTTCAGCGCTGGCGGGCCGCTCCCCCTCGCCATCCAGCGCATCACCGGCATCTGCGATGAAGACCTGACAGGGGCGCCACCGTTCGCGGACCACATCCCCACCCTGCAGGCGTCGCTCGAGGGCTTCACCGTCGTCGCCCACAACGCGGGCTTTGAGCAGGGCTTCCTCGGAGAGCTGCTTCAAGCCATCCGGGCCCCGGTGCTGGACTCGATGGAGCTGCTCCACTACCTCTACCCGGAGCTCCCCAGTCACTCGCTGGACTCGGCCATCAAGTGGTCCGCCGTGGGCGACCGGGCGAAGCACCGCGCGCTGCAGGACTGCGAGGACACGTTCTCCGTCCTGCGCTTCGCCCTCGACCGGTTCGTTCAAGACCGACGGTTGGCCGATGTGAAGGACCTGCTGCAGTGCCTGGAGCTCGGCTCCGCCACCGACGCGGCCGAGCAGCAGGAGCTCGCCACCCTCCAGCCGCCGACGCCTCTGGTGGAGCTGTTGCGCGCGCTGCGCAGGCAGTGCCCGGCGGCAGAGAGGCCGGCCTCACGAACCCCGCTGCGCCCTCCGCCGGAGCGGCTCCGTCGCACGCCGCTGCCGCCCCGTCCGCTTGAGGAGCCTGAGGACGAGAACCTGGTCCCCGTGCCCAGCGCAGCGTTGGACGCACTGCTGGGGCCGGGAGGCGCGCTGGAGCGCACCCAGCCGGGGTTCCGCAGCCGGCCCGCGCAGCTGCAGATGGCCCGGGCGCTCTCGCAGACGCTGGTGGACGGCGGGACGCTCGCGGTGGAGGCGGCGACGGGGACCGGCAAGTCGCTGGCGTACCTGGCACCCTCGGTGCTCTTCGCCACGTTGAACCAGCGGCGCGTGGCGGTGGCCCCGCACACCAAGACGCTCCAGGACCAGCTCATCGAGAAGGACCTGCCCCGCCTGCACGAGGCCACCGGTGGCGCGTTCTCCTACGCCATCATCAAGGGGCAGACGAACTACGCCTGCCGGCGCCGGATGCTCGAAGCCACCGCGGTGGAGCCGGACATGGGCCACGCAGAGCGGGCGCCGCGCGCGTACCTGCGGGCGTTCCTGCGGCGCAGCGCGGAGGGAGACCTGGACCGGCTCAGCTACTGGTTCAGGGGCAAGTTCCCACAGCTGGGCTCGCTGACCGACGCCGGGCGCTCCGAGGCCGCCACCACGCTGGGCGACCGGTGCCCGCACTTCTCGCGCTGCTTCTACCATTCGGCCGTGGGCGCCGCGAAGGACGCGGACGTCATCGTGATGAACCAGTCGCTGGCCCTGGCGTGGCCTGCCCGGTACCCGGAGTTCTCCCACCTCGTCGTCGACGAGGCGCACGAGCTGGAGGACGTCATCTCCACCGCCCTGGCGGGGGAGCTCTCCGGTCTGGCCATCGCGGGCATCCGGGAGCGGCTTGAAGGGCAGCGCGGGCGGCGCGGCGCGCTGGCGGAGCTGGGCCGCGCGCTCCTGCCGACGGGCGGCGACGCCGTGCACAACCACATCGAACGGGCGATGGGGTACAGCCGCCACCTGGAGCGCGACGCCCAGGCCATCGGCCTGGCGGTGCAAGCGCTCTGCGCGTCCGCTGGCGATGAGACGTCTTCCTACGCGCGCGAGCTGCGCATCACGGAGGAGACGCGTGAGTCTCCGCTCTGGGCGCACGTGCAGTCGGCGCTGTTGGAGTTGGTGGAGGACCTGGAGGCGCTGGCCAAGCTCGTCGGAAGCCCGCCCGAAGGCCTGGACCCCGCGCTGCACCCGGCCGCCTCGCGTGAGCTGGCCGGCGCCAACGTGCAGATTACAGAGCTGGTGACGTTGGTACGGGAGCTCTCGGGCGAACCCTTCGACGGGCGCTGCTACTTCGCGGTGGAGCGGCCCGGGCGGTGGCAGCTCGTCTCAGCGCCGGTGGATGCGGGCCGGCATTTCAGCGAAGCGCTGGCAAGCGGGATGCGGTCGCTGGTGCTCACCTCCGCCACGCTCAGCACCGGACCCAAGCGGCCGTGGGTGCTGGACCGGCTCGGGTTGGGGCCGCAACCGGACCGCCCTGCCCCGCCGCTGCTCCAGGCCGCCACGCCCTTCGACCTGCGCTCGCAGGCGCTGGTGGTCCTGGTCACGGACGCGCCGGACCCCAACGACGAGGCGTTCCTAGAGTGGAGCGCCGCGCGGATTACCGGGCTCGCGCAGTTTCTGGGCGGCCGCGTGCTCGGCCTCTTCGCGTCCTCACGCCGGCTGAACGAGGTGGGAGAGCGCGTGCGGGCGCGGCTGGAGCCGATGGGGATTGAGGTGCTGCACCAGTCGAAGGGCCACGGGAGAAGCCTGGTCGCCCGGCAGGAGGAGGACGCCGGCTCGGTTCTGCTCGGCACCAAGAGCTTCTGGCAGGGCGTGGACGTCCGCGGTCACGGCGTGGCGTGCGTGTTCATCGACAAGCTCCCCATCGAGCCCCACAGCCGTCCGCTGGTGGAGGCGCGCGAGGAGCGCATCGAGGCCAGCACCGGACGCAACGGCTTCATGCACTACCGCCTGCCCAAGGCGCTCATCCTCCTCCGACAGGGCGTGGGCCGGCTCATCCGCTCCACCGGAGACCGCGGCGTGGTCATCATCGCGGACCCCGGCAGCGCCACGTACCGGCGAGAGGTCCTCGCCGCGCTGCAGGGTTACCGCGTGGAGATTCTCCCGTGGGCCCAGGCGCGCAAGCGCTTGTTTCACGCGCTGAGGGCGATGGAGCTCCACGCGGGCGCCAAAACGGGGGACAGGCACCTTTTCCCCTCCGTCGCATGAGTGACTGAGAGGGAAAAGCAGCCTGTCCCCATTTTTGCTCTACGTCGGATCCGGCTTGGGCGTCTTGTCGGTCGACGCGGGGAGCTTGGGCGCGGCGATGTATTCGGTGGGCAGGTCACCGCTCAGCGACTTGAGGAAGGTGACAATCTGGCCCACCTCCTTGGCACCCAGCTTCTTGCCCAGCTGGTGCCGGCCCATCGTCCGCACCACCTCATCCAGCTTGGTCAGCTTGCCGTTGTGAAAATACGGCCCGGTCTTCTCCACGTTCCGCAGTGACGGGACGCGGAACTTCATCCGGTCCGCCTCGTCCTTGGTAATCCCCACGCGGCCGAGGTCGCTCTCATCCGGGTAGGGCTCCACCAGGCCCAGCCGCTGGAAGCTGCTCCCGCCCACGGCGCTTCCGTTGTGGCAGGTGGGGCAACCGGTGTTGACGAAGGTCTTGAGGCCCTCCTTCTCCTTCGCGGTGAGCGCGTTCAGGTCCCCACGCAGATACTTGTCGAAGCGCGACGGCGTGACCAACCCGCGTTCGAAGACGCCGATGGCCTTCGCCGCGTTGTCGAAGTTGACCGGGTCCTTCTCCTGCGGAAACGCCTTCCCGAACAGGGCGACGTACTCCGGGATGGACTTAAGCGTCTCCACCACCAGCTCCGGCTTGGGCATGGCCATCTCGACCGGGTTGGTGACGGGCCCCTTTGCCTGCTCTTCCAGCGTCTCCGCCCGGCCATCCCAGAACTGCGCGATGTGGTTGCCCGCGTTGTAGACAGTCGGCGAGTTCCGGCCGCCCAGCTGCTTGCGGTGTCCCGTGGAGAAGCGCTTGCCGTCCACGCCGTAGCGGGCGAGGTCGTGGCAGGAGTTGCAGGAGACGTCGTGGTTCTTCGACAGGCGGGGCTCGTAGAAGAGCATCCGCCCGAGGGTGACCTTCGCCTCGTTGCTCGGGTTCAGCTCGGTGTCGAACCTCGCCGGGAGCGCGGAGAAGCTCGCGAGGAGATCCATCTCCCCGGTGATCTGCGCGCCCGCGTCCGGAATGTCCGCAGGAGGCTCACCGGCGAAGGTGGCGGACGAGAGAAGAAATGCAGAGGCAACAGCGATGCACGTCGTCGAACGCAAGGGTCCCTCCCTCTGAAGGTCTGGACCCTTTCTAGGCTGTTTGCCGCCACTCCGGTAGCGCTACCGGGAGCTCCACCAGGCGGAGAACTCGCCGAAGGAGACCTTGCCGCTCTGGTTGGCGTCGACCACCTCCAGCGCCACTGCCAGCTCCTCCTCGCTGGGCGGCGCGCCGAGCGCCTCCAGCAAGCGGGAGAGCTCGCCGCGGTCGATGGAGCCGCTGCCGTCCCGGTCGTAGGTGCCGAAAATCTCCCGCAGCTCCGAGGGGGCCTCGGCAACCACCTCAGGCTCAGGGGTGTACACCGCCTCCACCACCAGCGTCTCTGCGGGCGGCGGGCTCTTCCGGGCCACGGCCTTCTTGGGCTTCGCCACCCGGGCGGGCGCCTTCTTCGCCTTCGCCTTCGCCTTCACGACCCGGGCAGGCGCCTTCTTCGCCTTCGCCTTCGCCGGAGCCGCGCGCTTCGCGGGAGCCTTCTTCGCGCGCGCCTGGGTGGACTTCTTCGCCTTCAGGACCGGTTTCGCCTTCGCCTTCGCCTTCGCCTTCTTCTTGGTGGCCATAGGTGGGGCGATCTACTCCGCCCCGCGCCGCGGCGGAAGCGTTCAGGGGACGGTAAAGGTCGCCTTGACCCGCTTGGAGACCTGGAAGTACCAGCCCCAGACCACCGCCGCGACCAGCGCCTTGGCGACATCCGGCACGCTGGACGGCACCTTGTGCTCGGGCTCCAGCAGGAGCCCGGCGAGGGCGCCGTCCATCACCAGGTTGACCAGGTTCAACAGGTAGAAGGCGACCATGAGGTTCGGAGCGTTCTGCCTGCGCGAGAAGAACCGGAGGGCGACATACCCGCCGAAGGCGAGCATCCCGAGGCTGGCGACCGCCTCGTAGAGCAGGACGGAGACCACCCCGGTCTCCACCCGTGTCATCAAGGCGGAAACCCCGTACCCGAAGAGGCCCAAGGCCGCTCTGACCAGACCGCTGCCCTGCGCGAACAGCCCCAGAACCAGATGCAGGGCGGGGAGAATCAACCACCCGCGGATTCCATTCAGCCCTGTCGCCTCGCGCGCGAGGCACTCGGGGCACGTGCGCCGGCTCTCGGTCAGGACCTCCGGATCGCACTGGACGCAGACGTAGCGCCCGCACCGGTCGCAGGTGAGCGCGGCCGGCATCTCGGGATGGGTCCCGCAGCGCGGGACCACCGGGACCGGCACTTCCTCCGGAACAGGCTGGGCGGGGGGCGCGATGACAACGGCAGCCGCCGGCCGGCGCTCCGCCGGCGCGTCGACTCGCGTCAGGCAGGCCGGGCAGTGGGTGTCGAGCACGTCGACCGGGCGCTCGCAGGAAGGGCACTGCATGCCCCCGACCTAGCACGACTCGAAGCCGGGGCCAGACGCCGTCGCGCTACGGCTCCGCGGTCAGCTTGTCCTCAGCCTCGACCTCGTCGCCCTCGCCATTCGCCTCGCCATCGGCGGGCTTGTTGCCGCGGCCGCCGACCTCGTACTGCTTGAGCAGCCGGCGGAAGTTGGACCGGTCCACGCCGGCGGCGCGGGCAGCCGAGGACACGTTGTTCCCGCTCTTCTCCAGCAGCGCAGAGAGGTAGCGGCGCTCGAACGCGCGCATCGCCAGGCGCTTGGCCTGGGCGTACGGCAGGTGGGCGAGGCTGAAGACCTCCACCTCGCCTCCGCCCTTGGGCGCGTCGCGGAAGCTGGGCGGCAGGTCCTCCAGCTCCACAATCTCGTTCGAAGTGAGCACGGTGGCGCGCTCGATGACGTTCTCCAGCTCGCGAACGTTGCCCACCCAGCGGTTGCAGGTCAGCACCTCCATCGCCCGCGCGCCAATGCCGGACACCTTCTTGCCCATCTTCTCCGAGTAGACCTTGAGGAAGTGCTGCGCGAGCAGCGGGATGTCCTCGGGCCTGTCGCGCAGGGGAGGCAGCGCGATGGAGATGACGTTCAACCGGTAGAAGAGGTCCTCGCGGAAGCGGCCCTGCTCCTTAGCGCGCAGCAGGTCCACGTTGGACGCGGCGATGACGCGCACGTCCACCTTGATGCTCTCGTTGGCGCCCACGCGCTTGACCTCGCCCTCCTGCAGGACGCGCAGCAAGCGCACCTGGGTGGCGGGCGGGACGTCGCCAATCTCATCGAGGAAGATGGTGCCGCCGTCGGCCGCCTCGAACAGGCCCTTCTTGTTCCCCGTCGCGCCGGTGAAGGCGCCCTTCACGTGGCCGAAGAGCTCGCTCTCCAGCAGGGTGTCCGTCAGCGCGGAGCAGTTCACCGCCACGAACGGCTTGTCCTTGCGCGGGCTGCGGTAGTGGATGGCGCGCGCCACCAGCTCCTTGCCGGTGCCGCTCTCGCCCTGGATGAGCACGGTGGCGGTGGAGTAGCTGACCGTCTCCACCAGCTTGAAAATCTCCCGCATCTGCGAGGACTGACCGATGAGGTCTTCAAACTGGCTGCGCGCGGTGAGCGCCTCCTCGAGGACGCGGGTGCGGTCCTTGAGCGACTTGCGCTCGGCGGCCTTTGCCACGGTGAGCGACAGGTCGTCGATGTTCTCAAACGGCTTGGTCAGGTAGTCGTACGCGCCGGCCTTCACTGCCTCGACCGCGGTCTCCACCGTGGCGAACGCGGTCATCATGATGACTTCCACATCCGGCCGCTGCTGCTTGAACGCCTTCAGCAGGTCCATACCCGACAGGTTGGGCATCTTGATGTCCAGAACGGCGACGTCGAACGACGGATCCTTCGAGGCCGCCAGTCCCTCCACCGCGTCGTCGATGGCGACGACCGTGTACCCCTCCCTCTGGAGGATCTCCGTGACTGCTCGCAGGACGATCTTGTCGTCGTCCACCACGAGGATCTTTGCTTTGCGGGGGGGCATCATGGGGTGCTTCCTTTCACGACAGGCCAGTAGGCAGGACCGGTAGGTAGACGGTGAACGTTGAGCCCTTGCCGGGCTCACTCTCCACGTCGAACGCTCCGCCGTGGTCCTCGACGATGCGGTAGGCGATGGACAGGCCCAGGCCGGTGCCCTCGCCGGGAGGTTTGGTGGTGAAGTGCGGCTCGAAGATGTGCGGCAGGTGCTCGGACGGGATGCCCACGCCCGTGTCAATCACCCGGAACCAGCAGCGCTCCGCGTCGTGGCCGCTCTCGATACGCAATGTGCCCTCGCGCTCGGGGAGCGCGTAGAGCGCGTTCTGCAGCAGGTTCAGCACCACCTGGCCCAGCTGGCCGGGATCTCCGTAGACCTGCGGGAGGTCCTCGGGGAGGTTGACCTCCAGCTTCGCCTTGGGCGCGCTCTTGAGCTGCGCGCGGAACAAGAGCGCGGCGTCGTCCACGCACTTGGAGAGGTCAAACTTCCGGCGGTCCTCCACGCGGCTGCGGCGGGAGAACTTGAGCAAGCTGTCGACAATCCGCTTGCAGCGCAGCGCGCTCTCTTCAATCAGCGCCAAAGACTCCAGGTCCGTGGGGGTCCGGCCCTTCTCGCGCTTCATCAGCTGCGCGAAGGCCAGAATCCCGCCCAGCGGGTTGTTGATCTCATGCGCCACGCCGCCGGCGAGCTGACCGACGGCGGCCATCTTCTCCGTCTCGACCAGCACCTTCGTCATCGCGCGCTCTTCCGTCACATCCCGGTAGGAGCAGACCGCCTGCGACTCCTCGACCATCGGGTAAACGGTGAGGACGTAGGTCTTCCCCTCGTGGGAGATCTCCGCGCGGCGCTCCTTCTCCGTGTCCAGCGTGTCCGTGAGCGGGCAGCCCGCGCAGGGCACATCCAGGTTGAAGAGGAACTTGTGGCAGCGCGGCGAGCCGCCGATCTCGCGGATCTCCTTCTGCGCCACCCGGGCATAGGCGACGTTGGCGCGGCGGATGGTGAAGTCATCCGTCTTGATGACCGCCAGCGGCATGTCGATGGAGTCGAAGCTCTTCTCCCACTCGCGCTTGGCGACGGTGAGCAGCCGGGTGCGCTGGACCACGCGCTCCTCGAGATCCAGGTTCAGCCGGCGCAGCTCCTCGTTCTGCTTCGTCAGCTGCAGGCCCAGCGCTTCGTTCTCGGTGGCGAGATCGAAGGCTTCGAAGGCGCTCTTGACCGTCAGCACCAGCTGCGCGTCGTTCCAGGGCTTGGGGATGAAGCGGAAAATTTCGGAGCGGTTGATGGCCTCTTCGATGGCGTGCTGGTCCGCCTGACCGGTGAGCATGATCCGCTGCGTGCGCGCGGACTCCTGCTTCACGCGGGAGAGAAACTCCACGCCATTCATCCCGGGCATCCGGAAATCCGAGATGACCACCTCAGGGCGGAACTGTCGGCAAGTCTGGAGCCCTTGCTCACCATCGAGGGCGATCTCGATCTCCCACTCCTCGCGGCGCAGAACGCGGCGGATGGAGCGCAGGATGTTCTCCTCGTCATCGACGAGCAGCAGCCGGCCACCTCTGCGCTTCGGCTGTGTCGGAGTCACAGCTGCTTCCATCGGACCGCCTCACCTGGCTCTGGGCGACCCGCTCGAGGTGCAACGAGGCGGCCAGCACGGGTTCCGAGCTCAAGTCCCCAAAACAAGGGTCCCGGTCCACCCGAGTCAGGCTCGTGGTCCGGGTTGAATCGTACCCGGGAATCATTTTCGGGTCGGACGCGACCCCAACGAAAGGGGTCGTTGCCCGGCGTACAGCGGGCGAAGAGCGTCTACGTGCGCGAAGGTGTCCCGCGCGGCGCCAGCCTGTCCGCCTGGGCTGTCGAATTCATCCGAGCGAAGCGCGTTGCGCCCTGCGGCCCCCCTCTGATAGCTCCGCCCCTTCCGCGGAGGTAACTGTGGGCAAGACCGACCGAAAGAGCAGCGCGCCAAGCATCAGCCTCTTCTTCCCGGCATGGAATGAGGAGGACTACCTGGAGCGCGCGGTCACCCGGGCGATGTCCGTCCTGAACCGGCTCACGGACGACTACGAGATCATCCTCGTCAACGACGCGTCCACGGATCGCACCCGGGAGATCGCGGAGGGCCTGGCAACCCGGCATTCCGAGGTGCGTGTCATCCACCACCCGGTCAATCTGAAGTTGGGCGGGGCAATGAAGACCGGGCTCGCCGCGAGCACCAAGGAAGTCATTGTCTACTCGGACATCGACCTCCCGTTTGACCTCAACGAGCTTGAGCGCGCGCTGCACCTCATGACCTACCTCGAAGCAGACATGATCTGCGCCTTCCGGTTCGACCGGACGAGCGAGGGGATGAAGCGCATTGCGTATTCCTTTGTCTACAACCTGCTCATCCGGAACCTGTTTGACGTGCAGATCAAGGACGTCAACTTCAGCTTCAAGGTGATGCACCGCCGCGTGCTGGAAGCAGTGGAGCTCAAGAGCCAGGGCTCCTTCATCGACGCGGAGCTGGTGGTGAAGGCCATCCGCCGCGGCTTCCGCGTGTTCCAGATGGGCGTCGACTACTTCCCGCGCACGCGTGGCGTGTCCACGCTCGCCTCCCCCTCGGTCATCGTCAAGATGGTGCGCGAGCTGGCCGGGCTCTACGCGGAGACCCGTCACCCGAGCCAGACGGTCAACCCCATCCGCCTGCCTGCCTCCGTCGCCTCACTCAAGCCGAACCGCCGCCAGGCCGTGTGATTCGCCTCGTCGTCAACGCGGATGACCTCGGGCTCCACGAGGCCATCGACGAGGGCATCCTCCGCGCCCACCGCGAAGGCATCGTCACCAGCGCCACCGTCCTGGTGACCGGCCCCACGGCGCCGCAGGCCATCCAGTCCGCGCGCAAGCAGGGCCTGGCGCTGGGCGTTCACCTCTGCCTCTCCACCGCCCTGCCCTGCGCCGCGCCCCCGGAGCAGGTCCGCTCCGTCGCCCCGGGAGGCCGGTTCCGCGCAGCCTGGCCGGACGTCCTCCGTGCGTGGGCGCTGGGCAAACTGAAGCGCGAGGAGCTGGAGGTGGAGCTGGAGGCGCAGCTGCGGCGAGCGAGGGAGCTGGGCGCGGCGCCGGACCACCTGGACTCGCACCAGCATCTGCATGTCCTGCCGGGCGTGCGGCGCTGCGTCGAGAGGCTGGCGGAAGTCGCAAGCCTCCCTCTGCGTTGGCCGCGGGAGCTGCCGCGCCGCGCCTGGACGGAGCACCTGGGCGCCGCGGCGAAGTCCGTCGTGCTGTCAGGGCTGGGGCTGCTGCCAGGCTCCGCACAGGTCCGGCGCGTGCCGGCCGTCGGAATCCTGGAGGCCGGCCGCTTGGGTCTGCCCGAGCTGACCGCGGTGCTCGAGTCGCTGCCCGACGGAGACTTCGAGCTCGGCTGTCATCCCGGGGCGCGCACCGTCCACGTGCCGGAGGACCCGTCGTGGCAGTACGGCTGGGAGACAGAGCTGGCGGCGCTCACGCATCCCGCTGTTCTCGAAGTCATCCGACGCCGCGGGATTCAGCTCACAAGCTACGAGGCGCTCTCCCGCTGAGCGTGCGGCCGTTACGTTTTCGACCGCGGTCAGGTCGCGCCACACCCTCTGCACATGGCAGAGGCCTCCATCACGCACGCATCGCAGATCGCGCCATATCCGAGCCGGCGCACGATGTGAGGAGCTTCCCTGGCGCAGAAGGAGCACGCCTCACCCAGCAGTTGGGCCCGGCCAGGAGGGCGCCGCGGGACGCGCACGATGAACAGAGCGAGACGCCGGGACCCGCCAGCAGCGTCTCCGTCTCCCGCATCTCGCTGACGCCGCGGCGACACGAGAAGCAGTTGCAGGGGCCGTCCACTCGATCACCAACTCATTGACACGCGCAAACACATCGAAACACGTTTGAACATGGATACGCAGTCTCCCCGCAGGCAAGGTGCCTGCGCAGATTGCCGAACTCTATCAAGGACCCCGGACGAGCAATTGAATCGCCAAACAACTCGCAACCATCTGCTGAGACCTCAACCTCCATCTCGCACTGTGGACTCGACAGCGTGTAGACAGCAGCTCCGCCGTCGAGCGCAGAAACGCACGCGTCGGGCAGGGCCGTAGCAGTCCACATCCCCTCCGCACGATCGCTGGAGACCCGGGCTGACGTACCAGCGCACGCCATCGCGCAGGCCAGCATAAGGGTGCAGGCTGCCGGCCTCAGACCGTTCAATTGAATCACCCCACCGTCAGCGCGGCGGGCAGTCACTTCTGCTCAGGCGGTTCGAGTTCGGGATGTTCGAGATAAATAGGCTTCAATATCTCGTCATAGATTCCCCCCATCACTCGACCAAACCGTGGCTTGTAGGCCTCATAGACCTCGGCCGACTCGGATCGCCGAAGATCGTTTACTGCAGTCATGATCTCGCCGCCAATTCGCCTCATCAGGTCCGACAGTCGCCTTGCGCTCTCCTTCTCCATACGTGCCTCCGTCGATAGGGATGGTCAACCTATCAACGCGCTCGAACACATTGAAACCCATCGACTCCGTAGAGCTCCGCGCGGGTGCCGATAAACCTGCGCCGCGCCCGGTATGATCAGTGTCGACAAATCCATGAGGCCCCGCTGCCCGCATGCAGTTCACCATCGCTAACATCGACATGGATTGCAGCACGTCCAACCCCTGGGTCGCATCGGCGCTGGGCCTGTGTGCCCTCGGCTTCGGCGCGTGCATCGCCACAATCCTTGCTTCGCGCCAACCCATGCTTCGCAAAGCCATCCTCGGCGCTCTCGCGTTCGGCGCCAGCATCGTGGGCTCTCATGCTGCGCAGTACTTCGGCGTCAGGCTGGAGACACTCATGTTTCACGACGAGACTGGCTCGATTCCCGGAGCCGTGCAGTACGGCTGCATCGGACGTCCGCCGTCGTACCTCGCGCCTACCGCGACCCTCGTGTGAGCGGCCATCGTCTACGGGTTTCGGAGGCGTCGTCGCGCCTGAAACACCACCCGGCTCAGCCTCAGAACCGGAAGAAGAGACCGTCGCGCGGGTGCGCCCACCTCGCGACGGCGGAGTAGAGGCTCCGCCGAGCGCCCCGCTCACATCGATCGCCAGGAACACCAGCGCCGCGGCAGCGGCGGCCACCTTCAGGCCACGGGAGCGGAGCGGCAGCGCGGCCGCGGCGAGCGGCAGGTAGCGCACGAGGCTGGCGGCGACGGTGAGCGCCACTGCGGGAATCGAGTCGTACCTGAGCCCGAGCAGCGCGTTGCGCACCAGGTAGATCACAGGGGCGCAGGCGGAGGCCGTCAGCAGGATGGCGAGGAGCGTGTCGCGGTCATCACGCGGATGTGTCATTGCCGCAGAACACCCGCCCCACGCCGGTAGTGCAAGGGGACCAACGAGCTCTTTGGTAGCGTCGCGGGTGATGGGCTGCCCGGAGACGGACCACGGGACGCGCCGATGAGCGTCCGAAGACCTCAGCCGCTGAGCTCAGCTTTGCGCGCGACGAAGAGGATGTGGGGCGTGGCGTAGCCCTTCGCGAGGTCCACCGTCTCCGCCACTTTGAAGCCCGCGCCTCGAAGCAGGGCTTCGGTCTTTGCCCTCGGGGCGAAGCCCAGCCCGCCGCTGCTGTGCGTCCTGCGGAGGAGCCGCACCATCAAGCGCTCCTGGGCAAGGCACTTGAAGTACTTCCAGGAGCCATCCGCGACGGCCTCCTTGAGCAGGAGCAACCCGCCGGGCTTGAGCAGCTGGTACGCGGCGTGGAGAAAGTCCGGCCAGCGCTCCGGCGGGAGAAGGTAGAGGACGTCCGCCACCACCACCGCGTCCAGCGCGCCCTGAAGCTCCGGGAGCAACGACTCGATGGTGGCGAAGCGCAGCTCCACGTTCGGCAGCGTCCCCGGCCCAAGCTTCGCGCGCTGAATCTTGGCCGGGTCCGGGTCCACGCCCAGCAGCTGCCGGTCCGGCCGTCCGACCGCGAGGAGCGCGGTGAGCAGCCCGTGGCCGCAGCCGACGTCGGCGATGCGGCCGGGCGGCGCCCTCCGCGCCAACGCCTCCAGCGGCGCGGAGAACAGCCGGGCGCGGACGAACAGCCGCTCCTGAAGGGGGAGCGCTTCGAACGTCGCCAGCGCCTGCGGAGTCGTGTTCACGCCTGTGGCTCTCCCGTACCCGGCGGCCAGCGTCAAGCGCTACGCGATGTATCCGCCCAGCGCGAAGCCCGCGGCGAGCCCGGCGAGGCCGCACGCACTCGCTGCGAGGTAGCCCCTCCGCAGCCAGCGCCGCTCTCGGAGCAGCAACGCCAGCGTGGCGAACAGAGGGAACGCGGCAATCTCGTAGCGGCCCAGTCCCTGGAAGTCCTTGCTCGAGAGCGTGGGCAGGCCCACGGCGATGAGCACGTAGAGCCCGTAGCCCGCGCCCAGCCTCTTCCAGGTCGGGATGACCAGCACCAACCCGGCCAGCGCCAGGACCGCGTGACCGACGAGCCGGAAGGCCACCAACGGCGCCACCCGGGGAAAGAGCACGTCGAACCACGCGAGCTTGAGCCAGGTGTGCCAGCCGGGCGGCTGGTCCCAACCCGGGGCGCCCTGGACTTTCGCGAAGGCGAAGGGTTCGCCGAACTGCAGCCCGAGGTAGGCCACGTAGGCCAGCAGGCCCGCGGCTGAGAGCAGCGGGATGAGGTCGCGCAGCGCGAAGGGCTCGCCGCTGCGCCGCCGGCGTTCGAGGTGACGCAGGGTCAACCCGAGGACGACCGCCGGCGCCACCGGACGCGTGGCGGTGGCGAGCGCCCCGAGCGCCGCGGCGAGCAGCGGGCGGTCCTTCTCCAGCGCCAGGAACGCGCCCACGACGAGGAGGAGGAAGAGCCCGTCCGAGTAGAGGACGCCGTAGAGGTAGAAGGCGAACGGATAGAGCGCGAGGAGCCACGTCGCGAAGCGCGCGCTCTCCGGCGGCAGCTGGGTCCGCGCCCAGCGCTCGAACGTGATGATGGCGGCGACGCCCGCTACGACGCTCACCCCCGCGCCCGCCCAGAAGACGCCGAACCCGAGCCGGGCCACCGCGCCCACCAGCAGGGGGTAGAGCGGGAAGAACGCGACGGTGGACTGCTGGCCAGGCGTGTACGCGTAGCCGGCCTGGGCAATCCGCAGGTACCAACCGGCGTCCCATTGGCTCCACGCGCTCAGCAGCGGATTGCCAGGCACTGCTTCCACCAGCGCGCGCGGCGCGCCCAGCCTGACCGCGACGGCGATGCCCGCGCACAGCGTCGCCGCGCCGAGCGCGAGCAGCACCGGCGTCCGGGGGCGCTCCAGAGTGCGCGGGACAACCATCACGGCGCGTGAACCTAGCCGAAACCCGGTCCACGCTTGCCCCAATCGACCTGGCGCAGTGCGCTACTGGCCGGCGTCGATGGCCCAGTCCCCCGCGTACTGCGCCTTGGACGGGGCCAGGGCAAGGGCCGGGCACATGCGCAGCTCCGCCTGGGGCCGCGGGAGGCCAGCCGCTTGCGCCAGACGGAGGAGGGCCACGCCTTCCAGCCAAACGAACCGGTGCGGCGCGAAGCGGGTGGTCGGCGTGCCGAACGCGGCCGCCCGCTCGTCAATTGCGGCGGCGTGGATGTCATGCGCGGGGACGAAGGCCTTCTCGAAGGCGACGGCATCCTTGGCACCCAGGGCGCGCACGGCCGCCGCGCGGTCAGCGTACGGCTCGGGCTCGAGCGCTTCGACTGCGGCCAGCTGCTGCTCGATGAGCGAGGCCGGCGCTCCCTGCGCGAGGGCTTGAAACACGTTCGCCCAGCGCGCTTCGTCTTCGTACTCGCCGGCGTCGGGGTCCCAGTTGGGGTTGGCTGCCGCGGCCACGTCGCGCGCCAGCGGGAGCGCGGAGGCGGCTATGGCCGCGAGCACCGCGGTGTGCGTCGCGGACGGTGGCGGGGCCGCGAGCTTGCGGTGGCGCAGGAGCCTGGCAATGCGACGGCCGTTCTCCGCCAGGCGACACAGGTTCAGGCACCACTTCTCCGGGTTGCCGTCGACCAACAGCGCCGCCACCGCCACCAGGTGGAAGTGCGTGGTGAGGTCGGCCAGCTGCGAGAGCAGCTGCTCCCTCGGCGCCTCCGCCTGAAACTGGTCGAGCAGGTCAGAGAGGAGACCCGCCGAGTCCGCGCGCATGGATTTGAGATCCACTAGACCGGCAACCCGTCCCAACCTTCTGCGGGGAACAGCGTCAGCCCGGTGAGCCCGGCGGCCTCGAAGGCCTTGCGGGCGTCGTCCCTCAGGAGAAACAGATTTCGCTCCATGGAACAGCGGAACAGCTTCGCGCGGGGGCCAATCTTCGGGAGGTCCAGGGCGAGGCTGTTGACGCGTTGAATCTGGGTGGGGTCCAGCGCGCTCATCCGCACGGTGGAACGCTTCATGTCGATGGCGTCCTCCGCTCCGATGAGGTTCAGGAGGGCGTAGTCCTTGGCGGCGACCTTGCCCCGGTGGTCCTTGATGGCCACATCCAGGAACTCCGCGTTGCCCACCTCCAGCCCTTCGATGACCTTCCTCGCCTTGGGGGAGACGATCAACGTCTGCAGGATGTTGGCCTGAAAGTCCTTCAGCTTCCGGTGGTCCGGGAAGTTGTCGGAGAACTGCACGGAGGCGTTCTTGGGGAACTTCGCCTTCAAGCTCACCCCCTGGCTGAACAGGTACCCATCGGGCGCGCCATCCGGCAGCGCGTCAATCACCGCGCCATCCGGCGACTGCGAGGTGAGCACCCAGTAGGTGAACGCTTTCTCAGGCGAGCGAGGCACGCTTCTTTCCTTTCTTCGTGGCTTCGCTGATGAACGGGGACGGGAACTTCTTCCCCTTCGCCAGCGCTGCGAACAGGCTCTTGCCCAGCTTGACGAGGAAGTCCCAGCAGTCTGTCTCAAGCCCCTGCAGCTCCGAGAACAGGTTGGCGACCACCTCCTTGTGGGGCTTCTTTTGTTTCACCAGCGAGTCCAGCGTGTTTGAGATTTTCACCATCCCGTCCATCACATACTGCGTGTAGTTGGGGTGGTCGCCGGGGTGCTGCACCAGTGAGTGCACGAACACCGCCCAGAGCTCCTTGGGCAGCATGATGATGTTGTGTCCGTGGTTGATATTGTAGACAGTTTGTAGCAACAACTCATATTGGTCAGCGGTGAAGACCGGCTTGTTGTTCCGGGCGTAGTAGAAGGCGGACCCGGGCAAAATGTGGTGGGCCTCCCACTTGTAGGGGAAGCGCTGGCCCGCCGGCTTCCCGCGGGACTTGCCGGTCTTGAAGGTGAACCCGGGGTCGAAGTTCTGGCCGGGCCCGCCCGGGAACAGCGCGGTCTGGTGGATGTCCGCCGCGAGCGGCGAGTTGACCAGCTGAGACAGGTGACCGAATTGGTTGTAGACGCCCCGCCCCGTCAGGCCGCGGATGAAGTCCGAGCCGTTCTGCGCGTACCCCTGCCCCTTGCCCAGCACCGCCACCGGCGGCTCCTTGGACGAGGCGTGCGTCGAGTCTGACTTCTTCTTCTTGGTGGCCTTCTTGGCCTTCTTCTTGGCCCGGGCGCCCCCGGTGAACATCGGCCTCACCCGCTGCAGCTCCGCCAGCGCGTCGCTCAGCTTCGCGCCCTCGCGCGCGGTGGGGACAAAGACGTCCTTGAGCGCCATCGCCAGCGCCGTCTGCATCTCCTTGGCAGTGAGGAAGGGCATGGAGACCTCCAGGTTCTTCAGGCGAGCTGAACGGCCCCGCGCGCCACCCCGTCTGACTGCGACAAGAGGAGCGCTGAGGTGGATGGAGCGTAGCCGCGTTGCAGGGCGCGCGTCGCCACACAGAGCGCTACGGCTCCCGAAGCGGCGCCGGTGTTACCGAAGCCCACCGCCGGGAACCAGACCGGGGCGTCTGCCAGGCGGCGGTCGGCCGTCACCAGCCGGTGCTGCAGGTACCCCAGCTCGGCCGCGCGGCGCTCCTCCCCGTCGTGGTCCGACACCAGCCACGGTGCGCTCCCCGCCGGCTCCGGCCCGAGCGCCTCCAGCGCCGCCGCCAGCAGGGCACGGCCATCCGGCGGCGCCGTCCCGTCGCCTTCTGCAGAGGTGAGCGCCACGCGGCGGACTTTTGGCCCCTCTCCCTCCCGCGCCACCAGCGCGAAGGCGGCGGCCTCGCCGGGCATGAAGCCCACCGGCCGCTGGTCCGTCTTCACCCGCTCCGCCTGCAGGAAGCGCTCGAGCGCCTCCGGCGCGCACAGGCTGTCCGCCGCGCCCACCAGGGCCCAGGCCGCCTGGCGCCGGGAGACGGCCTCGGTCGCGGCGGAGAGCGCGCGCAGGTACGCCACGTGGCCGCCGCCGAAGAACGCGGGCGACAGCGCCGCGAGCCCCGCCCCGGTGACGAGGTCCACCCGCTCCACCAGCGCGGCGCCGAGCGCGTCTATCCGCTCTTGCGGCTCCTCCGCGTCCGGCTCGTCCACATCCGCGGACAGCGTGAAGCCGCGCTCCTGCGGGTCCGCCAGCGCGAGGAACAAGCCACCCTGACCCTGGGGCAGGCCGCCGCGCGCGAGCAGGTCTCCCAGCGCGTCTGTCAGCAGCGCCACCAGCCGCCCGGCGCCGCGGAAGCCGTGGGTCACCCCGCGGACGGCGTGGACCTGGAGGGGCTGGGGCTCGCGGTCGCCGGAGGCCATCCATTCCATATCCGGAGCGGCCGAAGGCCGGACGACGCCGGCGCGGTGGGCGGCGCAGGCCTGCACGACGCCGCCCAGGGGCGAGGCCAATCCGAGCGCAGAGAGTCGAAGCACGCGGGCAAGCCTTGGCGATTCCTGCGCGAAAGGAAAGCCTCAACCCCGCTCGCTCACCACCGTGTCCTCCACCCCGCCGGAAGCGAGCTCGATGAGCTGGTCCGCCGAGAAGAAGTCGATGCCGGTGGGCGCGTGCGCCAGGCCGGAACACAGCGTAAGCCCGGGGGCCACCGTGCGCAGCTCGCTCTGCACGCGCCCCAACACCAGCTCCCGGCCGCGCTCCTTGGCGTCCACCAGGACGAGGCCGAAGCGGTCCGGCGGCAGGAGGCAGATGAAGTCGTTGACGCGCACCCGCTGCCGCAGCCTCCGGACCAGGGCCTTGAGCCCGCGGGACAGCGCGGGCCGCGGCGCACCCTCCAGCCGGAAGACCAGGAGGGTGAAGCCTTCCCCCTCGGCGTGCGGCAGCACCCGGTCCAGGTAGGCAGAGAGGCTGCGCGGCTCCAGCGCGATGGACTTCCCCAGCAGCTTGCTCTTGGCGCGCTGGAGGGACCGCGTGACCAGCGCGCCGAGGACGTGCTGGACGATGAGGTAGGCTGCGGCGGGGACGCAGACCAGCGGCAACGCCGGGAAGCTCTTCAGGGCCAGCACCAGCCCGGTGCTGTTGGAGCGCATCCCGCTGGCGAAGAGGAGCGTCACCGCGTCTTCGCGCGCGAGCCCCGCCCAGCGCGCGGCCAGCAGCCCCACCCCGAAGCTCACCCCCGCCAGCGCGGCGGCCAGCGCCACCATCAGGGCCACCGCCCTGCCCTGCTGCCACAGGTGCGGCGAAGCCACCGCCATGTTCACCAGGATGGCCGCGATGAGCGCCAGGCTGCCCAGGAGCGAAAACAACGGCGTCCAGCGCGCGCAGCCGCGGGGCCAGAGCGCGCGCAACGCAAGGCCCACCGCGCAGGGCAAGCTCACGCTCATCACCAGCTGCTCCACCAGCGTCGCCGCCGGCACCTGCACGTCCGCGCCGGAGATGCCCACCAGCGCGGTCAGGTAGAGCGGCACCGAGAGCACCGAGAGCGCGGTGGTGACCATGATGAGCGCGAGGAGCAGCGCCAGCGCGCCGCCGTTCTGCCGGACCCAGACCGAAGACGTCGTCGCCACCGGCATCAGGGCGCTCATCATCAGGCCGACTTGAAGCTGCTCGCCCAGCTCCGGCGGCAGCTCGCTCGCGCCGAAGAGCCCGAGCGCGGAGGCGGCCAGCGGCACCACGAGGTACACCACGAGCAGCGCGAACACGCCCGCGCGGGGGCGCTCCACCAGGTGGCGGAAGTCCCGCAGCTCGCACTGCACGCTGGCGGAGAGCATCATCACGCCCAGCGCGAGGTTCGGCACATCGTAGCGCCAGCCCGTGAAGGGCATCACGCCCAGCGGTGCGTCCTTCAGCCACAGGCCCAGCTCCGGCAGCAGCACGCCCAGCGCCACCGCGCCGAGCAGGACCTGGACGAACTCGTCTCGCACCCGCCGGTTGAGGTGCGTCAGGTGTCCGAGCAACTTCGGGGCGCGCGCGCTGTCCATGGCTCTAGTGCCTCTGCAGAGGCGCAGCATCGCCTCCCCGTTCGCGTCGAGCGTAGCGCTGCAGGCGCGTAGTCGAGACGTCGGCACAGTCCACGCACGCCGTCTTCGCGCTCTCGGATCGCGCCGACGGGCGGGAGGGCGCTGTGCCGTCCATGGGAAGTGCCGCCGTCTCGACTACGCGCCGCTGCGCGGCGCTACGCTCGACGCGAACGGGGTTTCGACCTGGGAGGAGCATTAGCGGATCCGGATGGTGGAGCGCCGGGAGGGAACCACCTCCACCGTGCGCGAGCGGCGCACGGCGCCGTCCACGCGGATCTCCACCGTCGCCGGCCCCGAGGGGATGTTCCGCGCCACCAGCGGCGGTTTCCCGTAGGACTCGCCGTTGATCCACACGTCGCCGTAGACGCCAGGCGAGAGGACGTGAAGCTCCCCGAACGCGCGGATGTTCGGCCGCTCCAACGGCGCGGGCGCCGGGCGTGCCTCCGATGCCGGCAGCGGCTCCTCGTCGTCCTCGGCCGGCTCCGCCGCGGCGGCCACCCGCGGCTCCTCGCGCACCGCGGGGCGCAGCTTCTCAGTCAGGTCCGGGTCGATGGAGTGGATACCGTCTTCCACCACCTCCACCCGCCGTTCGTAGAGCCGGCTGTCTCCCTGGATGATGGCGACGGTGTGCAGCCCGGGCTCCACTTTCACGCGCGTGGGCGTGAAGTCCACCCGCCTTCCATCCACTTCCACCAACAGCCCGGACGGCGTGGATGTGACCAGTAAAAGGCCGGACAGGCTCTCCGGCTCCGCACGCGACGCCCGCGCCAGCACCCGCTTCTTCGCTGGGAGCGGCGCCGGACGGATGGCGGCGTTCCTGCGCTCCGTTGCCTCCCGCTCCGCGCTCCGGCGTTCGGCCTCGCGCTCCTCCGCCACCCTCGCCTGCGCCTCACGCTCGGCGGCCTTCGCCTGCGACTCGCGCGCCGCGGCCTTGTCGTGCAGGTCCCTCGCAATGCGCAGGAGCTCCGCGGTGTCCGCGCCGGACTCGCCCAGGCGCAGCACCGCGGTGAACTCCTTCACCGCCGCGCCGTACTCCCCACCCTCGAGCGCCGCCAGCCCCGCCACCCGGTGTGCTCGTGCCAGCGCCGAGTCCGGCGTGGCCGCGGGGTTCGGCGGAGTCACCGCAGCGGCGGTAGCGTCCCGGCGCGCGGCCCGCTGCTTGAGCGCGCGGTAGAAAACGTAGCCCACCGCGTTGGCCAGGAAGACGGTGACGAGGATGAGCCGCGCGCGGGACATCACCCCGTGAAGCGCCGGACGTCGACCCACCATGGATATGGACACGTTCGCCACCTTTGCCCCCGTCAGGAGAGGACCCGCCACCAGAAGAGGCCGGTGGCGACCAGGGAGCCCAGAGTCAGGAGAAGCAGCTGCACCTGCGCGCGCGTGAGCAACGTGCGCCGCCAGGCGCCCACGCTGGGCAGTGAGCCTCCGTCCGGGAGCGCGAGGAAGTCCTCCGCGGAGAGGAGCATTCCGGTGAGGCCTGCGGCGTCCAGCGGCGGGCCCGACGCGGGCGCGGCCAGCGGGTGTTGCGAGACGAGCGGGCGCTTGCCGCCGCTGGGCAACGACGGCGGGCCGACGGACCAGCTGGTGCTGTAGCTGGAGTCCGGCATGGCGCCGGGGAAGAGGCGGCCCAGCGTGGCGATGAGCTCGCGCCGGCCGTTGGTGTAGCCCTCGGCCACCTTGAAGGTGTCGAGGTCCGTCATCATCTCCCGCGCGCTCTGGTAGCGGTCGTCCGGGTCCTTGGCCAGCGCCTTGAGGAGAATCTGCTCGAAGCCCGGCGGGAAGCCCGGGATGAACTGCGTGGGCCGGGGCACCTCCTCGTGGGTGACCGCGCTGATGAGGTCCCCCAGCGCGCTGCGCTTCCACAGCCGCCGGCCGGTGGCCGCCTCGTAGAGCACCACCCCGAGGGAGAAGAGGTCAGACCTATGGTCGAGCGGCTTCTGCAGCAGCTGCTCCGGGGACATGTACGCGAACTTCCCTTTGAGCACGCCGACGGTGGTGGAGCGGCTGTTGACGGAGGTCTTCACCACGCCGAAATCGGTGAGCTTCACCTCCGCGGTCCGCGAGATGAGGATGTTCCCCGGCGTGACATCGCGGTGGACCAGGTGCAAGGGTTCGCCCGAGGGGAGCCGCATCTGCTGCACGTAGGTGAGCGCGTCGCACAGCGGGATGCCCAGGTGCGTGGCCAGCTTCACGCCCAGCGCCACGCCGTCCTTCGCCGCCCGCCGCATCATCACATCCAGCGACGGGCCGTCGACGAACTCCATGGCCAGGTAGTACTGGTCGCCCACCTGCCCGAAGTCGAAGGTCTGAACGATGTTGGTGTGGTTGAGCAGCGCCGCCACCTTCGCCTCGGTGACGAACATCTCCGAGAAGTCCTCGAGGTTGGCGAACTGCGGAAGAATCCGCTTCACCACGCAGGTCTTGGAGAAGCCGCTGGGGCCGTCGATGGTGGCCAGATAAATCTGCGCCATCCCGCCCGCGGCGAGCTTGCGCACCAACCGGTACTTGCCGAAGCCCGGAAGGATGGGCTCCTTCTCTTCTGCCTCTGGGTCTTCGGACTCACCGCCCACCACGTTCAACGGACTCAAGGTGTCGTTCCTCAGAAGGTCTGACGCAGCTCGGCCAGCACGGTCCGGCCCAGGTTGGGGATGTCGAACCCGCCGAAGCCGGGCTCGAAGTAGCGGGTGTCGGTCAGGTTCCTCACCGAGAGCGCGAGGGTGGTCTGCGCTCCACCCAGGAAGTTGAGGCCCACCGTGGACACCGTGGCATCCGCGGTGAAGTACGCCGGCAGCGCGTAGGGCACGTCGTTGTTCAGCGCGACGTTGGATTGCGACGCGCCGCGCTCGCCCACCCAGCGCAGCTGGCCGTTGACGTTCAGGTACACCTCCGGCAACGCCAGGTTGAAGCGTCCTGCCACGGTGACGTTCGGGTAGAGCGCCTGGGCGGCGTCCTCCACCGCCTCTTCGACAATGGGCCGCTCCAGCGTGGCCGAGGCCTGCGCGGAGAAGCGCTGGTAGACCAACCTTCCGCGCAGCTCCATCCCGACGTTGCGCTGCTGCCCGGAGTTGCGCGCCTGGAAGTGCGGCCCGGCCTGCGCGAATTCAATGCGGTCCGTCACCTCCTGCGCGAAGACGCCGCCCTCCAGCGCCAGCCGCCCCATCAGCTGCACGCTGGCCACCGCCTCCAGGCTGTGAACCACCTGCGGGTTGAGCGGCAGCGCGCCTTCGCGCGTCCGGTTGCCGATGACGTTGTTGGCGGAGCCGAAGCCCGGCAAGCCGTAGAGCAGCGTCGCCGACGGCGTCTGGAACGCGCGGCCGCCAATCAGCTTGGTGGTGACCGCTTCGCTCCACTGGTACGCGATGGCCGCGCGCCAGCTGTACTGCGGCAGGAAGAGGTTGGGCAGGTCCAGCCGCGCGTTGCCAGTCACGTAGAGGCCCTTGAGCGCGCCGTCCCGGAACGGGTTGGCGGTCAGCTGCAGGAACAGGCCGGTGTTCACCGTGGTGAGGTGCTGCGTGTCGGACGGGCTGATGAGCTCCACCCGGTCGCCCGACTTGCTGGTGCCCTGCGGCGCAAAGAAGACCTCCGTGTAGTGCAGCGCCTCCTGCGGCTCCCAGGAGAGGTCCACGCCGCCCTTCACGGAGACGCGGTCGGTGGGGCTCACCGTCAGCTCCAGCGCGCCGTCCACCGCCTGGTACTTGAAGTCCCGCTGGAAGGCGAAGTCGTTGCTCCCGGTCAGGTAGAGCAGCTCTTCGCCGGTGGGCTCGCCTCGCGAGTAGCCCACCCAGAGCGCGCTCTGCACCTCCGGGGACCAGCGGCGCTCGTGGCGCAGGCTGGTCCAGATGTTCTGCAGCGACACCCGGCTCTTGTGGGTGAGCACGGAGTTGAGCTGGAACTCGCCCATCGCATCCAGCCGCTGCAGCCCGCCCTGCAGCAGCACCGTGTCCTGGCTGCCCAGCTTGGCGCGGAACTGACCGAACACGCTGGTGGGGGTGGCGAGGTCTCCCTGGCTGGCTCCGGCGAAGAAGGGCCGGTAGCGCGCCAGCGACGGGTCCTGGTCCGGGAAGGTCTGCTGGATGCGCAGGCCGGAGCGGTCCAGGCGTTCGCTGCTGGCGGCGACCACGAGGGACCGCCCGCCCTCGTCGAACCCGCCGACGATGGTGCCGCCGTAGCCGGCCGACGCGCGGGCCACGTTGGCGCGCCCGGAGGCTTCGGCGATGACGCTGGCGCCGCTGCCCTGGCCGCGGGTGATGACGTTCACCGTGGCGAGGAAGGCATTGGCGCCATACAGCGCGGAGAGCGGGCCCTTCGCCACCTCCACGCGCTCAATCATCTCCACCGGGATGTACTCGGGCCCGAGGAACGCCGTGAGGTCCGGCCGGAAGCTGACCGCCACGCCGTTCACCATGATTTTCACGATGCGCGTCCCGGCCCGGAAGCCGCCGGTCACCCCGCGCACGCCCACCGACGGCATCACGTGGTCATCCACCACATAGAGGCCCGGCACGTCCGCCAGAATCTCCCCCAGCGAGTGGTAGCCGCGCTGGTTGATGTCCTCCCAGCTCACCGAGGTCACGTTCGCGGAGGCCAGCGCGCGCTGCTCCTCCCCGCCGCTGGCGGTGACGACGGAGGCGTTGCGGTCGTCGTCCACCATCGCGGTGTCCGTCTCCGCCTCCGAAGCGACCGTGCCCGTCTTGCTCACCGAGGGCTCCGCTCCGCTCGCGACGGCGCTGGTCACCAGCATCCACACGAGGCCGCAGGGTCTTGCGCTCAAGCCAGCTCCTTTCGCGAGAGCGCGTATCTGAAGACATCAATTTGAATCGGCGCAAGGTCTACAAATGGCGCTTTTCTTGTTCTCACGGACGCGGCCGAAATTTCCATGAACGCTGCGCGATCTGTCGCGACCCGTGCGGGCGTGTCGCTGCCGGTTCCGGCCTCAGCGAAAACTTGCGGGGCGCTCCTGGCGCGGTGGTCGCGCGAGCGCGGAGAACCCGGAATAAGCCGCGACTTGAAAACAAGTCCTGCGACAGTGCCCGACGCCGGTGCCTAGCGCATGGACGCGCGCGAAGCGCATCATCCCCCGCCTCAAAGGGGCAGCACTGGAGGACGACGATGAAGCGCCACCTCGTTCACATCCTCGCTGCCGGCGCGCTCGCCGCGTGCGGCCCGAGGCAGACGAGCCCGTCGCAGACCATTTCCCTCGGCGCAGTGATTGACCGCACCGGGCTCAACTCCGAGCCCAGCTGGGGCGACGCCATCCGCCTGGCGGAGCGCAACGCGAACGCGGGCTTGCGAAAAGTACCGGCGCTCTCGTCGCTGAAGCTCGCCTTCCTGCTCGCCGACTCGGCGAACGAGCCGTCGGTCGCAGTGACCCGCTGCACGGAGCTGGTGCGCGAGCAGAAGGTGAAGGCGCTCATCGTCGACACCAGCCAGGTGGACGTGGAGGTGAACAAGACGTTCTACGACGCGGACACCGCGAATGATCTCAATGTCCCCATCGAGTGCGGCAGCTGCACGTCCGGCTCCATCAACAACGGCGCCGCGGTGGACGTGGACCCCGTCACCCAGCTGGCGCTGCGCAACGGCGGGCATTGGAACTTCCGCTCCATCATGTCCACCAAGCTCATCTCGCAAATTCTGGTGTCGCTGATGATGCGGACCAACGGGGGCGACGCGAACGGCGACGGAAAGCTGAAGATTTCGTACCTGGCCAGCGACGAGGTGTTCGGGCGCGGCGCGGTCAAGGACCTGCGCACCTACGCCACCGCCATGAGCCCGGGCGCCACGCCCATCGTCGAGGAGATTTATCACCCGCGCGACGCGGACCCGAACAGCTTCAACTGGGCGGACGCGGCCAAGCAGCTCGCCGACACGCAGACCGCCGGCGTAAGCGACGGCGCGCCGGACGTTGTCGTCGTCGCCAACTTCGCGCAGCAGCAGGCCGCGTTCGTCAAGGCATACCGGCAGGGCGGCTACAGCCCGCGTCTGTTGCACTACCACACGTTCCGCATCTCCTCCGCGCTGCAGTCCCTGGGCAGCCTGGGCGATGGCGTGGAGGGCGTGAGCCACGTGCTTCTGGACAACGGCCGCTCCGGGGAGACGTTCTCTCTCGAGTACGAGAACCGCTACGGCATCCCCGTCGTCTACCGGGACGCCATCTATTACGACAACGCGATGACGCTGCTGCTGGCCACGCTCATCGCCGCCGCCAACCTGCCGGACCCCACGCAGGTGACCGGCGCGCAGATTCGCGACGCCCTCCCCCGCACCAGCACGCCCAGCGGGGAAGTCATCCGCACCGGCCCGGAGGAGTTCGCCAAGGCCGCCGCGCTCATCCTGGAGGGGAAATCCATCAACTACGAGGGTGCTTCTGGACCCATGGACTTCGACTCCAACGGAAACATCCTCAATCGGCTCGCTCAGTACCGCGCGAAGGCCGGCGCGTTCGAAGACGTCGCACGCTTCGACTGCGTGAAGGACCCATCGTGCCCACCTATGTGAGAGGATTTCGGCAGAGGTTGAAGGCGCTGCCTTTTCCCGGGAGCTGCCGCCATGCCTTCCGAGCAGGTTCCTCGCCTGTCGTCTCCAGTGGCCGAGCTCCGGCCAGAGTACGACGCCATCGTCGTGGGCAGCGGGTACGGCGCGTCCGTCCTCGCGCTGAGGTTGGCGCAGGCTGGCCGCAAGGTCTGCGTGCTGGAGCGCGGACGCGAATGGCTGCCTGGCGAGTTCCCCCGCACCGGCGCCGCGTTCGCCCGGGAAGTCCAGGCGGAGCTCGAGCACGGCCGGGTGGGCAGCCCCACCGGGCTCTACCGCTTCCACATGGGCGAGGGCGTCACCGCGGTGCAGGGCTGCGGGTTGGGCGGCGGGTCGCTGGTCAACGCGGGCGTGGCGGTGCGGCCAGAGCCGCGCATCTTCGAGGACCCGCGCTGGCCCGCCGCGTTCCGGGCGGACGTGGGCACGCGGCTGGAGCGCGGGTACGCGCAGGCGGAGGAGATGCTGCGCCCGGCCCGCTACGAAGGTGCGCTGAGCAAGCTCACCGCGTTGGACCGCGCCGCGCGGGCACTGGGGACGAACGCGCAGACCGTGCCGGTCACCATCGCCTTCGAGAAGGGCACCAGCGCGGCGGGCGTTCCGCAGGCCGCGTGCACGCTGTGCGGCAACTGCATCACCGGCTGCAACCACGGCGCGAAGGGCGCGCTCACGACCAACTATCTGGCGGCAGCGAAGCAGCTGGGGGCAGAGCTCTTTTGCGAGATAGAGGTGCGGTCAGTGAGCGCCTGCGAGGGCCGGTGGGTGGTGCACTACCGCGCGCACGGTCAGCACCGCGAGCGGTTCCACGCGCCGGACGCGTTCGTCACGGCGCCGATGGTGCTGCTGGGCGGCGGGGCGCTGGGGTCGACCGAGGTGTTGCTGCGCAGCAGGGACGCCGGGCTCCCGGTGTCCGCGGCGGTGGGCCAGGGCTTCTCCGGCAACGGCTGCACCATCGGGTTCGGTCACAACGGCGATGACGAGGTGAACGGCATCGGCTCGCGCAAGGGCGGGCCGGAGTTTCCCGGCTCCGTCGGGCCGGCCATCGCGGGGATGATTGACTTGCGCAAGGGCAAGCCCATCTCGGACGGGATGGTCATCCAGGAGTCCGCGGTCCCGGGGCCGATTGGGGCGGCGCTGCCGCTGCTCCTGGCGACGGCGCACGGAGAACGAGGCCCGGCAGGCGGCGCGCTGGCGCGGCTGTCGCGGGCGGCGCGCTCCTTGATGAGCCTCGTCGGTGGGCCTGGCCACGGGGCGCTGCGGCGCACTCAGGCTTGGGCGGTCACCGCGCACGACAGCGCCAGCGGCGCGCTCCGCCTGGAGCATGACCAGCTGCGCCTGCGCTGGGCCGGCGCCGGCGCGGAGCCGTGCGTGAAGTCCATCCATCAGACGCTGGCCAGGGCGTCGCGCGCGCAGGGCGCGGAGTACATCGCCAATCCGGCGTGGCAGGTCTTGCCGTCCCACCCCACCACCACCCCGCACCCGCTGGGCGGCTGCCCGATGGGTGAAGACGCCGCGCACGGCGCGGTGGATGACCGCGGCCGGGTGTTCAAGGGCAGCGCCGGGACGGAGGTCCACGAAGGGCTCTACGTCTGCGACTCCTCGGTCCTGCCCTGCCCGCTCTCCGCCAACCCGCTGCTCACGCTCACCGCGATGGCGGAGCGCTGCGCGTCACTCCTTGTAGAGGAGCATGGCTGGACCGCGGCGACGGCGCCCGCGCGGCGGACATTGGCGCCGGCGAGCCACCGGAAGACCGGCTTTCGCTTCACGGAGCACATGCAGGGGCAGTTGGACCTGGCCCACGGCGACGCGGGAACCCCCTTCGAGTTCGTCCTCACGGTGGAGTGGGAGGATGTTCGGGCGCTGCTCGCCCAGCCGAGCCTCAGCGCCCGCTCCTCTGGAACTGCCACGGCGCCGGCGCTCAGCCCCCACCCGCTGACCGCGTTCGATGGACGGTTCCAGCTCTTCGTCCCGGCCGAAGGGGACGCCCGGACCCTGCGGATGATCCACGCCGTGTCGCTCAAGGCGGAGGACGGGCGGGCGTTCCACCTTCAGGGGGTCAAGGTCCTCCATGACGATCCAGGGCCGGATCTCTGGGTGGACAGCACCACCCTCTTCTTCACGCTGAGCGAGGGCGCCGCTCCGGGAGGCCGGGTCCTGGGCACCGGCCACGTCCGGGTTCACCTCTGGGACCTCCTGACCCAGGCGACCACGCTGGGCGATGGCCGGGCGGGGATGGGGGCCGATCTGATCGGCCAGGCCCAGTTCCTCAAGCTGTTCCTTGGGACGCTGCGTCAGGTCTACGGCGGCCTGGTTCTCCCTCTGGTGCGCTAGGTTCAGATCCGCTAAACACCCGGTTTTCAAGGCTTGGGACGGGTCCGGTCGCCTAATTGTGTCGGGTGGAAGCAACTCCATCCGACACGCGCCGATAATCTTAGAAATTGCGAACGGGTTCCCCCCGCTAATCAGGAGCAACGTCATGGGCATCAACTTCAACCCCCTCAATCCGGCCACTTGGTTCCCCGGCGTGCCCACCAACGATGGCGTCTCCCTCGGCGGCGGCGTCACCGTCGGCCCCTCCACTGAAGTCGTTGGCGGCCACGCGACGGTGAACCCCGACTACCTGCCCGAGGCGCCCACCACCGAGGGCAGCGCCAAGGACGAAGAGATCAAGCGGCTCGAGAAGGAGATCGCGATCGTCGAGAAGGACATCGAGGTCGCTGGGCCCTTCTTCTCCAAGGACCTGCGCGCCAAGCTGGACGGGCTGTACGACGACCTGTCCCGGGTGAAGAGCATCTCGGAGGATCACCTCGATGAGGGCGCTGGGGTCGTAGCGGCCCAGCGTGAGCTCGACCAGGCGAACGCGGACTTCCGCGCCGCTTTGGAGGCTCAGGACCCCGAGGCCGTCACCGCGGCCGGCAGAGCGCTTCAAGAGGCATCGGCGGCTTACGACGCGGCGGTCAAGGCGAACAATGCCGCCGCAGGGAGCTCGGGGACTTCCGGGACGGGCGAGAGCATCTTCGACAAGGTCGGCGACGTCGTCGGCGACGTCGTCGACAAGGTCAAGACGGTCGGCAAGGACATCTACCAGCATGCCAAGGAGAAGCAGGAGGCCGCGGCAGCCGCAGCTCAGCCGGACCTGGGTGCTGCACCTCCTCCGACGACGGGCACCATCGCGGAGACCACGGTCACCGTCGAGCCAGGCGACTACATCTACAAGCTCGCCGGCGAGCACATCCGCAGCGAGTACTCGGCGAACGCCGGGCGGGATCCGACGGAGCAGGAGGTCCTGAACTACCAGCAGGTCGCGACCGACTACAACACGCGCTCTGACCAGAACCCGGAGGGGTTCGAGGATCCGAACCTCATCTACCCGGGCGACACCGTCCGTCTGCCGCCCATCCAGTACGACCTGCCTGCCCCTCCGCCGCCTCCGTCCGCGAGCGGCGCAGCGCCGATGCCAGTCGTGAGGGCGAAGGACATCACCCCGGGGCACACCCCCGTCTAACAGCAAACGTCGGGAGGTAGACCCTCCCCCCACACGGTGCGCCGAGGCGGATTGTCGGCCCCAGCTGCGATGCTCTCTCCCAACAACCTGCAGGGAGGGAGCCCATCGCACGATCGACTCGGAACCTCCGCGCTGCACAGCACTCCACCCATTCCGGCGCGTCTCTCAGCGTCGCAGGCGAAATCCTGGCCCGGCCTCTGCCGGGATTCCGCACGCAGCTGCGCAGAAAGATGGGAGCGCTCGTTGTCGACAACTTCTTCCGCGGAGCTTCGCTCGCGGGAGGGTTGATCCCCGCATCGAACCCGCGCCTGCATGGCGTGGAGATTCTGCGGGATGTTTCGTACTGCCCTTCTGGCCTTCCGGAGCGCCAGCTGGACATCTACCGGCCCACCCGGCCGGGACCGTGGCCTGTCGTCTTCTACATCCACGGCGGCGGCTTCCGGATTCTGTCCAAGGACTCCCACTGGCTCTTCGGCCTGATGTTCGCGCGCCGGGGATACATGGTCGTGAACGTGAGCTACCGGCTCGCGCCGCGCCACCCGTTCCCGGCGGGGCTGGTGGACACCTGCGCCGCGCTCGAGTGGCTGGCGCGGACCGCGGAGATCCACGGCGGGGACCTCTCCCGGCTGGTGCTCGCGGGCGAATCCGCCGGCGCCAACCTCGCCTCCGCGCTGGCGCTCATCACCTGTTACCGCCGGCCGGAGCCCTGGGCGCGGCGGGTGTTTGACCTGCAGATCCGCCCGCGCGCGGTGCTTCCCGCCTCCGGCTACCTCCAGGTCAGCGACCCCGAGCGCTTCCTGCGCCACCGCCACATGCACGTGCTGCTGCATGACCGGCTGGCCGAAGTCACCGACGCGTACCTCGGCGGCCTCCGCGTGCGGCACCCGTGGGAGCTGGACCTGGCGGACCCGCTGCTGATGCTGGAGCGCGGGCAGCCGTCGGACCGCCCGCTCCCGCCCTTCTTCGCCAGCTGCGGCACCGCGGACCCGCTGATGGACGACACGCTCAGGCTCAAAGCCGCGCTGGACCGGCTGGGCGTGGCGTGCGAGGCCAAGCTCTACGACGGGGGCATGCACGCGTTCCACGCGTTCCTCTTCCGGAGCAAGGCCCGGCAGTACTGGCGCGACGTGTACGACTTCCTCGGGCGCTGCGGCGCCGCCGCGCAGGGGTAGGGCACGCGGGCCGCGCTCACTTCGAAGGCGGCCCGCCTTCCTCTTGGAGACGTGAGGAGTGATTCAGGTTAGACCTCGCGCCCATGACGGCGCCCCTGTCGCGCAGGCGACTCCTCTCCTCCGCTGCAACCCTCGCCGCGTCCGCGTGCGCCGGGCCCGCTGTTCACCTCGCCAGCCGCGCGCAGTTTGACCTCCTCATCCGCGGCGGGACGGTGTTCGACGGCACCGGCGCCCCCGGCGTGGAGGCGGACGTCGGCATCCGCTCCGGCCGGGTGGTGGCCATTGACCACCTGGCGGACGCCAGCGCGCGGACGGTGGTTGAGGCCAAAGGCCTTGCCGTCGCGCCCGGGTTTGTCGATTTGCACTCCCACGCCGACTGGACGCTGTTCAAGGACCCCACGCTGCAGTCCGTGGTGCGACAGGGGGTGACCACCGTCATCCTGGGCCAGGACGGCAACGGCTGGCGCACGGAGCGCCCGGACAAGACGCGGCAGTTCACCACGCTGGCGGAGTTCTACGCGGCGGTGGACCGCCTGCCGCCCGCGGTGAACGTGGCGTCGATGGTGGGCCTGGGCGACCTGCGCGCGGCCGTCGTCGGGCTGGAGGACCGCCCCGCCACCCCGGCCGAGGTCGCCGCGATGGTGGCGCTGGCCGAGCAGGAGCTCGCCGACGGCGCGTGTGGCGCCTCCACCGGGCTCGAGTACACGCCCGGGAGCTTCGCCTCCCGCGAGGAGCTGGCCGCCCTCTGCCGCCCCCTGCGCGCGCGCGGCCTGCCGTACGCCACGCACATGCGCAACGAGGACGACCGGCTGCTCGAGGCGATTGAGGAGTCCATCCAGGTCGCCAACGCCGCGGGCTGCAAGCTGCAGATTTCCCACCTCAAGACGCAGGGCGCGCGCAACTGGGCGAAGCTGGACGCGGCGCTGGCGACCATCGACAACGCCGCCGTGCGCGGCCTGGACGTGGCGTTCGACCGGTACCCGTACATCGCCTTCGCCACCCGGCTCTTCAACCTGTTCCCCACCTCCAGCCGCGACGGAGACCGCAAAGCCTTCCTCGCGCGCCTCTCTGACCCGGCCACGGCCGGCCCGCTGCGCGCGGTGGTGCTCGACAAGGTGGACGCGCTCGGCGGCTGGGAGAACGTGATGGTGGCTTCCGTGGCCAACGCCGCGGACGCGCCCATCCAGGGGCGCCGCGTGGGCAGCTACGCCGCGGAGCGGAAGCTGGACCCGTATGAGCTCATCGTCGGCCTGCTGGTGCGAAGCGTGGGCGACGTGGGGATGGTGGGCTTCGGCATGAGCGAACCGAACCTGGTGCGGATTCTGGCCCACCCGCGCGGGATGGTCTGCAGCGACGGCGGCGCCTACGCGCTCGAAGGGCCGGCCCGCAGCGAGTATCCCCACCCGCGTGCGCTGGGCTCCTTCCCCCGCGTGCTGGCGGTCTACGTGCGGGAGAAGCGCGCGCTAACCCTGGCAGAGGCGATTCACAAGATGTCCGGCTTCCCCGCCTCCCGCGTGGGCCTGCATGACCGCGGTCGGTTGGCCGTGGGGATGGCAGGAGATGCCGTGGTGTTCGACCCCGCCACCGTGCGCGACCGCGCGACGTTCGAGCAGCCGCTCGCGTACCCGGAGGGCATTCAGGCGGTGGTGGTGAACGGGCAGCTGGCGCTTCATCACGGCGAGCGGCCCGCGGAGCGCAGCGGAAGGACGCTCACGCCTGCGAAGAGCGCGGCCGCGCTGCGGGGTGGGCTGGCGGTTCCGCGCTCGGCGCGGGCGTAGTCTTCTCCCTTCGCGAAGCACGGCCGGTCTCCTCGAGCGTTGCGCTGTCAGGCGCAACGCTCGAGAGGCGGCACTGCCCTCCGAAGCTTGGCGCAAGCGGGTTCCGTCTCCCTGCAGTCGACGGGACGGGCTCGTGCACCGTGCAGGGGCTTCTAATCGCCTGTCACCGCCTTCACCCAAGCCCGGAGTTGATCATCCCCAACGGGGAGATGAGCGAGACGGTTCTTGGCTCCTGCACCACCACCCTCGACTCGTTGTCGAGCCAGAGGTCCAGAGAGGACTTGAGCAGGTTCTCTGTTGAAGTGGTGCCGCCCTTGTAGGCGTGCCGAACGAGTTCGTTGATCGTAACCGTTCAGGGGAGTGGGGTCGCGATCAGCGTGGCGCATGGTCGCGATCACCTCGGCGCACTACCGCAGCGCCCCACACAGCTCGCAGGGATCGACACACAACCGTGGGCATGATCTACCGACACGGTGTCGGAGCTCCACGAACAGCGTATTGCCGAACTCGAGGCCGCCTGCGCGGTGAAGGACACGCGGAGCGCGGAGCTTGAGCGCAAGGTGGAGGAGCTGACGGAGTTGGTGCTGTCGCTCAAGCAGCAGCTGGACAAGAACTCCCGCAACTCGCACTTGCCGCCGTCGAGCGACGGCCCCGGTGGGCGCGGAGCTACCGGCCAGGGCAAGGGGCAGCGAAAGCGGGGCGGCCAGCCAGGGCACGGAGGCGCGAAGCGAGAGCTGCTGCCGCCCGAGTCTGTGGACAAGGTTGTCGAGCTGTACCCGAACGCGTGCGAAAGCTGCTGGGCAAAGCTCCCCGAGGAGCGCGACCAGAACGCGGTGCGCTACCAGGTGACCGAGGTGCCGCCGGTTCGTCCGCACACCACCGAGTACCGATGTAACAGCGTGCGGTGCGCCTGCGGCTACGTCACTGCGGCGAAACCCGACGGAGTGGTCCCGAGTTCACCGTTCGGGCCGAGGCTGATGGCGGTAGTCGCGTTGCTGACCGGCGTGTACCACCTGAGCCGACGACGCACGGTGACGGTGCTCGAGGAGCTACTCGGAGTGAGCATCTCCGTCGGGGCAGTGAGCGCGGTCGAGGGCCGCGTCGCCGACGCGCTCGGGCCGGCAGTTGCGGAGGCCTGGGGCACGCTCGATGCTGCCGCCGTCAAGCACGCCGATGCGACCAGCTGGCTGCTGGCCGGCAAACTCCGTTCGCTGTGGACTATTGCGACGCGGGCGGTGACGGTTTTCAAAGTTCTCCTCGACGGGAGCATCCCCTCGGTGAAGCCCATCTTCGGCGCCTGCAAAGGCATCCTGGTGAGCGACCGCGCGACGGTTTTCACCTTCTGGTCGATGAGTTGCCGGCAGATTTGCTGGGCGCACCTGCTGCGAAAATTCGTTTCCTTCGCCGAGCGCGACGGACCGGCGAAGCGACTCGGCCAAGAGCTCTTGGACTGCGCCGCCCTGATGTTCCGCTACTGGCACGACCTGCGGGACGGCAAGCACGACCGCGCGCGCTTTCGCGAGCTGCTGGTGCCCCTGCGCAAGCAGGTGGAGCACGCACTCGACCGTGCCGTGGCGGCCAAGGTGCGCGAGCTGTCGGGCTCGTGCGCCGACATCCTCGAGCACAAGGCCGCGCTTTGGACCTTCGTCGACCGCGACGACGTCGAGCCAACGAACAACGAATCCGAGCGTGAGTTGAGGGGTTTCGTGCTCTGGCGGAAGCGGTGCTTCGGCGCGCAGAGCGACCGCGGCAACCTCTTCGCCGAGCGTGTGATGACGGTCGCGCACACCGCGCGCAAGCAGAACAAAAACGTGCTCGCGTTTCTGACTGCCACTTGCACTGCGCGCCTCTCTGGCGGTGCCCCGCCTGCGCTGCTCGCGGTCGCCTGACGCGCCCTACGCCTTCGGGCTCAGCGGGTAGTACCGCGTCAGGCTCTTCTGCCCCGCGCTGCGAACTCGCCCTTGCTGCCGCAGGCGGTCCATCGGGCGGTTGAGCTCACGGGGCGGATGCCCGAGCCCGCGCGCCAACACCGCCATCGTCTCGCCAGGCGCCTCGTTCACCGCGTGGCACAACTGCTCGCACAGCGCCGACAGTTCGCTTGCGGAGCGACGGCGCCGAGTGCTGGTGCGTTCGGACGGAGTCGATGCCGGCCGCGCCGCGCTCGGTCGCCGAGTCGCGAAAGCCCGAGTGATGGCCTCGGTGGCGGCGCGCTCGGTGGCGGCAAGGTGCTCGAGGACTACCTCCTCGATTTTCTGCGTCAGTTGATCCGTGTCGAACTTGGGCATCCGGTTCGATTCGCACGGGATGTTCCCTCGCTCAACTGGGGGCCTGAACGCTTACCGTTGATCAGCCGCTTCTTGCTGCTCTCCTGGCCGTCCAGGATGACGCCTTCGGTTTGGTAAATGTACTTTGCCTGGCGCTTCACCAACCACGTCGCGATCGACTTGAGCGGGTCCCCCTGCGCTTCCGCTTTTGGTCTGCCATGCAAGCGATTCTGAGCGGAAGGCGAGAGCTGTCATGCTCTTCACCGCGGGAGGCGCTCATCTCATGGAGCCGTGTCGCCTGCATCTCCTGCCTCGCCCGACATCTTTCGAAGTCGGGCACAGGCAACCGATGAATGGCGCTCACAGGCGACGGTGTAGAGGCGTTGAGCCTCTTCGGGATCCCGAGGTACATGAGCGCCGTACTCCAGACTTCCAGCCACGTTAACAAGCCCATCACATCCCCAGCCTGGATCATGGTCCCCGCACTGCTTCAGGTAGATCTTCGCAGCACCCGCGAGATCGCGGGGAACTCCCGCTCCGTTCTCAAGCGTATGAGCCAGGGAACGACAAGCCGATGGCCTTCCCCCATCGCACGCCGTTGTGAGTAGCTCAACGCGGCGAGCTGGGGTCCCCTCGATCCCATAAATGCTGAACGGTGTCAGTCCGGCCAGTGACTCGCAGGCAACCATGTCCCCGTTCCGGCAGTCGGCGTCGAATAGCTCCTCCGCCCTGCGCCCAAATCGACGCTTTGGTTCATCAGCCTGAGCTTGTCCCGCAAGGTCGAGGCATGCCCGAGCAGAACCACCAGCGCATGCCTTTTCGAAAACGACGGTCGCTCGGCTCCAGTCCGCCTTCTGCCCGCACCCATAGCGGAGCACATGACCAAGTTCGAGGCACGATGCGCTGTCCCCCACCTGGCATTGCCACTCGAATACGGCCAGCTTCTCCTTCCAAGGCTGACCCGGCGCCAAGACACCACCGGCTGTCGGATCGCCAAAACGCTGGGCGCACGCAAGGCTCCATCCTGCCCGGTTCCAAGCCTGCTCTCTCCTCATCATTTGGCAGTGGGCGGGCAGCAGTCCGCCGCAAGGCTCGTTCCGGTATGCAGACGCCAGCGCGGCTCCGCCAACTTCGCGGCGCACGCTTTCACATCCAACCAACAAAACCGGCGCCAGCAAGAGGAAACCAAGGGTCCGCAACTGTTTCGCCAAAATCACACCCCTCAGAAGCGCCTACCGACGGCCCTGCGCCAGCCGGCATTCACTCCCTGGCCAAAAAACACACCAAGAAGGGTAGACCTGAGAGCGATCCCGACCGGCACCTAATCTTGCTGGTGGAGGATCTCAATTGCCAAAGCTCACTGAGGTGGGCCGCATCGTTCGGACCATTCTTAGGCCCCCCAACGTTTGCGTCCCGGGACAGCGTGTTGAGTTGAGTGTTGATCGTCTTGTCGTCGCGAGAAGTTGCTCGTCGAGGTTGTCGGGTTGCCCTCAGCACCATCGCGCCCAGGTGGATCAGTTTCACAGCGCCCGAAGCACGGAACGGGAGTTCGACACTTTTGTTGCCGCGTTCCACTCGGCGAAGGGGCTCGCCACGCGCGCAGTCCCAACGTCGTCGCACCCGCGGGGCGCAGGTGTCCGCGGCGCCCTCCTGATCGCCTGTCGACTGACTGAAAGGCACCCAAGCCCCCTGCCCGCGTCCGCGTGCGACAGCGTCGTGGCGCAGCGGCTCCAGAGTCGTCACCCCAACCAACCAAAAGATGAGGGGGTCTCTTCGTGCTCTACAGCGTGGTGGTTCAGACGGAAGGCAGCATCGAACTGGTCGCGGTGGACGCCTCTTCCGAGGAGGAAGCCCGCCGACGCGCCGAGCGGCTGCTCCCCGGCGCCGGGCGTTCGCGCCGCGTGGTGGCGCACCGCGAAGGGTCCTGCGTGTACCGCTTCGCGGTGGGCGACAAGGACGCGGAGGATGGCGCCGGCCGCGCGCCATTCCGCCGGCCGCTGGATCCCTTCCTGCGTTAACGGGGCGGCTACCAGCGCTTGAGCTCCTCGTCAACGGGTTCCTCGCGAGCAGGTTCGGTCCGTTCGGAGGGTAGGCCTTCGCCTTCAGCCTCCGTCCGGACGCGAACCTCTTCGCGACGGATGGGCTCCGAAATCTGCTCCGAGGTGACCTCGGCTTCCTTCGCCACGCGGACCTCCTCGCGCAGGACGGGCCGCTTGCGCACCTTCACCTCCTCCTGCTCCAGCGGGATGGAGACCGACTCGCCTTCGAACCGGGCCTCGCTGGCGGAGGCCTCGCGGCTCGCCGGGACGTGCTCGACGTGGACGCGCTCGCGCTCCACCGGGACGGTCACCTGCTGCTGCTCCGTGACCACCTCCTTGGTCACCACCACCCGGCCCGCGCCGACGGTGCGCTTCTCCACCTCCAGCTGCTCCTCGGCCAGGCCCATCCGGACGCCTTCACGGGCGGCAGGCTCGGCCGGCGCCCGCGCAATCAGCTCCGGCTCCGCCTCGGCGGACCGCAGCGCCTCCGCCCCGTGCGCGAGGATGAGCTCGTCGTCCCGAATCTCCGCGACGGCGTCAAACGTCGCCACGTAGTCCTTCGGGAAGAAAATCCCCTTCTCAATCTGGAACTGCTGGTCCCCGATGGCGATGACCTTGCCCAGCTTGTGGCCATCGCGCGTGCGGACAACCATTCCCTCTCGAATCAGCTCTCTCTCAATCATGAACGCCTCCGGAACCGTTGCCATTGGCTCCTAAGGATGAGGCGTCCTCTCGCGACTGGCCCGCGACGCTCCGCCCGCCCTCAGGAGGGCGAGGCGTCGAGCAGGCCGCGCGCCGTCAGTCGTAGAACCGCTTCCCCGCCTTCACGTACTCCACCAGCAGCGGCGCAGGCTCGAAGCGCTTGCCGTGCTTCTGCTGGTAGTGCTCCGTGCGAGCGAGCACCTTGGCCAGCCCCAGCGACTCCGCGTAGCGGAACGGCCCGCCGGTGAACGGCGGGAAGCCGAGCCCGAAGATGGCGCCCACGTCCCCGTCGCGCGGGCTGCGCAGGACGTTCTCTCCCAGGCAGCGGAAGGCCTCGTTGAGGAACTGGAGGGTCAGCCGTTCGGCCATCTCCTGCCGGTCCAGCTGCTTGCGCTCCTGGCCGTGCGGCAGCAGCGCGTAGACCGTGGGGTCCACCTCCTTCGCGCCGCCCTCGTACGTGTAGAAGCCCTTCTTGTTCTTCCGCCCCTGCCGGCCGTCTGCCAGGAGCTTGAGCAGCGCCTCCGGCGGCTTGAGCCGCTCGCCGAACGCGTCGTACAGAATCTTCCCGACCTTCCCGGCGATGTCGATGCCCACTTCATCCAGCAGCTGCATGGGGCCGACGGGGAAGCCGAACTCCACCAACGAACGGTCCAGCTGGGCGATGTCCGCGCCCTCCGCGAGGAGATAGGCCGCCTCGTTGAGGTACGGCGCCAGAATCCGCGACGTGTAGAAGCCCACGCCGTCGTTCACCACGATGACCGTCTTGCCCTGCTTCTTGCCGACGTCCACGCAGGTGGCGGTCACCCAGTCCGCCGTGCCGGCGTGGGTGATGATCTCCAGCAGCGGCATCTTGTTGACCGGGCTGAAGTAGTGCATCCCGATGACCGTTTCCGGGCGCTTGGACGCCTCGGCGATTTTGGCGATGGGCAGGGAGGACGTGTTCGACGCAAAGATGCACTCCGGCCCGCTGATGGCCTCGACGTCGCGCACAATCTGCTGCTTGAGCTTCAGGTCCTCGAACACCGCCTCGATGATGAGGTCCACGCTCTTGAAGCCGGAGTAGTCCGTCGTCGCCGTCACGCCGGCCAGCTTCGCGTCGCGCTCGCGCCAGGTCATGGAACGCCGCTTCACCCGCTCGTCAAACAGCCCGCGCACATGCTTCAGCGCCCGCCCCACCCCCGCGTCATCCTTGTCCTTGATGCGGACCGCCGCGCCCTGCTGCTGCGCGGTGACGAACGCAATCCCGCCGCCCATCAGCCCGCCGCCGAGGACGCCAACCTTCTTCACCTCCCGCGGCTTCACCTTCGGATCCGCGGTGCCGTTGTCCTTCTTGAGCGCGGTGGTGGCGAAGAACACCTCCACCAGCCGGCGGGAGACCGGGGAGACGGCCAGCTCGCCGAAGAGCTGCGCCTCCGCCTCGAGCCCCGCTTCAAAGCCCTTGTCCAGCCCAATGCGAATGGCCTCCAGCGCCTTCTCCGGCGCCGGGTATTGCCCCCGCGTCTTCTTGAGCAGCTGCTTGCGGGCCTGGTCGAAGAGGACCTTGCGGCCCACGGGGTTCTCCTCCAGCGCCAGCTCCGTCCACACCTCCTTGCGCGTGAGCTCCTTGATGAGGTCCCCCACGTTCTTGGGCATCCCTACCGACCGCAGCACCCCGGCCGCGCGGCTGCGCTCCGGCTTGAGCTCCCCGGAGGCGAGCTCCCGCGCCCGCTTGAGGGCCACCTCCAGCAGGATGGGCTGCGGAACCACCTCGTCGACGATGCCCAGCTTCCGCGCCTTGGTGGGCTTCACCGTCTTGCCGGTGAGGATGAGATCCAGCGCCGTCTGCGCGCCTACCAGCCGCGGCAACCGCTGAGTGCCGCCGGCGCCCGGGATGAGCCCCAGCTGCACCTCTGGCTGACCCACGCCCGACTTCGGGCTGTCCGAGGCGATGCGGTAGTGGCAGGCCATCGCCCACTCCAGCCCGCCGCCCAGGCAGGAGCCGTGAATCGCCGCCACCACCGGCTTGGCGGACTTCTCCAGCCGGTTGAAGCCCTGCTGCGCGTCCTTCGCCAGCGCGGCCGCCTCCGCCGCCGTCTTCACGCCCTGAATCATCTCCAGCTTGGCGCCGACGATGAAGCTGTCCTTCTTGCCGGAGATGAGGACCGCGGCCTTCACCGCCGCGTCCGACTCCAGCTTCGTGAGCAGCGCCTGAAACTCGCGGCCGCTCTCCGGGTTCAGCGTGTTGACGGACTCCCCGCGCGCGTCGAAGGTGATGACCGCCACCTCACCCTCAAGCCGGTAGGTGAACGCCCCCTCGCTTCGCTTCGCCTCTTCGGTTCGGGTCGCCATCACGCACGCTCCAGGACCACCGCGGCCCCCAGGCCGCCGGCAGCGCAGACGGTGCAGAGCACCGTGTTCTTATTCCGTCGCTTCAGCTCGCCCAGCGCCTGGGTGATAATCCGCGCGCCGGTGGCGGCGAACGGATGGCCCAGCGCAATGGAGCCGCCCGTGACGTTGAGCCGGCTCCGGTCCACCTCGCCCAGCGGCGCAGAAAAGCCCGCCTTCTTCGCGAAGTCCGCCGACGCGAAGGCCTGGAGGTTGGACGCGACCTGCGCGGCGAAGGCCTCGTGCATCTCCACCAGGTCCAGGTCCGACAGCTTCATCCCCGCCCGCTTGAGCGCCAGCGGCGCCGCGTAGGCAGGCCCCTGCAGCAGCTGCTCCGCCGGGTCCGTGGCCGCGTAGGCGTACGCCCGCAGAAAGCCCAGCGGCTCGTGCCCCAATGCTTTGGCCCGCTCCTCGCTCATCAGGAGCAGCGCCGCCGCGCCATCGGTCAAGGGCGACGCGTTGCCCGCAGTGACGGAGCCATACCGCTTGTCGAACACCGGCCGCAGCTGTGCGAGCGCGTCCAGGCTGGTGTCCTCGCGCACCAGGTTGTCCTTGTCCACCACCACCTCGTACGCGGGCGGCACCGGGACGTGCATCACCTCGTTCTGGAACCAGCCCTCCTTCCAGGCCTTGGCGGCGTTCCGGTGCGAAGCCAGCGCCAGCTCATCCTGCTCCTTGCGCGTGATGCCGTTCTCCTTGGCCATCTTCTCCGCGCTCTCGCCCATCGTCAGGCCGGTGGAGTACTCGGCGATGGCGGGAGGCACCGGCAGCAGGTCCTTCGCCTTCAGCCGCTGGAAGGGCTTGAGCTTCTGCGGCAGCGAGCGCCCCTTAGACGCGGCGACCAGCGCGTGCGCGAGCGGGCGGCTGGTGAAGATGGGCGCGTCAGACATGGACTCCGTCCCGCCGGCCACCGCCACCGTCGACAGCCCCAGCGCGATGGTGTTCGCCGCGTCGGTGAAGGCCTGGATGGAGGTGGCGCAGGCGCGCGCCACGGTGTGCGCCTCAATCTTCCGGGGCAGCCCGGCGGCGATCAGCACCTCGCGGGCGATGCCCGGCGCCAGCAGGCCCGGCACCACCTGACCGAAGACCAGCTGGTCAATCTCATTGGGATCCAATTCGGAGCGCTGCACCAGCTCCTGGACGACGACCTTCCCCAGCTCCAGCGCGGTGAGGCTCGCGAACGGCCCCCCTGCCTTCACGAAGGGCGTCCGCAGCCCTCTGACAATCGCCACGCGGTGGTGGCCATTCTTCGGCGCCATGTTCTCCTCCAGATGTGCGGGCGGCAGTCTGCCATTTTCACGGCGCGCCGGGGTCCACGCCGCGCGCGCCGCGACCGACTGTCCGGCGGCGCGCATTCGCCACCGGAACGGCTTCGTTTCCGCGAGCCCGGCTGTCACACCCGCCGCGCTGAGACCTCTCCGTTGGTCGTCAAAACCACCAAGGAGCGTTCGAACGCCATGGCAGACACAACTGCAAAGAAAATCACTGGGATGAGAAGCGCTGTCGCGCTGTTGGGACTGGCGCTCGTCGCCGGCTGCGGCGAAGGGCCGGCCGCCAGCGGAGACGCGGAGGTCAACCAGTCGCCCTCGGCCATCATCGGGGGCTTCCCGGCCAATGCCTCCAGCCTGAACGCCGTGGGCACCCTCGGCATGAAGACCCAGGGCAAATACACCTTCTTCTGCACCGCCACGCTGGTGAGCCCCACCGTGGTCATCACCGCCAAGCACTGCGCGGCCTCCATCCCGCCCATCCCGCCGTCGGACAAGCTCATCGACTTCACGCCCATCTACTTCGCCATCGGCCCGGATTCGTGGAACCCCCTGGAGATGGTGGAGGCCAACGGCGCCTGGTTCTCCCCGGAGACCAACGGCGGGCTGGAGGCCGAGGGCCTGACCTTCGGCAATGACGTCGCCGTCTACACGCTCATCCGCCCGGTCACGAGCGTGAAGCCCATCCCGGTGGCGACCACTCCTCTCGCGGCGACGGACATCGGCAGCAAGTTCGTCAGCATGGGCTTCGGGCTCAACCGGAACCGCACGCCCAACGTCCCGGTGGAGCAGCAGGTGGGGACCCGGCGCATGGGCGCGGGAACGCTGCGGGCGCTGACCGGCCTCTACTTCCAGCACGTCTTCGGCACGCTCTCGAGCCTCCTGGCGAACGAGGTGACCGTGCGAGGACGCGCGCTCACCCCCGCGGAGATTGCGACCCTCACCGACGTCTACAACAAGAGCGACCTGCTCCCCGGCTACGACTCCTGGGTGGGCAACAAGCCGGGCGACGCGCAGCCGTGCGCCGGCGACTCCGGCAGCCCGCTCTTGCGCCTGGTCACCTCGACGGTGAACGGCGTCCCGAAGGCGGAGCTGCGCGTCTTCGGCGTCGTCTCCGGCGGCTGGCACTCCAAACAGCAGATGTGCGACTTCGGCACCTGGTACGCGCTCATCGGCCCGAAGACCCAGGACCTCGTTACGTGGGCCACCGGCTATCAGGACCCCTGCCTCGGCACCACCACCCGCGGCACCTGCACAGGCACCGTCGCCACGCGCTGCACCTTCGAAGGGCCGGAGGGCGTGCGCCGCAAGAGCGCGGTGGACTGCGCGGACCTGCTGCAAGTCTGCGCGGTGGGCGCTGACCTCAGCGTCGGCTGCGTGGACCCTGCAGCCCCGCCCGCGCTTCCAGTCGCCGCGCCGGAGGGCGGCGCCACACGCGAAGAGCTCTTCTCTGCACGCTGGGGTGCTGGGCTCCGGTAGGCACGCGCTCGTAGATGTATGGGTCTGCGCCGGGCCGGAGTGTTCGGGCTGCGGGCTTCGGGGGAATGGTGTCTCGGGGAGGGGTACGGGGAACGGTGTCTCGGGCTGCGGGCTTCGGGGAACGGTGTCTCGGGGAGGGGTACGGAGCACGCGTTCGCGTTCGCGTTCGCCTTCGTTCACGGGTACGGGCCCGGGCAGGGGTTCGGGTTCGGGACACCGCGCACGGCTCGTCCGGTCGCCGACCTGACGGGGTTGCCCCTCGTTGCGCTTTACCCCGTGACCCGACTGCCCGGGCCCGTACCCCGTACCCGAACCCGAACCCGAACCCGGGCCCGTACCCGTGAACGAAGGCGAACGCGAACGCGAACGCGTGCTCCCTACCCCTTCCCGAGACACCGTTCCCCGCAGCCCGCAGCCCGAGACACCATTCCCCGCAGCCCGCCCCCCGAACACTCCGGCCCGGCGCAGACCCATGCACCCCACACGCCTTCCCGCCATCTCGAGCAGACCGAAGCGGCCCATGAGCCAAGCTTCGGAAGCACTGCCGACGTCTCGACTATGCGCCTGACGGCGCAACGCTCGACGCGAACGGGGGCAATTCCGCGAGAGGGCAGCCCCCCTTCACCTCTAACGCTTGGCGCCCAGCCGGTGGACCGCGTCCACCAGAGCCTTCGCCGCGTCCGGGTCGGTCGGCGGCAGGATACCGTGCCCCAGGTTGAAGATGTGCCCCACTGGCCCGGCGCGCTTGAGGATGTCTTCCACTCGCGCCTCCAGCTGCTCGCGCGGGAGGAAGAGCGCCAGCGGGTCCAGGTTCCCCTGCACCGCGACACCTGGGCCGAGCACGGCGCGGGCATCGTCCGCCTGAATCCGCCAGTCCAACCCCAGCACGTCCGCGCCGGTCCGCTTCATCAGGGGCAGCAGCGTGGACATGCTGGTCCCGAAGTAGATGACCGGTACGCCCTTCTTCTGGAGCGCGGAGACCATCCGGGTCACGTACGGCAGCTCGAAGGCTTCAAAGTCGCGCGGGGAGAGCTCGCCGCCCCAGGAGTCGAAAATCTGCACCACCTTGGCGCCCGCCTCCACCTGCATCTCCAGATATGGAATGAGCGCGGTGGTGAGCTTCTCGAACAGCTGGTGCGCGAGCGCGGGCTGTTCAAAGAGCAAGCGCTTGATGTGGATGAAGCTCTTGGACCCTCCGCCCTCCACCATGTACGCGGCCAGGGTGAACGGCGCGCCCGCGAAGCCAATCACCGGGACGCTGTCGTTCAGCGCGGCGCGGGTCTTCCGGATGGCCTCCGCCACGAAGCCGGTCCGCTCCACCGGGTCCGGACTCACCAGCCGCGCGATGTCCGCGGCGTTGCGCAGGGGCGAGGGGAAGCGCGGGCCCGCGTCGCCCAACTCCAGCTCCATCCCCATCGCCTCCACCGGGATGAGGATGTCCGAGAAGATGATGGCCGCGTCCACGCCCAGCCGCGTGATGGGCTGAACGGTCACCTCCGCCGCCAGGTCCGGCGTCTTGCAGAGCGTGAGGAACGGGACGGTGCCGCGGATGGCCCGGTACTCGGGCAGGTAGCGCCCCGCCTGCCGCATAATCCACACCGGCGTCACGTCCACCGGTTCACGTCGGGCAGCTCGCAGCAGGCGGTCGTTCACGGGGGTCTCAGTCGGTTCAGGTGGACTGCCAGGTGAGGCTCATCGGCAACGGGGCGGCGGACTCCTCGACGAAGAGCGTCCGGTTCTCGCCCTCCTCCCAGCGCACGCTGCCGTCCGCGCGCCGCACCACCAGCTTCAGCTCGAACGCGCTCCCCACCGGCAGCGACGCCCGCAAACGGCCGCCGCCATCCAGCGGGCCAAGCGCGCGCGCAGGGTCCCACGCGCCAAGCTCCGGACCGGAGCCCACGAGGAAGAGCTGCTCACCCTGCCCCACCGGCGCGCCGCGGACCGCCACCTCCACCGCCCGCTTCCGCCCGCCCTCGCGCCACTGCGCCTTCGCCGCGGCCGCCGCCTGCGCAAACCCGCCCGGCGCAGGCGGTGAGATGAGCGCCACCAGCGTGGAGCGCCCCTCCACCGCCAGCACGCTGCCGTCCAACACGCGGTCCCTCAGCGCCTCGCGCACCACCCCGCCCACCAGCTCCGGCGGCAGGGTCAGCGAGGCCGGCGACGCGCGCTGGTTCACGGCGATGACCGCCACCTGCTCCGGCGCAAGCCGCGCATACGCGAAGAAGCCCTTGTCCGCGCGGAGCACCCGGACCGCGCCCTGCGTGAGGGCGGGAGACGCGGCGCGAACCTGAAGGAGCTTGGCGATGTGCGCGCGCAGCGGGTGCGCGTCGTCAAAGCGCATGTCCCCGCGGTTCTCCGGCTCCTTCGCGCCCGACAGCCCCACTTCCGTCCCGTAGGTCAGGCACGGCACGCCGCGCGCGGTCAGCTGCACCGCCAGCGCCTGCTTCACGCGCTCCACGTCGCCGCGGCAGTCCGACATCACGCGCGGCAGGTCATGGTTGTCCAGCAGCGTCACCAGCGTGTGAGGGTCCGCGTAGAGGCGGTCCGAGCTGAACACCGCGCCCAGCTTCAGCGGGGCCTGGTCCCGGCAGAAGACGTCGATGAGCGCGTAGTAGAGCGGGAAGTCGAACATCGCTCCGAAGGCGCCGTCGCGCTGCCAGCGCGACAGCACCTTGGGATCGCCGTCCAGCATCTCGCCCAGCACCAGAAAGCCCGGCCCGCCCTGCGCCTTGAGCTCCGCGTTGAAGCGGCTCCAGAAGGTGAGCGGCACGTGCTTCACCGCGTCCATCCGGAAGCCGTCCAACTTCGCCCGCGCCATCCAGCCCGTCGCCGCGGCCTTGAGGTGCGCGTAGACCTCCGGGCGCTCCTGGGCGAGGTCCGGCAGCCCGTGCACGTCGTGCGTGGTGAGCTCCTGCGCGTCATTCCAGTTCTTCAGCGGGCCCTTCCCGTGGAACCACTGAGGGTGGCTGCGCGTCAGCGGCGCCTCCATGCCCACGTGGTTCACCACCAGGTCGAAGACCAGCCGCATCCCGCGGCGGTGCAGCTCCTCGGAGAGCTTGGCCAGGACGCGCTCGTCGCCGAAGCGCGGCTCCAGCTTCGTCAGGTCATGCGTCCAGTACCCGTGAAAGGCGCCGAAGCCGAAGAAGGGCTGGGTGCGCATCTGAAAGACCGGCGAGAGCCAGACGGTCTTGACGCCCAGCCCCTGCAGCCAGTCCAGCCGGTCCAGCACGCCCTGCAGGTCCCCGCCGTGGAACGCCGCCGGGTCCTTGAGGTTCACCGCGCCGTCGTTGGACGCATCGCCGTTGGCGAAGCGGTCCACCATCACGAAGTACATCGCATCCGTGCGCGCGGCGGCGACCTGGCCCAAAAGTCCGGTGAAGAGCGAAGCAATGCGTTCGGCAAGCTGCGGGGCCGCGTAGCCCAGCGCGTCCGGGGCGCGCTCGTGGTCGTACTCAAGCAGGGCCGGCGCATCGAGCTCGTTGCTCACCGGGTCCGTCTCGCCGCCCTTGCGCGCGGCGGAGGCCTTGGCCGTCACCTCCCAGCGGTAGCGGCCGTTGAGCTGCGAGAAGAACGTCGCCTTCGTCTCCACCAGCAGTACGTACGGTGCGTCCCCCGCCAGCTGCGAGAGCTTCTGGAAGCGGGAGGGCGTGTCGCGCCGGCCCTTGATGGCGTCCGCGAAGGTCTGGAACGGCACCGGCTGCGCGTCCAGGTTTGACTCCAGCAGCGCCTTGGCCACCGCCTGCATGAAGGCCGGCGGCGCCGGGCCCACTGCGCCGGTGTGCTCGTCGTCCATCACGTACGCCACCGCGACGGGGGTGAGGTTCGCCAGCTTGGGGGGCGCGCTGCGCGTGAGACATCCCGCCGCGACCAGCGCGGCGCAGACCACGAAACCGTTTCTCAAAACCAGGCCTCCGCTTCGATCGCCACCATGTGGTGCCAGTGCAGCTCGGGGGTCTTGAAGAGGTTGTATTGCGACTGGTTCTCCACGAACCCGTTCCCGAACGCCGCCTGCTGGTTGGAGTACTGCAACCCATACAGCACCCGCAGCGACGGGCGCGTGTAGATGCCCATCCCGGTGGGGTTCAACACAAAGCCCGTCTTGAGCTGCCAGGTGTTGCGTGCGTTAGAGTCACCGAACTCGAAGCCGCGCGAGTCCGGCACGCCCGCGCTGTTCGCGAACACCGAGTCCGAGTGCTCGCGGTACTGGTTGCACGGAATCCGACCGGGACCGCACAGCAGGCCCGACTGCTCGCGCGCCAACGAGGACTCGGTGAGGAAGTGCACCGTCTGCGAGAGGTAGAGCTGGAGGCGGAGGACCGTGGAATAGAAGAGCCGGTTGTCGTCGCCCGGCTTGAGCGCGTTGTCCTTGTTGAAGTGGTAGCCGAAGAGCACGCCCCAGACGAGGTCCAGCCGGTCCGGGATGATGGACAGCTGCATCTCGTTGCCGCCGTTCACCTCGTACCGTTCATCCGTCATGTCCGTGACGTAGATGGGGTAGGTCCGCCCTTCGAAGACCTCGTCGTAGGGCGCGTCCGGGTGGCGCCGCAGGTAGTTCACGTACAGGTTGTTCCAGCGCAGCGGGCCCAACTTTCCGAAGCCGATGTAGCCCACCAGCTTGTACGAACCCGCCGAGGACGCCTCGGGGACCGGCAGGAGCTCCCGGCTGGCCATCGGGTTGAGCTCGAAGTAGCGCTGCATGGTTTCGTGGCGCAGGTACTCCTCGTAGCCCACGCCCGGCAGCCGCGTGCTGTAGGGACTGAACTGGTTCCCCTGGATGCTCGGCTCGTAGTAGCCCACGCCGCCGGCGCCAATCTCGAAGTGGTCCCCCAGCCGGACGCGCAGCGTGCCACCCGCGGTGAAGAGCGTGTTGTAGCGGGACTGCCGCATGAAATAGCCGGAGTCGCCAACGCCCACCAAGAGCTCGAAGCGGTCCGCGTTGTAGCGGGCGGAGAGGCCGATGGTTTCGAAGAAAATCTGCGCCGGCTTCACATCGTAGAGGCCGAGGTCGCCGAAGTACGTATCCAACGTCCCCAGCTGCCAGGTCACCCGGTCAAACAGGATGTTTCCAGCCTTCACATACATCTGCGTGACGCGGAACGCGGAGAGCTTGCCGTTCTGGTCATCCGCGTTGGAGAAGGAGCCGCCTTCAATCTTGGTGTGGATGCTCGCCCAGACGTCCTGCGTGCCGGGGTTGGGCTTGAGCACATCCAGCTTCAGCTCCAGCGCGCCCCACGGGCCTTCATTCAACAGGCGGCCGTAGAGGTTCCAGTACCCAAGCTTCGAAGAGCCGCCCTGAAAATCGGGCCGGGTCATGATGCGAAAATAGCCGCCCGCGCTGAAGCGATCGGTCTGGGCTTCAGCGAGCGCGCAGGTCGATCCAAGAAGTGCGAGTGCGAGGAGAAGTCGACGCGAAACAAGAGCTGTCACGGGACGACGCTTATAGGTCCCCTCGCGGGCTGACGGAAGAGAGCTCGAGTGACGCGCGCTGCTTCAGGCGGCGCGGCTCTCGCCCGCCTGCTCGAGCGCGTCCCGCACGCCGGCGAGCACGCTGCGGTGAACGCGCGCGGACACCCGGTCCGCGTTGCACGCGATGTAGAGCGGCTCCGCCACCGGCTCCCAGCCTTCGACCTCCACCTCCACCAGCCGCCCCTCCGCGAGGTAGCGCTGCGCGGCGATGACCGGGCCGAACACCAGCTGGCCGGAGATGGCCGCCAAATCCAATCCGAGCGCGATGGTCTGCACCTCGTGCCCCACCGTCCGTTCGCCCACCGGCAGCGGGCAACCGTCATCCACCGGGATGTGGTGTTCGTTGTGGATGTACATGGGGATGATGAACGGGTGCGCGCGCACCTTCTGAATCGACTTGCGGTGCTCCGGACCGAGCAGCCTCGCGGTCTCCCGCGTGGTGAAGAGCCGCTTGCGCACGTCGCCGGCCAGCTCGCCGGTCCAGCTCGACGGGAGCCGGTCCAGGTCGCTGGCGAGCGCGAGGTCAAACAGGCTGTGCGTAGAGAAGGACCGGATGAGCGCAGGCGCCAGCTGAATGCCCCGCAGCCGCAGCGTCGGCTGCACCGACGCGATGACGGGCAAAAACACCGAGAGCAGGTAGCTGGGTCCGGCCACCGCCAGCTCCGGCGACTTGTCCGAATCTCTCAGCGCGACGAGGCGCAGCCGCGAGACCACCTCCTCGAAGTGCGGCGTCATCCGTTCCGCAGGCTCCGACAGCGTCACGCCCCGAGCGCTGCGCTGGAGCAGCCTGACCTTCAGCTGGCTCTCCAGCCGACTGATGGCCTTGCTCACCTGCGAGGGCGTCACCTTCAGCTCACGCGCGGCGGAGGTGATGGAGCCGCAGCGGCGCACCGCCAGAAACGTGCGTACGTCGGAGAAGCGAAGGTCAGGCAGCAGGTTCTCGCCACTCACGCAGAAGCCTCCCGGCTTTGAAGCGGGCGCATCTTGACGGGGGCTTTCCAGAACGGAAAGTCGCCCCCGGGTCGGGTGGGCGGATTGTGACGCTTCCGGGTGACACAGCCGCAATGCCGAAGACGGCGCCTACTCGGCCCGCAGCACGACGATGCTTCGGCCCACCACGCCGTAGTTGCCGTCCGGGAGGGGCTCCGGCTTCTCGAGGGCGATGTTGCCGGACTTGCGCAGCGGCAGCTGCTTGGAGCTCAGGTACTCCTCGCCGTCGAAGTAGGCCTGCGTGTCGAGCACGCGCTTCCAGGTCCCTGGGGGAAGTTGGAAGTTCACGGTGTCGGCGCCCATGTTGATGAGGATGGCCAGCTCGGCGCCGCGGCTGCGGTCGCTGTAGTGGAGCATCAGCTGGCGGTTGGTCGTCCAGCCCGGCGTCCCGCCCGTGGGCGACTTCCAGGCCGGCGCGGTGCCCTCGTACGAGGAGGGCGCGAAGGCGTAGGCGTGGTCCTTCCGGAAGCGGATGAGCTGCTTCACGAAGTCCTGCATCCGCACGCGGTCATCGCGGCTGGTCCAGCCGCCCCAGTCGTACCAGCTGTAGAGGTTGTCCGCCTCGGGCGTGTACGTGTTGTTGTTGCCCAGCTGCGTGCGCAGGAACTCGTCGCCGCCGTACAGCATCGGCGTGCCGTGGGACACGAGCAACAGCGCGAACGCGTTCCGGATGAGCTGCCGCTTGTAGGCCTCTGACCTGCCGCGGCACTCCGCGTTCGGAAAGTCGCCGCACATCACTTTCGTCCAGTCCTTCGACCGGTTGTCATCCGTGCCGCTGTTCTTCGCCTCGTCGCAGAACGCGGAGAGGGGCGCGGTGCAGCAGATGGGGTTGAGCGGGCTGCAGTCGTTCACCTTCCGGTCGTAGGAGAAGACGTCGTAGAGGGTGAAGCCGTCGTGGATGGCGAGGAAGTTCACCGAGTGGAACGGCTTGCGCCCATTCCACGCGTACATCCCGCTGGAGCCGGTGAGCATGTTGCCGCCGTCCAGCTTGTTGGAGATGTTCCAGTCGTCGTAGTTGATGAAGGAGCGGGACCAGTCGCGGAAGGCGCCGTTCCACTCGCCCCACGCCTGCTCCGGGCTGACGCTGTTCACCGGGAACTGGCCGACGGGGTAGCCGCCGCCGCCCCACGGCTCCGCGATGATGCGCGTGTTGTGCGCGACAAGAACCGGGTCGTCGATGATGTCCTGGATGACGGTGGTCTTCGCGTCCCAGGCGATGCCCTGGCTGTCGACCTTCTCCGCCGACGTCGGGCACTTGTTGTACTCGAGGTCCTTGGCGCCGAGCGCCGGCGCGAGGTCAAAGCGGAAGCCGTCGACGTGCATCTCGCGCACCCAGAAGCGCAGCGAGTCGATGATGAGCCGCCGCATGGCCGGCGCGTTGGCCCGCATGGTGTTGCCCACGCCGGTGTAGTCGCAGTACTCGCGGCCGGACGTCGGGGGCAGCGCGTAGTACGAGGCATTGTCCAGGCCGCGGTAGGAGAAGAGGCTGGCCACGTCCTGCGGGTCCAGGTTGGAGGGCCGCTTGCCGAGCTGCTCGTAGACCTTCTCGCGCCACAGCCCGCCCTCGCCGCTGTGGTTGTAGACGACGTCGAGGATGACCTCGATGCCGCGCTTGTGCAGCTCCTGCACCATGTACTTGAACTCGTCGATGACCTCCGCCTTGCGGCGGGCCGACGCGTACGAGAGCTCCGGCGCGAAGAAGCTGAGCGTGTTGTAGCCCCAGTAGCCGCCGTCCAGCGGCTTCTCGAAGGGCGGCAGCAGCTCCACCGCGGTGATGCCCAGCTCCTTGAGGTAGTCCGCCTTCTCGGCGAAGCCCTTGTACGTGCCCACGTGCTCCACCCCGGAGGCGGAGTTGGCGGTGAAGCCCTTCACGTGGACCTCATAGAGGATGAGGTCTGTCCACTTGTGCCCGGGGAAGTTGGGGTCCTTGCGCTTGGCGACAAACTCTTTCTCCTCGGCGGACCAGAGGTGTTCGCTCTTCACCGTCACGCACTTCATCGCCGCGCCGTAGGTGACTTCAGTGCGGTATTGCCCGGTGCCCAGGCTCCCCTTCGACCAGTCGTGGTCGCGGTGGAAAGCGCGACAGTACGGGTCGAAGAGCAGCTTGTTGGGATTGAAGCGGTTGCCCGCGAAGTCCACGTCCGCCACGAAGCCCGCCGGGGAGCCGGGGTACCAGTCGCGGTCGTAGACCCAGTTCGGTCCCCAGGCCACGTAGCCGTAGTGCTGGTTGAGGCCCACGCCCTCGACGAAGACGTTCCAGACGTCGCCGGTGCGGGTCATCTCGAAGGTGCGGGTGGGGTTGTCAGACTCCGGGTCGTCGAAGAGCAGCAGCTGCAGCTTCTCCGCGCGCTGGGAGTAGACGGCGAAGTTGGTGCCCCGGTAGGTGCCCTTGGCGTCCGCCAGCATCGAGGGCCCGAGGAACTTGAGGTCCTTGATGCCCTGCGCGGTCACCTCCACCGTCGCCTGTCCCTCGGGGACCGCGTCGTAGAGCGACGGTGGGACGTCGGTGAGGAGCCCGGCCGGCGGCAGCGGTTGGCTGTGGTACAGCCGCGGCTTGTCTTCCGAAGCGCAGCTGAGCGCCAGCGCGGCGGCGAGGAGGGTGGACAGCGTCCGGGTCTGAAGTCCGAGCATGGGTGCCTACTTGAGATGAAGGAGGACGGCGCCGCGCGCCGGGACATCGACCGTGACCTCGGAGTTGCCGAAGCCGTACTCGCGCTGGCTGAGCGCGTCGCGAACCACGCCGGCGGTCCAGGCCATGGTGCCGGGGAAGTGGACCACGACGTTCGTCCAGACGTTGTCCGTGAGGTTGATGACGACGACCGCGGCGTGGCGCGGGTCCGCGTCCGGCCGCGAGTACGCGTAGAGGTTGCCCTTGCCCTGGCCCCAGGGCGCGTCGTTCACCCAGAGGTCCTGCAGCGGGCCACGGCGCAAACCGCGCAACTGCGCGCGCGCGGTGAGCAGCGCCTTCATCCGGCCCAGCTGGCGGCGCTGGGCGTCGAAGAGCGTGGGTTCCCGGTTGAGCATGTGGCGGTTGTCCGGGTCCGCGCCGCCGAACTCGCCGTACTCGTCGCCGTAGTAGAGCAGCGGCACGCCGGGGATGGTCATGAGGTTGACCATCGCCATGTGGAGCCGGTCGTACGGGAGCGTGCCCGCCGGCGCGCCGGGGAGGAACTCCCACTTGTTGCCCTGCTTGTCCCGATTCGCCGGGTCCGCCTTGGTGATGAAGCGCGGCACGTCGTGGTTACCGACGAAGTTCACCATCATTGCGTCGCCGAACGAGGCGAGGTTGCCCTGCGTGCCGTCCTTCACGCGCTGAAGGCCCTGGTCATCCCGCGCGAAGACTGCCTCCGGCACGTCGAAGAAGAGCGGGAAGTTGAGCTGCCCGTCCAGCCCGCGCGGGCCCATGTAGCTCTTGATGAGGCCGTGGTCGCCCGTGAAGCTCTCGCCGAACATGTAGTACTGCGTGCCGCCCTGCTCGAAGCGGTCGCGCACGGCGTTGGTGAGGTTGGTGAAGGCGGACGGCTCCATCTGCTTGACCGCGTCCAACCGCAGGCCGTCGAGGTCAAACTCCTCCATCCACCAGAGCGTGTCGGCGACGAACTGGTCCGCCGCGTCGTTGTTCGTCCAGTTGATGTCCGGCATGTACTTGGCGAACAGGCAGACCAGCCGCTGCGAGCCGTCGAAGGAGCAGAAGCCGCTGCCCTCGCAGACGCAGGCGTCCGGGCGGAACCACGCCTTCTTCGCCGGGTCCTTGAAGTACTCGTGGTCGATGTGGACGTGGTTCAACACCGCGTCCATCACGATTCGGATGCCGTGGCGGTGCGCTTCAGCCACCATCTCCTTGAGCGCGTCCGCGCCGCCGAAGCGGGCGTCCACTTCGCGCGCCTTCACCGGCCAGTAGCCGTGGTACGCGGAGACCGGCCGGCCATCCGCGCTGGGGTAGGTGCCCGGCGACTGCGTCTGCCAAGGCGTGAGCCAGATGGCCTTGATGCCCAGCGCGTCGAAGTAGCCCTCCTTGATGGACTGGGTGACGCCCTGGAAGTCTCCGCCTTGGAAGCGGGTGGAGAACGGAGTGGCCGCGTCCACCGGGGCGTTGTTGGACGCGTCCCCGTCGCGGAAGCGGTCCGTCATCAACATGTAGATGGGCGTGTCGCGGTAGCTGAACTTCTCCGCTTCAATCCAGAACGGGATGAGCAGAACCTCGCCCGTGCGGCCGCCGGACGAAGGCGTGAGCGAGAGCGTGTACTTCCCGTCCGCCAGCCCGGTGAGCCGCACCTGCGCCGAGCCGTCGCCAATCACCATCAGCTCCGCGGCGGTCAGCGCGCGCGACGCTGCGTCGGTGCCGCCTCGAACCGTGCCCTCGACTGTGACGTCGCCGCGCTGACCTTCTCCAGCGGAGACCGAGAGCGTGGCGCGCAGCTCGCCGGCGTTCGGCGCGGGCCGCGTGTTGCTCAGGGTCTCCTTCTGCAGCGTCACCGAGGGACGCGTGCAGTCCGGGATGCGCATGGCGGAACCTGGGCGCCCCTCGCGGTAGCGGACGAAGCGCGTCTCCTTGTCCGGCACCTCCAGCCCGTTCTCGAGGAAGGCGTAGGCCCAGAGGCCGGGCGGCGCGCGGAAGACGAGCGAGTAGGTTCCGTCGCCGTCGGGGTCTTTAAGGAGGTGGGCCAGGCGATCGAACTGGTTCCACTCGCCCATGATGCCCACCCGCGTCGCGGACGACTGCGGGCGGTACGTGACCGTCACCTCGCAGCCGGTGGCCGCGGTGCTCGCGTCAGGCGTGTTGTTGGGGGGGACAGTCGGCAGGTCACAGGCGATGAGCAGAAGCGCCGCTCCGAGCAGTGAACCCGAGAGCGGCGCGAGCGAACGGTGCATGAAGGGGACCTTGGGGGGCTGCGGCCGGCGCGCAAACCTAGTGGAACGCGTGAACGCGGTTCAACGGGTGCACCGGCGCTCCGTCCCTCGCGGGCGACGTGGGGGACGGGCAACTTCCTTTACAGGACTGCGGAGGCCCGACTCCCGAGAATCTGAGCAAGAACCTCTTCGGAGCCCTCACATGAGCATCCTTCTTGGAAAGAGCCTCGCCCACCTCGCCCTCGCAACGAGGGAAGTGACCCCTCGCGGCGGTGGCTTCTCCCTGACGGCGGCGTCCATCGATCGCGACGCCCTGCGCATTGTGAGAGGACACCTGGATGAGGCGGTCCGGCGGTTCACGGACGGCGGCCCGGCCGGCCTCGAAGAGGCAGAGCAACCTCTTCTGGAGGCCCGCCAACAGCTGGACAACCTCTCGCGCGGCGTGGGTCGGTCCAAGGCCAGCGCCGTTCGGGATCTCCGCCGCGAGTATCAGCGGACCCTCATCCAACTCGCGACAGCGCGGATCGAGCGGAACCAGGAGATCGCCGCGAGGGTGAGGGAGATTCTCAGCTCTGATCTCTTCCACCACGCCGACCCACCGACCGAAAACCCCAACGTCGTTCCCGGCTCGACCGGAACGACGGGGCTATCCATTCCGGATGCGACGATTGATGACCTCCGGCGGCTCGCCGCAGCGCGCTTGGCCGCCCCCGCCGGCTCGGGCACGCCCACCTGGAGAGATCTCTTGGAGGCGGACGTATTCGGGAACGGACTCTACGTCGGCGCTCGGCCCAGCACCGAACGTCCGGTCTACGCCGCCCTGGGCTCACCAGCGGAGCCCCGAGTCTACGGAGATGCGACGTTGCAGCTCGTGGCTCGGGACGCGGCGACGCTCAGGCCCTTGCCTATGGCCGCCACGCGCGCGATGGGGCTCGATGAGCTCGCCAAGGCACTCGCGGAACGGGGGTGGACCCTCAACACCCCGACCTCCGAGCTCCCGGGCGTGCTCGGCGAGGGCAAGTCGGTGCTGGCCTCCCGACAAGATGGGGAGTTCGAGGCTGTCTGGCTGGACACCGTCGAGGATTTCCGTCGGCTCCTCGCGGGCCCCTCGGCCGCCCCCATCCTTACCTGACTGAACGACCCGCTCAACGCTCTGCGTCATGCGCCGATCGCGAGTCGAACCGGAGAGTGACCGAGCGAACACGGTCGCCCTCACGAGGTGGTAGGCAGACGGGGCGCGCGATGTATGGTGCGCGCCCCGAATCCCTCGCGCGAGGTCTGCGTGTCCGAAGTCAGCCTCACGGGTATCAAAAAGTCCTTCGGATCAAACCTGATCCTGAAGGGGGTAGATCTCACCGTCCGCGAGGGCGAGTTCCTCGTCATGGTGGGCCCGTCAGGCTGTGGCAAGACGACGTTGCTGCGCCTCATCGCCGGGCTGGAGCAGGCGGACGAGGGGGAGATTCAGATCGCCCGGAAGCGGGTGAACGACCTCCCCCCGCGCGACCGCGACGTGGCGATGGTCTTCCAAAGCTACGCGCTCTACCCGCACATGACCGTGCGCGAGAACCTGGCCTTCGGCCTCACGCTGCGCAAGGTCGCCACTGCCGAGGTGGAGGCCCGCGTCCAGGAGGCGGCCGGGCTGCTGGAGATTTCGCACCTGCTGGACCGCAAGCCGAAGGCGCTCTCCGGCGGCCAGCGGCAGCGCGTGGCCATGGGGCGCGCCATCGTGCGGCGCCCGAAAATCTTCCTCTTCGACGAGCCCCTCTCCAACCTCGACACCGCCCTGCGCGTGCAGATGCGCGGCGAGCTGGCGCGCCTGCACCGCCGGCTCAAGGCGACGATGATCTACGTCACCCACGACCAGGTGGAGGCGATGACGCTCGCCACCCGGGTGGCGGTCTTCGAGAAGGGCGTGCTGCACCAGGTGGGCGCGCCCCTGGAGCTCTACAACCGCCCGGTGAACCGCTTCGTGGCGGCGTTCCTCGGCTCTCCCTCGATGAACTTCCTCGCCGCCGCGCGCCAGGGCGACGCGCTGGTCGGCAAGGGCTTCAGCCTCCCGTGGCGCGGCAACGGCATCCCCAGCGGCGACGTGCTCATCGGCCTGCGCCCCCAGGACCTGCGCGTTGAGCGCGGCGGACCGATTCAAGGTCAAGTCGAAGCGGTGGAGCGGCTGGGCTTCGACGGCTACGCGTTCGTCGGCACCGAGTCCGGCCAAGTCGCCGCGCGCTTCGACAAGGGCGTGGAGGTGAGCGTCGGCGACACGGTTCACCTGGCTCCGGTGGGCGATGCGCTTCACCTGTTCACCCCCGGCGGGGAGAAGGCGCTGCGCCACCCGGAAGAGAAGCAGCAGCTCCCGCTGGAGGCCGCCTCGTGAGGGCGTTGGCCCTGCTGGGGGCCGCGCTGCTCTCCGCCACCGCGAGCGCCGAGGAAGGCCCCGCCCTCAAGCTTTGGCACTCCTACCGCGGCGCCGAGGAGCAGGCGCTGGAGGCCGCGGCCAAGGCGTTCACTGCGTCCAGCGGCAAGAAGGTGGAGCTGCTGGGCATCCCGAACGACGCCTTCGCCGACAAGGTGGCCGTCGCCATCCCACACGGCACCGGCCCGGACGTCTTCATCTTCGCCCACGAGCGCTCGCGCCTCTTCCAAGAGCAGGGCCTCCTGGCCAGCTCCGAGGGGATGATTGACCGCGACGCGTACCTGCCCGTCGCGCTGCCCGCGCTGGAGATGGACGGCAAGCTCTACGGCTATCCGCTGGCCCTCAAGTGCGTGGCGCTCTACGTGAACCAGAAGCTGGTCCCGGAGACGCCGGCCACAACATCGGAGCTCCTGGCGCTGCTGCCGCTGCTCTCCAACCCGAAGGAGAACCGCTTCGGCCTCGCCTTCGAATCCGGCACGCCCTACTACTTCTCCGGCTTCCTCTTCGGCTTCGGCGGGGAGCTCTTCAACGCGCAAGGCAACGCGACCTTCGACACCCCAGGCCTGGCCGCCGCGCTCACGTTCATCAAGAAACTGCAGGACGCGCGCTACCTGCCGGACGAGGCGACGGGCGCCAAGGTGAAGGCGCTCTTCAACGACGGGCGCGCGGCGATGGCCATCGACGGCCCGTGGTTCGCCGGCGAAATCTCCCCCTCGGTGAGCTACTCGGTGGTCCCGCTGCCGACGGTGAGCGAGACCGGCCTGCCCATGCGGCCGTACCTCGGCGTGGAGGCCGCGTTTGTCTCCGCCCGGTCCACGCGCGGGCAGGATGCGCAGGCGCTGGGCCGCTTCCTCTCGGTGGGCGACGCCTCGCGCGAGCGCGCGGTGCACGGCCGCCAGGTCCCCGCCGACAAGGGCGCCTACGAGGACCCTCGCATCCAGGGCGACGCGCTGCTGCTGGCCTTCCGCGAAGCCGCGGACCGCGCGTACCTGATGCCGAACACGGTGGAGATGGCCAAGACGTGGGAGCCGCTCAAGCAGGCGCTCCGCGCGGTGCTGCAGGGCGGCGCGCTCCCCTCCGAGGCCGGCACCTTCGCCGAAGCGCGCTACCGGGTGCTGAACAAGCCGCGGCCGGCGGAGACCTCGCCGTGGCCGTACGTCGGGGTGCTCGCGCTGGCGGCGGTGGGCTTCCTCGCGTTCAAGCTGACCCGGCCGCGCACGCCCCAGCCGCCGCTTCGCAAACGCTACCCGGAGCTGCGCCGCGCGCTGGCCTACGTCGCGCCGGCCGCCGCGGGCGTGGTGGTGCTGGTGATGGTCCCGCTGGTCTCCGGGCTCTCGCTCTCCTTCTTCCACCACGAGTCCGGCCGCTACACGTTCGTCGGGCTGGCCAACTTCGTCGACATCCTCGCCTCGCGCGGCTACCGCATCACCGAGCCGCTGGGCTTCTACTTCACGCTCGCGGTCACCATTCTTTGGACCGCCGTGAACGTGGCGCTCCACCTCTCCATCGGGCTCTTCCTCGCGCTGCTCTTGAAGGACCCGCTGCTCAAGCTGCGCGGCGTCTTCCGGGTGCTGCTGGTCATCCCGTGGGCAGTGCCGAACTACATCACCGCGCTGATGTGGAAGGGCATGTTCGACCGGCAGTTCGGCGCCATCAACGGCCTGCTGGTGGCGATAGGGCTGGAGCCGGTCTCCTGGTTCAGCCGCTGGTCCACCGCGTTCGCCGCCAACGTGGCGACGAACACCTGGCTGGGCTTCCCCTTCATGATGGTGGTGACGCTGGGCGCGCTGCAGTCCATCCCGCAAGACCTCTACGAAGCGGCGGAGGTGGACGGCGCGTCGAAGTGGCACCAGTTCCGCCACATCACGCTGCCGCTCCTGCGCCCTGCCCTGCTGCCCTCGGTCATCCTCGGCGGCGTCTGGACCTTCAACATGTTCAACGTCATCTACCTGGTCTCCGGCGGAGATCCGGGCGGCGGCACCGACATCCTCGTCTCCGAGGCCTACCGCTGGGCCTTCCAGCGCAACCAGCAGTACGGCTTCGCCGCCGCGTACACCGTGCTCATCTTCTTCGTCCTGCTGGGCTATTCCGCGTTCACCAAGCGGCTGGCCCGCGGCAGTGAGGCGGTGCTCTCGTGAAGAACCGGCCGCTCCTCTACACCGTGCTGATTCACGCCAGCCTGGGCGCCTTCTGCCTGCTCACCATGTACCCGGTCCTCTGGGTGCTGAAGATGGCGCTCTCCCCGGTGAGCGGCCTGTCCCTCTCGGTGAACCCCTTCCCCACCGAGGTGACGCTCCAGCACTTCAAGGACGTGCTGCTCTCCACGGACTCCGCCGGACGCTGGATGTTCGGCCGGCACCTCTTCGCCAGCCTCTACGTCTCCACCGCCACCACGCTGGTGGGCCTGGTCCTCGCCGTCACCGCCGCGTACGCGCTCTCCCGCTTCCGCTTCCCGGGCAAAGAGGGCGGCATGCAGATGCTGCTGGTGACACAGATGTTCCCGGCCACGCTGATGATGGTGCCGCTCTATTCCATCCTCGAGCGGCTCCACCTGCTCAACGCGCTCTCCGGCCTGGTGCTGGTCTACGCCACCACCAGCCTCCCCTTCTGCATCTGGATGTTGAAGGGCTACTTCGACACCATCCCGCGCGAGCTCGAGGAGGCGGCCATCATGGACGGCGCCAGCCCCGGGCAGGTGTTCATCAAGGTCGTGCTCCCGCTCGCCCGTCCCGCGCTGGCGGTCACCGCGCTCTTCTCCTTCATGCAGGCGTGGAACGAGTTCATCTTGGCCGCCACGCTGCTCAATGACGCCACCCGCTTCACCCTCCCCGTCGCCATCCAGCGCTACGTCGGCGAGCACCGCGTGGAGTGGGGCAAGTTCGCCGCCGGGGCGCTGGTCGTCTCCGCGCCGGTGATGGCGCTCTTCTTCGTGCTGCAGAAGCACCTCGTCGGCGGGCTCACCGCCGGCGGCGTCAAGGGCTGAGCGCGGTCACCGTACGTCCCAGAGCGGTCCGACACGTAGGCGACTGTAGGGAGCGAAATCCTGTTGCCGGGCAGGCCACAGCGGCCAAACAGTGTTGCCCGCCAGTCCACGCCACAGCCCGCTCCGGCCCCGCTTTCGCCCACTTCCGGCCGGCAGGCTTTCTGCCAATCGGTTCATCCGAAAGGAACACCGAACCCATGAAGCGAATCCTCGAGAGTCTGCTGTCCGTCGCCGCCGTCCTCACCCTCGTGGGGTGCGGACCGGAGTGCCCCACCGGAGGCACCGGCACGGTGGTCGTCACGTACACCGGGCTGCCGTCCGGCGTGACAGGGACGACGACCTTCACGGGCCCGGGCGACCACACAGTCACCAGCCCGCAGACGCTCTCCAGGGTGACCGGTGGCCGCTATGCCGTCGCGGCGCAGAACGCCGCGGATGCGGACACCCGGGTGCGCACCGCCTATGCGGGCACGCCCACGCCGGCCAGCTTCTGCTTGGCCAACGGCGCCACCGCCAACGTGGAGATCCGCTGGGCGCCCATCGCCAGCAGCAACCGCCTCTGGGCGACGAACGGCAACGGCAGCGCGGAGCTCATCGGCTTCGGCGCCAGCCGCATCCGCTCCTCCGGGACGCCCGCGGCGGACGCCAGCGTGCAGGGCCCGGCGGGCAAGGACCTCACCTTCGACCGCGACGGCAACCTTTGGACGCTGGGCGCCACCACCGCGGACGCGCAGGTGAACCGCTTCGCCGCCGCGGACCTCGGCGCGTCCGGCCGCAAGACGCCGGACCGGAAGATCAACGTCGCGGGCCTAAGCTGCCTGCCCGCGCTCTACGGGATGGCCTTCGACAGCCACGGCAACCTCTGGGTGAGCTCCGCCTGCGCGAACGCGGTCTACCGGCTGGACGCGTCCGCCATCGCCGCTTCCGCGACCGTGACGCCCGGGCTCACCCTGGTGGTCACGGACGCCACGGGACTGGCGTTCGACTCCGCGGGCAACCTCTGGGTGGGCGAGGTCAGCTCCACCCGCGTGCTGCGCTTCGACGCGGCCGGGCTCTCCGGCAGCACCCCGTCCGCCCCCGCGCTGAAGCTTGGCGCACGCGCCACGGACCTCACCGTCGACACCTCGCTGCTGAATCCGAGCTGGCTGGCGTTCGACAAGAACGGCGACCTGTGGGCGAACGACTTCGGCGCCAACACGTTCTTCCGCATCCCGAAGGCGGAGCTGGCGAGGACCGGGACGCAGGACACGGTCCCCGCCGTGCGCATCACCGTCGGCGTGACAGCGCTGATTGAAGGCTTCGCGTTCGACGAGGAGGGCGGGCTGTGGACGGCGCTGAGCCAGGGCCGGATTGGCCGACTCTCACCGGGTCAGCTCCTCACCAGCAGCGGCCCCGGCACGCCCACCGCGCCGGAGCTGGTGATCACCAGCGCGGACACCGGCAGCGCGGGGAACATCGCCCTCTACCCCGCGCCCGCCGCGCTCCCGCTGTACCACCGGCTGCCGTAGCGTGGCGAACCTCCCCCTCTCGACTCGAGCGTAGCGACGCGCAGCGACCCAGGGCCCGTTCGAGGCTTGGCGCAAGCACCGCTTCGCTGTGCGGGATGCGGGATGCGGGGAATGGTGTCTCGGGCTACGGGCTTCGGGAAACGGTGTCTCGGGTAGGGGTAGGGAGCACGCGTTCGCGTTCGCGTTCGCCTTCGTTCACGGGTACGGGCCCGGGCAGGGGTTCGGGTTCGGGACACCGCCTACGGCTCATCCGGTCGCGACTGAAGGGCTTGCCCCTCGTTGCGCTTTAGCCCGTGACCGACTGCCCGCGCCCGAACCCGAACCCGGGCCCGTACCCGTGAACGAAGGCGAACGCGAACGCGAACGCGTGCTCCCTACCCCTACCCGAGACACCGTTCCCCGCATCCCGCATCCCGCATCCCGCATCCCGCATCCCGCATCCCGCATCCCGCATCCCGCCCCCCTGCCGCCTCTCGACTACGCGCGCCGCCACCCGACGGCGAAGATTTAATCGTGAGACGCTCGAGGTGAGCGGGGGGGGCCTCCCGCGGTCAAGGAACGAGAGCTACGCGGGCGCGTAGAAGCGCGCCCAGCAAATGGGGGTGATCTCCTTCCACGGGCGGGTCACCCCGCGCCACTGCTCCATCGTGCGAGTCCCGCGGCGCGCGCCGTGGACCGTCTCGCGGTCGCCGTTCGCGGAGAACACGCGGAAGTGGGTGACCTGAAACTTCTCAATGGACTTCGTCACGCCGTCCAGCGTGACGGTGGGGGCGTCATGGAATGCCTGCACCCTCTGCTCGAACTCCGCCTCGTGCGCGAGCAACCACTCGCAGTCCGCCGCGCTCACGGGCGTGCGGCCCACCACTTCCTTGGGGTTCTTCGTGCCAATGGCCACCGCCTTGGCGACGGCGCCGTCGATGAAGGAGGACTGGTCCACCACCGCGTCCGGCTGCTTGCCGTGCTTCCCGTCCTTGAACCACACGCTGTAGCGGACATCGCCAATCATGAACGCGTGGTGGGTGCTGTTGGCCAGGTCCCCCAGCCGCAGCTTGCGCAGCGCCGTCGGGTCCTTCGTCAGCGTGGAGACCACCTCGCCGCAGCGGAGCGCGGCCACCGCGCTCGGGCTGCCCTCCGCGCCCTTCAGCCAGTAGCTCTTCCCGTTGGCGTCGAAGTACTGACTTCCGGTGACGAAGGTCTGCTGAAACACGGTGAGCGCGCTGCGGTTGGCCGCCGCGCCCTTCGCGGACGTGCGCGTCGACAGCTTCGGCTCATCGCTGCTGAACGCGTAGCGGACCAAGGCACCGTCGGCCTGCTTGACGCTGAAGCCCTTGCCACCGGCTGCCACATAGAACGCCGCGCACTGGCTGTTGGTGCAGTTGGTGAAGTGCGTCCCCTTCCACTTCGTGCCGAACTTGTAGACCGGGACCTTCTTGCCGCCGACGTCCACGTGCTCGTCCGCCTCCACCAGGCCCGTGAGGTCCGGCCACTCCGGCCGCAGCTGCGCCGGGATGAACGTGCCGTAGTCGCCCGCGACCGTCGTCGAGTAGCCCACGCCCTGGAACGTCCCGTCGCTCTTCTTCACCCACAGCCAGCGCAGCAACGCCTGGTACATGCGCAGCCCGAACTGCAGCGAGAGCGCCTTTCCCTTTGCATCAAAGACGAACTCCTTCGACGGCGGGACGACGGCCACCGGCTTGGGCGGCTCCACCTTCGAGAGCCGGTCGAGGTACGCGGTGACCAGCTTCTTCTGCGAGGTGCCGCCGCCCTCGGCCTTGGCGACGTACGCGTCCAGCGCCTGAAGCGTGGCCCAGTCCAGCTTGCCGGTGACCGGGACCTCCACCGGCTTGCCTCGGAAGGCCGGCACGCCTGCTTTGGACAGCGCAGGCCCATGCTCCTTCTGGAACGCCTTGAGCGCCTTCTCGGTGGCGGCGCCGAAGTCGCCATCCACGCCGTCCTTATCCGGCCCGTACTTGCCAAGCGAGTACCCGGCCAGCTTGAGCGCCCGCTGCAGCGCGCTGACCAGCGGCTTGGTGCCTTTGTTCCGCGGGATGGGCGTGAAGTCGGGGTTGTCCGCCAGGCGCATGAGCTCATCCGAACCCTGCAGCGCGCGAGACCGGAGCCGGTCCTCGTCCAACACGCCGATGGCAGTCAGAAAGCCCGCACCCGCTTCAATGACGTCGTCCAGCGCCGTCGCGAACTCGTTGCCCATGTGCTCCCCCGGTTAAAGCGTTTGAAACACCGCCTGTCCCTCGGCGATGCGAGGGCGAGAATGTTTCACATCCCCATTCGACGGGCGCGGCCTATCTGACCGGCAGAAAGTCGACGACGAGCGCGGTGGAGTCCGCCTCCGGCCGGCTGGCGCGGTCCACCAACTCCCGGGCCGTCTCCCGCGCGGGCTTGCCGCGGCACGCCTCCAGGACAGCGCTCAGCTCCGCTGCGCGGACGCCATCCGAGAACAGCACCACCCGGTCCCCCGGCGACACCTCCAGCACCTGCTCCCGGAACCCATGCAGCCCCCGCCCCAGCACGCCGGGGACGGACGCGGCGCGCCGCAGCGCAGGCGGACCGTGCAGCTCCACGCTCCCCACGCCGGCGAAGCTCACACGTGAACCTTCCACCTGAAGCGCGCCCAGCGCCGCGCCGCCCAGCTCTGCCAGCGCCCGGTCGGAGGCGAGGAACACCTCCTCCAGTGACCGGTCTGCGTTCGCATGAAGCACGGCCTGAACCCGAAGCGCGGCGCGCGCGGCGTCAGGGCCGTTGCCCAGCGCATCCACCACCGCGACCATGAGGTGCTTGTGCCCGCGGACAATGACGGCGGACTCGGCGCACGCGGTGGGACCTGAGTGCGCGTGGCCCGCGGCGCCCACGTCTGCGAGGAAGCGCCGGAGGCCTGCGTCTTCTACCGGCGCTGCACGCGGAGAGAGCGGACGGGAGAGCCCGACGAAGGAGGACGGGGTGAGCTCTCCGAACATGGTTCTCTGTTCTCCTTCAGAGACCGCGAGCGCGCCGCCGAGCTGCCACACGAAGCGAGGAGACCTCGTGCGGCCCCCTTTCACCCGACGACGCGGCCGCGAGAGGAGAGTTAACCCCGAAGACCGGGCAGCTCGCCACTCACCTCGCCCAGAGACGTCACCGGCACGCCCACCGCGTTCATCGCGGAGATGAGGACGTTCGCGGGGTGCTTTCCGGGTGCGGGGATGTGCAGACCCGACTTCAGTCCGCCCACCTTCCCCGCCACCAGACACGCCATGTTCTCGGTGCTGTGGGAGCTGTACTGCTTCCCAGCGGACGCGTCGAACCCGTGACCGCCCTCGTGCAGGAAAACCAGCGCGGTGCTGTCCAGCATGCGCGCGGTGCCTTCGCGGGTGTCGCGCAGCTTCGCGATGAGCGCCGCGAAGTGCTTCATGTGCCACGCCTGCGCCTTGGCCATCCCGAGCGTACCGAAGCCGGCGTGGCCCAGCTCGTGGAGGTCATTCCGCTGGCCGGTAAGCGGAAACATGTTCAGGTGCGACTGAAACATCGTGAACTGCAGTGACGCCACGCGCGACAAATCGCACGCCAGCGCCATGTGGATGAGGTCCACGAACACCTGCGCGCGCTGCTCCTCGTTGCTGTAACCGAGGTTCTGGTCGAACGTGTTGTTCCCGTCCGCGTCGGTGCCCTGCGCTCCGCCCAGCGTGGGGTCCGCGCCCACGTCCGCCGGCTTCTGGCAGATGCCGCCCTGCGGTGGCGGGATGGCGGCCACGCGACGCTCGAGGTCGCGGATTTCATCCAGGTGGCGCGACAAGCGCGCGCGGTCCGCGGTGCCCAACTTGGGCAAGAGCCGTTCGGTGTTACCTCTGACGAGGTCCAGCACGGTCTTGCGCTTCTTCAGCTCCAGCGCGGCGCGCGCGGCGTCCGCCGCCGATGCGGGCGGCGTGAAGTTGGTGAAGAGCGCGTCGAACGCCTGCCTGGGGCTCACCGTGGAGGGGATGGGCACCGGCCGGCCCTGCGCGTCGGCCTTGTAGGAGATGACGTCGCGGCCGTACGGCGCGGAGACCGAGAGGTACCAGGCGGCCTGGACGCGGTAGACCAACGACTTGAACGGCGTGCTCCCGGCGATGCTCTCCGCCACGCGCTGGTCCGAGGTGACGCCCATCGACGCGCTGCTGGTTCCGGCGCGCACACCAGAGAGCAGCGGGCTTAACGAGGACACGTGGAAGTCGTCGCGCCGTCCGCCTGCGGGCACGGTCCCGCCGTTATCCGCCGCGGTGGGGATGCGAAGGCCGGAGATGACGCTCACCTCGCTCTGGACGCCGGCCAGCGGCGCGAGCGCAGTCTTGAGGTCATACCCGGCGCCGACCTTGTTCGGGACGTAGTCGTCGTGGAGCGGGTCGTTGTCGGCGCCCATCGACTGGCCGCCGAAGCAGACGATGTAGCGGCGAGGGGCCGCGGCCTGCGCCAGCGCGGGCTGGGCGTCGACCATCGCCTCCAGCAGCGGCAGGCTGATGGCCACGCCTCCCATTCCCTTGAGCATCGCCCGGCGGTTGAGCTTGAAGGTCGGCATGGGTCACTCCTCCCTTCGGTAGGAGAAGGCGGGGTCGGTCACCAGGTCCATAAGGAGCGCCTGGAAGGAGCGGCCGCCTTCGCGGAAGCGTGTGGCGCGGGCGGTGATGCCGGCGAAGTCCTCGGCAGACTCGCGGCGGCCCATCGCGAAGCGGAAGACCTGCGTCGTCACGCACTCCTCGAGCTGCCCGGAGGCGACCAGCAGCGAGGCAAGCTGCGCGGGCCCGTTGAACGTCCCGAGCTCGGCGACCTTGCCGCTGCCGGAGATGGCACAGGAGGCTTCATTGTCATCGTGCGCCCGGAAGCGGCCGGCGCGGTCGTAGGCCTCCAGCCCGAAGCCGATGGGGTCCAGGTTCTGGTGGCAGGCGGCGCAGCTGCCCACGTTGGCGTGCGCGGCGTAGCGGTCCACCTTGCAGTTGCTGGTGGCGCTGGTGGGCTTCTCGTCCGCGTTCACGCTGGGAGGCGGCGGAGGCACCTCCTGACAGAGGAGGCGGTTGCGCACGAAGATGCCTCGCTGCGTGGGGCTGGTGTCGTCGAACTTGGCGCCGGCCGACAGGACGCTGCCGTGGGATAGCAGACCCTTGCGGCCCGTGGCGGCATAGGAGACCCAGTCGCCCGCCGGGTTGGCCGGAGCGGCGAGGCCGTAGTGCGTCGCCAGCAGCGGGTTGACGAAGGTCTGCTCCGAGTCGAAGAGGCGGAAGTAGTCCGTCGTGTCGGTGAAGATGACCTTCTCCAGCAGCGCGGCGGACTCCGCGCGGAGCGCGCGGGTGAGGTCCACCGGGTGCGGCAGTTGGTGGAAGCCCAGCCAGAGTGCGTGGAAGCGCTCCACGCGTGCGTGTGCCCGCGGGTCCGCGAGCAGCCGCTGCGCCGCGGTGCGAAGCTGCTCCGCGCTGGAGAGCTGCCCTGCGCCCGCGAGGTCCAGCAGCCACTCCGGCGGCGTGCTGCCCCAGAGGAAGAAAGACATGCGGGTGGCCAGCTCGAACGGGCTCAGCTGGGAGACGCCCGCGCGGCCGTCGACGGGCGCGCCGACTTCGACGCGGTAGAGAAATTCGGGGTCCTGCAGCATGGCCCGGACGACCAGCTCCACGCCGGTGTTGAACCGGCCCTCCTCCACCGCCAGCGTCTGCAGGCCCAGGTAGCGCTGAATCTCCTCCTCCGCGAGCGGGCGCCGCAGCGCGCTGCGGCCGAAGCGGACGATGAAGCGGCGAAGGCAGTCCGCGTCCCCCGGGCCGCTCGGCGTACAGGGCAGGAGCACCTCGAGCTTCGCGGGCGAAGCGACGAAGCGCGCTGCCGCGTCGACCGCCAGCTTCTCCGCGCCGTCGATGAGGACCGCGGAGGCAATCTGCGAGGCGTAGTCGTTGTCGAACGGGTCTGTTGAGTCTTCAGGGAGAACCGCGAAACCGGAGCGCGTGGCGTCCGCGAGGAGGTCCTGCAGCGCGCTGTCGTACTCGAAGCGGGAGAGCCGCCGCGCCCCGCTCACCGCAGGCTGGGAGTCCGCCGGGAGGGGCTGAGCCTCGCCGCCCGCGAGCTGCGCGACACCCGTGCAGCCCACGGACAACACCGTCGCACACAGCCCTACTTTGAGCGCTTTCCGATGCATGGCCGGCGACTGTCGAGCAGGAGTCGTTCCAGGCGGAAAGGCCAACGTCTCTCGGGCGTTGCAGCGGCTTTACATGTCGAGGGTGAGGGCTTCGCCCCTCGCTCTGTGGAGCGCCAGCACCCCCGCTCGCCTCGCGGGGGCGAGCGTTGCGCCGTCAGGCGTATCCCCCGCTCGCCTCGAGCGTTGCGCCGTCAGGCGCATAGTCGAGAGGTGGCGCAAACCCGCGCACAGCACCTTGCCGGATTGCTTCGAGCAGAGCGAAGCAGCCCGTGAGCCAAGCTTCGGGCGCACTGCCGACGTCTCGACT
>JBGART010000125.1:0-2972 GCA_044230055.1 Myxococcaceae bacterium | reverse complement strand
GCCCTGCGGCCTGGTTGTCGTGTACCCACTCGGGCAGTGCAGCTTCCCAACCCCTTGAACCTCCGTGCTGCGAGTTAGTCAGGAGCGTTGCGCCGTCAGGCGCATAGTCGAGAGGTGGCGCAAGCCCACGCACGGCACTTGGCCGCTCTGTTTCGAGCGGAACCGAGCGGCCCATGAGCCACGCTTCGGGAGCACTGCCGACGGCCGACGTCTCGACTATGCGCCTGACGGCGCAACGCTCGACGCGAACGGGGACTTACCGCGTCAGAGGCTCACCAGCACGACCACAATCACCGCGACCAGCAGCAGGACGAGCAGCGCGACCACCGCAATCCGGTCCCATCCGTCCCTCTGCAGCGCGCTCTCCTCCTGCTCCGCGCCGCGGAAGCGGTGCAGCAGGTTCCACACCATGTTCCGGCCGAGCACCCGGTCCGTCATCCGTGCGACGGGCGGCGGCTCGTCCTGGGTAAAGCGCTGCGGTGGCACCTCGGGCAGCGGGGCGTTCGGCCTGGCGGAGGGTGCCGCGACAAGCTCCACCCTCGCCGCGCGCTCGGGCTCCACCACAGTCCGGGCAACCTCCGGGGACGCAGCGCGCTCCACCCGCGGCCCGTCGTCAGCGCTGCGCTGTGTCGCGGGCTCTTCGCGTCGTGCTGGCTCCACGGCCACGCGCAACTCCGGCCGCTCGGGCGTCCGCGCGGTGTCGCCCAGGAGCGGGCGCAGCCGTTCTTGAAGCTCGTCCGTCGAGGTGGACCGCGCGAGCTCCCCTGCGAGCGCGGACAAGCGCTGGCCCGTCTTTGGCTCCACAAGCGCGTCCAGCCCTGCCGTGGCAGCGATGGCCGCGAAGCGGGCCGCTTCGGAGGCCTGACGGTCCGGCGTGAGCGGAGCGCGCGCGCCGAGGGGCTCGCCCACGGCGCGAAAGGAGATGGCGTCGGCGGAGAAGGCCTGCTTCGGCAGCGGGGCGTCCTCCCGCGGCGTCTTGCGCGCGGCGGGCTCCGGCTCGGCCTGTTTCGGCGCTGCGTTCTCCGCCTCCGCCTTGGGGCGATGCGGCCGCTCTGAGGGCGCGTGTTTGCTCTGGGCATCGACATCGCTCGGTGGCGCGTCGGCGGCTGGCCTCTCGACGGGAACCTCTGCTTCACCGGCGACCTTCTTTTCCGCCGGGGCCTCGCCCTCCGCCTTCTTCTTCGCCGGGACCTTACCCTCCGCCTTGTTCGGAGCTTCACCTTCAACGTGCTTGGGAACCTCACCCTCCGCCGGAACCTCGCCTTCCGCCTCCTTCTCCGCCGGAACCTCGCCGCCCTTTGGCTTCTCGCTCGCCTTCCTCCCCTCAGAAACCTCGCCTTCCACCTGCTTCTCGCCCCGCGGCGCCTCTTCTTCCTCCGGGCGCGGCGCCTGAGCGGGGAGCCCCTCGGTGGCGAGGGCCACGAAGCGCTCCACGTACCGCGCGAGGAACTGAAGCACGCGGGTGGCGCGCTCCTCGGGCGGCAGGCGTTCGTCCAGGAGCTCCGGGCTGACCTGCACGAAGTCGGCGGCGAACCGTTCGGCCACTTCGTCGACGTCGCGGATTTGCGTGACGTCTGAGAGCGAGGCCAGGCGCAGCAGAGCGCTCTTCAGCGTCTGGCGCTGCGCAGGGGTGTAGAGGTCCGCCAGCTCCGGCGAATCCAGCAGGCCTTCCAGCGCCTCGACGTCGGATGAGGCCAGCGACGTGACGTCGAGCTGCAGCTGCGCGAGCAGCTGGCGGGCGCTCAGCTGCCGCAGGAGATCTCGGATCTGACTCACGGGTCCTGGAGTCTGCCCGAAAACGGGGGGCTTTATCCGCGGCTGACCTTGAGCAGGGTGCTGATGCTGGCTTCGAGCCGGTCCACGAAGACGCCGAGGAAGCTCTCCAACTCCCGGCCGGAGAGGCGCAGCTCTTTCTGGAAGGTGCGGCGGAGCTCCGCGTGGACGTGGTCTCGGGCGTGGGAGATCCACCGGCTGACAGTGGAGCGGTTGACGCCATAGACCTTGCCGATGGCGTCCAGCGAGAGCGAATCCAGCGCCTGGAGCCGAAGCGCGTTGCGCTCACGGCTGGGCAGCTCACTGAGCGCGCGGCGGAGCGCGGCCTCGAAGACGGCGCGGTGCTGACCTTCGAGCGCAGCGAGCTCCGGGTTCTCCGCCGCGCCACCGAGGAGCTCGAGCGGGGCGTCCGTGCCCTCCGCGTCCGGACGGCGCGCGCGGCGCAGGTCGATGGCCAGCCGGGTGGCCGTGGCGCGGACCCAGGCCGCGAGAGGCCCTCGTCCGGAGTAGTCGGCGATGCGCAGCGCGCCGTCCTCCGCGGTGAAGAGCTTGCGCCGCAGGACCTGGAGCGCGTCCTCCACCCAGTCCTCTGCCTGGAGAATCTTGAGCAGCGGCCTGCGGGCTGCGGCTTCCACCACCCGGTCCGCCTCCCGGATGGCGGCGGCGTCTCCCTGCGCGCACGCGCAGGCAAGGTAGAAGTCTGCAGCATGCAGCATGGCGAGCGCCCGCTCCGCATCCACCCGGGGGCTGAGCAGCTCCAGCACCCGGTGGCAGAACGCCTCCGCCGTCACCTCGAAGCCGGGCCACGCCGCGCGGCCCTGGCCGTAGAGCTCTGCCAGCCGCCGGTCGACCTCGGGTTGTTCTTCGCTCCCCACCTCCAGGAGATTACACGGCCCGCCTCGACTCAGGCGCCTCCCCCGCTCGCCTGGAGGGGAAAACCGGCCCTGGCCGGCCATTTCGTCGGAGGAACAGCTGTTCTCAATCAGGCGCCTCCCCCGCTCGCCTCGAGGGGGAAACCAGCCCTGGCTGGCCATTTCGTCGGAGGAACAGCTGTTCTCAGTCAGGCGCCTCCCCCGCTCGCCTCGAGCGTTGCGCCGTCAGGCGCATAGTCGAGAGGTGGCGCAAACCCACGCACGGCACTTTGCCGGTTTGTTTCGAGCAGACCGAAGCGGCCCATGAGCCAAGCTCCGGAAGCACTG
>JBGART010000030.1:0-115913 GCA_044230055.1 Myxococcaceae bacterium | reverse complement strand
CTCGTGGGCATCCCGACCGACGTGGCCACGGTCGGCAACGAGCGCTGGCTCGGCATCTTCCTTCGCTTCAAGCGCCAGCTCTCCGACCCGCGCACGGACGGCAACTCGCAGCAGGTGTTCTTCCGGCGTGACGAGTCGTTCGAGCTCGTCGTGCGCCAGGCGCCCGAGGGCGCCATCGGCGTCGCGCCGAAGCCCGCACTCCAGGCGGACGAGCTGCTCCTCTGCGACGTGCGCCGCCGCCCGGGGCAGACGCAGATCCTCGTCGCCGACCTCGACACCTCGCGCCGGCAGGCGTTCATCTTCGCGCAAGGCACCTCGGTGGCCGTGACCACCGGGACGTGGAGCATCCTCCAGCCGCTCGCCGCGACGGTTCAGGCGGCGTTCGATGAGGCCGACGCCGAGCTGCGCGACCACTTCACCGCCGTCGCCCGGCGCCATGCGGCCACCGCCATCGACTACGCGCCCCACGGCTTCGTCGGCGCGGGCAACGTGCAGGCCGCTGTCGACGAGCTGATCGACGACCTCTCGACTGGAGTGGGGGGCAGCTCCGGCGCCTCGCGCGTCGGCGTGGATGCGGCGGCAGGCGCGCCGAACGCGCTCCCTGCGGGCTCCGTGAAGAGCCAGCTCGCGCAGCTCCTCGGCTTCCTCAACACGCACGTGAGCGCGCCGACCGGTGCGCACGCAGCGGCGGCGATCTCGACGGTGCCGCACAACAACATCGCCGCCACGAACGTGCAGGCGCAGCTCCAGGAGATCGTGACGGACCTCGTCGCGACCGGGGCAGTGTCGCCGGGTGCGGGGCTCGTCGGCGTCGACGCGATCGCAGGCGCGCCAACGGCCATCGGAGCGGGCACGCTGCGCGCAGCCCTCGTGACGCTGCTCGGCGGGCTCAACGGCCACGTGAACCAGGCGAGCGGCGCGCACGCCGCGTCGGCTGTCTCGGTCGCCGAGCGCGCACGCCGCGTCGGCTGTCTCGGTCGCCGATTCCGGCAACAACCTCAACGCCGCGAACGTCGAGGCCGCGCTCGCCGAGATCCTCGACGCCGTCGAGGGCGACCACTTCCGAGGCAACGAGGCGAACGCCGGCCAGCACCGCGCCATTCGCCAGCCGCCGCTCGGAGGCACGAAGGCGCTCATCCTCGACTCGAACGCCTCCGGCGCGGCGGCAACGCACCTCCGCATCTACGCGGACGGCTCCTCGGTCTGGTTCACGCTGAACGCGTCCTGGGACGGCGCGCAGTGGGTGCGCGACTCGGGCGGTACCTTCTGCGGCGCGTTCCGCTTCGCGCGCAACGAGATCGAGTTCCTCCACGAGGACTCGTTCGCAGCGACGTTCACGACCTGGACGCGCACGTGGCGCCTCCCGATGAGCAGCACCGTCAACTCCGCGTTCGAGCTGACGGGGACGGTGCGTGAGGTCGGCCGCGTCGGGATGGAGTGGTCCAACGCCGACAGCGCGACGCGGACGCTCGCCGGTGGAGGCTCCGTCACGTTCCGCAACCGGTTCCCGGCGACGCCGTCCTCGATCACGTTCAGCGCGCTGAACACGAGCAGCGGGTTCTCAGGGAGCCCCTCGTCGTACTTCGCCGACCGCGATGGGTTCGGCGTCTTCAGCTACCAGACCATGGCGAGCCTCTCCACGGTCTGGTGGTTCGGCACGTACACCGCGATCGCGTGAGGAGCATCGATGGCCATCCAGGAGATCACCGACGTCGAGATCGTCCAGCGCTGCGCAGTGTGCGACCGCGAGAACCGCGTCGCACTCGCGAACCTAGCGGTAGGCGTGGAGCACGCCGAGCAGGTCGAGGACGGTGTGGTCCCGCTGCCCGAGTGCCCAACGTGTCGCTCGCGGGAGTTCCTGGTGCGCTCGCCCGCGAGCGAGCAGGCGCACCCGGCACAAGGCAGCTCCGGGCACCTTCACCGTCTGATGGTCGACGAGCTGCACTCGCAGCTCGTGAAGAAGGGGCGCGTCGTCGAATCTCTCGTGGGCAAGGTCGCGCAGATCGTCACCAAGCCTATCGCCACCGAGGTCAGGGCCCGCTTCTTCGACACGGGACTGAAGCTGCCGGTGCGTGCCGTCGAGGAACTCCAGGGCAAGGAGCCCGGCCAGTGAGCGGCGGCTTCATCGTCGGCGGCAAGGCCACGTGCCCGGTCGAAGGCCTCTCGATCCGCACGTTCGCCGAGGACGGCGTCCATCGGTTTGCCTCGAAGGGCAAACGAGCTCGCGCGGTCGAGCTCGTCATCCACGAGACCGTCACGCGCAGCGTCGACTCGACCATCGCGGTCTTGAAGAAGCGCGGGCTCAGCGTCCACCTCGTGATGGGCGCGGACGGCGCGCTCACGCAGCACGGCGACCTTGCGACCGACATCCTCTGGCACGCGAGCCAGCACAACGGCCCGTCGTTCGGCGTCGAGGTCGTGAACCCGTACTACCCGAGCTACCTCAAGCCGGGCCTGCCGTGGGACCGCGTCATCAAGGCGCCGTGGGCGCACAAGGGTGAGTACGTCCTGCCGACGCCCGCGCAGGCGGAAGCGGTCGCCGCGCTCGTGCGCTGGACGACGAGCGCGCCCGCGCCGGGCATCGCGGTGCCGCGCGTGTGGCCGGGGCTGCGGGACGGACGCTTCGCACTGGGCCTCGTGCCTGCTGCCGCGAAGGCGCCGCTGCCGGGTGTGCTCGCGCACCAGTACTTCGGGCACGCCGACGGCTCGATGCTCGTCCTCTACGCGTGGCTGCGCCTCGAGGCCGGGCTCGCGCCGGACGTCGCGTTCGAGGAAGCGGTGAAGCGCGCGACCGGCGTGCGCCGCGCCGACGTTCGAGACCTGCTGCCCACGCCCGCCGTGGCCTGACCAAAGAGGAGAGACGGATGGACACCTTCACCAGCGTTGCGACGTGGCTTCAGGCGACCGGCCCCTACGGCCTCGTCGCGGTGCTCGGCTGGGCCTTCTGGCGCGTGAACGAGAAGAAGGACGCGCAGCTCCGCGAGCTCTTCGACAAGGTCGCCGAGATGGGGCGCGTGCAGACCGAGGCCGTGACCAAGGTCGAGGCCGCGCTCGTCGCGCTGAAGGACGCCATCGAGGACCTGCACGACAGGGCCGCGTGAGTACTGCTTGCGGAGTTCTCGCCAGGTAACGCGGGCTTCCGCGCGCCGGTCGATTTCTCGCTTCTTCGCCTTGGAAGGTCGCCAGAAGGAAGCCTGTATGTCGTCGCGAACGGGGCGCACCGCACGGACCACCCCGACGGAGACGACGACATGAAGGTGAGCGAGCTGATCGAGTTGCTGGAGGAGCAGGACCCGGACGCCGAGGTCCTCGTGATGATGCAGCAGAACTGGCCGTTCGAGTGCTCCTTGGCGGGCGTGACGACGCGCGAAGAGATGCTCCGCGCCGATCGCGACGAGGACGGCGATGGCGACGAAGACGAGGAGCCCCGCCTGAAGCGCGCGGCACCGCAAAGAACGACGTCTTCCTCGTCGAGGGCGAACAGCTCCGCTGCGGCTCGAAGACCGCGTGGAGCGTGGCCACGCGTTGAGCGCGTTCGCGGTTCCCGGCGAGGCTTCTTCACGGAATGACCTTGCTGGGGGCGCGAACGGCAGGAAGCCTGTATGGCGAGGCGATCAACGCGGAGGACGACGTGATGCAGACCACGAACAAGAAGCGCCCCGGCAAGAAGGAGCCGACGGTCGACGAGCTGCTCGCCGCCATCGCGAAGGCGACGCCCACATCGACACGCTCGAGACACGCAAGAGCGACTCGCTCGACTTCCACGACGTCGCGGTCTGGTCGGTGAAGGCCGCGCTCGAGGCCGCGTACCGCGCGGGGCTCGCCGCCGCCAAGGAGGAGCGATGAAGACGCTCGGCACCACGACGACCTACGACGGCACCGAGCACGCCTACCTGCGCGGCCACAAGGTGCGCATCGTCGCCGTGCTGAAGAACGCGCTGCGCGCCGACTACGACCTGACCGGGACGGGCAGTACATCCGCGACGAGGAAGACCTCGAGCGCGCGGGCGGCGTGACCGCCGACGACCGCGCCGAGGTGCAGCCCTGGTCGGCGAGGGACGTCGGCTTCGCCGAGCGACTCCGGCGCGCCATCGACCTCGCGTGCTTCGCGAGCCTCAAGCGCTGACGACCTGAACGACGACGCGCTCCATCACGGAGCGCAAGCCCACCACGCGAGCCACGGGCGCGCGCGTGAAGGGCGACGTGTACCCAGCGCCCGACGAGGAGAGCAGTCATGAGCACGAAGACCAAGACCACGAAGGCGAAGTCCAAGAAGGAGAACCTCGCAGCCCTCGGGCTGCCGGCGCTGTGGGAGCGCTTCAAGGAGGCGACGGGGGAGACCACCAAGAGCCCGAACAAGAAGTTCCTCGTCCGGCGCATCGAGGAGGCGCTCGCCGCGCGCGCCGTCGAGCCCGCGCCGGCCGAGGAGCCGCAGCGCCCGACGCGCACCAGCGCGCACGCGACGCCGGTGCCCGAGCCCGAGCCCGAGACGACGCTCGCCGAGAGCACGCTGCCGAAGCCGCGCGGTCGGTTCGCGTCGATGACGGTCGAGGAGCTGCAGACGAAGTACCTCGAGGTCGTCGGTCGCTCGACGGGCAGCGACGACCGCCGCTACCTCATCTGGAAGATCCGCGAGGCCGAGAAGGGCCGCATCAACGTCGGGCCGCGCAAGACCCGCGCGCGCGACGGCGAGCCGCTCGATGTGAAGATCCTCCCGCTGCGGCTCGAGGCGGACGTCGCCGACAAGATGGACGAGGCCTGGCGCGCGAAGGGCATCAAGAACCGCATGGAGTTCTTCCGGGGGGCCATCGGTCACTACCTCGCGCATCTCGGCGCGCGCGACGCAGCCGCGCTCTTAGAGGGCGAGGGCTCCGCGCACAAGTAGCCGCGCCGCGAATCGTGCCCGTCCACCGTGCAGGTCTTGCCGGCGACGTCGGTAGCTCCTGGTTGCGCTTCCGGCGCTGAACAAGCGATACTTGCGCCGATGCCCGGGGCGCTCTTCGACTACCTCCAGGCGGACCACGCACGGCTCGACGAGATCCTCACGCGCGCGGCCGCGCAGTCAGGTATCGATCTCGGGTCGTTCGATCAATTTCGTGAAGGACTCCTGCGTCACATTGCGATGGAGGAGAAGGTCCTGCTCCCGGACGCACGACGTCGGCGGGGCGGGGCCCCCCTCGACATCGCGAAGCAGCTCAAGGCGGATCACGCGGCCATCGCCGCGCTGCTCGTGCCGACCCCAACTCCCGAGCTGATCGCCAAGCTTCGTGACGTCCTCGCCGTGCACAATCCCCTCGAGGAGGGGCCAGGCGGGCTGTACGAGTTGTGCGAAGGGTTGGCCGGCGAGGAGTCCGCGGCTCTTCTTTCGCGCATTCGCGCGATCCCCAAGGTCCCGATCGCGCCCTACTTCGACGGGCCGCGCGCGTTCACGAACATCGAACTCCTTCTTCGAGCCCGAACCTCCGCAGACGTGACGTAGCGACCCGACGGCCGGGGAGCACTCCCGAACGAGCACCTCGCGGTATGCGCCAAGCCCCGTGAGGCTCAGACCACTGGGACCACAATGCCACGTGATCTCGTGGATCTGTGAGCGTAAACTGCGGCCATGGGCCGTCTTTCCAGCAAAGCGCGCGCTACCATTTGGGGAGCAATGACCACTGCCCTCTTGGCAGTGCTGATCGTAGCGGGCTCGCGCAATCTCGCGCACTTCGACGCTGCGTTGGTCGGATACACGTTCGCGACGCTCTTCGCGACCTTCGGTATCACCTATCGATACGCGATGTGGCTGGAGCGTCCGCCAACGCGCATGTACTGGCGCCGCGGCTGGCAGTTCTTCCTGAGCCCGCGAGAGTTACCGCGCAACCTCGTCACCGCTACGAAGCGCGCGGTCGTGGAGTTTGCGGGCAACCGCTTCATCTTCCGTCGCGGCGTTCTGCGCGGGCTCACGCACTGGCTCATCATGTGGGGGTGCCTCGTCGCCGCCGCGATCACGTTTCCCCTCGTCTGGGGATGGATCCACTTCGAGACCGTGCCCGGCGACATCGAGAGCTATCGGACCTTCGTCTTCGGTGTGGCGGGCGGAGAATTCCCTGTCGACTCCTTCATGGCGTTCGTGATCTTTCACGGTCTCGTGTGGGCGTCCTTCTTGGTGATCGCGGGGGTGATGCTCGCGTTTCGGCGGCGCATGATCGATCACGGAGCGGCCGCCGTACAGCAGTTTGGCGAGGATATCCTCCCCCTCATCCTCCTTCTGGCGATCAGCGTCACCGGTTTGATGCTCACGGTGAGCTACACGTGGATGAAGGGGTACGCTTACTCGTTCCTCGCGATCCTCCACGCCCTCACGGTCATCGTCACGCTACTGTGGTTGCCGTTCGGGAAGCTGTTTCACGTATTCCAGAGACCCGCGCAGCTCGGCGTCAGCTTCTACAAAGAAGCCGCCGCGCGCGGAGAGCAAGCGCACTGCCGTCGCTGCGACGCTCCCTACGCGGGGACGGTCATGGTGCGCGACTTGGTGACGGTCGAGCGCGAACTCGGGTTTCGCTACGAGCTCGAAGGTCGGGCTGAGCACTACCAGCAGATCTGTCCGCGCTGTCGGCGAGCGATGTTTGGGCTCGCTCAAGCCTCTCTCTGGACCGGCCACACGGCCACGTCCGAGGATTGAACCATGGCGAAGATTCCGGTCGACGAGTTGTCAATCATCCAAGCCTATGGGCCGCACCTCTCGGCGTCCATCCGCGGCACCACGAGCGACGAGCCGGAGAAGTTGGTCAAGACCCACTGCTGCTTCTGCGGTCAGCAGTGCGGCATCCAGCTCAAGGTTCGTGGGAACGACGTCATCGGCTTCGAGCCGTGGGACGAGTTCCCTTTCAATCGCGGCATGCTCTGTCCCAAGGGCGTCAAACGCTACCTCCAGGGCTCGCATCCGGATCGACTGCTCACGTCGTTGCAGCGCGACCCGACGAACCCGAGCGGCTTTCGGTCCCTGTCCTACGAGCAAGCGATCGCGCGCGCAGCCAGCGAGATCGCGCGCCTCCAGCAGGCACACGGCCACGGCGCAATCGCCGTGCTCGGCGGTGCGAGCCTCACGACCGAGAAGACCTATCTGCTCGGTAAGTTCGCGCGCGTCTGCTTGAAGACGCCATTCATCGACTACAACGGTCGCCTCTGCATGGTGAGCGCTGGCGCCGCCAACAAGAAGGCCTTCGGCATCGACCGCGTCACCAGCCCGTGGTCGGACATGATCGGAACCGAGGTGCTCTGGATCGCTGGTTCCAATGTCGCCGAGTGCTCCCCGATCACCACCAACTACGTCTGGCAGGCGCGCGAACGCGGGGCGAAGGTGATCGTCCAGGATCCGCGCATCACGCCCATCGCGCGCACCTGTGACTTGTACCTCCCCGTGCGACCGGGGCGTGACGCAGCGCTCTTCGCGGGCGTGCTGCAGCTGATGATCGAGCACGCATGGATCGATCGAGAGTTCATCGAGGCCCATACGACCGGGTTCGAGCAGGTGGCAGAATATTGTCGAGCCTGGACGCCAGCTCGCACCGCGGAGGTAACCGGGGTGCCCGAGCGATCCATCCACAAGGCGGCCGAGCTCTGGGGGCAGGCCAAGTCGAGCTTCCTGCTGCACGCCCGCGGGATCGAGCACCACTCGAACGGCGTGCAGAACGCCCTCGGAGCCATCAACCTGGTGCTTGCGTCTGGGCGCATCGGGAAGCCGAAGAGCGGCTACGGCACCATCGTCGGCCAAGCCAACGGGCAAGGCGGTCGTGAGCATGGCCAGAAGTGCGATCAGCTGCCTGGGCTTCGCGACATCTCGAACCCCGACCACCGAAAGTACATCGCCAGCGTGTGGGGCGTCGAGGAACGCGACATCCCGGGCCCGGGGGTCGACGCGTACGAGCTGTTCCGAAAGATCGATGCCGGAGAGATCAAGGGGCTGATCTCGATCTGTTTCAACCCGAAGATCTCGCTCCCCGACAGCGGCTTCGTCGCACGCGCGCTCGACAAGCTAGAGTTCTACGCAGCGATTGACTTCTTCCTGAACGACACCGCTCGTCACGCCGACCTCGTCTTGCCCGGTAGTCTGCAAGAAGAAGACGAGGGCACCGTGACGCAGGTGGAGGGGCGCGTCATCAAGATCAATAAGGCGATCCAACCGCCGGGCGAGGCGCGCGAGGACTGGCGCATCATTCAAGACCTCGCGCAGGCGCTCGGTCGTCCCAAGGGCTTCACGTTCGCGGGCCCGCGCGAGATCTTCGAGGAGCTGCGTATCGCCAGCAAGGGCGGCATCTCCGACTACTCCGGCATCACCTACGACAAGATCGAGCGTCAGATGGGCGTGTTCTGGCCCTGCTACGCGAACGACCCGAAGACCGGTGCGCCGACACCCGATCACCCTGGTACCCCGAGATTGTTCGAGCCGGACAGCTTCAACCCAATCGCGAAAGGCGCAGGACGCTTCTACTTCGCCGACGGCAAGGCACGCTTCAACGTCGCCGAGCATCGAACCCCGGTCGACGACGTCGATGAGAGCTTCCCGCTCTTCCTGACCACCGGACGGGTCGTGAGCCAGTTCCTCTCGGGAACTCAAACGCGACGTATCGGTCCTCTCGTCAAGCAGTACCCGACACCTCGGATCGAACTCCATCCGCGGCTTGCTCAGAAGCTCGGGATCGCCGATGGCGATTGGGCGATCTGCGAGACCCGTCGAGGCTCGATTACGCTGCGCGCAATGGTCGTGACGACGATCCGTCCCGACACGCTCTTCATCCCGTACCACTGGGCAGGTGAGAAGAGCGTCAATCGTGTGACGGTCGCTGCCCAGGACCCGATCAGCAAGATCCCCCAGTACAAGGTCTGCGCATGTCGACTTCGGAAGGCAGACGCGGCGCCGGGCTACGACGCCAAGCTCGAGGCCCAACAGTAAGCAAGGAGATCTGAATGTCAGTCCCGCGCCAGCTCGAGTTCTTCGTGGATCCCAGTCGATGCATCGGCTGTCAGTCGTGCGTTCAGGCTTGCAGCGAATGCGACACGCACAAGGGCGAATCGATGATCCACCTCGAATACGTAGACCGCGGTCAGAGCGTGCAGACGGTGCCCATGGTCTGCATGCACTGCGAGCAGCCGACGTGTGCCGAGGTCTGCCCCGCAGACGCGATCAAGCGCACCGGCGATGGGGTCGTTCAGAGCGCGCGAAAGCCGCGATGCATCGCCTGCGGCAACTGCGTGGTCGCTTGTCCGTTCGGTGTCCCCGAGCTCTACATCGACCGGCAAATCATGATGAAGTGTGACATGTGCTACGACCGCACCTCGGTCGGCAAGAAGCCGATGTGCGCCACGGTCTGTCCGAGCCAAGCGCTCTTCTTCGGCACTCGGGCGGAGATTGACGCGCTTCGGCCGCAGTCGACGCCGACGAATCGATTCCGTTTCGGCAGCCAGACCATCACGACGCGCGTCAACGTGATGGTTCCAAGATCCAAGTCTCCACCGCTCATGCTCGATGTCACGGCGGCGATGGATGAGCGACCCGAGAACCGCAACGTGCGACTGAATGTGGTCGGCAACAGCCCCTCGACAATCGAACCCATGCTCGACCCCTTTGCAGAGGTGGAGGTCTGAAATGGCGCTCGATCAAGACAGGAGCGCGACCGCTGACGCGGAGGCGCGAGTGGATTCGGGTGAGCACGGCGGCCTCGACAGCAAGCTGTTGGCATCCGGCAGTCTGCCCGAGCGTGACGAGACCGAGATCTCAACGGGTCCAGATGGTTCGCCGCTGGCCGCTCAGCCGCCCTGGCGCAGAGACTTCCCGATCGACTGGCCCGTCGATCAGTTCGTCGCGCGTCGCGACTTCGCCAAGTTCCTTGTGCTCACGAGCGGCGCCTTCGTCACGGGGCAGGCATGGATCGCGGCGCAGCACCTCATACGAAGCCGACGCCCAGCGCCCCCGCGCGTGAGGATTGCCTCGCTCAGCGCGACACCACCGGGCAGCTCGCAGGTCTTCGGCTACCCCGATGCGCACGACAAGTGTCTCCTCATACGCAGCGCCGACGGCGAGCTACTTGCCTACAGCCAGGCGTGCACGCACTTGTCCTGCGCGGTCGTCCCCCGCATCGAGGAGGGCGTGCTCCATTGCCCGTGCCATGAGGGCTACTTCGACTTGAAGACTGGCAGGAACATCGCGGGACCTCCGCCTCGCCCGCTCCCCAAGATCGAGCTCTCGGTCGAAGGGGACGACATCTACGCGATCGGCATCGATGAGAGGACGGTCTGACGTGACGACGAAGCGCCATTTTTCGCGCCAGCAACGGACCACCGTCGTCTACGGCATCATCTGTTTCGTCCTGATCCTCGTGGTCCTGCAGCTGTGGCTCTTCACAGCGACGATGAACGCCTGGCTGGGCGGTGATGGGTCGGTGGTCTGGCCCGGTCTCCTCGCCAGCGCGGCTTGCCTGCTTCTGAACCTCGGGCTCCTCCGCTACCTACGCGAAGAATGACCGCGCCCAGCCCGTCCTCCGCTCTCGCGCAGATGCACCCCGCGTACTTCGCGATGGCGATGGCGACGGGCATCGTGTCGATCGCCTCGCAGCTCCTCGGCATGCGCTTCGTTGCGCTCGCGCTCTACGCCGTCAACGTCATCGTCTACGTGGCACTGTGGGGCTTGACGGTGGCCAGGCTATTGCGCCATCGCCAGCGCGTGATTGCAGATGTGTTTCATCACGGTCGTTCCGTCGGGTTCTTCACGACGGTCGCGGCCACCTGCGTGCTCGGCTCGCAATCGCTTGTCGTCGCAGGCCTTCCATCGCTGGCGCTCGGGCTCTGGTTCGCGGGCATCATCCTATGGGCCATCTTCACCTACACGATCATCACGATCTTGACCGTGAAGACTGAGAAGCCGACGCTGGCGGACGGGATTAACGGCGGTTGGTTGGTCATCGTCGTGGCGTCCCACTCGGTGGCAGTGCTCGGCGCTCAGCTCTCGCCAAGCATGTCGCACGAGCATGCGCCGAAGGTCCTGCTCTTCGCGCTCACGATGTGGCTCGGCGGCTCGATGCTCTATATCTGGATCATCTCGCTGATCTTCTATCGCTACACGTTCTTCACGCTCAGTCCGAACGACCTCGCGCCGCCGTATTGGATCAACATGGGCGCCGCCGCGATCGCGACCCTCGCCGGCGCGACGCTCGCCTCGTCGGCGCCCCACTCACCGGTGCTCGAACAGGTGCTGCCGTTCGTGCGTGGCTTGACGTTGTGGTGGTGGGCGACCGCGACCTGGTGGATTCCGATGCTCTTGATCCTCGGGCTATGGCGCCACGTGTTTCGACGCTTCCCGCTTCGCTACGACCCGCTGTATTGGGGCGCCGTGTTCCCGCTGGGGATGTACACGGTCTGCACCGTCCGGCTGTCTCAGGCGGTGGACGCGCCGTACCTGTTGGCGATCCCGCAAGTGTTCGTCTTCGTTGCGCTCGGCGCGTGGGCCGTGACCCTGCTCGGCTGGGCGAGCAGTGTCCTGCGCAGGGCTGGAGAAGCGCCATCCTAGCTCCCCGCGAGCTCGGCTCCATAGCTGGACGCAGCGCGCCTCGCCGCACTATGAGAAACCATGCATCCCGGCAGCAACACTGGAGACGACGAAGTCCGATGGGATGATCCAGCCTATCTGAGCGATCCTCGCCGAGCGTACGACCTGTTGCGCGATCGCTGTCCGGTGGCCAGGCGGCCCGCCGACGACGTGTGGGTGATCACCGGGCACGCCGAGGCCGCCGCTTGCGCTCTGGACGCCGAGGGCTTTTCGAACCGAGTCTCGTCGCGACTGCAGATCCCCAACGCGCTCGATGGCGAGGAGCGTCGCCGGTTTCGCGCGCTGATCGACCGCTTCCTCGATCCTTCTGAGGTGGTCAAGCTCGCCCCGAAGCTTCAGCTGATCGCTGAGAGATTGATTCGCACGCTGCTCGCCGGCACCTTTGCAGACGCCGTCTGGGAGATAGGGGCGCCCCTTGCGGTGCGCTTTCAATGCGCGTGGCTCGGCTGGCACGACGAAGCGGAGCGCCCGCTGCTGGAGTGGATGCGTGGGCATCGATCGGCGTTGCACGCTCACGATCCTGCTCGGCTCGCCCAGGCCGCGCTCGACTTCGAAGCGATCGTTGTCGAGCAGCTCGAACAGAGACGCGGAGAAGCACGTGGAGAGCCGTTGACCGTCACCGCGCGCTCTCATGCTCTCAGGTCGAAGACCCAAGCGCCCCTGGCTGCCGCCGCGGCCTGACGCGGCAAGAGGTCGTCTCTATTCTCAGGAACTGGACTGCGGGAGATCTCGCCAGCATCGCGGCGTGCGTGGGCGTAGTGGCTCACGGCGTGGCTTCGATTCCACAGCTGCAAGAGGAGCTGCGGGCGCGCATCGACGAGCCCGGCGTCCTGGAGAGCGCGATCGACGAACTGCTGCGGATCGACAGTCCGTTCTTGTGGAACCGACGTGTCACGACGAGGGACGTCCAAGTGAATGGGCGCCTCATCCCCGCCGGCTCGAAAGTGGTCCTCAATTGGACCGCGGCGAACCGAGACCCGAGGCGATTCGCGACACCAGACTCGTTCGAGCCGGTGGTCAACGCGCCGCACAATCTGGTCTACGGCATCGGGTCTCACGTTTGTCCAGGCCGCGCTCTTGCGACTTCGCAGCTCCGAGAAGCGCTCGCGGCCCTGCTGCGAAGCAGCAAGACGATTCGTTTGGCGGAGCGCGCTCCCCTTCGCGCGGCGGCTCCGACCGGCGGCTACGAGCATGTTTGGCTGAGGCTGAGCTGATCCGTGCAGGCATCCACCTTGAGCGATGGAGCTTCCATGATAGGCTTCCGCTTCCATGGCTCATCTCCGCGATCTCCGGCTGCTGCCCCCGACCCAGGTCGCGCTTCTGCGCTTCCTCGGGCCGGTCGTCTGCTGCGCGGTCTCTGGTTAGAGCCACCCATCAGCGCCCGGCTCAGGCCGGGCGCAATCGTGCGGTCCGGCCTCGGCGCTTCTCACGAACCGAGGTCCATCATGACGTCATCGCCGCCCATCATCGTTGCCACCGAAGACCGTGATCGCTTGTTGGATCTGGTCGCCCGCGCTCGCGCCAACCAGGTCGCCGAGCAGCTCGAAGCCGAGCTTGAGCGTGCCCAGGTGATACCGCTGTCACAAGTGCCGGAGGATGTCGTCGTGATGAACAGCGCGCTGGAATACGAGGTCGTCGCGACCCATCAACGTCGCCGGCTCTCCCTCGTCTATCCTCAAGACGCGGAGTCGAACGCGGGTCGAGTGTCAGTGCTCGCGCCGCTCGGCTGCGCGCTCCTTGGCTTGCGCGTGGGGCAAGAGATCGATTGGCAGATGCCCGGTGGCTTGCGCAGCCTGCGTGTCCTCTCGGTCGAACGCGCTTCGTGAAGACATGACCCTCGCGCTGACCACCTTCGGTCATGGCACGGCCACGCGTGACGAGCTCGCCGCGCTGCTTAGCGAAGCGCGGCTTCAGCACGTCGTGGACGTGCGGCGCTTTCCAGGGAGTCGCCACAACGTCGCAGCCGCGCGCGGGCACATCGAGGGGCTCGCGCGCGAGCTACGCCTCGGGTACTCGTGGGACGAACGCCTGGGCGGACGACGCGCTCTTTCGCGTGCACAAGACGCTGCGTCACCGGACACCTGGTGGCGCGTCAAGGCATTCCGCGCGTACGCGGCCTGGACGCGCAGCGACGGGTTCCGCGCTGGGATGTCGGAGCTGATCTCTGGCTTGGCGAGACAGCGCACCGCTGTCATGTGTTCCGAGTCAGTGTGGTGGCGCTGTCACCGCCGAATCATCGCGGACGTGGCCGTCGCAAAGCACGGGGTGAGCGTGGCCCATCTGATGCACGACGGTCGACTCGTCGCGCACGAGCTGAGCGGCGGTGCCCGCTTGAATGAACAAGGCGACGTCGTCTGGGACGGCGCGACGTGACCACCATCCCGAGACGCTACTGAGCACGCTCACCATGGAACTCCGCGCACGAGCATGACGCCAGCCGCGACCAAGATCAGCGCGAAGACCACGTTCACGCGACCGAGCAGGGATGCCCTCCGCCGTTCGCGTTGCGCTTCGGCGGACTGAGGACTCTTGGCGATCGCCCGCGTCGCGCGAGGCCCCACCACGAAATCGTGAACCGCGCTCACCGTGAGCACGAGCGCGAACACGCCCAGCTTGAGGAGCACGGTCTTGCCGAACGGAGAGGTCAACCATTCCGCGCGGGCGAAGTCCGACAGCCTGACACCGCGGACCCAGAGGTTGAACGAGCCGGTGGTCGCGAGCAGAAGGAAGCAACTCCAGCCGACGTTGCGAAATCGCTCGCCGGTTTCGCGTAAGAAGACCGCGGCCTCGACGCGCCCACCCCGGCGAAGCCACGGGACGACGACCAAGACCAAGAACGACATGCCCCCGATCCAGACGGTGGCGGCGAGGATGTGGATCCACACCGACAGCAGGTACAGCGCGTGCATCGCTCTACGCTCGATCCTGCGGCCATCCCAACGTCAGGAGGAAGCTGCCGTCGGTTTCGGCCTGGACGTCGTGCTCGAGCCCAGGACCGAGCGTCAACAATTGGCCAACTTCCAGGTGCACGGGCCTATCGGGAAGCTGGAGTCGGATCTTTCCTGCGAGAACGTGCACCGTTGCCGTGACCTGCGCGTGGTGTTCGGAGATCGTGCTGCCCGCCCTGACCACCACCAAGATGACCCGCAGATCGGGAGCTCGGAGCAGCGTTCGCGCCGTATGGCCCTCGCGAGCATACGACTCTTCTTCGCGGAGCTCTCGCGTCAGGGACGCGAAGTCGAAGACGGATCCGTGTTCCGCCGATGCTGGTCTACTCATGACTTGGCCTCCATATTCGCAATCGCAAAAGCCGAGGAACCACGCCGCGCGCGAAGCTCGTCCACGATCAGGCGTTGTACTTCAATCGAGAGGAGGTCACGGATGACCGGGAAGATGGTGCTCTCTTCCAACAAGAGGTGCTCCTCGAGCTCGGCCTCGAGCGGAACCGCAATCGCCGCCAGCTGGCCTCTCGAGCGCTCGTCGAGCGGCTGTCGTCGGACCTGCTCGAGCGCTCGAAGCAAGAGCACGACCTGCTCTTCCTGCTGCGCATGCTCCCTGCGCAACGTGGCTAGCGCGTCGTCCACCGCGGCTGACGAGCCGAGCAGTCGCGGGAAGATACTCTCGTCTTCGTCCGCCACGTGCAGCGGCAGGGCCTCGCGGAAGTATCGCGCGGCGTCTGCGCACGCCTGCGCGGTCTCGGCGGTAGGCACGTCACCACGTCGCGCCACCTCATTGCAGAGGCCGATGAAGTGGCGGATGCGCTGGTGACACGCTTCGAGCAGCTCGACGAGACCTGGAGGTTCACGGCGGCGATGGGCCGAGAGGGTGATTAGCATCGTGCTTCCGTAGTGGTTGGTTTCGAGCCTCGTCTGCGCCTGTCAGCCATTCAGCGCGTGCGGGAAGAGAACGTTGTTCTCGAGATGGATGTGCTCCATCAGCTCCGCTTCGAGTTTCTCGAGACCCGCGTAGAGGGCGCGCCAGGTCGCGCACGCTTCGGGTGGCGGCACGTAACCGGTGGCGAGCTCACGCATGCGCCGGAGGTTTTCGCCGTGGTCATCGTGCTCTTGCATCATCATGCGGATGGGCATGTGCACTGGAGCCCCGCGTCGTCCACCCTGGATCGCGGGGAACAGCACCTGCTCTTCCTTGGCCATGTGCTGCGAGAGTTCATCGGCCAGCTGCGTGAGCAAGGTGGCGAGGCCCTGCGGGCAGCTCGCCTTCTTGCCGTGAACGCGTTCGACGCGTCGCGCAGCCTCGACGAGCGCGGGAAGGTCCTCGCGCAAGCCTTCGTGGTACTCGCTGACGATGAAGTCAATCAGCTCGGGCAGCGGCTTCGTATCCCAGCGCTCGGGCGATCTCGTCGCCCCCTCGGCCTCGATCTCCTGGATGACGGCCGCCGGATCGAGCCCAACGTGACGGCATGCGTCGCCGAGACGCTGACCACCGCCGCAGCAGAAATCGAGGCGGTGCCGGAGAAAGACCAAGGTCGAGGCAGGGTGCTCAGCGGCCACGTGGCCGAGGGTTTGGTTGGAGTCAATCATCATGGAGGTCACCTCTGAGCACAGAGTATGCACATCGCAGGCCATGGCACTTTCCACTGCGATATTCATGGCCTACTTGATCTCGTTGTTTCAACGATAACGATTGCTCGTTGTCGTTATGGCAACATTGTTATGCTAGGAATAACGCATGGAGCTTCCCGATGCGTTGCTTGCCATGGCACTCGACCTCACCGCCTCTCTGGCGGCCAAGGATCGGCTCGCTCGCGTCCTCGAGTCTGTGCGTGGTGCGCTCCCGTGTGATGCCGCCGCCGTCTTGGAGCTCGTCGGCGACGAGCTGGTTCCGCTGGCCACGCACGGCCTCGCGCCCGAGGTCCTCGGCAGGCGCTTCGCACGCCGCGAGCACCCGCGCCTCGATCTCGTGCTCGCGCGACGCGCACCTGTCCGATTCGCCGCCGACAGCGCGCTGCCTGATCCCTACGACGGCCTGTTGCTCGTGAACCCGGACGCCACGCGCGACGTACATGCATGCCTTGGGTGTCCGCTACTCGCGGGGGAGAACGTGATCGGCGTTCTTACCGCCGACGCGCTCGAACCCGGCGCGTTCGACCAGCTCGACGAGCGGTTCCTGCGGATGCTCGGAGCGTTGGCGGGCGCCGCACTCCAAACGGCGCGCCTGATCGACGCGCTGGAGGGGGCATCTCGTCACCACCAGCAGGTCGCCAGTGTCCTCTCTCGAGAGGCCTCCCTGCGCGATGGTGGGAGCCAGATCCTCGGCACGAGCGCTGCCATTCAGCGTGTTCGCGACGAGGTCGAGCTGGTCGCCCCCTCGGACTTCGCCGTCCTGATTATGGGCGAGACGGGCGTGGGAAAGGAGCTGGTGGCACGCTCGGTTCATCAACAGTCGAGGCGTGCCGAGGCGCCGCTCATTCACGTGAACTGCGCGGCGCTTCCCGAGTCGATCGTCGAGAGCGAGCTCTTCGGTCATCTGCGAGGCGCCTACACCGGCGCGAGCAGCGACCGCGCCGGGAAGTTCGAGATCGCTGACCGCGGCACGCTCTTCCTCGACGAGATCGGTGAGCTCCCGCTCTCGGTGCAACCGAAGCTCCTGCGTGTGCTCCAGGAAGGCGAGATCCAGCGCGTCGGTTCGGACAAGCTCCTGCGCGTCGATGTGCGCGTCGTCGCTGCGACCAACCGAGATCTCGCGCGCGAGGTCGGCGCGGGGCGCTTTCGATCCGACCTGTACCACCGCTTGAACATGTACCCGATTCGTATGCCCCCGCTGCGCGAGCGCCGATCGGACATTGCGCTGCTCGCCGGGTTCTTTCTCGACCTCTATCGCCGCCGGCTTGGACTCGGCCCTGTCCGGCTCACCGAGACGGCTCGTCACGCGCTCACGATCGCCGATTGGCCTGGCAACGTGCGCGAGCTCGATCACTTGCTAGGCAGAGCCGTGCTGCGCGCTGGCGCGGGCGGTGCTCGTGGGGCACCGGTCGTGATCGGTCCCCAGCTCCTCCAGCTCAACTCCGTTCACGACGAAGCCTCGGAGGGTGAGGCCGCGAAGTCCTCCACAGGCGGCGGCGTGGTCGTGCCGCTCGATGGGATGACCTTGAAGGACGCGCTCGAGGAAACCAAGCGCGCGCTCATCCGACGCGCGCTCGACGAGAGCGGCGGCAACTGGGCTGCGGCCGCGCGCGCTCTCGGCATGGCGCGTAGCAATCTCCATCACATGGCTGACCGGCTCGGCCTGCGAAAGTGAGTTCGCCCAAAGCGGATGGTGCCGCGCACGCTGGCGTGATACATGGGACTCCATGCTTTCGCCCGAGCCCGGAGACGACGCGGAGCTGACGCTCCGCGAGCTGCGGCGGCTCGTTCACGGCATCAAGACCGCCTCCTACTCGGTGGAGCGGTCTTGCAGAGTGACGGGAGCCCAGCTGTTCGTGCTGCGCGAGCTCTCGCTGGAACCCGGGGCGTCGATCCGCCGGCTCTCGGAGCGCACGCTGACCGATCCCAGCTCGGTCTCGGTGATCGTCGCGCGTCTCGTCGAGCAGGGGTACGTGACGCGGGCGGTCGACGAGACGGACCGGCGCAGAACGGCGCTCAGGCTCACGCGCCGAGGCGCGCAGGTCGTGTCGCGCGCGCCCGAGCCCTATCAGGCCAGGCTCATCGGAGTGCTGCGAGAGCTGCCCACGCGCGAGCTTGGCGTGCTTCGGGACGCGCTCGCGCGACTGTCCGACTCGCTCGGGCTCCCGCGAGAGGCTCCTCTGTTTTTCGAAGAAGCGAACAAGGAAGAAAGGAAGAGTCGTGCTGCACAATGAAAGCCCGCCACGCGGGGCAGGTGCAGAGCGAGATGCGGTACCCATCGCGCCATCCATGGGCCCGGCGCTCGCTGCTGCGCATGTCTCCCCGGGCGGTGGCGCGATCGCGCCGCGCACGCTGGGGATCTCGGCCGTCGCGAGCGCCATCGGCCTCGCCGCTGCGCTGATCGCGGAGGTGCTGACGCACAGCTTGGCGCTGGTCACGAACCTCGCGTTCTTCCACCGGTGGTCGTTCGAAGATGCCTCTCCGGCCGAGAACCAGCTCGGTGCATGGGTCGTGCTCGTGCCGGTCGCGGGCGCGCTGCTCGTCGGGTTGATGGCGCGGTACGGGTCCAAGGCCATCCGCGGTCACGGCATCCCCGAAGCCATGGAGCAGGTGCTCTTCAACGAGAGCCGCATCCCGGCACGCGTCCTGTTCATGAAGCCGCTGTCCGCGGTCGTCGCGATCGGAACGGGCGGCCCGTTCGGCGCCGAAGGTCCCATCATCGCCACCGGCGGAGCGCTCGGTTCGCTGGTGGGGCAGTTCGCGAAGATCACCGCGGAGGAGCGGAAGATCCTGCTCGCGTCAGGAGCGGCGGCGGGCATGTCGGCGACGTTCGGCTCTCCGGTGGCGGCGGTGCTGCTCGCGATCGAGCTGCTTCTCTTCGAGTACCGCGCGCGTTCATTGGTCCCGGTCGCGTTCGCAGCCTGCACCGCGGCTGCCGTGCGTATCGCGCTGGTCGGCACAGCGCCCGCGTTCTCGGTGGGAGTCCTCGCGCAGCCCGGCGCGGGCGCGATCCTCGCGTACGTGATGGTCGGCGCGATCATGGGCCTCCTCGCGGTCGGCGTGACGAAGGCGGTCTACGCCGTCGAGGATGCCTTCGAGCGCCTCCCGATCCACTGGATGTGGTGGCCAGCGCTCGGCGCGATCCCCGTCGGCGTCATCGGCATCGTCGCGCCGCGGACGATGGGCGTGGGCTACAGCAACATCGAGCAGATGGTGTCGGGAGAGCTCGCCGGGACCGCACTCTTCACGCTGTGCGCGTTCAAGCTCGTCTCGTGGCTCTTCTCGCTCGGCAGCGGCACGTCCGGGGGAACACTCGCTCCGCTCTTCACCGTCGGAGGCGGCGCCGGCGCGGCGGTCGCAGGACTGTTTGCCGTGCTCGCACCCCACGCGGGCATCGATCCGCGCCTCGGCGCGCTGGTCGGCATGGCCGCGATGTTCGCAGGCGCGTCGCGCGCGCCCTTGGCCTCCGTGGTGTTCGCCTTCGAGACCACGCGTCAGGCCGTCGGGCTCCTGCCGCTTCTGGGCGGTTGCTGCGCGGCGTACCTCATCGCATGCGTCATGGCGAAGCACTCCATCATGACCGAGAAGATCGCGCGTCGCGGTCGCCCCGTGCCCACGGACTACGTCGCCGACTACCTCTCGCAAGTGCTGGTGCGCGACATCGGAGCCAAGGCCGTGGTGACGCTCTCCGCGAGCCAAACCATCGCCGAGGTGCGCGGCTGGCTCGCGGAGGATGGAGCTCTGTTGCACCATCACGGCTTCCCCGTGCTGGATGGCGAGACGCTGGTCGGCGTCGTAACCCAGCGCGAGCTACTCGCTCCGAGCTTGCAGGCCGAGACGACGGTCGCTGTGATCGTTTCTCGCGCGCCGGTGGTGATCGGCGTCGATGCGACTGCACGTGCAGCGGCAGACCTCATGGTGCGCGAAGCGGTCGGGCGGCTGCCGGTCCTCGAGCGGGGCCGGCTCGTTGGCATCGTGACCCGCAGCGATCTGCTCGAGGCGCATTCAGACCGCCTCGCCTCCGAGCAGCAAGCCCGACGCTTCCGGAGGATTGGACTGCGCGGCGCGCGAGCCTGACGGATCGGATGGCGCGCGCCCGGTGTCGGCCAGTGAATGACCAGCCGGCTGAGGGAGTGAAGGCTGCGAGGTCCGCGCGGCCTGAAGGATGCCGCCCACGCCGCCACGCAGCACCGCGCCGACGCGCGATCCGTTCGCGCCGCCCCGCACTTGGCCCGTTCAGTTCGTGTTCGCGAACGTCCGCCCCGATGATCAACAGCTCCAGGGCCGTCTCCGCCTCGTAGCTGCTAACCAATGGGGCCGAGCGTTAACCGCCGGGTACCGCTGTTAAACGCTTCTCCGTCTCTCTCTCCCCACGGGACAGGAGAGAGAGCGAGAGAAGCGTCCCACGAGCTCCTCGTCACGCTCGCACGGCGTTCTCTGCGAGCACCCGCGAGAGCAGCGCCACCCCGCGCGCATCGTGCGAACCCTCGAACATCCGCGCAAAAAGACGAAGCCCCCGAGGCATGTACCTGGGGGGCTTCGTAAACTGACACTTCCACCGAGTTTGCGTGGAAGGATGATTGGCTCCCCGGGCAGGGCTCGAACCTGCGACCTCCTGATTAACAGTCAGGCGCTCTGCCAACTGAGCTACCGAGGAATGACTGGGGCGGAAGGGTTCGAACCTTCAAGCATCCCGCTTCAAAGGCGGGCGTTCTACCGGTTGAACTACGCCCCAAGCATGTGACGAGAGCGGCTGACGGGGATCGAACCCGTGATCTCGTGGATGGCAACCACGCGCTCTACCGCTGAGCTACAGCCGCAAATTGAAACGTGAGCCCCAGGTCGGGTTCGAACCGACGACCTCCGGTTTACGAAACCGGCGCTGCTGCCAAGCTGAGCTACTGAGGCGCTGACGGCTCCTGACGGAGCCCGCCGCGGGCGCCTGACAAACGGGCGTCGGATACACTCCTGCACGACCGTCCGAGCACCGCATGATTCACATCGCCTTCGTCAGGACCTTCGAGCGCCCGGACCGGATGCACGTGCGCCGCGCGGACGGCACGGAGGTGTCGTGGACCTTCCCCACTTACGGCGACGCGCTGCCGCATGACCTCGTCCACCTGGTGGTGGAGGCCGCCTTCGGGCTGCGCGACGGCTTCTGGGGCAAGGTCGCCGGCGGGATGGATCCCCGGCGCGCGAACGCGCAATCAGACGCGCCCGGCACCGGCGAGAAGTACGCCGGCTTCGGCGCGGATCGCTCTGCCCTGTTGCTCTCTGAAGCGCTGGCAAACGCGTCCTGGTGGGACGAGGACATGGGCCCGCTCGACCGGCTGAGCGCCATCCAGCGCTCCTGCGCGCAGCTGGGGGTGGACGCGCCAGAGTCGATGCAGGCAGAGCCCCTGGCGTCCACCCAGCAAACGCTGCTGGCGCTCCGCGCGCGCTGGCGCCCCCTGGTCCCCAGGGGCGCGCTGCACTTCACGTTCGATGAGGCCCGCGGCACGTTGACTTCAGTCGCCTAGGCGCGCTGGCTCAAGAGGCCTGTCAGCGCCCTGACCAGCCTGTCGATGTCGACCGGCTTTGCCACGTGCGCTTGGAACCCGGCGTCGAGCGCCCGCCGGCGATCCTCGCTCGCCGCGAGCGCGGTCAGCGCCAGCGCAGGCACGTCGCCGCCGCGGGCGGCTCCCAGGGCGCGGATACGCTTGATCAGGCTGTACCCATCCTCGTCGGGCATGGCGATATCGCAGACCATCAACTGCGGCCTGAACGCCTCGATCTGCTGAAGCGCCGCCCGGGCCGACTCCGCTGCCCGGACGCTCGCCCCGCTCAGGCGCAGCATCTGGGCGAGCGCCTCCCGCGTCCCCGGATCATCCTCGACGATCAGCACACGGATGCCTTTGATGCTGCCAGCGCCCTCTTCCTCCTCCGCGTGTGCCGCCCCCTGCAAGGCCTGAGGCTCGGACGCCTTCATCAGCGGGAGCAGGACCGTGAAGGTAGAGCCCTTCCCTCGTCCGCCGCTCTCCGCGTGAACCTCTCCCCCGTGCGCCTCCACCAGGTAGCGCACGATGGCAAGCCCCAGCCCGAGCCCGCCGTGCGCTCGGGTCTCCCCGCGCTCCTCCTGGCTGAACCGGCTGAAGAGGTGGGGCAGGAAGGCCGCGTCAATCCCCGCCCCCGTGTCCGTGACCCGGATCCGCCCTCTGCCTCCGGCCGAGTCCACGCTCACCGTCACGCGCCCCCCCTTGGGCGTGAACTTGATGCTGTTGGTCAGGAGGTTCCAGGCCACCTGCTGCAGTCGCGTGGCGTCGCCCGAGATCGGCGGGAGCGAGCCGTCCACATGGACCTGCAGCTCCAGGCCCTTCTTCTCTGCCGCATGGACAACCGTGTCGACGGCGCTCTGAACGAGGGTCGCCAGGCTGACGGCCTGCAGCTCCATCTTGAGCTTGCCGGTGACGATGCGCGAGATGTCGAGGAGGTCATCAATCAGCTGTCCCTGCGCCTTGGCGGCCTGCTCGATGATCTCCGCGGTCCGCCGCAGCTTGATCTCGTCCAGGGACGTGTCCTTCTGCAGGAGCTGGGCAGAGAGCAGCAAGCTGGAGAGCGGGGTGCGCAGCTCATGCGAGAGCGTGGCCAGGAAGAGATCCTTCGCCCGGTTCGCCTCCTCGGCGGTCGCCTTCCCCTTCTCTGCCTCCCTGAGCAGCTCCGCCCGCTCTGCCTCGGCGCGCCGGCGGTCGGTGATGTCCTCCACCGCCAGGAGGATCAACATCCCCTTCACCGGCGTGGCCACTGCGCGCGAGGAGAGGGACAGGGTGCGCCGCTGCAGGTTCGGGAGCACGCTCTCCAGCTCAACCCCTCGGAAGCTCTCACCCCGCTCGCGAACGCCCTCGAGCGCGGTCCGGATCCGCGGAGTATCCAGCACACCCGCCATGAGCTCATGGATGCTCCGGCCCGCCAGCGTCTGGCGCGGGACGCCATAGCGCTCCTCGAAGGCGCCATTCCCAGAGACGATCTCCAGCCTCTCATCGAGCACCACCAGCGGCACCTGCACCGCCTCCACAACGGAGGCCGCATAGTCGCGCGCCCACTCCGCCGCGCCCAGCGCCCGCCGCAGCACGTCGATGTCGACGACGGAGAGAACCGCACCGTCGATTCGCTTGTTCACGGTCGTGTAGGGACGGATCTGCAGGCGGTACCACCGCCCCTCGTGCCCCTGGACCTCCTCCTCGTGGGGCGTCACGGTGTCGATCACCTCTGCGATCTTCTGGTCGAGGTTTTCGATCGCCAGGTTCGGCTTGATGTCGTCGATGGGGCGGCCGGTGTCCGCCGGCAGCAGGTTCAAGATGGGCCGCGCCTTCGGGGTGAAGCGGCGGATGCGGCGCTGCCCATCCACGATGACGATGGGCATCTCAACACTGGCGAGGATGTTCATCAGGTCGCTGTTGACCAGGTTGAGCTCGGCGTTGCGGGTCTGCATCTCCTCATTGAGGGTGGAGAGCTCCTCGTTGGTCGACTGCAGCTCCTCCTTGGCCGTCTGCAGCTCCTCGTTCAGGCTCTGCAGCTCTTCATTGCTGCTGACGAGCTCCTCGTTGGCCGACAGCAGCTCCTCGTTGGCCCGCCGGTGCTCCTCGATGATGGATTGAAGGTACTCCTTGGTGGTCTTGAGCTCGTCCTCCAGCTTGGCGAGCCGCGTCCCTCCGCTGTCGTCCTCCGGCAGCGGCGCCTGCGGGCTGACCTCCTCCCTGGACGCCGGCTGTTCAAAGACGACCGCGAACACCTCCTCACGCGACTCGGGCGGCGACGAGAGCGGGACCACGACGATGTCACAGACCCGCTCCGAGCCGTCGTACTCCACCCGCACGCCCGCCCGGCGCACCGTGCCCTTCTCCTTCCGCGCCTGGGAAATGCCAATCCGGAGATCCGCCACCAGGCCCTTCCGGGCCATCTTCAAGAGGTCGTGCTGCGGCTGGCCGGGCGCGGGCTCCAGATAGGGCCCGGTCCGGCCCCGGAAGTGGAGGATCTCCATCCGCTCGTTCACGATGACGCCCGCCGGCGCGTACTGCTCCAACAACAGGCTCTCCGTCCGCCGGACGAGGTCAGGGGCGGTACGGGGACGCGGCTCGTTGAGCGGGGGCGCGACGGGGAGCGCATCCCGGGCCGGCGCCAGCCGGAGGACACTCTTCACCGACGTCCGGGCGAAGATCTTGCTCTCCTTGTCGAACGGCTGAAAGAGGCTGGACCCATCCGCGATGTTCTCCGCCCGGCCGAGCAGCAGGAACCCCGGTTCGCTCAGCGCGAAGTGGAACGTGGAGAGCACCCGCTTCTGCAGCTCCTGCCCGAAGTAGATGAGGACGTTCCGGCAGCACACCAGGTCCAGCTTTGAGAAGGGTGGGTCGCTCGCGAGGTCATGCCGGACGAAGGCACACCGCTCCCGCACCGCTTTGCTGATCCGGTACCCGCCGCCTTCGACCTTGGTGAAGAACCGCGCCACCCGCTCCGGGCTCAGGTCGCGGACGGCGGCCGCGGCGTAGGTGCCCGCGCGCGCCTGCTCGATGGCCCGCTCACTGATGTCCGTCCCGAAGAGCTGGATGGGCACTTCGGCGGCGTCATGCTGGGCAAGGAACTCGAGGGTGGCGATGATCAGCGAGTAGGCCTCTTCCCCTGTCGAGCACCCGGCGGACCAGATGCGGATCGTCCCGCTCCCCCGCTTGCGCTTCAAGATGTCCGGAAGCGCGTGCTCCTTGAGCTTCTCGAACGCGGCGCCGTCCCGGAAGAACGACGTCACGTGAATCAGGATGTCGTCGAAGAGCGCCTGCGCCTCGGCCCGGTCATCCCGCAGCAGCCGCAGGTAGTCCGGGACGGTCGCCGCGCGGCGCACCGCCATGCGCCGGGCCAGCCGGCGCCGGATGCTCGAGGGTTTGTATTCGCTGAAGTCTATCCCCACCGCGTTCCGCACCAGGAGGAGCACCTTGCGCAGCTCGCCCTCCTCTTCCGGAGTCGGGAGCCGGTCGGGCTCGCGGACTCCGAGGGAGGGGTGGCGGCTGACGCGCACCAGCTCCTTTGCGAGCTCCGGGATGGCGAGGCGGATGTCGACCGCGCCTGTCGCCACCGCCGCCTCCGGCATGCCGCTGAACTTCGCGGATGCGGGCTCCTGCGCAAACGTCACCCCGTCATTCGCCTTGATGGCGCGAAGGCCCTCAGCCCCGTCCGCGCCGGTGCCGGAGAGCACCACGGCAATGGCCTGGCTTCCGAGATCCGTCGCCAGCGCCCGGAAGAAGAAGTCGATGGGCAGGTGCGGCCGGCGCTCCTCCGCTCCCCGGGGCAAGAGCGTCAGCGTGCCCTTCAGGATCCCGACGTCCGCGTTGTGCGGGATGACGTAGACGTGATCCGTCTCCGGCAACATCCCGTCCTTGATCTCGTGCACGGGAAAGCCCGTCGAGCTCGCCAGCGCTTCACTGAGGTGGCTGGGGTGCGTGGGGTCCAGGTGCTGAATCAGCACGAACGCCAGGCCAGACCCGGGTCGGATGTGGCGGAGCAGCTCCGTGAAGGCCTCCAGGCCCCCCGCAGACGCGCCGACGCCGACCAGAGGCAGCATCCGTGCGGGCCGCTCGGTCCCGCTTTCATCCGTGGAAGGAGCGCTCTCCGACCGAGCTTTCGACGTCCCCATCCCGAAGCCTCCGCAGCGTTTCTGGCCACAAACTGAGCGGTGGCTTCCGCGGAGTGCCTCCGTGCGCTCCCTCCGCACGGACGTACCGTCGGAGCGTTTTCGGCCCGTTTGACCGGCGTGTCAATCGCGTGAGCTTGATGGAACAGTCGGTGCGTTCTGCAGCGGACCGGAGGATTTACAGGGATGCCCTAGCGAAAGGAGTGCACGGGCGGCGAGAGGGCCGGCGCCCTCCGGACCTCCCGCAGCGAGAGGGACTCCAGGTGCTTCACCTTCACGTTCACCACCTTCCCCGCGCGCTCCAGCACGCCCTCTCCGTAGAGGAGCACCGCGCTGAGGATCTCCTTCCGGTAGCGGTCGAAGAGCGACGGCTCAATCACCAGGTTGCTGATCCCCGTCTCATCCTCGAGCGACAGAAAGCAGAACCCGTGGGCGGTGGGCGGCCGCTGGCGGCAGATCAACATCCCCCCCACGCCCACGCGCCGGCCCGCGCGCGCCCCCTTGAGCCCCTCCGAGGTGAGCGCGCCGCGCCGCGCCAACTGCGGCCGCAGGAGCGCCAGGGGGTGCTGATCCAGGGACAGCCCCGTCATCTGGTAGTCGGTGGAGACGCGCTCGGCGGCGGTCAGCGGCGGCAGGGCCACCTGCGCGTCGTCCATGGGCAGGCCAAAGAAGAGGTCATCCTCCTCCAGCGGCCCCAGCGCCTGCAGCTGCCAGAGCGCGTCCCGCCGGGAAGCGGTGAGAGACCTCATCGTCCCCGCCAGCGCCAGCCGTGCCAGCTCATGCCGGGCGATCCGCGAACGGCGCGCCAGGTCCGCCACGCTGGAGAACGGCGGGCCCGCCCGCCGGGCGGCGTCAATCCGCTTCGCCGCCTCCTCGTTCAGGCCCTTCACCAGCCGCAGCCCCAGCCGCAGCGCCGGCCCGCCCTCGCCCCAGCGCTCCACCGGCAGCCGTCGCCCCCGCGCGCCCGCAGGCGGCCCCTCCCCCTCCAGCGCGCAGTCCCAGCCGGAGGCGTTCACGTCGATGGGCAGCGGCGTTACCCCATGCCGGCGGGTGTCCTCCACCAGCGTGTGCGCCGCGTAGAAGCCCATGGGCTGCGAATTGAGGAGGGCCGCGGTGAACGCCGCCGGGTAGAAGCGCTTGAGGTACGACGACGCGTAGGCGATGAGCGCGAACGACGCGGAGTGGGACTCCGGGAACCCATAGTGAGAGAACCCCCGGAACTGGCGGAACAGGGATTCGGCGAACTCGCGCGGGTATCCCCGGGCCAGGCAGCCGGCCAGGAACCGGTCCTGGTACGGCAGGAGCAACTCCTCGGCCCGCTTGTGGGAGAGCACCCGCCGGAACTGATCCGCGTCCGCGGAGCTGAAGCCCGCCGCCACCATCGCCAGGCGCATGGCCTGCTCCTGGAACAGCGGCACCCCCAGCGTCTTGCGGAGGATGGCCTCCACCTCCGGCGAGGGGTACTTCACCTCCTCCAGCCCGTCCCGCCGCCGGATGTAGGGGTGGACCATGTCCCCCACGATGGGCCCCGGCCGGATGAGGCCAATCTCGATGACGAGATCATAGAAGGTGCGGGGCTTCAGCCGCGGCAGCATGTTCATCTGCGCCCGGCTCTCCACCTGGAAGACGCCAATGGAGTCCGCCTCGCAGAGCATGGCGTACACCTCCGGGTCCTCCGCCGGCAGCGTGGCCAGCGTGAGCGCCTGGCCGTGGTGCGCCTGGATGAGCTCGAAGGTCTTGCGCAGCACGGTCAGCATCCCCAGGCCCAGCAGATCCACTTTGAGGATGCCCAGCACGTTGAGGTCGTCCTTCTCCCACTGGACCACCGTGCGGTCCTTCATCGACGCGTTCTCCAGCGGGACCACCTCGTGCAACGGGCCGTGGGTCACCACGAAGCCGCCGACGTGGATGGAGAGGTGGCGCGGGAAGCCTTCCAGCTCCGCCGCCAGCTCCACCGTCTTCTGCACCCGCCCGTCCGCCGCGGACAGCCCCGCCTCTTTCAGCCGGGCCGCGTCCAGCGCGTCCTCGAACCCGCCGATCACCCGGGAAAGCCGGTCCACCTGATCCAGCGACAGCCCCAGCGCCTTGCCCACCTCGCGCGCGGCGAGCTTGCCGCGGTAGCAGATCACTTCGCAGACCATGCCCGCCCGGTCCCGGCCGTGCTTGCGGTAGACGTACTGCAGCACCTCTTCGCGGCGTTCGTGTTCGAAGTCCACGTCGATGTCCGGCGGCTCCCGGCGCTCCATGCTGATGAAGCGTTCGAAGAGCAGCCCCATCCGCACCGGGTCTATCGCCGTCACCTGCAGCGCGTAGCAGACCGCGGAGTTCGCCGCGCTGCCCCGGCCCTGGCAGAGGATGCCCTGCTCCCGCGCAAAGCGGACGATGTCCCAGATGGCCAGGAAGTAGCCCGGGAAGTCCAGCTGCTCAATGAGGTGGAGCTCGTGCGTCACCTGCTTGTGGACTTCGGGCGGGACGCCGTGCGGGTAGCGGAAGGCCAGCCCTTCGGAGGTGAGCGCGCGCAGGTAGCTCATCGCCGTGTGGCCCGGTGGCAGGCTCTCCCGGGAGAAGTCGTAGCGCAGCGAATCCAGGGAGAAGTCGCACGCGTCGGCGATCTCCAGCGTCCGCCCCACCGCGTCCGGGTAGTCCGCGAACAGCTGCTCCATCTCCCGCGCGCCCTTGAGCGTGCGCTCGGCGTTGGGGAACAGCCGCTTGCCCGCCGCGCCCACCGTCGTCTTGTGGCGGATGGCCCCGAGCACGTCCTGCAACGGCTGGCGCCGCCGCGAGTGCGTGTGCACGTCGTTGTGGGCGCACAGCGGCACCCCGAGCGCCGCCGCCACCGCCACCGCGCGCTGCACCCGCGCCTCGTCGCCCGCGGACAGCGTGCGCATCAGCCCCACGTAGAAGCGGCCTTCGAACGCTTCTGCCACCGGCGCGACGCGCGAGGGATCTGAAGGGGATGGCAACAGCGCGATGAGCCCCTGCGCGCGCTCCGCCAGCGACCGCCACGGGAGGCCCGCTTCGCCTTTGGGGTGGGCCAGCCGGCTCTGCGACAGGAGCGTGCAGAGGTTGGCGTAACCCTGCGCGTCCTGCGCGTACACCACCACCGGCGGCGCGTCCGTGAGCGTCAGCTGGCTGGCGATGAGGAACTTCAAGCCCGCCGCCTTCGCCGCCAGGTGTCCCTTCACCGCCGCATAGAGCCCGTCGTGATCCGCCACCGCCAGCGCGGACAGCCCCTGCGCCGCCGCCACTGCCACCAGCTCTTCAGGGTGCGACGCGCCCTGCAGAAACGAGAAGTTGGAGCGGCAAACGAGCTCGGCGTACACGCCCCAAAGACTACTGCTCTTTAGTTCAGCTGTGAAGTCTTGAGCGCCGTCAGTCTGCGCGCACATCGGCCGTCGGAACGCGCGCAGCTTTCGCCTTCTTTTTTCCTTCGTGAAACAGGAACGACAACGTGCATGCGCGAGCTTCGACGCGAAACGCATCCGCATTGATGCCTGTCAATGGGCCCGTTGTTTGGATCCACGCGCGTGCATGCGCGCGCGGTTCGCAGCGGCGAAACGATTCCGGTGAACGTGAAGGACGCGCGCCCGTTCGACCACCCGCCAGTCCTGACACCCGACACACGCCAGCGATACACCCAAGCCCCCAACCCAATCGATCGGAGTGACGCCCGTGTCGAACACCGCCCCGCGGCTGTTGAGGTTCCTGCTTCGCCGAAGAGCCATCGCCTCATGCCGGCGACGCGTGGCGGAAGATCCTCACCGGCCGGAGCTTCACCTGACGCTGGGCGGGCTGCTCGCCGAGGCGGGCCAGAGCGCAGAGGCGTTGGAGGCGCTGCTGCTGGCGTCGCACCTGTATTCGGTGAACGGGCTGGCGGAGGAGGCGCTGGACGCCTCGGTGAAGATCTGCCGCCTCTTCCCTGCGGTGCCGGCGCTCTGGCTGGAGGCCGCGGACGCGTACGTCCGCCAGGCGCGCACGGTGGAGGGCGTGCACTGCCTCATCGACGGCGCTCGCGTGCAGCTGGAGCGCAGGGACTGGGACTCCGCAGTGGAGCTCTTGCAGTACGCCGCGCAGCTCGCCCCCGCGCCGCTGAAGGATTTGGGCGCGGGCTGCCAAGCCCTCTCCGAGGAGAGCCCCTGGCGCGAACCCCTGCTCGCGCTCGCCCGCACCGCGGAGCAGAACGCAGCCTCGGCGGCGACGGCCCCTCGCGGGGAGGAGGCGTTCAATGCTGCGCTGCAACCGCTGACCCGGGCGGTCCTCGCCGCCACCGGGCGCTGAGGCGCAGTCCTTACGGCGTGTACCCCTGGATCCGGTACACCACCCGCCCAAAGAGCTCGCGCAAGGCATCGCTCGTGAGGTTGATCGCGCCGGCACGGGGTAGCAGGCCCCCCTCGCCCTTGCGCGTGCTGCGGTGATCCACCGGCAGCGTGTCCACCGCCAGCCCCTGCGCGGCGAAGCAGCCGGCCGCGCGCGGCATGTGCGCAGCGCTGGTGATGAGCAGCAGGCGGCGCCAGCCCTGCACGGAGATGATCTTCGCGGAGAGCGCCGCGTTCTCATGCGTGTTGCGGCTCTCGGTCTCCTGGAAGATCCGCTCCTCCGGCACCTCCCAGGCACGCAGCTGTCGCGCCAGGAGCAGCGCTTCCGACGGCACGCCCTCCACGGGGAAGACCAGCCCGCCGGAGAGGAAGAGGTTGCGCGCCTTGCCCGCGCGGAACAGGGAGTAGGCCTCCAAAAGCCGCTCTGCCGCCGCGTTGAACTCGTACTGCCCGCTCTCTGTGCTGGCCACCGCGTCCAGCCCGCCGCCCAGGACAATCACCGCGTCGTAGGTGACCTTCGGGTCGTACGTGGTGACCGCCCCGGCCTCCGCCCAACGCATCAGCGCGTTGGCCACCGCCGGTGAGCCCGGGATGCAGAGGCTGGCCAGCGCGCCGGCCACCGCCAGCGCCGCCCGCCGCGGCTTGCGGATCCACCCCAACGCCAACAGCAGGCACAGCACCGCCCACGTCAGCGGGGAGAGCAGCAGATCCAGCGTCTTCGAGAGCAGGACGAACACGCCGCCCGTGATACCAGGCTACCCGCGGTAGGTCCGCTTGTGGTCCACCGTTCCTGCGTAGCGGACCTCGCCCTCGGGCGGATCGTTCGCCAGCGGCGCGTCCGGCGGCAGCGAGAGGATCCGCTCGTACTCCGGGATGCTCACCCGCTCCCGGCGCTCAAGCAGCGCCTCCACGCCGATGGCGGAGATCCGCTCTGCGGCGCGCTTGCCCACCACGCCGGAGAAGAACTCGCTGGCGCAGCCGCTGCCGTAGGAGAACAGGCCAATCCGCTGCCCTGCCAGCTCCGCGCCCTGCGCGTGCAGCAGCCCGGTGAGCGACAGGTAAAGGGACGCGGTGTACGCGTTGCCAATGCGCGAGCACAGGTCCAGCGAAGGCGCCACCTGCGAGGCGAACCGCGCCGCAGCGACAGGCGCCTCCGCCGCCAGCGCGGCCTCATCCAGCGGCCCGCCCGCGCGCTCCTCCAGCTCCGCCAGCCGCACCGCCGCGTGGGCCTTCTTCGCCATCTTGCAGAACGGCACGTGGTACAGCACCCGGGCCAGCTGTTCGCTGGTGGGCGCCTCCGAAGGCCGGATCACCTCCCGAGCCAGCGCGCGGTCCCGCCAGCCGCGGTACGCGCCGGCCAGCGCCTGCAGGTAGCACTCCATGGAGTAGTGGCCGTCCACCAGCGCGTCCCGCCGCCCCACCGGACGCCAGAAGTCGTGGACGTCCGCGCTGAAGCTGCCGGAGAGGCCCACGTCCAGCTCCAGCACGTCCGGGCTCTCCGACACCAGCAGGGCCACCGCCGCCGCGCCCTGCGTGGGTTCCCCCGCGGTCGACAGGCCGTAGCGGGCCACGTCCGCGCAGAGGACCATCGCCGTCCGGCCGGCGCCGGCTCCGGAGGCGATCCACTCAGTCGCCGCCATCAGGGCCGCCGTGCCGCCGTAGCAGGCGTGCTGCGTGTCGAAGGTGCGCATCGTCCGGGGGAGCTTCAAAAGCCCCTGCACGAACGAGGCGATGGGTTTGGAGTGGTCCACCCCGGTCTCGGTGCCCACCGCCAGGAAGCCTATCTTCGAGGGATCCGCACCCAGCGCCAGGAGCCGCCGCCCCGCCGTGGCCGCCAGCGCGACCGCGTCCTCGCCGGGCTCGGCCACCGCCATCTGCCGGGCGCCCAGCCCCTGGGTGAACTTGTTCGGGTCCACGCCGCGGGCGCGCGCGAGATCTTCGATCTCCACGTACCGGTGCGGCACCGCGAACGCCAACGCTTCGATCCCGACTCGCACTTTCATGGTTCCCCCCAATCGAAGAAGCGCTGACCCAAGTCAAGGCCAGCGAACGTCTTCAGGATACTGTGGAAACCAGGTAAAGCGCGAATCAGCTGATTAACGGTGTCAGGTTCCGCGGAGCCACCGCTCGTAGGCGGTGAAGGCGTAATCCCGCCCGAGGAAGTCCTTCACCAGGCCAGCTGCGTCCTTGGAGCCGCCCTTCTCCAGCACGCTGCGGCGGTAGCGCAGCGCCGGCTGGTCGTTGAGCAGGCCCTCGCGCTCGAACGTGGTGAAGAGGTCCTTCGCAATCACCAGCGACCACATGTACGTGTAGTACGCGGCCGAATAGCCGTTGAGGTGACCGAAGGAGAGCGGGAAGTACGTGTCCTTCGCGTACTTGAACGGCGTGTACTTCTCCTGAAGCTGCTGGGTGAGCTTCACGATGTCGACGGACTTTGGATCGCTCGCGTGCAGCGTGAGGCTCATGGCCGCGTAGAACATCTGCTGGCGCACCCACAGGCCCTTGCCGAACTCGTCCGCCTGCTTCATCCGGACGACCATCTCCGCGGGGATGGGCTCGCCGGTTTTCTGGTGCTTCGCGAAGGTGGCCAGCGACACGGGGTCCCAGGTCCACTCCTCCAACAGCTGCGAGGGCGCCTCCACGAAGTCCAGCTCCGTGCGGGTGCCGGAGATGCTGGCCCAGCGCGTGTTGCCGCCGAGGATGTGGTGCAGCAGGTGGCCGAACTCGTGGAAGAAGGTCTCCACCTCCGAGTGCTGCATCAGCGCGGGCTCCGCTGACGGCTTGGGGAAGTTGCACATCAGAACCGCCTCGGGGTACCGGCGGCCGGCGCGCCCCGCGGCGAGGTCCCACTGCGCGGCGTGCTTGTACTTGTTCTCCCGCGGGTGCATGTCGAGGAAGAAGCGGCCCAGGAGCTGGCCCTTCTCAAACACGTCCCAGGCCTCCACATCAGGGTGCCAGACCGGCGCGTCCACGGCCTTCTGGTAGGTGAGGCCGAACATCTTGGCGGTGATGTCGAAGACGCCCTGGCGGACCCGGCCGTACTCGAAGTACTGGCGCAGCGCCTGCGAGTCGAGCGCGTACCGCTCGCTCTTCACGAGATCCTCGTAGTAGCCCGAATCCCAGGGCTCCACCTGCTTGGCCTTGGGGAGGTCCTTCTGCTTGCGCGCGAGCAACGCCCGGTAGTCCGACTCCGCGCGCCCGGCGGAGGCGGAGGTCACCCGTTCGATGAAGTCCGCCGCTGCCTGGGGCGTGCGGATCATCTTGTTCTCGGTGTTGTAGGCCGCCCAGGTGGGGTAGCCCAGCAGCGTGGCCAGCTGGTGCCGCGTGGCGAGCAGCGTGGAGAGCGTCTGGAGGTTCTTCGGGTGGCCGCGCTTGCGGTAGGTCCGCCAGAGCGCCTCGCGGGCCTTCGCGCTCTTCGCGTAGGTCATGAACGGCGCGTAGTCCGGCGAGTCCGTGCTGATCTTCACCTTGCCGTTCGGCCCGGGCGGATGGCTGCGGACGTAGTCCTCGGGCAGCCCGGCCAGCTCCGCCGGATCCAGCTCCACCGCGCGCACGTCTTCGCGGATGTTCTGGTCAAACTGCTGGCCAATCTTCACCAGCTCATCCGACAGCTGCTGGACCTTGGCGCGCGTCGCGTCATCCCGGTCCACGCCCAGCCGCCGGAAGCTCTTGAGGGTCCGGTCCACCCAGTAGCGGGTGGGCTCGTCCTGCTGGGAGAGATCCAGGCCGGCCAGCGCGTCGTACACCGCGCGGTCCAGCGAGATCTCCGTGGAGAGCCGCTCCACCTTCTGACCGCAGGCCTGCGCGGCCTCGCGGACGGCGCGGTCCGGGTGGGAGTTCTCCGCGATGGCGGCGGTCCCGCCGGCGTCCGCGAGGGCGGCCTGAGCGTCGTCATACGCGTCCAGGATCTCCACGGTCTTCGCCTTGGGCAGCCCCTTGAGGCGAACGATGGCTTCGCGCGCCTGGACGAGGGACTGCTCGCACGCCGCCGTCTGCTCCTGCACGGGGGCGACCAGCAGGCGGGAGGCGTCCGGCGCGGGCCGGGCGGGCGCCGCGGCTGCGGCGGTGGGAGCGGAAGGCGCGGCAGGGACGCTGGCCTCCGGGACGGGCTTGGAGGTCGCGCAGGCAGCGGTCATGGCGAGGGCGAGCAGAGCATTCTTGGGCAAAGGGGCTCCTTCAGAAGCTGTCGAAACAAGACAGGCGGTCGGCGGATGTGTTGCGGCGTTCGCGTCCAGGAAAAACGCCTAGTCGAACAACCCGTGCAGATAGAACCGTCCGTCCCGTGAATCCCGGTAGATCCACACCGGGCCCAGCCCCTCGAAGTGCACCCGGTAGTAGTCCCGGGCGAACGGGTCCTCCGTCCACCACTCCCCGCACAGCCGCTCCGGCCCGGCCACCGCCGTGGCCTTGCGCCGCTTGCCCATCAGCTGCGCCGCCAGCAGCTCCCCCTGGGCGCCGAGCTCCGCCTCCAGGTTGGAGGGCGCCGCCAGGCACCGGACCGGCCGCTCCAGCGGGCTCCCGTCCGGCTCCGCGGGAGGGGGCGGCCGCTTGCGCCGGGGCCGCTCCCACACCGAACCGCCCGTCAGGGGCAGGTCCGCCGTCGTGGCGCTGCCTCCCGAGCCGCGCGGGTCCGCGCCGGCCCGCTCCGCGTCCGCCAGCATGCCCCGGGCGGCCTCTGGCGGCCGGAAGGCCCGGCGCGCGTAGGCCCCTTCCGGCCGGTGGACCGCCTCCAGCTCCGCCGCGAAGAGGGCGTCCTCCCCCAGCGTGGTGTGCAGGCGCGAGAGGACCCCCTCCAGCGCCACATCCCCCTGCGGCCCATCCCCCAGCGACAGCTGCGCCTCCGCGGCCTCGCAGGCCTCATCCACCCGGACGACCAGGGCCGCCACCGGGTTCTGCAGGGTGAGGTCCGCCAGGCGGTGCTTGGCCAGCTCCAGCAGGAGCTTCACGGCGGCGCTCGGCCGGGAGAGCGCGAGGGTGACCTGGGCCTCGCCCGTGGGGTCCAGCTTGAGCGCGAAGGTGAGCCGCACCGCCGCGCGCTTGCGCCCGGTCAGCCGCGCGCAGAGCCTGTCCAGCGTGGTCTTCAAGGCGAAGAGGAGCGGCTCCAGCGCCTCGGCCGGCCAGTCGAGGTCAATCCGCTCTTCAATGCGCTCTTCAAGCGCCTGAGGAACCAGGCGGGTGTCGTCCTCCCCGCGGCAGAGCCGGTGGGCGCGCAGGCCCTCCGTCCCCAGTCGCGCCACCACCGCCGAGGGAGGCAACGCCGCCACCTCGCCCAGCACGCTCAGCCCCAGGGCCGCGAGCGCCTCCACCGCGAAGGCCCCCTCCAGCGCGGCCAGCGGCAGCGCGGCCAGCGCGGCCGCCTCTTCGCGCTCCGGCACCACCAGAAGGTGCGGCGCGCCGAGGTGCTGCGTGCGGTGCCGGGCCTCGTTCCGCGGCGCGCCGTGACGCGCCTCGAGCTGCTGCTCGCCGCTGGGCCCTGAGATGGGCGGCGAACTGTGGCGGACCTCGAGCTGCAGCTCGCCGCTGCGCCCTGAGACGTGCGGCGCGCCACGGCGGCCCTGCACGTGCGGCGCGCTGTGGTGGGCCTCGAGCTGAAACTCGCCAGGGCGAGCATCCCTCTGCGGCGCGCCACGGCTGCCCTGCACGTGCGGCGCGCTGTGGCGAGCCTCAAGCCGCGGCGCACCCTGCCGAACCTCAAGCCGCGGCGCATGGCGCGCCAGCGCGCGGGCGGCGTAGAGCGAGCCGGCCACCACCCCCCGGGCCCGGTAGCCGTGCACCTCGCACAGCGCCTGCGCACGCAGGACCAGCCCCTGCTCGCCGCCGCACAGCGGCGCGGCCGACGGGTCCAGCCACAGGCCATCCGGGGCGGAGACCTGGAAGGCGGGGGCCACCGTGAGCAGGGCTTCGCCCAGGGACTTGAGCGCGCGCAGCTCGTCAGCCGCGACGAAGGGCGCGTGCGTCAGCGCCGGGCAGAGCGCCTGCGCGGCGGTGAGCGTCATCGCAGGCCTCACCCCCGCCCGCAGCGCCGCGCTGGAGGCGAAGGCCACCCGCCGGTGACCCTTGATCTCCTCGTGCAGGACGAAGGCCCGCCCCGCCAGCGACGGGGTGTCCCGCACGCGCCGCTGCACGGGGAAGCGCGTCAGGTGCAGATAGACCACGCGCACGGCTCACCGCCCCACGCCGAGGCTGGCCTTCAAATCCGGCAGCAGCACGTCCCGTCCGGGCCGGGTGGCGTAGAAGCCGGCCGGGCCGTTGCGCAGGGCGTTGGCGCGCACCCGCATGAAGCGCGGCAGCTCCGGCGCCGGGGCGACATCCCGGGCCGGCACGTAACGGTAGGTGGGCGGCTGCTGCGGGTAGAGCTCCCGCCAGGCGATCAGCGCGTGCTGGCCCACCCCGCCCTGCCGGCTGCGCAGCACCTCCACCTTGAGCCCCTGCTCCCCCAGCGCTTCGATGGAGAGCCGGACCCTCCCGTCCGCCGGCGTCTCCGGGGCGGTGAGCAGCACCAGCGCCGCGCCGCCGCGCCCCGCCGCGTCCGCCAGTTTCTTGCTCTCCGCCAGTGAAGGCCGCACGCCGGTGTGCGTGAGATCCAACGCCACGCAGGCAAAGGCGCCGCTGCGCGCCAGCTGCACCGCGGTCCAGATCAGCTGCGGCGGAGCCTTGGGCCGGACGATGAGCAGGCGCGGCAGGTCCACGCCGAGCGCGGACGCGGCGGGCGGGTAGAGCTCACGCGGGCCATCCACGTACGCGCACAGGCGCGACTCCCGCGTGGCCGCGGCCATGGCGCGCAGGGCGAGGCTGGTCCGCCCCGAAGCGGCCTCTCCGCACAGCTCCACCGCCTGTCCCAGCGGCACCCCGCCGCCCGGCAACAGCTCATCCAACGCGCGGATCCCCGTCCTCAGCACCGCGAGGTATTCGCGCGGCGCCGCCTGCAGCCTGCGGATCTGCTCCTGGAGCTGCTCCACCGTCACCGAGCTCTTCATCGCTGCGTCCATCGCGCCTCCTCGCCAAGCTGCTATACGCATGTTCAGTATGCAAGCAGGTCTGACAACCCCCGGGAATGAGGCCTCCATCGGCGCCCCGAAAATCGCGCTGAGGCCGAAAAGTCGGGCTCGGCGTGATGTGCGACGGTGGAGCGGGCGGGCCATCGCTCGCACGAAGGCGCAAACGCGCGGTTGCGCTGCGGGCGCCTCCGAACTAGAGGTCCGTTCCAGATGCGGGAGCGGCTTCGCCAACTCACGATCGCGTTCCGGAAAGAGGGGGAACCCCTCCTCCTGGGCTTCCATGGCGGGCTGCTGGCCCTCCTCGCCCTGACCGACGTGGCGGTCCTCACCCCGATGGTCCCGTGGGGGCCGGCGCTGCTCTCGCTGCCCATCGCGCTGCTGACGCTCAGCGGCTTCGTGGGGATCCCGCTCTGGTTCGCGCACCGCTGGCGGGGCACCTTGACGTCCCCTGCAGTGTGGCTCTACCGCGAGCGCTTCCAGCACCTCTGGATGCAGCTGCTGGGTGTGCTGCTCATCCTGAGCGGGATCAAGTCGGGCACCGGCCCGGATCTGTTGGTGGTCCTGGTGGGGCTCTGCCTGCTGGGCGCCGCCGCCTTCGGGGGCGTCCGCTACGCGCTGGGCCAGCTCCCGGTAGGGGCGCAGCGGCCGGCGCGGCGCGTCCCGCCGGTGGTGCTGGTCTCCTCACCGCCGCCGGAGCCGCTCCCGCCGGAAGAGGACGGGACGAGCAGCCTCCCGCCTGAAGCGCCGCACTGAAGCCGGCTACTTCCCCCCCTCCACCAGCTGCTTGAGCTTGGCGTAGAGGTATTCGCTGCGCAGCGGCTTGAGCACGAACCCGGCGCAGCCCAGCGCGCGGCACTCGTTCACCCGGTCCACCGAGGTCACCGTGGTGACGATCACCACCGGCAGGTGGAGCGTCTCTGGCGAGGCGCGCAGCGAACGGAGGAAGCTGATGCCGTCCATCACCGGCATCTCCAGATCCGCTACCACCACGTCCGGCTTGTCCAGACGGACGCGCTCCAGGCCCTCTTTCCCGTCGCCCGCTTCGATGCAGATGTACTCGTCCCTCAGCAGGGTCACCAGCTCCGCGCGCGACGTGGCCGAATCCTCGACCAGGAGAACCTTCTTCTTACTGCTGGGCAGAGACATGGGCCCCGCAACGATCGCACGGGCGCCGGGCGGGAGGGTACGACGGCGCCGTCGCACACGCGGCCAGGCCGCTCACCCGGGCGGAAGCCATCCCACACACCTCGGAACGCTAAGGCACGCAGTTCGGCGTGGTGCACGTGCACGCGGCCGGCGCGGGGATGGCGGCGCACCCGCCGACAGGGGTGAGCGCGACCTCCTCCAACACGTTCGCGCCCGGCGCCAGCGTGAGGCTGGTGGAGTAGGCCTGGTAGCCAACCTTCCCCACCGAGAGCGAGTACGGCCCGCCGGGGCGCAGGCCCGACAGCCGGAAGTACGCCTTCCCGAGCGTGGAACAGGTGCTCCGCCCATCCACGGTGACGCGCGCGTCCAGCCCTTCCCCGGTGCACGCGCTCTTCACCCCGCCGGAGAGCAGCGCTTCCCGGACGCAGCCGCCGGCCGACGGATCGCAGACCTCTTCCACGCCGCACACCCCGCAGCCCAGCCGGAACAGCGTGAAGGTCGCCGTGTTCTCCCCTGCCTGGAGGGAGATCCGGTCAGAGCGCGGCTGGTAGCCGCTCCGCGCCAGCTCCACCGTCTGCTCGCGGCCGAAGATCCCCAACTCCACGCGGAACTCCCCGCCGGCGCCGCTCACCGCGCTGTGTTCGGCGACCAGAACGGTGGCGTCCGAGAGCCCCGTCCCATCCCGCGCGTCCGTGATCAACCCGCTCAGCCACCCGCGCGTGACGGGCTGAAGGCCGGCCACGTCGTCCGACGTGAGGCCCGGCACGTCGCAGCCGGACGCCACGCCCAGGAGCAGCGCTGCCGCCAGTCCGCTCTTCAAAAGCGCCATGACACGCCTCCCAGCGCGGCGGGCACCAGCCACAGCTGACGCGCGCCGTCCACCCGCATGAAGGCCCCCTCCGCTCGGGCATCCACCCACAGGCTGAGCTCGCGCGCCAGCCGGCCCTCCACGCGGGCGCCCGCGCAGAAGGCGGGGGCCGCGGGATCTCCCGCGCGGCGCGCGCCGGCGAAGAGCCAGGTGCCCACCACGCCCGCCCCCACCGTCCCGGAGAGCTCCACCCACGGCGCAGGTTGAAAGCGCAGACCGGCCACCGCGAAGCCAGAGCCCCGGTGCAGCGCGCCAGGCCGCAGCCCGTCCGGGTGCCAGGAGCTGCGGAACGCCCCGCGCACGCCGAGCACCGCCCGGCCCAGGGCGAAGCGGTAGCCCACCTCCGCGCCGTGCTCCACCGAGGGCAGGCCGAAGGGCGCGGCGCCCACCGCGTACCCGACGTCGATGGCGTGCCGCCACAGCCGGTCAGGCTCCGACGGCTCTGCGCCGGACCGGTAGCCCGCGTCGAACGTGGCCACCGCCTCGGGCGTGAAGGGGGCCAGGAAGCCCTCCTCTCCCCGGACCGCCACCGAGGGCGCGGCGTCCGACAGGTCCGCCTCGGAGAGCTGCAGCGGCGGCCCGGCGGCCACCTGCACCTGCGCACGCTGGGTGCGGCCGCCTTGAGAAACCCGGACGTCATACGCCCCCGGCGGCAGCGCGAAGGCGAGGGCGTGGCCTTCCAGCGCGTGCGCTTCGGCGACTGTAGGGCCTCCGCCCGGCCCGGAGATCCTCACCCGCCCGCGCAGGCTGGGCGGCAGCTGGAGCCTGGGCGCGTGGCGCAGGTCCACCACGGTGGCGTTGAGCGCGCCGCCCGGCGGGCTGAACCACGGCCGCTGGCCGGTGATCCGTTCGGTGTTGAAGGCCACGAAGGCGGCGAGCTCTCCGAAGTCCACCCGGCCATCCGCGTCCACGTCGGCGGCGCCCGCCAATCCGGACGCGAGCGCGTGCGAGAAGAAGCCGCCGCCCAGCGCCTGAGACTCCCCTGCGGGCCGGTCGCTCGCGGCGGCGGCCAGCACGCCCAGCCGGACAGAGCGGCTGGCGCGCTCCAGCGCTTCAATCTCCGCCGCGAGGTCCTGCCCGCGGGCGCCTCGCTGCACGAAGAGGCTCTGGGACCGGCACGCGTCGACGAACAGGTAGATCTGCTCGGCGCCCAGCTCCGAGAGGCGACCCTGCAGCTCGCGCCCGCTCACCGCGGCTTCGGCGCTCACCTCGGGCTCGAGGAAGAGGCGGTCCGTCAGACCGTGCCCTGCGTAGAACACGTAGACGGTGCTTCCGGCGGGGGCGCTGCGCAGGCGGGCTTGCAGCGCTCGCAGCGCGTCGAAGAGCGCGGTGCGCGTGGGCGGAAGAAGCGGCGGCAGCGGCGCGCGGGAGGTCTCCGCATCCGGGCGGGCCAGGACGAACAGGTTCTCCGGAGGGACCAGCGCCGAGAACCAGCGCGCCAGGCGAAGGGCGTCATCATCCGCATAGCGCAGCGCGGGCAGGCCAGCGCTCGGGACCGCGCCGTTGTAGCCCACCACCACCGCGTAGGTGTTCGAAGGGGCCGCCGCCGTAGCGAGGGTGAGGAGGAGCGCGAACCCGGTCATGGCGCGAACGACAACACCCCATCCACCGCCACGGAATCAACTCCGGGAGGGGCAGGCGCCAGGGGATCCATCGGGGCTGAGGACCAGACCAGTCGCAGGCGCAGCTGTGCGGCGTTCGGGTGGCGCGCGCCCAGGACCACGGCTTCACCCAACGGAACCGGGCGGCCCGCCACGGCCTGCGTCCCCGGGAAGGCGAGCACGTCGTCGATCAGGACGTAGACGTGTCCGGGGCGCTCTCCCATGAAGGCGAATTGCACGAGGTCCTCCCGCCCTACCCTCCCCTCGCCGGACAGCGGGAGCTCCGCGGCGAGCTGGAGGGGGCGCGCTCCTGCGGGATCTCTCGCGTAGATTCGCAGGCGGATGGGCGCTGACTCCGCGTCCGCTGCGCCTCGCCAGGTGATGTCGGTTGGGCTTGACGCGGGGCGGAGCAGGAGCAACGCGAACACCGCGGCCGCCACCGTTGCTGCTGCGGCGAGCCAGCGCGCGGGGGCGCGGCGAGCGGCGGGAGGTTCCACGGCGTCCAGCAGCCGCGCGAGGGAGCGATCCGTCTCTGACTGCGTGGGAGCGCCCGCGCCGAAGAGCGCGCGGTGGGTGAGGGTCAGGCGGTCGTAGTGCGCGCGGCAGGCGTCACAGCTGACGAGGTGCTGCCGCAGGGTGCGCTCCTGCTCCACGGAGAGCTCACCTGCGACGGCTCGGGAGATCTCTCTGCGCCACCTCCAGAGGCTCATGCGCACACCCGCGCGGCAGGCCGCCTGAGCGTACGGGCGTTCGGGTTCGGCTTGCGGGTTCGGAAAGGAAAGTCGGGCACGGGGACGCGTTCGCGTTCGCGTTCGTTCACGGGTTCGGGTGCGGCGACGGGCAGGGCGACGGGTTCGGGAGGGCTTCGACGTCTCGAAGGGCCCGCCAACCGTTTCCCCCTACCCCTTCCCCTTCCCGAACCCGTGAACGAACGCGAACGCGTACCCCGAGCGCCGTCCCCGCAAACCCCGTCCCCGCGCCGGCCCCTCATAACGCCACCCCCGCAAGAACCTCTCGCAGGCCGGCATCCCCTGCCGCGCGAGCGAGCAACTTCTTCTTCAGGTACTTGCACTGCCTCACCGTGATCGACAGCCGCCGCGCCGTCTCCTCCAGCGACAGCTCCCCCACCAACCCCTCCCGCAACAGCCGCGCCTCATCCGGAGGAAGCGTCCCGGCGAAGCGGTCCACCGCCGCAGCCAGCGTCGCCTTCGCCATCCCCTCCTCGAGTCCCGGCGCGACGAGGGCCTGCTCCACCGCCTCCAGCGGCTCCGACGGCTGAGGCCTGCGCCCACGGGCGCGCAGCAGCTCCTTGCAACGGTTGCCGGCGACCACGCGAAGCCACGGCGCCAGCGGCCCGCGGTTCACGTCGTAGCTGCCGCAGACCCGGTGCACCATGAGCCAGACCTCCTGCACAGCCTCCTCCTGCTCGAACGGGCTGGAGAAGCACTGCGCCACCCAGCGGAACACATCCCGGGCGTGCGCCCGGTACACCTCGCCGAACGCAGCCCGCTCCCCCCGCGCGAAGCGCGCGAGCGTGTCGACCGACACCGCTTGTCCGGCAAGAGCGTCCACCCGCGTTCGTTTCCTTCCCCCTTATGCCGGGCGGCCGCCGGCAGGACAAAATCCCGCCCCGTGTCCGCCCGGGCGCTCCCCGGCATACCTCCCACCGCGAGCGCCACGGCGGCCGGCCCTGAGCGCTCCCTTGGAGGATTGAAATGACGAGGGGAACTCTACTCATCGCAGGGTTGATGGCGGCGGCGTGCGGGCGCTCTTTCGAGCTGCCCTCGCGCAGCTCCGAGGAGGTCAGCACCGCGCCGCTTCCGGAGACAACGACTCCGTCCACCGCGGGTCCAGCAGAGGTGGCCAGGGCCTGGGCGCCGGCGGACGGCTTCGTGGTCCACGAGTGGGGCACGCTCACCTTCGTGGTAGGCAGCGACGGCAGCCTCGTCACCGGCCTGCACCACGAAGAGGAGGACCTGCCTCCGTTCGTTGCGGACCGGATGGCGTCGTCGAAGCTCGGCATCGGAGTCGAGGGGAAGATGGAGACGCCGGTCACCTACTTCTACGCGCCCTCGCCCCTGCGAGTGTCCGTCAAGGTGCGCTTCCCGCGAGGCATCTTCACGCAGTGGTTCCCCTACGCCTGGAACATGGCTCCGGGAGTGAACGCCATCGGTGAAGATCCCTGGCTGTGCACCATCGCCTCCTTACCGACCTGGTGCGAAGAGCGCCTGTCCCAGGAGGTGAAGAACGGCCTTCTGGACTGGGGCCCCATCGACGTGCTGGCGAGAGACGCGGCGCCGCAGCTCGCCGGCCCGTTGGGCGACACGACGTGGCGCTTCGCCCGGAACGTGGCCAGCAACGTGCTGGCGGTGCCCATGCCGGGCAGCTCCGGAGCGCAGCAGCACGAACGCTTCCTCTTCTACCGCGGGCTCGGCAGCGTGAAGCTGCCCTTCATCCCGCGCCTGGAGGGCAACCGCGTCACCCTGGACCTCCCCGCAGGCGGCTCGAAGGTAGGCGGGCTCTTCCTGATGCAGGTGACCTCAGGGGGCGCGGACTTCAAGCCGCTGGGCGAGCTCCAACCCGGGCAGCCCCTCACCGCGGAGCTCCCCGCTGCCCTGCAGCCCCTGGGCGAGTTCGTCCCCGCGCTCAAGTCCTCGCTCAAGACACAGCTGGAAGGCGACGGGCTCTACGCGGACGAGGCCCAGGCGATGGTGGATACCTGGGAGCGCTCCTACTTCAAGACCCCCGGCGCGCGGCTGCTCTACCTTCTCCCCGCGGCGCAGACGGACGCCATCATCCCGCTGGAGATTGCGCCGGCGCCCCGCACCTTGCGCCGGACGATGGTCATCCGCCTGGAGTTGCTGACGCCCTCGCAGGAGCAGACGCTGGTGGGCTGGGTGCGGGAACTGGGCGCCAGCGCCACGCGTGACGCCGCGGAGCAGCGCTTCCGCGCCCAGGGACGCTTCGCAGAACCTCAGCTGCGGCGTGCGCTCGCCCTGCACTCTGGCATCGGCGCGAAGGAGGGCCTGGCCCTGCTCGAGGCGCTGCGGGCCACCCGCCGGTGGAACCCGCTCGCCGTCGAATAGCGGTCAGCTGGAGCCGGCATCCGGGAGGACACGCCAGAGCGCGTCCGGCGCTCCATGCTCATCCAGGATGATGACGGGCATGGGCTCGCCCCGGCCGGGGCTCCAGTGGAGCAGCTCCCCTTTATCCCCGCGCACGCGCAGGAAGGTGAACTGCACGCGGTCTCTGGGCAGCAGCACGTCGTGGGTGAAGACGGCCACCCACGTCCCGGTGTTGAAGTACCAGCCCCGGCCGCCCGGGCGGTCCAGCCGGGAGATGACCTCGTCGTGGGTGTGCCCAAACGTCACCAGCGGGACATCCAGGATGCCGGCGATCTTCCGGGCTGCCCGGCGCAAGGGCCACGGCTCCAGGCCCTTTGGCACGCGCAGGAGCCAGTAGAGCCCGCCGCCCAGAAGCACCGCGAGCACGAAGAAGTTGAACACCACCGACAGCAGCGCCTTGGGCGCGAACCCCAGCTTGAGCTCGTTGATGGCCTGCGAGCCGATGGCCCAGAGCGCAGCGCCCATCAGGGTCACCGCCACGGAGGCCATCGCCAGCCGCACGGTCTGCCTGATGAGCTCTCCCGCGGCGCGCACCACGTCGGCGCCCACGTGCTTGAGCTCGCCGATGGCCAACAGCTTGTCGCCCAGGCCTGACTCCGCCGCCAGCTGCACCATCTCCTTCTCGTGGACCTCGATCAGCTCGTGCCGCTGGGACACGCCGGCGCGCGCCATCCGGCGCAGGAACTGGAGCGCAAAGGGCACGTGGCTGGCGACCACGTGCAGGAGCAGGCGGGGCTCATTCAGGAGCAGCCACTTCACGTAGCGCGCGTTCGCCCGGGTGGAGGGGACGATGAAGGTGATGTTGCCGAACGCGTTGTAGAGGTAGCGCTGGATGAAGTTGCCGAACGGCATGTCCTGCTCGGCGTGGAAGACCTCGTCCGGGCGGTCCACCAGCCCCTGGCGCAGCGGGTAGCGGAAGGCGTTCTCCGGGTCGTACTGGCAGCCGTGCTCCACCCAGATGCGGCCGGGCTCATGGTGGAACCACGGCTTGAACAGGATGTGCGCGGAGGCGGCCACCGCCGCGTCCTCGCCCGCCGTGCCGCGCACCGCGGCCAGCACCGCGCTGCGGACCTGCTCCTGGACCGGCGCCCATTGCATCTCGATGTCGTGGTTTCCGGGCAGGAAGATGAGGTCGTGGCCCGCGGCGACCAGGAGCGCGAGCCCCTCCACGAAGGCCGGGTGCCCGGCGAGGATGGCGGCCAGCGTGCGGGCGGCCACCGCCGGCGTCAGCGTGGGCCCGTAGCGGCGTTCGCGCGGGAGCTTTCCCCGGTCCGCGTCCTCGGGATCAATCCGGAGGAGATCAAACACGTCTCCGTTCAGGATGACCTTGAGGCCCACCTTCCGCTCCGCCGCTTCCACGCAGAGGAAGCGGAAGAACCGCTTGAAGTCCTCGTCGTAGAAGAACGTTTCGAGCCGGTGGTAGTGGCCCGAATCCGGATCCAGACCTCGACCCAGGTGGAGGTCGGAGAGGACAACGAGGTCGTGCATGGCCGAACGCGTTATACCGCTCCTCGTTCCAACCGTCACAAAAGGTCGAACACCAACACCTCGGACGGCCTGCTGGCCACCAGGCGCAGGAGTTGTTCGTCCTCCACCGCCGCGCCGTCGCCCTCGGTCAGCGGAACCCCGTTGACCGCCAGCGCGCCCCGCGCCACCTGCACCCACGCCCGGCGGCCGGGCGCCAGCGACAGCTCGGCGGACTGCTGGGCGCCGAACGTCCCGGCGTACAGGGAGACGTCCTGGTGGACGGTGACCGAGCCCTCTCGCCCGTCCCGGGAGGCCACCAACCGCAGCCGCCCGGCGCGCTCCTCCGGAGAGAAGCGCTTCTGCTCGTAGCCGGGGGGAAGACCGGTGCGCTCCGGGAGGATCCAGATCTGCAGAAAGTGGAGCCGGTCGCTCCGGGAGGGGTTGAACTCGCTGTGCAGCACGCCGGTGCCCGCGGTCATCCGCTGCACCTCCCCAGGGACGATGGTGGAGCCCGTACCCAGGCTGTCCTTGTGGGCGATGGCCCCCTCCAGGACGTAGGAGACGATCTCCATGTCCCGGTGCGGGTGCGTCCCGAAGCCCATCCCGGGCTCCACCCGGTCGTCGTTGATCACCCGGAGCGCCCCGAACCCCATCTGTCGGGGATCGTGAAATTCGCCGAAGGAGAAGGAGTGCCGGGAGTCCAGCCAGCCCAGGTTCGTCTTGCCGCGCTTCGCCTCTTCCAGCACGTGGATCATGCGTCCTCCTCCCCTTCGTTTAGCAACGGAGGGGCCGGGCGGCATGCGTTCAGCCGGCGCAGAGCAACTTGACCTGCACCGCCGTGTCATCGCCCCGCCGCTGGCAGCCAGGCTGAAAGACAATCCGCGCCTTCTGGGCGCCCGCAGCGGGCTCATACCGGATGCCGCCGTTCGACAGCGTGCACGACTGCACGCTCGCGTCCTTGCGGGTCAGCTCCACCTTGATGAGCCGTTCATCCGGGATGTTGGTGACTTCGATGATCTGCGCCGTGTTCGCCAGCTCTGCGATGGCGATCAGGCTGTCCCGGTAGGAGGGATTGCAGATCGAATCCAGGTTCTGCAGCGCGCTGTCGAAGCGGTTGGCCATCTCCCGCTGGCGGAAGCCTGGCTGGAAGGAGGTGGGGCAGTCCCGGTTGCGCAGCGTGCCGTTGTCGATGATCTCGCCCGCCTCTTTTGTGGCGCGCGACACCGGAGCGATGGCCGCCCAGAGGACCGGGCGCTGGTTGCCAAGCGTGTCCTTCAGGTCCGTGAAGACCTTCAGGTAGTCATCCACCGAGGTGAGGCCGGCGGCCTGCTCCCGGCAGTAGTCGCGGTTGGTGGCGCCGCCGACGGAGACCGTGGGCGGACGGGCGGACTCGCTGCAGTCGTCCTCGTCGGACACGATCACCACCAGCAGCCGCGCGTTGTCCCGCAGGAAGCCGGAGTTGCCGCTCAAATCCAGCGGCTGGGTGATGAGCGGCGGGCTGACGGCCAGCCTGGCCGCCTCAAACGGCGTCTCCTGGCCGCTGCCGTTGGTCCCCTGCTTCACCAGCCTGCGGAACTTCTCCACGATGTCCGGATCGTTCCCGTTGAGGATCTTCTCCGGAGTGAGCGCGCCGGTCGTGTCGGGGACCGCCTGCAGCCTGCCTGACTGTCCGGGGAACTCGGTGAGTTGCCGCAGCATGCCTACCTGCGCGTTCTGGTAGACGCTGGTCGTTATCAAACCGACTTGAAAGTCCTGCACCACGCCGGCGCCCTTGCGCAGCTCTTCGACGAAGGCGGGCAGCTCCGTGGCGACGCCCTGCTGCTCCTCGGCCATGGACCCGGAGTTGTCGACAACAAAGAGGATATCCGTGCGCTGAGGTTCCACGCCGGGCGCGGTGTTCTGGCACTGGCCGGGCACCGTGGAGCCTGGCTGGTCGACCGGGGAGCCACACCCACCACAGGAGGCCAACGCGAGCGCGGCCAGGCCAGCGGCCAGCCGGACAACGGGGGGCGTGCGCATGAAACTCACTCCTTGGGGAACGGTCGGGATCATGCCCTGTCCCGAGGAGAAAGGCGAAGTTTCGTCCCCCAAGCGACAGCTGCGGTGGGAGAATGAGCAGGTTTTTTAAAGCGTGGGCCTTGTGGTTGGTAGTTTGGGCCTTAGATGTGGAGGCAGCTCGCGGTCAAAAGCAGCAGTCCCCTTCTGCAATTGTCCGCGGGCCCCGTTAAACGCCAGACCCAGTAAGGCAAAGGAGCCGGTGGTCTTCATGTCCGACGAGAAGAAGAGAGGCGGTCAATCCGCCAGCGCGATGGCCTCCCCGATGACGCCTCCGCCGATGATCAACAAGGAGGACATCCCGCAGGTACTTCCCATCCTGCCCTTGCGGAACTCGGTCTTTTTCCCAGGGGCCGTACTGCCGCTCGCCGTAGGCAGGCAGAAGACCATCGCCCTCATCAAGGACGCCGTGCGCGATGACCAGGTCATCGGCGTGGTGACCCAGCGGAGGGCGGAGGAAGAGGATCCGGGTGGCTCGGACCTCTACACGATGGGGACCGTGTCCCGCATCGTGAAGCTGCTCAAGATGGGCGAGGACAACTACTCGCTCGTGGTCCAGGGCTTCGCCCGGTTCCGCGTGCTGGAGCTGGTCCAGGAGTCCCCGTACCTCAAGGCGCGGGTGGAGGCGGTCGAAGACAAGACCTCCGCCGAGAACGTCGAAGTCGAGGCGCTGGAGATCAACCTCAAGAAGCTGGCGCGCGAGGTCATTGAGCTGATGCCGGAGCTCCCGGCCGCAGCCACAGAGCTCGTCGAGTCCATCACCCACCCGGGCCACCTGGCGGATCTGATCGCCGCCAACGTGGACGTGCCCATCGAGGAGAAGCAGGCCGTCCTGGAGACGGTGGACCTCAAGGCCCGGATGAAGCTGGTGCTGGAGTTGCTCAACCGGAAGCGGGAGATCCTCAAGCTCTCCAACAAGATCGACTCCGCCGTGAAGGGCGAGATGTCGAAGACCCAGCGCGAGTACTACCTGCGCCAGCAGCTCAAGGCGATCAAGGAAGAGCTCGGCGAGATGGGTGAAGAGGAGGAGGAGCTCGACGAGCTGCAGGAGCGCCTGAAGAAGGCGGGCCTGCCGCCGGACGTGGAGAAGGTCGCCCAGAAAGAGCTCAACCGGCTCAAGACCATCCCCGCCGCGTCCTCCGAGTACACCGTCGCGCGCACGTACCTCGACTGGATTGCCGACCTGCCGTGGTCCAAGCAGAGCGACGACAACCTCGACATCGAGAACGCGCGGAAGATCCTGGACGCGGATCACCACGGCATCCAGAAGGTGAAGAAGCGGATCCTGGAGTACCTGGCCGTTCGGAAGCTCAAGAACGACATGCGCGGCCCCATCCTCTGTCTGGTGGGCCCGCCGGGCGTCGGCAAGACGTCGCTCGGTCAGTCGGTGGCCAAGGCCGTCGGCCGCAAGTTCGTCCGCCTGTCGTTGGGCGGCGTCCGGGACGAGGCGGAGATCCGGGGCCACCGGCGCACGTACGTCGGCGCGCTCCCGGGCCGGTTCATCCAGTCGATGAAGAAGGCGGGCACGAAGAACCCCGTCATGATGCTGGATGAGATTGACAAGCTGGGCGCCGACTTCCGCGGCGACCCGTCGGCGGCGCTGCTGGAGGTGCTGGATCCAGAGCAGAACAACAGCTTCTCGGATCACTACCTCGACGTGGCGTTTGACCTCTCCAAGGTCATGTTCATCGCCACGGCCAACCAGCTTGAGCCCATCCCCGGCCCCCTTCGGGACCGCATGGAGATCATCGAGATGTCGAGCTACACCTTCGACGAGAAGGAGCAGATCGCTCGCATCCACCTGATCCCCAAGCAGATCAAGGAGCACGGGCTCACGCCTGAGCAGCTGACCATCGACGACGAGGCGCTCAAGACGCTCATCATCTCCTACACCCGCGAGGCGGGCGTCCGGAGCCTGGAGCGGCGGCTGGCGGACATGTGCCGCGCGGTCGCGGTGGACGTGGCCTCCGGCAAGATGGACAAGCAGACGCTGACCGCGGACCGGGTGAAGGAGATCCTGGGACCCCGGCGCGTGGAGCCGGAGATGGCCGAGCGCACCTCGCAGCCCGGCGTGGCGGCGGGTCTGGCGTACACCCCATGGGGCGGCGACATCCTCTTCATCGAAGCCACCAAGATGGCCGGCAAGGGCGGCGTCACGCTCACCGGCAGCATTGGCGACGTCATGAAGGAGTCCGCGCACGCGGCGATGTCGTATCTGCGAGCCAACGCGGAGAGGCTGGGCATGGCGCCGACCTTCCTGGAGAAGATCGACGTCCACATCCACTTCCCCGCCGGCGCCGAGGGGAAGGATGGGCCCAGCGCGGGTGTCACCATCCTCACCGCCCTCACCTCCCTGATGACCGGCATCCGCGTCCGCAGCGACACGGCGATGACCGGCGAGGCCACCCTGCGCGGGCTGGTGCTCCCGGTGGGCGGCATCAAGGAGAAGGTGCTCGCGGCGCACCGCGCGGGCATCAAGCGGATCATCATGCCGGAGCGCTGCCGGAAGGACCTCGTGGACGTCCCGGAGAACGCGAAGAAGGACATCGAGTTCATCTTCGCCACGCAGATGGACGACGTGCTCAAGGCGGCGATGGAGACGACGCCGTTCAAGGACGCGCCGCCTCCGTCGACGGAGCCGCCCAAGCCTGAAGTCCGGGCTTAAGTCGCTCGAAAGGCTTTGACGCCAAGGGCCGCCAGGACACCGTCCTCGCGGCCCTTGTCGCGTCTAGCCCGGTGTGGGTTCCACCGCGGTGAGCGCCCGCCGGCGCCGGCGGTAGGCCCACGCGGAGGCGGCCAGCAGCAGCACCGTGAGCACCGCCGTGACCAGCGCGAACGCGCGGGTGAGATCTCCCGCAGGCGGCGCCTCCCAGCGGAACGAGTCCAGCGACGCGCGCACGGCGGGGGCCAGCGCGTCCCATCGCCCCGCGCTGACGCTGAAGACCGCCACCGCGTGCCTGCCTTCGCCGGCGAACGCCACGACCTGGAGGCGGCGCAGCTGCTCTTCCTGGCGCACGGTGCCGGTCACCTCCACGCGCGGCAGCGCCCCCGCCACGTGCTCCGCGCGCTCCACGGCGAACGCCACGCCCAGCCGCTCCTTGAAGTGCGCGGCCACGGCTTCGGAGAACGCCTCCCGGTCGGAGGGCAGCGCCGCGAAGGCGCCGTCGACGACGGAGACCAACATCGCGGACGCCTCCTCATCCGTCCCTTCCAGCAGCGCGGCGGAGAGGAACGCCGGACCGGTGGACATCCCCATCGCCCGGGTGCCGTGGAAGAGCGCCATCCGCGTCATCCGGAACGCCTGCGGCGGCCGCACCGTATAGCCGTCCTGCCGCACGGCGGTCCCCAGCGCGGGGCCGGGCTGCGCCGCGAACAGCGCGACCACGGCGAGAGAGGCGGCGAAGGCGGGCATGTGCGATTGCGAAGGTTAGACGGGGCGAGGATCACTCAGACGACCCCCGCGTCGGATTTTGCGTGAATGCTTTAACGGGTGTGGGCACCCACCGTACGCGTCGCCTTTGGACCCGCATGGCCCTGGCCCAAATGCCAGGGCGCCCCGCGGCAAGAATGTCCGGCTTCGCGGTTGCCTGCCCTACAAGTACCCTCTACAGTGGCCGACTCAGACGTCGGCGTCATACTAACCGCAGTCTCCCTGACTTGGGTGCCCTTGATGGGCTCGAAGCTTCGACTGGGTGTGCTCACGGGTGGGGGTGACTGCCCTGGACTGAACGCGCTGATCCGCGCCGTGGTGAAGCGCGGCGTCTCCGAGTTCGGCTACGAGTTCGTAGGCATTGAAAACGGGTACATGGGGCTGGTGGAGCCTGACATGGCGGCTCCGCTCACGCTCGATGACGTGCGCGGCATCCTGCCCAAAGGCGGGACCATCCTCGGGACCTCCAACAAGGCGAACCCGTTCCAGTACGCGGTGAAGCAGCCGGACGGGACGTACCTCGAGGAGGACCTGAGCGACCGCGTGGTCCAGCGGATGGCAGAGCTGCGCCTGGATGGGCTGGTGGCCATCGGCGGGGACGGGACGCTCTCCATCGCGCACGGCCTGGGCAAGAAGGGCCTGAAGGTGGTGGGTTGTCCGAAGACCATTGACAACGATCTCACGGGCACGGACCAGACCTTCGGGTTCGACACGGCGCGAGCCATCTGCACGGACGCGCTCGACAAGCTGCACACCACGGCGGAGTCGCACCAGCGGGTGATGGTGCTGGAGGTGATGGGCCGCTACGCGGGGTTCCTGGCGCTGGATTCGGCCATCGCCGGCGGCGCGGACGTGGTGCTCATCCCGGAGATCCCCTACCGGGTGGAGCCCATCCTCGCCAAGCTGCGCAAGCGCACCTCCCGCCGCCGCAGCTTCTCCATCATCACCGTCTCCGAAGGCGCGTACCCGGAGGGCGGTTCGCTGTCGGTCGCCGCGGCGGCGGACGAGATGCCGGGCCGCGGCGTGGTGCGGCTGGGCGGCGCGGGCAAGGTCGCCGCGGATCTGCTGGCCAAGCACATCGAAGCGGAGATCCGCGTCACGGTGCTGGGCCACCTCCAACGCGGCGGCGGACCGACGGCGGCCGACCGGCTCCTTGCAACGCGGTTCGGGTGCAAGGTGTTGGATTTGGTCCGGGACGGGCAGTGGGGGCACATGGTGGGGCTGCAGGGGCGCGACATCGTCCCCGTGAAACTGTCAGAGACGACGAAGTCCAGGAGGGTGGATCCAAACGGAGAGCTGGTGTTGTTCGCGAAGAGCCTGGGGATGAGCTTCGGAGACGGCTAGCGAGTCATGTCTTTGGTGGGCCGGCACATCGGGCGGTATCGGATCCTGGAGCAGCTGGGCCAGGGCGGCATGTCTATCGTCTACAAGGGCCTGGACACCGCGCTGGACCGGGAGGTGGCCGTCAAGGTGCTGCACCCGCACCTCGCCACGAAGGAGGAGTCCCGCCGGCGCCTCACGCGCGAAGCGAAGGCGGTGGCCAAGCTCCACCACCCGAACATCCTCGAGGTCTTCGACTTTGCCGGCGCTGAGTCCGACGACGCGTACATCGTCACCGAGTACATCCGAGGTCAGACGCTGCGCCAGTTCGTGACGGCCCACACGTTTGAGCCGCCGGAGGTGGCGGCGATGGTGGTCTACGAGATCTCCTGCGCGCTCGCACATGCGCACGAGGAGGGGATCATCCACCGGGACCTGAAGCCGGAGAACGTCATGGTCCGCGAGGACGGCGTCCTTAAGCTGATGGACTTCGGCATCGCCAAGATCATTGACCGCGATGACCGGATGACGATGACCGGCGCGTTGGTGGGGTCTCCCGCGCACATGGCGCCGGAGATCATCGAAGGCGAGGAGGTGGGCGCGGAGGCGGACGTCTTCTCGCTGGGGACGATGCTCTACCACTTCGCCACCACCCGGTTGCCGTTTGTCGGGCCGAACACCACCGCCACGCTCAAGAAGATCCTCGACGGCGTCTACGATGACCCGCGTCAGCTGGTCCCTTCCCTCTCGGATGATCTGGCGGAGATCATCGCCACCTGCCTGGCCCGGCAGCCTGCCTCCCGCTACGCCAACGCCGCCAAGCTGCGCGACGCGCTGGGCGAGTACCTCACCAGTGTGGGGCTCCCGCGCGTGACCGAGGAATTGGGCGCGTTCTTCCTGGACCCCGGCTGCTACCGGAAGGGGCTGGTGTCCCGGCTGACGGAGGCGCTGGTCAAGCGGGGCGAGGAGATGATCGCGCAGAAGCGCCCTGCCCGCGCGCTCTCCAACCTGAACCAGGTGCTGGCGCTGGATCCCAACCACCCGCGCGCCCTGCAGCTGTTGCAGGAGATGAACGTCGCGCGGAAACGGCAGCACGCGAAGGGGCAGTGGCTGCGGGTGCTGCTCTCCACCACTGCGGTGGCCGCCCTCGCGCTCTGCGGGCTGCGGACCTACGCGTACCTCACGAAGGTGGAGGACTACGTCCCCGGCGTCCGGCCTGCCGAGGTCGTGATCTCCGCCAGCGTGTTCCCGCATCCCAAGCCGCGGCAGCCAGACCTCCCCACGGTCACGCCGGTCAAGGCGGCCGTGGTGAGCGACCACGTGGAGCCCGAGGCGGTCAAGGCCATCAAGGCGATCAAGGTGGACGCGCCCAAGCTCCTCCAGGCCGTGCTGGACCTCCGCCCGTACGGTTGGGTGCGGGTGGACGGAGCGAAGAAGACCGCCGAGGAGAAGCGTCACCTCCTGATGCTGGCGCCCGGGACACACACGGTGCACTACGGCTGCGCGTACTGCCTGGAGCGCGAGCTCACGGTGGAGATCAAGGAGGGGTCAGAGAACTACGTCCCGCTCCGCGTGCAGCCCCGCCCCGGTCAGCTCACCTTCGACGTGGAGCCCAAGGGCGCCGCGTTCACCATCAAGGCGGAGCTGGCGCCGGGCAAACGAGACCAGCGGACTGCGGCGGACGCGCGCGAGCGGCCCTTCAGCGTGGACTTCGAGCCGGGCGAGCCGCGCCGGACGGTGAGCTACGAGATCGCCGCCGCGGGCTTCAAGGCGCACAAGGGTGAGGTCGAGGTCCGGCCGGTGGGGCCGCGGTTTGTCAGCGTGAAGCTCGTGCCCGAATGAGGCTCCGACTCGGCGCGCTTCTGGTGGTGGTGCTGCTGGCGCTCCCGCACGTCGCGCGCGCCCAGAGCGTGGACCCCGAAGTGCGGAGCATCAACGACGACTTCCGGTACGGGAAGTATGCCGCCGTCCTCACCCGCGTGAAGGAGCGCATCAACCGCGGCCAGCTGAGCGAGGAGGAGCTGGTGGAGCTGCACAGCGCAGCCGGGCTCTCCGCGCACTACCTCGGCCGCACCGCGGACGCGGAGCAGCACCTGACCTCGCTCCTGCGGATCAACCCGGACTACTCGCTGGATCCGTTCGTCATCCCTGGCTCCGCGGTCAATTTCTTCGAGCGCATCCGCAAGGAGATGACGCCGGAGCTGAACGTCATCCGGCAGAAGAAGCAGCTGGAGGCGGAGTACCGCCGGCGTGAGCGCGAGGACCAGGAGCGCGCGCGGCGCGCCGCCGAGGAGCAGCGCCGGCGCATCGAGGACCTCTCGCAGCGGATCACCTTGCGGACCGTGGAGCGGCGGTCTTTCGTGGTCAACTTCCTCCCGTTCGGCGCCGGTCAGTTTCAGCAGGGCCGCAACAACATCGGGCTCGCGCTCGCGGTGACCGAGGGTGCCACCGCGGCGGTGAGCGTCGTCGCCTACGCCGCCATCGCGCTCCTCGCCGACAACGTGAAGCGGGTGCTCCCGGGGTTCGACACGCCGGACGGCAACGCGACCTTCACGGAGACCGGCATCCTCAAGCAGTACCAGGGCCAGCTGCTGGCGTGGCGCGCGACCAAGTACATCTCCGCCGGGCTCTTCTATTTGCTCTATGGCCTGGGCGTGGCGGACGCGCTCTTCCACCACGAGGACGAGGTCATCACCACCACGGTGATTGACGCCCCGCCCACCGCCCCGCAGCCCAAGCCCAGCGGCCTCGCCCCGCAGAACACGCTGAGACCTGATCTCTATGCCCTCCCCGGCGGCGCCGGTGCGGGCTTCACCTTCCAGTTCTAGGAGCCCGTATGCCCAGCCTCATCGTGAAGACGCCGGACGGGAAGAGCCGCACCGTCAACCTCATGAAGCGGATCACCAGCATTGGCCGGGGGACTGACAACGACATCCGCGTGGAGGACGCGGCGGTGCCGGACAACGCGCTGCACATCGTCTTCGACGGCAACCGCTATCAGGTGGCCGGCCACGGGACGACGTTCGAGGTGAACGGCAAGCGCCGCGACGAGCACGTGCTGGACGCCAACGACGTCATCCGGGTGGGCGAGACCGAGCTGGCGTTCGGCCTGGCCAACGCGCCGCTCGCGGCGCCCGCCATCCTGAACGCGCGCATCTCGGAGTCCGCGGATCCGGATCAGCACACGCACGACGTGCCCGGCGTCCCCGGCCGGGAGCTGATGCTGCTCAAGCGGCTGACCTCCTTCTCCGACAAGCTGCTGCAGTCGTATGACCTGGACCGGATCCTCGAAACACTGATGGACGAGGCCATTGAGGTCACCCGGGCGGACAAGGGCTTCCTCATCCTGATGGAGAACAACGAGCTGCGCGTAAAGGTCGCGCGCAACGTGTCCCGTGAGAACATCGACGACGCCATCGAGCGGGTGTCTGACTCCATCGTCGCCAAGGTGGTGCGCACCCGGAAGCCGCTGATCATCAGCGACGCGCTGGAGGACCCTGAGTTCAAGGTCTCCGAGTCGGTGGTGAACTTGAAGCTGCTCTCCGTCATGTGCGCGCCGCTGATGCACAAGGGAGACCTCTTCGGCCTCATCTACGTGGGGAACGACCGGCTGGTGAACCGGTTCGAACCGAAGAGCCTGGACATCCTCACCGTGTTCGCCGCGCAGGCGTCGCTCATCCTGCAGAACGCCATGCTGGTGAACGAGCTCAAGCTCGACAACACGGAGCTGCGCCGGAAGCTGGAGGACCACCACTACGGCGACATCGTCGGCGCCTGTCAGGGCATGAAAGATGTCTACAAGCGGATTGATAAAATCGCGCTCACGGACATCTCTGTGCTCATCACCGGTGAGACGGGCACCGGGAAAGAGCTCATCGCGCGGGAGATCCACCGGCGCAGCCCGCGGGTGAAGGGCCCGTTCATCACCATCAACTGCGGCGCCATCCCGGAGAACCTCCTCGAGAGCGAGCTCTTTGGCCACGTGAAGGGCGCCTTCACCGGCGCGGTGGCCACCAAGCCGGGCAAGTTTCAGGCGGCCATCGGCGGGACGCTGTTCCTCGACGAGATTGGCGAGATGCCGCTGCAGCTTCAGGTCAAGCTCCTGCGCGCGCTGCAGGAGAAGATTGTCTACAAGGTCGGCGACAACCGCGGCGAGCCCGTCGACATCCGCGTCGTGGCGGCCACCAACAAAGTCCTGGAGGAGGAGGTCAAGCGAAACGCGTTCCGCGAAGACCTCTACTACCGCCTCAACGTGGTGACGCTGAAGCTCCCGCCCCTGCGGGATCGCGGAGATGACCTCGCGGTGCTGGCCCGGTTCTTCGTCCAGCAGTACGCGAAGGAGTTCAACTCCAAGGCGCGCGGCTTCACGCCCTCCGCCAGCATCGCCATGAAGAAGTACTCCTGGCCCGGAAACATCCGCGAGCTGGAGAACCGCATCAAGAAGGCGGTCGTCCTCTCCGACAAGCCCCTGCTGTCGGCGGACGACATCGACCTGCGGCCGGAGAACCTGGATCCCATCATGCCGCTGGCGCAGGCCAAGGAGGAGTTCCAGAAGCGCTACATCAACGAAGTCCTGGAGCGGAACAACGGCAACCGCACGAAGACAGCCAAGGACCTGGGCGTGGATCCCCGGACCATCTTCCGGCACCTGGAGAAGCTCGAGGCCGAGCGCACAGGCAGGGCCCTGCCTCCTGACGACACCGAGCTGGACGAGTCCGCCAACTGATGTGCCCTGACGCCTGTGTCGTGGCGACGGCTTTTCACTCCGGGGTGGGCCTGAGACAGACAAGGACAACTGTCTGGGATTGCGGATGAATTTCCTGAATTGTCACATGGCAAGGCGGTTGCTCCTCTGGGCCTGTCTGCCCATGACCGCGTGCATCTTTCCTCAGGATGAAGACCTCCTCGACCCGGATCCCCCGGTGCATCTCAACCGGCGCCCGCGGATCGTCAGCGTCAACCCGAACGAGATCGACGTCCTGAAGACCGGCGACACCTGCAACTACTGCTTCAGCTTCTACATCGAAGATCCAGACCTGCAGGACCACATCTACTGGGTGGCGTACGTCGACTTTGATCCTTCCAAGGAAACGGCGGGCGCGTTGGCGTTCTCCGACTTCGACCCGGGGAACCTGCTCAACCGGGTGGCCTTCAGGCCGCCAAAGCTCTTGCCTGGGAGACACAACATCCGCGCGGTGGTGGGGGACTACCGGGTCACCGATGGACAGGTGGAGCAAAAGCCAGGACCTGCTCGCCTGCCGGATGGCGGCGCGCCGGACCCGCGCTACGACGACGTGTACCGCTGGTATTTCGACGTGGAGCCGGGCGAATGCTCCGACGTCCCCACCATCCCGCCGCCATGCCAATGACCGTCCGGACAACGCTCTGCGCGTCGTTGCTCGCGCTGGCCCTCGGTTGCAGCCCCATGGCCGCGTACTCCGAGGGCGCAGAGTGCCAGACCAACCGGGACTGCGGCGGGCAGATGGTCTGCTTCCTCAACGGCTGCGGAGATCCGGGCAAGGACCTGGTCGTGGAGGTGGTGGTCAACGCGCGGAACGGACACCTCGAGCAGGACTTTGCCGGTCAAGACCTGAACCTCGAGGGCAACACGCCCATCTACGCGGCGCCGCCGATGGCGTTCAACGTCACGGTCCTGCGACCGCTCACCCCTGGCGGAGAGGCGGTCCCCTACGCGGACCGCGTCACCCTCCGTGCGGAGGGCGCCAGCGACAAGTTGCCGGGTGTGCAGCGCCGCTACAGCGCAACGATGGCGCCCCTCAACGGCGTGGTGACCTTGCCCACCGGCTCCGGCGATTTCGTGGTCACCACCCTCCCGGACCTCCTCTCCATTCCGCCCATCCGTCTGCCCGCGAGGCATGTCGCGCCCGGGCAGACCCAGGATCTGCGCGTCGTCCTCCCTCACCCGGATGAGCTCTACCGGGTGGACGGACAGCTGCTGCGCAGCGCGGTGGGGCCCGTGCTGATCAACGCAGAGGCCGGGATGCAGGTCCGCGCGTTGGACCCCCAGACCCTCGAACCCCTCTCGCAGGGCATCCCCGTCTCCATCACCACCGGCCACTTCCGCCTGCTGGTCGACAAATCGGTGAACGAGAGCGGCAGCTTCCTGATTGAAGCCTCCCCGCGCGATTCAGCAGCCCTCATCCCCACGAAGCGCTTCCTCGTCTCCGTGAGCGACAACGTGACCGGGCCGCTGGAGCTGGGCGACTACGGCGTGCCGGTCACCGTGTCCGGGACCCTGGTCAGCAGCGACAACAGCAGGATCGAGCGGGACGGCGGCGTCTACCAGAGCGCGCCCGTCTCCGGCGCCACGGTCTACATCGACGGCATGGTGGCCGGAGGTGGAACGTTCCGCAGCGCGAGCGTGACCACCGGCACGGACGGGCGCTTCGCGCTCTCGGTCTTGCCCTCCGGCCCGAGCGTGCCCCTCACGCTGCACGCCACGCCGCCTGCGGGACACTTCGCGCACTCCGTGGAGAAGGCCATCCAGGTCAAGCCGGGCTCGCCGGGCTCGCCGGTGGACCTGGGGACGTTCGTCTGCGGGGACCGCGTGTCGGTGAGCGGCGTGGTGCTGACGCCGTCCGGCGCGCCGGCGATCGACGCGGAGGTCCGCGCGGTGGCGGTCTCCACCATCAACGGGCAATCGTTGACGGCCGCCCTCCCCGGCTCGGTCACCGCCAAGACGAACGCGGCGGGACGCTTCACGATGTGGCTGGAGGGCGCCCGGTACCGGGTAGACGTGAGCGCTACCGGGTACCCGTTCCTCAGCAACTTCATCGACGTCGAAGAGAAGGGCGGCGTGCTGGGAACCAGCCCGGAGACACCGCCTGAGCGCGAGTTCATCCTCTCCGCCAGCCGGAAAGCCAAGGGCACGGTCCGCTGGACGGATCCCGTCCGCGGCGAGCTCCCAGCGCCCTACGCCACATTGCGGCTCTTCCGGGTGGGCACCATCAGCGGGCTGCCCTTCACCTTCCAGATCGGCGAAGCCATCTCGGATCCGAACGGCAACTACACGCTGCTCGTGCCGACCCGTTAGGGGCGGAGTGATTCACGCGGCGCCCCGTTCGCGTCGAGCATTGCGCCGTCAGGCGCATAGTCGAGACGTCGGCAGTGCTTCCGAAACTTGGCTCATGGGCCGCTCCGCTCCGCTCGATACAGACCGGCTAAGTGCCGTGCGTGGGCTTGCGCCACCTCTCGACTATGCGCCTGACGGCGCAGGGCCGGTTTCCCCCTCGAGGTGAGCGGGGGATAGGCCTGACGGCGCACAGCAGCCCGTTAGGGGAGCTTGCCCACCGGGAGCTGCGCGCGGGCGGCGTCAAAGGCGGCGCGCAGCTTGTCCACCGCGCTGCCCACTTCGCCCGCGTACTGGACGGCGTGCGTCGTGTAGAGGTCCATCACCTGCTCCAGCCGCTTGAAGAGCGTGCGCAGCGGCTCACGAGCCTGAGCGCGGGTGGCACACTGGGCGTCGAGCTCGCGCAGCTGCCGCAGCCAGGAGACGCGGAAGGAGGACCAGGTCTGGTCCGCCGTCGCGGCCGGGTTGTTGGTGGTGAGATCCTTCCGGTGCTGCTCCAGGTCTCCCCAGAGCGCGTTCGCGTTCTCCACGCACTCGCGGACGGAGAGGGTCACGTCGCTGTCGGAGCGCCGCCGGGGCGACATCTCCAGCACGGAGCGGACCACGCTGAAGATGACCAGCCCGCAGAACGTGGCGCAGATGGCCACGTAGGCCACGTACATCCCGATCCGGAAGGGCCGGTACCGCGGGTCCTTGGGATCTCCCTTCTGCTTCCGGGTCACGGCGTGATCACTAACGCCCAGGGCCGCTGGCTGGCTTGCTGGGCGTCGGGTTTGCGGCAGCAGGCTTGGCGGCAGCAGGCGCTGGAGCGGGCTGCGGCGCCGGCAAGGTGGGCGCGCGGGCGGTGGCGGCCACGGTGGCGGGAGGCGTCGTTGGCGCCCCCACCGCTGCGACGGCGCCGCCATCCACCGAGAGGTTCTTCTTCGCCGACGTGAGCCGGTTCTTCAGCTGGGTGACGAAGTTGCTGTTCGGGTAGGCGCCGAGCGCGTCGCGTGCGACCTCCACAGCCTTCTCGAATTGCCCGGTGGCCTCGTACGAGTCCGCCAGCACCAGCATGGCGTAGTCGCGGTTCTTCGATTTCCGGTCGCCCACCACAAAGCGCTGCAGCAGGGGCACCACCTGATCGTGCTTCTTGAGCTCGTGGTACGACATCCCGAGGTAATAGGACGCGTCCAGCATGTCCTGTTCCTCCGGGTTCATCGCCAGGAAGCGGGAGACCTCGGCGACGGCCGTCTGGTGGTCGTTCTTCCGGAAGGCCACCTTGCCGCGCTCGAAGGCGGCGGTGCCCACCTCCTTGCGCAGCATCACCGCGCGGTCATTGAGCGCCTGCTTCTCCAGCACGGAGAGGCGAGAGGCGTCCAGCTTCACCAGCGCGTCCACGCCCTTGAGCCGCTCATCGCCCTGCAGCGTGGTCATCATCCGGTAGACGTCCCCGGCCGAGCGCACCGCTGCCGCGTTGGCGTCCATCTCCGCCTTCTGGCTGGCCAGCTTGCCGGTCAGCTCGGCGACCGACTTGTCGAGCCGCTCGCGCTCGTTGCTGGCCGCGGAGGTCTGCGCGGAGGAGATCATCACCGCACCTGTGATGCAGAGGGCGGCGAACAACGCGTAGGCCACGCCCGACGAGAGCCACTGCCGCTTCTGGAAGTCCTCCTGCCGCTTCCCCACCAGCTTGACCTCAGCGTGGAGGTTCTTGAGCAGGTTGTCGGTCTTGATGACGAGGTTGCGAGACTCGATCACCTCACGGCGGATGTCGGACAGCTCTTTCTCGAGGTCCACCTTCTGTTCAGCCACCATTGAAACGTTCCTCCGGCCGAAAACGGCGTCCGCGGACTCGCGCATCCCTGCTCCCCGGGTGTGGATTTGGGCAGGAAAACAGCAGCGAGGTCCCCCTCCATTTCGCCTGCGGTCTTTACGGGATCCTCGCGACGGAGGAAAGGCTTACTGGCCTGACAGACTGGAGAGCGGGCGGCCGCCGGTGTCGGCAAAAAACCACGTGAGCCCCAGTCCGACGAAGTGCCCGTTCCCGCGCGCCTCGCCGTAGACCGTCCCCGCGCCGTCCGCGAACACCACCTTGTACTCCGCGGAGATTCCGAACGTGTCGGTCAAGGCGACGGTCACTCCCGCGGACGCGCCGTACGCCGGCGCGAAGCTCTCCAGCCCGGGCTGGCCACCGCCTGAGACATTCACCAGCAGCCCGCCACTCGAAAGCCCCGCCGCGAGCGTCACGCGCCCACCAAAGAGCGAGGGCTCCACCTGGAGCCGCGCGGTGACCAGGGCGCCGTAGATCCACGCGTTGAGCGCGGGGACGTCCACCAGCCTCAGCTGCTCGAACGCGACGAAGGGGTCGATGGACAGCTCGAAGATCTCGGTGGCCGCGTAGGCGAAGGACGTCAGCAGCGAAGGCCCGCCGTTCAGCGTCTTGTCGGGCCGGTACCCATCCTCGGCGGCGCGGCCGTAGAAGCGCCCGTTGAGGCCAAAGCGCCAGCCGGGCAGGACTGACACCCGGCCGCGCCCCTGCCCTGCCTCCGCGGGCACCGCCCCCAGCAACAGGATGAGCCCGAGCACCGCGGCGAGCTGCTTCACCAGCTCCTCCAGCCATCCGATGGCTTCGGGCGACGGGGCTTCGCGGCCCCGTCCGCCTTCGCCGACTCCGCATCGGACGGCGCGCTCGGCTCAACCGGGTCCAGCGCCGGGACCGCGCCTCCGTGCCGGTAAGTCAGCGGCGCCGAGGCGTCGACGGGCACCTGCGCGACCCCGGAGGCCGGAGCGTCAGGCGAAGACCAGGGCGACTCGGGCTGGGCGGGCGCGGGGACCACCGGCGGCCACGTCGCCCCCGGGCGCCTCGCTGCGGAGGCCCAGGGGAGCGGCGGCGACGAGGCGGGCCAGGTGGGTTCGGAGGAGACCGCTTCCGGTCCCGGCGTGGCGGGCCACGTCGAGGAGGCGGTTTGAGCGGGGACCTGTCCGGGGCTCGCTGCACGCTCCGGCGCCACCGCGCCTGAACTGCTCAAAGGCCAGGAGCCCACTGGCGCTCCCGCCGAGCCCGCTGCAACCTGCCCGGACGCAGATCCGTACACGGCTGACGGCTGAGGTGCTGGCGGCCAGCTCGGCGCCCCAGAGCCGAACTGCCGGGACACCGAAGAGAAGCCGTTTGACGTCGCGGATCCCGGCTGCGCCGAAGGCGCACCTCCGGGGTGTAAAGGCGCGACAGCAGAAAGTCCGGGTCCTGTGGGCGCCGCCCAGGCCGCGTGAGGCGCAGCAGGCTGCGTGGGCCAGGCTCCACTCGGCGCCGGTCCCACTGCAGGCGCTGATCCGTGCATCGCCCCCGCAGCGTGGGGCGAGACTCCAGCTGGATTCGAGACGCCTGCCGGCGCTGGCGCAACGGCCGGCCAGGAACCGACATGCTGCTGCCCGGTCGTGGCCGCGGGCCAGGAGCCGCCCGCCGCCCCGACCTGCTGAGGTGCGGGGCCGCTCAGCGCAGGCGCCTGCGACGGCGGGGCGCCCATCGGATTCGGGGCGCCTGCCTGCGCCGCAGCGGCAGCAGGCCAAGTTCCGCTTGGCGCCTGGACGTTCGGCTGTCCCAGGATGGACGGACCCCAGGATCCGGCCGGCGCAGCCGCCTGCAAGGGCGCCACTCCGGACGGATTCGCAGAAGCCGGGTGAGGCGATGCAGTCGCAGGCCACGATCCGCTCGGGGCCCCGACCTGTTGGTGCCCACCCGCAGCCCACGGGGCACTCGGGTTGGCGAAGGGAGCCGTCGCGGAGCTCGAAGCGGCGCCCGGGTGCTGCACAGCCGCAGGCGTGTGCCATGCCCCATTTTGAGCCGCGGCGGGGCGCGCAAGCGCGACGCCGTGTGCTGCGACGTGCGGCTGCGCGGGCCAGGCTCCACCGGGTGCTCCCGCATGCTGCGGTACGGACGCAGCCAACGATCCACCCTGGTGCTGCACAGCCGCGGGCGTGTGCCATGCCCCACTTTGAGCCGCGACGGGGTGCGCGAGCGCGACGCCCTGTGCTGCGACGTGCGGCTGCGCGGGCCAAGCTCCAGCCGGCGCCCCAACGTGCTGCTGAGCGGGCGCGGCGAACGCTCCGCCCTGCGCGCTGTGCAGTTGTGCGGGCGACACTCCGGCCGGCGCCCCAACGTGCTGCTGCCCTGGCGCGGCGAACGCTCCGTCCTGCGTGGGCCAAGCTCCGGCCGGCGCCCCAACGTGCGGCTGCGCTGGAGTGGCCAACGCTGCACCCTGCGCCCTGTGCGGTTGCGCGGGCCACGAGCCGGCCGGCGCCCCAACGTGCTGCTGCGCTGGAGTGGCCAACGCTGCACCCTGCGCGCTGTGCGCTTGCGCGGGCCACGAGCCGGCCGGCGCCCCAACGTGCTGCTGCGCTGGAGTGGCCAACGCTGCACCCTGCGCGCTGTGCGCTTGCGCGGGCCACGAACCGGCCGGCGCCGCAACATGCTGCTGATCTGGCGCGGCGACCGACCCGCTCACCGGCGTCACGCGCGGCTGCACGGACCAGGGTCCACTGTGCGCGCCAGGCTGGTGTGGGAGCGCCGCCGACGGTTGCGCGGGCCATGAACCAACCGGCGGCGCGGGCGAGGCTGCTGCCGGTGCCGCAACGTGCTGGCGTGCGGGCACAGCCAACGGTCCACTCCCCGCTACGACGGCCGGCGGCGCGGGCGACCGCTCGTTCGGAGAGACACGCTGCTGCGAAGAGTCGATGCCGTTCGGTGCCCCCGCATGCGCGGGCTGTCCCGCCAACCCTGATCCTCTCGGTGCTCCCGCCTGCGCAGCCTCCGCTGCCGACGGCCACGACCCGCTCGGCCCTCCCGCATGCACGGGCTGGCTGACAGACGGCGACGAGCCGCTCGATGCGGCTGCGTGCACGGCTCCAGAGGACGGCCCGCTCAACGCCGGCCCCGAGACACCGAGAGCCCTCGCAGAAGGCCAGAGTCCGCTCGACCCAGGCGCTCCCGCAGGAACGGTCGAGGCTCCGGCTCCCGCCGCCGAGGACAAGATCCCATGCGGCAGCGGCGCGCCCTCTCCGCGCAATCCGCCCTGGCCTCGCATGGAGGCCCAGGACCCCGCGGGTGCCGCGGACGAGTGGGCAGGCGCGGCGAAGCCACCGCTCACCTGCGCGGCCCCAGCTGCCCCAGATCCCGACTGCATCGCGACTCCCGGCGATGGCCATGTCGTGACCGGTCCGCTGCTCGGCTGGACCGCCGGTCCCGGCAACCCGGGCGACGGCCACGCCTCGCTGCCAGGCGCTCCCGACGGCCTCACTCCTGCCGCCTGAGCTGCCTGCGCGGATCCGGCTGAGGCACTCAATGATCCCGCGTTCGCCGCAGACCAAGCGCCGCCTGATCCCGGAGGGACGCGAATGGTCGCGGAGACCATTCCGATGGAGGGCGGCCGCAGCACGCTCGGTGCAACCGGCGCGCTCGCGGGCGCTGGCGGCGCGCCCAGGCCGGTCGCGACCGACGCGCCGAACCCGGCCGACGGCGCTGACCGAAAGCCCTCCGGGCTTCCGGCGCCAGCGAACGAAGGCGCGGGCTTCACCAACTCTGGGAGCGGAACCAGCGGCGGAACGGGTGGCGGCTTGAGCGACGCACGGTCGGTGTCAGGCGGAGTGATCGCCGCGATGGCCGGCGCTTCCCGTCCCTTTGTGGTTGACGCGTTGGGCGCGGCCGCCGGCTCCACCACGGGGGAGGTGCTATTCGCCGACTCCCGTCCCTTTGTGATTGACGCGTTCAGCGCGGCCCTCGCCGCCTCCGCCGCAGCGGCAGCATCCACCGCGGGCGCGCCACCCACGCCCGTGGCGGCGAACGTCGGCAGACCCGGCGCGGCTCGGAGGGCGGCCAGTCCAGGAATGGGGCGAGCCGGAGCGTTCGCCGGGAGCTCCGCCTCTTCGTCGGCGTGACGGCGGGGAGGAGGAGGGCGCGGCGGCTCAGCCGCGACGGGCGTTCCCGCGGCAATCGCCTTTGCGCCCTTCACCCGCTTCGCTGCGGGGAGCCGCGCGACACCCGCGGGCAGAGGTGGGGGCCGGGGCAGCGTCCTGGGCGCGGTCTTCTCCGGCAGCGCGCGCGGCTCCAGGCCGCTGGGCCTTGCAGGCGCGGGGAGGACCGGGCCGCCGTGGGCCTCCAGCTTGTCCTCCAGCATCCGCACGTACATCCGGAGCTCGGAGACGGCTTGATCCTTCTCCACCATCCGCCGGTAGACGTCGACGTGGCGCTCCTTCTCCTCCATGAGCTCCGAGTGCAGCTGCATCAGCGTCGCCATCGCCTTCTCGGCGTAGCTGGCGGGCACCATCGCGCCTTGAGCCGGGCTGGACGCGGCCTCGGCCGCCTGCGCCGCGCGCAGGCTCAGGTCTTTGTCAGTCATCCTGGATCTTCGGCAGCGTCGGAGGGCCGCCGCCTTTCACGAGCGCGACTTGGAGAGGGTCGTCCCCTGCCTAGCGCACCCGCCGCTCCAGATCCAGGAACGGCAGCTCCGTGAGAACAATCTGATCGTGCCGCACGGGTCGCTCGAAGTCGGCCTTCTCCAGGGCGTCAAAGAGCGCCCTCGCTTCCACTGCGGAGATCTCCCGCAGCGCCGTCCGCGCGCTCAGGCACGCCGCCGCCTGCAGCGCGGCGTCCCAGGCCGGCTCCTCGGACTCGCCGAGCGCCCCAGCGAGGGCCGACAGCAGCGCCGCCGGCTCCACCTCGTTCAGCACCGCGGGGAGCGCCTTCACCGCGAACGCGCTGCCCCCGAACGGCTCCGCCTCAATGCCCAGCCGCTCCAGCCCCTCGCTCTGCGCGCCGAGCACCCTCGCCTGCGCCGCGGTGAGCTCCACTGTCGCGCCAAACAGCGTCCGCTGCGCCGGATCCGCCCCGTTCTTCCAGAGCGCGCGAAGCGCCTCCAGCCGCGCCCGCTCCAGCGCCGCGTGCGGATCCACCACCACCAGCGAACCGCCCGCGCCTTCACAGACCAGAAACCTCCGGCCGAGCATCCCCAGCAACCGCAGCGAGGAGAAGTAGCCAGGCGGCGGTGCCTGGTTCAGCGACGGCCGCAGCTGCCCGAACCCTGCCCTGCCCTCGCCCGCTGCCGGCGGAAACGCCGCGCCAAACAGGCCCTCCGCCCTCGGCGCGTCGGCCACTCCCGGCAACGGGATGAACGTGGCGCCCCCGCCGCGGTTGGCCTCTGCGCGGGTGAGGAAGCGGTCCACCGCGTCGGCGTAGTGGGCGCCGGCGACGGGCTCCCCCGTGGGCGCCGCGGGCGCGGCGCTCTTGAACCAGCGGGTGATGGCGTGGCTGACCCCGGCGACGACCGCCTCGTGGATCCCCCGGCCGTCCGCGAAGCGCACCTCCAGCTTCTGCGGATGAACGTTCACGTCCACCTCGCGCGGATCCATGTCGATGAACAGGACGGCGACGGGCTGTCGTCCCCCGGGCATCGTCTCCTGGAATGCGCGCCCCAGCGCGTGGTTCAGCCCGCGGTCGCGGATGTACCGGCGGTTCACGAACGTGTACACGCCGCGCGCGTTGCTCAGCGTGTAGGCCGGCGTGGCGACGTAGCCGGTGATCTGCAGGCCCAGCCGGCGCTCATCCACCTCCACCAGGTGCGGATGCACCGCCACCCCGAGCGCCGCGACGATCCGCTCCCGCAGGTCCGTGCTGGCCGCGCTCGAGAGCAACACCTTGTCCTCGTGGGTCAGGCGCACCGAGAGCTCCGGGTGCGCGAGGGCCAGGCGGATCAGCGCGTCCTCGCAGTGCGCCACCTCGGTGTGGTCCCGCCGCATGAACTTCCGGCGCGCGGGCGTGTTGTAGAAGAGGTCATCCACCTGGATGAGCGTGCCGTCGATGGGCGCCGCGTCTTCGACGAGGGGTGGGCTCCCGCCCTCCAGCGACAATTTTGTACCCACCGGCGCGCCGCGCTCTGACGTGGTCAGGGAGAAGCGCGAGACGGCGGCGATGGCGGGCAGCGCCTCCCCCCGGAAGCCCTTGGTGGCGATCTGGAAGAGCCCGTCGAGATCCTTCAGCTTGCTCGTCGCGTGGCGGACCAGCGAGAGCAGCACGTCCTCCCGGGACATCCCCACGCCGTCATCGAGCACCGAAATCCGCGACATTCCTCCGCCAGAGAGGGTGACCGTGAGCGAGCGGGCCCCCGCGTCGACGGAGTTTTCGCACAGCTCCTTCACGACGGACGCCGGGCGCTCCACCACCTCGCCGGCGGCAATCTTGTTGATCAACGCATCGCTGAGGACGGCGATCTTGGGCATTCGGGCGACAAAGATGGCGGGGAAACTACGGGCGCGAACTCGGGCTGACAAGCCGGCAGCAGTGGGTTATCAGCGTTTCCTCCGTATGGCTCGCGTCCATCCACGCACTCCCCGCCTCCGCGTCGCGCTCACCGGCGCCACCGGGGGCCTGGGCACCCTGCTGCTCCCCCGCCTGGAGGCGGATCCCTCCGTCGAGCGGATCCTCGCCCTGGACATCGCCCAGCCGGCAGGGGTGGGCCCCAAGACCGAGTACCGCCGGGTGGACCTGACCCGGCAGGACGCCGAATCCACGGTCCGCGAGGCCCTGACCGAGGAAGGCATCGACACCCTGTTCCACCTCGCCTTCGTCTTCGGCCGGGTGCGGGACGCGTCCTTCGCGCACGAGCTCGAGGTCGCCGGCTCCGCGAGCGTGATGACGGCCGCCAGCGGGGCACAGGTCAAGAAGCTCATCGTCCCCTCCCTCACCGCCCTCTACGGCGCGCGCCAGAGCCACCCGGCGCTGCTGCGCGAGGACGCCCCGCTCTCCGGCTGCCCAGGGAGCCGCTTCATCAACGACAAGGTGGAGGTCGAGGAGCAGCTGGAGGAGTTTCGCGCCGGCCACCCGGGCACCCAGGTCCTCGTGCTCCGCTTCGCGCCCATCGTGGGCCCGTCCATCGACAACCCCATCACCCGCATCCTGCGGTCGCCGCTGGTCCCCACGCTGCTTGGGTTCGACCCGCTCCTCCAGCTGGTGCACGAGGACGACGCGGCGGACGCCCTGATGCGGGCGCTGCACGCTTCGGCCAGCGGGGTCTTCAACGTCGTCGGCGACGGCGTGATGTCCCTCTCCGGGATGATCCGGCGAGCGGGCGGCCATGTGGTCCCCCTGCCCACGCCCATCGCCGGCGCGCTGCTCTCCGCCATGAACCTGTACGGCGGTGCCGGCGTCCCCGTGACGCTCCTGGATTATCTCCACTACAGCTGGGTTGCAGACGGCCAGCGGGCCCAGACCGAGCTCGGGTTCACTCCGCGGTTTCACACGCGCGAGGCCGTCGAGGCGTTGAGGAGGAGCTGACGATGGGCAAAGGCGTGCTCGGCAATGATCCCTTCCTGCGCGGAGCGGCCGCGCAAGAGGGCGAGGACGAAGCGGCGGAGGAGCAGGCGCCTGCGTCGCCTGACCCGGCCAAGGACTCTCAAGGCAAGAAGTCGAAGTCAGTGAAGCGGGCCACCGCGGGCAAGAAGGCGGTGGCCAAGCCCGCCGCACAGAAGCGCCCCAAGCCCCCTCCCCCCAGCCGGCACCACGTGCTCAGCGCCTCGGCAGAGGCTTCGCTCGAGGAGCGCATCGCCCCGGGCGTTCCGGTGATGGCCAGGCCGGCCGCAGCGCCCGTCGCGCCGCCGCCTGAGCCGGCTCCCGCCGTCGAGCAGACCGCGATTCCTGAGGAGGAGACCCCGCGCGTCGAGGCGGCCCCTGTCGAACCGGCCAAGCCCGCCGCGGAGGAGCCGCCCATCCCCCAGTCGTTCCCGCACAGCCCCGGCCCCACGCCGCAGCGCACGGTCTACGCGCGCGACGAGCGGCCGACAGACGGGGGCGTGATCGACGCCGAGTTCACGCCGGTGGAGCCAGAGCCCCTCAAGCCGCACGACGTGCGCCTGGCGCCGGTGCCGTTTGAACCCGTGCCGCCGCAGGCCAAAGCTCCAGCCGGCGGCGTGCTCGCGCTGGCGCGGGACATCCTCGCCCAGGCGCTGGACACCGGCACCCTCAAGCAGGCGGCGGGCGCGGCCACTGGCCTGGTCCACGTCGTCCGCACGGCCATCGGTGCGGGCAGCGCGCAGACGCTCGACGACTACGGCAAGGACGTGGAGCTCGAGCGCGCGATTGACCCGCTCGCCCGCTTCTTCTTTGAACGCTACTGGCGCATCACCGTGGAAGGCGCGCACGAGGTGCCGCTGGGCCGGTGCATCCTGGTGGCCAACCACTCCGGCGCCCTGCCCTTCGACGGCCCCGTCCTCGCGCAGGCGCTGCGCCGCGAGCGGGCCGACCTGGAAGATCCGCGGTGGCTTGTGGAGGACCAGATCTTCTACGCGCCGTTTCTGGGCACGTTGCTCAACCGGCTGGGGGCCATCCGCGCCTCGCCGGAGAACGCGGTGCGCCTCCTCGAGGAAGAGCGGCCGGTGATCGTCTTCCCCGAGGGCATCCAGGGGATGGGCAAGCCCTACCGCGAGCGCTACCAGCTCAAGCGCTTCGGCCGCGGCGGCTTCGCCAAGCTCGCGCTGCGCACCCGGTCACCCATCATCCCGGTGGCCATCGTCGGCGCCGAAGAGTCCATGCCGCTCATCGCCCGGCTGCCAGGGAAGTTCCTCGGCTTCCCGTACCTCCCGCTCACGCCTCTGGGCCCCATCCCCCTTCCGGCGCGGTGGAGCATCCGCTTTGGCGACGCCATCCCGATGGCTGAGGGCGGCCCCGGCGCGGACGCCAACCTCGCCGAGGTCCAGCGGATCACCGAACGCACCCGGGAAGCCATCGACGGGATGATCAAGGCCCGGCTGAGGGACCGGACCTCCGTCTTCCGCTGACCGCTCAGCGCGCGCAGCCCCCTACGCGCAGACCTTGTTCCGGCCGGCGGTCTTCGCCTCGTACAGCTTGGCGTCCGCGGCGCGGATGAGGTCCGCCCCTTCGCGCTGACTCCCCGCAAGCGTGCCCACGCCGAGCGAGAGCGTGACGGAGATAACCTGCTTGTCGAACTCGAAGGTCTGCCGCTCCACCAGCCGCCGGGCCTTCTCCGCCATCAGCACCGCGCCGCGGGAGTCCACCTCGGGGAGCAGGAGCGCGAACTCCTCGCCGCCGTAGCGAGCGAAGACGTCCTCGCGCCGGATCTTGCTGCGCAGCGTGGAGGCAATCTGCTTGAGCACGTGGTCCCCGGCGAGGTGACCGTACGCGTCGTTGATCTGCTTGAAGTGGTCAATGTCCATCATCACGAGCGAGAGCTCGCGGCCGTACCGGTTGCAGCGGGAGATCTCCCGCTCCAGCGTCTCCTCGAAATAGCGGCGGTTGAAGATCTGCGTCAGGCCGTCCACCGTCGTGAGGCGGTAGATCTCATCGTGATACGCGGCCTCGATATTCCCGCCGGCGATGAACTTGAAGATCGTCCGGCCGATCTTCACCATGTCGCCGTTCCGGAGCTGGTACTCGGACGTGATCTGCTCGTCGTTGACGTACGTGCCGTTGGTGGAGCCGAGATCGCGGATCATCACGTGGTCCTTCTGCGTGACGACCTTCGCGTGGTTCCGGCTGATGGACTCCTGATCCACCTGGATGTCGGCCTTGGAGGACCGGCCGACGACCATGGAGTCCTTGTTGAGATCGTACTTCCGGCCCAGATCCAACCCGTAGATGACCACGAGGGCCGCGTCCCGGTTCACGGGGCGGTCGGAGATCTTGGAGATGACCGTGACAACTGTCTTGGTCTTCGCCATGGAGCGGGTAAAGCCTAGCACCGAGGCGCGAAAACACTCACCCGCGACGTCGTGCCTACACCACCCACTCCGCCCGCCCGGGGGGCCGCCGCTTCAGCTCCTCGGCAGAGGCCTCGTAGCCGGGACGACCCAGGAGGCCGCAGGCGTACCGCTTCCCCGCTTCCACGCCGGGCTGGTCATAGGGCCCCACGCCGTAGAGCGGACCCGCGAACGCGGTGGCTATCTCCATCATCATCATGAGCTCCCCGAGTGACCTGGCCGTGAGGGCAGGCATACGCAGGGAGAGAGAGGGCCGGCCATTCGCTGCCAGCGCGGCGGCCGTGGCCTCCTGCTCCGCGGAGAGCAGCGCCTGGAAGCTGTGTCCGCCGAGGTAGGCCACGTCGGGCTCCTGGGGGAACGCGCGGGGGATGGCGAGCTCCACGCGGGGCCGGTCCAGCGCGACGAAGACCGTGGCCTTGTCCTGAGGCCCCTCCATGAGGAGCTGCAGGAGGGAGTGCTGGTCCGTCGCACCCACCGCGCGTAGGGGCGTGGGACCCACCTCCGGCTTCTTCCCCAGGCTCTCTGCCCAGAGCTGAACAAACCAATCCGCCGTCTCCCGGAGCGCGTCCGCGTACGGCATGAAGACGTGGATCCGCCGTCCCCGCTGCGTGTCGAGCAGGTAGAGCGCAGAGGCGAAGAGGTAGGCGGGATTCTTGAAGACGTCCGCGCTCTGGCAGCGCGCGGCCATCTGCGCGGCGCCGGCCAGGAGCTCGTCGAGATCAATCCCTGCGGCGGCGGCGGGCAGCAGCCCCACCGCGGTGAACACCGAGAAGCGGCCGCCCACGCCCGGAGGAACCGGCAGCGTGCGCCATCCCTCCCGCGTGGCCACTGACCGGAGCGCGCCCTTCTGCGGATCCGTGATGGCGACGATGTGCTGCTTCAACGCGTCCGGAGCGCCGGCTTTGGCCAGCCGCTCCCGCACCACCAGGAGCTGCGCCCAGGTCTCCGCGGTGCCGCCGCTCTTGGTGATCGCCGCGAAGGCCGTCCTCTGCAGATCAATCACATCCAGTAACCCGGCGAACGTCGACGCGTCCGCGTTGTCCGGGAAGAAGAGCCGCGTGCGCCCCTGGCGCTCGGCGGCGGGGAGCAGGTTGTGGAACGGGTGACAGAGCCCGGTGAAGAGCGCTTTGGCGCCCAGCGAAGAGCCGCCAATGCCAAGCACCACGAGGTTGTCGAACCCCGCGGCCAGCGCCTTGCCCAGATCGCGCGCCGCTTTCGCGGCCGGCGCGTCGGTGGGCAGATCCAGAAACGGGAGCTGCCCGGCCTTCCGGAGGTCGACGATGGCCTGGTGAGCGGCGTCAATCCTCGGCTTGAGCGCGTCGAAATCCGACCGCGCCAGCCCGCCCTTCCCCACCTGCTCCTGCGTCGCCAGGTTCACATCCAGCGTCAGCCCACCAGCCATCGAAAGCCTCCCTCTTGCGAGGGAAGGCGTCTTGCCGCGTTTTTCGCGCGCTGTCGATGGGGATGAAGGCCAACTGCGACTACTGGATGTTGGCGAGGATCTCCGTGGCGACGATGGGCGCGATGGGCTGCGTGTTGGTGATGTTGTACAGCCGCGCGCGCAGCGTCACGCCGTTCCCGGTGCAGTCCGAGGGGAGCCGGATGAGCACCTCGCCCTTGCCCTGAACGACCTCCGTGCTGGCCACCAGCGGCGTGGCCGGCTGGCACTGCGCCGTCCCGCCGACAATCTCCAGCCGGACCACCCCGTCCTCGGCGGCCGTGGTGCCCAGCTTGAAGTGGGACACCTTCACCTTCACGTCCGTATTTTTCGGAACCGTGTCGCCCGCCTTCGCCGGCGTGAGGAAGGAGACGCCGGGGCTGCCGTAGTCCAGGAGCGTGAACGCGGCGGTGTAGTCCACCAGCCGGTCCGCGTTGGTGCTGTTGAGCTCCACCAGCCCGTTGAAGCTGATGGCCGAACCGCCGGCGCCCGGCGCGCTGTTCAGCTTCAGCGTCTGAACCACCATCGAGGACCGCTCCAGGTTCGGGTTGTTGAGCGCGTACGTGCGGTCCGCGAGGCCTGAGGGCGGCTTGGGGAGCGCGAAGCCGGACTCGGCGTCCGAAGGCGCGAAGACCACCGTCCAGCGGTGCTGCGCGCTGTCGCTGAAGAGCACCCGGACGATGCTGGAGCCGGCGACCGCCGCGGCGGCGTCCAGCTTGAACGTGCGCTTGAGCAGCGCGGGCAGCGGCGAATCCGTGAAGTTGTACCGCGCGCCCTCGGGGATGGGCAGATACGTCCCAGTCAGCTGCACGCTGCCGGTGGCGCCGGTGGGATCGAAGATCAGCTTGTTCGTGGGCAGCCGTTCGAAGATGGCCGACGCCGCGAGCCCGGCGTTGGCGTCCGTCGCCGCCTTGATGGACGTGGCGATGGAGATGATCCCGTACGGGCTCCCCTCCAACCCGTGGTGCGTGGGCGCCATGCGCAAGAGGAGCGAGCCCACCGGTAAGCCGCTCTGCGAGTCCACCTTGCCGTCCACCGGGTTGGTGTTCACTCCAACGCCCAGCCCCAGCGGCACCACCCCGCGGCCGGCGACCGTCGCGCCGCCCAACAGGACCACGCCATCCAGCGGCGCGTTCTTGTAGCTGGGAAGGTCCGGCGACTTCACCACGAAAGCGAAGCCCAGCGGGACGCCCTGGAACGCGTGGTCCGCCGGCGTGAAGTCCGAGGTGTCGTACCCGCCATCCGTGGGCTTCAACGAGGACGGCTTGAGCGAAAACTCCACGTCGCGCACGACGGAGGAGCTGAAGCGCTTGAAGATGGGCAGCACACGGGTCAGCACCTTGCTGAAGTCGATGCCGGCAATCCCGCCGCCGGTGGTGAAGGCGTCCAGCGGCAGCTCGCTGATCGGCACGTCGCCTGACAGCCCCCACGCGGTCCGCGTACCGCAGAGCCCGTTGCTGATCCGCGTCTCCACGTTGTCACCGGTGGTGCAGACGCCGGCCAGGCCCTGCCCTGCCACCTGCGTCTTGATCTGCGTGTCGGTGAAGCCGAGGAACACGCCGGCTGGCAGCGGCACCGCCTTCATGTCCACCACCGTGCCGATCTTCACGTCGGTGGGCACCGTGGCACCCAGCAGCTGTTCGAGCGAGAGATCCGTCACCGACCCCGGCAGCGACATCCCCGCGATGGCCGCGTGGACGTTGGGCGACTGCGGGACGCCGGTGAACGTGCCCTTGTACCCGCCGTACGTGTCGTTCTGGTTGCGCCGCAGGACGAAGGAGAGATCTCGCGCATCCGGTCCGGAGGGCACGTAGTTGGCGATGGTCAGGTAGCCGTAGTCCGCGTGGAACGCGGTCACCGTGACGGGGGAGGCGGTGGAGGTGAACGTGGCCACGCCGTCGGTGATGTCCACCGTGCTGACCGTGTCGCCGGTGGCGGGGTCCGACACCACCAGCTTCCCGCCGGTGATGGCGCGGCCGGAGAGCTCATCGGTCACCACCGCGCGCCAGCCGCTGGTCAGCGCCGGGAGAATGCGCGCCTTCGACTTGCAGCTGATCCCGCCAATCTTCGCCTCCACGATCTCCGCCGCCCCGGTGGTGGAAGCGCCGAGCGTGAAGGTGGCCGTGGTCCCGGACCCGCTGCCGTTCAACGTCGCGCCGGCGAGCGCCGTCCAGGTGATGCCGTCCTTCAGCACCAGCGGCCCGGTGGGCGTGGACGCCGACACCGCAAGCTTCACCTGCGTGCCGGTCTTGCCGATGACGAAGTCCGGAGCAATCTGGCAGCGGGCCGCAGAAGAGGCGGCGGGCGGCGACACGCACTGGCCATTGCGGCAGACGGTGGACGGATCGCACTGCGAATCCTCGGAGCAGAGCGCGCCCACGCACTTGAAGTCCTCGCACTCACACCCGAGCGACCCCTGGCATTGCGACAGCTGATGCGTGCCGCGGACCGCGTTGGAGCAGTCATCCTTGCGGCGGCAGGACGGCACGCACTCGAAGTTGCTGCACTGGAAGAGATCCGGATCCGGGCAGTCCTGATCCCGCGTGCACTCGTTCGTCCCCGGCGTTCCGCCATCCACGACCGCAGCGGGCTTCCCGCAACCGGGGCCCCACAGCAACAAACCCGTCAACACCGCCAGCCCTTGAAGCCGCGTCACCGCCGTCATGCTGTGCTCCTGTGGGAAATGGGGTTCCCAAGGTAGGAAAGGTGTCGCATTGAACGGAGGGGCCCCCTGCTTGTCAAGGCGAGGAACCATCCGAACACCGCGAAAGCTCAGCGAAAACGGTTGTACTGCGCGATCGCCAGCGGCCGGCCGACTCCACCCGTAAGCGAGGGCCGTGCCTTCGAACAATTGCGCCCACCTGGCGAGGACCCATGCCTCTGCGTCAGGGCGCGCGTGTCACGCCCGCCAGGCGCTTTTCTTCGTGCAGACCGGCGAATTTTCCCGATGATGCGCGCCCCATGCCCCCGCGCGATCTGCCGTCCCTCCGGGACCTCCTGCCGAAAGTCCTGGCCCGGTTGGCGAAGGAGAGCGGCGGAGGGGACCGTCTCATCCCCGTCTGGGAGGAGCTGGTCGGCCCTTCCATCGCGCGCAACGCCCGCCCGTTCGCGCTGACGGACGGCACGCTCGTCGTCCGCGTCACCAGCGCGCGCTGGGCCCAGGAGCTCACGCAGCGCGCCGGAGATCTGGTGGCGCGGCTGGGGAATGCACTGGGCGAGGGCTGTATCTGCCGGCTGCAGTTTGAGCTGCTGCCCGCGCGATGACCCTCCCGCTCCTCTCCCTATGCCTGGCCGTCACCGCACCCGAGGCCAGCGGCCGCGCCTACCAGCACGTCGTGCAGCAGTTCGAAGCCGTGGGACGCAAGGCCCCTGCACTGGACCCCAGGCTCTCCGCCGCGGCGGAGGCGCTTGCCCGCAACGCGGTCCGCACCAGCGTCACCGAGGCCGCGGACCTCCGGGTGGTCACCGAAGAGGTCTCCTGGGCGGACGCGTATGATCCCAGCCCGAAGCTGATGATGGTGCGCGGCCATCCGCTCTCCGCGGCGCTGGAGTCCCTACTGGGCCGGAAAGATCTCGACGACGAGCCCGCCTCGCACGTCGGCGTGGCGGCGGTGGACGGGAAGACGCACGCGGCCATCGTCCTCGTCTTCGCCGAGCGCAAGGCGCGCCTGGCCCCCTTTCCCCGGCGCGTGAAGCGGGTGGGAACCCGGGAGCAGCTGTGCGGAGAGCTGCTCCCGCCCTTGCTGACCGCGGAGATCTACGTGACCCACCCGGACGGCAAGGTGGCGAAGGTGCCGCTCACGAAGGCGCAGGGCCCCGCGTTCTGCGCCCCGGTCCTGTTCCGCAGCCCGGGCCGCTACACGCTGGAGGTGATCGGCCGCGGCGAGCGCGGGCCTGAGGTCGCCGCGCTCTTCTTCACCGACGCGGGGCCGGCCGCGCAGGCGGGCAAGGCGGAGGCCGCCGCCGCGGAGCCCACCACCGCCGCCGAAGCGCGCGCCCTCATCCTCCAGCGGATCAACGCGCTGCGCGCTGCGCACGGCGCCGGCCCGGTGAGCCCGGATGACCGGCTCACCCAGATCGCCCAGCGCTACAGCGACGACATGGTGGCGGGCGGGTTCTTCTCCCACGTCGCGCCGGACGGCACAGATCTGAAAGCCCGCCTGTCCACCGGCGGCTACCCCCACCGGCTGGCGGGAGAGAACCTCGGGCTGGCCGGCGGCCCGCTCTCCGCGCACTTCGGGATTGAGCAGAGCCCCGGGCACCGGCGCAACCTGCTCGAAGGGGCCTACACCGCCGCAGGGATTGGCGTCGCCTTTCAGACAACACCCGACGGCGCCAAGGTGGTCGTCACGGAGATCCTGGCGGACCCCGGCAAGCCCATCACGGATCCGGTGGAGGACACCTACCGCGCTCTGGCCACCCGAAGGGCGGCGCTCAAGCTCCCTGCGCTGCAGCGCAACCCGGTGCTGGAGCGCATCGCCTTGCTCCACGTGAAACGCGCGCTGGAGCTGGACACCCCCAAGAGCGAGCTGCCGGGCGCCGCCACGCTGCACGACCAGGTCTTCAAGGCGCTGTCAGACGTGTCGAGCGCCGCGGTGGACGTCTTCATCGGAGAGACGCCCGCGGCGCTGCCGGACTCACAGAACATCGCCGACAAGCGCAACAGCCGCATCGGCGTGGGCGCGGTGCGCGGGGACTCCCCCACCTTCGGGAAGGGGAAATATTGGATGGTGGTCATCTACACCTCGCCGGCGCAGTGACGCCGCCGCACCCACGTTCACGCCCCAAGTCCCAGGAGCCCCCCATGCCCGCAAGGAGTATGTTCGGACTCGCTTGTCCGCCCCTCCGCGCAGAGTCCTTCTGGCTGACGACGACGCGCTCTTCCTGCGCCTGGTCGAAGACCAGCTGAAGTCCGTCGGCATCGCCACGGCCTGCGTGCGCGAACCCACCCGCGTAGTGCCCATTGCCACCAGCTTCGAGCCCCACCTCATCGTGATGGACCGCAACATGCCGGTCCTCACCGGCACCGAGGTCATCCGTTCACTGCGCGCGTTTCCGCAGACGGAGAACATCCCCGTCGTCTTCCTGATGGGAGATGACCGCGAGGGGGAGATCCTCAAAGCCCTGCGAGGCGGCGCGGTGGATGTGCTGCTCAAGCCCTTCACCGAAGGCCACACCGCGCGCGTCGTCTCCGTGCTCGACGAAGCCCCCAACTACCGGCCAGCGCCGCTGCCCATGACGGACGACGGGCTGCTGGCGTCCGTGCTGCGCTACAACCAGCGCCTGCGCCGCTCCGGGACGCTGGTGCTCAACCCCAGCACCCCGTTTGAAGGCCGGGCGCGCTTTGAAGAGGGCAAGCTGGCGAGCGCCGAGTACGGCCCGCTCTTCGGCCGGGACGCGCTGCGGGAGATGCTCTGGTTCGAGGACGGCAGCTGGCGCTTCGAGCCGCAGGCGGACGCGCTCCCCAGCCGTCCGCCGCCCATCGACAACGCGCGCACGCCGTTCCCCAGGCCCGCCGGCGCGCCCATCACCTCGCCGGGCCGGCAGCTCAACGACTTCCGGCCCAAGGTCCTCTTCGTCGACGACGACCTGGAGATCCGCAAGCTCTTCCAGATTCACCTCTCCCGCGGTGGCTTCGACGTGGAGCTGGCGGAGGATGGCGAAATGGGCCGGCGGGCCGCGCTGGAGCGCTCCTGCGACCTGATCATCGCGGACCTCAACATGCCGAAGATGGACGGCTGGGGCATGCTCCGGCTGCTCAAGGCGGATCACCACAGCAGCGAAATCCCCATCGTCTTCCTCTCCGCGCACGACGACTACCGGGAGACGCTCAAGGCGGCCCGCTGCGGCGCGCATGACTACCTGCCGAAGATGGTGCGCCCGGAGAACGTGGTGCAGCGCGCGCTCTGGATGATCGCTCCGAAGATCGCCGCCTACGGCGAGCTCCTGCGCAAGCGGTCGCTCAACTTCGACACACACCTCGTCGGCGTGCAGTGGCTCTTGCGAACGGCGGCGCAGCTGGGCCTCTCCGGCGAGGTGAGCCTGGAGGACGAGTGGGGCCGCCACTCGCTCTGGCTGCGCGACGGTCTGCCGGCAGACGCGAAGAGCGCCAACGCCAAGCGGAACGTGTCTGGCATTGGCGCGGTGGCCACGCTGCTGGTCAGCCGCTGTCCGCGCGGGCGCTTTGACGCCAGCAACACCACCACGGAGTCCCGCATCCCCATGTCGGTCGGCGCGCTGCTGCGCCGCTGCTGCGACACGCTCAACCAGCTGGAGGCGCGGATCACCACCACGCGCCTGTCCGCCACCGAGGAGTTCTTCGTCGACGAGGAGCTCTACCAACTTTTCCGCAGCGTGGGCGGGGACCGGGACCGCGAGCTGGCGCGGGCCATTTGTGAACAGAAGCTGCGCCCGGCGGACGCGGCGGCCAAGCTGCACGTCCCGCTGGAACAGGTGCAGCAGACCCTCCGGGAGCTCCTTCGGCGCAGCGTCATCACCTTCCCTGCCCATGCCTCATGAGCGACGCCCCCCGCATCCTCCTCATTGACGAGGACAAGGTCGTGGCCGCCCGGGTGGCCACCGTCCTCAACCGCAGCGGCTTCTTCTGCCGCTACGTCGGCGACCGCAAGAAGGCGCTGGCCGGGCTGCGACAGGTGAAGCCGGATCTCCTGGTGATGGTGGCGGAGCTCCGGTCAGAGCAGACCTCGGAGCTGCTCTCCGCACTTGGGGCGGACGTGGCGGCGGCGCACCAGCCCATCGCCCTGCTCTGCCAGAACACCCGCGAGGACCGCTTCGTGGGGAACCTACGGACCGGGATTGTCGCGCTGCTGCCGCGCCCCTTCGAGCCCGGCACCCATGTCCGCGCGCTGGAGGAGTTGATCACCGGCCTGCCCCGCCGCAATGGGCTCATCTCCGGCAAGGGGGACTCGTCGGAGCTGGTGGCGCTCGTGGAGCACCTGCGGCGCACGCAGCGCTCGGGCGCGCTCCGGATTGATCCGCGCGGCCCCAACGAAGGCGAGGCGCTCTTCGCCCGCGGCGTGCTCAAGAGCGCGCGCTACGGCGCGTTGAAAGACATGGAGGCGCTGACAAAGCTGGTGGCGCTGCGCGGCGCGGCCTTCTCCTTCTCAGAGGTGGGGAGCGAACCGGGCGGCGGCGAGATCGTCATCCCCGTCGAGGAGCTGGTGGTGGAGGAAGAGGCGTATGTCATCTCCGCCGCCGCGCCGGACGCGGAGGCGTTCGAGATCCCCCTGGAGCCCGCACCGATGGAGGACGAACCGCTGGCCCCTGTCCCCGCCCCGGCGGTCGCCGCGAAGCCCGCGCCCACCGGTCCGCGCATTCCGCTGCTGCTGGTCGACGACGATGAGAGCCTCTGCCAGATGTTCAGCCTGCTCTTCCGCAAGCACGGCTACGACGTCACCGTGGCGCGGGACGGCGTGGAGGGGCACGAGCGCGCGCTGGCCGCGTCCTTCGGCGCGGTGGTGGCGGACCTGAACATGCCCCGGCTGGACGGCTGGGGGATGCTCCGCTTGCTCCGGGATGACCTGCGGACCCGCGAGCTGCCGGTGGCGTTCCTCTCCTGTCACGACGACTACCGGGAGTCCCTGCGCGCGCTCGACGCCGGCGCCCAGGCCTACTACTCCAAGTCCACCCGGCTGGAGGCGCTGGTGCGGCACGTGGGAGAGCTGCTGGCGCCCAGGGAGCACCTGCGCGCCGCGCTCGCCTCCCCCGGGCCCGTGCCGGTGAACCTCGGCGTGGTGGGACCGCAGTGGCTGCTCACGCAGCTGTCCTCCGCGGAGCGCAGCGGCGCGCTGGTGGCCAAGGACAGCTGGGCCTCCTATGAGCTCTTCGTCCAGAACGGCCAGCCGGTGCACGCGCACGCCCTGTCCGGAAAACACCGCGCCGAGGGAGAGAAGGCCTTCAACGCCTTCATCGCGTCCCGCGGCGCTACGGGGACCTTCACGCCCGGAGACGGCGGCGCCACCCGTACGCTGGAGGGGCCGCTCCCGGCGCTCCTCGAGAAGGCGACACAGACCCTCAACGCCAACGAGGCGCGGCTGAAGGAGCACCTCCTGGTGCGGGCCACGGACATCCAGGTCAATCCGGAGCTCTACAGCCTCTACACGCAGGTGGGCCCCAAGCAGTGGCTCGAGGCGGCGCGGCTGTTGTGCGAGGAGAAGCTGCCGCCGCGCGAGGTGCTGGCGCGGGTGGAGATCTCCCCCATCGAAGTGGAGGAGACCCTCCGGGATCTCGTCCGGCGAGGCGTGCTCAGCCTCACCGTCTGAGCCAGCTGTCGCGTCAGATGGCGCGGCGCTGAGTCGCGTACGCCTCAATGCCCATCTGGGGCGGCGCGGTGATCTGATACAGCGGGCACTTCAGGCAGGTGAAGCTCTGCCAGCCGCGCTTCACCGCCTCATCCAGGCAGTTGTCGTAATGATTGCAGTTCAGGTTTCGGTGAGTCTCGACGCCCGCGCGCTTCGGGCCGGCCTCCGGGTTGATGGTCTGCGGCAGATCCGTCGGACACGGCTTCAGGTTGACAAAGCTCTCCACGGTTCTTCCTCTCCCCCCGCGCTTTCGTTGACAAACGCAGTTGTTGAAACATCGACGTGTGAGGTGGTCGCCTGGACAGCGACGGCACCGTAGCACCGTGACGCGATGAGACAAATGTAGGCGACGACCTCAGGTACCCCCTCGGCTCCCTCGCGGTCACCAGACGGGCTGGCGAGAAGGTGCGGGCGCCGGTTTAGGATCTGCGGCCCGAAGTTGTCAAACACACCTCCCCCCAGATCAGTCGCCAAAGGAGCTCGCATCGCATGCGGTACCCCGCCCTCCTCGCTGTTGGGTTGAGCACGGCTGCAGCCGGCCAATCTCCTGCCGCGCTCGAGGCCGTGCGGCTGCGACGGACAAACGCGCTGACCCTCGTAAAAGCAGAGCTGGATGCCTGCCGCGGCCCTTCTGCGTGTCCCCGCCTTCGCGAGCTCTCGCTGCTGGGGGGCGTGCTCGCGCTCTCGGAAGGGGACCCTTCCCAGGCCCGCACCACCCTCGCCCAGACCCCGCCGCCGCCCGGGCTGGATGCGTTTCACGCTTATTATCTCGCGCAGTCTGACTTCTACACGCGCGCCTACGCGCAGGCCGCACAGGGCTTTCAGCGCGCCCAGAAAGGCAGCCCGCCCTGGCTGGTGCGCGACGCCCAGGCGCGCGAAGCCGAGGCGTACCTCGCCGCACAGCAGCCCGCCAAGGCCGGCCCGCTGCTGGAGGCGGTTCTGAAGGAGCGGCCCACGCCAGAGCTCTACTTCCAGCGCGCCGCCGCGCGCAGGGATCTCAAGAACCGCGACGGTCAGGTGGCGGATCTGCGCGCCATCGCCATCCAGTACCCCGCGCATGCCTATGCCACGCTCGCGCTCGCCCAGCTGACGCTGCTCAAGCCAGAGGCCCTGAAATTCACGTTCGAGGAGCGGCTGACGCGCGCGCGCGGGCTGCTGGAGAGCGACCCGGAGGCCAGCCTCACCGAGCTGGCGCTCGCGGAGACGGAGAAGTTGGCACGCACGCCCCCTTCCCGCGCGCGGTTGGCGTTGCAGCGCGCGCAGGCGTTCTACGCGAAGGGGCTGCCGGCGGAGGCCGGGGCGCAGGTGGACCTGGCACGCCAGGGGCCGGCGAGCATCGCCGCGGAGGCGACCATGCTCCGCGCGAAGGCGCTCCTCCGGGCCAACGATCACCCGGGCGCGAAGGCGGCGTACGCGGAGGTGGATCAACGCTGGCAGAAAGAGCCGCCCGCAGACGACGCGGCGTACCTGGTGGGCTGGCTGCACCTGCAGGACGGCCTCTTCCCAGACGCCATCGCCGCGTTCGTGGCGTTCGACCAGCGCCACAACCGCTCCCGCAAGCGGGACGAAGCCCTCTGGTACCGCGCGCTGGCCGAGGTCCGCCTCAGCCGCTTCGCCGACGCGCGGAGCACCTTGCAGTCCCTGCTCGCCCGCTTCCCGAGGACCCAGCTGGTCCCGCAGGCGCTCTACTGGGGCGCCCGCTGCGCGCAGCTGCAGGGATCCAGCGCGGACGCGGCGAAGGCGTACCGGGACCTCATCCCGCTCTTCCCCGGCAGCTTCTACGCGGCGCTCGCCGCGGAGCGCCTGCGGGAGATGAATGAAGTGCCGCCCCCGGGCTTTCCGTCCGCGCCGCAGGAGCTCAAGGCCGCCCTGCCGCCGGAGCTGAAACTGGCGCGGGCGCTCAACGACGCCGGCTTGTTCCGGGACGCCAGCGAAGAGGTGAGCTGGCAGATCTCCCACGTGCGCACGGCGGAGCAGGCGCTGCTCTTTGGCAGCGCGCTGGCCAGCCTGGGCGAACACGGCGCGGCGCACGCGCTGGCCGCGCGCCAGCTCTGGGGCGCCGCCTACACGGCGAAAGAGGGGCAGGCGCTGGCCCTGTTCTACCCGCGCGCGTTCCAGAGCAGCGTGGAGGGGAGCGCCAAGCAGGAGGCGCTGGACCCGTTCTTCCTCTGGGCCATCATGCGCCGCGAGAGCGCCTACCGCACTGAGGTCCAGAGCGGCGCCAACGCGCGGGGCCTGATGCAGCTCATCCCGCCCACCGCGGTGGCCATCGCCAAGGCGCTCGCCCTGCCCTCGCCCAACCCGGATGAGCTCTTCTCTCCGGAGCTGAACATCAAGATGGGCGCCTGGTACCTGGCCAAGCTGCTGGAGCGCTTCGGCCACCCCGCCCTCGTCGCCGCCGCGTACAACGCCGGCCCCCAGGCCGCCGTGAAGTGGCTCAAGGAGAACGGCGCGCTGCCGCTGGATCTCTTCGTGGAGACCATCCCGTTCAAGGAGACCCGCGGCTACGTGAAACAGGTGGTGGCGGACTACCTCACCTACCACGCGCTTTACGAGGGCTCCGCTCCGCGGCTGGCCCTGTCGCTGCCGCCGCCGTCGGACGCCGGCGTGAACTTCTAGCCACTCACGCGGAGAGGTGCGCGTAGGCCTTGGCCAGCTGCCCGGCGAAGGCCGCGTTGTGCGCCAGCAGCGCCAGGTTCACCTCCAGCGTGCGGCCGCGCGTGCGCCGGGCGAGCTCCGAGAGCAGGTACGGCGTGAGCGCCTTGCCCTTCACGCCGTCGTCAGCGGCCTGGGCCAGCGCCTGCGCGATGTGCAGCTCCACCTCCGCGCGCGGCAGCGCCGGCGGAGGCGGCGGCAAGGTGAAGAGCATCCCGCCCTGCCGCAGGGACTCGAAGCGCGCCCGCATCATCCGGGCGGCCTGCTTGGCGTCCTGCGCGCTGTGCTCCAGGGCCAGGCCCGAGCTCTCGCAAAAGAACGCCGGGAGCTCGTGGGTGCCTACGCCGATGACCGGCACGGCCAGGGATTCGAGCACCTCCAGCGTCTTCGGGAGATCCAGCACCAGCTTGGCCCCCGCGCAGACCACCGCCACCGGGAAGCGCGAGAGCGCCCAGAGGTCCTGCGACACGTCCAGGTGCTGCTCCACGCCGCGGTGGACGCCCCCAATGCCGCCGGTCGCGAAGACGCGGATCCCTACCGCCGCGGCGATCTCCAACGTCGCGCTCACCGTGGTGCCGCCGCTGCGGCCCTCGGCCAGCGCGATGGGGAGATCCCTCGAGCCCAGCTTGAGCAGCGGCTCCTGCGACTCTGCCAGCCGCCGGAGCTCCTCGGGCTCCAGCCCCACACAGACAGATCCGTCCACCACGGCGATGGCCGCGGGGACCGCGCCCGCCCGGCGGATGGCCTCTTCGCAGGCCCGCGCAGCCTCCAGGTTTTGCGGATAGGGCAGGCCCTGCACCACCACGGAGCTCTCCAGCGCCACCAGCGGCGCCTTGGCTTTCACGGCCTTGCGCACCTCCGTGGAGAAGAAGAAGGCGTTGGCGATGCCGGTCTCCTGCGTGACGCGGCGGGGGCGGGGGGCTTGGCGGGCGGACACGGGGCCACGGCCTATACCGCAGGCCGGAACCCGAGGTCACGTTGACGGAACCCCCGGCCCCGCGCCAATCACCGGGCATGACCCTCCTCGCCCTCCTCCCTGCCCTCGCGCTCGCCGCCGGCGACCCCTTGAGCCCCGCCTTGATGGCGAGGTACCAGCAGGCCACCGCCGACATCGACGCAGGGCGGTTTCCCCCAGGCCATCGCCGCGCTCAACGCGCTGGCCGCCGAAGCGCCGCGCGCCGCGGAGGTGTTCTCCAGCCGCTGCAAGGCGCTGGGTTCCAGCGGGCGCTACGCCGAAGCTGAGGCCGACTGCGCCTACGCGCTCGCCTTGAGGCCACAGCTGCCGGACGCGCTCTTCTGGCTCGCCACCGCGGAGGAGAAGCTGGGCAAGCGCGCCATCGGCGCGGAGCACTTCCGCAGCTACGCGGCGCTCGACACGGCCGCCCCGCTGCTGCGCGAACAGGCGCTGGCCCGCGCGAAGGTGCCAGCCCCAACGGCCCCGGCCGTGCCTGGCGCGGAGGCCGCGGCCCGGCTTGTCGTCTACCGGAACCACCGCTTCGCCGGCGCCGGGACGTTCACCCTGGTCCTCGACAACCGGCTGGTGGGTGACCTCTCGTACGGGCAATACGTGGAGATTGAGACCACGCCGGGAGAGCACCTGCTGGAGGCGCGCAGTCAGGTGTCCGACGTCTTCGAGGTACCCCGTGTGTGGACCCAGCCGGTGCGGCTGGGTGGCGACCCCGTCTACGCGAACTTCGACACGTCCGTGGGCAAGGTCATCCTGCAGGAGGTGCCGCGCGCGCAGGCGCGGCAGGAGGTGCGGGATGACTGCCAGAAGGCGTACGCGCGGCGCATTGGCCCGGACTCGGTGGTGGCACCGCCCGTCCAGCGCGCCGCGCCGCCGCCCATCGTGATCGTCCAGGGTGGAGTCCGCGCCGAAAGCGCGGGCCGCGCGTGCCGGTTCTCCAGCGACTGCGGAGACGCCAGCGAGTACTCCTGCCGCCATTGGCGCGGGCAGAATGTCTGCATGGGCTACGGGAGCGTGGGAGCGCCCTGCTGGTTCGGTTCGGACTGCCTCTCCGGCTCGTGCGAGTTCAGCAAGGTGTGTCGGTAGCGCCGCGGATGGGGCTCGTCTCGAGGGGAAACCGGTGAGCTGTTCTCAAAGAGTGCTGAGTGCAAGGCCGGGGTGTGCGGGCTGCGGGCTGCGGGGAATGGTGTCTCGGGCTGCGGGCTGCGGGGAACGGTGTCTCGGGTAGGGGTAGGGAGCACGCGTTCGCGTTCGCGTTCGTTCACGGGTACGGGCCCGGGCAGGGGACACCGCGCGCGGCTCGTCCGGTCGCCGACCTGAAGGGGTTGCCAATCGTTGCGCTTTAGCCCGTGACCGACTGCCCGAACCCGAACCCGAACCCGAACCCGGGCCCGTGAACGAAGGCGAACGCGAACGCGAACGCGTGCCCCCTACCCCTACCCGAGAACACCGCTCCCCGCAGCCCGCAGCCCGAGACACCATTCCCCGCAGCCCGCCCCCTGCCGCCTCTCGACTACGCGCCGCCATCCGAGGGCTGGCCCCCGATAGCCGTCAGACCTTGCGGATCTTCTCCACGATGAGCCCGTAGTCGTCGATCTTCTTGTCCAGCGTGGGCCGGCTGATCCCCAGCAGGGCGGCGGCGCGAATCTTCTTCCCGCGCGCCTCACGGAGCGCCTCGGCGATCGCATCTCGCTCCAGGCGGGAGATCATCTCATCCAGCGTGCGCGCCTTGGTGCTGGCGGTACCCTCCTGCACCTCCGGCGGTAGCTTGAGCGCGGGAATCTCCACCGGGCCGTAGAGCAGCGCCAGCCGCTCCGCCACCAGCTTCAACTCGCGGACGTTCCCGGGCCAGCCGTAGTCGGTCAAGAGCCGGCGCGCGTCCGGGGAGAGCCCGGGCGGCTCCTTGCGCGGGCGGGTGATCCTCCCGGCGAAGTGGTCAAACAGCGCGGGCACGTCCGTCCGGCGCTCGCGCAGCGGGAGCGACTCAATCTCCGCGCCCGCCAACGCCTTGGCCAGCTCGCCGTCCAGTTCGCCCTTGGCGGCCAGCAACGGGAGGGACGCGGTCGACGTGGCGATGACGCGGATCTCCACCGGCTCTTCGCCGCCCTGCCGTGCCGGCGCATTCTTCCGGGAGAGATACCGGGCCAGGCGCTCCGCGCTGTGGCGCTGCAGCGCCTCTACCCGCATGAGCACCAGCGTCCCACCATCCGCCCGCAGCAGCGCAGAGGACAGCGGCGGCACGCCCGGGGCGCTCGCGCGGCCGAAGAGCTCCTCGTCCACGGTCACCGGCGCCTGACGGCAATCCACCACCACGAAGGGGCCCAGCGCCCGCGACGACCGGGTGTGGATGTACTGCGCCACCAGCAGCTTGCCGGTGCCGGCCTCGCCGTGGACCACGACCGGATCCAGGCTGGCGGTCGACCGGCGGGCCTGCTCCACCGTCTTGCGGAACGGCCGGGAGGAGCCCACCAGGTTCACCTGCGGCAGCTCGCGCTCGGAGCGCGCGCGCACCGTAGCCAACGACTCACCCGCCAGCCGGCCGAGCGCCGCAGCGATCTTCTGGTCCGCCTCGCTGAAGGGCTCCGTGCGCTCGGCGTAGAGGATGCCGAACGGCAGCCCGCCGGACGCGGCCACCGGCGCGCAGAGCATGCTCCCCGCCCTGCCCGCCTCGCGCCGCTCCAGCGCCGCCCGCATCAGCGCGCGGGGCACCTCCACCTTGTCCGCGCCGACGACCGCCGCGGTCAAAAGGCCTTCGGTCCCGCCCAACAGCGCAGCCGCGCGGTCCGCGTTGACGCTGCGGCCCAGCTCCTCCGCCGCCCGCCGCAGGACCATCGACTCGCTGGTGGCGCTGATCAGCCCCACGCCCGCCGAGTACAGCGCGGCCTCCGGGCCAACCGCCGGGAGGATCTCCTCCACCGGGGCGCTCGAAATCTCTCCGCTGTCCTTGTCCGCCAGCGACGCCTTGGCCGGCGGCTCATAAAGGACGGTCGTTTCGCCCACCTGCACCCGGTCACCCGGCAGCAGGATGGCTTCGCCTTCAATCTTCTCCCCGTTGACGACGGTGCCGTTCCGGGAGCCGAGATCCGAGATCCGCGTCTCTCCGTCCTTCACGAAGATCCGCGCATGCCGCCGGGAGACACGGCTGTCCTCGAGGGGGATCTCACACGACGGCGACCGCCCGAGAGTGGCCTCCGTGGTGACTTCCATTCGAAGTCCTGCAGAGGGGCCAGAGAGAAGGAGAAGTCCGGGCATAGTGTAAGCCTATATAACACAGCGTGTAACGCCCTGTGACAGACGGGCATTGGGCCACACAACCGGCCCGCATGTGGTTTTTCGCGGCCCCCGCGCAAAAGTTGCCTCGACTTCTACGAAACTGACATCACGGGGCTTTACGTTGCGCCCAGAAGGTCAGTTCGAGCGTTCGGCAAGCAACAGGGTCTTCATTTCGTCGTCGTCAAGGGTCTTTCCTTCGTGGCCGAGGGCGATCGCGTTGATCTGCTCCTCCTCCAGCTCCACGGTGGACCCCTTGCGCCACTCGGTGGTGTGGCTGCCGCCATCCACCAGCTTCCCAACCAGGGATTCGTCCTCCCAGGTCAGGACCTCAATCCACAGGTCCTCGTGCACGGCCTCCCCGTCGGGGTGGGCCTCGAACGGGGCGCGGACCAGGAAGGTCATCGGCTCCATCAGGCCGCGGCGGTGGAAGCGGGCCTTGAAGGCGGGGAGCAGGAGCTTGGCCTGGGAGAGCAGGGCCTCGGCCTGCTCGGGGGACTCGTCCTCGAACCGGTCCCGGTAGGGCTTGAGCAGCTCGCCGATGATGTGGCGGCCCTCGGTGGAGACGACCGTGAGGAAGAGCCCCTCGTGGGACTCGAAGGTGTCCAGCGGGACGCCCATCAGCGAGTTCCGGGCCTCCTCGGAGGGCACCAGCATGAAGGACTGACCCGCGCTGGTGTCCACCGGCGTCCGCAAGTTCGGCCCCTGCCCGAAGGCGAGGTCCGTGCAGAGCTCGTGGAAGAACGTCTCCGCCGCCTGGAGGTCATCCTCGGCGATGTGGAAGGCCTCCACGTCCCGCGCGCCGAACTTCTCCATCCCGTGCGAGTGGACCCAGAGCGGCGAGTCGCCCTGAATGGCCTCCACCGCGTGGAGGTTCACGTGGTCCCGGATGTCGAACTCCAGCTCCGTGATCTCCACCACGTCCGCCGTGTCGTGGAGCTTGAAGGCCGTCACGTCCACCAGCACGCCCTCGACGTGCTCCATCAGGGACCGGGCGCACCAGAGCGTCTCGAAGACCGCCACCGAGGGCTGCGGGTCCCCCGGCTGAAAGGCCAGGAAGTAGAAGCCGCGCGCGGACTTGAGGGCCTTGTGCGCTTCCTCACTCCCGGTGAGGAGCTCCGGCGTCCAGCCCAGCTGCGCAGCCCGGGACTCGAAGCGGACCTGGATGTCCACCATCTCCGTCTTCACCAGGAAGCGGTTGGGGTCGTCCTGCTGCACGACGTCCACGCCGTCCGTGGCGAACGCCTCCTTCAAGACGTCGGGCGACGCCGGCTCTGCTGCAGCGGTGGCGACGATGTAGACGTCCATCACAGGTACGTCTCTATCTGACGGAAGAGATCCACCCGGTCCACGAGATCCGTAAGGTAGTCCAGCTTGTCCGTGGAGAGCACAAGGACCTGCGACAATTTGTACGTCCGGAACCACTCGTCGTACAGCGCGTTGAGGCGGTTGAGGTAGGCAGTCGGGATGTCCGCCTCCATGGCCCGCCCCCGCGTCTTGATCCGCTCCTTCAACGTCCGGACCGGGCACTTCAGGTAGATCATCAGATCCGGCGGCGTGAGCGCAGCGCTGATGGACTCGTAGAGCTCCCAGTAGGTGCGGAAGTCGCGCTTGTCGATGTAGCGCTGGCGGTGGAGGTTCTTCGCGAAGATCTCCGCGTCTTCGTAGATCGTGCGGTCCTGCAGCGACGTGCCGGGCTCAAGCTCCAGCTCCCGGTGGAGCCGGAACTTGTGGGTGAGGAAGAAGATCTGGGACCGGAACGCCCAGGTCTTCATGTCCTTGTAGAAGTCCTTCAGGTACGGGTTCTGGTCGTTGGGCTCGAAGAAGGGGCGCAGCCCGTACTTGCGGCAGAGAAAGGACGTCAGCTCGGTCTTGCCCGCGCCGATGTTGCCGGCGATGGCGATGAACTTTTTCTTGGCCACAGGCGGGTCGCCTTCTAGCTGGCCCGGCGGCCTTTCACCAGCGTGTTGGCCGCCCGCTGCGCGGCGAAGGTGACCCATGGTAGATCCCGCGCCCACATGCGCCGGACCTGCCTTTCCCTGACCTTGGCCGCCTCGCTGACCCTCGCCGCCTGTACGGAGCCCGGGAGCACCGAGATCGCCCGCGGCAACGTGCTCGCCTCCCAGAAGCGGTTCGACGAGGCCGTGGAGGCCTACCGCGCCGCCGGACGGGCCGCGCCCGCCCGCGCCCGTCCCCGGGAGCTGCTCGGGCACGTGCTGGCAGACAAGGGCGACACCGCTGCGGCCCGCGCCGCCTATGCGGACGCGCTGGCGGTGGAGCCCAAGGTCGCGCTGGAGGCGCGGATTGGCCTGGCCCGGCTGGACGCGGACGAGAACAAGCTGGACGACGCCCTGTCGCGGATGAGCGACGTGCTGAAGGACCAGCCGAAGAACGTCTACGCCTTGCTCTCCCGCGCCACCCTCTCCGTCCGCCGCGCCCGCCCGGAGGACCTGGAGCAGGCCATCCAGGACACGGCAGAGGCCATGCGCGTGGACGAGAAGAACCCCTCGGTCCTCTACACCCGCGGCTGCGCGTTCCTGGCGGGCAAGGAGTTCGACAAGGCGAACGAAGCCTTTGCCCTGCTGGAGAAGGCGCACCCGTCCAGCCCGCTGGCGGCCTATGGGAGGGCTCGGGTGGCCGGTGCCCGGGCGGAGAAGCTGCAGGCGCTCTCCAACCTGGAGCTCGCCCGGGCGAAGGCCAACCACCTGCCCGGCGGCTGGCGGGGGGATGAGGTCAAGGGTGATCCCGCGTTCGCCCAGTGGCGTGAAGACCCCGAGTTCATCCGGATCGTGAGCAACTGATGCTGCGCAACCTCTTCTGCATCTTCATCTACTGGGCGTCGCTCCTCGTGCTGACGCCCATCGCCTGCCTCATGATGATCGTCCGCCGGGACACCAGCGCCTCCATTCTGATGGCGCGGCACGGCTGGTCGCCGGTGCTCCTTTGGGCGGGCGGCGCGAAGCTGATCGTCGAGGGCGGCGAGCACGTGGATCCCAAGCGCCCCACGCTCTACCTCTGCAATCACCAGTCGACCATCGACATCCCGGCGCTCTTCCGCGCCATCCCGGTCGACCTACGCTTCATCGCCAAGAACGAGCTCAAGTACGTCCCGGTGCTGGGCTGGTACATGCAGGTGGCCAAGTTCATCTTCATCGACCGGGGCAACCGCCAGCGGGCCGTGGAGTCGATGAACAAGGGCGCCCAGCAGATCCGCAGCGGCATCAGCATCATCGCCTTCCCGGAAGGCACGCGCTCCGCGGATGGGCGGATCCTCCCGTTCAAGAAGGGCCCGTTCGCGCTCGCGCTGAAGGCCCAGGTCCCCATCTGTCCGGTCACCATTGAAGGCTCCGGCAAGCTGATGCCCAAGGCCAAGTGGACCATCACGCCCGGGCCCATCCGCGTGAAGATCGGCGCGCCGATCTTCACCGAGGGCCGCACGGACGATGAGCGCGAGCTTTTGATGCGGCAGGTACGGGACGTGATCATCGACCAGAGCCTGGCGATGGGCGGCAAGGGCGGAGACCGCGACGACGTGGTGGCCGCGAAGGGCACCGACGGCGTCAGCCGCGCGCGCCCCATCCGCCCCCCCAAGGCCGGGGGCAGATCCCGCCAGCGCGCCGGGGGATCGTGAGCCGTCGGTTCCTGCAGCGGGTGGCCGTCGCGGGGTTGCTGCTGGCGGCTGGCTGCAAGCACAGCGCGGAGATCGCCGGGCTCTCCCCGCGCGAACAGGCGCTCCACGAGTTGGCCACCGGCCATCCTGACCGCGCGCTGCCCCGGCTTGAAGCGCTCAGCCAGGCAGCGCCGGAAGACCTGGAGCTCGCCCGCCGGCTGGTGGAGGCGTACGTGAAGGCGGGCCGCGGCGCGGAGCTCGCGCGCCGGCTTTCGGCACAGGGCGGGAGGCCGGAGCACGTGCGGCACTACATGCTGGGGCTGCTGCACTTCGCCTCTGCTGAGGAGGCCGGCGCGCCGGCGCTGGTGGAGCTCCAGCGCGCGGTGGAGCTCTCTCCCGGCCTGGCCGAGCTGCACTTCCGCCTGGGCCTTGTTTATCTCGAGGCGGAGCAGTTTGACCGCGCCCTCCCCGCCCTGCGCCGCGCGGTGGAGCTCGCCCCGGACCGGATGGCGCAGCGGCTGCCGCTGGCCAAGGCGCTCGCGCGGACCGGAGATCCCAAGGGCGCCATCGCCGAGATCCGCAAGGTGATCTCCGGCGCGCCCACGCCCTCGGACGTCCGGATTGCCCGGGCGCTGATGGACGAGCTGACAGATCCCTTCCTGCGCTTCCCGAAGTCCGCCGAGGCCAAGCTGGAGCAGGGGCTCGCGGCCTTGCGTGAGCGGGACGCGCCGCAGGAGGCGATCATCGCCTTCGAGGAGATCCTCCAGGAGCTGCCGGATCTCGCGGTCGTCCACGCGCTGCTGGGCCTGTCGTTCGCTAAGATCGACGACCTCGGCCGTGCGGTTGATGAGCTCAAGCGCGCCATCGAGCTCAACCCGGAGGACGGGAAGAGCCACCTGTACCTCGCGGACCTCTACCTGAGCCGCCAGCGCTCGCAGCAGGCGCGGGAGGCGTACGAGCGGGCGCTGAGCCTGAACCCGCTGCTGGATGACGCCTACTTCCGCGCGGGAGATCTCGCGCTGGAGGCCGCGCAGCTGGACGTGGCGAAGGCGCACTTCCAGACCCTCACCTACCTCCAGCCAGAGGCGGCGCCGCCGCGCGGGAAGCTGGCGCTCGCGCTGCAGCTCTCCGGGGATTACGCGGGCGCGGAGCGACAGCTGCGCGAAGTCCTGCGCCGCACTCCGGACGACGTGGAGTTCATGCTCCGCCTGGGGATGATCCTCGGGGAGAAGTCGGAGCGCGTGGGCAAGCCCGAGGAGCGAAAGGCTTCGCGCGAGGAGGCGTTGACCTGGCTGCGCGAGGTGCTCAAGCGACAGCCGGACAACGCGCTGGCCTCACGTGCGCTTGAGGGGCTCTCCGCCCGCAACTGAGGCCACGAGGACGACGCCCCCGCTCGCGTCGAGCGTAGCGCCGTCACGCGCGTAGTCGAGACGGCGGCAGTGCCCCTGGAGGACACAGCGCTCTTGGTGGCTCGTTCGGAGTGGCCCGCCCGTGTTCAGCGTTCAGGGTTCAGCGGTTGGCGACGGCTGCGGTTGCCTGCCTCGGCCGCAACACTCACGGACGGATGCAGCACATCCCTGAGGGAGACGGGGGACGGCGTGGCGTGCGCACTGCCTCGTCGGAGCTGGCCCGAACTCGCACCGCGGTGGAGGACGCGGGCCCCGCGCGCAGCAGCCAGGTGCGACCGTTCCGCAGCCAGGTGCAACCGTTCGTCGAGCAACTCAGCCGAAACGAGGGGAATTCGCCCTCTGCGGTCGAGTTCGTCGACGAACGGTTGCATCTCGCGCCGCACAACCGTGCGCTGCGACCAGCCTGGCGTCACCGCCACCGCGGTGCGAGCTCGGGCCAGCTCCGACGAGGCAGTGCGCACGCCACGCCGCCCCCCGTCTCCCCAGGGCCCACTGCACTGCAGTCCATCCAGGCCTTTGGCCTCGAACGCCTCCACCCGATTCGTTGCACAGCGGGGCAACCTCACTTCTTCGGAGGATCCGCGTACGCCGTGGGTGAAGCCGCCGACGAGCCAAGGCGATTGACTGGCTACAGGAGGCGCGACGCCGGGGGGGACCTGCGAAGGCGGTTGACGGGTTGCTCGCGGATCTCGGCGTGAAGCGGACGCTCCCCGCGCCACACCCACCCGCGCTTCCCGACATCCGCCGCTGAAGACGCGCCCCTCTCCGAACTGGCGAGCGCTGCGACCGCGCTCTACACTTCGTGGGCCATGACCGACGCAGGCAAGCCGCCGAAACGGCCAGCGAGCCCCGGAGGCAACGCCGCTCGACCGGCGCCTGGCCAGCAGCAGCCGCCAGCGGGAAAGCGGACAGCGCCGCCCCCATCTGCTCCCGGCAAGGCCCCCGCCGCCCCCGCGAAGCCACCGGCCGCGAAGCCGCCTGCCCCTGCCCGCCCAGCCGCCGCCGCGCGCCCCTCCTCCCCCACCGTGCTCGCTCCCGAGGGCGAAGCCGGGCGCGGCTCCTCCTCCACGCTCACCGCCCCCGGCAGCCAGAGCGCCCGCCCGGCTCCCACGACGAGGAACCCCTCGCGGCCGTACTCGGCGCCGCGCCCGCTGGGCGAAGGCGAGCCGCCCAAGTCCGACGTCCGCGAACGCCTCAAGGCCGAAGCCGCCAACACCGCGCTCAATGGCGTGGCCATCCTGCGCGAGGCCTGGACGGACTTCCGCCGGTCGGACCGCTACTTCAAGTACAAGGCGCTGATCCTCGCAGTCTGGGTGCTGCTCTCCGGCACCGGCTTCGTCGTCGCCTGCCCTGGCGCACCGGAACGCAATACGGACTTCGGCGCCAAGCTCCTGGTGTCTGATCCGGGCGGACGGCGCGTGTACCTGATCAAGAACGAAGGCACCGCGGTGTGGAAGGACGTCCGCGTGCTCGTGAATGGAGAGTTTCAGCTCACCTCTCCGCAGATCGATCCCGGCAACGACCTCGTCTTCGGCTCCAAGCAGCTCGTGGGCAAGAACGGCAAGATCGCGCCGGAGAACCTCGCCGTCAGACGCCTGGAGTTACGAACCTCCGAGGGCGACGCGGTGATGATCGAAGACGGCCGACAGAAGGAATAGGCGCACCCCGGCGCACGTGTGCACCGCGGTCAGGTCAGCTGTCCCTTGGCGGCGAAGTCAGGAGTTACTAGTTTTTATAGTGTTCAGGTTTCCCCATGACTCCCCCGGCATCCGTGTTCATCGTTTCCGCGCGCGAGGCGGAGCTGAAGTCCCTCAGCCATGTGGTCGAAGACCTCGGCTACCAGCCCTCCGGGTTCACCAGCGCCGAGAGCTGCCTTGAGGCGCTCCGGGACGCAGAACCCCTCGCCGTGCTGATCGAATTCGAGGACGGCCCGGTCCGCGGCGACGAGTGCTGCCGGCGGATCAAGGAGCAGTTCGATTGGAAGCGGCTGCCGGTGCTGATGGTCACCGACGGCGGGCAGGCCCACGAGGTCATGTACTGCTGGCGCGCCGCGGCAGATGACTTCATCGTCCGGCCCGTCTCCGCGGAGAAGCTGGGGCCCAAGCTTTCGGTGCTGCAAGAGAGCCAGGGCAAGGAGCCTGCGCGCGCGCCCTCTTTGGCCGCGACGTGCCTGTTGGTGGAGCCCAGCCGGTTCGTCCGCAAGCTGCTGGGCGGAAGTCTGGAGCAGGCGGGCATCCAGGTGCTGTACGCGTCCGAGGGCGCGGAGGCGCTGGATCTCCTCAAGGAGCACGGGAGCGCCCTCGACGCCTGCGTGGTGGACCTCGGCATCCAGGACATGAACCCGGTGAAGCTGCTGGAGCAGCTGCGCGCGCCGGACGAGGAGAAACCGCGCCGCTTGATGGCCATCTGCGGGCGGGACCCCACGCCCACCATCCGGGACCGTGTCGAGCAGCTGACCGGTGAGCCGCCGCTCGACACGCGCCAGCTCCCCTTCGACGTCATCCTGGGACGGATCTACGGGAGCCTCCGCAGCGACGTCATCAACCTCCGCGCGTCCGAGCGCGTGCCGTTCTTCTGCGTCGTCGAGTTCTCCGAGGACGGCGCGCGCTGGTCCACCGGCTTCAGCTACGACATCAGCGCCGGCGGCATCTTCATCCGCACCCTCAACCCCGCGCGCCCGGGCAGGCAGCTTCTCCTGCGCGCGCGGCTGGCCGGCCGGGATGAGCCCCGCGCCTCCACCGGCGTCGTCGCCTGGGCGAACACCTACTGGCCGCGCAGCACCACGGCCGCCCCGGTGGGGATGGGCATCCGCCTGGTTTCGCTTTCGCCCCAGCTCAAGAGCCACATCGCTGGGTTGATGCAGTCGTTGGAAGGCGCCGCACCCGCGGCGGACGAGAGGTCCTGATTGATGATCCGTATCTTGTTGGTGGATGACAGTCGCGTTACCCGGGAGGTCACCAAGGTCTTCCTCGTCAACAGCCAGGTCAAGCTGCTCGAAGCGCGGAACGGCGAGGATGCCCTCCGCCTGATCCGCGAAGAGCGGCCGGACGTGGTGATCGCAGATCTCCAGATGCCGCGGCTGGACGGCGTGGGGCTGTGCAACTCGATCGGCGCGGATCCGCTCTTGAGCGACATCCCGGTGATCATCCTGACGAGCCGGACAGACCCCGCCACGCGGGAGCGCTGCATGGCCGCGGGAGCGAAGGACCTGCTCACCAAGCCCGTCCAGCCTCAGGCGCTCATCGGCTGCATCCAGCGGCACATCGCTGGACCCTGGCAGCAGCCGGCCTGACGGTCACACGCAGGCGCCTCGCGGCGCCCGCTGTCAGCAAACAACCTCACGCGAACTGGCTCTCCTCGACACCGACGGAGTCCACGGACCGCACCACGCGCTCCGCCGCGACGAACTCCTTCGCGCGGTCGAGCTTGATCTCCCCGCCCGCCACCAACAGCCGCGCCACGCGGTTCACGTCATCCCCGCGCGCGCCGGCGCTGGCCGCCAGCGACCGGGCATGCAACGCCATGTGGCCCCGTTGGATGCCGACAGATCCGAGCGCCCTCAGCGCCGCCAGGTTCTGAGCCAGGCCGGCCGCGGCGATGATCATCGCCAGCTCCTTCGCGGTGACGTTGCCCAGGAGCTTGAGCCCCATCTGCGCCCCGCCGTGGATCTTGATCGGCCCGCCCACCGTCCCGACAGCCAGAGGCAGCTCGATGCTGCCGCACAGCGAATCCCCGCCAATCCACCAGCGCGAGAGCGGCCGGTAGCGGCCTGAAGCGCAGGCGAACGCGTGCGCGCCGGCCTCGATGGCTCGCCAGTCCTGGCCAGTGGCGATGGCCACCGCGTCAATCCCGTTCATCACGCCCTTGTTGTGGGTGGCCGCACGGTAGGGATCCAGGTCTGCGAAGCGGCTGGCGGACGCCACACCCTCGGCGACTTCGCGCCCGCTCAGGCCGAACGCCGCCAGGTTCTCCAGCGGGATGGCGCAGCGCGCCCGCGCGCACCGGCGGTCCGCCAGGTTCGAAAGGATCCGCAGCTGCACCCTGCCCCCGGTCAGCTCTTCGATCATCGGCGCCACGCCCTCGGCCGCCGTGTTGATCAGGTTCGCGCCCATGGCTTCGCGCGTGTCGATGAGCAGGTGGACGACGAGCAGGTCCTCCCCGCCGAGCTCACCCGCGGGGAGAATCCGCACCTCGAGATCCTTCGCGCCGCCGCCGCGCTCTACCAGGTTCGGGTGGAAGCTGTTTGCCCGCCGGAGGATCTCCGCCTTGTTCGCGTGCAGCTGCTCCCACGCCTTCTCGAAGTCCGGGCAGCCGGCGACCTGGATCTGGCCGATCATCATCGGCTCGTCCGCTTCGGCAATGAAGCCGCCCGCGCCGCGCACCAGCTTCGCCGCCATGGAGAAGGCCGCCACCACCGACGGCTCCTCGATGACCATTGGCACCAGGTGCTCGCGGCCGTTCACCACCAGGTTCAGGCCCACCGCCATCGGCAGCGAGAAGAGCCCCACCGCGTTCTCCACCATCGCATTCGCGGTCGCGGTGTCGATTCCGCCGGCCTCCAGCCCCACCTCGTCGAGGTCGAGCATCTGAGCCAATCGGTCACGGCGTTCCTGCAGGGTCAGCTCGTGGAATCCCGGCAATCGGGATGTCATCGGCTCAGTCATTTTGGCGCCTCCGGTGGGCGGACACCCTAAACCGGGTGAACCGCTTACGCGCGATTTACATGATTCGCCACGTTCACGCGTTTTGTCAAACAGGCGACATTTGCTCGCGGACGGCTTTCCGGTTTTGCTCCGACTTGAACCCATGCGCGCCCTCCTCGAAGGTGAACCGCTGGCACTTCTCCGGATAGGCACCTGGAGATTTTCAGTCCCGCTGCAGACGGTGACACGGGTGTTGAACGCGGCGATGCCTGTCGCCATCCCGGATCCCCAGTCGCGCGAGCGCGGGTTGGACTCCGCCATCCGCCTGGCCGGGCGTCTCATCCCGGTGGTGTACGCCTCGGTTCTGTTCGGCGAACAGCACGTGGAGCTCCGCCCGGATCAGAAGATGGTGCTCATTTCCACCGCGCACGGCGAGGTCGTCCTCTGGGTGGACGCGCTGGAGGACGTCCTCCCCTTCGCGCCGCTGTCAAACCGCGGCGGGGGTCAGGACACCGCCAGCGACTGGGCGATGGGCTTCACCGCGGGAGATCCCGCCCACGCGGTGCTGGACGTGGATCGCCTGCGCGCGCCGGAAGGGTAGCGCTTCAGCTCGGCAGGCAGAGCGCGGCGCCCAGGGCCTCCGGCGCGAGCGCGAGCGCGCGGGGCGACGCCTTCATCGCGGACTCCGGCATGGACGGGACGATGGAGGAGGACGGGTGCTGGCAATAGAGCTGGCCGCCCAGCTTGAGCACCTCGGTCCCGCCTGCCGCGCCGTCGTCCCCCATCCCGGAGAGCACCACCGCGGTCGCCCGGTCGCCGAACGCCTTGGCGAAGGTGCGCAGCAGCCGGTTGGCGCTGGGGACGAAACGGCCGCTCGCAGGCGCGCTGAAGACGTGCAGCCCGTCGTCTGCGACGACGAGATCTCCTCCCCCGCCCGGCACGTAGACCACGTCGTGGTGCAGCGCCACGCCCTCGTGCACCAGCACTGTGCGCCGGCCGGTGGCCGACTCCAGCCAGCTGGCAAAGAAGTCTGTGAACTCCGCGTCCATGTGCTGCGCCACCAGCACCGGCCCGCGCCGCCGCCCGCGCGTCATCCGGAGGAGATCCGCCAGCACCCAGCACCCGCCAGTGGAGCTGGCGATGGCCAGCCCCGGCGAGTCCGGGCCGATGGGGGCCGGCGCGCCAGGCGACGGCTCCAGCCCGGCCGATATGGGGAGCGCTCCGGCGGCGCGGCCCACGCCCGGATGCGCAGACGGCGTCTCCGGCTCCAGGACCTTCGCCCGGCCGGAGACAATGGGCACCTTGGACATCAGGGCAATGCGGTCCGCCGCGCCGCCGTGCTTGGGGTTGAGGACGTCCAGCAGCCCCGGGCCGCGCAGCAGCGCCTGCGCCGCGCAGCCAGGCGGCAGCACGCCAATCACGCCCACCTTCAACGTGGTGGTGGCCATCTCGATGCGGGAGACCAGCTGCGGCAGGTCCTTCCCGCTCACCACCGCCACCTGCCGGTACTGCGCCAGCTGCGCCACGGTGGCCGGGTTGGGCAGGCGCCCGAAGCTGCGCATCACCAGCGCGGAGCGACGCGCGAGCTCCTGCTCCAGGCTCGGGAGCGCCTTGAGCGCATAGTCGTCCACCCAGACCGCCAGCGTCTCCACCTAACCCTCCACGCCCAGCTTGCGCAGCGTCTGCCTCAGCAGCTGCGCGTTGAACTGCGACTTGATGAGGTACGCATCCGCCCCTGCCGCGGCACCCTCCGCTCTGGACCGCGCGTCATCCCGCGAGGTCAGTAGAATCACCGGCAGCCGCGCGCTCTCCGGATGGGACCTTACCGCCCTCGCGAGCATCGGCCCGTCGCACACCGGCATGTTGAAGTCGCTCACCAGCACGTCGGGCAACCGCTCGGCGATGCGGACCTGCGCCTCCTGGCCGTCTCCCGCGACCCGGACATCGAAGCCCTCCCGCTCCAGCAGCACGCGCAGCACCTCGCGGGTGGCCAGCGAATCCTCCGCCAGCAGCACCGAGAGCCTGCGCCCCGGCCGCTTCTCCGCTGCAGGCGCGGGTGCGGGCTTCGCCTCCACCAGTGCCGCCGCACCCACCGGCTCCTCGAGCCGCGCCACGCCCTCCTGGCGGACCAGGGAGACCAGGTGCCGTGGATTGAGCACGTGCACCTGCCGTCCATCCGAGAGCAGCGCCACACCGGTGACCAGCGTGTCAGCGGAAGCGAAGGGCGGCAGCGCGTGCGGCACCACCCGCGTGGCCTCCCCCAGCTCGTCCACGCCCAGCGCCACCTCGCGCTGCTCCGCGCGGACAATCACCGCGAAGCGGGTGGACCCGCCCGCACCGCCGAGCAGCTGCCCCAGCGGCCGCAGGTGGATGATCCGCTCGTCAAAGGCGAGGATGGGCCCGGCCGGCCCGCGCTGCGGCGTCAGACCGCCCTGCCCGAGCGTCACGGTGGACTCGATGGCGGAGGTCGGGATGCCCAGCCGGCGAGACCCGCAGGAGACGGTCAGAACCTCGGTGGCGTAGACCTCCAGCGGGAGCGTGAAGCTCACCGTGCTGCCCTTGCCGCGCTCGCTGCGCAGCTTGAGGTCCCCGCCCTTGGCGCGGGCCATCGCCACCACCGTGGAGAGCCCCACCCCGCGCCCGGAGATGTCGGTGGCCTGCGCGCGGGTGGACCCGCCCTGCGCGGCGAACTCCACCAACACCTCTGAGTCGGAGAGCGCGGAGATCCGCTCGGGCTCCGCGGTGCGGGACGCGAGCGCGCCGCGGATGGCCCCCACGTCGAAGCCGCCGCCATCGTCCTCGACGGTCACCCAAAGGCTGGCGTCCGCCATGTGGAGCGCCACCTTGAGCGTCCCCTGGGAGGCTTTCCCTGCGGACGCGCGCTCGGCAGGCGTTTCAAAGCCGTGATCCAGCGCGTTGCGGACCAGGTGGCGGAGCATGGTCCGTCCGGTCTGCAGCGTGCGGCGGTCCGCGCGCACCTGGTGGTCTGCCATCTCCACCCGCACGTCCTTGCCAAGCCGCTCCGCCAGCGCGCGCACCTCCGCGTCCAGGCCGGTGAGCGCCTGCGCCGCGGGGAGCATCCGGAGGTTGAAGAGCACGCTCTCCAGCCGCTGCGAGAGGGTGGCCAGCTCCTGCGCGGTGCGCCGCTCCAGCCGGCCGCCATCCAGCTCCTGCGCCGCGGCCAGCCGGGTAACGCTGGCGGCCAGCCGCAGCGCCTCATCCACCTCGGTGGCGGGAACGCTTAAGCGCTCTTCCGCGGCCTCCTGCGAAGCCGCAGCGGACGGCGCCGCCGTGCGGGGTTCCACCGCCTGCGCCAGCAGCACATCCGGCTCGATGTCGGCGAGCAGCCCTCGCAGCGCCGCGTGCTCGGGCCCGGGCTCGGAGCTGCCCGCTCCCAGCACTGCGATGGACGTCTCCAGCAGCTCCAGCACCCGGCGCAGCCGCCGGTACAGCTCCGCGCGCGCCTCCCCGTCCGTGTGGCGCAGCCGGAAGGCCAGCGCCTCCAGCCGGTGCACCACCCACACCATGTCCGGCAGGCCCACCGCCGCGGCGGCGCCCTTGAAGCTGTGCGCCGTGCCGCAGAACTCTTCGATGGCGTCCAGCTGGGTGGGATCCTGGAAGCGCACCGCCAGCGGGTTCAGCGCGGCGAGGTTCTCCTCCGCTTCGCTGACGAACAAACCCAGCAGCCGCTTCGCGGTGGCCTCATCCATCGTCACGCCACCCCGGCGATGAACTGCCTCAGCCAGTCTGTCGCCAGCAGGAGCGCGCCGTTGGGCAGCTTCGCCGCCACGCCAACGCCGTTGCGGCTGGTGGCGGCGCTCACCCCGGAGACGGCCACCTCCGTGAGCTCCAGCGGGCCCTCCACGGCGATCGCCAGCGGCACGCCCTCCCGGTGCACCACCAGCGCCGGAGAGCGCTCCAGGACGTCCAGGGCCCGGCGCGGATGGCCCGCCGCCTCCAGGAGATCCGCCACCACGTGCGGCACCCCGTCCAGGAACGCGGTGCCGCGGATGCTGGCCGGCGCGCCCGGCAGCGGGATGACCTCCCCAAACTGGGTGATGGCGCGGTCGATGGCGGACAGCTCCACCGCGTAAGCCGTGCCTCCAAGGCCAAACTGGACCATGAGCTGAGGGGCCTCCTCGACGACGGCCTCGGTCTCCAGCGCCCGCGCCGCCGCCCGCAGCCGCTCCTGCGCGCCGGGCACCACCGAGATGGACTTCGGCCGCAGGCGCTTCATCGCGCACCCGCCAACAGGAGGTCGATGGCCTCGCCCAGCTGCTTGAGGCTCAGGCCGTCCGCGTGCTCAGCCATGGAGTGATCCGCGCGCGACTGCAATTCGCCCGCAAGCTCCTCCAGCACCCGCCGCCCGCGCTGCGCGTCCACCCGGAGGAGGATCTGACCCACGCACAGCCGCGCATAGACGCTCTGCGGATCCGCATAGGAGGCCGCACGCGCGGCGCGCAGCGCGTCGTCCAGTCGCCCCTTCGCCAGGTGCTCCAGCGCCACGCGGACATAGGCCTCCGCAGACTCCGGCGGCGCGCTCGGCGGCGGCGGCGCAGCGCGCACGGGCGGCGGCGCGGCGCGCACTGGAGGCGGGGTGAGCACCTCCGGCCGGGCGCGTGACGCTCCAGGGCGAAGGACCCGGACGGCGCCCACGTAGTCCGTCCGATCTGCACAGGAGAGCCGGTCCAGCAGGTGCGCCTCCACCGGCGCGACGATCAGCACGGCACCGGGATCCAGCCCGGCGATCAACTTCTGGAGCACCTGCGTGGCCGTCTCATCCCGGAAGTAGACGAGCACGTGCTGGAGGAAGACGAGCTGCGCGCCGGAGAGCCGCGAGGGCTCCTCCACCAGCTCCATCAGGTTGCGCTGCTCAAAGCGGGTGAGCGCCAGCGCCGCGGGGTTCACGCGGTACCGACCCGGGCTCTCGCGCTCCTCCTCCACCATGGACTCCACCCAGGCGCTGCGGGCGCGCTGGACGGACCAGGCGTTGAGGGTGCCCGACCGGGCCTGCTCCACCCGGACGGCGGACGCATCCACGCCTAGGATGCTGGCAAACGAACCGGCAGCGGACGCCGGCACCCCGCGCTCGCGCAGGAGCCGCAGGATGAGCATCGCCAGGCTGAAGGGCTCCTGGCCGCTGGAGCACCCCAGCGACACCGCGCGCAGGGGCCGCATGGCCGCGGCGCAGGCGTCCAGCAGCTGCGGCAACAACGACTGCTCCAGCCAGCTCCAGAGCGGCTCGTTGCGGAAGAGCGAGCTCTCGTCGATGGGCAACAGGTCGACGAAGCGGTCCAGCGCGGCGCGCTCGGTGAAGTCCTCCTGGCCGGGCGGGAACGCCTCCGCAAGGGCCCGGGCCAGCTCCGAGTCGGTCACCGCCTCCAGGGCGAGGCCGTAGGTGGCCTCCAGCGCTCGCCTGGCGTTGAGGACGCGCAGATCCATGCCGTCACGGCCGCGTGGACAGCGTTGGGCCCGCGTTGAGCGCCAGTGCCACCGGCTTGGCCGGCAGCTGATACGCGCCCGAGGTGTGCTTGAGCATCGTCGCCAGCGAGTGCGCCTGCTCCGACAGCCCGCTCAACAGGCGCGCGCCGTCGCGGATGGACTCGGAGGCGGACTGCATGGACCGCAGCGCCTGGCTCACCTGGCCCACGCCCGCCTGGTGCTGGCGCGCAGAGCCCTCCACCTGCCGCATCAAGCCCACCGCGTCGTGGATGGTCACGCCCAGCTGGCCGATGGCGTCTCCCAGCTGGTTCACCAGCCGCACGCCGTCTTCGATGGTGCTGCTGCCGGCGGCCACCGACGAGTCCACCTGGACCGTCTTCTGGCGGATCTCCTGGAGGATCTCACGAATCTGCGCGGTGGCCTTGCGCGAGTCGCTCGCCAGCGCCCGCATCTCCCGGGCGACCGCGGCGAACCCCTTGCCCGCCTCGCCCGCGCGGGACGCTTCAATGCCGGCGTTGATGGCCAGGGTGCTGGACTGGTCGGCGAGGAAGCCGACGGTTTCGATGATCCCGTCCACCTGCTGCACCTTCTCCGACAAGGCGCCAGACAGCGAGGCGACCTTCCCCAGAGAGGCGGAGATGGCGTTCATCGCCCTCCCCGCGTCCGAGGCGCCGCTGCGCCCCTTGTCCACCACCGCGGCGGCGGATTCGCCCTGGCGGATCAAGTCTGCGCAGCGGTCGGCAGACGCGGCGGAGGTCTGAGACATCTCCGTCATCGTGTTCGCCGTCTCCGCCAGGGCCGACACCTGCTCGGTCGTGGCGGTGGAGAGCTGCGCCGACGCGGATCTCAGGCTCACCACGATGTCGGAGATCTTCGCACCGACCTCCTGCGTCTGCCCCACCATGCTGCGCAGGTTCTCGGTCATCTGATGGATGGCGCTGCCGAGCTCGCCGGTCACCATCGGATCCGTGCGGAGGTCCCCCTTCGCGATGGTCTTGGCCTGGGAGATGGTCGCGCCCAGCGCACCCGACAGCTCTCCGAACGTCTTGCCGAGATCTCCGAAGACCTCTTCATTGGCGACAATGTCGCCGCGGGCGAGCACGCGCATCTGATCCGCGATTTGCAACAGAGCGCGCTGGGAGGACCGAAACGCGTTGATGAGGCCGCTGTTCCCCTCCAGCTGGATGGAGAGGCTGCCCTCCGCCATGGAGCGGAGCTGCTGAAAGACCTCTCTCATCTCGTCGCTGATATTGGCCACCGCGAAGGCGACGTCGCCCACCTCGGTGGTGCCAATCCAGCCGGGCGGAATGGGATTGCCGGAAACGAGCGCTGAGAGCGACTCCTCGATGGCCTTGGCCGCCCTGCGCTCCAGCTGCCCCATCAGCCAGCCGGAGACCATGAAGAAGATGAGCAGCACGGAGGCGATGAGCAGGACCGGCGGGGCGATCGAACCCAGCATGGCGTTCGTGCTCTCTCTGGCGAGCTCCACGACCGACGGGTCCACGCGGGTGGCCAGCTGCCGCAGGAGCTCGTCATGCCCCTCCCCCAGCTTCGCCCCGAGGATGATCCCGCTGTAGACGAGCACCAGGAACATCAGCACCGCGAACGTGTAGGGCAGGTACCAGCTCTGGCGCGGCCAGCTGAACCCGGTGCGCGAGAGGGACGCCTTGGGGGAGCGCGCGTGCTCCTGGAGCGCGAGCGGCAACACATCCGCTTGAAACGTCAGCGTGATGGGGATTCCCACGAGCAAGGCCAGCGCGAGTGAAACCACCACGCCAATGGGCACGAGGGCGACCGACCTGTTGAATTGGGCGCAACAGGCGACCGCGAAGGTGAACCCGCCCAGGGAATATGCGGGGGCCAGGCAATAGAGCTCGAGGTGTCGCGGCAGGCGGAGGAGGCGCTCCAGTCGAGCCCCTGGCGGATCTTCCGGCCGCACGGCCAGCGCGCGGCGACACAGCCACCCGGAGACGGCCCACTGTTGAGCGATCGCGTGCACCAGCACGACCGCCGGCACGACGTACAGCAGCGCCACCCGCGTCTCTTCCGGCTTCAGCTTGAACAGAACGCCGAGGACGTAGGGGCAGACGATGACGGCCCCTGCGATGGGCGGCAGGTTGCGAAGCAGGAACTTCGTTCGGAGTCGCTTCCAGCCCGCTTCCTCAGAAGGAGTCATGGGGTCCTTGGCAGCCGACGGCAGATCAACCGGCGTGTGCGGCAAGCAACGAAAGGAAGCGTAACAACTTGACGCTTCGCTCCTCAATGGAGCCGCTGTCCGGCATCCACGCGTAACCACTCAAGCAGGCACTACAGGCACAGCATGTAAATCCACAAAATCCAGGAAAGCTTGACTTGCCAGTTATTCGCTTGCCAAAGTTCCGCCTGTGAGATCGCGAGCGCACTTCGAGCAAGAGTCGGTAAGGCGCGCTGTCGTGAAGGCCTGCGCTTACCTGGGCGACACTCAGGGCGAGGATGGGGCATGGACGCTGCCCCCCGAACCCCGGGTACTTGAGAACGCGCTGATCCTGCTCACCGCGGGTCAGCACGCGAGCCTCCGCCCGGCGTGCGACCGGGCGAGAGCGTGGCTGCGGAATGCGCCCACGCAGACGCACCACCTGATACCCGCGCTGCTGGACCGGTGGATGCTGGACGTCGCGAACGGTCACCGCCGCGCGCTGGATCTTCGGGATCCATCGTTCGGCGAGCCCGCTTTCAAGCACCGGAAGCTGTTCTTCAATGTCCTCGCGCTCCACTGGGGCTGCCCGGTCCTGGGTGGTGCCTCCCGCGGGGACCTGGTCTCCCTGCTGGCCGAGAAGCTGGCCTCGAGAGGCGCCGCGCAGATGAAGGCCTGGTCCGCGGCTGAGCTTGCCTCGCTCCTCCTCCTGCTCTGCGATCCCGCGGAGCTGTCCGCGGCCGTCAGCGCAGACGCGCTGGAGGTCATCTATGGCGCCCAGACCGGGTGCGGCTCTGTCGCGCTGAATCCGATTTCCACCGCGGTCGCCGCCGCGGCACTCCACCGGTGGGTTCCTCACTCGCCTCAGCTGGCGCGCGCGCTGGCCAGCGTCGCCCGGGATCAACAGGCCGACGGAACGTGGCGCTTCAGCGCCGCGGAGGGCTGGGACACCGCCCTCCTCCTGCGCGCGTTCGGGGGCTGTGAGCTGTTCCCGGATCGCATCAAGGAGCGCGCGCGGGCCTTCCTGACCCGAACGCAGAACACCGACGGCGGCTGGCCCTATCGCGCAGGGGTGGAGTCCGACACCGACACCACCGGGATGACGATGCTCGCGCTCGCGCCGGCGGTCTCAGCCGAGGTCGCGACCGCGGCGTGCCAGTACCTTCAGCGGATGCAGACCGAGGAAGGCCTCTGGCGCACCTGGCACTACCGGGATGATCCGCCAGCCGAAGACGTGGTGGCCCACGCCCTCCTTGGGCTGCAGCGCCTGGGCTCCAGTGGAATCGACACAGAGCGCGCCAAGCGCTGGCTGGAGTCCAAGCTGCAGGCCAACCAGGGCTGGCAGGCGCACTGGTACAAGATCCGGAGCTACGGCGCGCATGAGGTAGGAATGGCGCTGGGCCGGCAGCACCCGGACACCCGCTACGTGGCGCGCCGGACGCTCGAAACGCAGCACCCGAACGGCGGATGGGCGCCCGACGACGGCGCCACCACCACGGCCGCGGCCACCGGAATGGCCGTCGCGCTGATCGCTCAGTACGTCCCGGCAGACCATCCCGCCCTGCAGCGCGGCCTGGAGTATCTGCTCTCCGAGCAGAGCGTCAGCGGCGCATGGGTGGGCCCGACGGACATGTATGCCCCTCGCCCGTTCGCCGTGGACTATCCATTTCAGACCCACGCGCTTGCCGCGATGGGCGTCCTGGCGGTGCACGAGAAGCTGACCCGTCCCAGGACGGAGCGCCGCCGCGGCCCCCGCGTGGGGGACTACCTGGCCGTGAGATTCCGCCCCAGATAGCGCTGCGTCTTATCCATCCAGCGAAGGGTCCCGCTCACGAAGTAGGGCTGCCAGCGCACGTACGTCATCACCGACGGATCCGCCGCTGTGTTCGCGCTGCACGCCTTCCAGGCGAGCCACTCCTCCGTCGCCAGGGCCACCGCGCGCTCGACGGGCTGGCGTTCCCCTGCGTCTTCCAGGACGCGGACCAGGTTGATGGGGTTGCCCGACGCGCGGTCCCAGTCGTGTGAGCAGAGATCATTCGCGTAACACGCCAGGGTGCCGATCCGGTGGTTCAGCTCGGACAGCCAGGACGCGTCGTGCACCCGCCCGCCCACCGCCGCCTCGAGGACCATCAGGTAAATGGGGACGCCGCCGCTCTCGTGTCGGTGCTGGCGGTACTCCTCCAGCGGTGGGCCGCGCCCGGACATGCGGTAGGACGCCTCCCAGGCGTAGGCGGAGAACAGCAGCGCGAGGTTTGCCCTCACCCGCGCCCTCGCGTCTCCGGAGATCCCCGCGCAGATCCGCGCTTCCAGGTCTCCCCAGGCGCGGACCAGGGACGTGCTGGGCTCCCCCACCGGAGGCTGCTCTCCCAGGTGCGCGGCCCGCAGCTCCTCGGTGCGCTCCGGGTGCTTCTCCACCAGGTCGTCCAGCACGGCGATCCAGTTGGTCAGGTCCGCCGCGAGCACCACCCATTGCGCGTCGGCCTTCGGATACATTCCGGCGGAGAACCGCGCGAAGGCCCAGGAGGCGATCCGCTCCGGCGTCCCTCGCCCTCCCAGCGCATTGAACTTGACGGCCCAACTCGCGGCGGCGGCTTCGCACGCGACCTCGTCTGGATGGACGCTGATCTCAAGGCCGAACGCCGCGGCGAGGGCCACGCCCGACAGCTCGCTGGAAGAAGACATGAACGAAAGCCTGTACCGCCATTCGACAGTGCTTTCCAGCGACGTACTTCACAGGAGTGCCACGTTTGCTCGCGCGGCGGCGCTGCCATCCACCAGCCGCCCATCTTCAATCTGGACCACCCGCTTGGCCCGGCGCATCACGCGCGGGTCATGCGTGGAGAACAGGAACGTCACCCCGCGCGTGGCGTTGAGGTTCTGCATCAGGTCCAGGATCTGCTCGCTGGTCCCGGAGTCGAGGTTGGCGGTCGGCTCGTCGGCCAGGACGATCTCCGGCTGCGTGGCGAGCGCGCGGGCGATGGCCACGCGCTGGCGTTGGCCGCCGGAGAGCTCGTCCGGCTTGTGGCCCAGCACCTTGTCCAGCCCCACCTCGCGGGCGATGGACTCCACCCGCGTTCGCAACGCGCGGCGGTCCTCGCTGCGGATGAGGCAGGGGAACTCGATGTTCTCCCGCACGTCGAGCACCGGGATGAGGTTGAAGGCCTGGAAGATGAAGCCGATCTTCCGGTTGCGCAGGTGGGCCATCTCGTTGAAGTCGCGGCCGCCCAGCTGCTCTCCATCCAGCCGGTAGCTGCCGGCGTCCGCGCGGTCCAGCAGGCCAATGATGTTGAGCAGCGTGGTCTTCCCGGAGCCGGACGGGCCCATCACCACGGTGTACTCGCCCCGCTCCACGTGGAGGTCCACGCCCTTCAGCGCGGGGACCAGCGTCTTTCCCAGCCGGTAGGTCTTCGTGATCTGCGACAGCTCGATGAGCGCCATGACGTTCCTCTCTAGAAAAAGATGCGCGCCTGGACCATCACGCGCGGGCCATAGGAAGAGAGCGCGAACTCTCCGTACTGTCCGGTCCCCACGTCCGCGCCCCAGGCCTCCACACCGTTGAACGGCACGTAGGCGGCGAGGGTCAACTGCAGCCACTCGCGCGGCGTCCAGGAGATCTGCGGCGCCACCTGACCGGAGAGATCCTCCAGCCCCAGCAGCAACGTGACAGACAGGGTGAAGTCGTCGAAGACGCGCGGCCGCGAGTAGCTCGCGACGAGGTAGTGGCGCCTCAGGGGATCAAAGCTGAACTTCTGCGGGCTGCCCGGGTCCGCGCTGCCTCCGGCCAGCAGCTGCGGCGCGCGCGAGACCAGGGTGGCCAGCGCCTGGAACTGCGCGGGGGCATGGCCTTCACCGTTGTAGAAGTACTCGACGGAGGCCATCGCGTCGCTCTCGAACTGGTACCGCGCGCCCACCAGCGCGCGGGTGTTCACGAAGCCGGCGTTCAGGTACGGCCGGGTGACGACGGGCCTCCCTGACTCATCCACGCCCGCCTCCAGCCGCGCGGACCCCAAATAACCCAGCGCCTCGAGGTGCAGCTCCAATCCACCGAAGGCGTGGGACAGCGACAGCCCCGCCCGCGAGCTGCGCCCGAACGCGTCGTTGTACAGATTCGTATAGGCATACGTCAGGTTGATGTCTGTGTTGGCCAAGAGCAGGTAGAGCCGCGCGACAAACGCCCAGTGCGCCTGGTCATCCCGGTCATCGGCAATCCAACCCCGCGCGGCCTCCGCGCTCGGCTGCTCCGGATAAACGATCAGCGCCGTGGGCAGCCCGGCGTATTGCCGCAGCACCTTCCCGGCGGCCACCACCGAGAGCGCCACCTTCTCGGACGGAAACTCCACTCCCGCCAGCCACGCGCCGCCGCGCTGGAAGGTGGGATCCGTAGGGTCCTTGGGCGGGTTCAACACGTCCGTCGGGTTGAAGGCCAGCCCGCTGCCCCAGACGATCCGCTTCTTCCCCAGCAGCAGCCGCAGGTGCCCGTTCGGATCGGCGTCGACGTAGAGCTCCGCGAGCACCACCGAGGGCCGCAGCGAAGGCAGGTCCCGTTCGCCGCCGTGGACCCAGCCGCCGGCCTGCCAGAAGAGGGACGCATCCGCCTGCACCGTCAGCGCTTCGAACGGGGAGATCCGCAGCTGCACGTTGCCCTCGAGGAGCTCTGCCAGCGCGGGGACGCCGTCCGCGCGCGTGGTGGCCACCGTGGTCCGGCTGTCCAGGTAGCCGCTGGTGCGGACCTGCACGGGTTCGGACTGGGTGAGGCAGAGGCTCAGGAGGAGAGCGGGGAGCATGCGCGCGCCTTCAGCGGCCCAGGTCGTTGAGGGAGAACCGCGCGTCCGGCATGGCGGCGGTGGTGTCCAGCGAGTCGAACACCAGCTCGCTGAAGCGCTGGGTGGCCAGCTCGTTGCGCATCTTCACGCGCGACGGCCGCACCACGTTCTTGCCCAGCTCCTTCACGTCCAGGAACTCGGCGGAGCGGAGCATCTTGCCGCTCGCGGTGTAGTACTCGCCGCGCACCGGCACGCCCAAAGGAGAGCGCCGCACCCAGAGCTTGACGGCGTCATAGGCGGACTCCTTGGAGCGCGACTTGAGCTCCAGGAGCCAGGTCTCCGGCTGCGCCGGATCCTCCTTCAGCACGCCGGTGTAGTCCTGCGCGTAGTTCGCCCTCAGGACGTCGGCGTTGTTGAAGTCGCCGCCCTGGAAGGACTCGCGCGAAGCGAGCCGCATGGAGCGCTTCAGGTTGGGCATGTAGATCCAGGTGTTCTCGCCGTTCCGGAGGATCTCCTGCCCGCGGGCGCTGGCGGGCTCGTCGAAGGCGATGCGGGACTTGTCGCTCCCGCCCTTGAGCATCGTCATCTTGTAGGTGCGCGTGGAGCCGTCGTCGCGGTGGGCGGTCATCGACAGCACCGCCTTGAAGCGCTCCGGGGCCATCAGCGCGTCGTGCCGCTTGAGCGCGTCTTCCACGGCCGGCGGAGCGTCGGCGAGGGCGGTGGCGGTCAGCAGGGCGGTCAGCAGGAGGGATCTCATCGTCGGGCCTTTCGTCGTCAGTGAGAGGAGAGCGCCTCGACGGGCCGCAGGCGGGCGGCGCGCGTGGCGGGGTAGAGCGCGGCCAGGATGGAGCCGGCGCAGGCCATGGAGACCGAGACAAGCGCGTAAGCGGCAGGCAGGGTGGGGACGAGGTGGAAGGGATCATTCCCCTCCCCCATCGGCAGGTCGAAGCCGCCGCGCCGGGCCAGCGCGGAGACGATGGCCACCGCCAGCGCCAGCCCGCCCGCGCCGCCAATCAGCGCCTGCGCCGCGGCTTCCAGCACAAAGAGCAGCCCCACCTGCGCCCGGGTCACCCCCACGGCGAGCAGCGTGCCGATCTCCCGGGTCCGCTCCATCACGCTCATCAGGAGCGTGTTGGCCACGCCCACCACGGCGATGACCATGAAGATGAGGCAGATGATGCCCAGCACCAGCCGCTGCGCCTGCGTGATGTCCTTCAGCGCGGGCCGCAGCTGGGACCAGGTATGCACCTCGTAGTCCGGCCCCAGCGCGTTCGAGAGCGCCGCCGCCACGCCGTCCAACCCTTCCAGCGACGCTACCCGCACCACGTACTCCGTCACCCGGCCCTCCATCCCGAGCAGCTCCTGCGCGTGCGCCAGCTGGAGGGTGATCATCCGCTTGGACTCCAGGGGATTCGCACCGCCAAGGGTGGCGACCACCTCCAGGTCCAGCGCGTTCTCCCGCCCGTCTTTGCCCTGCGACTGGAGCATGGCCACCGACCCCGGCTGCAGCTGCAGCGCTCGCGACAGCTCCCGCCCCACCGCCACGCCGCGCGGCTGGGCGGCGGAGAGCGCGGGGCCTTCGACGAGCTTGCGCGCGCCCGGCAGCGCCTGCGCCTCGGTCTCCACGTCCACCGCTTGACCCATCACGATGGTGCCGCGGCTGCCGTTGGTGATCATCCCGCTGAAGACCAGGCGCGGGGTCACCGCCACCACGCCGGGGACCGCGCGCAGCTTCGCCTCCAGCTCTCCGCCCTGCGGCAGGTCCAGCTTCAGGGGCTGCCGGTCTCGCGACTCGAAGTAGCCCTTCCGGTGGACTTGAAGGGCGCCGACGCGGGCGTTGACCGTCTCGTCGATGAGGGACTCGCCCATCCCCAGCACCAGTCCGCCCAGGAGCAGGCTCATGAAGACGCCAAAGAACAGCGCGGCGATGGTGATGCCGGAGCGCGCCTTGGCGCGGAACACGTTGCGGAACGCGAGGAAGAGGAAGGTCATGGGTGGCTCCTAGCGCCCAGCCAGGGCTTCGACGGGGCGCAGCCGGCTGGCGCGGAAGGCGGGGTAGAGGGCGAAGAGGACAGCGCCGAACAGCGCCAGCGCCAGCACCGCCGCCGCGTAGCCGGGCGTCAGGTAGGGGTTGAGCTCCAACGCCACCGTCGCGCTGGGCGGCGTCATCATCAGGCCGCGCCGGCCAAGCCACCCGGTGATGGCCGCGCCCACCGCCAGGCCGCTGCTGCCGCCCAGCACGCCGATGACGAGCGCCTCCGCCAGGAACAGCACCATCACGCTGCCCCGCCGCACGCCCACCGACATCATGGTGCCAATCTCGCGGGTCCGTTCGAGGACGCTCATCAGCATGGTGTTCGCCACGCCCAACAGCATCAGGAGGACGAAGATGGCGGAGATGATTCCGGCCAGGACGTCCTGCCGGTCCATCGCCGCCCGCCGTTCAGAGGCGACGCGCTCCCAGGTGTGCACCTCGAAGTCCGGGCCCAGAGCGCGCTGCATCTGCTCCGCCACTTCCCCTGCCCGGTCCAGCTGCTCCACGGAGACCACCAGCTCCGTCGCCCGCCCCTCCATGCGCAGGAGCCGCTGCGCGAGGCTCAAGGGGACCAGGGCCACCTTCGGCTCGCCGGGCATCAGTGCCCTGAGCTGCCCGCCGATGTGGCTCAGCTCTCCTGAGAGCGCCCCATCCCGGTCCGGCGCCAGCAGCACCACCTCATCCCCCAGCTTCGCCTGCAGCGAGCTGGCAAGGGCTTCGCCGACCAGGAGGTGCCCGTCGTCAAACTGCGCGCCCTTCGAGAACATCCGGCTGCGCTGCGGGCAGACCGTCGCCTCCTGCGCGGGGTCCACCGCGGTGGCGCTGAAGAAGAGCGCCTCCGGGGCTTCAGAGCCGTCGCTGGGCGTGACCGTGAGCGAACCGGCGAATTGCAGCCGAGGCGCGACCGCCTTCACCCCCGGCACGGCGTGGACCTTCTGCAGCAGCGCCTCATCCAGCGCGAAGTCCAGCGCCAGCGGCGCAGAGAGGACGTTGGCCAGGTACCCGGTCCGGTGGACCTGGAGCGCGCCGGTCTGCGCCTCCACCGTGGTGAGCAGCATGCTGCGCTGCAGCCCGTTGAGCAGGCCGCGGATCAGCACCGCCGCACCGACACCCAGCGTGATCGCCGCCAGCGTCAGCAGCGTCCGCCGGCGGTTCCGCAAGACGTTTCGAAGCGCAATCGACAGGAGCGTCCACATGGCCCCCTGCCCTTGAGCACCAGCCGTGCCAGGGCGCGTGCCCTCTGGTGGGCTCGTGCGCCTGTCGGAAAGCCCGACAGGTTCGTCCGGAGATCCGGCACCCTCTCGCGGTGCGCCCGGTGACAGGCTCTGGCAAGAGGGCTGCAGGAGGTCAAACGGTGGCGTCGAACGACCGGACCGTCGGACTGGAGCAGGTGCAGAACGAAGCCTTCGGCGCGCTCTTCAGGCGCTTCGCCTCCCTGCGCCTCTACATCGCGCCCCTGCTCTTCCTGTTGATCCTGGTGGCCTTCGCCAGAGATCCCGCGCCCTGGCGGCGCTGGACCGTGGTGGGCGTGGCCTGCGCTGCGCTCGCGCGGGCTTTCTATGAGTACCGGCGGCTCTCCCGGCACCCCTTCAACCGCACCCGCATCCCCGTCGTCATGGCCGCCGCCGCCCCCATCCTGGTCACCGTGCTGGCGGTGACCGGCGGAATCGACAGCCCCGTGTGGCCGATGATGGTCCCCCTGGCCGTCTTCCTCACCCTCTTCGGCCTCGCGCGGCACGCGGTGGCGCTCATCGCCCTGGCCACCGCCGCCCTCTGGGGCATGACGTGGATCTCCTACACGGGCACGTTCCCCACCATCGTCCCCCACCTCTTCGGCGGCGGCGCCCGCGTCGTGACGGACACCACGCTGCTCGTCGCCCGGTCCCTGATGCTGAGCTTCACGCTGGTGTGGGCCGCGATGATTGGCTCGCTGATGCGCCAGGCCTTCGAGAGCATGGTCCGGCGAGGCCTCACCGCGCGTGACGAGGTGCTGCAGATGCACCGCGAGTCCACCCAGGCGCTGACCGTGATGGCGGGCGAGATCGCCCACGAGCTCAAGAACCCGCTCACCAGCGTGAAGGGGCTTGCCGCGCTGGTCGACCGCGCCCTGCAGCCCAAGGAGCAGGAGCGGATGGCCGTGCTGCGCCGGGAGGTGGACCGGATGCAGGAGATCCTCGACTCCTTCCTCAACTTCTCCCGGCCCCTTGTCCCGCTCGACGCGGCGACCGTGGCCCTCCGGCAGCTCTGCGAGTCCGTCGCCGCCCTGCATGAAGGCGCCGCCGCGGACGCGCGGGTGACACTCTCTGTGGAGGCGCCCGCGGAAGTGGAGGTCCACGCCGACGCGCGAAAGCTCAAGCAGGTGCTCATCAACCTCGTCCAGAACGCGCTGGACGCCAGCCCCGCGGGCGAACGGATAGAGCTCGTCCTGACGCGCGCCGCCCAGGGGGCCACCATCCGCGTCTGCGACCGCGGCGCCGGCCTGGATCCCGCAACGCGCGACCGCCTCTTCGAACCCGGCGTCACCACCAAGCCCACCGGGAACGGCCTCGGCCTCACCATCGCGCGCGCCATCGCCCGGCAGCACGGCGGAGAGCTGCGCCTGCTTCCCCGCGAAGGCGGCGGAACCGTCGCCGAGCTCACCGTCCCCGCCCAGCAGAACGCTGTGTAGACTTGGGCCCCGTGAGCCACACGGTCCTGCTGGTGGATGATGACGCGGGCGTGCGCTTCACGCTGCGCGGCCTGTTGGAGGACGACGGGATCACCGTGGTGGAGGCGTCCGACGGCGCGGAGGGCCTTCGCCGCGTGGAGCAGGGCGGCGTGGAGCTGGTGGTGAGCGACCTGCGCATGCCGAAGGTCGACGGCCTGGAGCTGCTGCAGCGGATCCGCGCGTTGCCCGCACCGCGCCCGGAGGTGGTGCTGATCACCGCCCACGGCAGCGAACGCCACGCCGTGGAGGCGATCAAGCACGGCGCGCTGGACTACTTCCGCAAGCCGTTCGAGGTGGAGGAGGTCCTGCAGGTGGTCCGGCGGGCGCTCGGCACCGTGCGGCTTGAGGAAGAGAACGCCCAGCTCAAGGGCGAGGTCAACCTCCTGCGCTCCATGGTCTTCGTCTCTGCGGCGATGTCCCGGCTCGCCACCCTGGTGAGCCGCATCGCCCCGCGCGACGTGAACGTCCTCATCACCGGGGAGAGCGGCACCGGAAAAGAGCGGATCGCCGAAGCCATCGTCCGCGCCTCGCGCCGGCACGACAAGCCCTTCGTCCGCTTCAACTGCGCCGCCCTTACCGAGGAGCTCGCGGAGGCGGAGCTCTTCGGGCACGCGAAGGGCGCCTTCACCGGGGCCGTGCGCGCACGGCCGGGCCTGTTCCGCGAAGCCGACGGCGGGACGGTCCTGCTGGACGAGGTGGGCGAGCTCGGCGCCGGCATCCAGGCCAAGCTCCTGCGCGTCCTTCAGGAGGGCGAGGTGCGCCCGGTGGGCGAGGACCGGCCGGTGCGCGTGGACGTCCGGGTGCTGGCTGCCACCCACCGGGATCTCCCCGCGGAGGCGAAGGCCGGCCGGTTCAGGGAGGATCTCCTCTACCGCCTCAAGGTGGTTCAGCTGGCCATCCCCGCCCTGCGCGAGCGTCCCGAGGACATCCCCGTCCTCGCCCGCTACTTCTTCGCGCGCGCCGCGAAGTCCTTCGGAGTGCCGGAGGTGCGGCTCACCCCGGAGCTCCTCGCCCGCCTCACCACGTCCGGCTGGCCGGGCAACGTTCGCGAGCTGGAACACGTCATCGAGAGCGCCGTCGCGCTCAGTCAGGACGGCAGCGTGGAGCTGGACGCGCTCCCCGGCGGAGCTGCCGCCGCCCCGGAGAGCGCCGGCCTTCCCACCCCGGGGGGCGCGGGTCTCAAAGAGAAAGTCGAAGCCTATGAGCGGGGGCTCATCCTCGCGGCGCTGGAAGCCGCCCGGCAGAACCGCTCCGAAGCCGCCCGGACGCTCCGCATCGGCCGGGCCACCCTCCACGACAAGCTCCGCAAGTACGGGATGGCCTCGGGCGACGACGACGGGTAGGCGTCACGCCCACCCTCCCAGGTCATTGAAAGCGCGTCCGTCACGTTCAACCCGGGGCCTGACGGGTCAACCCTTTGTTCTCACAGGGCCCGGATCCCAGCAGTGGATTTGCACCCAGGGGCCTCATGCTCCCGAGCGCCGCCGCGCTTTCCCCCGAGGT
>JBGART010000029.1:0-115237 GCA_044230055.1 Myxococcaceae bacterium | reverse complement strand
TGCCCTGCGGCCTGGTTGTCGTGTACCCACTCGGGCAGTGCAGCTTCCCAACCCCTTGAACCTCCGTGCTGCGAGTTAGTCAGGAGCGTTGCGCCGTCAGGCGCATAGTCGAGAGGTGGCGTAAGCCCACGCACGGCACTCTGCCGGTGTGTTTCGAGCAGAGCGAAGCGGCCCATGAGCCAAGCTTCGGGAGCACTGCCGACGTCTCGACTATGCGCCTGACGGCGCAACGCTCGACGCGAACGGGGGTGCCCTCAAGCGTTCGCCATCCGGGGCCAAGTTGGCTATGTCGTCACGCCACATGGCCACCCTCGTCCTCATCCGTCACGGTCAGTCGCTCTGGAACCTCGAGAACCGCTTCACCGGCTGGGTGGACGTCCCGCTCACGGACAAGGGGCGCACCGAGGCGAAGGGCGCGGCGGCGCACATTCAGCAGCTGCGCTTTGACGTCGCGTACACCTCCGAGCTCATCCGCGCGCAGGAGACGCTGCAGCTGGTGCTGGAGAAGCTGGGCCAGAAGCCGCCGGTCATCCGGGACGCGGCGCTCAACGAGCGCCACTACGGGGACCTGCAGGGCCTCAACAAGGCGGACACCGCGGCGCGCTACGGCGAGGAGCAGGTGAAAATCTGGCGCCGCTCCTACGACATCGCCCCGCCGAACGGCGAGTCTCTGGAGCTCACCGCCAAGCGCACGCTCCCCTTCTTCGAGCGCGCCATCGGCGGGGACCTCCGCCAGGGGAAGAACGTCCTCGTCGTCGCCCACGGCAACTCCAACCGCTCCATCGTGATGAAGCTGGAGGGCCTCACCGGCGACCAGGTGGCAAACCTCGAGCTGGAGACGGGCGTGCCCCTCATCTACGAGGTGAGCCCGGAGCTCAAGGTGCTGTCGAAGCGGATCGGCCGGTAAAGCGCGCCTCCGTCGCGGGCACCTCCAGGCGGGCCATCGCGCGGTCCGCCACTTCGCCCAGCCGCGCCATCCCGACGTCAATCTGCTCGGCCGGGCGGTTGGAGAAGTTGAGCCGCATGAACTCGTGCTGCCCCTTCTCCGCGAAGAAGGGCGCGCCGGGGACGAAGGCCACCCGCTGGCTCACCGCCTCCTCGAAGAGGTCCTCCGCGCGCAGCGGGCTGGGCAGGGTGAGCCAGAGGAACAGCCCGCCCTGCGGCCGGGTCCAGCGCGTGCCGGGCGGCAGGCAGCGGGCGAGCGCCGCCAGCATGGCGTCCCGCCGCGAACCGTAGACGCTGCGCAGCACGCCCAGGTGGGCCTCGTAGTCGAAGTGGCGCAAGAGCTCCGCGGTGGCGCGCTGGGAGACCGTGCCGGTGTGGAGGTCCGCGGCCTGCTTGGCCACCGTCATCGCACGGATGAGCTCCTTTGGGCCGGTGGCCCAACCCACGCGCAGCCCGGGGGCCAGCGTCTTGGAGAACGTGCCCAGCCGGACCACCAGGCCGTGCGTGTCCAGCGCGGCCAGCGGAGGGAGCGCGGCGCCCTCGAAGCGCAGCTCGCCGTAGGGGTCATCCTCCAGGACTGGAACCTTGTGGCGCGCGGCCAGCTCCACCAGCGCGTGGCGGCGGCGCAGCGACAGCGTGGTCCCCTTGGGGTTCTGGAAGTTCGGGACGACGTAGATGAGGCGGACCTTCTGCCGAGAAAGCAGCTCCGCCAGCGCGTCGGTGTCCATGCCTTCGTCGTCGCTGCGGACTGAAGCGAAGCGGGCCTCGTGGGCGGTGAAGCTCTGCAGCGCCGCCACGTAGCTGGGGCTCTCCACCGCCACCACGTCGCCCGGGTCCAGCAGCACCTTGCCCAGCAGGTCAATCCCCTGCTGCGAGCCCGCGGTGATGAGCGTCCGTTCGACATCCGTGCGGACCTGCTGGCCGGCCAGGCGCGCGACAATCCACTCTCGCAGCGGAGCAAAGCCCTCGGTGGTGCTGTACTGCAGCGCCGCTTCGCCCTCGCGGGCGAACACCGTGGCGTGCGCGGCGGCAATCTCCTGGATGGGGAAGAGCTCCGGCGCCGGGAGCCCACCGGCGAAGGAGAGGATGTCCGGCCGCTCCGCCACTTTCAAAATCTCGCGGACGGCCGACGCCTGCACGTTCGCCATTCGTCTGGCCAGTTGGATGCTCATCGCGCTCTCTCCTGCAGCTGGGCTTCGCCCACGTGAACCCGCGTCTCTTCCTTGATGGAGCTCAACACCAGCGTGGTGTACGTCCGCGTCACGCCCGGGATGGTCCGCAGCGTCTCTACCAGCAGCGCGTCCAGCGAGCGGGTGTTCTGCGTCTTCACCTTGACCAGGTACGAGTCCTGCCCCGCCACCCGGTGGCACTCGAGGACGTCCTTGAGCGACAGCACGCGCCGGGCGAAGCCCTCGAAGTACTTCGGGTGCTCGATGGAGATGCCGATGAAGGCGGTGATGTCCTTGCCCAGCAGGCCGGCGTCCACCCGGGCGGCGTAGCCCGTGATGATGCCCTTCTCCTCCAGCTTGCGGATCCGCTCTGCCACCGCCGGCTGAGAGAGCCCCACCTCGCGCGCCAGCTCCAGCTGGGTCGCCCGCCCGTCCTCCTGAAGCCGCTGCACCAGCTGGTGGTCGATGGCATCCACAGCCGGCAGAATACTTATCTGTCCATGTGCCTTGCAACTTATAGAAATAAGGTTGGCTGGGCCAAGCCGCCTGACTCTTACCGTCCAAGGGGGCACAGGTGCGCTGGTATGGTGCGCCGCATGAACCGGCACGAGCGGTTGCTCCAGGAGCTCTACGCGGCGCTGGATGCGCACGACGGCGAACGGATGGCCCGCTGCTACAGCCCGGACGCCACGTTCAGCGACCCGGTGTTCCAGAGTCTGCGCGGGGCGGAGGTGGGGAACATGTGGCGGATGCTGTGCGAGCGCGGCAAGGACCTGCGCGTGACGGCCAGTGGCATCCACGCCAACGACACCACCGGCGGCGCCCACTGGGAGGCCCGGTACACGTTCAGCGCCTCCGGGCGGCCGGTGCTGAACGTCATCGACGCGAGCTTCACCTTCAAGGACGGCCTCATCGCCACCCACGTGGACCGCTTTGACCTCTGGGCGTGGACCCGCCAGGCGCTGGGGCTCCCGGGGCTGCTGCTGGGCTGGTCGCCGCTGCTGCAGGGCCAGGTCCGCGGCAAGGCGCGCGCCGGGCTCGCCGCCTACTCCGCGCGCCGCTGAGGGTGCACGGTCATCTGGAGGCCGAAGCGCGGCCGCAGGGTGACCGCGGGCTCCGGCACCACCGGGTGGCCGGGGACGAGGTCCAACCGGAAGCGCTGCAGCAGCGTGGCCAGCACCAGCGCGGCCTCCATCTGCGCGAACGTGTTGCCAATGCAGATGCGCGGCCCGGCGAGGAACGGGAAGTAGGCGAAGCGCGGGATGAGCGGGGCACGCGCAGGCGAGAAGCGCTCCGGGTCAAAGCCCTCCGGGTTTTCGAAGTAGCGCGGGTTCCGGTGGGACACGTACGAGGAGACGACGACGAAGTTGCCCTTGCGCAGGCGCAGCCCGGCCACCTCGTCGTCGGCCTCGCAGCGCCGCATCACCACCCAGACCGGCGGGTAGAGCCGCATGGACTCGCTCACCACCTGCGCGGTGTAGGGGAGCTTTGGCAGGTCCTCCACGGTGGGCGAGCGGCCGCCCAGCGCCGAGCGAAGCTCGACCTGGAGCCGCTGCGCGACGGCAGGGTGAAGCGAGAGCAGGTAGAGCGTCCAGGAGAGCGCGTTGGCCGTCGTCTCGTGCCCAGCCAGGAAGAGCGTCATCACCTCGTCGCGCAACTGCACATCGCTCATCCCTTCGCCCGTCTCCTCGTCCCGCGCCTGCATCAGCATCGCGAGCAGGTCACCTCCTTCGCCGGGCGACGCGCGGCGCTGGTGGATGATGCGGTAGACCACCGCGTCCAGCGTGCGCCGCGCCGCCAGGAGCCGCCGGTTGGGCGGCGAGGGCACGTAGAGCGGAAGCGTCAGGGGCGAGCGCACCCGCTGGGCAATCTCCAGAATGCCGGTGGAGACGCCGCGGCGGACCTGCTGCGCGTCCTCGCTCACGTCCGCCGAGAGCAGCGTCTGCCCGGCGATGCGCAGCGTGAGGGCCATCATCTCATCGCTGATATCCAGCGCGGCGCCCTGCTTCGCCAAAGGCTCCCAGCGCGCCGCCAGCTCCTCCGTGAAACGCACCATCACCGCGCCGAAGTGCGAGATGCGCTGCCGGTGGAAGGCGGGCTGCGCGATGCGCCGCTGCCGCAGCCAGCGGTCTCCCTCGCTGGTCACCAGCCCGTCGCCCAGCAGGGCGCGCATCGCCGCGTAGCCGCGGGTCTGCTTGGTGTAGTTGCGGTAGTTGTCCTGCAGCACATGCTTCACGTGCTCCGGCGCGCGCAGCAGGTAAATCTGCCGCCGGCCGACGTTGAAGCGGGAGACGTCTCCCAGCGCGGCGGCGCGCATGAAGAGCGCGAGCGGGTCCTGCAGCCGGGTCAGCTGCCCCAGCAGCGGCAGCCCCGGCAGCGTGGGGACGTCAAGGCCTGCAGTCATGGGTCGAACACCGCGTCAGAAGTACCAGCCGATGTTGAGCGTAGGCAGAAACTGGGTGGCCAGCTCGCCCGTGTTTCGCCGGGCGTAGAGAATCATCCCAAGCGCGAGCTCCGCGGAGAAGCCGCTGGGACCCAGGTACTGGACGCCGACATCGAAGTGCAGGCTCTTCCCGAACAGTTCGTCGTATGCGTACGGCTCGTTGTTGATTTTCACGACACTGTCCGCGCCCTTGAGGCCGAGCGTCGAGGAGGACAGCCGGCCGCCCGCCCCGACGAACGGGCTGAAGCGGTAGCCCAGCGGGACGAAGCGCGCACCCAGGCCGAAGCCCAGCCCGCCGAGGTCGAAGTCGAATTGCGGGAACCACTTCTCGGCGAGGATGAACGTGGTCACGAGGGTGAAGATGCCGCGCGTGCCGAAGAAGTCGAAGCCCAGGCCGAAGCGCTTGGCGACGCGCGGGTTGCGGTCCATCTCCGCCTTCACTTCCTTGCGGATTTGAACGTCGCGCTGCTCCTGCGACTCAATCTCCTGCAGCCGCTGGTACCAGCTCTTGAAGTCCGGGTCCTCCGAGAGCGAGGGGTCCGCGGCGAGCGCTTCGCGCAGGGACTTGCGCTCCTGCTTCCTGTCCCCCAGCCGGTCATACGCCTCCGCCAGCCGGGTGAGCGCGCGGGCGCGGCCACGCAGCGAGGCCAGGTCATCCGGCCGGGAGAGGAGAATCTCGTCGAAGATGGACAGCGCTGCCCCTGCCTCGCCGGCGGCCAGGAGCGAGAGCGCCTCGCCCCGGCGCCACTCTCGGCGCAGGGCGTAGTCGCGCTCATCCGGGGAGCCCTTCACCAGCCCGGTGGAGAGCGCCTGTGGCGTGAAGGTGAGCCCGCTCACCTCGGTGCGCGCCCCCGCCTTCAGCGTCACCGACGCCACCTCGAGCTGCTCCGGCAGCACGCGCTTCACCCGGTAATCGCCCGGCGCGAGGGCCAGCGCCACCGAAGACGCCGCGCTGGAGCGGCCCTCCGCCATCAACTGCCACTCGCGCGAGTCCACCACCACGTAGCGCTCGTTGTCGGCCTTGGGGAGCACCAGCGCGGAGACCGCCCGCGCGGGCTGCGTCAGCACCACCTCGCCCTGACCCTTGAGCTCGAAGCGGAAGGCCGGGCGCTGCGGCACCGCGGTGGCGGCGGTGTCCGCCTCCGTCCGCGCGAAGGCGTAGCGGTACCCCTCCGAGAGCGTCACCTGTCCGTCGCGGTCCGCGTCCGCCGCGCCGCGCAGCCCGGACACCCAATGGTGGGTGAAGACGGAGCCCGCCAGCGCCCGCGTCTCCTGCGAGAGCTCATCCGCGCCGCTGGAGGTGAGCACCGCCAGGCCGCGCACGGAGAGCTCATCCATCACCTTCACCTCGAACGGCGCCGTCAGCCGGCCGCCCTTCGCCGCGAGGATGGAGCCCGACTTGCACGCGTCCAGCACCGCCAGCCGCACGGTCCCCGGCAGGTCGCGCAGGGTTTCGTAGAGCTCGCCGTGGGGCAGCGGCGCGCCGCGCAGGTGCAGGTGCCGTTCGTCCGCGTGGCCCGAGTAGTAGAAGACGACCAGGCTCTGCGCGCTCGTCCCGCGCAGGTTCTGCGCCAGCCGCCGCAGGTGCGCCCGGACGTCCGCGGTGTCCGGGTCCTTGAGCAGGATGACGCGGTCCGCAGCGAAGCCGCCCAGCTCCACCAGCACGTCGCGCACGTGCTGCGCGTCGGACTCGGCGTGGCGCAGCGGCCGGTCATTCGCCCACCCCGCGTTGGCGCCCACGACGACGGCGAAGCGCTCCTCCGCGCTCGCAGCGCCGGCGAACAGGAGCGTGGCGAGGGCGAGGAGCTTCACGGGCCGTCGAGGTAGCACATCCACACAGGTCGCCGCACGCCGCGGCCCCGGAGTGCCCCGCGCGTGGAACATCGGGGCGGCGTCCGCGGCAGATTGAGCACAGCGCCGTCTGTCCGGGGGCGGAGCCCTAGATGACCCCGGCCCACTCCCTCCCCGCGCGCTCGAACGCGCGGCGGAGCTCCTCGAAGCGGGAGGTGGGCAGCGGGCCAAGCTCCGCGGCGCGCACCACCGCCTCCAGGTGCTCCGCCCGCGAGGTTCCTGCGAGCAACGCGCTCACTCCGCTGACTTGGAGTGCGAAGCGGACGGCCAGGGTCTGCCAGCCGTCCTCCGGCTCGGTCAGACCCATGGCCCGCATCCGGTCCCAGTACGTCGCCACATCCTGCGCCGGGGGACGGTCGGCGAAGCGCCACGGCGCGTTCGCGAGCGGGCGCTTCGCCAGGACGCCCAGCCCCTTCGCCTGCGCGAGCGGGAGGGCGGACGCGGCGTTGGCCTGGTCAAAGAGGCTGACGGAGCACTGAACGGCGCCGAACGCGCCGCTCTCGATGGCCCAGGTGAGCGCTTCGCCCTCGCCGGAGTACGCCGCCACCCGGACCTTGCCCGCACGCTGCGCCGCCACCAGCGCGTCCACTACGCCCGGCCGCTCCAGCACTTCGCGCGGGCAGGAGTGGAAGTGCAGGAGGTCCACCGTGTCGACGCGCAGCCGCCGGAGCGCCAGGTCCACGCCCTCGCGGATGCAGCCCGGCGTCCAGTCCTCGTGCCCCGGGACGCCGTAGCCGCACTTCGTGGAGAGCAGCGCCCGGCCGGGGCGCGCGCTCAGCCACCGACCTATCCGCTCCTCGGAGGCACCGTAGCTCGGCGCGGTGTCGATGAGCGTTACGCCCAGCTCCACCGCCCGGTCCAGCAGCCGCTCCACCTCCGCGTCGCTCTGCTCCGGACGCCCGAGGTGCCCCGCCCCCAGGCCGATGACCGGCACCTCCACTCCGCTCTTCCCTAACACGCGTCGCTGCATATCTGGCTGCCTGTCACGCCTCGCCGCGAGGGGCAAGGGCGCGGCGGGCGTCGGCTCTACCGGACCCTCCCGGATCGCCTCGAGGGAGAAACCAGCTCTGGCCATTTCGTCGGAGGAACAGCGCTTCTCAGTCGGGCGCCTCCCGCTCGCCTCGAGGGGGAAACCGGCCCTGGCTATTTCGTCGGAGGAACAGCTGTTCCCTGAGAGAGGCTCTTCCCCGCTCGCCTCGAGCGTTGCGCCGTCAGGCGCATAGTCGAGAGGTGGCGCAAGCTCCCGCACGGCACTTGGCCGGTCTGTTTCGAGCAGAGCGAAGCAGCCCATGAGCCAAGCTTCGGAAGCACTGCCGACGTCTCGACTATGCGCCTGACGGCGCAACGCTCGACGCGAACGGGGGGGGGATCTCCGCGATGTCGCGGGATGGCCCAAACCTGCGCACACAAGACGCACGTGAACTGGGCGACGGAACGACTCCGTGTTGCCAGGTGTCACAGCGCTCCGTGGCCCTTCTGTTGATTGCGCTGCTCACGTCCGCCACGCCGGTTGAGTCCTACGCGGACCACGTCCGGTGGGTCGCCTCCCGGCGGGAGGCGCTCTCCTCGCAGCTCACGCACGCACGCGGACGGGCGGAGCGCGTCGCCGTCATTGAGGCGGCACGGAGGGAGGTGCTCGAAGCGTTCGACCGGCGACTGTTCCCTGCGTGGCTCGGGACGCAGTGGGCGTTCCACGGCACGAGCGAGACACCTGGCAGCGGGACCATCGCGTGCGGCTACTTCGTCAGCACGCTGCTCCGGGATGCGGGGTTCAGGGTTCAGCGGGTGCGGATGGCGCAGCAGGCCAGCGAGCAGATTGTGACGTCGCTCGCCCCGGAGGCGGAGGTGGTCCGCTTCCGGTACCTCACGCCGCCGCAGGTCGTGGCTCGCGTGCGTGAACGCTTCGGCGATGGGCTGTTTGTCGTGGGCCTGGACTACCACGTCGCGTTCCTGCGCCTGGATGGCGCGGAGGCGCGACTCTGCCATTCGGCCGTGCTCGCGCCGGGCAGCGTGGTCTGCGAACCCGCCGCCACCGCCGAGGGCCTGGTCTCCGGGTACCACGTCGTGGGACGACTCCTCTCCGAACCGCTGATGCTCGATTGGCTTCAGCAGAGAGACATCCCTACCCGCATGACCCCGGTGCGCTGAGCTGTTCGTCCGTGCGCCCGGGCAGAGACCAGGCGCGTCTGTCGTGCGGAGGCAGCTTTGGTCAAGGGGCGCGGGTTTCCAGGCTTCTGCCGTCCGCGCCCGGTACCGAGTCGTACGCGTTGCCGGCTTGGAGCCCAAACATCCCTGAGGAGACGGGGCACGCGGGATAGGAATGGGCGGCTGACGGGGGCGCCCCCGTCAGCAATGACCGCTTCGGCCAGGGCGCACGCTGCTTCGCGGACCACTCCTGCACGCCCCGAGGTGTCTCGCCGGGGCTTGACGAATTGGCTGGAGCTGTCCCCGAGGCGGCCGAAATGTGACTGACAGTGCATGGCGACGTAGCGGCACGAAGGTGTCGACAGGAAGTGGGGAGGATTTGTTATATACATCTAACAAATCCTCCCCACTTTGATGACAATCCGTCATGAAACACCGGAGAACGGACTGGCGGTGAGCTCTGGACGCCGGCGGGGACAGCTCCAGTCAATTCATCAAGCCCGGGCGAAACACCTCGGGGCGTGCAGGAGTGGTCCGCGAAGCAGCGTGCGCCCTGGCCGAAGCGGTCATTGCTGACGGGGCGCCCCCGTCAGCCGCCCATTCCTATCCCGCGTGCCCCGTCTCCTCAGGGATGTTTGGGCTCCAAGCCGGCAACGCGTACGACTCGGTACCGGGCACGGACGGCAGAAGCCTGGAAACCCGCGCCCCTTGACCAAAGCTGCCTCCGCACGACACACGCGCCTCGTCTCTGCACATGCGCTCGGAGGAACCCAAAGCCCGCGAAACCCTCGCGTCAGGAGGCGCAGGAAGCGCGGAAGTCCTGGGTGCGCGTCTCGTGGTCGCGGAGCTTCACGGGCTGAAGGGGCGGCGCCAGTGAGGCGGTCCCGCCGCTGGGGCACGCGGGGAGCTTGACCGTCACGGCAATGTCCTCACCGGAGGGGAGCCTGGACACTTCGTACGCGCAACGGCCGCGGCTGGTCCGGATGTTGACCCGCCCGACGGCGGTGCCCTGGGCGGCGGCCTCCACGCTCAGGTGGCGGCACCACTCCGCTTCGGAGAGCCCCTCCGGGAGGTAGATGACTCCGACCACACTGGCGCTGCTGGTGGCGTCCTGGTTGGGGGCTCCGACGGGCGCGTGGGCGCAGCCGGCCACGACCGCTGCGGCGGTGAGGGTCAACGCGAATGGCAAACGCATGTGTTTCTCCGGCCGAAGGAGCGGGCTCACCGGGGAGGAGCCGCCCACTTCGACGAGTGAATCGACAGTGGGTGCCCCGCGCTGTTGCACCCTTCGCTACATCAGGGCGATTCCAGGGCGATTTCCATTCCCGGGACCGCTCCGTGCTAGGAGTGGGGGGCGATGAGGTCCCGCACGCTCCCTGACCTCCCGGGTCGCTGCAAGCGCTGCTACCTCGTCCAGGCGTGGTGCCTGTGCGCGGACGTGCCGTGCCTGTCCACGCCGCTGGGGGTGACCATCCTCCGGCACTACCTGGAGGCGCCGAAGTCCACCAACACCGCCCGCATCGCCGCGCTCGCGCTGCCGCGCTGCGAGGTGGTGGACTTCCAGGAGCCCAACGCGGCGCTGGACACGCAGCTCACCGCGCTGCAGGACGCGTGGGTCCTCTTCCCGACCGGCGACGCGCCGCCGCTGGGCGCCGCGCCTCGGAACCTCGTGGTGCTGGATGGGACCTGGCGGCAGGCGCGTAAGATGATGCGGAAGATTCCGGCGCTGGCGCGGTTGCCGGTCTTGTCGCTCCCGCCCCCTGAAACCGTCCGCCAGCGCTTGCGCCAGAGCCCCCACCCGGAGAACCGCTCCACGCTGGAGGCCATCGCGGACGCCTTGACGTTGCTTCACCGTCCGGACGACGGCGAGGCGCTGGTGCACCTGCACGCCCGCCTGGTGGAGCGGACGCTGCGTGCGCGAGGTCAGGCAAGCGCGTTGCAAGGAGTGGCTGTGGATCTCCCGTAGAGGTGAACCATGGACGACTGGCAGCCGCCTTCAAGTGACGATGTTCCCACGCCGAAGAAGAGCAAGACCTGGCTCTGGGCCGTGCTGGGCCTGGCCGTGCTCGCGGGCGCGGGCGGGGTCCTCTGGACCGTGTTCCGCCCGACACGTGGCCCGACGGACGCACCGGTGGTGGACGCCGGCACTGCGGACACGGACGCGGGCCCGGCCGTCTCGCTCACAGAGGGGGACGCCCTGCTGCGAACGCTGGCGGGGAAGCTGTCGCCCTCGGAGGAGCTGCTCAAGTGGCTCTCCGGCGATGACCTCATCCGGCGCCTGACGGGCGCGGTAAACCTCATCGCGGACGGAGACAGCCCGCGCCCCATGCTCGCGTTCCTCGAGGTGCGCGGGGACTACAGCGTGCTGGAGAAGGCGGACCCGCGCGCGAAGAAGAAGGCGCCGAAGCGAAAGGCCTCACGCCGCAAGGGCAAGGGCGGCCCGCCGCTACCGGAGCACCACGGCCGCGTGTTCGTCACGCCCAAAGCGTTCGCGCGCTACGACGGCATCACCCAGACGTTCACCTCGGTGGACGCCGACGCCGCGGGCAAGGCCTACGGCCAGGTCCGCCCGTACTTCGACGCGGCGTTCGCGGAGATTGGCAAGCCGGGCAAGCACTTCGATGAGGTGCTGGTCGCCGCGCTCCACCGGCTGGTGGAGGTGAAGTTCCCCGAGGGCGAGGTGGAGCTGGTCCCCAAGGGCGCGGTTTACGCCTACAAGGACCCGGCGCTCGAGGGGCTCAGCGCGGCGGAGAAGCACCTGCTGCGGATGGGCCCGGACAACGGCAAGGCCATCCAGGCCTCGCTGCGTCGCTTCGCTGAAGGCGCGGGGTTGAAGCTCTAGAGGCGCGGGCCGCTGCGGCGCTCGCTCAGAAGGCGGTCGGCGAGGGCGGTGAGGGTCTGCATCGGCTCGGCGGCGGCGTAGAGGGCGGGGGTGCAGACGGCGAACCCGTGCTCGCCGGCGCGCAGGGCGAGCTCCGCGAGCAGCCCGCGGTCCCGCACCACCTCCAGGCTCTCCAGCCGGGCCAGGGGCTTGAGCTTCTCCAGCGCGCTGACCAGGTGCGGCGGGGCGTCCGGTGGCAGCAGCGCGGGGACGGGGAACACCTTGTCCTCCGCCAACGCCGCGCGGTTGAGGACGAAGCCGGCCAGTGGCAGGTGCAGCTGGCGCATCTTGTCCTGGAAGAAGTGGGCCTCGGTCACCGCGGCCTCGGCGGGCGAAGTGATGAGCAGAAAGGCGACGTCCGGTTGGCCGAGGATGCGCCGCATGCCGCTCAGCTCGGAGCTCAGGGCGGCGAAGAGCCCGGAGAAGGAGCTCAAGAGCACCGTGAGCTCTGCGGCGAACTCGTCCCCGAGCAGACGCGGAAGGACGCTGGAGACGAGCTTGGAGCTGGCGCGGCGGAAGAAGCCGGGCTCCTTGGAGACGAACATCTTGAAGATGCGCCCCTCGAGGAACTGCGCCATCCGCCCGGGCGCTTCCAGGAAGTCGAGCGCGTTGCGCGAGGGCGGCGTATCCAGCACCACCAGGTCATACCGGCCCTCCTGGAGGAACCGGTGCAGCCGAAGCCATCGCCGCGTACTCGTGCATCCCAGCGACAATGGACGTGGCCTCCTGGTAGAGCCGGTTGTTGAGCAGCTTCTGCAGCGCCTGCTCATCCGCGCTCAAGCGGCGCACGGTGGACTCGGCCACCGCCCGCGCATCCAGCATCCACACCTCCAGCGAGCCCGGCGGCTCGATGCGCGCCTCGCTGCGCCGCGCTTCCGAGAGGGGCACCGGCGCGGGCGGGTTGCGCGCCACGCCCAAGGCCTCCGCCAGCCGGAGCGAAGGGTCCACCGTCAGCACCAGGACCTTCCGGCCCAGGCGCGCCGCGGCGATTCCGAACGACGCCGCGGTGGTGGTCTTCCCCACGCCGCCCGCGCCGCAGCACACGATGACGCGCTTGTCGCCGAGCAGGCCGCGCACGGTGCGCAGGTCCGCAGACTCCACGGGGCTCACGCGGCCACCCCGGCGCCAGGCTGCACCAGCTGTTCGGCCAGCGCCTCGACGAGGGCGCGGCCCTCCTCCTCGCGCGCGGGCAACGTGGTGACCTCCAGCGAGCGCGCGAGGTGCAACCGCTTCATCGCCTCCTCCGCCTGTGCCAGCTGCCGCACCCGGTCCGCGCCGAGCAGCGGCTGCCGCTCACAGAAGGCGATGAGCGCCTGCTGCTCATCGGACGTGAAGGCGTTGCGCAGCACCTTGTTAAGCAGCACGCCGCCCACCGGAATCTCCTGCGCGGTCAGCTGCTGCAAGAGCTCCAGCGTCTCCGTCACCACCAGCGTCTCCGGCAGCGCGACGGCGTAGGCGCCGGTCACCCGCGGGTCATGCAGCTAGTCCTGGCCCTCCTTCAGCGCGTGCTGGATGGGTCCCCGGGGGAAGACGCGCTGGAGCAGCTTGGGCAAGCCCGTGAGCGCCAACGTGTGGCCGGTGGCAGGCATGTCCACCACCAGCAGGCTGTGCGGCCCGCGGAGGAAGGTGAGCAGGTGGTAGAAGAGCCCCATCTCCCGGAACGAGGGCGCCGCGTCCATCAGCCGGCGCAGCGCATTCGAGGACGCCGCCGCCTTGGCCAGCGCGGCGACCTTCAGCACCGAGTGCGCGAAGAGCTCCATGCCCACCTGTGGCAACAGCTGCGCGCCGTCCACGCCGGGAGCGATGGGCGCCAGCTGCTCCGGGAGCTAGTCCAGCTCAAACAGCCGGGCCAGCGGCGAGTAGTCGCGGCTCTCGCCTGAGATTTCCAGGAGCAGCACCCGCTTGCCCGCCTTGCGGCCCGCGAGCGCCACCGCCGCGGAGAGGGTGGTCCGTCCGACGCCGCCCTTGCCGGTGATGAGCACCAGCCGCCTGCTCAGCACGTGGGCCGTGCGCGCGTCACCTACACCCATGTACGCCCCCTCGAGGTGAGGCGGCACTATACGACGCGACGCAGCGCCCGCCTCAAAGCGATAGCCTTGCCGCGTTCAACTGAACGTCAGGGGCCGCAGACCTTCCGCTCCGCGCACTTGTTGAGCGCGGTGTTCAGCACGTCGAGCACGTTCCCGCACTCCGTCGCGTCGATGGAGGCGAGGCAGAGGTCCAGCCCCTGACGCTGGATGCGCCCGTCGCAGGTGGCCTTCTCCCAGCGCCCGTCGAAGTACTTGCGGAAGTCGCGCTCGCAGGCGGCGCGGTCCAGGTACGACTTGTCGCGGCCCACCTCCCCGCAGCGGTCGTAGGCGTCACACGTGTGCTCGACGGCGAGGTCGCGCGCCTGGACCTGACGGGTGATGGCACAGCCGCCGCAGAGCAACCCCACCACCCAGACAGCCCACCTCACGGCAGGCTCTGCGGCGCGGCGTCCGCGTCGCCCACGCCGTCCGCGTTGGCGTCCACCGGGATGCGCACCACGCCAGGGAGCCGGGTCAGCACACGGCCGGGGTTGCCCATCCCGGCGCGAAACGAAGGCAGCGCCTGATTGGAGGTGTAGCCCCCGTCGTCGTTCACCAGCACCACCGCGACGGCCAGCTGCGCGCTCGTCGGCACGCGCCCACCCAGCGTGGGGTACAGCGTGCTCCATGGGATGAAGGCTTCGTAGCCCTCGCCAGGCACCGGTGCGATGGCCGTCCGCGTGCGCACGTGCTGCCCGAAGTTGGTGGACACCCGCAGCCAGGCCAGGTTGTCCGCGGCCCCATACGGCGGGCGCAGGCCGCGCAGGCCGGCGACGTCAATCAAGTCTTCGTCGCGCGCGTCGTTGGCGCCGACGGAGATGAGGGCCAGGTCCGCGCCGAAGCCGCCGCTCATCGGCGCGTCCAGGTTGAGCGCGGAGAGCACGCTGTCCGCCACGCCCTTGCGGTCACTCAGTGCGCCGTAGAGCTTGGCCGGCCCGGTCCCCGCGCCGTAGTCCACATCGATGAGCACCACCAGCGCGTTGTGGTCCCACTCGAACACCCCCTGCACGCCGAGCGCGAGGCCGAACGCGTCCGCGTCCACCTTGAGGCCATTGAGCTCATTGATACCGGCGCCGAAGCCCGAGGGCGTCACCGCCTGCGCTGTGGCCTGGTGGCGCAGCTCTGTCAGGTCGCCGTCCGGCACCAGCACCTTGGGCGGCGCCTGCGGTGCGTCGCCCGTGAGCCGCGCCTTGAGCAGCGCGTGCACGAAGCGATGGTCAATCCGCTTGCCCTCGAACGTCTCCGTGCCCGGGCCCTGGCCGAAGACGCTGACATCCACGTTGGTGTGGTTGCCCCAACGCCACGTCGGCACGGGGAGCACATTCTTCGGCGTGGGAGGGACCTGAAGTCCGCCGCACTCGTGGTCCGCGGTGACGACGACGGTGACGTTCTCCCGGCCCTTCGCCCACTGCGCGACGGCGGCGATGGTGTCATCGAAGGCCAGCGTTTCACCGATGGCGCGGTCGACGTCGTTCAGATGGCTGGCCATGTCAATGCGGGCGCCTTCAATCATCAGGAAGAAGCCGGACTCGGAGGCGTCCAGCGCGTTGAGCGCCGCCAGCGACATCTCCTGGAGGGTGGGCTGCGTAGTCCCCTGCGGGCGGTCCTTCACGTAGTCCATGTGGTCCGGCGCGAAGGCGCCGAACACCTTCACGGTCGACGTGGGCCGAACCTTCGCCAGCTCCGCCGCGGTGAACACCGTCTGGAATCCCGCCGCGCGCAGCGGCTCCAGAAGCCCCATGTCCGTCCGCGCGGAGCCCGGCCCCGGGGGGAGGAAGTAGAGCGACCCGCCGCCGAGCATCACGTCCGGCCGCACCCTCAGCGCCTGGTCCTCGGCAATCTCGAGGTAGCTGCCGCGCTCCAGCCGGTGGGCAGAGAAACCGCCCGGCGTGGCGTGCGGCAAGAGCGCCGTGCTCACCACGCCGGCCCGCAACGTGAGGCGGTGGGCCAGTTCCTGGTCCTCGTCTCCACGCCTGGCTTCGCTCCGCGCGGTCCATGCCGATGCGCGCGTTGTACGCCTTCCTCGGTGGCCACGTCGTCGTGCGGGCCGCGGAACTGCATGCCGACAGGCTGCCCGTCTCCAGGCTTTCGCCCAGTGGCACAGGGCCTGCACAGCATCGGCGACCACGCGGCGAGCACACAACGATCCATCCCACCATCCCGTCGCCAATCATCAGGATGACGGCGGGGCCCTTGCGCGGCACGGGGAAGCCGGCATCCACCTCGCCGGCGTCCACGCCCGCATCCTTCTGCGGGCCCGCGTCCGGCTTGGTGCCGCCATCTCCGCCGCCGCCGACGCTGCCGTCCTTGCCGGGGTCCGGAGGGATGGGACCGTTGCAGGCGGCGAGCGCCGCCGCGGCCACGACGACGAACACTGCCTTCGACCGGGAGCCAAAGCGCATGGCGGGGAAACCTCGGGGGAGCAGAGACCTAGCACAGGCCCTCCCGCGGCTCCCAATCCCAGCCCGTGAGAATGTCTTCGCGCGCGGTCACTCCGGCCGCAAGAGCTCGCCCTTGATGCGCTGCGTGCCCGGGTCGCTCCCCAGCCAGATGTTGAACATCGCCTGGCCGAAGTCGCTGCCGGGGAGCGTCAGCGCCCCGCCCGCCGCGCTCTCCAACGTGGTGCCCTGGCCGGGGACATAGGTGATGGTGAAGTTGTCTCCGTCCTTCAGGTCCGGGATGACGGCCAGCAGCCGCTCCAGCCGGTCCTTCAACTCGGCGAAGTTCGGGTTGGTCCGTTCAAAGCCGCTGCGCAGCGCCTGGGCCACCTGACCGCGGGAGGCCGAGCGGAGCATTCGCAGTTGGATCCGCTTGACCTGCTCACTGCTGACCGCCTCGCCGGCGTTCCGGGTGGGGCGCTCCAGCCACATCGCGACCGCGTAGACGTCGAAGACAAACTTTCGCTGCACCGCGGCGCCGCTCAGCCGCAGTCCCCGGCCCGCCACGCTGACGGAGTCCGGCACCTGCATCCCGCTCACCTCGCGCCCCAGCGCGCCCGCCGCCCAGCACATACCCAAGACCAACGCCACCCGTCGCAGCCCCATCCCGCACCCCCGTTGGCAACCCTCAGGGACGAAACCTAGTCACCCCTCCCGAGGCGCGGCACCCTCGCCGTCCGCTGGCCAACACCGGCGGCGCAACATCCTTGGGTCAGTCCGGATAATGCCCTCCAAGAGACAAGGGGAATCCATGAGCGTGAAGAGCGTCCGCGCGGCGATTGACCGGGCAGGGATTCAAATCAACCAGACCGAGGCCAAGCGCATCACCGCCGAGGCCAAGAAGGACGGCGTGACGCTGGGCGAGTTCGACCTCATCCGGTCCGCGCGCAACGGTGCGGGCGCGACTGACGGCGCCGTCGCGGTGTTCAACGACTTCCTCGAGGAGGTCCGCCCCCCGGGCATCCAAGTGGACGCTGCGCTCAAGGCCGCCATCAAGAAGGGCGGCGCCGCCGACATCCGCGCCATCGTCCGGCTCTGGAAACCCACCTCGGCCGCCACCACCCGCGAATTCGTGGACGCCCTGCTCAAGAAGGTGGAGACCAAGACGTCGCTGAAGCCCGCCGACGCGGTCACCTTCTCGAATCTGGGCTACTTCATCCTCAGCGCGAAGGCGCCGTTCCTCGAGGAGCTGGTGAAGCAGTCCGGCCTCGCCAGCGCCACGCTCTACCCGAACGCCTAGGGCGCCACGACCGTCACCTCGAGCTGCACCTCGCGGCCTTTGAAGGCGGCGGTCATCGTCGCCACGCCGCCGCCGGCCGCGAGCCACGGTCCCGCCTCGGAGCGGGCCAGCACGGACTCATCGCTGCTGCGCAGCTCCACCGCGTTGCCCAGGGCTTCCACCTGACCGTCGGAAAACACCCCATCTACCTCCAGCTGCAGCAGGGCACCCAGAGGGAGGGCGGCGCGGTCCAGGTCCAGGTTCTGCGCGCGCCAAACCAGGCGCAGGAGCGCGGCCGGCCCCACCGTCACCGTCGCCTGCGCGTCTTCGGTGCCCAGCTGCGCGCGTACGTCCACCGCGCCAGGCAGGAGCCCGCGGAGCTCGCCCTTTCGACCGGGGACGTCCAGCAGCTCCGCCACCGCGCCGTTGGAGGCGCTCCAGCTGGCGGAGCTGGTGAGCTCCCTCGTGGTGTCGTCGGTGTAGCGGCCGAACAGGCGCAGCTGCTGCGTCAGCCCGCGCGCAAGCACGGGGGACTCCACCCGCAGCTCCAGCGAGACGCGCTCGGCGGGGCCTACGGTGAGCGGGGCTGAGACGCCGGCCCCGAACGCGGTGGCCGTCACCCAGCCTGAGCCCTGGGCCCGCGCCCAGAGCAAGCCGGACTCGCTCGGGACGGCTGAGGCCTCCAGCACGCCCGGCGCGTCGGAGGTCCACGTCGCCTCGCGCGTGAGGTCCTGCTCCGTGCCATCGGAGAACACGCCCAGGACCTGCAGCTGCACCCGGCGCCCCTTCGGGAGGAAGGTGGGCAGCGAACGGAGGGTCAAGGCCGAGAGCGACGCCGAGGTGACCCGGAGGTCCGCGCCGCCGGAGAAGCCGTCGTACGTCGCGGTGAGGCGCGCGCTCCCGGGCGCGGCGGAGGTGACTTGGCCGTCGTTCGCCACCGCGGCCACGGCCGGCGCGTCGCTACGCCACTGCGCGAGCGCAGTCACGTCCAGGGTGCTCCCGTCGCTGTGCACGATGAGGGCGCGGGCCCGGGTACGGGTGAGCTTGGCGAGCGCGGACCGTTCGAGGTGGACTTGAAGCCCGGTTCGCTCCGCCGCGGAGACTTCGACGTAGCCCTCCGCGGTCAGCCCCAGCAACGTGGCGGTCACCCGCGCGCGGCCCAGCTCCCGGCCCTGCGCAAGCGTCCCGACGAAGCCCAGGCGCTCCGGGTCCGAAGTCTCCCAGCGCACCGCGCCGGTCAGGTCCGCTCGCGAGCCATCGGCGTAGCGACCGTGCGCGACAAGCGGCGCCACCGCCCCGCGCGCCACGCGCACCGCGGTCAGCTCCAGCGCCTCCAGCTCCACGTCGCGCACCGTGATGAGTGTGGTCTTGCGCAGCCCGCCCAGCTGCGCGGTGAGCAGCGCGTGGCCCGGCGCGAGCGCCAGGGCGTGCCGGCCTTCGTCAGAGGCCCTCACGCTGAGCACTGTGGCGTTCGACACGGTCCATTGAACGTCCGCGCTCACATCGGCCACGCGGTAGTCGCTGTACACGCCGCGGGCAACCACGCGCACGCGCGCGCCCGCCGGGAGCGAGGGCTCCGTCGGCGTCAGCTCCAGCGCGACGAGGCGCGGCTCGGGGGTCTCGACTTCCACCGGCAGGTGCGACGGAGGCGGCGCACCGCATGCGGTGAGCAGGGCAAGCACAGCCGCGCCCAGCGTGGCGCGAGCACCTTCGCTGTACGACAGGACCTTCGTCATCAAGTGTGGCCTCCCGCGCTGGGGTTGAGCAGCACCCGTGCCGCAGCAACCGTGCGAGCGGCGCCAGAGGGCTCGCGGCGGCCGTGAGCCCGCGGGAGCACTGAGAGATTCGGTGCGGAGTGGCCCGTGAGGAACGAGGGCGAGTCCGACCTCGCCCCCATTTCAGTGTGCGCGGAACAGGATTTTTCTCGCGGGGTTCGACGGCGGCGACGGCGTCCTACAGCCGGGTCGAGCGCACCCCAACGTGTCGGTCGCGACTCGGTGGGACGGGCGCGGGCTCATCCTTCCGGGGAGCACCTGCGCGGTCGCCTCTCCTGGCTTGCCTCGAGCGTTGCGCCGTCAGGCGCCTCCCCATTCGCCGCGAGCGTGCGAGCCCAATCTCTCCGCATGCGGGCTGCCCAATCCCTCTCCGGGAGAGCTGGCGCTGGCGGATCGCACCCTCGTGCTCGACGCGGCGATAGAGGTCGTCGACGGCGTGCGCAGCGAGCAGTGCGACTTCTGGGACTCGCTACCGTGAGAGCACGAAGAAGCCCTGGATGGAGGAGCGGATTGAAACCAGGGTGATTGAACGGGAGATTGAGGTCCCTCGCGGGAGCGGGAGCGTCGTGCAGTGGCACTGAGAGCACCGCTGCCTCCGCGCCTCAGCGGTGGATGGACTTCCGCTAACGCCCTGCCTCGCCGTCGCCCCTGCAAGCGCACCGATGCAGCACATCCTTTAGGGAGACGGGGGACGGCGTAGCGGAGGCCCCTGCCCGGTCGGAGCTGGCCCGGCTTCGGACCGCGGTGGAGTCGGTGCCAGGCCGCGCTTGCACAGACCAGATGCAACCGTTCGTTGAGCAACTCGCGCGAAACGGGCATGAAACCCCCTCCGCGGTCGAGTTGTTCGACGAACGGTTGCATCTGCGCGGCTCAACTGGCTGCCGTGGTCGATGGCTACCGACTCCACCGCGGTCCGAAGCCGGGCCAGCTCCGACCGGGCAGGGGCCTCCGCTACGCCGTCCCCCGTCTCCCCAGGGCCCACTGCAATGCGCCCGTCCTGGCCGGGACGCTCGAACAGCCTCGGCCTTGTCTCGACTGCGCGCATGGCGGCGCTACGCTCGAACGCGGCACAACGCTCGGAACGGGTATCTCAATGGAACACGGCGGTGTCGGAACCAAGCCGCGGAATCTCCTGGCGATACGTAGACTGCGACGCGCGCCTCCTCGCGGATGCCGGCGCCCGGGGTTGCAAGCAGGTCGTGGGATGAGGTCTACCCCGCGTCCGTGAAGTGGCACGTCCTGTTCGGAGTCTGGTTGACCGCTGCGGGCGCGCTGGCCCAACCGACGCCAGAGAGCGAGCTGGCGCTCACGTACGAGCGCGGTGCCGGTGCAGAGACTTGCCCGGAGCAGGACTCGCTGGTGGCCCTCGTGGCCTCCCGCCTGGGCCGCAGCCCCTTCCGCCCGGAGGCTCCCGCGCAGGCGCGCGTGCAGCTCTCCGGCAGCGAGGCGGGGTTCATCGCGCAGGTCTCCCTCGCGCGTCCTTCCAAGCCGCTCCTGCAGCGCACCCTGAAGTCGACGGGGGACTGCGCCCAGCTGCTGGAGGCGATTGCGTTGGCGCTGAGCATCGCGGTGGACCCGCATGCCTTCAACGCGCCCGCCGCGGCCGCAGCCCCTGCCGAGCCAGCGGTCTCCGCCGCGCCACCCGTCCACCTCCAGCTCGCAGGCGGCGCGCTCGCGGCGCTGGGCGCAGCGCCGGGCGCGGCAGTCGGGGCGCATCTCCAGTTCGCGCTCCGGCACGAGAACCTCTCGCTGGCGCTGGAAGGCCGGGTGGACCTCCCCAGCCGTCAGCCGGCCGGGCCGGGCGAGGTGAACACCTCGTTCATCCTGGGGACGCTGGCGCCCTGCTTCCACCGCGGCATGGTCGCGGCCTGCGCGGCGTTCTCTGTCGGCGCGCTGCGCGTTGCGGGGCAAGGCCTGACGAACGCCCGGAGCGGCTCCGCGGTGCTCGCGCTGCTCGGGCCTCGCGCGCAGCTGGACCTCCCGCTCACCGGCCCGCTCTCGCTGCGCGTGATGGGCGAGCTCCAGGCCTTCCTCACCCGGGTGACCGTGGAGGTGGACCCAAACGTTCTCTGGGTGACGCCGCTGGTGACGGGCGCGCTGTCGCTCGCGCTCTCTGTGCAGCTGGATTGATGGAAGCGGCGCGCTGCCCCCAACACGAAGGTGAGATGTCCACGCCCACCGCTGCGCCCGCGCTCTCCCAGGAGGCGTTCCGCGCGCTCTATCGCGAGGAGCTCCCCAGCGTCTGGAGCTTCCTGCGGCGCATGGGCGCGCGCGGCGCGGAGCTGGAGGACCTCTCGCAGGAGGTCTTCGTCAAGGTGTACCGGAGCTACCCGCGCTACGACCCATCCCGCCCATTGCGGCCCTGGCTGCTGGGCATCGCCTTCCGGGTGGCCGCGGATTTCCTCCGGCTTGCGTATCACCAGCGCGAGTCACTCCAGGAGCCGCCAGAGGTTGCGGATGAGGCGGAGCTCGACCGCAGGCTGCTCGCCGAGGAGGCGAAGGCCCAGGTGGACCGCGCGCTCAACGCGTTGGAGGTGGAGCGCCGCGCCATCCTCGTGCTGCATGACCTCGAGGGACAGACCGTGCCCTCCATTGCGGAGGCCATGGGCGCGCCGCTGGCCACCACCTACTCCCGGCTCCGGCTCGCACGCGCGCAGTTCACCGCGGCGCTCCGGCGAGAGTTGGCGAAGGAGGGCGGCGCATGACGGACCTCAAGGGACCTCCCCTGCCGGATGACGTCCGCGCGGTGCTCGACTGTCTCCCGGCGGAGCGTCCGCCCTCCGACGTGGAGGCGCGGCTGCTCGGCCGGATTGAGGCGGCCCTCGGGCCACCGACGGGCGGAGGCAGCGGCTCTTCGCCACCGGACGCGCTGGCATCGCCGACCGTCCCGAGCACACCGCTGGGCACGCCCCTCGCCGCCGGGCTCAAGGCGAGCCTGGGGACGTTCGGAATTCCCTTGAGCGTCGCGACGCTCGTACTTGGAGGAATCACCGGTGCCCAGCTGCAGCGACTGTCCGCGGCGCCGCAGGCCGTGGTGGCACCCGCGCGCCCGCCGGAGCTCGCTGACCGCAGTCCGACGCTGCGTGAGGGTGATGAGCAGCCCATCCCCTCGACGGAGGAGGCCCGGCCTCCCCCGCACGCGATTCCGCGCACCGACTCGTCTGCTCTTCACGAGACGACGCCGCGCTCCGGCTCGCTGACCGCCGAGGCGACCGCTCCGCGCACCGACTCCCTCCGTGTTCAGGAGACGCCGCGCACCCGCGCCATCCCAGCTCAGGCGCCGCCGCGCACGGACCACGACGCCCCGCGCGCCGACTTCCTCCCCGCCCAGGAGCCGCCGCCGACGAGCGCGATGAAGCGGGACACTGGCCACACGCAGGTCGACGCAGGCGCCACCGCGCCGCCGCAGCAGCCGCGCAGCGACGACACCCTCGCCCTCGAGCGGCTGCTCATCACCGAAGCGCAGAGCGCGCTCGCACGGCGTGCGGCGCCGCAGGCCCTGGCGGCGCTCTCCCGGCATGAGCGCTTCTTCCCCAGCGGAGCGCTGGCCGAGGAGCGGGACGCGCTGTGGATTCAGGCGCTTGTCCAGGGAGGGCACGACCCCGAAGCCCAGGCCCGCGGCCGCCTCTTCCGCGCAGAGCACCCCGACAGCCTGCTGCTCCCGATGGTGGAGCAGGCGCTCCGTTCGATTCCGTGATGGGCGCTCCCGGTCAGCCCAAGACTCAGGTGTGAACAGCTCTCAAGGGCGACAGACCATGAACATGTTTCGACAACTGGGCGTGCTGCTGTGCGTGGCGGCGGCGCTGGCCTGTACCGACCAGCGGGTGAGCGCGGGCGGGCTTCCCATCCTCACGCCGGAGACGAAGGACGCAGGGACAGGCACGCCGCCGAGCACCGGGACGCCGCCGGTTGCGACCCAGCCCGAGCCAGGCGCCAAGACCTGGGCGGAGGTCTGCGAACGCTATGCTGAGGCCTTCTGCAGCGCGAACCAGACCTGCTGCCCCGTTCGATGGAGATACCCCACCGAGGCGGCGTGCGTGACGATGGTCACTCCGGATTGCCTGAGGGCGACGGAGGGGGACGTCTTCCGAACCGGCAAGGTGACCATCGACCTCGCCGCAGCGACTCGCGTGATGAACGCCTACGCCCAGAGCACGCAGAAGTGCGAGCACCCCTTGCAGAGCGATGCGTCGTACCTCATCGGCCATGTGCCCGCTGGCGGGGACTGCAGCTACGAGGCAGAGAACACGATGATGAGCATCGCCTGCGAGCCTGGGCTCGCCTGCGAGGTGAGCGCCATCAATGGCACGCGGCACGTCGCCCGCTGCGTCCCGCGGCGACAGCTCGGTGAGGGATGCGCGGTCAACTCCTGGAGGTCTGCGGGCTCCTGCGTGGCCGCCGCCTTCTGTGACGTGGGCGCCACGGGCTTCACCGGCGTCTGCGCGGCCAGACGGAAGGAGGGACAGCCGTGCAGCTACGACAGCTGCGTCGAGGGACTGCTTTGTGAATCCGAGGGTGGCGCGGCAGCCCGGTGCGTCCGGCCCGCGCCGTCAGGGAATCCCTTGCCGTATTGCCGCCGGTTTGATCGCTGCAGCGACTACGCGTATTCCGGCGCGAGCAACGCCTGCAGTATCTCCTGGCACTGTGAGGGGGCGAAGCTGGGCACCGCCTGCACGCTCTCTGGCAACACCTACCGCTGCTCCTGCCTGAAGGACTCGGTGGTGGTGGGCGAGTTCGAAAGCCCGGACCTCTGCAAGGTCGCCGACGTCCAGGAGCAAGCGGCCGCGCTCAGCACCGGCTGCGGCTGGGGAGTCCTACGGCCCTGAACCGGGCTCGGGCGGCGGCTTCGCGCAGCGCAGCTGCTCCAGGTGCTCTGCCTTCCACCGCATCGCTGTCCGGATGCGCGTCCGGCCGCTGGGGTGGTCGAAGAAGAACAGCTCCTCCAGCGGACCGGGGTCCAGCTTGCGGTACTCGGAGAGCGACAGGGAGACCTGAGCGAACCCATCCGGCTGCTGCGAGGCGTTGACCCCAAACGCGTCCGCCTCCTGCTCCTGCGTCCGGATGAACGAGTTCAGCACCGGCGTGAGTAGGAAGGAGACGCTGCCGATGAGCAGGAGCAAGAGCGGGAGGCCGGCAGGGTCGTCCACGCCGCGGATGTCCCAGCGCGCCGCGGCGAGCCCGCGCAGCCGGCCGAACGCCCACTGCACCAGGGCGAAAATCAGCGGGATGAGCAGCGCGAAGAAGAGGACGGATTTGTAGACGTGGTTGAGCACGTAGTGGCCCATCTCGTGGGCCATCACCGCCTCCACCTGCGGCAGCGAGCAGCGCTTGAGCAGGTTGTCATTCAAGGTGATGCGCGTGGTGCCGAGCAGCCCGCTCACGTTCGCGCTGATTCTGTCGCTCTGCTTCGACGCGTCGTTCTGCCAGACATCCGTCACCGGAATCTGGTTCGCGCGCCCGAGTGAGAGGATGCGCGCCTTCACCGTCTCGTCCTTGAGCGGGTGATACGTGTTGAACACCGGCATGATGAGCACCGGCGCGATGGCGATGGAGAGGACCATGAACGCCAGCATCACGCCCGAAGCCCACAGCCAGGACCGCTCCTTCGTGCGCCGCAGGACGGCATACAGCGCGGTAAGGGCGAGGGACCCGAGGATGAGGCTGACCAGGAACCCCTTGCCCTCCTCGGCCAGCCAGCCGCCGAAGCTCAGGTTGGACAGCCCGTACTGGTGCTCCCGGAAGTAGTCCGTGTAGAGCGAGAACGGGAAGAAGAGCACATAGGTGGTAGCGGAGAAGAGCGCCCCGTAGACGACCGGCTGTATCCAGCGGCGCGAGGTGATCCGCTCAGCCAGCGTCCGCATGCGCGCGGAGATGCGCGTGAACAGCAGCGCCAGGTAGAGGGCGGAGCCGAAGAGGAAGCCCCAGAGCTTCAGCCAGTAGCCGCCTTCAAAGTACGCGTCTGACTTCTCGCGCGCCTCGCCGCTCACCTGGGCCAGGTACGCGCGCGTCGCCTTCTCCACGTCGAGCGGCACCTCGAGCGCCTCCGGCGGCACCACCGTGCTGACGAGCTTCGGCGGCACCGGCGCGGCGTTGGCGTCCGGTGCGCTCAGGACCAGCAACAGGACTGCTCCCAGTACGGTCATCCAACCCCCTCGTTGGACCTGGACGATACGCCAGGGCTCGCTTCAGTTGAGGCGCTTCGTTGGGCCTGACACAGAGGGACAGGTTCGAGGCGTACGTGGGTTTGCGCTACCCCTCGACTATGCGCCTGACGGCGCAACGCTCGAGGCGAGCGGGGGAGGCGCCTGACTGAGAGCAGCTGTTCCTCCGACGGACTTGAATCAATTCATGCCTCTTTTGATTCATTGTCTCGATACATGAGACACAATCCTTACCTAAAGCCTCACAACTCCTATCCGCGCGCTCAGCCTGTGAGCGTCGCTCTGGGGCCGCAACTCCCGCCTCGTACGCCAGGAGGATATTGGGCTCGGCTCACCCCCATCCCAAGGCGCAGTCATGAATGTTCCGCCCGCAGGCCCGAAGGCTTCCGTTGTTCTCTCCGGTGCGGCTGCCACCTCTGCCGCGACGACGGCGAGGGGCGCGGCGAGCCGGCTGCGGCTCCATCAGGGGGATGAGCTGGCGCCCTCCGTCGAGGCCGCGCCCACGCGCTCCGCCGGCATTGGCCCGGCCTCGATGGTGCCCGCCTCGTACAGCACCGTTCAAAGCCCGGGGGACTACGCCGGGGTGAGCTCGATGATGCAGCACCTCGACCGCGCGCTGAAGACGCTCGAGGGGAAGGCTCGCTACGACTGGGGAGAGGATCTCGGGCTGGATCCGGCGCTCGTCCAGCAGCTGGTAAAGCGAACCCGGGGCAAGCCGGGCGGCGCCGCCAGGGCGCTCGAAGAGGCGCTGCCGGGGCGGTATCACTTGAGCCGACTGGAGGCGAGCGCCCTCAAGGACGAGCTCGCTCGCGCGCTGTTCGAGTCGACCTGGCTGCGCAACTCCGTCCTGGTCGGCCGAGGCACCTACCTGCGCCAGAACTTCGAAGCGCTGCTGGCCCGCCACCTCGCGGGCGAGCTGGGCCCTGCGGGCGTCGCGAACGCCAACCAGGTCCGCGAGTACCTCAAGGGAATGCTGGGTGTAGGGCTTGAGGGCCGCACAACGGAGGAGCTCATCTCGAAGGCAGGGAAGCGGGCTCACGCCGCCTGGTCGCGCACGGGGCAGGAGAAGCCGCAGTGGGTGACGGCTGAGCACCTGGACCACCTTCCGCCCGGCCGCTTCCGGGACCTGAGCCGACAGGCGCTCCGGCTCACGCTGGAGCGGAGAACCCCAGACGGCGCGCCCGGCTCGCTCATCGACTATCCGGTGAAGGCCCCGCCCTACCGCGGCCGCATGCACTCAACACAGCTGGCCATCCCCATGCACCCGGACGCGCTGAGGCGCTTCCTTCCCAAGGGCCTGGGGCTGGAGGTGGACTCCCAGTTCGGCCGGACCTTCCTGATGGCTTCCATCAACCACTACCCGCCTGGGTGGAACCCGATGAGCTACACCCATCTCGCCCTGTCGATTCCGGTTCGCCGCGCGAACGGGGAGAAAGGGGTCGCAGCGGTGGCGTTGCTGGAGGACAGCGAGTCCGCCCGCGACGCAGGCGCAATCCACTACGCTGACCCCAAGTTCCTCTCGACCGTGGGCTACGGCTCCGATCCCTGGGTGGGGGAGAAGGGAGACAACGTCGTGGCGTCTTTCCACAACCCGAACGGCGAGCCGGAGTTCACCGTGACCGCCAAGCCCAAGTTCGGCATCCCCAGCCTCGTCGCTTCTTTCCAGTACGGCGCTGCGAGGTCGCTGACGCGCGACTTCAGCAGGTTCTACACCCAGGGCCAGGGCGGCGGAGGCCTGGTGCACCGCGACTTCTGGGGCAACCTGGCCGGCGAAGCCCACTCAGAGTTCGTGCCACTGCAGGTGACGAGCCTCTCCGCCCCCATCCTGAAGCGAATGGGTCTGACCAGCCGGGATGAGGTGTGGGCGGAGTTCGCCAACGTCTCGCGGCTCAACGGCGGGATGAGCGGCCCCACCGTCGAGAGCGGCACCGTCCTGCGCCCGCCTACCCGCGCGGGATGACTTTGATGAAGCGGGCCTTGGCGGTGGACCAGGTGGCCAGCAGCGAGCGCGCGCGCTGCGAGCCGGTCTCCGCCTGATGCTCCTCGAGGACGGCGAGGAGCGCGTCCGCGTCCGCCTCGGTGAACGGCGCGGTCTGCGCGCTCTTGTGGACCTTCTCCGGGAGGAAGTCCTCATCCAGCAGGTAGAGCACGCCGCCCGTCATCCCTGAGGCGACGACGGGCCCCACGGGCCCCAACACCACGCCCACGCCGCCGGTCATGTACTCGAACGCGTACTTCCCAGCGCCCTCGACGACCACCGTGGCGCCGGAGTTGCGGACGCCCACGCGCTGACCGGCGCGCCCTTCGACGAAGAGCTTTCCTCCGGTGGCACCGTACGCAGCGGCATTGCCCACCAGCGAGAGCTGCCCGCGCACCTCAGCGGCCACCCCACGCGGCGGCTTCACCACCACCACGCCGCCGGCCATCGCCTCCGCCACCGTGTCGTTCGCAAAGCCGGCCAGCTCCACCCGCATCCCGTCCCAGCACGCGAAGGCCAGCGCCTGGCCGGCGTTGCCGCTCAGCTTGAGCAACAGCCCACCGGGCGGCACGCGAATCTCTCCGAGGGCAATCTTCCCGGCCAGCGTGGCGCCCACCGCGCGGTCGGTGCTGGCGAGCGTGTGGCTGAGCACCGCCTGCCCGTAGGCCTCCTCGCACAGGCGGGCGTTGAGCTCGCTGGTGGGGTCGACCTTCAACCGCTGCGCAGGCCGCGCCGGGGTGCCGGGCACCGCCGGGTGCGCGAGGACTTCGGCGAGGTCAATCTTCTCCAGCCGGCTGTCGATGGTCGGGTCTTCCTTGACGTGCTCGCTGCGGGGGAGCTCCGAGGAGAGGCGCCGCTCCAGGAGGTCCGCCCTCCCGGTGAGCTGCTCCGGCCGCGACAGCCCGAGCGACGCCAGAATCCCGCGCAGGTCCCCCGCCAGCGCGCGCAGGTACCGCGCCACCGCGTTGCGCGCGTCCTCAAAGCGCTCCTCCTCCTCGTCCGGGAGCGCGTCGTCCTTCGCCCTGCCCTTCTTCACCGTCATCAGGCGGCGGGAGATGAGCGGGTCCTGCGTGGTGATGCCGGCGGGGCAGAGCCCATTGCTGCAGCCGTGGCAGAAGATGCACTGCTCGGCAATCATCAGCGCCGTCCCCAGCGACACCTCGTCCGCGCCGAGGGCCAGCAGCGCCGCCACGTCGAAGCCGGTCTTGATGCCGCCGTCCACGCGCAGGCTCACCCGGTCCCGGATGCCGTTGATGAGCAGCGCCTGGTGCGTCTCCGAGAGCGCGCGCTCCAGGGGCAGGCCGGCGTGCTCGATGGAGGAGGCGCTCGCCGCGCCGGTGCCGCCCTCGAAGCCGGAGACGTCGATGACGTCCGCGCCCGCCTTGACGATGCCCACCGCGATGGTGCCGATGTCGGTGACGCCGGGAATCTTCACCGACACCTTCGCCCGCGGGTTGGCCTGCTTGAGGTTGTAGATGAGCTGGGCCAGGTCCTCGATGGAGTAGATGTCGTGGTGCGGCGGCGGCGAGATGAGCGCCACGCCCGGCTGCGTCTTCCGGATGCGCGCCACCTCCTCGGTCACCTTCGCCGCGGGCAGCATGCCGCCCTCGCCCGGCTTGGCGCCCTGGCCAATCTTGATGGACAGCTCATCCGCGTTGCCCAGGTACACCGCGTCCACTCCAAAGCGGCCGGACGCCACCTGCCGGATGCGCGAACGGGAGCTCGCCCACTCCCCATCCTTGTTGCGCCGCGTGTCCTCGCCACCTTCGCCGCAGTTGGAGAGCGCGTCGAAGCTGTTGAAGGCGCCGGCGATGGCCCGGTGCGCCACCCGGTGCAGCGAGCCGTGGCTCATCGCCGCGCCGCGGAAGCAGCGGGAGATAATCTCCTCCTCGGAGGCCACCGCGTCGATGGGCAGCGGTTCACCCGCGCGCCGCAGCCGCAAGAGGTCTCTTAAGTAGACCGGAGGGGTGAGGGCGATGAGCTTCAGGAAGCGGCCGTACGCCTCCGGGTCATGCCCGCGCGCCGCCAGCTGGAGCTCCTCCCAGACTTCTTTGCGGAAGATGGAGGTCTCCGGCGTGCGCAGCAGGTTCTTCCCGCGGGAGCGCCGGACGCGCAGGTCATCGTAGAGGTCCTCGAGCGTCAGCCCGCCCAGCCGCGAGGTGACGCCGGGCAGGTAGTGCTCCACCAGCTCCGGGGCCAGGCCCACCGCCTCGAACAGCCGGGAGCCGCGGTACCCGTCCACCGAGCAGATGCCCATCTTGGACATGATGCGCTTGAGCGACTCCTCCAGCGCCGCGAGCAGGTTCGCCTGCGGCCCGTGCGCCAGGCCCGCGCGGAAGTACAGGTAGGGGTGGAGCCCGTCCGCGCCGTTGGCGATGAGCACCGCGGCGTCGTGGCCCTCCTGAATCTCTCCGGTGTCCACCACGATGCCGGCGTGGCGGCGCTTGCCGGCCTCCACCAGCGTGTTGTGCAGCGCGGAGGTCATCAGCACCATCGGCAGCGGCAGGCGCGCCCGCGGGTGCTCCCCCAGCGCCGCGCGGTCCGAGAGGATGAAGAGCGAGGACTCGCCCTTCTTCACCGCGGTGAGCGCGACGTGGCACAGCTGCGCGATGCGAGCGGAGAGCGCGCGGGCGCCGGTGGTGAGCCCGTTGCCCGGGTCCTCGAAGGTGCAGTCCAGCTCCAGCGCGCGCGGCCGCTCCGGGTCATCCGCCTGGCGGACTTCCTCCAGCTGGTCCGGCGAGAGGAAGGGCGAGGCCAGCTTGTACGCAGGCAGCGGATTGTAGACGGGCTCGTTCTCGTACGCCTGCGGCGCGGCGCCCAGGTGGACCGTCAAGTCAAAGGCGCCGTCCTCGCGCAGCGGGTCAATGGGCGGGTTGGTGACCACCGCCACAATCTGTTTGAAGTACTTGGTCAGGGGCGGGCGCTGGGCGGAGAGCACCGCCAGCGGCCGGTCGTAGCCCATCGACGTGATGGCTTCCTTGCCGTTCACCGCCAGGTGCTTCACCGTGCGCACGCGTTCGCTGGTCCAGCCGAAGACGTTGAACTGCGCGTCGTCCGGCGGCGGGAGCGGCGAGGGGATGGTCCCGAGCTCCACGTCCGGCGGCCGGCGGCGCGCGAGCGTCACCAGGCGGCGCTCGGAGAGCTCGGCGAAGTTGATGGGCGTTTCAGACACCACGCGGGTGAGGATGTCCCGCGCGCGCAGCACCTTTCGGTCCGGGAGGTGGACGGCGAAGGCTTCGCCCGGGTCCAGCTGGCCGCTCTCCACCACGTCCTCGGCGTTGACGGGGATGGCGCCCACTTCGGAGCCGAGGAACACGCGGGACTTCGTCAACACGTAGCGCAACGGCCGCAGCCCCATCCGGTCCAGAGAGGCGACCAGGTACTCGCCGTCCATCGCCACCAGCGCAGCCGGCCCCTCCCACGCGCCCAGCGAGCCCAGCGCGCGCTGCACGCCTTGAAAGAAGCGGGCGACCTCCGGCGGCAGGCGCGGGACGTCGCGCCACGCCATCGGCATCAGGCGGCAGATGGTCTCCAGGAGCGACACGCCGTGCGAGGTGAAGAGCTCCACCACCCGGTCCATGTCCGCCGAGTCAGAGCCCTGCTGCATCAGGATAGGCCCCAGCCCCAGCTCCGCCTCCAGGTTCAGCACCGCGTTGCGGTTGGCTTTAATCGTGTTGATTTCACCGTTGTGACAAAGCGCGCGAAACACCTGCGCGAGGTACCAGTTTGAAAATGTATTGGTGGAGTAGCGGCGGTGAAACACCACCGCCTCCGCGGTCAGCTCCGGGTCCCTCAGGTCCGTGTAGAAGCGCCGCAGCTGCTCCCCGGTGGCCAGGGCTTTGTAGGCCAGCGTCCGCGCGGAGAACGACGCGATGTAGAGGTCCCGGATGGACTGCTCCAGCCGCGCCTTCACCTTCCACAGGGTCGCCGGCAGGTCCTCCGCGCGCACCATCCCTTCGCCGATGAGCACCTGCCACACGTCTCGCCGCGAGGCGAAGGCCTGGCGCCCCAGCACGCGGTCATCCACCGGCACCCGCCGCCAGCCCAGCGGCATCAGCCCGTGCCGGCGCAGGAGCGAGTCAATCTCCCGCTGCCAGTGCGGCAGGTTCCCCTGCTCACCGGCGGGGAAGAAGAGGACGCCGACGGAGAGCTGCGCGCCCTGCGGCAGCCTCCGCCCCGGGGCGATAAAGCGGGAGAAGAAGCGCGCATCGGTGGAGAGCAAGAGGCCCGCGCCGTCGCCCGTGTCCTCGATGGAGCCGCCGCGGTGCTCCATACAGCTGAGCCCAGAGAGCGCCTGGTCAATGAGCGCGCGGGAGCCCTTGCCGGTGAGGTCTGCTACGGCGCCGACGCCACAGCCGCCTCGGCCGGGGTGCGCTTTGAACCGCTCTTCGATGGAGTGCCACAGGGCGCCAGAAACACCGTTCATGGCGCGCAGTGTGGGGGACCCTGGCGCGGCGCGTCAACCTGGAGGAGAGGTCAGCTGAAGATCTCAGGCAACCCGAACGCGAAGTCCGCCAGGACCACCGACGAGAAGCGGGCGCCCTCCTCGAACACGCATGGCGCCCCGAAGGTCTGCCCCTCCAACACAAAGCGGGTCACGCGCCGGGCGGCGGTATCCACAAGCCAGTACTCGCGGACACCATTGCGCTCGTAGATGGCCTTCTTTTCGCCGCGATCTCGCGAGGCGGTGCTCGGCGAGAGCACTTCCACTGTGAGATCCGGCGCCAAGCGCAGAAACTTGCCCGGTAAGTGAGGCTCCGTGGCAACCCAGCGCTCGCTGGAGACCCAGCTCAAATCAGGCGCTACGGTGTCACCGGAAGGCAGCTCGAACCCCTGGTCGGGACCGAAGGTCCGCCCAAGCGAGTTGCGGCGAACATGAACTGTCAGCAGCGCCCCCAGGCTCAACCCCACCTCCCCCTGCGGCCACCCCCCGCAGGGATTCATCACGATTCTCCCGTTCAGCAGCTCGAAGCGGTTGAACGCGTCGAGGTTCGCCTCACACCACTGTGTGAACTCCTCCTGGGTGAAAGAGCGAACCGACTCGAAGGACGTCTCCAGCTCCATGGCGCTCAACGGTAGTCCAGCTCCTCGCCGCTTGAGGAGCCAGCGACCGGAGGTCGTTTCGGGGCTTCACCGGGCCAGCGGGAGGCGGATCTCAAACCGGGCGCCTGCAGGGACGTCGACGGAGAGCAGGTGCCCGCCATGTGCCTCGACGAAGTTCCGGGCGGTCAGCAGGCCCAGGCCCACGCCCATCGGCTTGGTGGTGTGCAGCGGTTCGAAGAGGTGGTCCCGCACCGCCGCGCTGATGCCCGGACCGGTGTCCGTCACCGCGGTCACCACCTCGCCGTCGGCCAAGCCCACCTGGATGCCCAGCGTTCCGCCCTGCGGCATCGCCTCCACCGCGTTGCGGACCACGTTCCACAGGGCGCTCTGGATGAGGTCCGCGTCGACAGAGAGGCGTGGCACTTCGCCGATGGCGCGCTGCACCCGGATGGAGTCCGGCAGCGGCTGACTGCCGAGCACCCGGTCAATCACGTCGCTCATCGCGGTGGGCTGGCGTTTGGGCGTGTGAACGCGGGCGAAGTCCAGGAGCCCCGTGATGATGACGTTGGCGTGCCGAATCTCCTCGCCGATGACCCGCAAGGACTCCGCGGCGTCCGGGTGCGCGCCGCTCCCCAGGTGTCTGCCGAGGATGGACGCGGCGTTCATGATGGCGCCCAGCGGGTTGCGAATCTGGTGGGCCACGCCGCCGGCCAGCTGCCCGAGCACCGCCAGCCGCTCGTGCCGCAGGAGCACCTGCTGCGCGTCCGCCAGCTCCCGCGTGCGGTGGCGCAGCTGCTCCGTCATCCGGTTGAACGTCTGCCCCAGCTCCTCCAGCTCATCCCCGCTGGAGATGGCCACCCGCGCGTTGCTGTCACCGCGCCCGAGCGCCTCCGCCTGCGCGGTGAGCGCGCGCACAGGTCCGGTCAACAGCCGGCTCAGCGTCACGACCAGCAGGATGACCAGGAGCCCGATGCCCGCCGCGCCCACGAGGGAGAGCCACACCTGGCGGCGCAGCGGCGCGAAGGCGAAGGAGTGCGGGACCGTCACGCCCACCAGCCAGCCGTACTTCGGCGTGCGCGAGAAGGAGACCAGCTCCGGCTCCTCGGAGGTAATCCCGACGAAGCCGTCCAGCTGCTGCGTCCCCCCGGTGAGCGCGGATTGGATGGAGGGCAGGCTGGCGAAGGCCACGCTCTCCTCGTCCTTCAGCTGCGGCCGGCGCGTGTGGAAGGCCAGCCGGCCCACGGGGTCCGCCAGGAAGATGGCCTGCCCGGGCAGGAGGCTGGCGTCCTTCCAGCGCAGAGAGAGGGTCTCCGTCGGCATCCGCAGGACGATGACGCCCTTGGGCTTCCCGTCGGGACCGGGGATGGGGACGCATGCGGTGAAGCCGGGGACGATGGGCCGCTGGAAGAGGTGGACCTCGGAGACGAACGCCTTCCCGGTGGCCATCACGTGGGGGAAGTAGGCGTGCCGCGCGATGGAGATGCGCGGCTCCGACGGGTTGAGCGGGTCTCCCCACCCCCGGTTGTCGCCCTGTGCGTTGTAGGCCGTCAGCGCCACGTAGCTGGGCAGGCGCTTCACGATGCTGCTGAGGTGAGCGTCGAGCTCGGCAGGGTCCAGCCGCTGGACCACCGGGTCCATCGCCACGGCGGTCCCAACGCCCAGCGCCGCGTCCATCGCCTCCTCAATCTGACTGCCCAGCGCCTGGGCGGTCAGCTGCTGCGCCTGCAGCACGGAGTCCCGCAGCTGCAGGGAGTGCTTCCACAGGCCCACCCCCGTCACCCCCACCATCGGCGCGAGCACGATGAGGAAGGCGATGATGAGCTTGCTGCGCACCCGCAGGCGGAGCCGCGCCGCCGGCGGGGGCAGGACCTCAACCCGGTTGAGCGCGTCACCTCTCGTCGCCAAGGCACCCTCGCAGACTCTGAGTGCGACCTAGCCCAGATGGAGAGGAAGGCGAAGCGCGATTAGACGGAAAGGCGAGCGACCCGCCTCACTGGAGCGTCAGGCCCAGGAACTCCACGTCCGTCGCGGTGGAGGAGCGTGTGAGCTTCACCTCTACCCACCAGAACGCGAAGAGCCCCGGGTCGACGTCCGCGATGTCCACCGTGATGGACGTGGGACCCGTCTGCGGCATCGCCGGCGTGGAGTTGGCCCAGGTCGCGCCCACCGCCGGCGAGCTGAAGCTCGCGTGACGCAGTTGCACGTTCACGAACCCGTTCGACGAGGCGCCGTCGCTGTCTTTGTAGAAGAGGGTGTAGCTGTGCCAGGTGAAGTCAGTCCCGCCCACCGGGCAGCCCCAGCAGGTCGACTGGTGGCGCCCGAGCGTGATGGGACACGTGAGCCGGATGGTCCCCACGCGCCCAGGCCGGAAGCCCACACCGTGGCCCCGGTTCTCGTACAGGTCGTTCTGGATGGACGTGTGATCCGGGACGCAGCCGTTGCCGACGACCGAGTAGTCGAAGCCGGCCGCGAACGCGGGTTGGGCGAGGGCGAAGACGGCGAACACGATGATGCGTGCAAGCATGGCGTGCCTCCTTGGGGTTGGTCCGGCCGCTTCTGCAGCGGCTGTGCCCGGGCCCTTCAGAGGAGAACGTGGGCTAACAGTTGGAGCATGGGCTGATTCGGCGCGCTGATTCAGCTCGGCGTGGAGAGGATTCGGGCGCAGCGCTCACGAACGGAGGCAGCATATCCCTGGGGAAGAGGGGGACGGCTTGGCCAGCGCCCCGCCCCATCGGAGCTGGCCCGAGCTCGCACCGCGGTGGAGGTGGCGGAGGCTACGACGGCTGCAGCCAGCTCGACGGGCGGCGGCGCGAGATGCGCGTGAGGAGCCCAGCATGCGCACAAACCAGAAGTGATAGACGTTCTCGTCGCTATTGACGAGAACGTCTATCACTTCGAAACAATCCACATGAAACATGGGCCGTGCTCTGCAGCCAGCCGGGCGCCGACTCCACCGCGGTCCGAGGTCGGGCCAGCTACGAAGAGGCAGGGCTCCCACGACGCGACCCTCCCGTCTCCTCAAGGCCCATTGCACTGCCTCCGGTTCGCGTTCACCGACCATTCCACCGCGTCGCCCGGGAGAGACGCGGACTCCTGATGACCTCGAGAAGAACGCCACCTCCCGGCTACGTTGGAGGCGATGAGATCCATCCCCCTGTGGGTCAGCTGCCTTCTCCTGTCATCAATCACCGCCTGCCTGGGAGAATCCGGGAGCGCCGGCACCGAGCCGCAGAGCACGAAGGACGCCGGAACCCCCACGAAGCCCGGACCGCCGGAGGCCGCGCCGCAGGAGGCAACTGCGCCCGGCGGCGGACCCACCACGCTCACCCTCAGCGCAACCGGCACGGGCCCGCTGACCTACAGCATCACGCAGCCGCCGCAGCACGGGACCCTCGAGACCAGCACCCTCCCGGTCGTCCGATACACGCCGGAACGCCACTACGTCGGCCCGGACAGCTTCACCTTCCGGGTCACCACCGCGGCGAACGAGACCGCGGACGCCACGGTGACGCTCACGGTGGTGGAGGACCCGCGCATCCCGGCCAACTGGTGGGACCGGGCGTACGCCACCCGCCGCAAGCTTACCGTCAACAACACCGCACAAGCCGAGGAGCTCAAGGACTTCCCCATCCAGGTGAAGCTCGACGTCCGGAGCTTCGACTACAGCAAGCTCTCCGCGACGGGGCAGGATCTCCGCTTCGTCAGCGATACCGGAGAGCTGCTCAGCCACGAGGTGGAGACCTGGGCCCCTGCAGGCGTGAGCATCCTCTGGGTGCGCCTGCCCTCGCTCAAAGCCAGCCAGAGCACCACGCTGTGGCTCTACTACGGCAACCCCTCGGCCCCAGCGCTGGAGCCCGCAGTCGCGCGACAGGTATGGAAGAGCGGCTACGCCGGCGTCTGGCACCTCGCCGGCAACGCCAAGGACGCCTCCCCCAACGCGTTCGACGCGGAGGTGACCAAGGGGACCTTCGGCGAAGCGCGGCAGGGGCGCGGCATGCAGCTGAGCGCAGCAGCGCGCGACTTCTTCCGCCTGCGCAACGACCTCAAGGTCGTGGCCGGAGCGAGCGCCGTCACCTTCTCCGCCTGGGTCAAGCCCACCGGCGCCATCACGGAGAAACAGCAGAACCTGATTGGCATTGGGAAGCAGGCCACGGGAGGCCACGCTTCGTATGTTTCATTCTACATCTTCGCCAACCACAGCCTCGGCTCCGAAGCAGGACCGGACGCCACCGGCTTCCAGGTGGGCCAGACCCCGGCCGACTCGGTCAAACCAGACGCCTGGACGCATGTGGCATCTGTGATTGACCTGGCCGGAAAGAAGATGACCCTCTTCCTGAACGGCCAACAAATCGGCGCGCCACAGACCTTCAGCTGGCAGGCCCCAGCCATCCCGGACACTCCCTCCCACGTCACCGCGTTCGGCACGGAGGAGGACGAGTGCTGCTACTTCTACAACGGCGCGTTGGACGAGCTCCGGTTGGAGCGCGTGGGCCGCTCCGCCGCATGGATGGCGGCGCAATACAAATCACTCGCCGACGAGGGCTTCTCCGTGGTGGGGGCAGAAGAGCTGCTCCCATAAATACGGGCTCGCGCCAAACCAAGCTGACACGCTCACCGGACGACGATGCGGCCCTCGTTGCGCGCAGTGAGGAAGTTGTCCAGCTGGCGCTCCGCCCTACCCACGCGAGCGTTCGCTTGCGCCAGTTCATCCACGAGTGACGGATAACCATTGCCAGACTCCAGCTCCGACCGGAGCCAGTCCGGCGCCTCATCCGGAATCTGGGGGAAGAGTGGAAGGGTGTCTCTCGCTGCATCCTCCGCGGCGACCTTCTCCACCGACTGCAGCTTGCCCTGGTCTTGCTGCGCATTGGCAAGGGCGCGGCGCAGACCTGCCTCGAAGGCCTCCACCACGTCCGGGCTCGCCACAACGGGGGGACCGGCAATCATCCGCTTCACAAGGATGCTGTCGGTTCGCCTTGGCAGGTCCGAGGGGACAATGCGTCCGTCGCTCACCCCGCGCTCCGCCGCGCCCTGCGCGTGCTGCGCCCTTTCTTGCCGGCGAACTGCACTCGCCAGGAACGTCGCCGCCTCATCGGCTTCCGTCTTCCACATGGCGCGCGACCGCTGGTAAGGGGAAGTACTCCGAGGGTCGTAGAGGTCCCGCCAACCGGCGTAGAATCTATCGAAATCGTACGCGGCATCGGCGACGCGACGCTTGGCCCACCGGCCGGTCGACTCTGCGGCGTTCACCCGCTGGGCTTGCTGGTCGAGGAACCCATGCCCCACTTCAAGCGGGCGAGCTTGGGCGATTCTCTCCAGCTCGCGCTGGGTCAGTTGCGCCGGGGTGGCGCGGGGACGAAGAAGGGAGGCAGCAGAGGTCCGTGTGAAAGGCATGGCTGATTGTCGGCCCTGCCTAAGCGCGCGTTGACCTGCCGAAATGCCTTCACTCTTTACAGAGCTGGGGAAACTCCGGGCCTAAGCCGCCTCGAACTTCACCGGTTTGTACCAGCGGGCGACGAAGGTGAAGAGCACGGCGGCCGCGAGCATGAGGAAGAAGAAGAACCCGTAGAACAGCTGCCAGTTGATGGGCTCGCCCAGGACGAGGGCGAACGTCTTGGTCACCACGGCGGTGAGAACGCTGCCGAGGGAGATGCAGACGAACCACATGCCCATGATGACGCTCTTCATGGAGGGCGGCGCCTGGGTATAGGCAAACTCCAGCCCGGTCACCGAGATGAGCACTTCAGCCAGGCTCAGGAAAAAGTATTGAAACACCTGCCAGAGCGCATGCGGGTGGTTGCCTTTGTCCACGATGACTTGAAGCACCAGCGCCGAGAGGAAGGCGAACGAGGCGATGTACATCCCGTAGGTCATCTTCTTCAGGGCCGAAATCTCCCGCCCGCGGTCCGCAGCGGCCTTGTAGATGCCGTTCATCACCGGGATGAGGCTCAACACAAACACCGAGTTGAGCAGTGAAAGCTGCCCGGGGCTCATGACCCAGCCGAAGACGTTCAGGTCCATCGACTCCGCCTGGAGGACCCAGCTGGAGCCGTACTGGAAGAACAGCGCCCAGAAGACGGAGACGAGGAGGAACACGAAGGCAATGCGCAGCGCAGCCTGCACGCCGCCCACCGCATCCTTGGGGAACGGCGGGGCGGAGGCCTCCAGTCGCGACTGACCCGGGGCCGGCTTGGCCTTGCTCAGCGCGTAGTTGACGACCGCGAAGAAGCCGTTCGGGTTGGGTCCGGTGGGCGGGAGCTTGCGGTACAGCTTCCGTCCCATCACGTAGATGAGCAGGGCCACCGCCATCGCCACGCCGGGCACGGCGAAGGCGGCGGCGTGGCCGTAGCGCGAGTACGTCTCCGGGACCAGGAACACACCAATGGTCGAGCCGACGTTGATGGAGAAGTAGAACCAGCCGTAGGCCCGCTCCACGAGGTGCTGCTGCTCCGGCCGGAACTGATCCCCCATGAAGGCGGAGACGCAGGGTTTGATGCCGCCAGCGCCGAACGCGATGAACGCGCACCCCACCAGCATTCCCCAGGGCCCTGGCCAGACGGCGAGGATGCCGTGCCCCAACACGTAGGCGAACGACACCCAGAGGATGGTCTTGTAGCGGCCGAAGAAGCGGTCCGAGAGCCAACCGCCCGGCAGCGGGGCGATGTAGACGCAGGCATTGAAGATGGAGAACCAGACGACCGCTTGCGCCGGGGTGAGCCCGATGACCGGCCCCTTCAGGTGCAGCGTGAAGATGGCGGTCAACCCGTAGTAGCTGAAGCGCTCCGCCCCCTCGGTGCCGATGACGTAGAACGCCTCGGGCGGGTACTTGTCCTTCGTGGGGGAGGCTGCGACGGCTGTGGCCATGGGGACTCCTGACAAGGGGGCGACACTTTCGTCTGCGCCCCCGCCAGAAGCCAAGCGTCTTGCTGTTATTGGCGGAGCGACGCCCCCTCGGAGGCCACCAGCTGGATGAGCTTCTCCGGCCGGACGGGCTTCTCAATCACCCGCGCCTTGGCCGAGCTGACAAAGGCCCGGGCCTGCTCCGTATGCGCCCCGCCGGACATGAAAATCATCTTCTGGGCGCGCTCTGGAGCGAAGGCGGTGACCGCCGCGTACAGGTCCGCGCCGGAGAGCCTGGGCATCTGCAGGTCGCAGAGGATGACGTCGAAGCTCTCCCCGCTGCGCAGGCGCTCCAATGCCAGACTGCTGTCCGTCTCCACCGTCACGTCGTGCTCATCCCGCAGCAACAGCTTCATCGAGAGCGCCAGCTTCGGCTCATCGTCGATGATGAGCACCCGGCGCCGGCCCACGGGCGCGGGGGACTCCACCAGCGCCTGCGACGCCGCCACTGCCGGCAGCCGCACCTTGAACAGCGTCCCCCGCGAGGGCGCGCTGTCCACCGAGAGGTCCCCGCCGTGCTGCTGGACGATGCGGTGACAGATGTACAGCCCCAGGCCGGTCCCCTCGCCCTGGGGCTTGGTGGTGAAGAAGGGCTCGAAGATGCGGGGCAGCAGCTCGCTGGGGATGCCGCGCCCCTCGTCCTGCACCTCCAGCACGCAGAACGCGCCCTCGGACCGCGTGCGCAGCGCCACGGACACCGGCCCGGGCTGTCCGTCCCTCCCCGCCTGCGCCGCGTTGGACAGGAGGTTGAGCAGCACCTGACCCAGCCGCGCCTCGTTGCCGCGCACCGCGCCCACTTCTCCCAGCTCCTCGCGCAGGCGCAGCCGCTCCAGCACCGCTTTGGGGGCGATATCCAGCGCCCGCCGCACCACCCGGCGCAGGTCCACCGCGGCACCCTCCCGCCCGGCCGCGGTCACCACGTTCAGGTCCTCCACGATGACCCGAATCCGCTCCGCGCCGTCCAGCGCGTCGCTCGCCTGCCGCGCCAGCGCCGAGTCCCTCCCGGCGAGCCCCGCATGGAGCAGCTCCAGATTGGTCATCACGTACGAGAGCGGGTTGTTGATTTCATGCCCCACCCCCGCCGCCAGCGTCCCCACCGAGGCCATCCGCTCTTGCAGCGTCAACCGCTCTTGCAGCTGCTTGCGCGCGGTGATGTCCCGGTAGAAACACACGAAGCGAGCCTGCCCGCAGTCGCGCGAGCGCACCGGAGACACGAGCAGCTCCGCGCTGCGCAGGCATGGGGCCTGACTGGCCGGGAGCACCGTCTCCACGTACCCCGCGCGCCCCGCGTCGCACGCCTCCTCCAGCTGCGTCACCCGCGCCGGGTCCACCGGCAGCACCCGCAGGCTCTGCCCCTGCACCGCGGCCAGCGGCGCGCCGGCGAGCTCCAGGAACGCGTCGTTGGCGAAGACAATCCGCATGGAGCCATCCAGCAGCGCCAGCGCCTCCTGCGCGCTGCGCACCGCCTCCGCCAACAGCTCCCGCTGCTCGGCTGACACCTGCTGCTCCGCGGTGACCGCCGCAGCCGCCAGCGCCGCGTAGCTGGTGACCGCGATGAAGAGCTGAACCAGCAGCAGCCCTTGGCTCGCGTCCGGCCGGGCGAAGCTGCCCACGCCGTGCACCGTCGCCAGCGTGGAGAGCGCGGAGAGCCCCGCCACGGTGAGCGCCGCGCCGCGCGCCCCGAAGCGGAAGCCCGCCCACATTGCCAGCGGGAGCAGCAGGAACGGCTGCGCGAAAGGCCCCTCCTGCGGCGTGGTCCAGGGCCCGAACACCCACGCGCAGCCGGCGATGAGGGCAAGGGTGACGCCGACCGCCTCCGCGCGGCCGCCTCGCCCGCGGGACCTGCCGCTCACCAGCGCGAACACCAGGGGCGCGAACACCAGCACCCCCGCAACGTCGCCCACCCACCAGGTCCAGATGCTGGTGCCCAGCGAGGCGCGCGCGAGCTCCCCGGTCACCAGCAGGGAGAAGGGGCCCACCACCGCGGACGGCAACGTGCACACCAGCGCCGCGCCCACCGCCAGCCACAGCGCGTCCCGCAGCCGCTCCAGGCGGGGAGAGAAGCCGGCGGCCTTCAGCACGGCCACACAGAGCGCCACGCTGAGAACGCTGGCCAGGCTCTCGCCGACGGCCGCCAGGAGCGAGATGTGGTCCACCACCCCGAGGAAGCTGCCGATGAAGCCGGCCACCAGCGCGCGGCGCCCCAGGAAGAAGACCGCCGCCAACATCAGCCCCGTCGGCGGCCAGAGGGCAGAGACGTGCAGGCTGGGGTTGGAGAAGCGGATGCCCACCCAGCTGCCCAGCACAGAGACCGCCGCCACCGCGAAGCTCCCCAGCAGGAAGCGCGCGCTGAACGTCGGCGAGGCGACGAACGCGTCAATCCAACGGGAGCGCGCGTTCGACACGGGCTCGCCCTATTCCCCCGCAGCCGCGGGAGGCGCGGGCAGAGACTCGGCAGCCGCGGCGACCGGCGCAGTCGACGGCCGCGCGAGCAGCGCCAGTACCAGCAACACCTCCGCGCCCGCGGTGACGAAGCCGATGGCGTGGGCCAGGCTCAGCCCGCGGTAGTCATGGAGCGAAGCGACCAGGGTGGGCGTGAACGCCGCCAGGAAGGCCCCCACGTGGTAGACGAGCCCCACGCAGCGCGCCCGCACCTCCGGAGGAAACAGCGAGGTGAGCAGCAGCGGGGTGACGCCCGAGGAGCCCACGCCCAGCGCTCCACCCAGCACCGCGCCCAGCGCCAGCCCGCCGGCCACCTCGCCCACGTAGAGCGGCAGGACGAACAGCGCCAGCACCGACGGCAGCGCGATGGCGATGAACGGCCCCTTCTTCGCCGCCAGAATCCCGCAGCCCACCGCGCCCACCAGCATGCCCACGTTGAAGAGGGAGACGAAGCCGCCCACCGCGTGCGCCGGCTTGGCGAACTCCTCCTGCAGCATGGACGGGTAGAGCGCCGTCATCGCGTAGTAGGCGGTGAAGCCGCAGGCCATCACCACCGACGCCCAGATGAGCTTGCTCCAGCCGCCGCCGCTGAGCGCGCTGGCCATGGAGACCGTCTTCGCCTTGTGCGCGCCCTTGAGGAAGGCCGGGCTCTCCGGCACCCAGAAGCGGATGGGCAGCGCGAGCAGCGCGGGGATGGCCGCGACCAGGAAGAGCGCGCGCCAGCCGTAGGCGGGCACCACGTACGCGTAGACGACGCCGGCCAGGAGGTAGCCGATGGCCCAGCTGCCCTGCAGCACGCCGGAGGCGATGCCGCGGCTGCGCTCGGGCCAGTTCTCCATCGCCAGGGTGGCGCCGCTGGTCCACTCCGCGCCCATGCCGAAGCCGAAGAGCGTCCGCAGGATGAGCACCACCTGGAACGAGGGCGCGAAGGCGATGGCGCCGTCGCAGACCGCGAACCAGATGACCGAGAGCATCAGCGGCAGCTTGCGGCCGAAGCGGTCCGCCGCCGCGCCCGCCAGGAGCCCGCCCAGCAGGCGCACCAGCAGCGTGAGGGTGATGGAGACGCTGGTGGCGGTCTTGCTCACGCCGAACTCGGCGGCGATGTTCGGCATCACCAGCAGGAAGACGGTGAAGTCGAAGGCGTCCATCACCCAGCCGATCCACGCGGCAAAGAAGGACGCCCACTGCCCCTTGGTCGGCTCGCGCCACCAGGCCTGTTGCACCGCCGTCGCGCTCATCGGTCACCTCCGCGCAGCTCGCGCTTGAGAATCTTTCCCGCCGGGGACGTGGGCAGCGAGGACAGCAGCTGCACCGACTTCGGCACCTTGAACCGCGCCAGCTGCCCCTGCACATGGGCCAGCAGCGCCTCCGGGGTGGCCGCCGCGCCCGGCTTCAACACCACGAACGCCCGGCCCACCTCGCCCCAGGTCGCGTCCGGCACGCCGATGACCGCGCACTGGTGGACCGAGGGGTGCTGGTAGAGCACCTTCTCAATCTCCACCGGGTACACGTTCTCTCCCCCGGAGATGAACATGTCCTTCTTGCGGTCCACGATGAAGTAGAAGCCGTCCGCGTCGCGCCGGGCCAAGTCGCCGGTGTGGAACCAACCGCGCTCGTCAATCGCCGCTCGGGTCTGGTCCGCGTCCCCCTCGTAGCCGGAGAACATGGACGGACCCTTGAGACAGATTTCGCCCACCTCGCCCGGAGGGACCTCGCGGCCCTGCTCGTCGATGAGCTTGGCCTCCACGAAGTAGTTGGGCCGGCCAATGGAGCCCGCCTTCGACGTCGCGTGCTCTGGGCCCATGCTGAACACACCCGGGCCGAACTCGGTCATCCCGAAGCCCTGCTTGAACGGCACCGGGTGCACCTTCTGCCAGGCTTCGATGACCGGGACGGGGAGCGGCGCGCCGCCGCTGGTCACGTAGCGCAGCGCCTTCAGGTCCGCCTTGGCGAAGCGCGGCGAGGCGAGCAGCTGCTGGTACTGCGTGGGCACCGCGAAGAAGGCGGTCACCTTCTCTCGCTGCATCAATTCCAGCGCCGCGTCCGCGTCCCAGCGGCGCATCAGCACCACCGTGCCGCCCACCGTCAGCAGGGGCAGCGTGTACACAAACAGCCCGCCGGTGTGAAACATGGGCGTGTGCGTGAGGGTGACGTCGCCGGGGAGCAGCTCATGGATGAGACCGTTGAGCGTGTTCCAGGCCAGCATCCGGTAGGAGAGCTTGGCCGCCTTGGGCAGACCGGTGGTCCCGCCGGTGAACAACAGACAGACGGTGTCCTCGGGGTTCACGCCCTCATTCAGCGGCGCCGCCGGCGCGCCGGAGGAGAGCGCGGCCTCGTACGCCACGCTGCCGCTCACGCCCGCGCCCTCAAGGTGCACCAGCGTGGGCAGCTCCACCCCGGAGGCCTTGAGCTGCGCCACAGCAGGCGAGAACTCGTCCGAGTAGAGCAGCGCCTTGGGCGAGAAGCGCCGGAACAGCGGCGCCAGCTCTGCTGCCGGCAGGCGCCAGGAGAAGGGCACCAGCACCGCGCCCAGCTTGGCCGCGGCGAAGAGCGCGTCCAGCTGCTCCACGCCGTTGTGAGCCAGCAACCCCACCCTGTCCCCCGCGCCCACGCCCTTCGACGCGAAGAACGCCGCGAGCGCGGTCGCGCGGTCATTCATCTGCCGGTAGGTGAAGCGGCCGTGGCTGCCCTTGGCCACGTCCACCACCGCGGTGCGGTCAGACCAGTACGTGGCGCCGCGGCCCATCCAATCGCCGATGACCATGGTCCGAATCTCCTTGCTGTCGCTCGCGCGACTTCAGGCCGTCCAGCGGAAGAGCGTCGCCGCCAGCGCGAGCCCGCCGCCGCTGGCACAGAGGGCGACAAGGTCTCCGCGCTTCACCCGGCCCTGCTCCACCGCGTCATCCAGCGTCATCGGGATACAGGCGCTGCCGGTGTAGCCCCACTTGTCCATCGTCCAATGCGTCTTGCTCATCGGCTGGTTGAGCGCGGCCATCGTCGCTTCGATGGTGCGCAGGTTCAGCTGGGTGAAGACGAAGAGGGAGACGTCCTCCACCTTGAGCTCCACGCGGCCCAGGACCTGGCGCAGCAGCAGCGGCCAGCGCTCCGTGTTGAAGGTGGCCGGGAACTTCCGGACGAACTGCACCGTCGGCGGACCCAGCTCCTGCACGGTGGCGAGGGTGGCCGGGCGCGCGGTGCCGCCGGTGTAGATGCCCAGCGCGTCGTGGTACTCGCCGGAGGCCATCAGCCGGCCGCCCAGAAAGCCCGGCTTCTCCTCCGCGCGCAGCACCACCGCGCCCGCGCCGTCGGCGAAGAGGGTGCAGGTCTTCTTGTCCTTCCAGTTCACGTAGCGGGTCATCCCGTACGCGCCGATGACCAGGATGTGCTTGTAGGTGGTGTCCGCGGCGAGGGTCTTGCTGGCGATGTCCAGCGCGGTGACGAAGGCCGCACAGGCGCAGTTGACGTCGTAGGTGCCGGCGTTTGTCGCGCCGAGCTTGGCCTGCACGACCGACGAGGTGGCCGGGCTGGGCTGGTCCGGCGTGTCGGTGGCCACGATGATGAGGTCCAGCTGGTCCGGCGTGACGCCCGCGCGGGTGAGCGCCTGGCGGGCCGCGTTCACCGCGAGGTCAGATGTCACCTCGTTGTCGGCCATCACGTGGCGCTGGCGGATGCCCACGTTCTGCACCAGCCAGTCGGAGACCGGCTCGCCCAGCACTTCATCCAGCTGGGCGTTGGTGATGACCTTCTCCGGCACATAGCGGCCGGTGGCGAGGATGTTGGCGTATCTCACTTGCGTCTCCGTGGCGAAGCGGGCGCCGCAGCGCCTTCGCCGTCGAGGGTCAGCCCGTGCTCGATGAAGGCCATGGCGGTCTCCAGCACGCGGTCCAGCTCCTTCTCATCCCGCCAGAGCACCCAGCGCATCCCCAGCATGTCGGCGATGCCCATCAGGCAGTAGGCGAGGGACTCCGGCGCCATCTTGCGGACCTCGTTGCGGTCCATGGCCTGCGCCAGCCCGCGCGCGTAGCCGGTGGCCAGGCGCCGGTAGTAGCGGCGATAACAGCCCTCGTCGACGAACTCCGCCTGGCGGACAATCCGGTAGAGGGTGCGGTGCTCGCTGGCGAACTCGAAGAAGGCGCGGAACCCCTCGCGCTCTATCTCCAGCCGGTGCGTCTTGCCCTCCACCGCCTGGGCGATGGTGCGCCGCAGCCGGCGGGAGAGCTCATCCACGACTTCGACGAAGAGGGAGCGCTTGTCGGGGAAGTAGACGTAGAAGGTGCCCAGCGCCACCTCTGCCCGCTGGGTGATGGCCGCGATGGAGGCGGCCTCGTAGCCCACCTCACCGAAGACCGCCTCTGCCGCCTCCAGCAACCCGGCGCGCGTGCGTTGCCCCCGGGCCGTCGGAGGCGCGCTGCGCGCCAAAGTTGAATCCCGATTCATGTTTCAACTTGGTACCATTGGCGTGGAGCGACGGTAAAGTCGGAATCGACCTACGCCGTGCGTCATGAATCCAGAAAGAGTGACCCATTCCAACCGCGGTGCGTGAGGTAGCGTCCGCGGCCCATGTACATCCGGTCGCTGCGAATCGACGGGTTCCGGTGCTTCGAGCAGGCTGAGGTGACGTTTCAGGTTCCGGGCGAAGCGGCCCCCGCTGCGGGCGGGGCGCGCGCACTGCCGAACGTGACGCTCCTGCTGGGGGACAACGGCGCAGGCAAGACGAGCGTGCTGCGCTCCATCGCGCTGGCCGCCCTGGGCCCGGTGCTGGCGGAGAGCTCCGGCTTCGTGCCGCACTCGCTGGTGCGCCGCACGCGCGCGGGGCCGGTGCGCAAGTCCCGGGTGGAGGTGACGCTGGCCCTCCAGGAGCAGGACGGCGTGAAGAAGCGGGCGCAGAAGGCGCACTGCGAGCTGTCTCCGGGCGAGGCGTTCTCTGACCGCATTGTCGACTACACGCGGACCGCGGAGCTGGAGAAGCAGCTGCGGGTGCCGTTCTCTCCCGCGTTCTTCGTGGTGGGCTACGGGGCCACGCGGCGGGTGGAGCGGAAGCTGGAAGGCGCGGAGGCGCAGCGCAAGGAGCGCACGCCCCGCTACGCGCGGGTGGCCAGCCTCTTCGAGGACCACTACGCGCTCACCCCACTGTCCTCGTGGCTCACCCGCTGGCGGGCGAAGAACAAGGGGCGGCACACGCAGGTGGTGCGGCTGCTCAACCAGCTGCTGCCGGACGCGGAGCTTTTGCCGGACCCGGTGGACGACGAGTACCTGTTCCGGCACGGCGGCTCCGACGTGCCGTTCTCCGCGCTGGCCGACGGGTACAAGGCGTACATCGGCTGGGCGGCGGACCTGCTCTATCAAATCTGTCTCACCTGCCCGGACGGCGCGCGGCTGGTGGACAACTGCGGCGTGGTGCTGCTGGACGAGGTGGACCTGCACCTGCACCCGGACTGGCAGCTGACGCTGGCGCCCACGCTGGCGCGGGTGCTGCCGAACCTGCAGTTCATCGTCACCTCGCACAGCCCGCTGCTCACCGGGACGCTGGGCGCCGCCAACATCCGCATCCTGAAGAGCCACCAGACGCCCGCCGGAGACCCGTCGGTGAAGGTGACGCCCGCGGAGGAGGAGCTCTACGGGATGAGCGCGGACCAGATTCTGACCAGCAGCGTGTTCGGACTGGAGTCTGCGCGGGATGTGGAGTTCGCGGCGCAGCTGCGGGCGATGGCGGCGAAGGCGAGGGACGGCGTGCCCGGCGCGGCGCTGGAGGTGATGCGGATGATGTCCGGCGGCGGCGCGGCCGCGGGCGGGGCGCCTCCGTCTCCTCCTCCTCCCGGAAAGCGGGCGCGCGGATGATTCGCTACCCCGTCACGCGGGAGAAGCTGGAGCAGGTCATCGACAAGGTGGCCCCCGGGGCGAAGCGCAAGAAGTCTTGGCGCGAGCGGGCCCTGGCGGTCACCGCGCGCTGCAAGCAGGCCAAGCGCTACACGGGCCCGGACCTCTGGAGCGAGGTGAAGGGCGTGTACATGGACTTGCAGCGCTACAAATGCGCCTACTGCGAGACGGCGATGCCGCGCAGCGAGACGGCCGCTGTGGCCTGGGACGTGGAGCACTACCGCCCGAAGAACCGGGTCACGCCCTGGCCCGATGGCGGCACGAAGGAGCGCCGGGGCATTGCCTACGCCGTGAAGGACGGCTGCGCCACCGGCTACTACCTGCTCGCGCACGAGATTCAGAACTACGCGGGCAGCTGCAAGGAGTGCAACTCACCGCTCAAGGGCGACCACTTCCCCATCGCCGGCAAGCCCAGCAAGCCCGGCGTGCCCAATCTGAAGGCGCTCAATGAGGAGGAGCAGCCGCTGCTCCTGTATCCCATCGGCGATGTGGACACAGACCCGGAGGAGATTCTGACCTTCGAAGGGATTGTCCCCGTCCCCGTCGCGAAGTCCGGGCATGAGCGGGACCGGGCGCGCGTCTGCATCGACTTCTTCAACCTCATCGGTCGCAGGGATTTGGAGAAGGCCCGCGCCACGGCGATTGAGCTGCTCTGGACGCACCTGGAGCAGGAGCGCAGCGGGCGCCCGGCGCAGCGGAAGAGCTCGCAAGGGATGATTGCGGAGCTGACCTCGCCGGACTCACCTCACGCCAGCTGCGCGAGGGCGTTCGTCCGCGCGTACCGGAAGGACCGGGACGCGGCCCAGGCGTACCTGGATGAGGCGAGGAAGCTCCTGCTGTCGAAGGAGCCCAGCCTGTTCTGAGGGTCACTCCGCAGGGGAAAGCAGACCGTCCGCTGAGGCAGCCACGGGCTCACCGTTGTCGTCCAGGCGGATGGGCTCAATCTTGAGCACGCGCTCGACGAGGGCGTGGCCGGCGTAGATGAACGGGGTGAGGCCGATGGCGATGGCCAGCTTCACCACATACGAGGACGCGACGGTGGCGAAAATCTCGCCCGGCGCCATCAGGCCCCACCAGGCGATGAACTGGATGACCACCGTGTCGATGAGCTGCGAAACAACGGTGGAGCCGGTGGCGCGCAGCCAGAGGAGGCGGTTCTGGCTCCGGCGCTTGAGGAAGTTGAACACCGCGATGTCGCAGAACTGGCCGATGACGTAGGCGACCATCGAGGCGAGGAGAATTCGCCGCGACCCGCCGAAGACATTGTTGAACGCGCCCTCGTTCATCCCCTGCCAGTCCGCGCCGCGGGTGATGGCCGCCCAGGGCACCTCGAGGGCGATGCCCAGAATGGTGAAGGCCAGCACCGCCATCGCGAAGCCCACCCAGGTCACAAAGCGGGCGGCGCGCTTGCCGTAGAACTCGTTGAGGATGTCGGTGAGCAGGAAGGTGAGCGGGAACGGAATCATCCCCACCGAGATGCGGAAGGTGAAGCCGAGGACGGTGCGGTCGTAGAGCTTGCCGCCGATGATGTCGCCCACGACGAGCGCGGTGACGAAGACGCCGCTGAGCGCGACGAACAGCTGCAGGCGGCGGTCCAGTTTCACGGCGCGGGGCTCCTTACAGGTCCAAAGGGGCGCGGAGCATACGGGCGGACCGCGCGTGAAACGAGCGCGGAAGGTGCTGCAAGGTGCGCCGCGCTCGCGGCCTTTCAGGAGCGGTCAGGGCAGCTGATGGCGAGGCGGGCGGGGCGACGGGGCGCTTCGCTACAATTCGCGCCATGGGCCAGGTCGACAGCGGTTTGGCGGCGGTGAATCAGGAGCTTCAGGCGGAGCGGGCCAACGCGCTCGGGCGGCTGGGGCGCGCGGTGGAGCGGGCGATTGCGGAGGCGAAGGCGGTGGAGCTTGCGCTCCCGCCCGAAGGCGAGGCGAGGGAGCGGGCGCTCGCGCTGCATGAGGTGCTGCGGAAGGAGGCGGAGACTCAGCTCTGGTACCTCATCGTCACGCGCGAGGCGTGCGGGTTGAGGCGGCACCAGGATGTTTACGAGGCGTATCCGCTCCCGGCGCGGCTGTCGGGAGGGTGATGGAGGGATACTCGCGGGACGGGGACGCGGGACGGGGTTGTCGGGGGAAGGGTTCGGCTACGGGCTCGGGTTCGTCGGGAACGGGGACGGGTCACGGGTTCGTCGGGGACGGTGCCCCGCGCATCATCCGTTGCGCACCGACAACCCGCTGCGCGATGGTGCGGCCCCCTCTCACTCCCAAAAAGGACCCGCTCGCCATGACCGCGACCCCCGTCTTCTTCTACGGCCTGGGCCCCATCGGCCAGCAAATCGCCCGCATCGCCGCGGAGCGCGAGGACCTGCGAATCGTCGGCGCGGTGGACATCAACCCCGCGCTGACCGGCAAGACCCTCTCCGAGCTGCTGGGCCTGCCGGGCCTCACGGCGAAAATCGTCCCCTCGCTCGCCCAGCTGGACGCCCCCGAGGGCGCCGTGGCGCTGCACGCGACGGGCTCCTCGCTGGAACGGATGTCCCCCCAATTCCAGGAGCTGCTCGCACGCGGCTTCGACGTCATCTCCACCTGCGAGGAGCTGGCCTACCCCTTCTTCCACCAGCGCGCGCTGGCGGAAGGGCTGGCGGCGTTCGCGCTCAAGCATGACGCCACGCTGGTGGGCACCGGCATCAATCCCGGCTACGCGATGGACGCGCTGCCCGTCTCACTCACCGCGCCCATGCAGAAGGTGGAGCGGGTGCGTGTGGAGCGCCGGGTGGCGGCCGGCCTGCGGCGGGAGCCGCTCCAGCGAAAGATTGGCGCAGGACTCACCCGCGAGCAGTTCGACGCGGGCGTCAAGGCGAAGACGCTGCGCCACGTGGGCCTGCCGGAGTCCGTGGCGGCCATCGCGGGCGCGCTGCGCTGGAAGCTGGACCGCCTGGATGAACAGATTCAGCCGGTCATCTCCGGCCAGCAGCTCAAGACGCAGTACCTCACGGTGGAGCCCGGCCAGGTGGCGGGCGTCCACCAGGTGGCCCGCGGCTTCGTGGGCGACCAGGAGCGCATCACCCTGGAGCTGACGATGTCCGTCGACGTGCCGGCGTCTGTCGACAAGACCTTCCTCACCGGCACACCCAACCTCACGATGACGCTGGAGGGCATCCACGGAGACATCGCCACCGCCGCCATCGCGGTGAACGCTGTCGCCTCTGTGCGCAGCGCACGTCCGGGCCTGCTCACCATGGCGGAGCTGCCCATCGTCCACCGCTGAACCTGAACGGCTTCGGGGAGCGCTGGCTCCCCCTGAGCCCAAGTCCTTGAGATGGCTGAAGCTGTCCACTTCCCCCGGCAGCCGTCCGGACGTGAGTGGCAGCCCCGGACCCCCAGCCCTATCTTTGCCAGGTGTTCGAGCGAATAAAGAACAGCTGGATCGGCCGCAGCCTGCTCGTCAACAGCGGCGCCAGCCTGGTGGATTGGCTCACCGTGCTCACCGTGCTGCGGCTCTTCCACGCACCCACCCCGGTGGGCACCGTCTGCGGCCTCATCGTCGGCTCCACCTTCAGCTTCCTCGCCAACCGCCGCTTCGCCTTCCACTCCCACTCCGCGGCCGGGCCGCAGCTGGTGCGCTTCGCCCTGGGGATGGCAGCGCTGATGGCGCTCCACGCAGCGGTGGTGGGCACGCTGGTAGACCGCATGCACGTGCCGCTGCTCTACGCAAAGATGGGCGCGGACCTCTGCATCATGGCCACCGGCCAGCTGCTGATGTTCCGGCTCTTCGTCTTCGCGCCGCCGCGAGCTCCAGCCGTGCTGCCGGCCGTCGCTGTGCCCACGCGCGTCGCCTGAGCGCTCAGGGCTTGGGCGGCTGCAGCGAGGTGCGCACGTCCCAGAGCTCCGGGAAGAACGTGAGGTCCATCGCCTTGCGCAGGAAGGCCACGCCGGAGCTGCCGCCGGTGCCGGGGCGGAAGCCGATAATCCGCTGCACTGTCTTGAGGTGGCGGTAGCGCCAGAGCAGGAAGCGCTCCTCCACGTCCACCAGCTTCTCCGCCATCTCGTACGCGTCCCAGTGGTCGTTGGGGCGCTCGTAGATGGTGCGGAACACCTCCACCACCGCGTCGCTGCGCTCGTAGGGCTTGGCCCAGTCGCGGGAGAGCCTGTCCGCCGGGACGGGCAGCCCGCGGCGCGCGAGGTAGCGCAGGAACTCGTCGTAGAGCGAGGGTTCGTTCAGCGCCTGCTGCAGCGGGGCGTGGACGTCCGGGCGGTGGCGGAAGGGCAGCAGCGTGGCCGCATCCTTGTTGCCGAGGATGAACTCCAGGGCGCGGTACTGGAAGGACTGAAACCCGCTGGCCCGCCCGAGGGCGCCGCGAAACTCCAGGTACTCGTTCGGGGTGAGCGTCTCCAGCACGCTCCACTGTTCGAAGAGCATCCGCTGGATGTGCGCCACGCGCGCGAAGATTTTAAAGGAGGGCTCCAGCGCGTCCTGCTGCACGAAGCGCCGGGCGGCGGCGAGCTCGTGCAGGAGCAGCTTCATCCAGAGCTCAGAGGTCTGGTGCTGGATGATGAAGAGCAGCTCGTCGTGGTGCGGGGGCGAAGACTTCGGCACCTGCGCCGCGAGGAGCGCGTCGAGCTGAAGGTAGTCCCCGTAGGACATGGACCCGGAGAGGTCCGTGTGCACCGTGGGCTCCAGCTCGCGCGAGGTCATCCGTGGAGGCTACTTCTTCTCGCGTGCGGCCTTGAGCGCGAGCGCGCCGGCGCGGCCGCGCGGCAGCACCACGTCATCCACCGACTGGGGCGAGGCGAACTCCTTCCAGCCCAGCGGCAGCCGCTTGGTCCGGATGAGCATCCGCAGCTTCTGGTAGTGCGCGGCGCAGTAGCCCTTGGTGCGGCTGTCGCGGCGGCAGCCGATGATGGCGCAGGGCCGGTCGTTGGTGGCGCGGCGGCCCACGCGGCCGCTCTCCTTGCCGAGGATGGTGAGCTTGGGCGGGCGGCCGGGACCGCGGCGGATGGGCTTCAAGTCCACGCCCAGCAGGGTGGCCAGCGGCCGGAGCTCATCCACCAGGTTGCGGACCTGACCGAACTCCGCGGAGCCGGCCTGCAGCTGCGCGAGGGCGCTGTGGACGGGCTGGAGCTGCGACTTGATCTCCTCGCGGAGCATGTCTCGGAATGCGCGCTCAACCGACATGACGTGTCTTCCTTTTGCCAGGGTGGGGAGCTGCAACAAAGCGCGCCTTCTAAGACTGTCGCTCGCGTTTGTCTACGATTGAGTTTGTCTAAGATTCCGTAGGCAACAATGACCTGAGAAAAGACTCGAGCTCCTCAGGCGGGCACGGCTTGGCGAGGATGGGCACGTCGAGGGGAAAGTGCGTGCGGAAGAGCGCTTCCCCGGTGTGCAGCACGCAGCGCACGTCCGGCCAACGTTCACGTACGCGTTCGAGGAACGTCAACCCATCCACACCCGGCAACCGGTAGTCACAGATGATGACATCTGGAAGCTCGACGTCGACCGCAGCCTGGGCCTCTTCCACGCTCATCGCGAAGCGGAACGTCCCCGGCAACCGCCGCGTCAACCTCCGGAAGACCGCCAGCACGTGGGGGTCATCATCCACGATAAGGATGGAGGTGCGCCGGTCTCCGGTCACGCGCGCAACCTAGACAAATCCACGCAGGGGGCGCCAGTCTTCAAATGACACATCAGCCGGTAAAAGCAGCGCCCTCGACGCCCTCGACGGAAATCCACGCTCTGGCCATCCGAGCGGTGTTGAACGCAAAGGCGAGCCTTCCGGTCCGGTCCACCAGAATGACGCCGCCACTGCCCTTCACGCGGTGCAGCTCCGTCATCGCGGCCTCGGCAGCGCCCTGCGGGGCAGCGCCGGCACGCAGCGCGTCCACTGTGAAGCGGGTGAGCGTGGCCTTCAGGATGGACTCTCCGTGGCCGGTGGCGGAGGCCGCGCCGGCCGCGTCATCCGCGTAGGTGCCGGCGCCGACGATGGGCGAATCCCCCACCCGCCCCGGCCGCTTGCCGCTGGTGCCGCCGGTGGACGTCGCTGCGGCGACATGGCCGCGCGCGTCCAGCGCCACCGCGCCCACCGTTCCGCCCTTCGGGAACCACTGCTGCGCGCGTTCGCGCTCGTAGCGCTCCCGCGCGCGCGGGGTGATGAGCTGCTCTGGCGGGTGGAAGGGAAAGCCGCTCTCCCGCGCGAAGCGCGACGCGCCGTCGGCCGCCAATAACAGATGGGGCGTGCGCTCCATCACCGCCCGCGCCAGCCGCACCGGGTTCTTCACGCCCTTCACCACCGCCACCCCGCCCGCGTTCAAGCTCTCGCCGGACATCACGGACGCGTCCAGCTCCACCTCGCCATCCGCGTTGAGACAGGCGCCGTAACCCGCATTGAAGAACGGGTTGTCCTCCAGCACCACGACCGCGGCCTCCACCGCGTCCACCGCGGAGCCGCCCTGCTTGAGCACCGCGTGGCCCGCGCGCACGGCCTCAAGACATCCCTGCACGCACTCGCCCGCGGCGTCATCCGGCGCGAGCGCCCCCGCGCCGCCATGTACCAGCATTGAGATGGCCATCGACGGCGCGGACCGTACTGTCGCTCGCGCGACACCGCAAAAAGTTCACCGGGAGGCCCTTGGCCAAGCGCCACCGCCATCCCTACCTTCCGCCTTAGGCAAGGTCACCCATGGACGACGCGGTCATTCCCGCCCACACAGTCGAGAAGGAGCGCTTCCGGCTGGACGTCTACCTCACCCCGGACCGGGTGCGGCGGGCGTTGCGGACAGAGGCGCTGGACGGGTTGACGCGGACCCCGCGAGAGCTCTCACCCAAGTGGTTCTACGACGAGCGCGGCTCGGAGCTCTTCGCGGCGATTACCCGCCTGCCTGAGTACTACCCGACCCGGCGCGAGCGCGAGCTGCTCCAGCAACACGCGGGCGACATCGCCAACCTGGCGTGGGCCGACAGCCTGGTGGAGCTGGGCTCTGGTACCGGCGATAAGACGCGCATCCTGCTGGACGCGCTTCGGCGCAAGGGCAGCCTGCTCCGCTTCGTCCCCTTCGACGTGAGCGGCCACGCTGGAGCACAGTTGCGAAGCCATCGCCGCGGAGTATCCCGGCTTGTTCGTGCACGGCGTGGTGGGTGACTTTGAACAGCACCTGGCCGCGGTCCCTCGCGGCGGGCGGCGGCTCGTCGCCTTCCTCGGCGGGACGCTGGGCAACTTCAAGCCTCGCCAGCGCGCTCGCTTCCTCGCCAACCTGGCCTCGACGTTGGAGGCGGGGGATTCGCTGTTGATTGGCACGGACCTGGTGAAGGACCCGGCGCGGATTGTCGCGGCGTATGACGACAGTGCGGGCGTGACCGCTGAGTTCAACAAAAATGTCCTGGCGGTGATGAACCGCGAGCTCTCCGCCAACTTTGACCCTGCACGGTTTGACCACGTGGCGCGGTACGACGACGAGGCGCACTGGGTGCAGATGTTCCTGCGCGCGCGAGAGCGGCAAACGGTGGACATCAAGGAGCTGGGGCTGTCACTGACGTTTGAGGCGGGCGAGGAGCTTCGCACCGAGGTGAGCGTGAAGTTTGAGCCGGAAGCGCTGGAGGCGGAGCTCGCCGCCACCGGGCTCACTGTGCTGGAGCGCTGGACGGACCCTGCGGGCGACTACGCGCTGACGTTGGCGCTGCCCACCGGACGGTGTCCGCAGCACTAGCAGTGTCCACCCCCCCGCGCGGCTCGAGCGTCTTCTTCTCAGGCGGAAGTGAGTGCCCTGGCCGGAGTGTTCGGGTTCGGGCTGCGGGGAATGGTGTCTCGGGCTTCGGGCTGCGGGGAATGGTGTCTCGGGCTTCGGGCTGCGGGGAACGGTGTCTCGGGCTTCGGGCTGCGGGGAATGGTGTCTCGGGCTTCGGTTTTCGTTTACGCGTTCGCGTTCGCGTTCGCGTTCGGGCCCGGGTAGGGGTAGGGGCAGGGAAACGGGAATGGGGTTCGGGGCGGAGGAAACCGCGGCAGAGACTCCCCAACGCCCAAGCCTGGGCGCCACGTCCCAACCGGGCCCGCTCCCCTTCCCCTACCCGGGCCCGAACGCGAACGCGAACGCGAACGCGTAAACGAAAACCGAAGCCCGAGACACCATTCCCCGCAGCCCGCAGCCCGCAGCCCGCAGCCCGCAGCCCGCAGCCCGTAGCCCGCACAGCACTGCCTGCGCCAAGTCCTCGGACGCCCACGCTACAAACACCCTCTTGTGTTGATCGACACACGAGAAGGCGCAGTGCCCTCCATGGGCAGTGCCGCCGTCTCGACTATGCGCCTGACGGCGCAACGCTCGACGCGAACGGGGGTGGAACCTGGGGGAGGGACGAGGCTGCCCCCCAGGCCTCACTGCACCGTGACTGTGTACGCGTTGTTCGTGGGGCTGAACGTGTACGGCTTCACGCGGACGTAGTAGGTGCCCGCAGCAGCAGCGGTGAAGCTCAACGCCGTGGTGCCGTTGCTGCTGGCCACCGTCGTGACGCCGTTGCTCGTGAAGACCGTCAGCCCGAGGTTCATGGAGCCGAGCACCTGGTAGCTGCCCGCGTTCAGGGTGAGGGAGAACCAATCCTCATCCGCCGCGGTCTCCAGCTTGCCGGACGTGGGCGCGCCCGCGGTGATGGCAGTGGCGGCGGTTGGCGTGTCGCCGTGGTCATCCAGCCCGAGGTCCTCCAGCGCGTACGTGTACGCGCCGGTGTACGAGGAGGCGTAGCTGATGATTTCGACGTAGAGCGGACCGGAGGAGGCGGCTTCGAACACCAGCGTGGCCGCGGCGCTCGTCTGGGACGCGAGCGCCGTCCCGGCAGCGTTCACCACCCTCACCGCGCAGTAGACGAGCGCAGTGCTGGCGGTGCAGGTGAACCGGTAGATGCGCCCGCTCACCGCGTTGAACGAGAGGTAGTCCACGTCCGAGGTGACTTCGATGTTTCCCGTCGCCGCGGGGCTGCCCGCGGTGATGGCCGTGGCGGCGGCAGGCGTGTCGCCGTGGTCATCCAGCCCGATGTCCTGCAGCTGATACGTGTACGCGCCCGTGTACGACGTGGAGTAGCCGCGGACCTCCGCGAAGATTTTCCCGGCGGCGGTCAGCTTGGCGCTGGCAGTGGAGGTCCCGGTGCCGCTGGAAGTCGCAATCAGCGTCCCGGCTGCGTTGTAGAGGCGGACCGGGCACGAGTAGAGCGAGGTGGAGGCCGTGCAGGTGAAGCGGTAGATGCGGTTCGCCGTGGCGTTGAAGGAGAAGAAGTCCGCGTCGCCCGAGAACTGCACCGCGGCGCTGGTGGCCGCGCCCGGGGAGATGGCGGTGGCGTTGGCCAGGTCGTTGCCATGGTCATCCGCTCCGAGGTCTTCGAGCAGATAGGTGTACGCGCCCATGTAGCCCGAGTAGGTGGGCTTCACCTCCACGTAGGTGGTGCCGGTGGCGTTCGCCACCCACGTCGCCGCGGTGGAGCCGGTCACCAGGGTGGTGCCGCTCGCGTTGAGGAAGCGGACCGTGCAGTAGACGAGCTGCGAGGAGGGCGTGCAGGTGAAGCGGTAGATGCGGCCCGCCGTGGCGCTGAAGGAGAAGACGTCCAGGTCCTCCGTGGGGAGGAGCTGGCCGTTCGCCAGCGGGGCGTTCGGCGTGAGGGCGGTGGCCGTCGCCGGCGTGTCGCCGTGGTCCTCCGGACCGAGGTCTTCAACCTGGTAGGTGTAGCTGCCCACGTACGACGACGAGTAGCCCTTCACTTCGGCGTAGTAGGTGGCGGCGGCGGGGGGACGGAACGCCGCGGTGTTGGTGCCCGTCGCCAGCTGCGTGCCGGCCGCATTGAGGATGCGGGTGGGGCACTGGTACAGCGCAGAGGAGGGCACGCAGTTGACGCGGTAGATGCGCCCCGCGGTGGCGCTGAAGGAGAAGACGTCCACGTCGCCCGCGGTCTCAATGTTCCCCGTCGCCGCCGCGGCGCCCACCGTCACCGCCGTCGCGGTGCCCGGCGCGTCCCCGAAGTCGTCCGCGCCGAGGTCCTGCACCTGGTAGGTGTACGTGCCCGTGTAGGACGTTGAGTAGCCCCGCACCTCCACGTAGAACGCGCCGCTCAACGTCGCCTCATACGTGAGGGTGGCGGTGGCGCTCAGCAGCAGCGAACCCTGGGCGTTGAGCAGGCGCAAGGAGCAGGAATTCAGCGTCGAGGAGGCCACGCAGTTGAAGCGGTAGATGCGGCCCGCGGTGGCGGTGAAGGAGAAGACGTCCACGTCGGCAGCGGTTTCGATGTTGCCCGTCGCCGGCGGCGCGCCCAGCACCACCGAAGTGGCGGCGGCATACGTGTCCCCGTGGTCATCCGTGCCGAGGTCCTCCAGCCGGTACGTGTACGTGCCGAGGTTGGTCGTGTAGTAGGCCTTCACCTCGACGTAGAGCGTCTGCGCGGTGGGGGACTCGTAGCTGACGATGCCGGTGCTGCTGGAGGAGACCAGCGTCACGCCGTTGGCCGTCAGCAGGCGCACCGCGCAGTACTGCAGGCTGGAGGAGGGGCTGCAGGTGAAGCGGTAGAGCCGCCCGGCGGCGGCGCTGAAGGAGAAGAAGTCGAGGTCATTGAGCACCTCGAGGTTCCCGTTGGCGATGGGCCCGGCGGTGAGCGGCGTGGCAGCGGCCGCGGTGTCGCCGTGGTCATCCGTCCCGAGGTCCTCCAGCTTGTACGTGTACGCGGTGAGCGAGGTGGAGGTGGCCTTAAGGAAGAGGGTCTGCGCCTTGGTCGCTTTGTAATTGACGAGCGCGCTGTAGCCGTTGGTGTCGCTGGCGAGCACCGCGCCCACCGCGTCCGTCAGCACCACGTTGCAGGCGCCGGTGGTGGGCATGGGGTTGCAGGTGAAGCTGTAGATGTGGTCCGGCGTGGCGCTGAAGGAGAAGGCGTCCACGTCGCCCAGCCGCTCGAAGTTGCCCATCTTCACGTCCGGCGCCGGCTTGAGCGCGGTGGCGTCCGCGGGGACATCACCGTGGTCATCCGCGCCGCTGTCCTTGAGGTTCACGGTGAACTTGCCGAGCGCCTCCATCGCGCTGGTGGCGCGCAGGTAGTAGGTGCCGGCCACCGGCGCGCGGAAGAGCAGCTTGGGCGAGGGGCCCTGGTCCTTCTGCAGCGCGGTCCCGTCCTCGGCCAGCAGCTCCAGCACCAGGGTGGGGCCCTGCGGCCAGGCGCCCGTCAGCTCGTAGGCGTGCGTCCCCTCCATCTTGAGCTTGAACACGTCCGCGTCCCGGCCGAACTGAATCTCCCCCTCCAGGGTCGCGCCGATGGTGACCTCCAACGCGCCGGCGGGAACGTCCGCGTAGTCATCCGCGCCCTTGTCGGTGACGGAGAGCGAATAGCTGCCGGTGTCGTTGCTGCGCGCGCCGCGGATGCGGGCGAAGTGCGGCTCGGTGGCGTCCGCGCGGAAGCGGAAGAGCACCTCGTTTTGTACGCGGTGGTCAAAGCCAACGGAGGTCACCCCGTCCGCGCGGTAGGCGTCCGCGTAGAGCTTGAGGCTGGGGTCAGCGGAGGCCTTCAGCTCGTAGATGCGGCCGGCCTCGCCGGAAATCCGCACCCAGTCCGCGTCGCCTGCGGGGCTGAGGGTGTGGCCGGTCTCCACCGAGCCGCCGGTGTCGATGTCCCGCGCGAGGTTGGGGCACTCGTCGGGCTCCAGCACGTCATCCGTGGGGCCGCCGCTGTGGCGGGCGTTGCAGTCGTAGACCGGCTGGGCGCTGCAGCCGGCGCCCTCGGGGGCGTAGCCGGCGTTGCAGCTGCAGAGGGCGGCGCCGCCCTTCGCGGTGCAGACGCCCTGGTTGGGCGCGGTGCAGGGGTTGGGTTGGCAGGGGTCCGCGATGACGCAGGCGCCGGCCTGCTCATGGCGGCCGGGGTCGCAGTCGCAGCGGGCGGCACCGTTGGCCACCGCGCAGACCGTCCGGCCGGAGAGGGTGCAGGGGTTGGGGTCGCACGGGTTCTTGGACTTCTCCACCACGCAGGTCAGGCCTTCGGCGACGAAGCCCGCGCTGCAGCTGCAGACCGGCCGGTTGTTCCCATCCACGGCACACTGGCCCTGCGGTCCGCAGGCGACGCCCTCGCAGGGCTTGGCTTGGGGTCCGGGACAGCCGGCCAGCAGGGGCACAGCCAGGAGCAGCAGGAAGGGCGAGCGCATTGCGGTGAGACCTCGTTGGGGGAGACGGAGGGTTCGTCGGCCGGCCGAACCTTTCCGTAACCCTTCAATCGCACGACAGGTGAAGCGGGGCGGCATTTTCGTGGATCTCTGGCGAAGAGAGGGGGTTAGCAGCTAGGGTCCCGGCCTTCACCCAAGGCCCTTTACGGAGAGATTCACCATGCGAAACCACTTCGCCTTGAGCTTGCTCGCGGCCGCCGCGCTCGCCGCAGGCTGCGGGGACCCCCCGCCCACCACCGTCGGCGACGCCGTCAAAGGCAAGGCACTGTTCAACTCCGCCTCCCTCAAGCTGGGCGGCTGCTTCACCTGCCACTCCATCTCGTCGGGCGTGATTGTCAGCGGTCCCAGCCTCTTCAACTACGGCGCGACGGCCGAGGCCAAGTTCGCCTCCAAGTCGAAGGCCAGCGCCCACGAGTACATCAAGTGGCAGATTGTCTCTCCCGATGAAGAGGTGACGGACGGCTTCAGCAAGGGCGTGATGCCCACTGGCTACGGCACCGCCCTCTCGGCGACGGACATCAACGACATCGCCGCGTACCTGCTGACGCTGAAGTAGGCCGGCCGGAGTCGAACGCCGCGTGGCGGGCCCTGAATCCATCGCCGCGCGGCTCTCCCGGCTGGAGCTGCCGTTCAACGCCTGGGGGGTGGACCCCTACGGCGTCTCCCGGCCGCACCTGGCGGTCGTCTTCTCCGCCCTCTCGTTCCTCTACCGCACCTATTTCCGGGTGCGGTCCGTGGGGCTGTCCCACCTGCCTCCGCGCGGCAGGGCCATGCTGGTGGGGAACCACTCGGGCGGCGTGGCCATCGACGGCGCGATGGTGGTGGCCTCCTGCTTCCTGGAGCCGCCCACCCCGCGGCTGGCCCAGGGGATGGCAGACAAGTTTCTGAACGCGCTCCCCGTGGTGTCGCTCTGGTCCAACCGCGCGGGCCAGTTCACGGGCCTGCCCGAGCACGCGGAGCGGCTGCTCCTGGATGACCGGCTGCTGCTGGTCTTCCCCGAGGGCGCGCGGGGCACCGCCAAGCTCTACACGGAGCGCCACTCGCTGGTGGACTTCGGCACCGGCTTCATGCGGCTGGCGCTGAAGACGAAGACGCCCATCGTTCCCTTTGGCTTCCTCGGCGGCGGGGACGCCATCCCCACCGTGGCCAACGCCTATGCGCTCGGGAAGCTGCTCGGCGTGCCGTACGTCCCGCTGACGCCGTACCTGTTGCCGTTGCCGCTGCCGGTCTCGCTCGAAGTTCGCTACGGCGCGCCGCTGGTCTTCGAGGGCGACGGGACCGAGGACGACGCGGTCATCCTGCCCTACGTGGAGCAGGTGAAGGCGCGCATCGCAGAGCTCATCGCGGAGGGGCGACGGTGAAGGTGCTCATCCTCGGCGCGGCGGGCGGCGTAGCGCGGGGCCTGGCCGTGCGGCTGCTGGAAGCCGGGCACCAGGTCATCGGCGTGGACGCGCGGCCGTGGCCGGTGGCGGAGAGGCCGAAGGGCCTGGAGCTCCACCAGATGGACCTGCGCAAGCGCGCGGCGGAGGACCTCTTCCGGACGCGACGGCCGGAGGCGGTCATCCACATGGCCACGGTGACGTCGCTGGTGGCCGGGAGCGAGGAGCGGGCGCGCATCAACCTGGACGGCACGCGCGCGGTGTTCGACCACGCGGCGGCGCATGGGGTGAAGCAGGTGGTGTTCGTCGGCCGGCATACGTTCTACGGCGCGGCGGCGGACTCGCCGCTGTACCACGTGGAGTCGGAGCCTCCCCGCGCGCTGGACGCGTTCCCGGAGCTGGCCGACCTGGTGGCCGCGGACCTCTACGCCGCCACCGCGCTCTGGCGGCTGCCGCGGCTGACCACCTCCATCCTGCGCGTCTGCTACACGCTGGGCACGCCGGGCTCCGGGACGCTGGCAAACCTCCTGCGAGGGCAGCGCGTGCCACGGGTTCTGGGGTACGACCCGCTCTTCCAGGTGCTGCAGGAGGCGGACGCCGTCACCGCCATCCAGCTGGCGCTGGAGAAGAAGCTGCACGGCATCTTCAACGTCGCCGGCCCACCGCCCGCACCGCTCTCGCTCTACATCCGCGAGTCCGGCCGCACCGGCGTGATGCTCCCGGAGCCGCTGCTGCGCCTGCTCATCGGCCGCGCGGGGTTCCCTTCGCTGCCCCGCGGCGCGCTCACCCATCTCATGTACCCGGTGGTGGTGGACGCCCGCGCCTTCCGCGACGCCACCGGCTTTGTGCCGAAGTACGACGAGGTGGAGACGCTGAGGCGCTTCCGCGACTCGCCCCGCCTGCTGCCACCCCGCTAACCGCGCCCAGGCGCTCCGGGTTGGGGCACGGGTTTGCGTTGATATTCCACTTGTGTCATATGGCTTAGATGTCCTTAGGCGCTGCCATCCTGGGGTTCCTCGAGCTGCAGCCGGTCAGCGGCTACACGCTGCGCCAGCGCTTCGAGGGCTCCGTCGGTTCGTTCTGGTCCGTCACGCAGAGTCAGATTTACCGGGAGCTGCACCAGCTGGAGGCGGAGGGGCTGGTCTCCGTGGAGGTGGAGCGCGGGGACGGGAAGCCGGACCGGAAGGTGTATGCGCTGACGGACGCTGGCCGGGAGAAGCTGAAAGGGTGGCTGGCGGCGCCCACCGAGCCCATGCAGCTGCGCCACCCGCTCCTTCTGAAGTTTGTGCTGTCGGCGACGACGGAGCCGAAGGTGCTGGATGAGGTGCTGCGCGCGTACCACGAGAGCGTCAGCGCAGTGCGCGCCGACTACGCCGCGCGGCTGAAGGCCCCGGAGATTTTCGAGCTGGCCCGGTCCGAGCGGGAGGCCGCGCTCTGGCAGCTGTCGATTGAGCACGGGCTCGCGTGGTGCGACCTGGAGATGGGTTGGGCGCAGAAGGCACGCCGGCGCCTGGAGGGGCTTCCCCCTACGACAAAGCGTGCGCAGAAACGGAAGAGGAGCTGACCATGGAGCTGCGAGGAAGCGTGGTGCTGGTGACGGGCGCGTCGTCCGGGATTGGGCGGGCGGTGGGCCGACGGCTGGCTGCGGAGGGCGCTAAGGTGGCCTTCGCCGCGCGGCGGCTCCCGGAGCTGAACGCGGCGGTGGAGGCGGTGCGGGCCGAGGGCGGCGAGGCCTTCGCGGTGCCGCTGGATGTGACGTCGGACAGCTCGGTCCAGGCGTGCGTGCAGGCGGTGGTGGAGCGGTATGGCCGGCTGGACGCGGTCATCAACAACGCGGGCAGCGCCGGGCGGCTCGAGCTCTGGGCGAAGAGCGACACGTCCACCACGATGGCGATGTACGACGTTCACGTGTTCGGCACGGAGCGGGTGACGCGGGCCGCGCTGCCTCACCTGCTGGCCAGCGGCGGGACGCTGGTGAATGTGGCCTCCACCGTAGCCTGGGTGCCGATGCCTGCCGCCGCGGCGTACAGCTCGGCGAAGGCGGCGGTGGTGGCGTTCTCCGCGTCGCTGCGTGCGGAGCTGCGCGGGACCGGGGTGCGGGTGGTGGTGTTCGCCCCGCCTCACACGAAGACGGAGTCGGGGGACCAGTGGCCTTTGAATCTGCCCAAGCTGTTCACGCCGGAGTGGGTGGCGGAGTCGCTGGCCGGGGCGCTGCGCGGCCGCGGGGAGGAGTACGTCGTGGGTGGGAATGCGGCGCTGCTGTTTATTCAGCGGCTTTCGCCGTCGCTCGCGGCCGGCATCATGCGCCGCGTCGGCCTCAACGCGGTCAAGCGGCTGGCGCTGCCTGCGTGAGGGCGCGCAGCGAGGGCGTAGGAAGCCAGCGCCTTCATGGCGACTCGGCAGCGGCTTGGCGCCGAGCGCATTGCGAGCTCACCTGAGCCCGTCTGAGGCTTGAAGCTGCAGCGGTGCCACGATGAGGTCCGCGACCAGCGGGAAGTGGTCGGAGGCGCTCTTGCGCAGCACGAAGCTCCGGAGCGGGCGGAGGGTCTTCGAGGTGAAGACGTAGTCCAGCCGGAGCTCCGGGAGGAACGCAGGGAGCGGGAAGGTCCCTGGTGGGCCCAGCCCTGAGCGGGCGAACGCGTCGACGAGGGTGCGGTTGAGCAGCTCCACCGCGGGGGCGGACGCGTCGGACTCGTTCAAGTCTCCGAGGAGGATGGCCGGGCGCGGATCCGCCTCGACCAGGGCGAGGATGCGTTTCGCCTGCGAGAGCCGCAGCGCTCCTCGCGACGGCAGGTGGGTGAGGTGGGTGACGTAGATGGCCAGCGGCTGGCCGTTGAAGGTGACGCCCACCCGAGCGACGGTGCGCCGCTCCAGCCCCGCCCAGGTGGGCAGCGGATATTGGTCGGCCCATTCGAGTGGGAGGCGCGAGAGGAGCGCCACGCCGTAAGCGCCACCGTGCAGCTCCGTCGCTCGGAAGTGCAGGTGGTGGGTGAGGCCGGTCAGCTCCGCCAGCGCTGCGGCTTGATTCACGCCGCGAGATCTATCCGTGCCGCTGTCCACCTCCTGCAGGGCGACGAGGTCCGGAGCGGCTGCCCGGATCGCCTCCGCCACGGCTTCCAGGCCGCGGGCGCAGCTCTGCACGTTGAAGGTCATCACCCGGATGGATGCGTCATCGCGCGCGTCCTTCGGTAGAAGCACCGGCTGGACGCCTCCGCACGCGGTGGCGAGCAGGAGAAGCAAGGGGAGCGCTTTCAAGGGCCGGAACGCTACGGGGACGCGCAGGTGCGCCTCAAGGGCGGCCGGGCAGGCGAACGCCTGAAGCTCTGACGGCTTCTCAGCGCTCCACCGCAGGGGCCTCCGAGGTGTTGACGTGTTTCACGGATGGCTGAAGACCAGGATGTGCGCGCTTCCGGCGCGAAGGCAGCTTTGGTCAAGTGACGCGGGTTCTGGGCTTCGGCCGTCCGGTGCTTGGCGCCGAGCCGAATGTGTTGCCGGCTTGGAGCCCAAACATCCCTGAGGAGACGGGGCACGCGGGATAGGAATGGGCGGCTGCCGGGGGCGCCCCCGGCAGCAATGACCGCTTCGGCCAAGACGCGCGCTGCTTCGCTGCCCACCCCTTCACGCCCCGAGGTGTTTCACCCGTGCTTGATGAATTGGCTGGAGCTGTCCCCGAGCTGGCCGGAATACTACTGATAGTGCGAGGCAAAGCAGAGCTACGAAGCTGTCGACAAGAAGTGGGGAGGATTTGTTATATACATCTAACAAATCCTCCCCACTTTGATGACAAACCGTCATGAAACACCGAAAGACGGACTGGCGGTGAGTTCCGGACGCCGGCGGGGACAGCTCCAGCCAATTCATCAGGCCCGGGTGAAACACCTCGGGGGGTGCAGGAGTGGGGCAGCGAAGCAGCGCGCGGCCTGGCCGAAGCGGTCATTGCTGCCGGGGGCGCCCCCGGCAGCCGCCCATTCCTATCCCGCGTGCCCCGTCTCCTCAGGGATGTTTGGGCTCCAAGCCGGCAACACATACGGTTTGGCGCCAAGCACCGGACGGCCGAAGCCCAGAACCCGCGTCACTTGACCCAAGCTGCCTTCGCGCCGGAAGCGCGCACGTTCATCGCGCCGGACGTCGCGCTGGGATTCGCGTGAACGTGCCCTGCGCGGCACACCACTGAAACACCGGGCCGTTGCGTCCGTTGGCGCACTTGCGCCAGGGCTCAGGGGGGCGGTATCTGGCCCCCTTTCTCGGCTTTCCAGGCATTCTCGTGGAGCCACTTCACGCAACCCCAGCGCTCCCGCCACCAACCGGGTTCTGGCTCGGAAGACACTCCTGGCCTGCCGGTCCAATCGGTGTGCAGCACTCCCATCTGCTCCACCCCGCTCCCACGTGCGCGAATCCACGTGTAGTCGTGGACGACGCAGCCTCCGCTGCACGAGACACTCTCAATACACCCAGAGCTGGTGCAGCTCATGGAGCCGTCTCTCGAAGTGTCAATCACATAGTGCCGTTCGTCGCCGTTCAATTCGACGCAGACGTCGGGGCCGTCCGTTACGGGCGCATTTGCTTCGACGTACTCCACGCCCACAAGCTTGAGGTAGTCCGAGACCAGCGCCCGTGAATCGAAGCGAGCTGAGAACTTCACCTGCGCGGTGCGAATGAAGTCGATGAACTCGCCTTCGACAGCCGTTGAGCCGTACGCCCAATTGAGGCAGTCCCAGGAGTGGTATTCGCCCGCCTTCACCTTCGCTGCGGTCCCAGTGTCAAAGCGAATCAGCAGGGAGGCATCGGGGGTCCACGTGGGATGATGTTTCAGAGGGCGTAGGCTGGGAAAGGCTGCACGAATCCGCCGGAGATCCTCCGAGATCAGCTCATAGTCTGGCTGGGAAGCGACGAAGCTGCCTTTCGCCTCGATTGCGAGGAGCTCCGCTTCCGCGTCGACCCGCGGCGAGAGCGCCAGGTCCGCAGGGAGCACGCGCACCGGTATGCCATCGCACGTACCGGAGGCCCTCTGGTCCGGATCGACCCTCGGAGAGCAGGCCATCAGTGCCATCACCACCAGACAGTGCCGCAATGCGAGCATGGCGTGCGTGCCAGCAATCCGTACGCCGCCGCCTTCCGAGAGGGAAGACATGCCTTGAGCGGTGACAGATATCTGAGGAGGGCCACGCCTTCCTGAGTGACGCGGCAGAACCGCACTGTGACAGGTGTCGACAAAAAGTAGGAGAGTCCGGCACGCTGATGAAGCTCCTCGGACAGCTCCTGCTTGTGCTGCTCGGAATCGTCGCCGCCACGGTCGCGGTGGCGACGCCGCTGCTCGGCGTGTGGCTGTCCTCCTCGCTGGTCGCCTACGAGGGCGGGCCTCGCGCGCTGGCCCTGGTGGTGGGCGTCCTCTTCTTCCCCGTCCTGCCCTTTGCCTGGGAGGTGCGCGCCAGCCGGGCGTGGCGGGCACGGGTGACACGCCGCAAACAACTCGGTGTGGCGCCGCGGCGGAAGGTGCCCCTGCTCTACCGGCTGGTGCTGCGCACGCTCGTCCTCAACCTCGCGCTCATCGCCGTATTGATGGTGTGGTTCCCGAAGGTCTCCTTCACCGCGCTCGCCACGCGCGGCGACTGGTTCCTCGACGAGCAGGCCACGGACGCAACCCGCATCACCCGCAAAGTCCTTTTCGCGGCGGCAGGCGGGCTGGAGTGGCTGCACACGCTCGCCAACGCCAACCCGTACAGGAAGCAGGGTGACGACACCCGTCCCCTGGTGGCCGCCGTCACCCCCACGCCGGAGCAGCCTCAGGACAAGATTGCCCGCCGCTGGATTCCGGGCACCGCGGAGTGGAAGCAGGGCTCGGGCGCCAGCGGAGGGGAGGCCCCACAACCGTCAGAACCGGAACCTCCACCGGTGCCCACGACTGGGACGCCGACCGAGGTGGCCTGGACAGTCGGGGACATCACCTGGCCACAGCCCGAGCAGCCCCACCCCGCGCTCGCCACCGTCGACGAGGCGAGCATCGACTCGGTGGGCCGGTCCCTCGCCGCGCGCGAGGCGGACCCCTTCCAGCGGGTCAAGGCGCTGCACGACTGGGTGGTGACGCGGCTGAGCTACGACGACGCCTCCCTCGCCCCGGGCGCCCGCAAGCCACAGGACGCGGCGTCTGTCTTCGCGCGGAGGACGGCGGTGTGCGAAGGCTACGCGCGGCTGTTGGTGGAGCTGGGCAAAGCCTCGGGCGACCGGATTGTCTACGTCACCGGAGATGTACGAGAGGAGAACGGCGCCGCCGCGGCGATTGGCCACGCGTGGAACGCGGTGGAGCTCCGCGGCAAGTGGTACCTCATCGACGCGACGTGGGACGACCCCAAGCTCACCGGGCCCACCGCGCGCGGCGACAACTACCGCACCGACTACCTGTTCATCCCGCCCTCCGTCGCCATCCTCGACCACCTCCCCGACGAGGAGCGCTGGCAGCTGCTGCCCTCGCCGCTCTCGCGCGGGGACTTCGTACGTCAGCCCCTCGCCGGTCCCGGCCTCGCCAAAGTCGGCCTCACCCTCACCTCGCCAGACCGCTCGGTCGTCGAGGTGGGCGACGCGCTCCACTTCGAGCTCCTCAACCCGCGCCGCCGCAGCGTGATGATTCGGCTCCTCCCCAAGGGCGGCTCCGACGGTGACGAGTGCGGCGTGAGCGACGACCTCCAGATACGGCTGACCTGCCCGGTGCGTGAGCGCGGCACCTTCCAAGCCCGCATCTTCACCAACGCCCAGCGGTTCGGCGTCTACGGCTCAGCCGCGGTGGTCGAGGTGATCCGACGCTAGAGCGCCGACCAGGTTACCGGACCGAGCCGAAGCGACGAGCCGCGAGCCGCGCAAGGAGGCCGCCCGCCGGAATACTGGTCGGTATTTCAAGGGCGGCCGACGCCGCCCGGCGAAGCGGATCGTCGCTCTCGGCGACGGGAGGTAACCTGGTCGGCGCTGCTAGTGCTCCGCCCAGACCGAATTGATTCCACCTGAAACCCCGTTCGCGAGACGGCGGCACCGCCGATGTAGGGCACAGCGCCGTCCCGGCTGTCGGCGCGATCCGAGAGCGCGAGGAGGGCGTGCGTGGGCCCTGCCACGTCTCGACTACGCGCCGCTGCGCGGCGCTACGCTCGACGCGAACGGGGAGACGACGCTGTGCTCAATGTGCTGCGGGCGAAGCGCTAGAGCGCGTTCCAACCCTTCTTCACGTTCTCCTCCAGCCAGACCTTCAGGTGCGCGTCCACGGCCTGCTGGCTCGCGGCCACCCGCAGGGACGTCTTGAGCGGCTCCTGCCGTCCGGCGGAGAAGTCGGTGAAGTGAAGGACAAACGGCGGGTAGTTGGGGTCCCCTGCCTTGTTCGTCTGGATGGCCACGTACTTGCGGACCGCGGTGGCGCCCTTGGTGACCTTCACGTACGCCGCGCGCTGGACAATCTGCGCCGGCGTCCAGACCCTGGGCGCCGCCTCGTCGACGCGGGACTCGCCGGGCAGGCGCGACCAGATTTGTTCCATGCCGATGTTTGCCGCGTCCGGGAGCTTGTCGTCGCGCAGGCGGAGGAAGACCGGATGCACCATCGCGGCGATGGGCGACGCGCTCACCGCCGCGTACCCCTTGCCCTCTTCGTAGCGCACCGTCATCCGCTTGACCGGCGCGTCCAGCGCGTCCGTCTCCAGCAGGTCCGAGCAGCGCACCTCCACCACCAGCTCCGGCTTCACGAAGCGGCACAGCGTGCCCTCGCGGTTGGCCATCCGGAAGCCGCTCTCCACTTGCAGCGCGCTCAAGCGCTGGTGCCAGGCCGCGCGGTCCTCCTCGGAGAAGCCGCCGCCCACCGGCCCGAGAATCTGCAGGCTGCCGTCGTCCCGGCGCAGCGCGATGTGCAGCTCCCGAATCTGCGGCGTGGCGCCCTCCATCCGCTCGCCGTACGCCACCACCACCGCGTCCAGGCTGAAGGTGGGCTTCACCTTGTACGTGAGGCCCTGCTCGCTGCGAACCACCAGCCCTTCGAACTTCTGCGAAGCCACCCACTCCTTAAAGTACGTCGCCGCGTCGGAGACCTGCCCCTCGGCGGTGGTGACGACAGCCGCGCGCTTGCCGCCTTCGAACAGCTCCGAGAGGCGCTTGAAGCGGCGGTCATAGGTGTGACCCTGGCGGTCCTCGCCGCCCTCCTCCGCGAGGTCAAACGCCTTGAAGCCGAGCGTCTCCGCAAGCTTCGGCTCGGCGAGCGCCTTGCCGACGTGCGAGGAGCGCGGGCGGCCGTCGGGCGGGAGGGCGAAGAGCTCGCCGGGGATGATGAGGTCATCCGACTGGGCGAGCAGCTTCTCCGCCTCCTGCGCGACGGGGATGCCCTGCACCACGCGCCCGTTGTACGCGCACAGCGCTACCTCGCCCTTCCGCTTCACCAGGAACCAGAGCTCGCCGTCCACCTTGGTGCTGATGAACATCTGCCCCGTCGCAGGCAGCACGCGGGCGAGGGCGTCCGGCTCCAGCACCCGGTAGCGCTTGGCCACCGACGTCTTGTAGCGGCGCAGCTTGGCGGCCAGCCCTTCGTCCTTCAGCCCGCCCACGCCCGCCTTGCGGCCGGCGCCGAAGGGCGCAAACGCATCCGAGAACTCACTCATCGCCGCCCACCGTTTTCAGCTCGAGGTTGGAGAGGTGCAGCACCAGCCGGTAGCCGCCGTCCTTCACCCGCCCTTCGAGGAAGCCGCGGTAAGGCGCCCCGTTGGTGCTGAAGATGAGCGGGCCGGCCGCCTTGGCGCCCGCGCCGACCAGCAGCAGCTTGCCGGACTCCTGCAGGCTCTTCGCCAGGTCGAAGAGGAAGTCGAAGGTGAGCCCGTTCACGTGCCGCAGCTGCAGCTTCCGGACGAGCGCAAACTTCCGGACCACCTCGTCCAGCGGGAAGAGCCGGCCGCTCCACGGCAGCGCGGCGTCCTGCTTCACCGTCGCCTCCACGTCGGAGAAGTCCGCCCGCGCCTTCTCCGCGCCGGTGGCGTCGTAGGTGACTTGAAGAATCCGCGCGCTGTAGAGGAGCGTGCCGTCCTGCCGCACCCAGATGCGGTCCGCGTCGTCCAGCTTGCGGCCCACCTTCTCCAGGTCCACCTCCGGGTCGCCCTGCGCCAGCGCCTGGGCCAGCGCGTCGGTGTCGTTCCCGTGCTTGGCGAGGAGCGCCTCGTAGCTGCGCCCCTCCGTCGTCTTCACCAGCCGCTGGCTCTGCACCGGCTTGCCGGCGGGGGAGAGGTAGCTGAAGCGCTCGCCGCGGGCGGACCACTCCGCCGCCACCTGTGCGTCGCGCTGCTTGTCGTCGGTCAACCAGATGAGTCGCGCGGCCATGTCGTCCTCACATCATGTTGAAGTCCAGCTCGCCGCCCTCTTCACTCTCCTCGTCCGGCGCGAGCGTGGGCGCGTCCCGCTGGACGAAGTCGAAGGCCAGCGGCTGCGCCACCAGCGCAAACGGGCCCTGCTCGTTCTGCAGGAGGAAGGCGGCCGCCACGTCGAAGTCGTCCCGGTAGTTGAAGCGCGTCTGGAAGATTTTGCCCGCCGCCAGCGCCGTCTTCAGGCCCTCGCCCAGCGCGGTGGGGGAGAGCTGGTAGACGGTGGTGACGACGTGGTCCAGCACCGCTTGCGGCGCGACTTCGGTCAGCGGCTGCTCCACGCCCAGGGTGGAGGGCACCGCCGGCACCGGCTTGCCCGCTGCGTCCACCGCCTGGAGGTCGCCGCGCTCCACGCAGTCGAACGCTTCGTCGATGTAAAGGCTGGCGGTTCCCCCCGACGGAATGAGGGCGCTCCCGTCGCTGGTGAGCAGCGCCGTTTGCGCGGGGCGGCCCTGCTCGTCGACCACCGTTCGGACTTTGCGGCCGTAGAGCTTCTCCCGGTCGACGCGGGTGAGCGCGAACTCGCTCACCTCGCCGCCGAGGCTCACCACCATGCCCTTCGCCATGCGCCGTTCTCCCCTGACCGCTTCGACACCTCAGGTTGCCCAGGTGGGCAAACGAGGGCGGGCATTCTGCCGGCTCAGGGGTTTAAAGGCGAACCGGGGGAGGAGGTTACGCGGCCTGGTGCGCGGCGCGGCCGATGCCGGCCAGCTCCGCCAGCTCTCTTGCCAGGGCCCGCAGCTCGCTCACGCCGGGCGCGGTGGGGCCGGTGTCGAACACCACCTCGTAGCCCAGGCCAGCCTGGTTGATGGACTCGGAGCGGGGCACGCGGGAGCGCAACACCGGCACGGAGAGCTCGGCGAGCGCGCCCTCCATTGCCTCGTTCGTGGCCTGGGTGCGGCGATCCCAGAGGTTCACCACGGCGACCAGCGAACCGCCGCGCTCATGCAGCCCGCGCCAGGCGTTCTCAATCTCGGTCAGCCCCTGCAGGGCGAAGGCGCCGGTGGGCACGGGGGCGACCACCACGTCGGCGCTGGCCAGCACCGCTTCGGTAAAGGCACCGATGGCCGGTGGCGTGTCCGCCACGATGACGTCCGGCCGCCACCCCAGGCCTGTGAGCGCGCGGGGGATGGCGTCCAGCCGGCGGCCCCAGCCGAAGAGCTCCCGCTCCAGCGCGGCCATCCGGGTGCAGGAGGGGGCGATGAACAGGTTCGGCCGGCGCGGCGCGGGCTGCACCACCTCGGCCAGCGTGTGGCGCGGCTTGGGGCCGAACGCGTCTCCCAGGCAGGGCCGGTCCATCGGCTCCAGGCCCAGCACCAGCGAGCCGTGGGCCTGCGGGTCAAAATCCAGGAAGAGGACGCGGTGGCCTTCGTCGGCCAGCGCGGCGGCGGTGTGCACGGCCAGCGTGGTCTTCCCCACGCCCCCCTTGATGGTCGCGAACGCAATCGACCGCATGGAGCCTCCTGTTGACGCCTGTAGCGGTGCATCGTCAGGCGGAACGCGGAGGGCGGCAACTTTTCGGCGCGGCGGCGGGCGACGGGCGGGCATGTCCCCGTTCTACCGCTTCGCGCGGCTCGTCTTCGCGGCGTTTCGCTTCCGGGTGGCCGCGGCCTTGCGCCCCGCCCGCGCGCGGGACGCGGCAGTCCGGTTGACATGGCTGCGCTTCCCACCCCGGATGGACGGCCTCCGGTTCTCCGGCTTGCCGTAGCCGCCGCCGCCGGGCTTCTCTCCGCCGCCATGCACGGCGTTCACCGTCGCCCAGGCGCGACGCTTGGCTTCGCCCGTGGAGAGGCCGCGCGCCGTGTAGCCGTCGGCGATGTGCTCTGCCTTGCGCTTCTGCTTGTCGGTGTACTTCCGCTTGTCGCCCTGGGGCATGCGCAGGTCTCCTTCTTCTTAAGGCTGTGCAGCCAAGTTGCGCACCGGTCCGGCTGGGCGGAAGCGCCCGGCCTGAGGCATGGTGCGCCGATGCACGAGAGAACCTTCGGTCAAGGGCGGGTCACGCTGGTCCGCGGCGACATCACCACGCAGCAGGTGGACGCCATCGTTAACGCGGCGAACTCCGGCCTGATGGGCGGCGGAGGCGTGGACGGCGCCATCCACCGCGCGGCGGGACCGGAGCTGCTCGAGGCCTGCCGCGCCCTGCGAGACCGGCAGGGCGGCTGCCCGACCGGCCAGGCGGTGGCCACCCGCGCGGGGCGCCTGCCCGCCCGGTTTGTGTTTCACGCGGTGGGGCCGCGTTGGAACGGCGGCGGAAAGGGCGAGGAGGGTCTGCTCAAGGGGGCTTACCGCGCGTGCATGGCCCTGGCACGGGAGCACCAGGTCACCTCGATGGCGTTCCCCAGCATCAGCACGGGTATCTTCGGCTTCCCGGTGGAGCGCGCGGCGCCGCTCGCGCTCAAGGCGGTGAGCGAGGGTCTGGCTGGCTCCAAGCTGCAGGAGGTCCGGTTCGTCCTCTTCAGCGATGAGGACCTCGCTGTGTACGCGGAGGCGCTGGCGGCGCTCGGCTGAGATCGCTGCTCCCGAAGCTTGGCTCATGGGCTGCTGCGCTCTGCTCGAAACAAGCCGGCACGGTGCAGTGCGTGGGCTTGCGCCACCTCTCGACCATGCGCCTGACGGCGCAACGCTCCCAGAGAACAGCTCATCAGGGCCCCGCAACATCGCGGGTTTGCCCCCGTTCGCGTCGAGCGTTGCGCCGTCAGGCGCATAGTCGAGACGTCGGCAGTGCTTCCGAGGCTTGACTCATGGGCCGCTTCGCTCTGCTCGAAACAGACCGGCAAAGTGCCGTGCGTGGGTTTGCGCCACCTCTCGACTATGCGCCTGACGGCGCAACGCTCGAGGCGAGCGGGTGAGGCGCCTGACTGAGAACAGCTGTTCCTCCGACGCAATGGCCGGCCAGGGCCGGTTTTTCCCTCGAGGCGAACAGGGGGTCCAGTGTATTCTTTGACAGGAATATTCCCCATTATGCATATTAAATCCCATGCAAGCCACCTTCGCCGCGCTCGCTGACCCGAACCGCTTCCGCATCGTGGAGCTTCTGCGCGACGGCCCTCGTGCGGTGAACGACATCGGCGAGCGGCTGACGCTGAACCAGCCCCAGGTCTCCAAGCACCTCCGGGTGCTCAAGGAGGCCGGGCTGGTGGACGTGGAGCCGCGTGCGCAGCAGCGCCTGTACGGGCTGCGCGCAGAGCCCCTTGGCGCCCTTCGCGAGTGGTTGGAGGGCTACCGCCAGCTCTGGGAGGAGCGGCTGGACGGGATGGACGAGCTGATTGAAGAGCTGAAGGACAGAGAGAAGGAGAAGCCCCATGGTCGCAAGAAGAAGCGGTGAGCCGGTCAAGCGAAACACGACGTCGGTGGAGCGGACCTCGGACCGCGAGCTGCTCATCGCCCGCACGTTCAACGGTCCACCGCGGCTGGTCTTCGAGGCCTGGACGCAGCCGCTGCTGGCGGCGCACTGACCCGCCGCGTCAGCACCTGGGGACCGAGGCCTCTGGATAATCCAGACGCATGAGCAGACTGCATCGGCTGGGTCCCTCTTCGGGGCTGCCCAAAGGCGCGGGGAGGGCCGTCCCGAACGACGGGCTGCTGGTGGGCGCGGACGGTTCGCTCCATCCGCACGCCACGCCGCTGACGGGGGTGCCGGCGGCGCTCCCGGTTGAGGGCCGCCAGAGCGGCGACCCCGTCATCTTCGTGAACGGCATCGACGAGGCGTTCACGCGGTTTCCCGCACACCTCCAGCAGGTGGCGAACGGCCTGCGCCAGCCGGTGGTGGGCCTGTACAACGCGAGCGAGGGCCGCGCGCTGGACCTCGCCGAGGTGGTGCTCGACCGGCTCGGCCTGCACGGCAAGCAGGCGGCGCGGTCGCTCTACGAGCTGGCGATGGGTCACCTCGAACAAGGCCGGCCGCTGCGCATGCTCGCCCACAGCCATGGCGCGGACGTCGCCTCGCGCGCGCTCTTCGCGGCGAAGCAGCGGCTGCTCGACCAGGGGCTGACAGTGCGCGAGGCAGAGAAGCGGATGGCGCCCCTCCTGCTGGAGACCTTCGCCGGCGCGGCCACCGAGTATCCGCGCGGACCGACGTACGTTCACTACGTGAATCTGATGGACCTGGTGCCAATGGCATTCGGGCGGAACCTCAAGTCCCAGTTGCTGAAGGATCCAAACTCCACCACCCGGTACTTCGCCACGGCCAACCCGCTCAAGGCCCACGGCACCGACGTCTACTTCAAAGCGTACGTCCCGCTGAAGGACGGCTGGGACGGCTGACGGCGCACGCGCGCGGGGCTCACTCTGGACGCGGACGATGTCGGTCCCGCCAGTACAATGGCGCTTCGTTCCCGAATGGCACGGAAGCCCAACAAGAGCCAGCTCTCGCTGCTGGACGTCGTCTCTGCGCCGAAGCCCGCGCGGCCGCCGTCGCTCGCGCCGCCGGTGGCCCCCGTCTCCCTGCCCGAGGAGGACGCGCCCTTCCCCGGGCTGCGCGCCGCGCTCGCGGGCTTAAACGACGGGGACGTGTGGCTGGTCTGCCGGGGGCGTGAGACCGCGCGCGCGGTGCTCCTGTCGCTGGTGGGTCAAGGCGAAACGGTCAGCTGGGCGGGGCTCCGGGTCACCACGCTGTCCGCGGTGCTGGCCGAAGCATCCGGCGCGGCGCTGCTGGGCGCGCCTCGCGAGGTGTCTTCGCCGCAGCTGCCCGAGGGCCATCCCTGGGCGCAGAAGCTGACCACCCGCCCCGGCCTGCGGCGGCTCCTGCGCGGGCACCTGGAACGGCTGCACCTGCTGGTCGCCGCGGGCGAGCAGCCCACCGGCCTGCGCCCGGAGCTGGCAGCGCTGCTGGCAGCGGACTTCGGAAAGACCGCCCGCGTCCGCGCCGCGCAGCAGCTCCGGCGCCGCGTCCCGAGCAACGCGCAGGTGCGGGCCGTCGGCTTCGGGCCCGACGGTTTCTCCTTCGCCGGACAGGTGGGTCACCTGGAGCGCGCGCTGCTGGCCTTGCTGGAGGCCCGGCCACTGGGGCCGTCCCAGCCACCCGAACGGCTGGGGGCGGGCTCGCTGCGCACGGTGGTGCTGGCGGACCCTCACGCGGAGGCCCGGGCCATCGCCGAGGCCGCGCTCGGGCAGAAGGGCGTGCTGGTGCTGGTGCCGGACGCCGCCACCGCCTCGCGGGTGCGGGCGGCGCTCTGGCGCAACGGCGTCCCGGTGGCGGACCGGGGCTTCTCGGCCTTGAGCCACCACGCGCTGGTGGCGCTGCTGCGGCCGCTGGTGCCGCTGGTGGGAAGCAAGGGCGAGGAGCCGGTCGACTACGAGGCCATCGTGCACCTGTTGTTGAGCCCGGTGCTCTCCCGGCGCGCGCTGGAGGTGGCCGAGCCTGAGCCCGAAGCGGACCCCTTCGCCTACGAGGACGACGTCCTCGCGGAGCCGGAGGAGGCGCAGGACGCGCCCGAGCGCGCGCGGCTCTCGCCCCGTCACGCCCGGGAGCTGCTGCTGCGCTGCCGCCGCGTGAGGGCCACCCTGCCCGAGTGGCGGGACCGGCTGCGCGGCGAAGCCTTCGAGCTGACAGGCAAAGAGGGCCACGCCCACGACGAGGCGCAGCAGGCCGCGCTGCGCTCGCGGCTCGCCTCCGCGCAGGTGCTGATTGACCGGCTGGAGCTGCTGCTCGAGTGCGCCCGGGAGGGGACGCTGGCCGGGCTGGGCCGCTTCGTGCGCACCGTGGGCCTCTCCGACAAAGCGGGCGACAGGCTGGGCCACGCGGTGGCGCGGGCGCTCATGGCTGCGGGCGCCACGCCGGCGACGGCCGAGGCCTTCGAGGAGGTGCTGCAGGGCGGCCTGGCCAGCTCGCGGCTGGAGGAGGGGGCGGAGGTGCTGGCGTACGAGGACTACGACGGGCGGCGGGCGCCGCTGCTCCTGTGCGCCGGCGTCCACGACAAGGGCCTCTCCCGCGCGCCGGCGCCGGACCCGTTCCTCACCGAGGGGGACTACGCCGCGCTCGGCCTCTCCCATGGGCAGGGGCGGGTGCGCGAACGGCTGGCGCTGCTGCGCTGGGCGGTGAGCCGCGCGGGGGCCGCGGTGGCGTTCTGCGCGAAGGTGGACGCCAGCGGGCGGCGGGTGTCCCTGCCCGCGGAGCTGGCCGAAGAGGTGGCCCTGGACGGCGCGCGGCGGCACGCGGCCTACGGGCTGCCGCTGGACGGCGGGCCCAGCGCGCTCCCGGAGCTGCAGGACCTGCGGGCGTTGGGGCCGTCGACGCACGCGGCGGCCTCCAACGACAGCGCCTGCGAACAGCTGGACGCCGAGTGGGTCCGCGCGGGCTTCCGCATCCACGGGCGCACGCCGGCCGCCCTGCCGGAGGCCCCGCCGCTCTCCTCGCGCTCGCCGCTCTCGCGCCTGCTCGAGGAGCGCGAACCGCTGCTGCCCAGCTCCCTGCGCCCGCTGCTGGGCTACGTCGGCGGGCCCGCGCTGCCGGACCGCTTCGTCCTCTCCGCCACCCGGCTGGCGGACTTCACCCAGTGCCTGTTCCGCGCCTTCCTGGCCCACGCGCTGCGGCTCAAGCCGGCGCAGGACGTGGAGGAGGAGTACACGCCATCGGAGATTGGCGACTTCCTGCACGGCGCGCTGGCGGAGGCCACGCAGGGCCTGCGCTGGGTGGTGCCCGCGGCGCAGCTGGCGGCCACCCGGCAGAAGGCGCTGGACACCCTGTGCGCGTCCACCGAGCAGCGCTTCTCCAGGGAGGCGCCGGAGCTGGGCTCGGACCTCTCGCGCTCCATCCTCGAGGCCCGCACCGGGGTGGTGGAGCGCTGGAAGCGGCACTGGGCCCGCTACCTGGACGCGCGCATCGTCTCCGTCGAGGAGCACAACGCGGCCATCCTCCGCTGGGCCGCCCGGGCGATGAAGTCCTGGCCGGAGTACCTGGACGCGCTCACCGCGCTGGGCCATGAGGAGCTGCCCACCAAGGCCGCGCGGGAGCGGCTGGAGAAGGGCGTGGCGTTCGCGGCGCAGTCAAGCGAAGGCGACGTGGAGACGGCGCTGCCCAGCGGGAGCGTCTTGTCGGAGCTGAAAGACACCGGCCGCAACGCCGAGGAGCGCGGGCTGGTGAAGCGCCGGCTGGAGAGCGCGGAGGGGCGCGCGCGGCTGGCAGCCCTGTTCACCCGTTTCCGCGCGGTGGCGGACACGCAGCTGGCGCCGGCGGACGGGGACCTTGAGGTGGTGGAGGTGGAGCTCCCCTTCGGCGCCGCGGAGCACACCCGGGGCGCGCCGGAGACGCTCTCGCTGGGGTCGCTGCAAGTGCCCGTGCAGGGAAGGTTGGACGCGGTGGTGCTGGCGCGCGGGCGGAAGGCCGGGGGCGGGCACTACAAGGTCGTGGACTACAAGACCGGCGGGCCGGGGCAGACGGCGACTGCGGACGTGGAGGCGCTCACCCATCCGCAGCTGCTGTTCTACGGGCTCGCCTTCCGGGACCGGCTGGCCCAGGCGCCCGGCGAGCTTCCCATTCATCCCATCCGCGAGGTCGGCTACGACGCGGTCAAGGATAAACCGGTGCGGGTGCCGCTCAGTCAGACCCAGCTGGATGAGGCCGCCGACAGCTTCGGGGCGCTGATGCACCGCGCACAGGAGGGCAGCTTCGCGCTGCACCCGCATCCGCTGCGCTGCCCCCTGCTGGACTCCCGCGCCCACTGCGACTTCGCGGAGGTCTGCCGGTTCCGCGAGGCGTTCCGCGATGAAGGCGCGGATGAGGAGCGCGAGGTCAGCGATGCGGTGTGACGCGGCGCTGCCGGTGGAGGGTGACACGCCCGCGAGCGTCGCGCCCCCCGTTCGCGTCGAGCGTTGCGCCGTCAGGCGCAGAGTCGAGACGTCGGCAGTGCGCCCGAAGCTTGGCTCATGCGCCGCCCCGCTCTGCTCGAAACACACCGGCAAAGTGCCGTGCGTGGGTTTGCGCCACCTCTCGACTATGCGCCTGACGGCGCAACGCTCGAGGCGAGCGGGGGAGGCGCCCGATTGAGAAGAGCTGTTCCTCCGACGAGATGGCCGGCCAGGGCCGGTTACCCCCTCGAGGCGAACGGGAGCGGTTCGCACTGCGTCCCCGGTGAGGCTCGCGATGGCTGAGCGAGCGGGCTTCGAGGTGATGAGCGCCCCGGCGGGCTCCGGGAAGACGACCCGGCTGGTGCGCGAGTACCTGCGGTGCATCAGCCAGCTGCCGGTGCCCTCGGTCATCGCCATCACCTTCACGCGGAAAGCGGCGGCGGAGCTGGTGGACCGGGTGGGCGGGGTGCTCTCGGCGCTGGCGCAGGGGCGGACGCTGGACTCGCGGCAGCGGGAGCTGGCGGAGGGCGTGACGCTCACCCGGGCGCGGGCGGCCGCCGCGTTGGAGCTGCTGCCGGCCGCGCCGGTGTCCACCGTGGACAGCTTCGTGCACGCGCTGCTGCAGGAGTTTCTGCTGGACGCCGCGCTGCCGCTGCCGGACGGCGCGCGCGTGCCGGTGGACGGGCCCCTGGAGCTGGAGTCCAACGTCGAGGACGTCTACCGCGTGGCGGCGCGCGAGGTGCTGGAGGAGCTCTCCGACGACGCGAAGGCGGTGCTGGCGCACGCGACGGTGAAGGACGCGGCGTCCGACCTCTCGCTGCTGGCGCGGGAGAGCGGGCTCTCGCGGCTGTCCGCCGCGGGCCTGTGCGCCACCCTCGCCACGCACCTCGACGACGACGCGGCGCGGTTGCTCTGCGCGCTGCCGGAGGGCCAGGTCAACGGGGCAGGGAAGGTCGTCCACGGCGCGGTGACCGCGTGGCTCGCCGCGCGCGAGGGGCCGCCGCCGGATGGCCTGCTGCTCTGGCTGCTGCAGCTGGGCAAGAAGTCCGACGCGTACGCGCTGCGGGAGGCGCTGCTGGGCAAGACGCTGGGGCTGCACGGCCTGGCGCCGGTGGTGCCGCTGTGCGAGGGGCTGAAGCTGGCGGAGGGCTTCGGCCAGGAGGGTTCGCTCCGGAGCGCGGACGCCCTGGGGGAGGCGCTCATCCGGCTGGGAAGCGCCACCCGCGGCCGGGCACTGCGCCAGATGGCCGAGCGCGGGCGGCTGGGCTACGACGAGATGCTGGTCGCCGCCACCGAGCTGTGCCGGACCGCCCGCCCCGCGCTGCGGGAGCGCTACCGCGCCCTGCTGGTGGACGAGGTGCAGGACACCAACCCAGCCCAGCTGGAGCTCTACCGGGCGCTGCACGCCGTGGGAGAGCGGGGCGCCTTCCGGGCCGTCTTCGTCGGCGACGGACGCCAGTCCATCTACCGCTTCCGCGGCGCGGATCCCCACGGCTGGGCGCCGCTGCTCGAGGAGGCCCGGCTGCAGGACGCCCTCACGGAGCTCACCGTCAACTACCGCTCCAGCCACCTGCTGGTGAAGGCGCAGCGCGTGCTCGTCGGCGCCCTGCGAGAGATGGGCGAGGAGGGCCTGTTCCCGCTCGAAGGGCTGGCGGCGGCGCCCGGCGCGCCAGAGGGGACGCTCGAGGGCGCCACCTGGACCGCACCGGTGGTGGTGGTCGACGGCGCCGACGACGAGTCGCTCGCCCGCGCGCCGCTGCACGAGAAGGTGCTCACCCTCTTCGCCCGCCGCTTGACCGAGCGCTGGGCCCACGGCGTAGAGGAAGCAAAGGAAAGCGCCGCGGTGCTCGTGCCCAGCTGGGTGATGGGCCGCCGCGCCGTGGAGCAACTGCGCCAGGAGGGCGTCCGCGCGCAGCTGTGGGGCGAGCGCGCCCTGCTCGAGTCCCGCGTGGCGCAGGACCTCCGCCGGCTGCTCCAGGCCCTGCTGGACCCCACCGACGGCGTCTCCCTCGTCGGCATCCTCAAGCACCCCTCCATCGGCCTCTCCGACGCCGGCCTGCTCACGCTGCAACAGGGCCCCGGCCTCGCTGCCACCCTCCTGGAGGAGGACGACGACAGCGCTCACGGGGAAGAGGCTGCTTTTCCACGCCCGGACGATGGAGCCTCGACGAAGGCGGTCGCGGAAAAGATGCCTGTCCCCTCTGGCGCAGACGCGTCGCACGCCCTGCACGCAGCCGACGAAGCAGCGCAGCAACACCTCCCCGCCCGCGGCGCAGACGCGGCGCACGCCCTGCACACCCCCGACGAAGCAGCGCAGCAACACCTCCCCGCCGACTCCACAGACGCGGCGCACGCCCTGCTCGCAGCCGACGAAGCAGCGCAGCAACACCTCCCCGCCGACTCCACAGACGCGGCGGAGGAAGCGGCCGCGTGGCGCCCCCTCGCCGGCAACGCAGAACCGGAACCCCTCGCGCATGGCCTGAACGCAAAGGACGCGCGTGCGCTCGCGGCGGCGCGGCCGCTGCTGCGCCAGGCGCGCAGGGAGCTCGGCCGCCGGCCGACCTCCGAGGTCCTGGAGACCCTGCTGCACGGCCTGCGCTGGCGGGCTTTGCTCGCGGCGGGGCCGGAGGGCTTCGAGGCCATCGCTCCGGGCGAAGGACTTGCGCAGCTGGACCTCCTGCTTGACCTGGTGCGCGCGCTCGAGGAGCGCGGGACGGACCCGTGCCACGCGCTGGAGGTGCTGACGCCGGACGCGCACCGGCAGGAGGACCTCCCGGCGGTGCGGCTGCACGCGGGGGAGCAAACCGTGGAGGTGGTGACCGTCCACGGAGCGAAGGGCCTGGCGTGGGACCACGTGGCGCTGCTGGGCGTGGGCCTGCCGGGCGGAGGGCCGAGCTACTCGCCCCGCACCTTCCGGCTCTCCCGACTGAACGGCCGCCCCTCCCTGGGCATCAAGGTGGACCCTGCAGGGGCGCTGAAGGCGAGCGATGACCCGGTGGCGGCGCTGCTGGCCCTCCACGAGGTGCGGGCGGACCGCGCGGAGTCCCTGCGCGAGCTCTACGTCGGCTTCACCCGCGCGCGGACTTCGGTGACGCTGGGCTTCACCGCGATGAAGGGCCGGCGCCCGCAGCGCGTGTCCGAGGTGGTGCGGGACGCGTTGCTCACCCGCCGCGAGGAGCTTGGCGCGGCGCTCTGCGTGGTGCCCTCCCGGAGCGTGCCCGCACGCATCCCGGAGCCTCTCTGGCGACCGCCCACCGCGCGCCGGGCGCCGTTCCTGGCCACCGCGCCCGCGCCGGCGGGCCTCCAGCTCACCCAGCCCACCGCGCTCGCGGACCACCTGACGTACGCGGCACGGCAGGAGATTCGCGGCCGGATGCAGGACCAGGCGCGCCTGACGCTGGGCAGCGGCGCCCCGCCCTTCCCGGACCATCCCCTCCTGCGCGCGACACCGGAGAACATCCTCGGAGAGCTCATCCACGGCTGGCTGGAGCACTGGGCCTTCAAGGGCGCGGCGAGCGCGACCCAGGCCGATGGCTACCTCAAGGAGCGCTGGGGGCTGCTTGACGAGGGGAGCGGCCCGGACATCCGCGGGCTGCTCTCCGGGTGGCTGCGCACCGCAGGCGAGGCCATCCGCGACGGGCTGCCCGGCTTCGCGGCGCTCCTCGAGGGCAAGCTCCACTTCGAGTGGCCGGTGCTGGGCCGACTGGGCGGCAGCGTGGTGACGGGCCGCACGGACCTCGTGGTGGAGAAGCCCGACGGCGGGCTGGTGGTGGTGGACTTCAAGGCGGGCAGCCGCGTCGCCCACGGGCTGCAGGACATCCCGGGCTTCAACGACTATGCCCTTCAGCTGGAGGCGTACCACCGGCTCCTCGCGGCCACCGGGCGCCGGGTGGACGAGGTGGGCCTGCTCTACGTCCGCAGCCCGGGGCCCAGCTGGGTGCGCTTCCCGCTGACGCCCGCGGCCGCCGCCATCGCAGCGCCGGCCCCTGCGCCCGCGCCGAAGGCGCTCCCGCCCAAGCCCGCGCCGGCCGGGCCGCGCGGCCAGCTTTCCCTCTTCGACGGGCTCTAAGACATGGCCCCGGCCAATCGGCCCTGGACCGTCACGCCTCGCCGGTTGCATCCCCTGCCACGGCGCCATCGCCGAAGGTGACGCACCTGGAACGTTGCGCGCGGTCGCGGCCACCCTCTAGCGTCGCGCGCCATGCGCTCCTCCTGCCGCTGCGCCGCCGCCCTGCTGCTTGCGTTCACCTCTGCCGCACGCGCGGCGTCCACCGACTGGGAGCTGCTCGGCGAGTCGGACGGCGTGCAGGTCTTCCGCCGGGAGCAGCCGGGCAGCCCCATCAAGTCCCTCAAAGGCTCCGGGGTGGTGGACGCGCCGGTGGTGACGGTGGCGGGGATTCTGGTCGACTGCGAGCGCTCCGCCGAGTGGGTGGACAGCCTGGCGGAGAACCGGGTCGTCCGCCTGGTCCATCCGAACGAGTACGTTGAGTACAACCACGTGCAGATGCCGTTCATCGTCAGCGACCGCGACTTCGTCACGCGCGTGGTGATGGAGGTGAAGCCGGAGGAGAAGGCGGTGGTCATCCGCTCCGCTCCACACGAGGACCCGCTCGCCCCTCCGCGGAAGGGCATCGTTCGCGGGACGATGAAGGCGGTCTACCTGCTGGAGGCCATCGACGACGGGAAGCGGACCCGCCTCACGATGGAAATCCACGCGGACCCGAAGGGCTCGCTCCCAGCCTGGGTGGTGAACTTCTTCCAGAAGGATTGGTCGCGCGACACCATCACCGGCATCCGCAAGCAGGCAAAGAAGACGGACCTGCAGCGCCCGGAGAAGTTCCGGGAGTTCCTCGCCGAGCTCGACTTCAAGGCGGCGCCAGGAACATCGCCAGAAGCACCAATGCAGCCGGCCCTGGAAACTCAGAAATCATCCGACGTTCCATAGCCTTGCCGTGTCAAAGCCTGCGCCAGGAAGATCGCCAAACCCAGCGCCAGGCGCTGACGCGAAGGGTGGAGCGCTGGGACAACCGCCAGCAGCTGCGCCAGCAGGTCGACCGGACCCCTTAGATTAACTAGTTATTTCAATGGCTTCGACGCTCAGTGGCGGAGGCAGGAAGATCGCCAATCGGAGCGCCAAGACGACCGCCCGCGCGACCGCGGAATCGACCGCCAAAAGCACCGCCAGAAAATTGACCGAACCCTGAAATCGGCTTTTCGTTTCATGCACTTATGGAGCTCGCCCAAAGCCAGAGTGATCGCCAGGTCTTCCGCCAGCCGGAACAGATGGAGCCCATGTTGTCGGTCGAGGGGGCGGGACTGCTCAGCGACCAGGCGGTGGAGGTCATCCGGAAGTCCGCCTCGCTTGGCGCCAGCCTGCACCCCGTCACGCGGGGGGCGGTGTCGGCGCTGCTGCGGCAGATGAACAGCTACTACTCGAACCTGATTGAAGGCCACTACACGCGGCCGGTGGACATCGAGCGGGCGCTGAAGGCCGAGTACACGGCGGACCCGGCCAAGCGGGCGCTGCAGCTGGAGCACCGCGCGCACGTGGAGGTGCAGCAGGAGATTGAGCGCAGGTTGGCGGCGGAGCCGGAGCTGGACATCTGCGCTCCGGAGTTTCTGTGCTGGGTGCACGCGCGCTTTTACGAGCAGCTGCCGGAAGAGCTGCGCGTGGTCCACGACTCCACGCTGGGGCCGCTCCCTGTCGTCGGCGGGCAGCTGCGCGAGCGCGACGTCGAGGTGGGCCGGCACCTGCCTCCGCTTCACACCTCCCTGCCCGCGTTCCTGGAGCGCTTCGACCGCTCGTACTCACCCCGGCGTGTCAGCAAGCTCACCCGCGTCATCGCCGCGGCGGCTTCGCACCACCGGCTGGCGTGGATTCACCCTTTCCTCGACGGCAATGGGCGCGTGGCGCGGCTGTTCACGCACGCGTACCTCATCCGGGCGCAGGTGGACGCGGAGGGGCTGTGGTCGGTGGCGCGCGGCTTCGCCCGTCAGCGGGAGGCGTACCTCGCGGCGCTGGCGGGGGCGGACGCGCCTGGGCCGGCCGGGCTCTCGGACGACGGCCTGCACCGCTTCTGCGCGTTCTTCCTCGAGGTGGCGCTGGACCAGATTGAGTTCATGGCCAGCCTGCTGGACCTGGACAACCTGCAGCTCAGGGTGCTCGCGTACGCCCAGCGGCAGGTGCTGCTCAAGCAGCTCAAGCCCGGCGCCGGGCTCTTGCTGCGCGACGTGCTGCTGCGCGGCGAGATTGAGCGCGGGGAAGCGGCACGCATCACCGGGATGTCTACCAGCGGGGCGCGCGAGATTGTCCGCCAGCTGCTGGACGAGGGGCTCCTGACCGCCGGCACCCCGAAGGGACCGGTGCGGCTGGGTCTCCCGGTCCGCGCCGTGGGCTACTTCTTCCCCCGGCTCTACCCGGAGGGCAGCGAAGAGGAGTGAGCGGAACCGCTGTGCGAGTGCATGGGGCAATGAGGGGTGGTATGCCACCGCGCTCTCATTTCCCGGTGGGACCCCATGACTCGCCGATTTCCGCTGCTGGCGCTCGCCGCCCTCGCGTTCCTCGGGTGCAACCCCGCTGAGCCGGGGGCACCGGAGCCCGTCGACCCCATCCCCACCGACACCGAGCCGCGCTTCGAAACGCCGGGCACCACCGGCGAAGACACGGACCCCCTGGAGGACATCCGGGAGGCGCTGGACCAAAGCTCCACCGCCCTGCTTCCCACGGTGGACCTCCAGGCGACGGGCGTCCGCACCGTGGGCGAGTCACTCGTCTACCACCGCAACATCGACGACGGCATCTCGTTCCAGCGCGCGGACGGCTACACCTCGTTCGTCCGCAGCGCACCAGACACGGCGATGGGGACGCTCATCGTCGGCTTCCCTGGAAACCTCGCCGGGATCCTCACCGAGGTGGCGGTCAACTACCGCGCGCAGCAGGGCTCCGGACGGGGGACCGTGCGGGTAGACCTCCTGGACGGCACGAAGGTGGTGGCCACCGGCGCAACGCAGCGGCTGGGCGAGCCCTGGGCGAACTACGCGGAGGTGTTCACCGACCTCAGCATCGACAGCGTCTCCAACCTGCGGGCGAAGATTGTCCTCAACAACGAGGCGACGACCGGCGGCGTTCGCATCACGCAGCTCTGGGTGAACGTGACGACGGGCACGCCGACTGATGCAGGCGTCGAGCCGGACGCGGGGATGGAGCCGGACTCGGGTGTCAAGCCTGATGCGGGCTCGGTGGACGCGGGCCAGATCGATGCCGGCTCAGGCGATGCGGGGACGCCCGATGCGGGGGATGCGGGCTCCGTGGACGCAGGCCCCAAGCCGGACGCGGGCCCTGCTGACGCGGGCGACGCGGGCTCGGGCGATGCCGGCCCCAAGCCGGACGCTGGACCTGGCGACGGGGGCACTTCCGACGCGGGCCCCAAGCCGGACGCAGGCGACCCGAACATCCCTCCCCCGAACCTCAAGATTGCCTTCACCGGAGACACGCATACCGGCAACGGGTTCCACAGCGTGCTGAAGCTGGTGAAGTCCGAGGGCGCCCACATCCTGGTGGTGAACGGCGACGGCGACTACACGACGTCCGCCAGCCGCGGCGCCAACTGGTGGGCCCACGTGAACTCGGAGCTCCCGGCGAACTTCCCGGTCTTCATGTCGGTGGGCAACCACGACGCCACCGCCTGGAGCAGCTACGCCAACCCCATGGCGCAGCGCATGTCCGCGCTGGGAATTGTCTTGGATGAGCCAAACCTGGCCGACACCAAGTTTGCCTTTGTCTACAAAGGTGTTTCATTCGCCTTCGTGGGCCAGGACGGGAGCTCCGCGTACGCCCCGTACATCAGCAGTCGTTTCCAGAATGACCCTCACGTCTGGAAAATCTGTGGCTGGCACAAGAACCAGGCCTTCCTCCAGATTGGCGGCAAGGGAAACGAGATGGGGTACGGCGTGTACGAGGCCTGTCGCACGGCCGGCGCCATCATCAGCACCTCGCACGAGCACTCGTACGAACGCACCCGGACGCTCAACAACTTCACGACGCAGAGCGTGGATCCACTCTGCAGCGGGAGAAACACCCTCTGCGTGAACAAGGGCCGCACGTTTTCGTTCGTGTCGGGCCTGGGCGGGTTGGACATCCGCGACCAGGAGCGGTGCCTGCCCACCAGCCCGCCCTACGGCTGCAACGGTGAGTGGGCATTCATCTACGCCAAGCAGCAGGCGGCGAATTTTGGTGCCCTGTTCCTGGTGCTCCACGTGGACGGTGACCCGAAGAAGGGCCGCGGGTACTTCAAGACAATTACAGGTCAGGTCGTCGACAGCTTCACCTTCACGCAGTAGCGGGTGGCGGTGACGTCTCGGGAGCCGGCATGGCGCAGGGCCCTCCCGCTGCTGGCGGTGGGGCTCGCCGCCTTCGCGGCCCACGCCACCGCCCTGCCTGGCGGCTTCCTCTGGCTGGACCACGGGGACCTCGAGCAGGGCGCCGCCATCGCCCCACCTTCGCAGTGGCTGCTCCTCTTCACGAAGGGCTTCGCGCGCACCGGCTTCTACCGGCCGCTGATGGCGCTCTCGCTGTCGGCGGACGCGCTGGTCGGCGCGCCGTGGTTCTTTCATGGGGTCAACCTCCTGGCGCACGCTTCGGCGGCGGTGCTGTGTGTGCTCACAGCGCGGGCGCTCGGGTTGAGCCGCCGGGCCGCGCTCGCAGGAGGGCTGCTCTTCGGGCTCCACCCCGTCACCGCGCTGGTCAGCTCCGCCATCGCCTACCGCTCCGAGGCGCTCGTCACCGTCGGGCTCCTCGGCCTCCTCCTCGCCCACCGGGCCCGGCGGCCGGCGCTCGCCGCCCTCGCAGTCGCGGTCGCCGCGCTCTCCAAGGAGACCGGGCTGGTGCTCGCGCCCCTCTTCATCGTGGCGTGGGAGCTGCGCCACCTCCGCTTCCCGCGCGGCGGCGCGCACGCCAGCGACTCAGCTCATACAGAAACCCGCGGCGGCACGCTCCTCGCCCACGGCACGCATGCCAGCGACTCGGCTCGCGCGGAAAATCGCGGCGGCTGGCTCCTCGCCCACGGCACGCGCGCAAGCGATCGCGCAGAGACCCCCGGGTCAGCGAATGAGGGCGGACGGCGGTGGCCCGTTCTGCTCGCGGAGGCGCTCGCGCTCGCGGCCTGCCTCGGCCTGCGGCTGCTCTTTGCGCCGCCCTGGCGCTCGCGGTTCCCGGAGCTCACGGCGCTCGAAGCGGTGGGCACGCGGCTGGCCGCTGCGGGGAAGCATGTGCTGGCGCTGCTGTGGCCTCTCGATTTCAGCGTGTGCGACGCCCTCCCCCGCTCTGGTGTCGCCGCGCCGCTCGCCGTGCTCGGGTTGATGGCGCTGCTCGCGCTCGGGTGGGCAGCGCTGCGCGGGCCTCTGTTGTGGCGGTTGGGTTTCCTGGCGGCGCTGCCTGCGCTGCAGCTCGTCCCGGCGCCTCGCTTCTGGTCGCCGCACTACCTCTACCTCCCGTTCGCCCTCCTCGCCCCTGGGCTGGCGGCGCTGCTGCTTCGGGCTCGCGCAGGGTGGGCCATAGGCGCTGCGCTGCTGGTTGCCTTCGCAGGGCTCTCGCTGCGCGCGGGTGAGCGCTACCAATCGGACGAGGCGCTCTTCGGTCCAGACGTGACCGCCCACCCCGCCTGCCGGGAGGGCCGCCTTTACCTCGGGGACGCGGCCGCCGCGCGCGGCGAGTGGGAGGCGGCGGCGGGGCACTACGAGGCCGTCCTGTCGCCCGACGCGCGCTCCCTCAGCTACGCGGATGAGCCCGCCGCGCTGCAGAACCTCGGCGCCGTCCGGCTCAGGCAGGGCCGCTTCGCCGCCGCCGAGTCCAGCTTCCGCGCCGCGCTGGCGCGGACGTCGGACGCGCGGGCGCTGCGGCAGCTTGTGCACAACCTCGCGGCGGCGGTGTTTGCCCAGGGCCGTGCGGGCGAAGCGGAGCGACTCCTGGCCCCTGAGTCAGAGCGGACGGACGCCCTGCCCGCCTCGCTGATGCTGCGGGCCAGAGCGCTGGACTTGCTCGGCCGCAGCCACGAGGCCGCTGCGCTCCGCCGCCGGTTTGAGCGTTAGCGAGGCCTCACACGCACCCACCTCCGCCCACGCCCGCCTGGACGTGGGGCGACCTGCGCTTAACAATCCCCAAACACCCAACCGGTAGAAACGCGGTGTTCGGAATTGGCCGTCTGAAGAGGAGGCAGCGCTTTGCCCTGTAATCGAATGACGGTGGTCGTCGCCGCACTGGCGGCCTTCGCGGTGGCCTGCGGTGGCGGAACCACCTCGGAGACGGATGGCGGAACGGACGCGGGCACCGGGAGCGCGAGCGTCCTGGCCGGCACCTTTCAGGCGATGTTGGTGCCACCGGTCCCCGCCAGCGGCGGGCAGCCTGAGACGCCGGGCTTCACGACCTTCGTCGGGAAGGTCTACACCGGCGCGACGCCCTCTCAGCTGGTCTGGGAGCTGGCGCAGACGGCGGGCGACTGCCGGCTCGTCACCCCGCGCGTGCCGTTCTGCAACACGTCCTGCGGCGGCAGCGCGGTCTGCGTGGAGAACGACACCTGCCAGCCCTACCCCTCGGCCCGCAGCGTCGGCACCGTGAAGGTGACCGGGATGCGGACCAGCACCGGCGCCACCGAGGTCTCGATGACGCCCATCGCCAACGGCTACCAGCCGTCCGGCACCGTGGAGCTGGCCTACCCTGCCTTCTCCGAGGGAGACGACGTCCGGCTGGAAGCGAGCGGCGACGCGTACCCCGCCTTCAGCCTGAGCGCGAAGGGCATCCGCCCGCTGCAGCTGACCAGCACCTCGCTGACGCTGGAGCGCAACAAGGCGCTGACCGTGACCTGGACGGCGCCCGGACAGGCGGGCCTCGCGAAGGCCTACGTGAAGCTGGACATCAGCCACCACGGCGGCACACGCGGGATGATTGAGTGCGAGACCGCGGACACCGGCTCGCTCCAGCTGACCGCGGACCTCATCACGCGCCTTTTGGACCTCGGCGTCGCTGGCTTTCCCACCATCATCCTCAGCCGCAAGGCCATCGGCTCTACCGTCATCGCTCCCGGACGCGTGGAGCTGGTCCTCGCCTCTGAGGTCGAACAGCCGGTCATCATCCCCGGCCTCGCCTCCTGCAGCGAGGACACGGAGTGCCCCTCCGGAAAACCCTGCCGGCCCGACCTCACGTGCACCCCATGACGCTGCGCTCTCGAACCCTGGGTGCCGCGCTGGCGCTGCTCGGCGCGGTCGGCTGCGGCGGCGGGACCGGCGAGCCGGATGCCGGAAGCGCGACGGACGCCGGCAGCGTCGCCGCCGATGGAGGCCAGACGACGTCGGACGCGGGCACCGTTCACGCGGACGCGGGAACGGCCTCGGACGCCGGCGCCTCCACCGACGCGGGCGCAACGCCGGACGCCGGCGCCTCCACCGACGCGGGCACGACCTCGGACGCCGGCTCCTCCACCGACGCGGGCATGACCTCGGACGCCGGCTCCCTTCCGCAGTTCAGCTTCTTCGTCACCAGCCTCACCGCGCTGCGGGCGCTCTCCGGCAACCAGAATGGCTTCGGCGGAGACCTGAGCTACGGCGAGAAGGGCCCGGGGGCGGGGCTGCGAGGCGCAGACAAAATCTGCGCGGCCATCGCGGAGCGCAGCCTGCCCGGCGCGGGCGCGAAGCCGTGGCGCGCGTTCCTCAGCGCAGTCTCCGGGGAGAACGGCGCGCAGGTGGACGCCATCGACCGGATTGGCAACGGGCCCTGGTACGACCGGCTGGGGCGGCTGCTGGCGCCCACCAAGGCGGACCTGCTGCATGACCGTCCGTCGAACGGGAGCGCCCTCATCCGCAATGACTTCCCGAATGAGGACGGCGTGCCCAACCACCGGCCTGATCCCAATCAGCCGTCGGTGGACAACCACGACATCCTCACCGGCTCCAACAACCAGGGGCGGCTCTACAGCGCCACCGGCACGTGCAACAGCTGGACGGGGAAGGCCGGCACCGAGGGGCGGCCGCGCGTCGGGCACTCCTGGCCGCGCGGGAACACGGGCCCGATGGCCAACTGGATGTCGTCGCTCGACGAGTCCGGCTGCGCGCCCGGCGTGAACCTGGTGGAGATGGGCGGGCCGCTCCCCGGCTCGAACACGGTCGGCTCAGGCGGCGGGTACGGAGGGTTCTATTGCTTCGCGCTGGTACCTTGAGTGGTCACCTCCTGAGGCGGGAGGGACCCACGCCCGCTGCGCGTCGTTGGGCTTGCTTGCTGTGCAGCACGCTCCCGCTTCACACTTGAGGCTCCCCACACCGAGACGTCCGATGAAAATCCTCCGCGCGCTGTCCACCTCGCTGCTCCTGCTCGCCGCCTGCGGCGGAGAGAGCCCGCTCATCAATCCGCCCGACGGCGGAGGAACGGGCGTCACGGACAGCGGCAGCACGCCTGGCACCGACGGCGGTGGGACGCCTGGCACCGATGGCGGCGGCACGCCTGGCACCGATGGCGGCGGGACTTCGGACGCGGGCGGCGGAACTGCGGACGCCGGACCGCTGGCCAACTTCAGCTTCTTCGTCACCAGCCTGGAGTCGATGCGGCTGCTCTCCGGCAGCCAGGATGGCTTCGGAGGCGACCTCCGCTATGGCGGGGAGGCCACCGGCATCGGCGGCGCGGACAAAATCTGCACCACCATTGCGGAGACGGCCATGCCGGGCGCCGGGGCCAAGGGCTGGCGCGCGTTTCTCAGCGCTTCGCAGGGCGCTCCCGACGGTGGCGCCGTTCACGCCATCGAGCGCATTGGCGCCGGGCCCTGGTACGACCGGTTGGGTCGCCTCGTGGCGTCGAACCTCGCCGGGCTGACTTCGGCGAACCGGCCAACCGGGAGCACGGTCATCTCCAGCGACCTGCCCAACGAGCGCGGCGTACCTAACCACCAGGGCGTCGACAACCACGACACGCTCACCGGCTCCACCAATCAAGGGCGCTGGGTGGGCGGAAGCACCAACAACACCTGCGCAGATTGGACGAGCAAAGTGGGCGCGCTGGGGCGGCCGATGGCGGGCCACTCGTGGCCTGCGGGGAGCGGGATGAATTGGATTCAGGCCCACCAGGTCCCCGGCTGCGGCGCCGGCGTGAACCTCGTCCAGAACGGCGGCGGCAACGGGACGACGACAGTCGGCGGCGGCGGCGGCTACGGAGGCCTCTACTGCTTCGCCCTCACCCCGTGAGCGGACCCCGCCGCGCGCTCGGGTGCCTCTGCCTGGCGTTCGGCGGTGTCTCAGCGTGCGGCCCCGTTGCGCGGCCGTCCACGGTGATGACGCTGCAGCGCGAGTCGAAGCTCTCCAAGCTCGTCGGCGCGTTGGGGAGCTACGAGGCCAGCGGCGTCACCGCGCAGGGCGGGTCGCTCTACGTGGTGTTCGACAACGCAACCGCGGTGGCCGTCGTCGACGAGGCGCTGACCACGGGGCGGCTGGGACCGGGCGCGGAGGAGAGCTCGCAGTACGAGGGCATCACGGTGAACCCGGCCGGCGGCTTCTACGCGGTGCGGGAGAGCGCAAGCCAGCCGCGAGTGGACCTGCTGGACGCGGACGGCCGGCTTGTCGAGGCGCAGCCCGTCGCGGTCGCTCTCTCCGGCGAGGATGGGCATGAGGGCATCGCCGCCATCACGGTCCAGGGTCAGACCCGGCTGCTCGCGCTCTGCGAAGAGGACGGCTGCGGCGAGGGCGGCGGACGCGGCACGCTCCACGCACTGCGCCTGGAGTCCGGACAGTGGGCCCGCGAGGCGACGGTGAAGCTGCCGGCGGAGGTGGCGTTCGGGGATTTTTCGGACCTGGCCCTCGCCGCGCGGTCGGATGGGACGTACCGCGCCGCCGTGCTGTCGCAGAAAGATGCCGCCATCTGGGTGGGCACGCTCTCCACGGAGCCGTGGGCCTTCGCCGCGGGCGGCACGGTGTATTCATTTCCAAGTCAGTACTGTTCTCTGGAAGGTGTGTCGTTTCTTCCGGATCCTCAGTTGATCGCTGTCGTGTCGGACCGGGACACCGGCAGCGATGCCTGCAAGAGCACGGATGAATCCATCCATCTCTTCCGTTTCCCCAGCAATCCTTAGCGAAAACTTCGAGGTCTTTTATGCGGCTCATCTTGACGGTGTCTCTCATGCTCGTGCTCGCCGCCTGCGGCGGTGGGAAGGGCACCCCCGGCAGCTCCTCCCTGGTCGTGAACGAGCTGGTCGGCTCTGGATCCAACGAGTGGTTGGAGCTGGCGAACAACAGCGGCGCCGAGGTGGACCTCGGCGGGTTCGGACTCGCGGATCAAGACAAGGACACCGGTGAAGCGAAGGTGGGGGATGCGCTGCGCTTCCCCGCCGGCACCACGTTGGGAGCGCGCGGGTATCTCCTGGTGATGCTGAGCAAGTCGGACCAGGCACCCGGCCCGTACGCTGCCGACGCGTGCCTCCCCGGCGCCGCCTCGGGGTGCTTCTACGCCACGTTCGGCCTCAGCGTGTCCCGGGGCGAGACTGTGTTCCTGCTCGCCGCGGACAACACCGTCCTCGCGTCTACGCCCTACCCCTCGGCCGTTGCCGTGAACCCCAATGGGACGCAGACCGCCTGCCGTATCCCCGACATGACCGGGGAGTTTCAGGCCTGCGCCATCACGCCCGGCGCCGCGAACTCAGCGCAGTGAGGCGGGGGGCGCGACGCGATGGCAACCGCGGCTCGGACGTGAGGCGCGTCTGCTCGATGTGAGGGCAGCCGCAGCTCACAGCGTGAGGCGCGCGTCTGCTCGATGTGAGGGCAGCCGCAGCTCACAGCGTGAGGCGCGCGTCTGCTCGATGTGAGAGCAGCCGCATTCTGCGGCGTCAGCCGAGCGTCTGCAGCGACTCGAGGGCAGCTGTGGTCAAGATGGCCAAGTTGAACTGCGCGAGCCGTGCGCCTGCGCGAACGCGAAGGCAGACATCCCTGAGGGAGCCGGGGCACGCGGGATAGTCCGGGCGCCCCCCCCCCCCCCCCCCCCCCCACGACCGTCTCCGCGAAGGCCGACTGCTGCTTCCTCACCCAGGTCGCACTCCCCGAGGTGGAGGTCTTCGCCTTCGCTTCAGCCCCGAGCTGTCCCCGGCAGAGGACGAGAACGGTCGCAAATCTCCTCACGCGCCTGCACGTCGGCGGCTCGCCCGGCTTCTGAACAGGCCCATGGAGGGGAGCCTGATGCTCGAGGCCCGCGATGAGGCGCTCCGTTGTAGCACCCCCAGCGCATCTCTCGTGCGCGAGCTCGACGCACCCCGGCCAGGGGAAGCGGAATTCTTCCGTGGACCCGGACGAAGTCCAGCGCGCCAGATGTGTTAGTCAAAACTGTGGAACTCTAGTTAGATATATCTAACAAGAGTTCCACAGTTCTTGAATCAATTGAGCGGAGTCATGCTTCACGCTCAGCTGGAGCTCAGGGCTCGGGCTCCCATGGCCTCTAAACTTCGCCTCTGCCTCCACCGAGGTTCGAGATTCGCGCCGCGGGGAACATCCGAGCACCCACGACGGGTGCCTGAGCCCAATCTACCTCCTCAAGGATGAGGGCACGGCGGTGGTTCAAGGCAGCGCGAAGCAGGCGCCGCAGAGACTGACCTTCCCAGCCAAACGCTCAGAGCGCATCGGACTGAATGGCGCTCGGCTCGCGCAGTTCAACTTGGCCACCTTGACCACAGCTGCCTTCGCGTCGCTGCAAGCGCCCGCGTGACGCCGCAAGACCCCGCTACGGCTGCGGCGCGACGGGCTTGCCGAGGGCGCGGTTCAGCTCTACCCACGCCAGGTAGTGCTCCAGTTTCAGCCGGATGAGCTCTCGCCGGGTCTTGAGGCTCTTGTCCTGGAGTGAGATCACCTCGAGCACATCCATCCCGCCGGCACCCGCCACGGAGGTGAGCAGCTTCTCCTGGCTCTCGAGGCTGGGCAGGACCAGCTCCGAGTAGCGGCGGAGGCTCTCCTGGCGCAGGGAGATTTTCCGCGTGGCCGTATCCACCTCGCGCTGGACCTTCAGCACCGCGCCGCGCAGCTCCTCCCGGCGCTGATCTCTCGTCGCCTCCGCGACGCGGATGGGCCCTAAATTCCAGTTGAAGAGGGGCAGGGTCACCTCAATGCCGAGGCGAAAGTCATCCGGGTTCGGGTCCGAGGCGTCGCGGTGGTAGCGGGGGAGGGCGGAGAAGCGGAACCAGGGCCAGGCGGCGGCGTGCTCCGCGCGCAGCGTCTGCTCCTGCTGGTCGTAGCGGGATGAGGCGGCCTGGAGGAGAGGCCGTTGCGCCAGCGCATCCTTCTGAGCAGCTTCCGCGGGAGGCGGCGCGTTCAACTGAGTGGGGAGCGTGCCCGTGGCCTGGAGCGGCTGGCTGGCGCCGATGAAGTTGGAGAGCGCGGTGGCGGCGTCCACCTCACTGGCAACCACTTCGTCACGGGCACGCTCAAGCTCCGCCACGCCCAGCTCCGCCACGCCCAGCTCCAGCCGCGTGGAGCCGCCCGCGCTCATGCGCTCGCGGGTGAGCGCAGCGAACTTCTTGCGCGCCTCCAGCGCCTGCTCCAGCAGCGCGTGCTCCTCCTTGAGCGCGAGCAGCGCCGCGTGGCTCTTGCGCACCTCCAACGCCACGGCCAGCTCCAGCTCCGCGACATCCTGCGCCACGGCCTGCGCGCCCGCCTTCGCGGCGTTGCGCTTGCCGGACCAGACGATGGGCTGCGGCGGCTGCCACTCGAAGCGCAGCAGCCAGTCGGGCGAGCTGCCGGAGAGGGACTGCACGTGCAGCAGCTGCGCCTCCACCGTGGGGTTCTCGATGGCACTCGCGCTGGTGATTTCACCCTCCGCCGCGTTGAACCCCATGCGCAGCGCTCGCAGTTCCACGTTGCTCTTGAGCGCGTAGGCCACCGCTTCGTCCGCGCTCAGCGCCAGGACTCCCGCCGCCGCGTCGGGTGCGCTGCGCGGCAGGGCGTCTGCGCGCTGGCGCGCGAGCTCCGCGACCAGCGTGCTCACTTCTAACCGCTGCGGGTGATAGCAGCCGGCGAGGAGCAGGAAGGGCAGGAGCGCGCGCAGGCGGAGACGTGCAGTGGACATGACGGTCATGCGACCTCCTTGAGCACAGGCGTGGGACTCGCCACCTGCGCTGCGACCCCGTTCGCCTCGAGGGGGTAACCGGCCCCGGCCGGCCATTTCGTCGGAGGAACAGCTCTTCTCAGTCGGGCGCCTCCCCCGCTCGCCTCGAGCGTTGCGCCGTCAGGCGCATAGTCGAGAGGTGGCGCAAACCCACGCACGGCACTTGCCCGGCTTGTTTCGAGCAGGGCGAAGCGGCCCATGAGCCAAGCTTCCGGAGCACTGCCGACGTCTCGACTATGCGCCTGACGGCGCAACGCTCGACGCGAACGGGGGCAGCACCGCGATGTGGTAGCGCCGTCGAGAGGTGGCGCAAACCCACGCACGGCACTTGGCCGGTTTGTTTCGAGCGAAGCGTAGCGGCCCATGAGCCAAGCTTCGGGAGCACTGCCGACGTCTCGACTATGCGCCTGACGGCGCAACGCTCGACGCGAACGGGGGCGGCACCGCGATGTGGTAGCGCCGTCGAGAGGAGGCGCTCGACGCGAACGGGGGCGAGGACTTGTAAGCAATCGTGAGACGCTCATCACTTGGGCAGCGGGACGTTCGTCCATGACGGCGCACCGGTTCCGTTGTCGAAGGCCACCACCAGGGACGCGCCGTCATGCGCCAGGGTGACGCCCTCGGGCTTGAGGCCCTTGAAGCGTTCGAGCAGCTGCGGGGCCTGCGCCCCCGCGCGCAACAGGTAGAGCGCGCCGCCGCCATCCTCGGGGCCGCCCTTCGGCGCATTGGCCGCGAGCAGCAGCCCACCGTCGGGGAGGAAGAAGAGGTCCGCGATGCCCTGGGCGACCTCCGCCCCTGCAAGCGGGAACGTCTTCGCCCGAACCACAGCACCGTCGGGGATGGCGCCACGGCGGAGCGCCTCAGTCGGCGCGTCGAAGCGCAAGAGCACCGCGTGGCCCTGGGCGGTCTGCGGCGACTTGAGCCCTATCCACAAGCTCCCGTCGCGGAACGCCAACCCTTCGATGTCGAGGAACGCGCCCGCTGGGAGCGCGCTGCCTCCAGAGACAATCTCCAGAAAGTCACCGCCCTTCGCAGTGCGCGCCGTGCCGAGGTCCACCTGGCCGAGCACGCGCAGGCCGCGGCCTTCCAGGGCCAGCCAGAGCAGCTGCCGCCGGGGGTCCTTGGTCTTCCCCTTCTTGTTCGGGGAGTGCGAGGTGGTGAGGAAGAACGTCCCGTCCGGCCCCGCGCAGAGCGCTTCCGCGTCGTTGAGCGACTTCACGCCGGCGATGACGAGGGGCTCCACGTCGAATGCGCCGTCCTTGCTCACGGCGAACACCCAGGGCGCGTGGTTCTCTTTTCCCTTGCCGGTGTCGTCGCTCACCACCAGGTAGCGCTGCAGCGGCGCGGCCCAGACGATGCCGGAGACCTCCAAGGTTGCGTTGCGCGCGGCGAGGGGAGGGGGCACGACGAGCGGCCGCACCTCTCCGGCGCTCGCGACACGCCCGAGCAACACCAGCGCGGCGCAGGCCCAGCGCGCAACGTCACATCCGCACATTGAGCACCTCGCCCATCAAGAGCGGGCGCGGGGGCCACGTCTCAAGCGTGACGAGGCGGCCGTAGCGCGGGGTGTTGCTGTTCATCCAGGCGCGCGGCGGCAGCGGCTCCACGGCAGGGGAAATCTCCACCACCTTCCCGCCGAAGGGCTGGGAGAAGGCGCTCGCCCTCAGCACCGCGCTCTGGCCTGGCTTCACCGCCAGGGCCTGCCTTTCGGTGAGGAACACCTGCACGTGGTTGGGCCGCGCGGTGATGATGCGGACGACTTCAATCCCCGCGGGGACGACATTGCCGGGCCACTGGGAGATGGCGGAGACCACGCCGTCCACGGGGGCGCGCAGCTCGGTGGCGTCCAGCGCAAGCTGCGCGGCCTTCACCTCCGCCTCCCTGGCGCGCACCGCCTCACGGTAGGGCGCCAGGCGCTGCTCGAGCTCGCTGAGCGCGGCCTCCTCCTTCACGCCGCGCAGCTCGCCCTCCTTGGCGGCCACGCCTTCGTAGGTCTTCACGCTGGCGGCGAGCGCGGCGCGCCGGCCGCGGCTCTCCTCCAACATCTCCGCCCGCACCAACCCTTGTGAGGAGAGCTTCTCCAGCCGGACCAGCTGCTCCTCCACCTCCGCCAGCTCCGCCCGGTCCCGGCTCTGCGTCATCCGCAGCTTCAGCGCCTGCAGCGCGGCCTTGGACATCTGCGCACCCTGCACGGACGTCTGAGCGAGCAACTCCGCGCGCGCGGCGTCCCGCTCCGCCTCGGCGAGCTCCAGCAGGGCGACGAAGGTGCGGCGGTCCAACTGGGCCACGCGCTGGCCGGCCTTCACGGGCTCGCCGACGCGGACGTCCACCGCGTCCAGCCGGCCCAGGAGCACCGGCGCCACCGAGTGCGCGGTGGCCTCTGCGTAGCCTGCGACGGCGCCCACGCTCACCGCGCCGGTGCCGTGGCTCAGCACCCAGAACACCGCGAAGGCCAGCGCGCCCATCGCCGGGCCCAGCAGGCGCCGCGTCCAGACCCTCATGGCTCCACCGAGGTGTCCTGCAGGAGCAGCGTGAGGCCGCTCACTCCGGGGACCGCGCTCAAGTCCTGGATGAGCGCAGGGCGCTTGGACGGGTCATTGAGGCGCACCTGGTAGACGTGCTCGTGCTGCGCGCTGCCCACGTCGCGCAGGCTCACCAGCGTGAAGCTGCGGCAGTAGCGCCCCAGCGCCTCGGCGAAGGGCCGGTGGTCTCCCACCGCCGGCATCCGCACGCGCAGCACCGCGTCGTACTCCTTGCGGGAGCCAAAGCCGGTGAACGAGAGGAAGAGGACGGCGAAGCCGAAGACCGCCATGCCCACCAGCGCGATGGCGTAGCTCTGGACGCCGCAGGCCACGCCGGAGGCGAGCGACGCGAAGACGAACATGAGGTCCCGCGTGTCCTTGAGCGTGGTGCGGAAGCGAACGATGGTGAGCGCGCCGACGACGCCCAGGCCGCGGGCCACCTCGTCGCCGATGGCGAGCATCACCAGCGCGGAGATGATGCCGCCCATTGCCAGGCTGTGGGTGAAGCCCCGGAGGTAGGAGAGGGCGGAGTGCGTGGCGCTGTAGAGCCAGGCGGTGAAGAGCGACAAGGCAAACGCCAGCGAGAGAGACGCGAGCGCCACCTCCCAGCCAATCCGCTGTTCCATGTCAGGGGTTCTCCCGGTGCGCGGAGTCCCAGAGGTCCAGGTCATCTCCGCGCTGGCGGCCGATGCGGCGCGCCGAGGAGACGAACTTCGAGTAGCCCACCCGCCAGAGGTTCATCCGGTCCACCAGGCCCTTCATCCAGGCCGGCGCGAAGTGCGGAAACTTGAGCTCCACCAGGACGTGGTCCCCCACCTGGCCGTGCTCCTCCTGCGTGTCGACTCTCATCCAACCGTGCTCGTCGTGGTCAAAGCTGGCGCCCACCGCGGGCTGGCAACGGACGGTGCGGTCCAGCGTGAGCCGCACGTCGTCCGCCGGGTCCAGGCTGACGTAGGCTTCGCGGTGGCCCTGCGCCAGGAGGTACGGCTCCAGGCGGTAGAGGGACTGCAGGCAGAGGAAGGTCTCCAGATTGACGCGCTCCTTCTCAGTGCGGACTTTGGGGAGCACGTCGTAGCGGCCTTCCAGCAGGGTGGGGACTTCATCGAGCGGAAGCATGGTCCGCCCTTTCACCACGACATTGTTAACCTTGCGTTTAATCTCCAGGAAGGCGCGCGCGCCGTCACCGTAGGTGCGCACCCGCAGCTTGAAGCGGTCCGGGCTGCAGTCCACGTGGGCGCGCAGGCAGTGCCGCTCCTGGGAGTCCAGGTAGAGGGACGTAATCCACTGTCCGTTGGGGGCGCCGTGGTTCACGTAATACGGGTCATCCATCAGGTATGGCCGCGCGTAGTCGAGCAGCTCCGTGGCGAAGGACTCCGGCACCCAGTACTTGAGCTCGAAACGGTTGGCCGCGAGCGGGGTGAGCGTGGGCAACACGGCCTGGGTGCCGCGCTCCCGGGCGGCGCCCTCGTCGCGGGCCTCTCCCACCAGGAGGGACCACCAGCGCCCCATCCGGCGCAGGAGGTCCGAGCCCGGCGTGGCCTCTTCGCGCAGCGGTGCGAACCAGGAGCGCACGGCGGGCCTCACTCCCCGCGCCCGGGGTAGGGACGCGCCTGCTTCACGTAGAGCTTCGCGGGCTGGCCGGGGACCTCCACGTCGTCGAACTTGAACTCCACGTCCATCGCGTACCAGCCGGTGATACCGGCGGCCGGGCCGTAGGCGGGGGAGAAGCGGGTGTGGATGCGGTCCAGCGCCACGCCCAGCTCATGCACCTGCGCGTTGGTGAGCACTGAGGCGCCCTTGGCGATGAGGTTGCTGCGCGAGAGGTAAACGACCGGCTGGTTGGGCTGGGTGAAGTAGTAGAGGAACGAGTCCGTGGTGACGCCCGGCGGCGGGTGCACCACCTCGGCGCTGCCGCCGAACTGCACGTTCACGTAGAGCGCAGGGTCCAGCCCGGTGGGGTCGAACGGGTTGGCGGTGACCGCCACGCCGTTGGCCTCTTCGTTGGAAAAGTTGGGATGAACGAGCAACCCCATTCCCACGGACTTGTGGTCAATGCCGTAATAGCTGCGCTCCTCGAAGGTCCGGAACAGCCAGATGCTGGACCAGGTCTCGCGCACCGCGGTCAGCAAGTCCTCCCAGTCCGCGGGGTCTCCGGTCTGGGACTCGTAGCAGCCCGCGCAGGGGAAGCCCTCGAGGTCCTCGCTGTTGGTGCTGGTCCGGAAGCGGATTTTCTTGCCCGGGTAGTCCGCCGCCAGCTTGGCCTTGAGCAGCCCTTGAAACGCCGCGTTCACCGGGGCGGTGAGCATGGCCGCGCGCAGCTCCGCCAGGCGCGCGTCGCGCACGCGCGGGTCTGATTGGAAGCTTCCGTCCGCGAGCAGCGCGTCGATGCGCGCGAAGAAGCCGTTCTCGCGCATGAACTGGTCGTAATAAAAGACCGGCACGCCGAAGGCCTTCTGCACGGGGAGGTTGGGCGTGTTGGCGAGCACCGAGTACTGCGCCGTCTTCCCGCCGAAGGCGAGCACCGCGGTCTTGATGGCGTCTCGCAGCTTCACGCCAGAGGACTCCACCGTGATGTCCTTGACGTCGAGCAGCGAGGTGACACCGAGGTTCAGCGCCGGCAGGGTGACCGGCGGCGGCCGGTGCGCGGCCCAGAACGCCTGCGCCTCGGCCAACGTCACCTCGCGCACCTTCCACTGCGACGCGGTGACCGTCAGCTCCACCGGCTTGCCTTCGAGCGCGCGCAGCGTTTCGTTGTTGAGCGCGCCGCGCAGCCCCATGTTCGGCGTCTGGCGGTTCTGCGAGAGCACGTTGACGTGCGACAGCGGCGTCTGGAACTCCTGCGTGATGAGCCCCTGGACGACGGAGATGTCGTTGGGCGCTTCGTCCAGGACGACGATGTCTTCGTATGAGAGGTACTCGGTGGTCAGGTTGGCCACGGTGGTGAACTTGAGCCGGCCCATCGCGGACGCGAGCGTGAGCGGCTGATAATCCGTCCCGGCGTAAATCTCGTCGGTGGTGACCAGCGCGATGGTTTTGGGCAGCTTGGCCGCTTCGAGGGCGACCGCTTCAGACGTGGCGTGGAAGTAGAGGCCGGGTCCGAAGAAGGCCGCCGCCTGCACCGCCTGGAAGGCCTTGGCCATCATCTCCGCGGAGGCGGTGTCGTAGGGCGAGAGCTCAAAGGTCCAGAGCCCCGGGCCCTCGTAGTAGGTGATGGCGCCGAGGACGAAGCGGCGCTCAGGGCTGAAGTACTCGGTGGTGTTGAACAGCGACAGTGACGGCACCAGCGGCTTGCCGTTGCCGGAGAGGTGCTTGGAGACGAAGTCGTAATGGATGGGGTAGGTGACGCTGTTCTGGAAATAGAGGGCGTTGCCGTCCTGCATGTCGAGGACGACCTTGGCGGAGCGGGCACCGGGCAGCGTGCTGTCCAGCGGAACCGACGCCAGGCGGTGGAAATCTGCGGCGCACCCGAGTTTCTGAAGGAAGAGCGGGGTGCTCTCGGAGACGCAGGGCCCTTCAGAGAACTCGCGGGAAGGGAGGGTGGGCTCAGGGGTGCTCTGCGCACATCCGGCCAGCAGGGCTGCGAATCCCAGCGCCACGGTGCGGGCGCGAAGAACTTCCAACATGGTGTCGAGCTCCGAGGGCCGGCCCTGCAAAGGAAACAAACCTGTCACGGTGGGGTGAACGCTCTGCGACGACCGTGCCGAGACTGCGTCGTTGATATTGTCAGATTGTTAAGCCACACCCCGACATGTGCGACTCGCGCCCACCCTGCGGCGGCACGAGAGAGGGCAACCGAGCACTCCAACGCCCACCTCTGTTCACGCCCGCACCCTCGGAGTTGTGGGGGATTGCGCCTGGCACAGGCGCTGCTGTGGGATGACGCCCATGCTGTCCGACCGCGCCCCCTCCTTCATCGCTGCCCTCCTCCTGCTTGCCGCTGCGCTCCTCTGCGGCGTCGCTGTCGCACGTGGCCAGTCCGCGTCCGAAGAGCCCACCCCGCCCGGCCTGTGCGTGCGCGGCCATCAGGCGCGCAGCGGCGCGGCGTTCCTGCTGCCCGCGGTGAACCGGTAGCGCACGTGGGCGAGAGACACACCCGGCGTTAACCCGCGCTTAAACCGCCGGCCCGTACGCTTCGAGGGATGAAGACTCTCGCGAGCAGGACTGTGGTGGTGTTGCTGATGCTCACCGGCTGCGGCCCCGCCGCGACCACGCCGGATGGCGGCACGACCGACACCTTCAGCTTCTTCGTGACCAGCCTCTCGGCCCTGCAGGCGCTCTCCGGGAATCAGAGCGGCTTCGGTGGCGACCTGCGCTACGGCGAGACAGGCGCGGGCGCGGGGCTGCGCGGCGCGGACAAGATTTGCGCGGCCATCGCGGAGCGCAGCCTGCCGGGCGCGGGACAGAAGCCGTGGCGCGCGTTCCTCTCCGCCGTCTCCGGCGAGAACGGGCAACAGGTGAACGCCATCGATCGAATTGGCGAAGGCCCCTGGTACGACCGGCTGGGCCGCGTCCTCGCGCCGACGCTGGCGGACCTGGCGCACGAGCGGCCGACGAACGGCAGCAGCGTCATCGTCAACGACTTCCCGAACGAGGACGGCGTCCCCAACCATCAGCCGGACCCGAGTCAGGCCGCTGTCGACAATCACGACACGTTGACCGGCAGCGATACGTCCGGCCGCCTCTACAGCGCTACCGCCACGTGCAAGGACTGGACGGCGAACACCGGCAGCACCGCAGAGGGGCTGCCCCGGGTTGGGCACTCCTGGCCCCGCTCCGGCGGCTCACGCCCGGGCGGTGGCGGCGGTGGCGGCGGGTCAATGAATCACTGGATGTCATCGCTGGATGAGTCGGGCTGCGCGCCCGGCGTGAACCTGGTGGAGAACGGCCCACCTGTCCCCAGCGCGCACACCGTGGGCTCCGGCGGAGGGTACGGCGGGTTCTATTGTTTCTCCCTCGTGCCTTAGGTCTGCGGAGCCGGGTCCAGCCAGTCGCCTTCCTGGGCAACCTGGATTAATCCGGTGCTCATGCGACAGACCTTTCTGGCCCTCCTGGTGGTCTCCCTCTGCGCCGTTGCCTTCGCTGAACCGCCCGCGGAGCTCTTCACGGACAAGGCGGAGACGTACGTCCGCGCAGGCAGCAGGAGTGGGATGACGGTCGGGCAGAAGCTCCTGGTGTTTTCAGATGCCGCGGGCGCTCAGCGCGTCGGGAGCGGGATGGTGATGGAGGTATGGGAGTCGATGTCGAGGGTCAGCCTCGACGAGGCCGCGAAGAAGGGGAAGGCGCGGTTCGCCGCGCGGGATGTGCCGGCGGAGCCGCTCGCGCAGCCTCCGCCTCCTCCTGCCACCACGCCGCTCTCCGCGCGCCCGCTGGTGGGCCCGCCGCTGCGCGGGCATGTGCAGCGCGGGAACATGGGCCGGATCATCATCTACAACGACAGCGATACCCACTGGACCGGCTGCGAGGCGCGCCTGCCGGATGACAGCGTGTTCCGGTTCGGCCAGCTCGCCCCGCGCTCCGACGAGGGCATCCTGTCCATCAAGTTCTTGCGTGAGGGCTTGCCTGCGAATGATCGGCTGGCCGTGCAATGTGACCAGGGCGAGGCGAGCTTTCCGTTTGGCTACGGCCGCAACGAGGGCTCGCTCAAAGGCCATGCTGAGCGCGGCCACGTGGGGCGGATCATTGTTCACAATGACGGCGACACGGACTGGACCCGCTGCGTGCTGCGGTTGCCCGATTCAACGTCCTATGTGCTGGGTTCGCTCCGTGCCCACTCCGATGAGGGCGTGATGCCTACGCGCTTCCGCCTCGAGGCCGCTACGAACTACCTGGTCGTTCGCTGTCAGCAGGGCGATGCCCGCTTCGATTTCCGCTGAGGGACGGGCGCAGGAGTTCTGCTCCAGGACGGGTTCTCCTCGCCTGCACGAAGGCACCTGGACGGGGCAGAGGACCTTCAATCAGAGATGAGCTGTCTTCGCCTGAACGGAGGCACATATCCCTGAGGGAGACGGGGCACGCGGGATAGGTCCGGGCGCCCGCCGGCAGCGCAAGCGGGAGCGCTCTGTTCGGAGTCCCCTTCGATCTCCAGTTCCGCGCTCCCCAAGGTGTGTCGTCTCCGACTTCGTGACTTGGCTGGAGCTGTCCCCTGGGCGAAATCGAACCAGAGTGCCGGAACGAGGCTAAGCCAGACTCAACTCACCGAAGCGTGACGAGTTGTCGTCACCATTGACGACAAATTGACGACAACTCGTCACACTTTGTTGCATCCGAAAATTACGCACTCCCCATAGGTGATTGGAGCTCTCCGTCTGCGGATGAATTTCTCAAATCGACGATGGATGGCAACAACTTTTCGCGGAATGAAACATCCAGTGACGCTCCCTCTTCTCCGGCAGACGCCATTGCGAAGCAGGCTCCGGCGGGGACAACTCGGGGATAAAACGAAGGCGCGGCCCTTCACCCTTGGGGAACGCAGGCCGAGTGGGGGAAGGGGCAGCAGGCCGAAGCGCTCCCGTGGGAGCTGCCGGCGGGCGCCCGCCGGCAGCCGCCCGGGACTATCCCGCGTGCCCCGTCTCCCTCAGGGATATCCACCTCCGCGCCAAGCACCGCTCACGCTTCTGCGCCGACGCCCGGACGGCTCAACCCAGATCCCCGTCACCCTGTCCAAGCTGCCTTCGCGCCGGCAGCGCGACACATTCCCGCGATTGTGTACGCACGAACGAAGCGACCTCCGCGCGACGCACCTCCGCGCGCGAGCTCTCGATCAACCACCCTCGAATGCCTCGAGGTTACGTGGCGGACCTATCGGTGAAACGCTGATCCCACCGCCGCGGACATGAAGCACCCCGGACAATCCGCTCAACCTGAGCGCGACATCCGACACAACCTCAGCGGCATCGGAATCAAGTGCTCCAACGCGCGGCCGTTGAGACTCAGAGCTCCAGCGAGAATGGAGAACGGAAGAGATGGAGGTGAGTCAATGACGCCGTTCCTCACCATCAACTCCACGCGCTGCCAGTACCCCTCGCCCGCATCAGCCCCCGGCGTACCCGCGCTGCGATGAAAATACGCGTCTACGACAAGTATCAGCGCCTCCTCGCGGCGGCGAACCGCCTCAATCACGCTGTCGTGGAGCTCCAGCGCGAGATTCATCGGCCGACCCGTGCCGCTCAGGGCGTGGTGATGAGCGCGACGGAGTTCAGCCCGCCGCCGCCGACGAGCGTGGGCGCTCCCCACACCGAGCCATTCAGCCTGGAGTGATACGCCTTGCCATCCATCCCCACGAAGACGAGCTCGGCGGTGACGGCGCCCATGCCGGTGGCGAGGGCAGGGGCCGCGACGGTGGTGGCGTTGACTCCAGCGGTGGCGGTGGGCACGGGCGCCGGAGCCGTCCAGGCCTTCGCGCTGTACCTGCTCCAGTAGACAACCCCGTTGTTCCCGCGGAAGGCGAGCAGCGCATCGCCGCCGGGGAGGGCGACGAGGGCGGGGTGGTCCGGGCTGAAGGCGCTGGGGATGGCGATGGGGGCGGACCAGGGCGGGGTGGTGGCGGTGCGCAGCTGCCACATCAGGGCGTTGTCCGCGTTGTTCGTCCAGACCAGGAGCAGCTGGGCGCCGGCGGAGGGCACCACGGCGACAGGCGTGACGTTCGGGTTGGGCGAGGCGGCGACGAACACGCCTCCCGCGTACGTCCCGGAGCCGCTGCGGTCCTTGGCGTACAGATGGTTGCTGTCAGAGCCGTTGCTGTAGATGAGCGTCGCATCCGGACCGCGGGCCACCAGGAAAGCCGGGCCGGGGCCGCTGGCCTGGCCTCCGGCGGAGCTGGGCACGGGCTCCGCGGTGGGAAGCCACGTCGTGCCATTGAACGCGGCGAAGTAGTGCTTGTAGTCCTCGCCGTGGAACGAGAGATGAACCGACGGCCCGCCCGCAGCGACGAAGGGCGTGGCGCGGGTGGTGTCGGCCGCGAGGTCGTTGAGCGTGGACCAGGCCCCACCGGACCAGGTGGTGTACTGGACCTTGTTCGTCCCGGAGAGCCGGGCCACGCCCACCGCGAGGCCAGTGGTCGTCACGGCGAGAGACACACCGCCGCTGGAGCCTGAGGCGGTCAGCGTGCTCCACGCGCCGGAGAGGTAGCGGGCCTGCAGGAACCCGCCGGAGCCGCCGGCGAAGAGCAGCAGGCTGGGGACGCAGGAGGTGGGGCAGCCGCCGCCGCAGTCCACGCCCTGCTCCGTGCCGTTCTTCACCCCATCCGTGCAGGTGGGCGCGGCGCAGGCGGCGGTGTTGCACACGCCGCTGACACAGTCGATGGCGAGCGCGCAGCCCTTCCCCGTAGCGCAGCGGGTGGCGCAGCTGCCGCCGCAGTCCACATCCGACTCGCTCCCGTTCTTCACGCCGTCCGTGCAGCCGGGCGCCTGGCAGACGTTCGCCTGGCAGGTGCTGCTCTGGCAGTCGGTGCTGGCGCCGCAGCCCTTCCCGGCGGCGCACTTGCTGCTGCAGCTGCCGCCGCAGTCCACGTCCGTCTCCGCGCCGTTCTTCACCCCGTCCGCGCAGGTGGGGACGGCGCAGACCGTGCCGTTGCACACCGTGCTCTGACAGTCAGTGGCCACGCCGCAGGCCCTGCCCGCGGCGCACTTGCTGCCGCAGCTGCCGCCGCAGTCCACGTCAGACTCGGTGCCGTTCTTCAGGCCGTCGGAGCAGCTGGCCGCCACGCACTTCTCACCCTGGCAAGACGCGCTCTGGCAGTCGGCGCCGGCGGTGCACGCGCGGCCCACGCCGCACTTCGCGCAAGACGCGCCGCCGCAGTCCACGTCCGTCTCAGTCCCGTTCTTCGCCCCATCCTGGCAGGTGGGTGCGCGGCAGGTGAGGCCGGTGCAGACGGCGCTTTGGCAGTCGGTGGCGCCGCCGCAGGCGCGGCCGGTGGCGCACTTGGGACACATGGGGCCGCCGCAGTCCACGTCCGTCTCATCGCCGTTCTTCTGCCCGTCCGCGCAGGCGGCGCTCGCGCAGCGCTTGAGCCCGCCGCAGACGTTGGAGACGCAATCCGTGCCCGCAGCGCAGACCTTCCCCTCGACGCAGCGCCCGCAGGCGCCGCCGCCGCAGTCCACGTCCGTCTCTGCGCCGTTCTTCACCAGGTCGCTGCAGCCGGCCTCCTTACAGACCAGCCCGGTGCAGACGCCGCTCTTGCAGTCACCGGAGCCTTTGCAGGCCTTGCTCGCCGCGCAGCCGGGGCACTGGGTGCCGCCGCAGTCCACGTCTGTCTCCAGCGCGTTCTTCAGCCCGTCGGAGCAGGTGGGCGCGACGCAGATGTTCGCAGAGCAGCGGCCTTGCACGCAGTCCCGGTGCTCGCGGCAGGACATGCCCTCGCTGCAGGGGGCGCAGACCGGACCGCCGCAGTCCACGTCCGTCTCCTCGTTGTTCTGGCTCACGTCCCCGCAGCTGCCGCCGATGCAGACGTTGTCCACGCACACGCCGCTGCTGCAGTCCGTGTTGAGCTGGCAGCGCTTGCCGTCCAGACACTGGGAGCAGAGAGAGCCGCCGCAGTCCACGTCCGTCTCGTCCGCGTTCTGGTTGCGGTCCGTACAGAGCGGGCCCGTGCAAACGCCCTTCACGCACCGCTCGTCGGCCTTGCACGCCGGCGTGCACGTGTCCGTGGTCGACTCGCAGCTGGCGACGAGGAGGGCGACGAGCCACACCCCACAGAGGCCAACGACTCGGCTGCTCATGACATCCTCTTCCTCTGGGCCCTTTGCCGTGCCAGAGGGGGCCGCAGTCTAGTCACGCCCGCCCCCAATGAAAGTGGCGGCCCCATCGTGTCTCCCTGGGGCCACGGAGGCGCCGTTCTCTGGGAAACTGAGCCGGGAGGACGGCGCTCAAGGCCTGTGAGCTCGGGCACTTGCCACCGCTCACAGGCGGAGGCTCGCCTCAATCCCGTCGAAGACGCAGCGCAGCCCGAAGGCGAAGCTGTCGTCGAAGCGGAAGCGGGACATGCCGGGCAGCAGGGCGGCGACGGTGGGAAACTGCTCCGGGGGCAGGCGGGAGAGCCCGGCCAGCTGCTGGACGAGGTACTGCTCCGGCGTGTCGTGCCGGACGTCGCCCCACTGCGAGAGGGCGTGGCCCACGATGAAGGTGGTGAGCGCGTCAAACGCGTAGAGCGTCTCCACGTCGCTCAAGCCCGCCTCCTTCAGCAGCTGCAGCGAAGGCTCCACGTGGCGCATGGCGCGGGGGGTGAACGCGGGCCGGGTGGCGAAGAGCGGCATGGCGCGGCGGTGCGCGGCGAGCGCTCCGCGAAACTGCTGCGCCGCGCGGGTGAGCTGTTCGCGCCAGCTGCCGCGCCGCGGGCCGGGCGCCAGCCCCTCGAGGATGGCCTCCTGCACGCCGTCGAGGAGCTCGTCCTTGTCGCGGAAGTGGCTGTAGAGCGACATGGCCTCGATGCCCAGCGCAGCCCCGAGGCGGCGCATGCTGAGCGCCTCCAGGCCCTGCGCGTCCACCAGCTCCAGAGCGGCCTTCACAATGCGCTCGCGGGAGAGCGGGGTGCGCGTTCGCGCGGCTTTGCGGCGTGCCATCGCGCCGCGTCTTACCGCGCTTCCAGCTTCATCTGCAGGGCCCCGGAGGGCCGCAGGGTAATGGAGGCGCGCGGGCGGGGAGCGGGGCCGTGGGGAACAAACCGGAACCGGCGCAGCAGCGTGGCGAGCAGCAGCACCGCCTCCATCTGCGCGAAGGCCTTGCCGATGCACAGCCGCTGCCCGCCACCGAACGGAAAGTAGGCGTAGGCGTGCAGGCCAGTGGTTGAGCCGTCCAGCCAGCGCTGGGGGCGGAAGGCCAGCGGCTCCGGGTAGAAGCGCGGGTCCCGGTGGACCACCCACTGGCTCATCGCCACCTGCGTGCCCTTGCGCAGGCGATGGCCGTTGAGCTCGAACTCCGTCACCGCCTCGCGCCCTACAATCCACGCCGGCGGGTACAGCCGCAGGGCCTCCTTGATGACCGCGCCGGCGTAGCTCAGCTTCGGCAGGTCCTGGAGGGTGGGCGGGCCGGAGAGCGCCTTCACCTCGTCATACAGCTGTCGCTCCACCTCCGGCGCCTGCGCCAGGAGGTGAAACGTCCAGGCGAGGGCGTTGGCCGTCGTCTCGTGACCGGCGAGGAGCATCGTCATCAGCTCGTCGCGCAGCTGGCGGTCGCTCATCCCTTTGCCGTCGTCGTCCGTCGCGGCGAGGAACATCGACAGCAAGTCCCGCCGCGGCTGCGCGTTGGCCCGGCGCCGGGTGATGAGCCCGTACACCACCGTGTCCAGCCGCTCCACCGCGGTGGCGTAGCGCGCGCCGAACCCCACCCGCAGCCACTGCGGCCAGAGCGAGTAGAAGCCCTCAAAGCGCTGCATCACCACGTCCAGGTTCTCACTCACCTCCCGCGCCGGCACGCCGTCGTCCCCGAAGAGCGTCTGACTGACCACCCTCAAGGTGAGCGCCATCATCTCTCCGTGCAGGTCCCGCACCTCGCCCGCGCGCCAGCTTTCGATAAAGGTAGAGGTCAACTCCACCATCTGCGCGGCGTAGCCGGCCAGGTGCTCCCGGTGGAAGGCGGGCTGCGCCAGCCGGCGCTGCCGGAGCCAGAAGTCGCCCTCGCTGGTGAGCAACCCCTCTCCGAACAGCACCTTGTTGTCGCGCAGGTCCTTGTCCTTGATGAAGGCGTTGTGCGCGGTCAGCACCCGTTCAATCAGCTCCGGCCGGTTGATGACCCACGTCTCGCCCGTCGGCAGCGCAACGCGGTAGAGGTCCCCCTTCTCCGCGTGCCAGCGGTCCAGCGCCCCGAGCGGGTTCTTCGCCACCGCCACCAGATGGCCCACCACCGGCATCCGCCCGTCCGGCATCGCCGGCAATTCCACTGCTTTTGTCTGCACGTCCATCGACTTCGCGCTCCTTGGTTACCGTGTAGGCTTACGATGTAAGTATCTCGAAACGCCCGCGCCCGTCAAATCCCCAAGAGACGCGGGCCGCCGCTCATCCCCTGAGCAGGGGGCCCCAAGCGATGACAGGCGACAGTCCAGACGCCTATTCAGCGCGCCCTCACTGCAGGTCAAAGGAGCAACCCATGTGGAAATCCCTCACCCCCCTTTTCGCGGCCGCCTTCCTGTTCGGATGCGGCGCGGCGCCGGCGGACGTCGACGAGACGGAAGCGCTGGAGGTGTCTGTCGACCAGTTCGTGGTCTCTCCGGAGGAGAAGGCGCCGCCCAGAGACCCCAATGACCCCTTCTTCGCCAACCACCCGCGGACCGGGACGTTCAAGCTGAGCAACGGCCGGGTGGTGGAGGTCCCCTGGCGGGCGCAGGACATCGACTGGTGGGCCACCTTCGGCACCGCGGACGCGGCGGCGATGGAGACGCTGCTCAAGGGCACCGGCTACCGGCCGCTGACCACGGTTATCAATGGCAAGCGCCGCGGCATCGTGCGCGTCCAGACGCTCAACTACCGGGACTCGGATGACGGCCCGTACCGCGCCTTCCTGCTCTGCCTGGACGTTTACAAGGACGAGGGCGGCCCGGCGAAGACCTTCCCCTGGGTGAACGCGTACTCGGTCCTGACGCCGCACTTCATGGGCAGCCTGATGTACCTCTACCGCGGCTCGGTGACCGGTTCGCACGAGCGCACCGGCCGGGAGCTTTTGGGCTTCGACAAGCGCAAGGCCCCGGTCCTCTTCAACACCAAGGGCCCGATGAACGGGAACCAGGTGCGCGAGGCGCTGGCGCTGGATGAGCACCAGCGCGCGGTGTCCTTCACGCGCTGGCAGATTGACGGAAGCCCGGCGGCACAGCTGGCGGAGGCCAATCTGCTGGCCCAGTCCCTGGGTCTGCCAGACGCCAGCCACCTGCCGCCGACGCCGCCCGAGGGGTTCCAGGCCGGCGTCTCAAAGGACCCCATGCGGCCGGGCCACATCAAGTACCACGACGGTTGGGCGAAGTGGCACACGGTCACCGCGCGCTGGAAGCCGTCGGACGTGATGCAGTTCAGCAGCACCTCCGAGTTCGGCCGGGTTGGGCGAGCTCTGGACATCAAGCCAGAGGTCCTCTTCCGGGATGACCACGGCAAGATGACCCTGCTGCCTGACCTGAAAAACTAAAATCACCTAAATACGCGCCGTCACAGAGAGGCAACCTGCAATTGATGCCGCCCGATAACATCTGGTGGCCGGCAAACGCTCCATTCATGTAACAGCCGGTGCACGGCTCCAGCGAGTTCGGGAGTTCATGCAGTGGACGCAGCGCGACCTGGCGCGCGAGTGGGGCGTGGCGCCAGGTTCCGTCGCGCAGTGGGAGCTGGGGGACTATCCCGTCCCCGGCCCCGTGCTGAAGCTGCTGGAGCTGGTTGAGCAGGAGCTTGGGCTTGGAACGTCTGAGGCGGGGGATTTGCCGCAGGGGGCGTTTGGGCGGACGGTGCGCTCTGCCGCCGCGTCGTTCTTCAGCCTGGTCTACTTCAGCACGCGCACGGAGAAGCCTAAGGGCCTGCGCGCGGAGCTCTCGCGGGCGGCGCTGGAGAAGTACATCGAGGGCGTGGGCAAGCTGAAGGGCCTCTCCATGAAGATGGCCCAGATGGCCAGCTACACGGACTTCTGCCTCACGGTCAGTCAGCAGCGGAAGCTGGGCGCGGTTCAACGCCAGGCCCGGCCGATGTCAGCACGGACGGTGATGGACCTCTTCCTCGAGTCGTTCAAGCGGCCCCCACGGCAGTTGTTTCGCCAGTGGGAGGCCACGCCCTTTGCGGTGGGCAGTATTGGGCAGGTGCACCGCGCGGTGACCCAGGACGGCGCGAAGGTGGCGGTGAAGGTCCGGCACCGCGGGCTTCACGCAGGGCTGGCGGTGGACCTCGCGCACCTCTCCGCCGCGGACCGCCTGGCCAGCGTGGTGCTTGGGAGCCAGAAGCCGGGCGTCCTCTCCCGCGCGCTGCGCGAACACCTGATGCGGGAGTGCGACTACCGGCTGGAAGCGGAGCAGCTGCGCTACTTCGCTGACGCCTTCCGCGGCTGGAAGGGGCTCACCTTCCCGCAGGTCCGCCCGGAGCTCTCCAACGACCACATTCTGGTGGAGTCGCTCCTCGAGGGGCAGGCCTTCGAAGACTTCTGCCGGTCCGCACCGACAGCCGAGAAGGACCGGCGCGCGCAGCAGCTCTGGGAGTACTTCCAGTGCTCCTGCTACGAGCACAGCCGTCTGAATGTAGATCCCCACCCCGGGAACTTCGTCTTCACGGACGACGGCATCGGCCTGGTCGACTTCGGGGCCGTTCAGCAGTTCTCACCCGAATACCTGAAGCTGACCGCGGACGTCATGCGGTGCGTGGCCGAGCGCCAGCCAGAGGCCTTCCGCACCCTGGTGCTTCAATCCGGAATCGTCTCCGTCCCGGAGCGCGCGGACATGGACTTCATGTATCGCATCTTCGCGCTCTTCTTCCTGCCGTGGCTGCTCGAAGGGCCGTTCCGCTACGAGCCCGACTACGTCAAGGCGATGTGGAATCTGTATTTCACGCGCAACCCCAACCTGCGCGCGGTGCACTTCAGCGAAGACATGCTGTTCTTCCACCAATACTTCTTCGGCATGGCGTCCCTGCTGGCGCGGATGAACGCCTCCATCACCGCCCGGCCCGTCCAGATGCGCGTGCTGTACGGCGACAAGCCCCGGCCGCCGCCCTACTCGCGCGAAGAGCTGGCGCGCCTGGACCTTGGCTACGAACCGCCGTGCTCATGACCTGAGCAGGCGCGGGGAGCGCTGGCCCCTCTCCCGCCTGCCACGCAATACGGGCCCACAGCCACCGACACCCAAAGAGAGCAGACCATGACTTCCATTGCCCCCACCTCGAAGACGCAGAGCACGCCGCCGCCGAAAGGCGCCTCGCAGGTCCCCACGGCCAAGAACATCGAGGAGCTGAAGGCGGCAGGCGGCTTCGGCGGGCGCCCGGACCCTCGCGGCTTCCTGACGCCGGGGATGGGTGCCTGGACGGTCAACCCCAACGAGCCGCTCCCGGCGGACCCTCAGCTGGCACAGATGGCGGGCCTGCAGCGGGCGCTGGAGCTGGACAGCAAGTACTTCACCTTCACAGACGACAAATCTGGCGTTCACGGCTTCTGCGGCTTCCACACGCTGGGGCCGCGCACGCCCACCGGAATCCTCATCGCCTACGTGCGGCTCTTCGACCCGCAGGCGAAGGAGTGGAAGACGTGCACAGATACCATTCCGCTCAAGGACATTGCCGAGGCGTTCAACAAGGGCCGCAAGACGCTGGAGCTGCCGGGCGGGAAGGGCGGGATTGAGCTGCTGGGGCCCAACCAAATCAAATGGTCCTACGACACGGACGCGTTTGGATTCAGCTTTGTCGCCAAGGCGAATCAGATGAACACGCTCCAGCTCAAGCCCACGCTGGACCCCATTCAAGGAGACCTGCTGGGCGTCCCCGCGCTCAACGGCGTGCAGATTCCGCCCAGCGAGTACACCTGGTCCCCCATGATGCTGCAGGGCACCATCGAGAAGGGGAGCGTGCGCGTCGGTCCGAAGAAGTACACCCTCGACGGCGCCAGCGCGTACCACGAGGAGTCCAAGGGCGGCTGGTTCCCGGGCGAGCGCAAGCACGGCTACCACTTCTTCAACATGTCCGGGCGCACTGCCGACGGCCAGAGCGTGGTGGTGGAGCTGGGCAACTTCCACTCCTCCCCGCGCGCCGGCGAGCTGAGCTCGCTCACCGTCGTCCGCAACGGCTGCAGCCAGACCTATGGCGCGGCTGACTTCAAGGTGACGTTCGACAGGGAAGTCCAGTCCGCGGCCCACAAGGACCCCTGGGCGGAGAAGATGGGTGTGTACACGTCCAGCGTGGCGGCGGAGGACATGAACAAGCCGGGGCCCAACACGCTGGCACCGCACCCCGCGCCCACGCACTTCAAGCTGGAGACGAACGACGGGACGGTGATTGAGGGCAACGTGGACGCCTTCCAGTCCATCACCGCCGCGGGCGCCGGCGCCAACGGCTTCATCCCGGGCAACTGGTCGCTGGATGAAGGTCACGCTTCCGGGCGGGTGTCTTTCAGGGACGGCAAGTCCATCCCCATCAAGGGAGAGACCGAGCTCGTCTACGCGGACCGGTTTGTGGCGAACGCCCCCGGCGCGCCGGTGGACGGATTCGAGGCATGAGCGCAGCTCCTACGCCGAGGTAGACAGCACGCCCCCCGCACCGTTAGAGGAGCGGGCATGACCAAGCACGCACTGGTAACCGGGGGAAACAGCGGCATCGGCTTTGCGGTGGCGGAGGCGCTCGGCAAGGCCGGTTACCGGCTCTGGATTACCGGGCGGAACTCGACGAAGGGCACGCGGGCAGCGGAGGCGCTGCGCACGGTGAGCTCGGCGGGCGTGGATTTTCTGGCCGCGGACTTCAGCCGCGCAGGGGACGTGGCCCGGCTGGTGAAGGCGGTCAAGGCGAAGTGCGAGGGGCGGCTGGACGCGCTCGTCCACTCCACCGGGGTGCTCAACGCCAAGCGGGTGGTGAGCGCGGACGGGCTGGAGGAGACATGGGCCTCGCAGTTCCTCGGGCGGTACCTGTTGACGGAGGCGCTCACGCCGGAGCTCTCCGCCTCCGAGGATGGGCGGGTGGTCTTTGTCGGCGCACCCCTGATGAAGAGCGCGCGGCTCCATGAGGACGTCACGCTGCCAAACAACTACTCGGTCATCCGCGCGGCGCAGCAGTCGCAGCTGGCCTGCCAGCTCTACATCCAGAGCTACGCGGCCGCCCACCCCGGCGGGCCGGCCATCAACGGCGGACACGTCGGCATCGTGGCCAGCGACATCTTCCGCGGGATGCCCGGGCCTCTGCGCCCCGTCTTCCGCCTGGTGACGCCGATTATCGGCATCACTGCCGCGCGCGCGGCGAAGAACTTCGTGGCGCTGGCCAGTGACCCCACGCTCAAGGGCGTGACGGGCTGCTTCTTTCCGAAGCCGGAGCGGCTGGACAAGCGCAACGCGTTGGCGTTCACCGCGGCGCAGCAGGAAGAGCTCACGCGCGTGCTGGCGAAGTTCTCCGACGCGCGGACGCGAGCACTGGCCGCCTGAGCGGAGCTGCTGAAACCCCGCGAGGTGGCAGACCCCAATGAGCCGTTCTCCTGGAGCATGGCGACGCGCAGTGGCGCATCGTTGAGCGGCGGCAGGGCGTCCGTCGCTGCGCGAGGCTCGGGCATCGGGGAAGGGGGCTCAGCGAGGGTCCTCGGCTTCCGTTGCCGCCTTCGGGCCGGGTAGGGCGAAGCGGGCGCGAGCCCGGGACGAAGACGTGGCGCACAGATACGGAGCGTCTTCGTCGACATGAAGGCAGCTTTGGTCAAGTGACGCGGGTTCCGCGCTTCAGCCGTCCGGGCGGTGGTGTCGAACCGTGTCTGCTGCCTGCTCGGAGCCCAAACATCCCTGAGGAGACGGGGGACGCGGGATAGGCATGGGCGGCTGCCGGGGGCGCCCCCGGCAGCAATGACCGCTTCGGCCAAGACGCACGCTGCTTCGCTGCCCACTCCTGCACGCCCCGAGGTGCTTCGCTCGGGCTCGATGGAATGGCTGGAGCTGTCCCC
>JBGART010000089.1:0-25644 GCA_044230055.1 Myxococcaceae bacterium | reverse complement strand
GGGTTCAACCGACCAGCCGCGCGCTCGGTACGGATGATGGGGTTCTGCGGCCAGTCGGCTGCGTTGGGTTTCAACCTGAACAAGCTGGTTCGCGAGCTGGCGAAACGGGAGAAAGTTGTGCTGGTCGGTTGAGCGCCGCGCCGCCCGCGGCTTCTCCGGCCCCGGCAAAGATTGTTAGCGCCGCCCTGGCCCCTGGGCTCAGCCCGCGGACCGCCACGATTGCGCCCCGAATTTCCGGACAACCTGTAACTAGATCCATTGATGTCCTCAGCGCACGACCTGATTGGCCGAGCCGGTGATTCTCCCGCCCGAGAGAGGACTTGCTTACCTTGCCGAAAGACCGCTTGCGCCGCCACATCTCCATCGACCAGGCGTCCGCATCTGCGGCGACAGCGGGTCAAGCGTGGATGACCCTCGTGGTCAGGGCACCCGTTGAGACCTCCCTTGGTCGACCTTCTCCTAGTGCTTCTGAGTGCCCTCGCCTATCTCGAAGAAGTTCCATCCCCCAATCGGAAGCAATTTGATGCCGGTATTTGCCAGCTTGGCCGCGCCCTGTGTGTACCGGTTGTTCTTGGACAGCTTTCTTGCGCCTGTGTAGGGGTTCGCCGCCCACAGTCCTGCTGTTGTAGTTTTCTTCACCTCCCGCACAGCTTTGGACCAAAATGTCCATTCATCGTCATCCGCGCTGATTGTGATGCGGGATTCCTTCAAGCTATCCTTGTCAATTCGCCAATGTCGACAACACACGATGTCGTGTTTCTCAGCATGAACTCGTTGAGACTCGGGGCTGAGAGATCGAATGGTGCGCGAGAGAGGCAGACTCGGAAGGGTACGCTGCGCTCGGCGAACTGCGCTTGAAGCTCCTTGGGCGAGGACACCATCGCCATCAGAATCAGCGGCGCGTTGCTGCTGCCTGAAAATCTTCCCGCGACAGCCAGGTCGTAAGAATTTAACAGCTTCGTCGCGCAGGGCAGGCGTACAATCTCGGCTGTCTTCATGTCGTGTAGGTCACGAAATGCATCGGAAGGCCCGCGCCTACTCGTACACCTTAGCGGCAGCGAGGCTCTTCACCAGCGCCCGCCACTGGGGCCGACTAAACCGCCTCTCCTGACTCCTTGTGGTAGCCGTCCATGTCATCGATCCAGGCGCTCATCGACTCCAGGAAGTCGCCGAGAGGCCGAGAGAGACGTTCGTCCACTGGTCGGGGTGCCGTTAGATCCTCGGCGAGACCGCCCACGAACTCGGCGAGCTCTTCGCGGCTGCGAACACTTCTCGGATTCATCATGCTCATTCGGGCTTCGCTTCCGTGCCGGTTCCTTCGCATGAAGGAGCTGGCATCACGGCGGTCTCGCAGATGGAGGCCAACGGCATTCCAACTCGACATTCAGCGCCGCTGCTCCTCGACGCTCTAAGGGAGGATACCCCTGTCATGCAAGGAAACGCGCAGGAGGTTCCGAGAGCAAGTTACGGCTCAGGATCAACAATCGGCTCTTCACGCGGAAACTCAACGGGCACGGCGACACATGCGTTGTGTTGACACTCTACTGTCGCCCACTCGGGACAATATCGGCGAACGCTTCCACATTCGACGTACGCCGCGGCCTTGGCTTCACGCAGCTCATCAGACGCGGACCATGCGCCACTTGCCGCGTGCCAACATATTCCTGGAAGCGCTCTAGCATCGACGAACACGCAATCAGTATCGGCAGCACACGATCGGTTTCGGTCGATCCTCGCTTCCAAATCTGCAACCCGGGCTAGGCACTTCTCGCTCTTGCCCGTCGTCCACTCCGCAGCAACCGGGCCGGCTCGTCGGCCAGCACAACAGACAACATGAACGAGCAGAAGTAGTTGTCCGCTATCGCGGCTAGCGAAACCATTGCGCCTGCTTTGGAGCGCTTTTCGATCAGGCCGCGATGCCAACGCTGCCAACTCGCTTGCTGTGCGAGGCGATGTCAACCGCGCGTAGTTGAAATTTGAAGGTGGCTCCCCGAGAAGAGACTGGGTTGCACGAAACAGGAGCCGCCATGAAGCAGACAAGCAGGAAGACGTCTCGGAGGGAAGTCCCAGAGCTCCGTCCCGCGGCGCGGGAGGGAGGTGATAGGCAACGTCGAGATTGAGGTCCGGTCCCGGGCCGAGGGGAGGTGCTCCTCCAGGGCGATGGCCGTCGCGACGGCGATGCCTCGGGAGGAGGTCGAGCGGCCGTGCGCCCAAGCTCGGCTGTGCGAGGAGAGAGGCTTGCCAGCCGGTGGGGGTCGGTCCCGGCGAGGCCGTGCTGGGCACGGGCGTAGGGTGAAGCTCGAGCGTCCACGGGTCCGCCGGGAGGCAAGGAGGTGCCCCTCACCGCCTGAGCAGTTCCAGGTGGAGGACCCCCTGACTGAGCGAGCAGTGGAGCAGATGCTGGTCGGCGTCAGCACCCGGAGTACGCCCGCTCGCTGGAGCCCGTCACCCCGTCGCTCGAAGAGTTGGGGACGAGCAAGAGTGCGGTGAGCTGTCGCTTCGTCGCCAAGACGGCGGCGCAGCTGGAGGTGACGCTGAGCGGAGTCCTCGCTGATGGGCAGTGGGCGGCCCTGATGGTGGATGGCATCTACTTCGGGAGCACCTCATCCTCATCGTGCTGGGCATCGATGAGGGGAGACAAGCACCTGCTCTCGGCTTCCGGGAGGGGGACAACGGAGAACCAGACCGTCTGCAAGGAGCTGCTGGCAGACGTGGTGGCGCGGGGGTGCCGGCAGACAGGAGCATCCTCGTCGTCATTGACGGCGGAAGGGCTCAGGGGAGGGGCGGTGACGACGTTTTCGGTCAGTTCGCCCTCGTGCAGCGTTGCCGAGTGCACAAGCGACGCAACGGAGCACATCCCGGAGGGGAACGCGGCCAGGTCCGCGCCGCGATGAACCAGGCCTACAAGACGCCCAGCTATGAGACGGCCCTGCGCCTGCTGCAGAACCTGGCCCGCACCCTGGCCAAGAAGCACCCGAGCGCTGCGGCGAGCCTGCAGGGAGGGGATGGAGGAAACCCTTACCATCACGCGCGCTCGGACTCACGGGCGCGCTCAGTCGCACGCTCGAGACGACGAACCCCATCGAGAACCTCAACGGAGGGGTCCGCCGTGTGGGCGGCCGCGTGAAGCGCTGCCGAGACGGCGGGATGGCGCTCCGATGGGTAGCCACCGCCGCACTCGAGGCCGCTCGCAAGTTTCGTCGCCTCAAAGGTCATCGCGACATGCACAAGCTCGTCGCCGCGCTCCGAGCTCGCGACGCAGGTTTGAAACATGACTCAAAACGAGACAATGTCAGACCCGCGATGTAGACATCACCCCGTCGCCGCCTCGGAGAATTTCAACCGGCGGCGGGACATCCCCTTGTGCGACCGGAGTCTTGAGCTCGAGCGCGTGACGTCGTCTTTGCTCGCTGCCCTTGCCTCTACCTCCGGTGGAGATTCCGCATTCGGAGTTCATCTCTCTTCTCGGTAGTCCTCGAACTCCCACTGTCCAAGCCGAGCGAGCTTGTTTGCAACCTCATTCCAACTCGCGCCCTCGCATCCACGAACGTAGCGTTCCACAAAACCGCGAACCCTTCCGAAATCGAACGAGCTCATCAGCACTCTGTGGCGGAGGAGAAGCGCACCATTCTCTGAAATCTCCTGCTGCAGGAACTTGGCGCTGCAGACTTCGAAATCAAAGCTCTCTTCGCCTTTTTCGCCCACAGGTCCCGCAATCAGCCGGAGTGGTACGCGGAACACTGCCGAGTCTTCTGGGACGAAGTGTTCGAGGTCATCAATCGTCAAGCTGAACAAGTTCTTGATCTCAGCGCGCATGTCTAGAGCACCAAACAGGTTTGATCACGCGGCGGCGCGACTGTCCTCGTACACGTGGCGAGCAACGGTTTCGAGATTCTGGACGGCGGACAGTCGCCTGAGGTCAAAGATGTTGCGGCGGGTGCCGCGATAGCGCGCTTTGGGACCCTGTCGATTGGCGAGGTGGGCGAGTTGATGTTCGACACCGACCCGCTCCCGGAGCGTCGCGCGGCCGGCCCGGGTCTGCTGAAGGACGCGGAGCTTCTTCTGCAGCCGCTCGTCGTCGCCCATGGTGACGCTCCGGCCCTTGCCGGATGCGGCCTGCGTACAGTTGGCGCGCAGCGCGCAGGGGCCACAGGCTTCAGGGTCGAAGTGCACCACGGCACCGGGCTCGAAGGGCTCCACCTCGCCCGCCGGGCACGTGATGGTTCCATCGCGGACGTTCACCTTGAAGTCCCGCTTACCGAACAGGCCCGGTTTTGCGCCTGCTCCACGCCAAGGCTTGCAGAGGATGACGCCGCCACTCGCGGCCACATCTTCGGTGAGGTCGCTGTTGACGTACGCCCGGTCGATTAGAAGTACGTCGGGGTAGAGGTCAAGGTGAGCCATGTCCTCCTGCAAGGCGGAGGTTGCTTCCTCCTCTGGTCGGTTGGCGGGCGTGACCGTGCAGGCCAGCACCAAGTCGGTATCGATATCGGTGCCGATGTGCTGCTTGTAGCCGTTGAAACGCTTGCTCTTGCTCTTCCGCCCGTGTCGCATGTCGGCGTCCTCGATGGAGATTCGCCTGTCGGCGGCGACGCCCTGTCGAATCTGCACACCACCAGCATGTGGTTCGAGATCCTGAGCTCTCACCTGCGCGAGTGCCTCGATGTACCTCGACAGCGGCGCATCGACGCAGTCCTTCGGCTGCCGGGCGACCCATGCCATCAGACGGTCGAGCTGCCGACACAACCTGTTGAGCGCGCTCAGCTTGGCGTCCGGGGCGTTCCAGTCGATATCGAGGCCGGCCTTGATGCTGCTGGCCAGGAGCAGTGGGACATCCGCCTGCTGACACACCTCCTCGACATCGGTGCCGAGCGTAAGCGCCATACACTCGGCAATTTTCCGGCCCGCGTGGCCGAGCAGGTTGATGGTGTCTTCAACCCGCCCGGCCCCTTCCAGAGGGCGGCTGTCGACCCCCACACGCAAGGACTTCGGCGTCTTCTTCAGGTCGAAGCCCTTCGTCGCTGTGGCAACCTCCACCGTCCGCTCAAGCAACCGCCTGTCCATCTCCGCGTCGATCAGCCGGTCGCGGAACTGTTGGATGCCGCCCTGCGAGAAGGCTGGCTCGTCTTCCTTGGCGTCGAGTGTCCCAAGCACCATTCGCCAGCGGCTGTCCGTCCCCGACAAGCAGACTGCTTCCGCGTCCGAGGTCTGCAGGTACGCTTGCAGCAACAACCCCATGCACAGCATCGCAGGTGGTTGCGGTGTCTGGCCCTGACCGGTCTGTCGATACATTGCCTCCAGCTCGGCCTGAAAGGCGTCGTCAAATAACTCGTGCCGGTGTTCGCGGAGGAAGACGAATAGTCTTCGACTCTTCCCTGCGAGTTTCAGAAGTCTCTTCTCTCGCGGGCTGCATGGCACGGCCGGCTTCCAACGTTCCATAGACGACCTCCGTGAAGGAGGTGAACTGATCACGCCGGGGCAGGATCGTCGATCGGACTCGTAAGCGATCGACTTTGCTGGAGCGGATACCTGATCGGCGCTCTAGGGGTCAGTAATATCGAGGTGTCCGTTGCTGATCGGCTGTCCATCAGGGATGACCTTTTGCTCGAAGTTCGCTTGCACCTTTCCAAGCCTCGGCTTGGTGGCTGGTGGGCGGAACACCCGCATCCCGTCCCCGCTGACCATCGTCTTGCCATCGCTCGCGACACGGCTATTCGGCCCAACCCAGGCTTGTCCTGCAGCGTTGGCTTGCTCTCGCGTCGCTGAACCCACTCCGAAGTTGCCTTTCCCATCGGCAGCATCCCGCAAGATCCCGCTTAGTTCCGGGAGGTCGTCAGCAACCCCTGCCGCGCCGGATGATTCGAGAATCCTCGCTTCGTTTGCAAGGGCCTTCAGCGCGGTGCGTGTTGCTGGCCCGGCCTCTGCCCGTAGGAACGCGCTCGATGCCCCCTTGGCGACAGCCAGCCCTGCGCCTCTGAGCGTCCCGATCGCGCCCAGGCTTGAGACGTCGAGCACGAGGAAGGCGGCGTTCAGCGAGGCGCCTCCGATGTATTTCGACATCTGAAGGTAGTCGCCATTTTTGTACGCGATGTATGCGTTGAAGGCGCTTCGGAACATGCCGACGCCAGACCCGACCACCGGTAGAAGGTCGACTGGCGAGAACGAGTCGTCCATGTACGGCCGGCGGGGCTCCTTCGGGGGTGTGAGCCCAACGCTCGCCGCGGAGGCGGGATTCAAGCGGAGTCCGTTGGTGTCCTCGACCTGGACGGACCTGGCGACCGCCGGTCTGTGCTCATGCAGCCGCATTGGCGGCGGGCCCTGGTTGCGCAGGGGGACCGGGCTCCAGGAGCTGGTCGGGTCGAGCCCCATGGCGATCTCGGCTTCGGGCCAGTAGCCGGTGGGGTCCGAGTGGTTGATGGGGTCGTTGAGGACGTAGGCGTACCGATTGAGCCCCTCGCCGCTTCCTGAGTTGGGGATGACGGGGTCCGGCGAGAGGAAGCGTGCGGTCGCGGGGTCGTAGATTCGTCCCTTCATGTTGATGAGGCCGAAGGCCTCATCCGGTTGATGACCGGTGAATCCGCTCGAGGTTCTGTTTCCTGCGGCGCTGGGCTTGCGCAGGTCGGTTGGATTCAGGGCCTGGCCGAATGGCGAGTATTTCGCGCGTGCGACCGCCTGAATCCCGTCGGTGGTCAGCTCCGGGCTCCCAAGCGCATCCGGGTGCATGAACAGGGTCGCATCGGTCTTCCCCGGCGCCTGTTCGACTTTCGCGATGAGCGCGCCCTCGACGAAGACGTTGGCGACGGTGCGGTTGCTGGTCGGCGTTAGCTCTTCCTCGAACACGCCTCCAACCGTCACCAGTGACTTCTGGACGTCTTCCTGGAGGACCCGGCCTCCGAACCCGTCGTAACGGAACGTGTGGGTGGACCCGTTCGCGGTGATGGTGAGCGGCAGGTTGAACCACGAGTACGCGATGGTCCGGGTCGGGCTGCTCTGCTGGTTGCCAGAGGGGTCGTAGGCGAGGAGCTCTCGAGCGCCTCCGCGCGTTGCCGCGGTTACCGCGTGAGGACCCGCCGACGCGGAATGTCCCTGCGGCCCGTATTCGAAATCAGCGAGATGGCGGACGGCGTTGTTGGCGAGGGGCTCGCCTTTCCACTTCAGGTTGCCGATGTCGTCATAGCCATAGAGCTCAGAGGCCTGAGAGCAGGCGCTGTTGACGCTCTGGTAGACGTCCCATCTCTCGAGGCGCTGGAGCTGGTCGTAGGAGTACTTCTCCGTCACCTGCGAGATGAGGTCTGACTTCATCCCGACACGGCCTGCGGCGTCGTACTGGTACTTCAGGCGCTGGAGCTTCAGGCCGGTTGTGTCGCGTGTCTCCTGGTAGTCGAGGAACTCTTTTTTGAAGACACGCTTGGTGATGAGGCGATCCCCGAACTGTTCGAACTCCGTCTGCCCTCCGGCGGTCACGGAGCCGCGGTGCCAGAGCAGCGCCATCCCTGTCGTGCCCGAGAGAGAGCGGAAGATGTCTGTCGCCTGCCCGTCGCGGGAGTACTGATACTTCAGACGGAGGCGCTGGCCGCCGGACTGGGCGGGGTAGTCGACGGTGTCAGCGCGTCCGTAGCCGTCGAACTGTTGCTGGTACTCGTAGCTTCGGAGTGTCTGGGCGGTGCCTACCGGTACCCGCCAGGTCGTCTGCCGGCGGCGGCCGAGCCCGTCATAGGCGAGCTCGGTCTGTACGCCGAAAGCGCTCGTGACGGACTTGAGCTGTCCGGGTGCGCCCGAGGGGTCCCAGGCGAATGTCTCCGAGCCGTGCGGCGTGGTGCGCGAGGTTGGGCGGCCGAGGAGGTCGTACGCGGTCTCGACAATCTGGCCGCGCGCGTTCTTGGCGTATTTGAGCTCTCCGAAGGCGTTGTATCGAGAGACCTCAGTGCCGCTATCAGGGTCGTCCAGTTGCTCTCGTCGGCCGAGCGCGTCGTACTTCATCGCGAGCACGTTCCCCGCGGCGTCCTCTATTGTCCTGACCTGATTGAGCGGCGTGTACGTGTACTTCGTGTCGATGGACTTCGTGATGTTCAACTGAGGAACGAAGAGCTCGCTGCTCTTCTTGAGGGTTCGCCCCAGCGCGTCGTATCGATACGCGAACCTCGCGCCGTCCGCTGCGATGTGTCTGGTCTGTAGCGGTTGGTGGCTCCACATCTCGGACGCGATGCCCGCTGAGTTGTGGGCCGGGGCAGTGCGGGCGATCAGCTCGCCGAGGTTGTCGTAAGCAAGGGTGACGGCTGGCGGGTTCGGCTCGGACGCGTAGTGGGCCTGGATTGCGGCGACGCCTCGTCCGAAGAGGTCGTACTGGAAGCTGCGGGTGACGCGTTTGTCTTGCCAGCCCGCTGAGTCGGAGACGGCGAGCCTCCCCAAGGCGTCGTAGGCGAAGAAGGAGGGTGAAGGCTGGGGGCCCGCTGCGACCGACGCGCTCGGCAGGGGTCGAACCTCCTGCACCTCCAGACCGAGTCGGTCCGCCGCTGTGCCGATGGCGCGGTGATACTCGACGTCGTAGGTGCGGGGGTCCGTCTCTCCTCGGAGGTCGCCGAAGCGGTCGTACCGTCGATGACGCCGAGCTCCCATCGCGTCGTCGAAGGCGACCTCGATTCCGAGCGCAGGCGAGACGTAGGACGCCGTCTCGTGCCCGAACGGATTCTTCACTCCTTTCACGGAGACGCGATCCGCGGAGTACGTGAAGGAGGTGGTGCGGTCCTGGCCTGAGCCTGCTTCGACGATGGATTCGATCAGCCCATCGGAGGCGCGGTTGAACGTTACGCTTCGCATGAACCCGGAGGTTGTCTGCGTCTCCGCCGGCTGCGTTCCCGGCTCGTAGGTGATCTTCCTCAGCAACTCCGGGATGGCCGGGTCGTACTCGAACAGGGTGGTCCGCTGTGAGGTCTGCCCGTTCGGCTCCGTGTTCTTCGTTTGGAGGTACTTGGGGCGCGCGTTTGGCCAGGCGTTCGTGTTCGCGGGGGTCAGCTCAAGGGTCTGCTCGCGCGTGTGCACGGACGCGGAGGTCGGGATGTTTCCGGTTGCGTCGAAGTCGCCTTCGAACGTTCGATGAACGAGCTGAAGAGGCACGCCCGCGCTGAACGTGGCGTCGACCTGGATGGCTCTGATGGGCGATACGGGCGCCCACGAGGCGCCGATGGACGCTGCGCCGGCACGTTCGGACGTCCGGGCGGTGGCGCTGTTGAGCCGCCAGATCGTCGCGTCACCCTCGCTGCCCTTCGTCGAGGAAAGGGCGCGCGCATACCGCGCCTCTGTTTCGTAGACGAAGCCGCTCGAAGTCGCGGTGTCACGCCGGTCGTCCTCTCGGATGAGCTTTCGGGACGGCCCGAATGCCGCCTCGTAGAGGTACGGCCCGTCGCATGCGCTGGTGCTGCACACTCGCGACGACGGGCCCGTGCCGAAGCTCAGCTCTACAGAGGAACGCGTCTGCTCGTCGTAGGAGCGGAACTTGGCGAAGCCGAGCCAGCCGCGGCCGTTCCGGTCGACGCGGCCATCCTCGTAGGAATAGGTCTGGCTTCTCCAGAGATTCGAGGTCGCGCTGACGAGCTTCCGGTCCGCAGCGAGGACTCGGGATTTGCTGACGACTCGGCGGCCCGACAGCAGGCAGTCCTGTCGATGGTCGCAGGTGGCGCCCGCCGTGTAGAGGCCGGAGTCTGGCCCGATGACGGCGTAGTCGAACGCTGCTGCCTGGGCCAACGCCTCCTCGGTCGCGCTGGTCTGGGCGCCGGCGCGCTCCTGGGTGATGCGCGTGATGAGCGCCGGCGTGGCACCACGATGCAGATGCAGGTGAATGCCATCGGCCTGCACGGTCACGATGTCCGGGAGCAGGTCTCCGTTGACATCCGCGATCTGGAGGTTTCGCTCAGGGGAAGTGCCGGTTCCCGTTGCGAACCCATCGGCCGCGGAAGGGACTCTTCCGCACGTGGTGTTGGCGGAGTTGAAGGCGAGGACTTCGGGCGAGCCATCGAGGTCCAGGTCTGCAACCCGGGTGACGACCTTTGCGTCTCCGACCACGCAGCTCGGCGTCCAGCCGGCAGAGCCGCTTGTGCTGAAGTATCCGGCGACGAGGTCAGCCGTTCCATCGTTCGGGGCGTCGTAGATTCCGCCAAGGTCGTCGACGCCGTCGCCATCGCGGTCGACGGAGAAGAGCTCGCGGGCGTCCATCGCCAGGAGTTGGTGGGTCACCCGAGGTGTCCGGGCTGCCCCAGGCGTCATCGAGATGACGTCCATGAAGGGATCCGGGCCTGCGGGCTCGAGGTACTTGTACCCGCAGTCCATCGTGGCCAGGAAGGGGACAAGCGAATCGCGGAAGACGACCTCGGGTACGCCGTTCCCGTCGAAGTCCGCGACGATTTGCTCGTAGCCTCCTTTGTAGATGCTGCCCGTTACGGCGCGCTCGGCGCTGCCGGGGAAGAGGTGAAGCGACGCGAGGCTCGGAGTTGTATTAGCGCAGGCAGATTGCTGTTGAGCGGAGGCAACCCGGTCTGGCCACTTTGCGTCCAGGGCCCGCAGCGCGTTCTCGTAGCCACAGGCGAGACACGAGGTGAGCTCGGTCGGATAGGTAAGCCCGTCTTTGGGGTCGGCGCATTTGACGGCAACGCTTCCGCCCTGGAAGGTCGCTGGCGATCCGTTGATCAGCCCCTGCTCAGCGGTGGCGCACGGACGGCTGAGGAGGTTCGTCGGGGAGTCGAAGCTCAAGGCCCCCGGCGTTGAGGTGTTCCAGAGAATTCTGGCTGGCGCTGGTGAGAGCGACCACACGGTGACGCGGGTCAGCACGTCGGGGCGGCCGTCGCCGTCGTAGTCGGCGATGACCTCTGTCCCGAGCAGACCGGTCACTCCTGTGTCGACATAGGTGCTGCCGGAGCGGCGATACAGGGCTCGGTGGTCCGGTGCCGTCGGCGAATATGCAAATACCTCCGGAACTCCGTCCGAGGTCAGGTCGGAGAAGACCGGGTCGGAGATCTCCGAAGCGATGGGCTGGACGGGCAGGCCCAGCAAGGCGGGAGCTGCGAAGACGGGGAGGGAAGAGCCGACCTGCCTCGGTTGCTGGTACGCGACGTACCAGAGGAGCACCGACGGCGTGGGGGCCGCCCAGACGATGTCGGTGCGTCCGTCTCCGTTGACGTCTGCGAGCTTGATTCTGTCGACGCCAAATTTCAGTGGAAGGTCGTGGAACGCGTACTCGCTGCGGGTGCTCTCCAGCTTCACCGGCTTGCGGCAGACGGGAGGCGACGCCCCGTCGCACTCCTGGATGCTCGCGAGGACGTCAGTCGACCCATAGGCGAGGTCGTATTCCCGCACCACGGATGCAGATTTCGGGGCTTCCGGATCCAGGGGGCCTTTGATGACAACCCTCTCGAGCCGCTTCTCGAGGGCGAATCGGTAAGAGCCAAGGGCTGCAGGTCTGGCGCGCGCCCTCGGCGCGTAGGCGAACTCCACGGAGCGCGTGCCGGCGGTGCTTCCATTCCCGCTGTAGGTGATTCGGTCCGGCAGAGGTTGGGCGCCTGCCAGATAGCTGTACTCGATGTTGTTCCCCGCACCGTCCTCTGCGCGGCTGAGCAGCCAGAGCTCATTGCTGGAACCGAAGGGGCGGTAGGTCCGGCGAAGCCCGTCGGCCGGCGTCAGCTCGAATTCATGGGTCGAAAGGTGCTGGATGATTCTTGCGTCGGAGTCGATTTCGGTCCGGAACTCGGCGTCGGTCCCGGAGCTGGCGACCGGAACCAGACGCTGACCATCGAGACAGAAGGCGTCGGGGGTAGCCCCTCCCCACCGGCCATCCTCGGCCTGGCTCTTCCGGCATCGGCTCACGACGGAGAGGCCTGAGAGGCTCCAGCCTTGCCCGAGGAGGCCATCGCCGCCGGATGAGACGTAGTTCAGGCTCAGCTCTGGAGTTGCGTTGGCGCGACCTCCTGGGACCCAGATAGGCACCTCAATCGTCGCGTCTCCGTTAGGCGAAACGCCGACGCGGAAGGACGTGGTGCCGAAGGCGTAGCCCCCCGCCGTTTCGGGGGCGAGGAGCGCATACGAAGGCGGCTGCTCCAGGCCGTTCGGCGTCTCGCGGGTGCTCCCGTCCGGGGCCGGAGCGCAGGAGAGAAGGATGTGTGTGGAATAGATGGCCAGAAAGGCGGAGGCCGCAATCTTGTTCTTATTCATGGTCAGCCTCATGGGGTCACGCAGATTTCACAAACCTTGCCGCTGTCGGGCGGAAGAATTTTGATTTGCCCGTCGACCACGGCGCAGGTCTCTGACTCGCCGTTGCACGTCTCGGGTCCGGGTGAGCAGAGCCCGTCGGTTCGGTCGACCGGCAGCCGCTGGGTGCACGCGTAGACGCTGATGTCGCGCGTCTTGCCGCTCAGGATTCGGACCGTGACGCGGTTGGCGGAGGGCCAACGCTCTTCGCCATATCTCGGCCCGTTCGGCGCGCTCTCTGCCAGGCAGACGGGACATCCGGCCGGGCCTGAGCCCGGTGTGATAATCGCGCCGCAGGGACCGCTCAGAGTGGTCAGGTTTGGAATGGGTTTGCTGAAGACGGCGGAGGGGAGGGTGCCGACGATCTCCGGCAGTCGACTCGGGCGCCCGGGAACGACGTAGAACTCGGTGGTGAAGAGTTGTCCCGGGATGCGTTGGAGGTCCCGGGCGACAATCAGCACGCTGGGCGAAACAGCCGGCGTACCGATGGTTGCTTCAACTCCGACAAAGTCGACGGTGTTGCCAAGTGTCGACAGGCGGATGGCTTGTTGTTGCGCTTGCTCCGCACCAGGGTTGAGGCCGTCTCGCAGCGCGAGGTAGTCGGATTCAGCAATCACGGCGATGCCCTCCCCAAGCGCAACGCGCGGCGAGCTGGAGGGCGCCCACCTCTCGACATCGGTGACAGGGTTTCGACAATTCGCGACAGCGACCTCGCCAGAGCACACGAAGCGGTTTGCTGTGTCCGGGTTGGGCTGCGACAGAAGCCACAACTCGGGTCGCCTTCCCGAGCCGTTGGCCGGCTGCTCCGGGATCTCCGCGTTGAGAACGGTTTCGGCAGAGAGACTCCGCTCATCGTTCGCACCTCCCCACTTCTGGGGCGTGCTGTTGCTGAAGACCGGACGGCAGCCTCTCGGGCTCAGGCACGAGTGAGGCGTCATCGGCCGCGAGAGCGCGAGGCGCGGGTTTGCCCCGAAGCGGGGCAGTGATGCGGTGACTCGGCGCGGGACGAAGTAGATGTCCGTCGCTTCCAGGGGCGCTGTCTTCGCGTCTCGGGTGACGATCAGGAGGTTTGTCTGAAATGGCCCGCTGGCCTGGTCAGCCAGAATCCCGAGGGCTGCGGGCGAATTCGCCGCGCTGTTTGCGACCGCCGCTTCGGTCCGGTCATTCGGGGATGCGGCGGTTCCCTGATTGAAGACGGCAGGTAGGTCCGACTCGGCGATGAGCACCGGTCGCAGGGTTGTTTGAAACTCGTAGATGTCCGTTGTGGCCGGAGCGATGGAGGCGGTCGCATCGGTCGTGAGGAGCGTGGCGGAGCTGAAAGTCAGCATCCCCAGAAGCGTGGTGGTCTTCATGGTCTCCCTGTTTGGACGTTGAGTCCGTTGTGCGAGACAGTCGTGGGCGCGCCGTCGAGAGCGAGCACGGAGGCGGAGCCGGCGGTTGCACGGCTCGCGCCAACTTCGGGAGCGTTCGCTGTTAGGTTTTGTCCGCGACCTGCTTCAGCGCTCTGTCCAAGGGAGAGTGCAAGCTGACGGTGACACCCAGCCACGCGGCTGCTGTCTTTGGCTAGGGTGCCGCTCCATGCGCCACTCTTGTCTCGTCCTCATCGCAGCCGCGCTGGTCGCGGGTTGTGATCCAAAGCAACCGGTCTTGCCCGATGCCGCCGTCGGCGATGCAGCCGTCCCTGGCGTCGCAGACGCGTCAGTGACTGACTCCGGCGTGGTGTCGTCTCCGGAAGACGGCGGTGTCGAACCAAAGCCAGACGGCGGCGTCGAGCCAAAGTCAGACGGCGGTGTCGAGCCAAAGCCAGACGGCGGTCCGCGCACTCCGTTGGGCAATGTCGACATCACGGTGGTCTACCCACTGCCTCCGCCTCAACAGGTCTCCGCGCTGCTGAGCCCAGAGGACCTGGGCCGCGGTGGCACGCTCCTGCCCCACGCGGTGCTGGCAGGCGGCATGCTCCCGGAGCTGGACGAGCGGTTCCCTTTGCCCAATGACGCCGCCCGCTGGGCCGCGCTGCGGGTGGTCGCGGTGCGATTCGATCCCTGCGCTGGAGTGGTGCTCCCGCAGCCTCCGGGTGCGACGTGCGCCGCGCAGCTCCGGTTGGTCCTCCAATCGCTGCGCAGCGACAGCGGGTCGACGCTGGCGCGCGATGGTGCGCTTCACGCGTTCTACGCGCTCACTCCGCAGGAGTCAGCCGAGGTGCTGGCGACGCTGCGCGGCTGGCGCGCTGCGGAGTCCTTGCCCGTGCCCACGCAGCTCGGCGTGCATCCGCGGCTGCAGGCGGAGGGCGTGAGCGGGCCCCACGCGCTGCGGCTCAAGGCGCTCATTCTGAAGTACGCGGGTCCAGCCTCACTCATCCGGGTCACCCAGTTCCTGCGCGTGGACCCTTCCGACTACTTTCAGCGCTGGACCTTCCGGATGCGTGAGAAGAAGGCAGGAACCTGGGTGAGCTCGGAGATCCCCGGGTCGAGCGTCGTCGAGCAAGAGTTGTTGACCGTCGCGGGAGGCCGCTGGGACGCCGAGGTCACTCCCCCCATCACGAACGCCGACAACGTCACGCGGCTCTTCAAAGCGGACATCCCGCAGGAGCGGGCCGCCTTCGAGGCCACCGTTCGCGTCGTCAATCCGCGGGTGCATTCGTCTGAGTCGATCGACTGCTCGAGCTGCCACCTGACGCCCAGCATCATCGGCTTCGCCAGGGCCAACCGGCAGCTGCTCGTCAGCGACTCCCCCTCCCGATTTCAGTCCGCGCTCTCGACCCAGGCAGTGTCGATGTCCGACGTCCAGGCCACCCTCTTCGACAACATTCACATGCTCTCCTGGCTGGACGCTGGCCTCAACGTCTCGCAGCGCGTGGCGAACGACACGGCCGCATTGCTGGAGCTCATCAACTCGGGCGCGCTCGACTGAACTGGCCGCCCTCAACGGGCCTTGCGGATCCACTCCGTGAGGGGTCTGGGGCCTTGCTCGTCCGGTGCAGCGCGCTGGGCGGTTCGCTCCAGTCGCTGCAGCAGCTGAGCGACGACCTCCGCCGGCTCACGGGCGGGGCCTCTTCGGCGTTCGCAGAAGAAGGTGCGGCAGCCGAAGGGCCTGGACTCGTACACGGTGCAGCGCACGCCGGCAGCATCGAGGAACGGGCAGGCGCCGTCCGCGCGGTCCGGGGGCAGGGCGCCGCCATGCAGCCGGCGCGCGTGGGCTTCGACCAGGCGCCACTCGGTGCTCCAGAGCCAGGGCTCCCGCTTGCGCGCGGCCAGCTGGCAACACTCGGCGGAGGCGGGGCAGGAGTGGCCTTGATAGGCCGTGTCCGCGCGCTGCAGCACCACGCGCGTCTCCTGGAGGGCTGCCCGAGGGGTAAGGGCGGGCTCCTCGTCCTCCTCACCGCGGTGCATCACGTCACCCGAAGCACGTAGCACTTGAGGTAGCGGGTCTCCCGCAGGCTCAAGAGCACCGGATGGTCTTTGCCGGCGCCGCGCCGTTCGATGATCTGCACCCGGCGCTTGGCGTCCACTGCGGCGGATTCGAGGAGCCCTTCGAACTGCTCCTCGTCCACGTGGTACGTGCAGCTGGCGGAGATGAGGTGGCCGCCGGGCTTGAGCAGCTGCATGGCGCGGAGGTTGATTTCCTTGTAGCCGCGCAGCGCCGCGTCCACCGCGTCCTTGTTCTTCGCGAAGGAGGGCGGGTCCAGCACGATGGTGTCGAACTGCCGGCCTTCGTCCACCGCGTCGCGCAGGAAGTCGAAGGCGTTGGCGGTGACCACTTCCAGGTTGCTGAGCGCGTTGGCCTGGGCGTTGGCCGTCAGCTGGGCTGACGCCGCCTCGGAAATCTCCACCGCAGTGACGCGCTGGGCGCGGGTGGCCAGCTGGAGCGCGAAGCCGCCAACGTAAGAGAAGCAGTCCAGCGCTTCACCAGAGGCGTACTGCGCGCTCATCACGTGGTTCTCGCGCTGGTCCAGGAAGCTGCCGGTCTTCTGGCCGCCAAGGAGGTCCGCGCGCATCTTTACCAAGCCCTCGGAGTAGGGGACCACGGCGGGGACGTCGCCGTAGAGCACGCCCTTCTCCAGCGGCAGCCCCTCGAGCGACCGCACGGACACATCCGAGCGGTTGACGATGCCCTTGGGCTTGAAGTGGTCCACCAGGAGCTCGGTCAGGAGCGCCTTGCGCGCCTCGGTGGCGCCGACCAGCAGCTGCACGCAGAGGTAATCCCCGTACCGGTCGACGACGAGGCCGGGCAGCAGGTCCGCCTCGCCGTGCACCACGCGGTAGGCGGCCTCCTGGGGCAGGGCGGTGCGGCGCAGCGCGTCCGCGGCTTTGAGCCGGGCCCGGAAGAGGTCGGCGTCCACGGGGGTGTCGTCCCAGGACAGCCAGCGCAGGGCGATTTTAGAGTGCTGCGAGTAGAACGCCTGGCCCAGGAACCAGCCGCGGTTGTCGACGACGCGGACCACCTCGCCGCCCTGGAGCGCGGGGTCGCCGTTCAGGTCCGCGCGGTAGATCCACGGGTGGCCGCGCTGCCACCGCTCCACGCCGCGTCGGACGATGGAGACCTCTGGGATGCCGCCTGGGCCCAGCTTCGGCTCGGTGCGGTCCGGCGCGGGTCGCTCTGGCGGGCGGCCGTGGCGCGGGGGCTTTCCCCGGTGCGCGGGGGCTGTCGAGGGTCGCTCTGACCTGCGCTGCTTCACGCCTCCACCGTCCGGTCTACCACCACGTCACCATCCTCTTCCTTGACCGTGCACACGGCGATTCTCGGGTCGTGCTCGAAGAAGAGCAGCGTCTGCTCCTCAATGGCTTGCGCGAGGAGCATCTTCTTCTCTTCGATGGAGGTCAGCGGGTACAGGTCATACGCCATGATCCACGAGGGCCGCAGGTGCGCCGTCGTCGGCACCAGGTCCCCGCAGTAGACCAGCGACGCGTCTCCATCGGTGACGCGCGGCAGCTGCAGCCCCACCGTGTGCCCCTCGAAGAGCAGGAGCTCGATGCCAGGGTAGAGCTCCGTCTGCCCCTCCAGCAGGTGCAGCCGGCCGCTCTTCTCCAGGAGCTCGAAGTTCTCCACCCGGAAGCTGCCCGCGTCCTTCTCGGAGCTCTGGTGGGCCCACTTCCAGTTCCGCCGTTGCAGGTGGTACGTGGCGTTCGGGAAGGAGAGCGCCAGCGCGCCCGTCTCCAGCCGCGTGGTGCCGCCCGCGTGGTCGAAGTGCAGGTGGGTCAGGATGACGTCGGTGATCTTCTCGCGCGAGGTCCCGGCGCGTTGCAGCTCCCGGTCCAGGTCGTAGAGGCTGTGGTCGATGGCGTAGAGCTCGCGCTGCTTCGCGTCCCACTTCTGGCCAATCCCGTCGTCGACCAGAATCTGCCGCGCCCCGTCCTGAATGAGCAGGCAGCGCAGCGCGAGGGGAATCCGGTTCCGGTCATCCGCGGGGATTTTCTTCGACCAGAGCGCCTTGGGGACGATGCCGAACATCGCCCCCCCGTCGAGGGCGAAGGTGCCATCGCGGACCTGGTGCAGCGTGAATCGACCCAAGGGGAGCGGCATCGCGGCGCAGGACCCTATCCCGCTTCCGTCGCCCGTGTCTCGTCGGGAGCCCCGTCCCAGGGGTACTGTTGCTTCGTGAAGTACGAGCTGCTCCTTCAAGCCACTGCCCCAGGCGGCGCCTACGACGGCGCCCGCGTCGAGGCGCTCCTCGTGGAGCGCGGGGCCACGCCCAAGGCGGACGGCGGGCTGGAGTGGCGGCTCAAGTCCGGCCCGGTTGAAGTGCTGCCGCTGCGCGAGGGCGGGCGGCAGGTCGCCACGGAGCTGCGCCTGGGTTTAAGCGATGACCTGAGTCTCATCCGGGAGCTGGTCAGCGAGGGCGTTCAGGTGGCCGCGGCGGGAGAGGTGCTGCTGTTTGATCCGCAGCTGTGCCGCGCGGTGGCATCACGCGAGGACGGCGGAGTGGCGGAGCAGTACCTGCGAACCGCGAAGTACGCCGGGGAGATGATGGGCGTGCAGGAGGCGCTCGGCGCCAGCTACTCGCCGCCGCCCACGCCGGGGCTCAAGCCCGGGACCAAGGTGCTGCTCGCCATCATCGGCTTCTTCGTCCTGCTGTACCTCGTCGCGGATGCGCTCACGTCGCGGCTCTGACTTGGAGTTTGCCCCCCGTTCGCGTCGAGCGTTGCGCCGTCAGGCGCATAGTCGAGACGTCGGCAGTGCTTCCGGAGCTTGGCTCATGGGCCGCTTCGCTCTGCTCCAAACAACCCGGCAAAGTGCCGTGCGTGGGTTTGCGCCACCCGCCACCTCTCGACTATGCGCCTGACGGCGCAACGCTCGAGGCGAGCGGGGGAGGCGCCTGACTGAGAACAGCTGTTCCTCCGACGAAATGGCCGGCCAGGGCCGGTTTCACCCTCGAAGCGAGCGGGGGCCGGAGCAGCGTCAGCTTTCGATTCTCCAGCACCGGTGGATGTCCTTCTGCCGGAAGTCCTCAGGAATGGACCGGGGCGTGAGCTCCTCCACAGTACGACCCGCGACAGCCCGTGGCTCCAGCTCGAAGCCCAGGAAGTTGGTCGAAAAGTAGAGCGTGCCTCCGGTAGCAAGCAGCCGAAGACAGTCGGCGAGGAGCGCGGGATGGTGCCTCTGCACCTCGAAACTCCGGGCCATGCGCTTGGAGGTGGAGTGCGACGGCGGGTCCAGGACGATGAGGTCAAACGGCCCGCGCGCGTCGGAGATCCACTGGAGCACATCGCCCTGAATGAACCGGTGTGCCTTGAGCGCCAGCCCATTGAGCTCGAAGTTGCGTTCGGCCCACTCGAGGTACGGCGTGGAGAGGTCCACGGTGGTGACCTCCTTCGCGCCGCCGGCCGCCGCGTAGACGGAGAAGGAGCCCGTGTAGGCGAACAGGTTGAGCACGCGCTTGCCCGCAGACTCCGCCTTCACGCGGGCGCGGGTGTTGCGGTGGTCGAGGAACAACCCGCTGTCCAACCGCTCCCCGAGCCGGACCTCGAACTTCAGTCCGTTCTCCTCCACCACCTCGATCGCGCCCTGTTGCCCGGTCGACTCGTACTGCTCCCGTCCCCAGGCCTTGGGCACATGCGTGGAGACGAACACGTCCTTCGCCGGCACCTCCAAAACCGCTTCGATTCCGGCGATGACCTCCTGCCGCACCTCCAGCAGGGACCCCTCACGCAGCGCCTTCCTGCGCGGATACTCCAGCAGGTGGACCTTCCGCCCGTAGAGGTCCACGGCGAACGGGGACTCCGGGATGTCGCGGTCGTAGACGCGGTACGCCGTGAGGCCAGCCCGGGCCGCCCACTTGCGCAGGTGGCGGGCGTTCTTTCGAAGACGGTTGGTGAACGGGGCTTCCGCGGTCATGACGAGGCGCATCCATAGCGTGCCCGACTTCCCTGCCGGCCGGTTTTATGCCAGGGAGGCACCATGAAATTCGACACGCTCGCCATCCACGCTGGTCAGCAGCCGGACCCTACGACCGGAGCCATCATGACCCCGGTCTACCTCACGTCCACGTACGTCCAGGACGGGCCCGGCGAGCACAAGGGCTTCGAGTACAGCCGCACCAAGAACCCCACGCGCCTGGCGCTGGAAGGGTGCCTGGCGGCGCTCGAGGGGGCGAAGCACGGCTACGCGTTCGCGTCCGGCTGCGCGGCGGCGGATGCGCTGATGCACATGCTGGACGCCGGGGACCACGTGGTGTGCTCGGACGACCTGTATGGCGGGACGTTCCGGCTCTTTGACAAGGTCTTCAAGCGCCAGGGGTTGAGCTTCTCCTTTGTGGACCTCTCCAACCCCACCGCCCTCGAGGCGGCCATCACGCCGAAGACCAAGGCCATCTGGGTGGAGACGCCCACCAACCCGATGCTCAAGCTGATTGACCTCGCGCACATCGCCGAGGTCGCCAAGCGGCGCGGGCTCATCTCCATCTGCGACAACACCTTCATGACGCCGTACTTCCAGCGGCCGCTGGAGCTGGGCATCGACATCGTGGTGCACTCCACGACGAAGTACATCAACGGCCACAGCGACTGCGTGGGCGGCTTCGCCTGCACCTCGCGCAAGGACCTCGCCGACCGCATCCAGTTCCTCCAGAACGCGGTGGGCGGCGTCGCCTCCCCGATGGACAGCTTCCTCGTCCTGCGCGGCGTGAAGACGCTGCACGTCCGCATGCAGCGGCACCAGGAGAACGCGCTGCGCGTCGTCGAGTGGCTCTCCGCGCAGCCCAAGGTGTTGAAGGTCACCTACCCGGGGCTCAAGTCCCATCCGCAGCATGAGCTGGCGCGGCGCCAGATGAGCGGGTTCGGCGGGATGCTGACCTTTGACATCAAGGGCGGGGTGGAGGCCGCGCGCCGCTTCCTCAAGAAGGTGCAGGTCTTCGCGTGCGCGGAGTCGCTCGGGGGCGTGGAGTCGCTCATCGAGCACCCCGCCATCATGACCCACGCCTCCGTCCCGAAGGAGAACCGAGAGCGGCTCGGCATCTCCGACGGGCTCATCCGCCTGTCTGTGGGAATCGAGGACGGCCAGGACCTCATCGACGACCTGGCCCAGGCGCTCGCGGTGGCGTAGCCCTTCAGCGCCCTGCGAGGAACTCGATGAGGTCGATTTTGGTGACGATGGCCACGACCTTCTGACCGTCCCGGACGACAGCCACGTTGTCCTGGGCGAAGACCTCGCGCAGCTTGTTGATGGAGGTCTCCGGCGTCACCACGCCCTGCAGCGGCGCGACGATAGGGTCAATGGGGTCCTGCAGCTTGTGCGCGCCGGTGATGAGGGCGTTGAGCAGGTCGTACTCGTGAATCATCCCGACGGCCGCGCCATCCGCCGCGAGCACCGGCATCTGGCTGATGCCGTGCTGCTTCATCTGCTCGACGATGCGGTCCGTGCGCTCGCCCTTGCGCGCGGCGAGGACCTCGCGCTTGCGGGTCTGGATGAGGTCGCGCACGGTGCCCGGCCCCTTCTCGTCGAGGAAGCCGTTGTCGCGCATCCACTCGTCTGAATAAAACTTCGACACATAGCTGGAGCCGGAGTCCGGAAGGACGGTGACGATGACCTTCCCCTTGCCGATTTCCTTGGCCAGCTCCACGCAGGCGTGGATGACCGCGCCCGAGGAACCGCCCGCGAAGATGCCCTCCTCGCGCGCCAACCGCCGCGCCGCAATGAAGCACTGCTTGTCATCGACCTGGCGGACGGCGTCCAGGACCGAGAAGTCCATCGCCTTGCACAGCATGTCCTCGCCAATGCCTTCGACCTTGTAGACGTGCGGCGGCGGCAGCTTTCCGGTGGCGAAGTAGCCCTGGTAGACGGAGCCCTCGGGGTCCACGCCTACGTTCTTGAGGCCGGGCTTCTTCTCCTTGAGGAACTTGCCGGCGCCGCTCATCGTCCCGCCGGTGCCCAGGCCCGCGACGAAGTAATCCAGACGCCCTTCGGTCTGCTCCCAGATCTCCGGCCCGGTGGTGACGTAGTGGGCTTCGATGTTGTCTGGGTTGTGGTACTGGTTCAGATAGAAGCTGCCCGGCGTCTCACGGGCAATCCGTTTGGCGGTTTCGTAATAGCTCTTGGGGTCCTCGGCGGGGACGTTGGTCGGCGTGACAATCACCTGCGCGCCCAGCGCCTTGAGGCGGTTGATCTTCTCCGTCGACATCTTGTCCGGCATCGTGAAGATGCAGCGGTAGCCCTTCACCGCCGCGGCCAGCGCCACCCCCATCCCGGTGTTGCCGGAGGTGTTCTCCACGATGGTGCCGCCGGGGCGCAGCTTCCCTTCGCGCTCCGCCTTCTCCAGGATGTGCAGGGCCATGCGGTCCTTGATGGACCCACCCGGGTTCATGAACTCGCACTTGACCAGGACCATGGCGTCATCCGGTCCCACCAGCTTGTTGAGCTTGATGAGCGGAGTGCGCCCGATGGCCGACAACACATTCTCGTGAAAGTTCATGACGACAGGTCCTTTGGCCTTAAGCCGGATTCTTGGTGAAACGTTGGCCCTTCATCAGAGACTCGATCCGTTCGAGCACCTCTGCTTTGTAAACACGCGAGCCACAGGTAGGGCAGGCGCCCTGCGGAACGTTTGTCAAAACCACTACTTTGCCGTTCACGGTCATGCGGACCTCGACGAACCGCTGCTCGTAGGTCCCGCTGCAGGGGCACCGCCCGTATTCGCGTCTGCCGTGGTCCGCGCGCATCGAGCCGCGTAAGATAGCCCCAGTCGTGACAAAGGTCCCTCCTTCCTCGCGGTCTTCCGCACCCCCACGCCCGCTGAACTCGGCTACGACGCGGCGCGCCCCGCGCGAACCGCCGCCCAAACCCAAGCCGGTCAAGGTTATCCAGCCGGTTGGAGTGAAGGGGATGGTCGGCGCTGGCTCCTCCGACGGCGAATCCGTGGAGCCGGGCGAGCTCTCCCAGTCCGGAATTCATGACCCCAACGCGGAGGCCGCCGCGGAGCGCGCGGTCGCGCACGAGCAGGCGGCGGAGGACGCGAAGGAGGAGAGCCGCATCCAGCGGGAGGAGGCGCAGGAGTCGGAGGAGCGCTCGCAGACCGGCGTGGACCTGGACCCCACCAAGGCCCAGGACGCCAAGCAGCAGCATGCTCAGACGCAGCGCAAAGGCGGCTCCAAGCCCAAGTCCCAGCAGCCCGCGGTCACGCCTGAGGAGCTGGCGGACGGGTTCGGAAAGACGCGTCTGGACGGCTACCGCGAAGGCCTGAAGAAGCTCGAAGAGGCCCAGAAGCCGGCGCCCGGGCAGCCGATGCTCGCCCCGCCCCGACGTCAGGGGAACGACGCGCTGTCCGCGCTCAACAACGCCCAGGAGCCGGGCGTGTTCTTCAAGGAGCTGCCCCAAGGCGGTGGTGGGGGAGCGGAGGAAGAGGAAGACCCCGAGCTTGCCGAGGCAGTGCGGGAGGCCGCCCGCCTTCTGCGCGAGGTGAAGGGCGTGCAGCGGGTGGGGCCCGGGCAGAACGATGAGGGGAGCAAGGTCGTCTTGGTGGTGGCGGACCGCGGCTTTACCGACGCGTCGCTGCGCAGCGTCCCGGAGCGGGTGCACCGCTTTGCCACGCTGCTGGCCATCCCGTACGAGCTGCTCCCGCTGCGCCGCGCCATGCTCTGACGCGTCGACACCGCGCGCCGTCCTCCTATACTGCTGGGCCTCTCGTTGGACCTTTGGAGGTACGGGTGGAGCTCGAAGCCGCTTTGCGTGCGCAGGTCGAGAAGGCAACCGGCCGCAGCGCGAGTGGAGCGGTGGTCACCAAGCTGAAGGGTGATGCCAGCAACCGCTCCTATTACCGGGTGGGCTCGCCGCCGCAGAGCCAAGTGCTGATGGTGATGCCCCCGGACGCCACCCGCAAGAGCGAGGAGGCGACCAAGGGCGAGCCTCCGAAGGAGCTCCCGTTCGTCAACGTCCACCGGTACCTCACCAAGCTGCAGGTGCGCGTGCCGGAGATTCTTCGCTACGACGAGCCCGCCGGGATGATGGTCCTGGAGGACCTGACGGACCTCACGTTCGAAGCGGCGCTCGAGGGCGGCAAGAAGCGCGAGGAGCTCTACGGCCGGGCGGTGGATCTCCTGGCGAAGCTGCGCGTGCGCGCAGAGAAGACGCCGGACCCCGAGTGCCTGGCGTTCACCCGCGCGTTTGACGAGGACCTCTACGACTGGGAGCTGCACCACTTCCGCGAGTGGGGGCTGGAGGTCTGGAGCGGCAAGAAGCCCACGGACGTTGAGCGCAACCGGCTCAATGAGATTTTCCGGGAGATTTCCAAGACCCTGGCCGCCGAGCCACGCGGCTTCACCCATCGCGACTACCAGAGCCGCAACATCATGGTGAAGGGCGGCGAGCTGGTCGTCATCGACTTCCAGGACGCGCTGCAGGGGCCGCGGCAGTACGACCTGGTCGCGCTGCTGCGCGACTCGTATGTGGAGCTGCCGAACGAGTTTGTAGACGCGATGCTCGACCGCTACGTCGTCGCGTTCGAGCGCGAGGGCGGCGGGAAGATTGATTCGCGCGGCTTCAAGGACTTCTTCCACCTGCTCACCGTGCAGCGGAAGCTCAAGGACGCGGGCCGCTTCGAGTACATCAACCGCGTCAAGGGAAACCCGGGCTTCCTGGTCTCCATCCCAGCCTCGCTGCGCTACGTGAAGGCGGCGCTGGACCGCCGGCAGGAGCTCAAGGAGCTGCGGTCCCTCATCTCCCGCTACGTGCCGGAGCTGGCCTGACCGTGAAGGCGATGATTCTCTGCGCGGGCCTGGGCACGCGCCTGCGGCCGCTCACGGAGCGGTGGCCCAAGCCCGCGCTGCCGCTGCTGGGGCAGCCGCTCTTCCGCTACACGCTGTCGCTGCTGGTGAAGGCCGGCGTCCAGGAGGTGGGCATCAACACGCACCACCTCCCGCAAGAGATGGAGCGCACCGCGCGCGCCGAGTGCGACCGCTTCGGCGTGCCCCTCACCGTCGTCCATGAGCCGGTCATTCAGGGGACCGGCGGCGGCATCCGCGGCCTGCGCGAGTTCCTCACGCGCGGCGGCGGGGACTTCCTCATCGCGAACGGAGACATCCTCTTTTCGCTGGACGTCCCGCGAGTGCTCGCGGCGCACCGCCAGTCCGGCGCGGCCGCGACGATGGTGCTCTTGCCCATGCCGGAGAACGAAAAGTTCGCCGCAGTGGAGTGCAGCGCGGACTTCCAGGTCCGGCGGATTGCCGGTCACGGTCCGGGCGGAGAGCGCCTGGCCCCGTGGCACTTCTCCGGTGTGCACGTGATGACGCCGAAGGTGTTCGACTTCATGGCCAAGGACGGCCCTGAGGACATCAACCGCGAGGTGTACGTGCGGATGATGCAGCAGGGGCTGCGAATTCACGGCGCCGTCGCGGAGGGCTACTGGTCGGATCTCGGCACCCCGGCGCGCTACCTTGCCACGCAGAAAGATTTGCTCTTCGGCCGCGTGCCGCAGGAGCGCTTCGGCGCGGGCTCGCCGTTCGCGCAGGTGCCCGCGGTGGCTGGCGGGTGGAGCCGCGCCGCGCCTGCGGACATCAAGGGTCGCATTTCGGGGCCGACGTACCTCGATGAAGGTTCGGCGCTGGATGCGTCTGCCACGCTCGGCGCGGCGGTCTATGTCGGGCGCGCGGTCCGCGTTCCGCCGCGCGCCGCGGTGAACCGCAGCGCTGTGCTGGAGGAGACCACGCTCGCCGCCGGCGAGCGCCTGGAGGACTGCATCGCCTGGCGGGAACACCGCATCGCCGCGGGGTGACTCGGTCGCCGGCCGGAGGGGGAAACCGGCCCTGGCCGGCCATTTCGTCGGAGGAACAGCTGTTCTCAGTCAGGCGCCTCCCCCGCTCGCCTCGAGCGTTGCGCCGTCAGGCGCATAGTCGGTGTGCCCAACATGGGCATGGTCAGGAGGTGAAAGTCCTTTCGGGAAACAGGTCGCTGTGACCCAGGCAACTCGCAAGGCCGAAAGCCGTG
>JBGART010000088.1:0-25007 GCA_044230055.1 Myxococcaceae bacterium | reverse complement strand
CCGCCCGGGGGCGTCGCCGGGTCCGGCAGCGGCTTGCCGGTGGCCAGCGCGTCCAGTTCCGCGCGCGTGCCGGCGAAGCGCCAGAGCGCGACGTTGCCCGTCACGCCCGCCACAGCGCCGGTGAGCGAGTACGGGTGGAACGCCCAGCGCAACCAGCCGGTGGGCGGGGTGGGGCAGCCGGCGGCGAAGCTGGCCAGCGCGAGCGGGTGGGTGCCGAAGTGGTCGCTCTTGAGGCTGTCGTTCCAGAACGCGGCGCCGGTGTAGAGGACGGGCGTCAGGCCGGTGGCCGACTTCACCCCGTCCATCAGCTGGTGCAGCCGCTGGTTGACCGTCGTTGCGCTCAGCCCATCCGCGTCCTCCACGCCCACCATCGGCGGGAGGTCCTGCGGCTGCGGCGTGCCCACCGCGTCGATGAGCAGCTTCGCCTGCGTCGCCACGTCCTGGGACGGGTAGAAGCGCAGCGAAGCGCCGCGCAGCAGCCCGGCGGCCTTCATCGCCTGCCAGTGCCCTTCGAAGGTGGGGTCCTTCTGCGTGCCGGCGGCGGCGCTCGCGTACGCGAAGACGCGCCCGGACGCCTTCACCTGCGCCCAGTCCACCGCGCCGTCCCAGCGGGACACGTCAAGCCCTTCCGGTCCCGCACGCTGCGCGCAGAGCGCCGCGTCCGCCGCGGCGGCAGGGACAGCGGCGGCGCAGAGCAGCAGGAGGCAGAGGCGCACGAAGGGGCCCGTTTCAGGTGAGCAGCTCGGAGATGGGGTTGCGGGTGACGAAGCGCTCGCCCAGGCCCCAGCTGGCGTTGGGCAGCCCCAGGGCTCGCAGCAGCGTGAACGGGACCCGGGTGGCGTTCTCTCCCGGCAGCGACACGTGCAGGCCGGTCCGCAGGGCGCCGCCCGCGCGGCCGGCGAGAAGAAAGGGGAAGTTCTGGTGGCTGTGGCTGCGGCCATCGCCCAGCTCCGAGGTGCCCAGGACGCAGGAGGCATCCAGCAGCGTGCCGCTGCCCTCGGGGACGGCCTTCAGCGCGGAGACGAAGGCGGCGAACTGGTCGACGAAGTAGCGCAGCACCTTGCGGGTGGTGTCGTTGTAGCCAACGCAGTGCACGTAGGCGTGGAAGTCCTTGTCGCCCAGCTTCTTGTCTTCCTCGGTGGGGCCGCAGGCGAGCTCGCCGGGCGCGGTGTCGAACGCGTCATGCGAGCCGGGGCTGGAGAACTGGTACGTCAACACGCGCGTCAAGTCACACGCGAAGGCCATCGCCGCCAGCTCGTTCATCAGCTTCGCGGTGACCGCCGGACTGGGGTGGGGGTTGGTGGGGTCCTCCACCGGGGTGCCCGGGGTCTTGCACGAGGAGCTGGCAGGCGCGGGCAACGCGCGCACGCGCTGCTCGAGCGCCCGCACGCCGTCGAGGTGATCCGCCAGTCGCCGCTGGTCCGCCGTGGAGAGCTTGGGGGTGAGGGCGACGAGGTCCGCCTTCACCAGGTCAAGGATGCTGCCGCGCAGCGCCTGCGTGGCGTCGCCCACCGGGTCGTTCTTCGGGATGGAGAGGAAGAGCCGCTGGAAGAGCTTGAGCGGGCTGATGACGGGGACGTTGGGCGTGTACGGCCCGGTGTGGGAGATGAAGCTCACCACGCGCCCGGGCCCGCCGCCGAAGAAGTGGGGCACCGTCGCGCCCAGCTCGATGGAGCGGAACGGGGTGGTGGCGCCCAGCTGCTTGGCCACCACCTGGTCGATGGAGGGGCCGGGGACCGTCATGAAGTCGTAGTCCTGGCCGCCCTTGAAGAGGTCGCTGAGGAGGGGGTCTCCCCCGGCCAGCACCCCAGCGGCGCCCTCGGCGTGGCCGTTGTTGACGCCGCGGGTGGGCAGGCGCGTGCCGGTCACCAGGCTGACGTCCGACTTGATGGCGGCCAGGCCCTCCTGGACGAACTGCGGCGTCCACGCGGTGCCGGTTCCGGTCGGCGTCCAGCGCTCAGGCTCGTTGCCGTTTCCCCAAAACCAGACGACGAAGCGCTTGGGGAGGGGCTGCCCGTCGGCCAGCGCCGTCCCGTGCGCGTTGAACATCGCCTCCAGCGCGGGCAGGCCGAGCAGCACGCCGGTGCTCCCGAGCGCGCCGCGAAGGAAGCTGCGCCGTCCCAGCCGCTTCATTCGGCCTCCACGCCGGTGAACGCCGGGTCCGTCGCCACCGCCTCGAGCAGCGGCCGCAGCCGGTTGCCCTGCGCTTCGAAGCGGGTGGTGAGCGCGGCGATGAGGGGCTCCTCGTCAGCGCCTTCGGTGCGGCCCATCGCGTAGCGCACCGCCTTGCGGACCAGGCAGGGGGTGAGCTTCGGGTGCGCGCCCAGCGCGTCGGCCAGCCCTTTCGCGTCGGAGAAGCGCGTGCCGTCCAGCGCTCCGCTGGCGTCAATGGGCAGGTTGCCTTCGTGGGTGCGGTAGCCGCCGATGGCGTCGAACGTCTCCAGCGGGAAGCCGAGCGGGTCCAAGACTTGATGGCAGGAGGCGCAGCTGCCGGCGGCGTGCGCCTCCAGGCGCTGGCGGGTGGTCTTGGGCTCGGCGCCCAGCGGCGGGAGCGAGCTGTTTACGCCAGGCGGAGGAGGCGGGACGTTCTCGCAGAGCAGCGCCGTGCGGATGTAGCGGCCGCGCAGCGTGGGCGAGGTGGACGCGGCGGACGCCTGCAGCGCGAGCACGCCGGCGAAGCCGAGCAGGCCCTTGCGCGGCCCGTCCGCCGGGAGCGTGACGGGATGGAAGCCCGGGCCGGGGTCGGGCAGCCCGTAGAGCGCGGCCAGAGGCGCGTCGACGAAGGTGTCGCGGGTGGTGAGCAGGTCGCGGTAGTCGCCGCCGCGGACCCAGAGGAGGTCATCCACGGTCCGCAGCAGCTGCTCCTTCATCGAGAGCGCGAGCGCGTGGTCGAAGGTGGGGAACGTGGCCGCGCTCTTGCGCAGGCTCTCCAGCGCGTCGAGGTCCAGGACGTCCGCGAAGAAGTGCTGCAGCCCCTCGCGGGCCTGCGGCGCTTCGAGCATGCGCTGCACCTGCGCCCGCAGCGGAGCGCGCCGGGAGAGGTCCCCGCGCGCAGCCGCGTCGAGCAGCGCGTCGTCCGGGCCGGCGTTCCAAAGGAAGAAAGAGAGGCGGGAGGCGAGCTCGTACGCGCTGAGCGCTCCGCCCTCGGAGAGCTCAATCCGGTAGAGGAAGTGGGGCGACTGCAGCAGGGCGGCGACCGCGTAGGAGAGGCCCTTCCAGGTGTCCCGCGTCGCCACCGCCGCGGCGCGTGCGAGCTGCACGTGGCGGGAAACCTCGGCCTCCGTGAGCGGGCGTCGCCAGGCGCGCCGTCCGAAGCGGGTGAAGAACGCGGTGGCGCACGGGTCCTCCACGCCCTCCACCGCGCCACGCAGCCGGCAGCCGACCAGCGCGTCGCGGGTGGCCGCGTCGGAGAAGGCCGCCTGCGTGGCCTCCAGCGTGGCGCTCTCGTAGTCCTCCACCTGCTGGCTGGACACGCCGCCCTGGCTGGCTTCCAGCGACGTCACCCATTCACCCACCCGCCGCGGCGGGAGCCCGTCGCCCAGCAGACCGCGCAGCGCGTTGTGGTGCTGAGACACCGTCAGCACGCGCAGGCCGATGGGGACGACGGCGCGGCTCTGCGTCGGAAGGGTGGGGGGCTCCGGCTTTTTCCGCAGGATGCCCACGAAGCCATCGCACCCCGCGGTCGCCAGCAGGACGAGGCTCAGCGTGAAGGCGCGGCCCAGGGAGGTCATCGGCGGGACCCTCGGAGATCAACTCCTGTGCCAGGGTGCGGCGTGGTCTGCCGCGGACGTCCTTTCCGAGGGAACACCCGCGTGGGAGCGACTTCGAAAGCGCAGGACTGTAATGACGACTTGCACCCCAGGCTGACCGGGATGGAGGCAGCTGGTAGCCCCGCGCCCCATAAAGGTTGCGCACACGGCGAGCAACCGGGGTCACGCGGGCATGACCCGTTCGTCCCTCATCGCCAGGGCTTGAAGAAGAGCCTCGCCGAGCTGGAGACCCTCCAGGTGACCGGCAAGAGCTTGAGCGCCAACATGCTCCGGTCGCGCAAAGCGCAGGTCCTCGAGCAGCTGCCCCTGGCCATCGATTCGTACGAGAAGCTCTTGACGGCGAACGAGGTGAAGGTCGAACCGTACGCGGAGACGGCCCAGCTCCTCGCTGCAGCGGGCGTCGCGCAGAAAGACGCGGAGCAGGTGGAGCGCATGGAGGTGGACGTTCGGGTCTGGCCCACGCTCCCCTGCCGTTGAGCATGCGCCTCACCTCCTGAGCTTGCCGGCGAACCCGTCGCGGAGCGTCTGGCGGAGCACGGGGATGGTCGACTACGTTTGACCTATGCAGGCCAGTGAGCTGCGCGCAGCGTTTCCAAGCTACGGTTTCGGGTGGGACGCTGCCATCGACTACGGCATCGACGTCTCGCTGCTGCTGGAGAATCTGGAGCTCACCCCCACCGAGCGACTCGAGCAGCTTCAGCGAATGCTGGAGCTCTACGACGAAGTCCAGGCCGCTGCGGGCGTGCGGGACAGGCTCCAGTCGAAGGATTAGGTCCACCTCACTGGGCCTCACTTCCGGAGCTTGCCGGCGAACCAGTCGCGGAAGGTCTGCCGGAGCATGGGCCCGGTTTCGCTGTCGCCCTTGACGATGGAGGCGATGAACGCGCGGGCTTGCTCGAACGTGAGGTGGGGCGGCAGCGGCGGGACGTTGGGATCTACCCGCGCCTCGATGACGACCGGCACGCCCGCGGCGAACGCCTCCTCCCACAAGCGCCCCACGTCCTCGGGGCGCTCCATCACCAGCCCGCGCAGGCCGATGGACTCCGCGAACGCGGCGTACCCGAAGTCCGGCAGCGTCTGGGACGCCTCGTACCTCGGGTTGCCGGACATCGCGCGCTGCTCCCAGGTCACCAGGTTCAGGTCACGGTTGTTGAGCACAAGGAACACCAGCCGCGGGTCCGTCCAGCGCTCGCGGTACTTCACGACGGTCAGCAGCTCCGCCAGGCCGTTCATCTGCATGGCCCCGTCGCCGGCCAACGCGATGACGGGCCGGTGCGGATGGGCGAGCTTCGCCGCGATGGCGTACGGCACCGCGGAGCCCATGGTGGCCAGTCCACCCGAGAGGGACGCCATCATCCCGGGCCGCATCTTCAAGTCGCGCGCGAACCAGTTGGCGCTGGTGCCCGAATCACACGTGACGATGGCGCCGTCAGGCAGCCTGGGTGAGAGCTCCCAGAACACGCGCTGCGGATTGAGCGGGTCCGCCGGCTGAAGCGCCCGCTCCTCCAGCGTCCGCCACCAGCGGGCCACCTCACCTTCAATCCGCTCCCGGAAGCTGCGGTCCGCCTTGCGCTCCAGGAGCGGGCTGAGCGCGCGCAGCGTCTGGCGCGCATCGCCGATGAGGTTCACCTCCATGGGGTAGCGCATGGAGAGCATCCGCCCGTCGAGGTCAATCTGAACGCCGCGCGCCTGGCCTTCCTCGGGGAGGAACTCCGCGTACGGGAAGCTGGTGCCCACCATCAGCAGCGTGTCGCACGCCTCCATCAGGTCCCAGCTCGGCTTGGTCCCCAGCAGGCCGATGGAGCCGGTGACGAAGGGCAGGTCATCCGGCAGCACGGCTTTCCCCAGCAGCGCCTTCGCGACGCCGGCGCCGAGCAGGTCCGCGGTGTGAAGCACCTCTTCCGTCGCGCCCAGCGCCCCCGCGCCGACCAGCATCGCCACCTTGCGGCCCGCGTTGAGGACTTCGGCCGCCTTGCGCAGGTCCTCTGGTGTCGGGATAACGCGCGGGAGGCTGAAGCCCACGCCGCTGCGCACCGCGCGCGGTCCAGCAGGTGCCGCACGCCGGCGGGGTGGGTGGCCTGCTGGACGAACGCGTGCGCGACATCCTTGAAGAGCGCCGCGAGGTCCACCTCCTGCTGGTAGTCCGAGCCCAGCGCCCGCCGGTCCACCTGGCCGACAAGGGCCAGCACCGGGCGGTGGTCCAGCTTCGCGTCGTACAGCCCGTTCAGCAGATGAATGGCCCCGGGGCCGGACGTCGCCAGACAGACGCCGAGCTCTCCGGTGAACTTGGAATGTCCGGAGGCCATCAGCGCCGCCGTCTCCTCGTGCCGCGTCTGGATGAAGTCGAAGCGGTCCCCCGCCCGCTCCAGCGCGCCGAGCAGCCCGTTGATGCCGTCCCCCGGGTAGCCGTAGATGCGCCGGACGCCCCAGGCCTGCAGCCGGTCGAGGAGGAAGTCGCTCACGGTCCGCGCCATGGGCAGACGATGCGCACGGCGCTGTTCGGATGACGCCAGACGCCGCTTGCTCGGTTGGAGCTCAGCCGTCGGCGAGCTGGCGGTCCTTCGGCCGGAGCCGTTCAAGCACCGTGAGGTCCCGCTCTGTCGGCCCCAGCTCCATGAGGAGCTTGGACACGTCGTAGAGGATGTCCCCGCGTTCGAAGATGGCGCGGCGCGGGACATCGCAGCTCAGCTCGTCGCAGGCGCGGTTGTACGCAGCGTCCAGCACGGAGCGGAGGTTGAACGCGTCGTACAGGTTGTACTCCACGAGGAAGCGCAGGGCCTCCACGTCGCCGGTCTGCTGGTACGCGCGCCAGAGGAGGACCGCGTCGTTCCCGTTCGTGCCCTTGAGGTGCGGCGGCCGGCCAAACCCGAGCATCTCCTCCACCGCCTTCAGCCCGCCGTGCAGCCGCGCCTTCCGGCAGAGCGTGAGCAGGTCCACGTGTGCCGCCGGCTTGACCAGGTCCGGGAAGTGGCGCCGCAGCACCGGGACGTCGAACACGGTGCCGTTGAAGGTGACCCAGAGCGGGCTGCGCGCCAGCCGCGCGGGGAGCGCCTCCATGTTGCGGCCCTGGATGAAGACGTGCAGGCCCTCCGCATCGAAGACGGAGACCACCGTGGGGTGCAGGCCCTCGCGCCCGTCGGTCTCGATGTCGAAGAACGCGGCGCGCTCGCTGAACGCGTCGTAGAGCCGCCAGTGCTCTCGCGGCGGAATCAGCTTCGCCAGCCCGGCGAGGTCCTTCGCTGCCAGCGCCGCCTCCGCCAGCGCAATCCGTTCGCGCGCGCGGACGTCCACCGCGGCCGAGAGGCACACGCCTGCCTCCGGCGGGGGGAACTGGGACCACTCCAGAACGCCCCGCGCCCAGAGGTCCCGCTCCCGCCAGGGGCCGACGCCCGGGACGAGCTGGAAGGTGTTGCGGATCATGGAGGGCGGCATTCTGCCGCAGTCTTCGTCGAGTTGCCTGGACGGGCCGGCGAAGGTGTCGTCAGCTCCCGCGCCGTGAGGACCTTTATCGGGGTGGCGCTGGCGGCGCCGCTGCGCGCGCGGTTCGAGGTGGAGCTCTCGCGGCTGCGCAAGCTGGCGCCGGACGCGCGTTGGGTGAAGCCGGACTGCCTCCACCTCACGCTGGCCTTCCTGGGAGAGATTGCCGACGCGCAGGTCCCCACGCTGAGCGAGGCGCTTTCAGGTGTGGCCGCGCGTCACCCTGCGTTCTCGCTGTATGCAGCGGGCGGCGGCACCTTCGGTGCGATGGCACACCCCAAGGTGCTCTGGGTTGGGCTCGGAGGTGACGTGCAGCGCCTGCGCGTGCTGCAGGCGGACGTCTCGCGCGCGGTGCTGACGCTCGGGCACGAAGGGGAGGGCGAGCCGTACGAGCCGCACGTGACGCTCGCCCGGTCCAAGCAGCCGAAGGGTCTGGCCGCGCTCGCTCGCTGCGCGGATGCGCTGCGCGGCGTGGAGCTGGGGCAGTGGCCTGTTCGGGAGCTCTCGCTCTTCCTCAGCCAGGCCACGGCGAACGGCATGACCTACACGCCGCTCTCCACCCACGCGCTTGCGTGACCCTCACCGAGCGCTGCGCTCGGTCAGGAGCTCGCCGAAGAGCTCCCGGGGTCGTAGCGAGTCTCCGGGACGCGTTCAATCGAGTACGGGCGGCGGCGCGGAGGCAGCTTGGTCAGGGTGACGCGGGTTCTGCGCGGAGCCGTCCGTACGTCTGCGCGGAGACGGGTGGGGTGCTCGCGCGGAGGCAGACATCCCAGAGGGAGACGGGGCACGCGGGATAGGGATGGGCGGCTGCCGGGGGCGCCCCCGGCAGCAACGACCGCATCCTTTCGGTCGCACGCAGCTTCGCGAACCCTCGCAGCACTCCCCGAGGTGAGTTCTGGCCGACCTGATGGGTTGGCTGGAGCTGTCCCGAGAGGGCCGAAATGTCACGGGCAGTGTGCGCTGCATGCCAGGCGCGAAGGTGTCAACGCGAAGTGGGGAGTATCTGTTATATACATCTAACAAATACTCCCCACTTTGATGACAAATCCGTGCAGTGCACTCATGAAGCGGACTGGCGGTGAGCTCCGGACGTCGGCGGGGACAGCTCCAGCCAGTAGCGGCGCCGCCGCGAAGCACCTTGGGGAGCGCAGCGCTGGGAGCTGAAGGAGCGCCGGTATGCTGGGAGCGGTCGAAGCCGGGGCGCCCCCGGCAGCCGCCCATCCCTATCCCGCGTGCCCCGTCTCCCTCAGGGATGTCTGCCTCCGCGCCGACCCCTCGCCCGTTTCCGCGCAGGCGCTCGGACGGCTCCGCCCAAAACCCGCGTCACCCTGCCCAAGCTGCCTCCGCGCCGGCACTGCGCTCATCTCCGCGCGGCTCAGCCCGACCGCGCCTGGCCAGGAGTCCGCCGCCGGGCGCAGTTCAACCGGCCGCGCACGCATCGGCGCGAATTGCGCGCCCTGCTGGCGCCAAAAGCGCGGCCGGCCCGCGCCGGGTGGCGACGACCTGGATGCCGTGCTTGGCCCTCAAGGTGACCGCCGGCTCCAGCTCCACCGGGTGGCCGGGGACGCGCTCCAGCCGGTAGCGCCGGGCGACAGAGGCGAGAATCACCTGCGCCTCCATCAGCGCAAACTCATTGCCGATGCAGGCGCGCGGGCCGCCGCCGAAGGGCAGGTAGGAGAAGCGCGGCCGGGCGCTCATCGCCTGAGGCTCGAAGCGCGAGGGGTCAAACCGCTCCGGGTCCGGCCAGTGCTCCGGGCTGTGGTGCAGCACGTACGGGCTGAGGAGCATCAGCGCCCGGCGGGGAACGCGGAACCCGCCGAGGACGTCCGGCTCTAGCGGCGCGCGGTGGAGCAGCCACGCCGGCGGGTAGAGCCGCATCGACTCCTGCAGCACCTGCCGCGCGTAGGTGAGCTTCGGCAGGTCCTCCGCGCGAGCGGGCCGGTCCCCCAGCGTCGCCTGCGCCTCCTGCGCCACGCGCGCGTCCACGTCCTTCGCGTCGCAGAGGAGCGAGAACGTCCAGGCCAGCGCGTTGGCGGTGGTCTCATGCCCGGCGAGCAGCAGCGTCATCGTTTCGTCGCGCAGCTGCGCGTCGCTCATCCCGCGTCCGTCCTCGTCGCGCGTCTCCAACAACGTCCACAGCAGGTCGTCCCCGGGTGGCGCGTCCCGGCGGGCGCGGATGACCTCGCCCACCACTTCGTGCAGCGTCCGCACCGCGCCCTGGAAGCGCCGCTGCCCAGGCGTGGGCACCCACCGGGGCAGCTTGAGCAGCGCCCGCGCCCGGCCGCTGGAGCGGCGCATCGTCTCCAGCAGCGCCTCAATCACCCGCGGCGCTTCCCCCCGCAGGCGGGTGCCCAGCAACGCTCGACCGACGATGTCCAGCGTGAGGGTGGCCATCGCCTCGGTCACCTCGAACGGCGCGCCGTCCGCGCGCTCCTCCCAGCTGCGCAGCGCCTCATCGGTGGCCTCGCACATCAGGGCCGCCAGCCCCTGCATCCGGCTGCGGTGAAACGCCGGCTGGAGCAGGCGGCGCTGCTTCAGCCAGAAGTCGCCCTCGCTGCTGAGCAGGCCGTTGCCAATCACCGGCCGGAGCTCATCCAGCTTGTGGCCCTTGATGTAGTTGCGGGCGTTCTCCAGCAGGACGTGGCGGATTTCCTCCGGCCCGGTCACCAGTACCACCTGAACGGGCCCGACGGAGAAGCCGGCCACCGGGCCATGGCGCGCCAGCGCGGTCAGCTCCTTCAGCAGCGTCGCCCCATCGCTGCTCATCCTCCACGCCGTCCGCGCCATCGCCGCCCCGCGCGGTCCAGGCACCCGGGTCTGCTTCGTCATCGCCTCGCTCCTTGAAATGAGCGCCTCGAAAAATGTGAGGCAGTCCTCACGTTCAGACATATGAGGCAGACCTCACGTTTGTCAACTTGACCCGCCCGCTGGGGGGCGTATGCGGCGTGGGGCGATGGCAAAATCGAAAGCCAACATCGAGCCGCGGCGGCAGCCGGCGCAGGCGCGCGGGCGGGAGCGGGTGTCGAAGATTCTGGACGCCGCGGACGACGTGTTCTTCGAGGTGGGGTACCAGGGCGCCACCACGGACGGCATCGCCGCGCGCGCGGGCGCCTCCATCGGCAGCGTGTACCAGTTCTTCCCGAACAAGGCGGCGCTCTTCCGGGCGCTGGCGCTGCGCTACCTGGATGAGATTCGCGCCCTCTACGCGAAGGTCGCGGAGGGCGGCGCGCTGGACGGGCCGGCGCACGACATCATCGCGCGGGTGCTGGGCGAGTTCGCCGCCTTCCACCGGCGCAGGCCGGCGTTCCGGCAGCTGATGCTCACCTCGTTCGCCGTCCCGGAGCTGCTGGCGGCGACGGAGGAGATGCACCGCGAGTTCGAGCACGGGGTGCAGGCGCTCCTGCTGTTGAGGGCGAAGCGGATGACGCCGGAGCGCGCGAGCGCGGTGGCTGCCATCACCATCATGGCCTTCGGCGCCGTCATCTGGACTGCGACGCGCGGGGACTCCGGCTTTGAACGGCGCGCCCTGGACGAGGGCGCCGCGCTGCTGTCGGGCTACCTGGACGGGATGTTGAAGCCGTCCGTCGTCAAGCGGAAGTGACCCGGTCAATCCCCTTGAGGAAACGCCGCTTGTCCTCGGGCGACTCCTCGAGGCCTCGCTGGCGCCAGGTGCACATGCATTGGCGCGGGTTTGTCTACAGGCCCTCACGCCGGGCCTCGTCAATGCGCAGGTTTGGCCGCGGGCGGACGCCGCCGCTTTCTGGGGTTCGGGGGGAGCGGTGTCAGTGTTCACAACGGAAGCTGAGGGAGGTCGCGTCGCATGCAGGTTCGAGCCTGGAGCTTGGGAGTGTTGCTGGCCGTCGGCTGGACGGGCCTGCGCTGCGGCGGCCTGACGCCCGGCCGTCCCCCCGGCGGCGACGCGGGCACAGTCGACGCGGGCGAGCCCATCGTGGCCTCACCCGGCAGCTGGTCCTGGATTCCGGTGGAGGGCTCGCAATGCGCCAGCGGCAGCACCGCGGGCATCGGCGTGAACCTCACGGAAGGCTCCGAAGATCTCTTCATCTACCTCGAGGGCGGCGGCGCCTGCTGGAACCAGGGCACCTGCGTGCCCTCGCTGCTGCGCTACGGGCCGCTGTGCGACTACGGCACCTTCTGCCCGCTCGACACGCCGGGCGGCACCCAGCCCACCGCCGTGCACGTCACGGAAGGCGACCCGTACCCGCGCGACGGCGGCGGCGCCTTCCCCGCGGCGCTCCAGCTGTTCAAGGGCACCCGCGCGTTTGACCGCGAGGACCCCGCCAACCCCTTCCGCGGCGCGGACTACGCGTTCATCCCGTACTGCACCGGAGACCTCCACGCGGGCAACGCCACGAGCACGTACTCCTACAAGTACAACCTGTTCGACTCGCCGAAGGACTACACGGTCCACTTCAAGGGCGCGGGCAACATGGAGCTGTACCTCCAGCGCCTGCGCGCCACCCGGCCGAACGTCAAGCGCATCTGGCTGACCGGCTCCAGTGCAGGCGGCTACGGCGCGACGTTCAACCTGGAGCGTGTGAAGCGCGCGTTTCCCGCGGCGCAGGTGCACCTGCTCGCGGACTGCTCGCCGTTCATCCAGCCGGTGCACTGGGAGCGCTGGCAGGAGGCGTGGGCGCTGGAGTTGCCGCAGGGCTGCGCGGACTGCGACGCCGGGATGCCGCAGGTGATGGGCCACCTCGCGCGGTCGAATCCCACGTCGCGGGTGGGGTTGATGGCCTACGACCAGGACCGGGTCATCGCCTGGTTCTTCCTCGCGCCTCAGGGCGCGGCGGGCGGACTCAACCCACCGCTCGGCGCCTACGGGAATGCGCTGGGCAAGCTCGTCGAGAGCTACGACGGGCAGGCCAACAGCCGCTACTTCATCGCCCCCGGGGACACGCACGTCCTGTGGGGCGCCTACGGTACGAAGGGCGCGGATGGCGGCTACAGCGCCTCACCCAGGAGCCGCGACGGCGGCACGGACCTCAAGGCCTTCGTCGACGGCTGGGCCACAGGCGGGCCCGGCTGGACGTCGTCGCGCTAGAGCGCCGCTACTGCAGGTAGGAGACGATCAGCGCCATGACTGCGATGGGGTAGAACAGCATGAGCGCGCCGACGGCGATTGAGACTGCGTCGTACCGGGCTTCGTGAGCGATGGTGTCCATGACGTCCTCCGTGGCTTGCGAGCGGGAGCAAGAGCAACGCGCGGACCAGTGCTCAAGCCTGCGGATCTCCCGCGGGTACGCGGCGGCTTCGGCTTCGCTTCTGGGATTGCGCTGCCCGGACCTCGGACGATGGTCGCTTCCTTCGAGGGGAAGCGCCTTCGTCCCGCGTCCGAAAGCCGCGTCCCAGCGCCGGACGGCGCACGCTTGCACCGCTGGGTGCGCCTCCACCCACCAGCACCGCCCTGCGCCCGTGCGATGCTCTGGGGGATTGAACCCGCTGGTGCATGCGGAGCTGTCCTGGCTGACGACGTGGCGCGTGCCGGAGCGGCGCGACCGTTGGCTCATCGTCGCAGCGGGGCTCGCGCCGGATCTCGACGGGCTGACGCTGCTCGCGGGAGAAGAGGCGTACGGCCGCTGGCACCACGTGCTCACCCACGGCTTCGCCGCCGCGCTGGCGGTGACGCTCGCGTGCGCGCTGCTCGCGCGGAGCAAGGCGCAGGTGGCGGGCTTGAGCCTCCTGGCTTTCCACCTTCACCTGCTCTGTGACCTCGCCGGCAGCGGACCGGGTTGGCCCATCTGCTACCTCTGGCCGCTGAGCCTGGCCGAGTGGTCCTGGAGCGGGCAGTGGAACCTCGCCAGCTGGCAGAACACTTTTGTCGGGCTCGTCGCCACGCTCGCTGCGCTGGCCTGCGCGCTTCCGCTTCGCCGCACTCCGGTGGAGCTCTTCTCGGTGCGCGCAGACGCACACGTGGTGCGAGCGCTCCGCGGGCGATTCATCCGGGGCGCGACGGCGCCGTCATCGCACGGCAGTGGACCTCGGGCGGCAGACTGAAGCAGGCTGGTGTGACTGTGTGGATTCAACCTCTCCTCGGTGGAATGACCATTGGTTTGGCGGCTGCGCTCCTGCTCGCGTTTGTAGGGCGCTCGGCAGGCATCAGCGGCATCTTCGCGGGCGTCGTCCAGCCCTCGCTCCCTGAGCGCGGCTGGCGGGCGGCGTTCCTCGTGGGCCTGGTGGTGGGCGGACTCGTGCTCCGCTGGTTGCGGCCGGAGGCCTTCGGCGGCGCGCTCACCGGTACTCCGTTGGTGGTCCTTGTGGGCGCGGGGCTCCTGGTGGGCACTGGCACTGAGCTCGGTAAAGGGTGCACCAGCGGCCACGGCATCTGCGGGCTGGCGCGTGGATCTCCGCGCTCGGCGGCGGCGACGGCGGTCTTCATGGGCATGGCGGCGGTGGTGGTCTTCCTCACCGGCCTGCGAGGTGCCCCGTGAAGGCGGTGGTCGCGGGCGGGGTTTCTGGGCTGCTCTTCGCGCTCGGTCTGGGCCTGGGCGGGATGACGGACCTCACGAAGGTGCGGGCGTTCCTGGATGTCACGCGGGATTGGGATCCTTCGCTTGCGTTTGTGATGGGCGGGGCGCTGGCGGTCTTCGTTCCATTGCGCTGGCTCATCCGCCGCCGCCTCAGCCGGCCGGTGTTCAACCCCACGTTCGCTGCCAATAACGAGAGCCCTATCGACGCGAGGCTGCTCGGTGGCGCCGCGCTCTTCGGCGTGGGCTGGGGTTGGGCAGGGCTCTGCCCTGGCCCTGCCATCGTGAACCTGGCTTCGGGGACGCCTCAGATTGCGGCGTTCCTGGTGGCGATGCTTGCGGGGATGCTGCTTGTTCAGCAGGTGGAGCTGCGCCTTCGTGGGAACGTGCCGCAGCCGCAGAACAGTCGTCCGGATTGCGGGTAACGGGTTCCGGGTTTCCGGGTTCCGGGTTCCGGGGAATGGTGTCTCGGGGGACGGATTCTCGGGGTTCGCTTAGGCTCACCTGCACGGCGCACGGCGCACGCACGGCGCGCGGGCACGGGCAGGGGCCACGCGTTCGCGTTCGCGTTCGCGTTCGTTCACGGGTACGGGCCCGGGTTCGGGTTCGGAGACGGGAAGGGGTTCGGAGACGGAACACCGAGCTCCGGTTCGTCCGGGCGCAGGTTCCATAGCGGTTGCCCAGCCTGGCCATGAGCCGGTGACCCACTCCGCGCCCGTACCCCAACCCCTTCCCGTCTCCGAACCCGAACCCGGGCCCGTACCCGTGAACGAACGCGAACGCGAACGCGAACGCGTGGCCCCTGCCCGTGCCCGTGCGCCGTGCGTGCGCCGTGCGCCGTGCAGGTGAGCCCAAGCGAACCCCGAGAATCCGTCCCCCGAGACACCATTCCCCGGAACCCGGAACCCGGAACCCGGAACCCGGAACCCGGAACCCGGAACCCGGAACCCGAAACCCGAGGCCCGAAGCCCCAGCTGTCACCCGCCAGCCAGGAGCCGAGAATCCTCCACCGATCCCCCGAACAGCAGATTCACCCCATGAAGCGCAAACCGGCAAGCCGCAGCCAACCCCCGCCGAGACTGCCGCGCATCCAGCGCCCACTGCGCATGGTCCGCCAGCAGCGCAAGCTCCAGCGTCCTACCCAACGTGAGCGCAAAGCGCCGAGCCCCAACCTCCACCGCCTGAGGCTCCGCCATCGCCTCCAGCACCCACGCAGTGGCCTGCTCCAGCGCAGTCCGCGCAGCCTCCACCACCGGCGCCAGCGAACTGTGCCTCGTGGCGGAGAGCAGCGAGTGGATCTCCTCCGTCAGCGCCCCGAGCGCGCCGTCGCGCCCCATCGCCTTGAGCACCTCAAGCGACAGAACGTTGGTCGTCCCCTCCCAGATGGGCAGCACCTGCGCGTCGCGAAGCAGAACCGGCAGCCCGGTGTCCTCGACGTAGCCGGCGCCGCCGAAGCACTCCAGCGCCTCCGAGGCGACGGCCACCGCCTGCTTCCCGGTGGTCAGCTTGGCCAGCGGCGTCACCACCCGGAGCAGCAGCCTCTCCGCGTCGGACGCCTCGCCCGTCTCCTGCCGGCACAGCAGCTGCGCGGCACGGAACGCCAGCAGGAACGCGCCCTGCGTCTCCGCCTCCAGCCCCGCCAGCGTGTCGACATGCAGCGGCTTCTCCGAGAGCGGTGAACCAAACTGCACCCGCCTGCGCGCGTAGTCCCGGGCCAGCGCCACCGCGCGCCGCATGCCCCACGCCGCGCCCATCGCGTTCCAGGTCCGTGTGACGTTCAGCATGGGCGCGATGTTGCGGACGCCGTTCTCCAGCTCCTTCACCGGCTGCGCCAGCGCGCCGTCCAGCGACAGCTCCGCAGTGGGCACCTTGCGCGTCCCCAGCTTGTCCTTGAGCCGGTGCAGCTGCAGCGAGTTCAGCCGCCCGTCCGCGCCCCGCGTCTCCAGATAGAACAGCGCCAGCCCGCGCCCCCCGGCGCCGTTCCCCTCGGGCCGGGCGAGGGTGAGCGTCATCTCGGACGTCGCGGCGGAGGTGAACCACTTCGCCCCGTACAGCCGCCAGCCCTCGGGCGACTTGCGCGCCACTGTCTCCGAGAGCCCCACATCGGAGCCGCCGGTCCGCTCGGTCATCCACTGCCCGCTGGTCCACATCGCCGCGGGGTCGCGCGAGGTGAGGCGCGGCACCGCGCGCTGGATGAGCGCGTCGTTCCCGGAGTCCAGCAGCGTGCGCGCCGCGCCGTCGGTCATCGCCAGCGGGCAGGAGTAGATGTCCAGCGAGGGCTGCACCACGTAGTTGAGCGCGAACTGGCGGGTGCGCGCGTGCGGGCCGTGGGCGCGCTCGTACGCGGTGGCCACCAGCCCGCGCTCCGCGGCCAGCCGCTGGGCCCGCTGCCACAGCGGGGTGAGCTCAATGTGGTCAACCCGGTTGCCCCAGGCATCCCACGGGGTGAGGACGGGCTCCTTCAGCCGGTCGGCCTGCTGCAGCGCGAAGAGCTCTCCGGCGGCCTGCGCGCCCAGCTCCCGCAGCTCCGGCTCCAACGCCTTCGCCATCGGCGAAGGGAGCACCCGCGCCAGGTGCTCTTGCAGCAGCGCGTCCTCCTCATACGGGTTGCCGAGCGCGGGCGGAGTCTGGAGAAAGGCCATGGGGCGCATCATGCCCAACGCGCACACAAACTTTGACGGCTTCGCAGCGGTCAAGTAACCCCGACTCCAATGCTCGCTTCGGCCCGCGCGATTGGCGTCCTCTGCGTCCTGACCCTCGCCGCCCGCGCGGCCGCCCAGCCGGACGCAGGCGTGGCACCAGAGCCCGCCAGCGACGCAGGCGTGACCGTGGCCGCGCCACCCGCCCCCGTCATCCCGCTGGTGGCGCTGCTCAACCTCGAAGCAAACAAGGCAGCGGCGGACGCGGCGCCCTCGACGGGGGCGATGCTCGCCAGCGCGCTGGCGCAGACGCCGAAGCTGCGGCTGGTCACCGCGCAGGACATCAGCACCGCGCTGGGCCTGGAGCGCCAGAAGCAGCTGTTGTCGAAGGACGGCTCCTGCTCCGACAGCAGCTGCCTGGCGGAGCTCTCCGGCGCGGTGGGCGCGCGCTACGTGGTGAGCGGCCGGCTGGACCGTCTGGGGGAGCGCTACGTGCTGAGCGCGAGCCTCTACGACGCGGGCCGCGCGGTGAGCCTGGGCAAACCCTCCGCCGAGGTAGAGGGCGAGGAGCACCTGCCAGACGCGGCGAAGGAGGTCGCCCGGCAGCTGCTCGCCGCGCTCGGAGTGGAGGCGCCGGGCCCGTCGGCGTCCGCGTTGCTGGCCTCCAGCGCCAACAAGCCGGTGGGCGTCTGGCTCAACCTCAAGTTCGGCAACACCTTCGTCACCAGCTTGAGCTCGCTCGGGTTGGGCGGCGACATCGACATCGGCTACGCCATCTCCCCGTCCTGGGTGGCCTTCCTGCAGATTGGCGTCACCTTCGTCCGCGCCACCGCCGAGGAAGCGTCCGGCCGCCTCAACGTCGTCCCCACGGTGCTGGGCATCCGCCACCTCTACCGCGCGGACAAAGACGTGCAGCCGTACTGGGGCGTGGGGCTGGGCGTGCAGCTGGCGTTCGGGCAGTTCGGCTTCTTCTCCGACTCCGGCCCGCTGCCCAACGTCTACGCCATCGCCGGGCTGCAGTATCTCTTCTCCAAGCACGTGGGCATCCTGCTGGACGCGTCCACCAACATCGCCCAGGCGGTGCTCGGCCTCACCCAGAATGGCACCGGCGGCGGGTTCAACCTGGAGCTGAACATCGGCGTCGCGTTCCGGTTCTGACGAAGCCGCCCAGGTCGAATTGATTCCACCTGTCACCCCGTTCGCGTCGAGCGTTGCGCCGTCAGGCGCATCGTCGAGACGTCGGCAGCGCTTCCGAAGCTTGGCTCATGGGCCGCTTCACTCCACGGGCTCAAGCGCAACGAGGGGCAACCCCTTCCGGACGCGCCGTGCGCGGTGTCCCGAACCCGAACCCCTGCCCGGGCCCGTACCCGTGAACGAAGGCGAACGCGAACGCGAACGCGTGCTCCCTACCCCTCCCCGAGACACCGTTCCCCGAAGCCCGCAGCCCGAGACACCATTCCCCGAAGCCCGCAGCCCGAGACACTCCGGTCCGGCGCAGAACTAAGCACGCCACGCGCCCCATCCGCCATTTCGAGCACGGCGGAGCGCGCCTCCGCCGAGCCTCGAACCCTCCAACGAAATGGGCTGCCCAGCGGTTGTCCGTCAGTCGACATCCGCCGCTTGCCCGCTTGTCAGCCGGGCGGCGCGTCCACAGCTTGCGCGCACCACCATGCACCCCGCTCGCTGGAAGCGCCCCGTGCGCACCGCCGCCCTCGCGGTCCTCGCGCTCTGGGTGGGTTACCTGCTCCTCGCCAATCTCATGCTGGGCAGCCACCTGGTGCCGTGGCTGGTGAACCAGAAGACGCTCCCGAGCGCGAAGGTGGGCTACACGTGGGCCTGGTCCCTCTGGCCGGGCGACTTGAGAATTCGCAACTTCCTGTTGAACGTGGATGACCCGGCCATCCGGATGGAGATTCGCGTCGACTCCATCGTCACCCATGTCCAGCTGCTCTCGCTCCTGCGCCAGCGCTTCCACTGCGACTGGGTGCGGGGGACTGGCGCGCGGCTGCGGGTGCGCGGCCAGCCGGAGCTTTCGCAGTGGAGCGCCGTGGAGTGGTGGCAGCCCAAGCTGCCGCGCACCTCGGAGCGCTATCTGGGGCGCCCTCAGGGGCCGCCGCCGGACGTGCGGGAGCTGTTCTGGGTGGAGCTGAACGACGTGGCGCTGGATGACGTGCGGGAGCTCTGGATTGCGGCCGCGCACTTCACCGGCGAGGCGAAGGTGCGTGGGCACCTGCGCCTGCTGCCCACCCAGCAGCTGGAGGTGCAGCCCACGCATCTGGAGCTGGTGCACGGCCAGGTGCACGTGGGGGACCGCCCGGTGCTGACCGCGGTCTCCGGCCGCGGTGCGCTCTGGATTCCGCCGACGCGGCTCCTGCCGGGCCAGGGGCCGGACCACACGCTGCGCGGGCACCTGAGCCTGGACGCGCTCACGGACGTGTCGGCGCTGGAGCCGTTGCTCGACGGGGTCTCCCTGGACTGCCGCGGCGAGCGGGGCTGCCCGGGGACGTTGCGCGCACAGCTCTCGGTGGAGGGCGGCCGGCTGGCGGCGGGCAGCGCGCTGCGCTGGGACCTGCGCGAGCTGGCGGTGGGGCAGGGGGCGCTGCGCGCGGACGGCGCGGGGTTGGCCACGCTCCGGGTGGACGCAGACGGCGCGGTGCACGCGGGGCTGGAGCTGGCCCGGGTGCGGCTGCTCCACCAAGGCGTGGCGCTCGCCGCGGCGCCGACGGTGAAGGTGCGCGCGCTGCTGGACGGCCTGGCGATGCACGGGCCGCCGCCGCTCACCGCGCTGTGGGTGGACGCGCCCTCGCTGCGGGTGGACAGCCTGGGCGCGCTGGGCTCCAGACTCCCGGCGCTGGGGCCGGTGGCGCTGCGCTCGGGCGAGGCGCGCGGGGCCTTGAGCCTCTTCTTCCCGGAGCTCTCCGGCCCCGGCCGCGGCGCGCTCACAGCGAAGGCGTCCCGCGCGGAGCTGGAGTACGCCGCCGTCCCGGTGCGGGCGGACCTCGCGCTCACCGCGCCCCTCTCCGGCGTGCGGCTCTGGCCGCTGGCGCTGCGGCTGGATGGCTCGCGGCTGGCAGTGACCCGCCTCACCGTGGGGCAGGAGGCGAGGGCGGACTGGTGGGCGAACCTCCACCTGCGCGAGGGCGAGGCCCACACGGCGGGCGCCGGCCGCTTTGAAGGGGTGCTCGAAGCGGAGCTCAAGGACGCGCGGCCGGTGCTCGGGCTGTTCGTCAAGGCCAAGCAGCTCCCCGGGTGGACGCGCGAGCTGCTCAGCGTCCCGGGGGCGAGGGCGGCGGTGAAGCTGGAGGTGACGCGTGCGGGGACGTTCGTCGACGGGCTGCGCGTGTGGGGAGAGGGGGTTCAGCTCATCGGGCGGTTAAACGCCCGGCCCTCCCGCAACGACGGGGCGCTCTTGCTGCGCGTCCGGGGGCTGGAGGTGGGGCTGGCGCTCGAGGGCGACACGCAGCGCTTCATCCTGGCCGGCGCCAGCGCGTGGTACCGGGAGCAGGCGGCGCCCCGACTCGCGGATGGACTATAAGGGGCGGATGCACACCCCGCGTTGGCCAGGCGTTTTCGCCGCGCTGGCCCTGGCGTCAGGCTGCCAGCTGGAGTCACCGCTGTTCGTGGGCAAGGAGTGCACGCGCGCGGCGGACTGTCCCCAGCCGCTCAGCTGCATGGTGGTGCGGCCCGAGGGCCAGGCCACCTGCGAGCTCTTGAGCGGACCGGAGGAGCTGGCGCTCCCGGCGCCCACCTACTTCTGCGCGGAGGTGAAGACGGTCTTCAGCACCGCCTGCTACTCCTGCCACGGCGCCACGCCCATCGTCGGCACCAGTCTCCGGTTGGACGTCTACCGGGACACCGCCGACGGCGCGAAGACCTACCCGGGCGCGAAGACGGGCGCGGCCGCGGTGAAGGCGAGGGCAGTGGACCGCGCGGACATGCCGCCGGCCGGCCTGACGCCGCTCACCCGCGCGGAGAAGGCGGTCCTCAACGCCTGGGTGTTGAACGGTGCGCTGGAGTGTCTGGACGCCGGAACGCCCTGACGCGGGCGGTTCTCCTACATCGCCCTCAAAATCCCATTCCCGCCGCGCGCCTCTACAATGCGCCAACCGGGAGGGTTCACCGCATGGCAGCTGAGACGGTCATCGGGCGCACCATCGTGATTGATGGCGAGGTGAAGAGCAGCGAGGACATCTCCGTTCAGGGGACCATCAAGGGGAGGGTCACCACCACCGCGGACCTCTACATCGAGGAGAGCGGCACGGTGGAGGCGGAGGTCCAGACCCACAGCATCGAGATTCACGGCAAGGTCGTGGGGAACGTCAGCGCGACGGACAAGTACGAGCTGATGCGCGACGGCGAGGTGGTGGGCGACGTCACCGCCCCCCGCGTGGTGATTGCCGACGGCTCCACCTTCAAGGGTCACATCGACATGGCGGAGCCCGGCGGCGCCAAGAGCCACGCGCCGAGCGAGAAGGTGGCCCCTCGGCCGCCGCCCACCAAGCCTCGGCGCTGAAGGGAAGCTTCGCCCCACGTCACGGCCGACATAACCTGCCGGTCCGTGAGTGCCATCGCCCAGAGGATCCGCACCTTCGACTGGCTGCGCGGCCTGGCCATCCTCTTCATGATTCAGTGCCACGCCCTCGTCCTCCTCACGGACGAGCTGCGCGCCAGTCCCCTCGCCAAGCGCCTGCTCTGGTTCGATGGCCTGGTGGCGCCGGCCTTCATCTTCACCTCCGGCTTCTCCCTCGCGCTTGTGCAGGTCCGCAGCGCCCTGGCAGGGGAGGGTTCCCCGCAAGACCGCGCGCGCCGCCGCCGGAAAACCCTGCGGCGAATCGGCGAAGTCTTCTTCGTGGCCAGCGTCGTCAACTGGGCCTGGTTCCCCGTCTTCCGCGAGCCGAGCTGGTTCCTCCGGCTGGACATCCTGCACTGCATCGCCCTCTCGCTCGTCCTGGCGCTCCCGCTCATCTGGGGTCTGGGCTCGCGGCCGGTGGTCCTCGCCTGGGTGAGCGCGGGCATCGGGTTGGTCCTCTTCGGCCTCTCCCCGTACGCGGAGCAGGTCACCGGCCCAGCGGCGAAGCTCTTCAACTCCCTCCACTCCAACACCACCTTCCCGCTCACGCCCTGGACCGGCTACGTCTTCCTCGGCGCCTCCGCGGGCGCCATGGCGGGGATGGGCAAGGTGAGCCGGCTGGTCGCGTGGATGGCGGGCCTGGTGGCCCTCGGCTTCGTCCTCTGGCGCCTGACACCCATCCTCTTCCACGACGTCTACCCGCCCCACAACCCGTGGGTCACCAACCCGGCGAACCATGGCCAGCGCTGGATGTGGGTGGGCCTTTTGGTGCTGGGGATGCTGGGCCTGGAGCTCAAGCTCCCCGGCCGCTGGTCCCGCAGCCCGCCGGTGCGCTTCATTGAAGTCTTCGGCGCGTCCTCCCTCGCCGCGTACTTCTTCCACCTGATGCTGCTCTTCTACCGGCTCTTCGGCTGGGGCTTCTCCTTCAGCGCCTGGTGGGGCGGCGACTGCGGCTTCCCGAAGTACTTCGGGCTCACCGCGCTGCTCATCCTGGGGACGTTCGTCCTCTGCGTCTTGAACGACCGGCTCTACGCGCGCCTGGACCGCTGGCTCACCGCGCGCGGCCAGCGCCCGGCCACGCATCACGGGGCGCCGACGTAGCGGCGAACCACGCGCAGCAGCTCTTCGGGGGTGAGCGGCTTGCTGAGGTAGTCCGTGGCGCCCGCCTCCTGCGCCACCGAGTGGAGCTTGGGGGCATCCAGCCCGGAGATGAGCACCACCTGTGTAGACACCATCTCCGCGTCCGCCCGCACCCGCTTGCAGACGTCCTTCCCATCCAGCCCGGGGAGCACCACGTCGAGGACGGCCAGCTTCGGCTTCAGCTTGCGGATGAGCTGCAGCGCCTCATCGCCCCGCGCGGACTTGCGCACGGTGTAGCCCGCGTCCGTCAGCGCGCCGCCGAACATTTCCAGCGAGATGGGGTCATCGTCGACCAGGAGGACGACGTTTGACCGGTCTGACGCGTCCGCCCGGCGCAGCTTGAGGATGAAGGCGCGGATAATCTCCGCCGCGTTCCGGTCCAGGTTGAGGAACTCCATCCCCACCAGCTGAATCTCCGGCCGGGACCAGGACACCTCCACGTCGAGGAACAGCTCCGTCCGCTCGTCCAGGATGAGCCGCACCGTCGCGCGCTGGCCGACAATCAGGGTCTGGCTGACCTTCGCCAACAGCCCCGTCTCTGACAGGTTCTTCGCCTCCGCGACCAGAGGCAGCTGTGGCACCGCGAAGCGCAGCTGGAGGTTGCAGTCCACCCGCACCGTGCGCCGGCCGGTCTCCGTCCCCGGGCTCGCGGGCAGCAGGCCCAGCAGCGCTCGGCACTTCTCCAGCTCCTTCGCCTCCAGGCGGAGGAACACGCCCTCGCCGAAGCGCTCGCTGGCGGGGCGCAGGCCAATCACCGTGCCGGAGAGCACGACGTTGGGGGCGACGCCGGGCAGCACCAGCTCCAGCGGCACCACCGACCCAATCCGGTGGGTCTCTCGAGTGGGAACGAAGATTCGCTCGGCCCCGGGATGGATGAGGTCGCCCCAGAGCGTGTACTTGTCGGGAAAGGCCAAATGCAGCATCGGAAGAACTTTACATCATGGCCGCTCCTCGCTGCAGGGACGCACCTCGCCCCCGGTGCACCCTCAACCGCGCTTCACCCCATCGGGAAACCGCTTCCGCGGGAAAATCCGCCTTCTGCGAAAGCCGGGAGAGCTGACAGTTGGTTTACACTTCGCGCCCATGTGGGCGGAGGCCAGGAAAACCGTGGGTCGAGGAGATGGACCGCTCGGCCTGCTCTCCAGCCTCCTTAGCATCTTCTCCGAAACCTCCGAGCTCCAACCGCTGTTGCGTCGCGTGTTGGCGAGGGTGGCGGCCGGGCTGGGGGCGGACGCTGCGGGCGTCTATCTCCTCTCCGAGGGGAGGCTGGTGCTCACCGCCCAGTACCAGACCTTTGGCCCGCCCCTGTCGGAGCTGGACGATTCGTTGAGGGAGCTGGGGCTGGACGACGAAGACATGCCCATCGCCCGCTGCGTGAACCAGCGCCAGCCGCTGTGCCTCAAGGCGGAGGAGCTGCCGCCCCGTTCGCGGCTGATGGCGCAGCGCCTGGGCATCCGCTCCGCGCTCTGCACCCCGCTGATGGTGCGGGAGCAGGCCATCGGCGGCGTGTACCTCCTGAAGGTGGATGAGCCGGCCTTCACCGCCGAGGCCCGCGAGGTGTTCGAAATCTGCGCCGCGCAGCTGGCGATGGCCATCGACCACGCGCGGCTCTTCGAGGCGCAGCGCAAGCAGGTGGAGGACTTCCGGCTCATCCTGCAGCTGGGGCAGACCATCACCCGCTCCCACGAGCTGCCGGAGATTCTGGACCGCGCGGTGACGAACCTGCTGCAGCTGGCGGACGCCACCCACGCCTTCATCTGGCTCATCGACCCCGCTACCGGGCTGCTGCAGGGCGCCCACAGCTCGTCAAAAGAGTTCGCGCAGGCCTTCCGGCAGCAGCGGATGAGCGTGGATGCGACGTCGCTCGCTGGGCTGGCGGTACGGACCGGCGCGCCGGTGCAGGTGAGCGACGCCACCCGGTCCACCGCGGTGAACGCCTCGCTGCAGGCCCAGTTCAACTTCCGCGGGCTGATGGCGCTTCCGCTGTTGTTCGGAGACAAGCCGGTGGGCGCCGCCATCATCGGGGATACCCGCCGCCCGCGCGTCCTCTCCGACGTGGAGCTGGAGCGGGTGATGGTGATGGCTTCGCAGCTGGCCATCGCGGTGGCCAACGCGCGGCTGTTTGAAGACTTGAAGAACAGCTACCACGAGCTGGCGCGGACGCAGGAGACGCTGGTGCAGCGGGAGCGGCTCGCGGCCCTGGGCGAGCTGGCCGCGGTGGTGGCGCACGAGGTCCGCAACCCGCTGGGCGTCATCTACAACGCCATGGCGTCGCTGCGGCGGCTGCTCAAGCCCAGCGGCGAAGCCGAGGTCCTCTTCAACTTCGTGCGCGAAGAGGCGGAGAGGCTGGACACCATTGTCTCGGACCTCCTCGACTTCGCCCGCCCGCGCGAGGCGGAGCTGCGGCAGTACGCTGCCGAGGGGCTGATCAGCGCCGCGGTGAAGGCGGTGGAGACCCACTGCCAGAGCTCCAAGGTTACGCTGGAGCAGGCGCTGCCGGCCGGGCTGCCGCTGATGATGGCGGATGAACGGATGATGCGGCAGGCGCTGGTGAATCTTCTGTTGAATGCGGTGCAGGCCATGCCCTCTGGCGGCGCGCTCTCCATCCGCGCCTCGGTGGAGCCTACGAGGACGTCGTCGCTTCGGATTGATATCGAAGATACCGGGCCTGGTATTCCGGCGGAGCTGGCGGAGAAGGTGTTTCAGCCGTTCTACACGACCAAGGCGACGGGCAGCGGGCTGGGACTTGCGGTGGTCCGCCGCATCCTGGAAGCCCACCATGGGCAGGTGTGGGTGGATACTGGCTGTCCCCGCGGCGCCCGCCTCTGCTTGAGGGTTCCCAGCGCGCCGAGATGAGTGGGGAAGCTGCGGTGCGGGGCGTGAGACGACGACCCGCGTGAATGGGCGGTCGGGGTGCGGGGTGCGG
>JBGART010000028.1:0-119500 GCA_044230055.1 Myxococcaceae bacterium | reverse complement strand
CATTGCGTTGACGGTCTTAGCTGCTCTCGCGCGGCCGCCGAATAGCTCCAAAGCCCAGGACCAGACAACTAACTGGGCCGTTCTTTGAATGAAATGGCAGGCCGAAGGCCTGTCCTCTCCTCGAGGCGAGCGGGGGAGGCACCTGACTGAGAACAGCTGTTCCTCCGACGAAATGGCCGGCCAGGGCCGGTTTCCCCCCTCGAGGCGAGCGGGGGAGGCACCTGACTGAGAACAGCTGTTCCTCCGACGAAATGGCCGGCCAGGGCCGGTTTCCCCCCTCGAGGTGAACGTGGGGTGCGCTGTTTCTCCGAAAAATGGCCGGCGATCAGGAGGGAACGCGGAGGCGCTCAGCTCCGCTGGCGCGTCCCCTGCGGCGCGCCGGCCGGCTCGTCGGACAGCGCCTCAACCCGCGCGGGCTGCGCTATCTCCTCGAGCGCGTCCGCGACGGCGGCGATCTCATCTCCCAGCCGGGTGACCCCATCGCGCAGCGCGTCTCCCGCCACGTCCGCGGCTGCGCCCTGCGCGGTCTTCGCCCGCAGGACCTGCGTCCGCAACCCCTCCAGCGTGTAGAGGATGCGCGTCTGCTCCGCCTCCAGCCGCCCCAGTTGGACGCGCAGCTGAGCGCGCTCGGCCTGCTGCGCCTCCAGCGCCTTGAGGGCCTCTGACAGCCGCTCCCGCGTGACGCCATCCTGCTCTGCGTCCCGCTTCACGATGAGCGCTTCACGTTCCCGCGCCAGGCGCGCATCGTCCTCCGGGCTCACCACCGCGGCGAGCTGCGCTTGCCGCTCCGCGAGGGCGTGGCAGCCCTTTTGAAGACCACCAATGGTCGCCTCCGGGCGCTGCACGACTTCGCGCAGCGCCGCAGGGCCGTTGGCCAGCTCCGACAGAATCTGCCCGGCGAGCGCGTCAATCCGCGCCAGCAACTCCCCCGCAGCCGCGTCGTCGCGAGGCGCCGGCGCCGGGGTGGCCAGCGCCTTCTGCTCAGGCTCAGCGTCCCCTGCGGCTCAACGTCGCGGCGGCGCAGGTGCCTCGCTCCGCCCGTGCCCAGCCCCATCGCCACGAAGAGCAGCCACCACATCGAGGGATGCAGGAACCCGTACACCGCGATGACCGCCGCGGCCACCAGCATGACCACGCCCTGGGCGGGCTGGGGCGGGGACTGCTCACGGCGGCCGCGCTTGAGGGCGCGCCGGACATCTTTGCGCAGGCGCCGCTCCAGCCGCCGGCGCCCCCGCTCAACGTTGCGCGTCAGCGCCGTGTCGATTCGCTGGAGGTTTTCCTCGATGCGTTCGCGGTACCGCTCGTCCATCGGCGCACGCTACGACGAAAGGCAACCCCATGGGCGCCGGCTGGCCCTATGTCTCCTGGCGCCCATGAAGCTCTCCGCCGGAACCCTCCTCTACCGAGGCGCGCCCGACGCGCTCGAAGTCCTCATCGTTCGTCCCAGCGGTCCGGCCGCGCGCCACGGTTGGAGCATCCCGAAGGGGCTGCCCGACGAGGGCGAGAGCCTGGAGGCAGCGGCGCGGCGGGAGACGCGCGAGGAGGCCGGCGTGGAGCCCGGCGCGCTGCGTCCTCTGGGCGCGGTCGAGTACACCAAGTCGAAGAAGCGCATCGAGTGCTTCACCGGCCCGGCCCCGGAGGGTTGTGCGCCGCGCGCTGCGTCGTGGGAGGTGTCCCAGGCCCGCTTCGTCCCGCTGGCCGAGGCGCGCACCCTCCTGCACGTGGACCAGCGCCAGTTCCTGGAGTTGCTGGTTAAATCCCTTCCGCCTCCGGGGTGAGGGTGCTTTGTTTCGCGGTCCGCTTTCTTCGAAAGAGGACGCATGAACGCAGCGGCCGACGTCTGGCCCGGTCGACCCCACCCTCAGGGCGCCACGTACGACGGCAAAGGCGTCAACTTCGCCGTCTTCAGCGAGCGCGGCACCAAGGTGGAGGTTTCGCTCTTCGACCCGGAGGACCCCGCCCGTGAGGTGCGCCGCCTCACGCTCCCCTCGGTGACCACGCACGTGCACCACGGCTACGTGCCGGGCCTGGGCCCCGGGACGCTCTATGGCCTTCGTGTGCACGGGCCCTACGCACCGGAGCAGGGCCTGCGCTTCAACCCGCACAAGCTCCTGGTGGACCCCTACGCGCGCGCGGTGAGCGGGAAGGTGGACTGGCGCGGCCCGGTGCGCGGCTTCGCGGAAGCGCCCGGCGCGCCCGATGGTGCGCAGGAGGACGTGAAGCTGGGGCTGGACGCCCGGGACAGCGCGCGCTGGATGCCGAAGGGTGTGGTGGTGGCGGACGCCTTCGACTGGGGGGATGACCACCGGCCGTCCACGCCCTGGGCGAAGTCGATTCTTTACGAGGTGCACGTCAAGGGCTTCACCATGCGGCACCCCGGCGTGCCCAAGCCGCTGCGCGGCACCTATGCGGGGCTCGCCTCGGCCGCGGCCATCGCGCACTTCCACGCGCTGGGCATCACCGCGGTGGAGCTGCTGCCGGTGCATGAGGCCGTCGACGAGGGCTTCCTCGCCAAGCAGAGCCTCACCAACTTCTGGGGCTACAACACGCTTGGCTACTTCGCGCCGGACCAGCGCTTCTCCAGCCAGGGCTCCCGCGGCGGGCAGGTGGCCGAGTTCAAGCAAATGGTGAAGACGCTGCACGCGGCCGGCATCGAGGTGCTGCTCGACGTCGTCTACAACCACACCTGCGAGGGCAACCACCTCGGGCCCACGCTGTCCTTCCGCGGCATCGACAACGCTGCCTACTACCGGTTGAAGGCGGACGAACCGTCGAAGTACCTGGACTTCACGGGCTGCGGCAACAGCGTGAACCTGCAGCACGCGCAGTCGCTCAAGCTGTGCGCGGACTCGCTGCGCTACTGGGTCACCGAGATGCACGTGGACGGGTTCCGCTTTGACCTCGCCACCAGCATGGGCCGCGAAGGCCACGACTTCGAGCGCGCGGCGCCGTTCTTTCAAATCATCCACCAGGACCCGGTGCTCTCGCGGGTGAAGCTCATCGCGGAGCCGTGGGACTTGGGCGACGACGGCTACCAGGTGGCGAACTTCCCGGTCCTCTGGAGCGAGTGGAACGGCCGCTACAAGGACGCCATCCGCCGCTTCTGGCGCGGCGACGAGAACCTGGTCGCGGAGCTGGGTTACCGCCTCACCGGATCTTCGGACCTGTACCAGCTCTCCGGCCGCAAGCCGTACTCCAGCGTGAACTACGTCACCGCGCATGACGGGTTCACGCTGAGAGACCTCGTCACCTACAACACCAAGCACAACGAGGCGAACGGCGAGGCCAACCGGGACGGCGACAACAACAACCATTCGTTCAACTACGGCGTGGAAGGGGAGACCGCGGACCCCGGCATCAACGCCATCCGCGAGCGCCAGGTCCGGAACTTCCTGGCCACGCTGTTCCTCTCGCAGGGCGTGCCGCAGCTGCTCGCGGGCGATGAGCTGGGGCGCACCCAGCGCGGCAACAACAACACGTACTGTCATGACAACGAGCTGTCGTGGATTGACTGGGAGCTCGACGACCGGCAGCGCGCGCTGCTGGAGCTCACCGCGTCGCTCATCCGCTTTCGCAAAGCGCAGCCCGTGCTGCAGCGCCGGCGCTTCTTCCAGGGCGCGCACGTCTGGGACTCCACCTTCAAGGACGTGGCGTGGTTCCGCGCCGACGGGAAGGAGATGGCGGGCGCGGACTGGGAGACGCCGTCCACCCGGTCGCTGATGTTCCTGCTGGGCGGCGACGCCATCCCCAGCCGGGACGAGCGCGGCGAGCGGGTGCGGGGGGACTCGCTGCTGGTCATCCTGAACGCCGGGCATGAGGGGCGGACGTTCACGCTGCCGGGCGCGAAGGAGGGCCGGGACTGGGAGCTGGTGGTGGACACGGCGCAGGCCCGGCCGGCGGGCGAGCGACTTGCCGGGGGCGCGTCCGTCGCGGTGGGCGCTCGGGCGTTGTGGGTGCTGCGCCACCCCCTGCGTGGCTTCAAGTCGACTTAGTCCGGGCCGGTCGGTATACGGGCGCTCGTGAGCACTCCGTGGTGGTGGTGGGTCGCCTTTCATGCGTTCGTCTTCGCGGTGCTGGTGGTCGACCTGGTGGTCGTCCGCAAGAGCGCGCAAGCGGTGACCGGGCGGCAGGCCGGCATCTGGACGGGCATCTGGGTCACGCTGACGATGCTGTTCTGCGCGCTGCTCTGGCGCGTGCTGAGCGCGAGGGACGGCGCCGCCATCGGCAACCAGCGGGCACTGGAGTTCCTCACCGGCTACGTCGTGGAGTACGCGCTCTCCGTCGACAACCTCTTCGTCTTCCTGATGGTCTTCGGCTACTTCAAGGTGAAGCCGGAGTACCAGCACCGCCTGCTCTTCTGGGGCGTGCTGGGCGCGTTCGTGATGCGCGCGACGCTCATCCTGGCGGGCGCGGCGCTGGTGTCCCGCTTCCACTTCCTGCTCTACGGCTTCGGCGCCTTCCTGCTCTACACCGCCGGCAAGCTGCTCTTCTCCGGCGGCGACGAGGACGACGTGGACCCGGAACAGGGCCGGGTGCTCAAGCTGGCCCGGAAGCTCCTGCCGGTGGCCAGCGGCGACAACGGGCCCGCCTTCTTCGTGCGCCAGAACGGGCGGCTGATGGCCACCAGCCTGTTCCTCGTCCTGGTGGTGGTGGAGACCACCGACCTGGTCTTCGCCGTCGACTCCATCCCGGCCATCCTGGGGATTACCCAGGACCCGTTCATCGTCTACACGTCCAACGTCTGCGCCATCCTCGGCCTGCGGTCGCTCTTCTTCCTCGTGGCCTCGCTGATGAGCAAGTTCCACTACCTCAAGGTCGGCCTCGCGGGCGTCCTCGGGTTCGTTGGCGTGAAGATGATTGGCGAGCACTTCGTGCCGCTGTCGAAGGACGCGCAGATTCTCATCTCGCTGGCGGTCATCGTGACCATCCTGCTGGCCTCGGTGCTCGCCTCGGTCATCTGGCCGCAGCGGCCGAAGCTGCTCTCTGACGGCGCCGAGGCGCTGGCGGACGGCGAGGCGGACGAGCTTCGCCCCAAGCGCAGCACGCGCTCCTGAGTCTCATTTCGGCTATAGAGGCGAAACGGCCCGACATGTCCGAGACCACGACCGAGGGGATACGCGTCACAGTGCGGCCCGCCTTCTGGCCGGAGCGCTCCTCGCCGGAGGCCAGCACCTTCGCCTTCATGTACACGGTGGAGATCTCCAACGTCGGGCAGGAGACCCTCACGCTCAAGCGCCGCCACTGGGTCATCACTGACGCCAACGGACGCGTGGAGGAGGTGCGCGGAGACGGCGTCGTGGGAAAGCAGCCGCGCCTCGCCCCCGGCGAGCGCTTCGAATACACAAGCTGGGCGATGCTGCGCACCCCGTTCGGGACGATGCGCGGCAGCTACTTCCTGTTGCAGTCGGATGGGCGCGAGCTGGAGGCGAAGATTGGAGAGTTCGCGCTGACCCAGCCGCATGCGTTGCATTGATGTTTTTTTGTAGATGAGGTGCCCGTGCTCCTCGCAGCCCTGTTGACGGTGCTCTCGCAGGCGCCGGTGGAAACGCCGCTCAGCCCCGCGCCCCTGCCGAGCGACGTCCCGGCGATGGAGAGCGAGGAGCTGGCGCCGCCGTTGACGGACGCGGTGAGTGAGCGCGAAGCGCGCTGGGCAGAGCGGGACGCGCGCAAGCCGACCCGCTACCTGGTGGAGGCCCTCGGAGGCACGGTGGGAGTGGCCCTGGGTTCTTGGGGCCTGATGGCGCTGGGCGCGGCCCTGTGCGACCGCAGCCGCGTGGGGACCAGCACCTTCTGCGTGCCGGATGGGGTGACCGCGCTGGCGGGCGTCTTCGTGCTGCCCTTGGGCATGTACATCTCCGGGCGGCTGGTCGACAGCCCGGGCGGGTACTGGTGGGCGATGCTCGGGTCGCTGCCGGGCTGGGTGCTGGCGGAGATTACGTTCTACTTCGTGCAGAACGCCGCCCAGGGGAAGTTCAACCCCGCCAGCTACCTCCCGTTCCTCCTCCCCGTCATCCCCGCCGCCCTTCTGTTTGAGTGGTCCGCCGACCGCGACCTCCGCGAGCTCGAAGGCAACCTCCCCATCACCCGCGTCGTCGTCATCCCCGGCGGGCCGCGAGGCTCGGTCGGCGTGTCGATGGCCGTGGGGTTCTGACGAGCGTCCCCGCGTTCGCGCCTCCCGTTCGTGTCCCCGCGTTCGCGCTCCCCGTTCGCGTGCCCGCGTTCGCGCTCCCCGTTCGCGTGCCCGCGTTCGCGCTCCCCGTTCGCGTCGAGCGTAGTGCCGCGCAGCGGCACGTAGTCGAGACGTGGCACTGCCCCTGGAGGGCACAGCGCCTTCCCGGCTGTTGAGGCGGTGCAAGCAGGGCGAGTGCGGCGTGCGCAGGCACTGCCGACGTCTCGACTATGCGCCTGACGGCGCAACGCTCGACGCGAACGGGGGGCGCCTGACGGCGCAACGCTCGACACGAACGGGGGGCGCCTGACGGCGCAACGCTCGACACGAACGGGGGGGCGCCTGACGGCGCAACGCTCGACGCGAACGGGGGGCGCCTGACGGCGCAGCGCTCGACGCGAACGGTGGGGGGGGCCGACAGCAATGGACTCACTTCGCCATGCGCACCGCGCGCTGCCCCACTCGCACCGGCTTGAGCGAGCGTGAGCGCAGCGCCTCCCGCAGGGCGGCGAGGCCGATGCGCGGCGAGGTCCGCTCCCAGCGCGCCACCTCGGTGATGGGTGTGTTCGCCGGAAGCTCCACCGCCGCGGTGTCCAGGATGACGGTGCGGCCGGCGCGCAGGCTCTGCTCGACCTCGGGCAGCTCCCACAGTCGGCCAATCGGCCGCCCGAGCGCAAACTGAAAATACCCGGGGTAGCTGCCGTACGAGTCCAGCGGCGCGTCCTTGAGCTTGGCGGCGGCGTCGCGGGGGAGGAACTCGGCGTCGGCACTCGGCAGCGCCAGGCCCAGGGTGAGCGCCATGGCGAGCGCGGCGGCAGCGACACCGGCCAGCGCTCGAGCGGAGAAGAGCAACAGACCGGCGCAAAAGAGCGCCACCGCGGCGAGAAGGATGGCCACCACGCTCCAGGCGTCCGCCACCAGCAGCGCGGCGACGGAGAGCAGCGGCCCGGCGATGAGCAGCGCCACCGCCACGCCCTTCTCCGTCCAGCGCGCGAGGAAGGGGCGCTCACTGAGCGCGTAGGCCGCCAGGAGCGCGGCCGCGGGGAGCCCGGCCTGGGCGTGGTGCGTGTACTGCGCGGAGGCGGGCAGGAGCCAGAAGGCGAGCACCACCGCCAGCCACCCCAGCGGGACCAGCACCCTCGGCTCCCGCAGCATCGACGGCCGCAAGGAGGCGAGGAAGGCCAGCGCGAGGGGGCTGAAGGGGAGGCCGTAGAGCGGAACGCCGAGCAGCGAGATGGGGGGCTCGCGAGCCTCGGTGAGGCGGGCGATGTTCTCCGCCACGAAGCCGCCCGCGAACGCGGGGTCCCTCGCGGCGAGCAGGAACCAGGGCAGGGGCAGGAGCACCGCCACCGCGGCTCCGGCGAGCGCGCCCCAGGAGAAGAGCGCGCGCAGGTTGCGGGTGGCGACAAGCGCGCAGAGCGCCGCGGCCAGCGGGACCAGCGCCACCCCGTGCCATTTGGTGAGGACCGAGAGCGCCGCGCCCATGCCGGTGAGCACCAGCCCCCCGCGCCAGCGCTTGGAGAGCGCCGCGCCGTAGACCGCCAGCGCCGCGCCGAACATCAGCGGGGACTCGAGCATGGCGGAGCGGCCGAAGCGCTGCACCCCGAGCATGGACGCGAGCAGGACGGCCGCGAGCACGGCGGTGCGGCGTTCGCACCATTCGCGGGCGAGCAGGTAGGTGAGGCTGACGCTGCCCGCCGCGAAGAGCGCGCCGGGCAGGCGGGTGGCGAAGAGATTGTCGCCCAGCACCGCGCGGGAGCAGAGCGCGGCCCAGTAGAGCAGCGGTGGCTTGAAGAACGACGCCATGCCGTCGATGCGGGGGATCACCCACTCACCGGTGCGGTCCATCTCCAGGATGATGGACAGGTAGTACGCCTCGTCCGGGTGGCGGATGCCGGAGAGGCTCCCCAGCCCCACGCACAGCAGCGCCAGCGCGCCCGCGAAGAGCCCCACCGCGGTCACGGCGTCCGGGTGCGAGCGGGCGAAGGAGGGGACGGTCATCGGAAAAAGGGGACAGGCTCCTTTTTCGCCGAAAAGTAGCCTGTCCCCCTTTCGCCAAAAAGCAGCCTGTCCCCATTTCGGTAGACTGCGCCGCTTCCATGCTCGCCCGACGTCCCAAGCGCGGCTTGTTGCTGGTGAACCTGGGGACTCCGGACGCGCCGGAGCCCGGGCCGGTGCGCCGGTACCTGCGGGAGTTCCTGAGTGACCCCCGGGTGTTGGACCTCTCCGCCCTCGGCCGCTGGGCATTGCTGAACCTGGTCATCCTGCCCGTGCGGCCGCGGAGGTCCGCCGAGGCGTACCGGAAAATCTGGACGGAGCGCGGGTCGCCGCTGCTCTTCCACGGGCAGGACCTGGCGGCCGCGGTCCAGGCCCGGCTCGGCGGGGAGCGGCACGTGGAGCTGGCCATGCGCTATGGGAACCCGTCGCTGCCGCACGCGCTCACTCGGCTGCGGACCGCCGGCGTGGAAGAGCTCACGGTGTTCCCGCTCTATCCGCAGTACGCCGCCTCCTCCACCGGCTCCACGCTGGAGCAGGTGTTCGCGCTGGCCGGCTCGGCCTGGAACGTCACGCCGCTGCGGGTGGTGCCGCCTTTCTATGACCACCCCGGGTTTCTGGACGCGTTCGCCGACGTAGCCCGGCCCGTCATCGCCGCCGCTCGCGCGGACCACGTCCTCTTCAGCTTTCACGGCCTGCCCGAGCGCCACATGCGCAAGAGCGATGAGAGCGCCCCCGGCGCAGCGCACTGCCTCGCCTCCGCTTCCTGCTGCGACGCCATCGTCGACGCCAACCGCCACTGCTACCGCGCGCAGAGCTACTTCACCGCGCGGGCGCTGGCGGAGCGCCTGGGCCTGACGAAGCCCGGATACTCGGTCTCCTTCCAGTCCCGCCTGGGCAGCACGCCGTGGGTGAAGCCGTACACGGACCGGGTCCTCCCGGAGTTGGCCCGCAGCGGCGTGAAGCGGCTGGCGGTGATGTGCCCCGCCTTCGTCGCGGACTGCCTGGAGACGCTCGAGGAGATTGGCCTGCGCGCCAGGGACTCCTTCCTCCAGGCCGGCGGGGAGAGCCTGACGCTGGTGCCCTCGCTCAACGCGCACCCGCGCTGGGTAGACGCGGTGGTGCAGCTGGCTCGGCAGGCCTAAAGGCGCCGCTCATCCTCCGCAAGCGCCGCTCATCCCTTTTCCGCGGGGGCGGGCGTGCGCGCGCCTATCTCTCCTCCGAACTCAATCGGAGGTTGTCGATGTCGCGTGTCTTTCTTGTGCTGGTCCTTTCTGTCCTCACTGCTTGCGCTTCCCCCAGCCGCGCGCTGGACGCTGGCACGCAGCGCTCTCCCATCTCGGTCGCGGTGACCGGCTCCGGGCCGCCGGTGGTGCTCATCCCCGGGCTGGGGTGTCCGGGCGCGGTCTGGGACGAGACGGTGGCGCGGCTGAAGGACCGCTACACCTGCCATGTCGTGACGCTCGCCGGGTTTGATGGTCAGCCCGCGGTTCCGGCGCCGCTGCTCGCCTCCGCGCGGGACGCGCTCATCGCCTACATCCGCGAGCGCGGGCTGCAGGCGCCCGCGCTGGTGGGCCACAGCCTGGGGGCCTTCCTGGCGATGTCGGTCGCGGTGAAAGAGCCGTCCGCCGCGAGCCGCATCCTCGCCGTCGACGGGGTGCCTTTCCTGCCCGCGGTCCAGGACGAGAGCCTCACGGCTGAGCAGGGCGCTCGGATTGGAGAGCGGATTCGCGCGCAGCTGGCGGGGCTGACCCGCGAGCAGTATCAGGCGCAGGCGGTGGCTTATGCCCGCACGCACGTCACCGCCGAGGCCGACGTGCAGCGCGTGGCCTCCTGGGCGAAGGACGTGGACCCGGTCGCCGCGGGCGACGCCCTGGCGGAGCTGTTCTCCACCGACCTCCGGGCGGACCTCGCGCGCGTCCAGATTCCCCTGCTCTTGCTCGGCAGCAACGCCGGGGACGACGCGAACAACGCCATCGCCGAGGGCCGCTACCGCGCGCAAATCTCGCAGGCGCCGTCGCACAAGTTCGTGCACTTCAAGGACTCTCTGCACTTCATCATGTTCGACGCGAGGGACCGCTTTCTGCCGCTGACCGAAGCCTTCCTCCGGTGCGGCGACCTCTCCAGCTGCCCCCTGTGAGGCGGTGGAGGCCCGCTCTGAGCTAGGCTCCCACGCGATGTCAGCACCGAAGGGCTATGCCATCTGCCAGGGCCTCGGCTGGCTGACGTACGGCGCGATCAACTGGGGCTTCCTCCGGGCGGGCGGCCTGCGCGGCGCGCCCTCTTTTATCGTCCCGCTTGCCCTCTCCGCGGGCGGCGTCCTGTTGACCCACGCCCTGCGCGTTCACATCCGGCGCCAGGGGTGGAAGGGGCTGTCGCTGGCGCCGCTGGTCGTGCGGCTGACCCTCGCGAGCCTGAGCCTCGGGTTCGTCCTCAACGCCGCCAGCCTCGCGGTGAGCTGGGCCGCCGGCTGGCTGCCGCAGGTGGCCCTCTCCACGTTCATCCTCTACTGGTTCAACCTCTCGGTGACCTTCTGCCTCTGGCAGGCCATCTACTTCGGGGTGCACCTCTTCACCCGGACGCGCGCCGCGGAGCTGGACCGGCTGACCCTGGCGGCCGCAGCACGGGAGGCCGAGCTGCGCCTGCTCAAGTCTCAGCTGAACCCGCACTTCCTCTTCAACGCGCTCAACACCGTGCGGGGCGTCATCTCCGAGGACCCCGCCAAAGCGCAGCTGTTGCTCACCGGCTTCGCCAATCTGCTGCGCAGCACGCTGGCCGCGGGGCAGCAGCACCTCGTCCCGCTCCGCCATGAGCTGGAGCTGGTCCGGGACTATCTGGCCATCGAGCAGGCCCGGTTGGAGGAGCGGCTGCGCGTGCAGTGGCAGGTCTCTCCGGAGAGCCTGGATGCGCAGGTACCCCTGATGCTCGTCCAGCTGCTGGTGGAGAACGCCATCAAGCACGCCATCGCCCCCTCGGTGGCCGGTGGCACGCTGAGCATCTCCGCCGCGGTCACGGCGCAGGGGCTGGAGGTGGTCATCTCCCATCCGCGCGCGCCTGCCTCGGCCGCGGAGGCCGTCACCGGGACGCGGACGGGCCTGCGCAACGTGGAGGAGCGCCTGCGCCTCTTGTTCGGTGCGGCGGCGAAGGTCGCGCTGGAGCACGGCGAGTCGCTCACCCTGGCCAGCCTCTGGCTCCCGAGGGCGTCATGAAGGTCCTCCTCGTCGACGACGAGCGGGTGGCGCGCGCAGAGCTGCGCCGGCTGCTCGCCGCGCACCCCGAGGTGCAGATTCTGGGTGAGGCGGCGAACGCGGAGCAGGCGCGTGATGCCATCGCCACCCTGGGCCCAGAGCTCCTGTTCCTCGACGTGCAGATGCCGGGCGGCACCGGGTTTGACCTGCTCGCCTCGCTCGAGGAGCCGCCCCCGGTCATCTTCACCACCGCGTACGACCACCACGCCGCCCGCGCGTTCGCCGTCGAAGCGGTGGACTACCTGGTCAAGCCGGTGGACCCGCGGCGGCTGGCGGAGGCGGTCGAGCGCGCGACGCGCCGCTGCGCAGGGCCGGAAGCGACCGCCCCCGGCTTTCTGGAGCGCATCTTCGTCAAGGACCGCGAGCGCTGCTTCTTCGTCGCGCTGCGCGAGGTGCCGCTCATCGAGTCCGAGGGCAACTACGCGGTGCTGCACCTGGCCGGGGCGAGGCCGATGGTCCCGCGCTCGCTGACGTATCTCGAGGGGCGCCTTGACCCGGCCGTCTTCTTCCGCGCGTCGCGCAGCCACCTGGTCAACCTCACCTGCGTGGAGCACATTGAGCCGGGGCCGGGCGGGACGCTCGTCGTTCGGGTGGGCGGCGTGGAGGTGGAGATGTCCCGTCGCCAGTCCCAGCGCTTCCGCGAACAGATGATGCCCTGAGGCGGTGGCGGCCCGTGGCAGCGCGCGGATGCCCCCCCCGTTTCGCGTCGAGCGCCTCACGATGGGTCACAAATTTTCGGCATCGGATGGCGACGCTTAGTCGAGAGGCGGAAGGGGGCGGGTTTCGGGGAATGGTGTCTCGGGCTACGGGCTACGGGCTACGGGCTACGGGCTACGGGCTACGGGCTACGGGCTACGGGCTACGGGCTACGGGCTACGGGCTACGGTGTCTCGGGTAGGGGAAGGGAGCACGCGTTCGCGTTCGCGTTCGCCTTCGTTCACGGGTACGGGCCCGGGTTCGGGTTCGGGCCCGGGTTCGGGCTAAAGCGCAGCGAGGGGCAGCCCCTTCAGGTCGGCGACCGGACGAGCCGGGCGCGGTGTCCCGAACCCGAACCCCTGCCCGGGCCCGTACCCGTGAACGACGAAGGCGAACGCGAACGCGAACGCGTGCTCCCTTCCCCTACCCGAGACACCGTAGCCCGTAGCCCGTAGCCCGCACAGCCCCTCGAGGCCGGCGCACTCGGTCGTCTCCGAAAGCTACTTCCGGGGCGCGGCGGCCCGCCGGAGGCGGTCTCTGACCGCGAGGCCCAGGCCTGCGCCGGGCGGCGGCACGGCGAGGATGAGCTGGCATCCGCGCGCGTCCAGCTCCCGCAGCCGGGCGTAGAGCTCTCGGGCGAAGCCGGCGGGGTCCGCGGGGACGCGCAGCGTGTCCACGCCCGGAGGGACCTCCACGCTCTCCGGCGCGAGGACGCACAGGCCAGGCGTTCCCGCGCGCGCAGAGAGCTCGGCTGCGAGGGAGGACGGCTCCACCAGCACCAGGCCTGCGCGCGGCGCGTAGTGCGAGGGCAGTAGGCCCGGCGCCCTCACGTCGCTCGCTTCGCGGACCGGGACGTCGCGTCCCAGCACGCGGACCAGCTCCTCGCGCGGCAGGCCGCCGGGCCGGAGGATGGCGGGCGCGTCCTGGCTGAGGTCGACGATGGTGGACTCCACGCCGACGTCGCACGGGCCGCCGTCCAGCACCAGCTCCACCTCGTCGCCCAGCTCCGCGCGGACGTGCTCTGCGGTAGTGGGGCTCACCGCGCCGAAGCGGTTGGCCGAGGGGGCGGCCAGGCCTCCGCCGAACGCAGTGAGCAGGGCGCGGGCCAGCGGGTGGGCAGGGACTCGCAGGGCGACTGTGTCCTGGCCGCCGGTGACGGCGTCCGAGGCGCGGGCGGTGCGGCGCAGGACGAGCGTCAGGGGCCCGGGCCAGAAGGCGGCGGCGAGGGCGCGGGCTTCGTCCGGGATGGCGGCGGCCCACTCGGGGAGCGCGTCCGCGCTGGCGAGGTGGACGATGAGCGGATGCGAGGCAGGGCGCCCCTTCACCGCGAAGATGCGGCGCACGGCCAGCTCATTCGAAGCATCCCCGGCGAGCCCGTAGACGGTCTCCGTGGGCAGGGCGACGAGCTGACCCTGCCGGAGCAGCTGGACCGCGAGTTGAAGCGCTTGGGGTGAGGCCATGGGTAAAGCGCGGCAGCATACCCCTTTGGACCGGGTGCGCGCGCGAGGGGCCGCAGGCCTGGTTGCGTGGCCGCGCTTAGGCGCTTGACAGAGGGCGTACGCCCTCTAAAACGGTGCGCCGCTTTGCAAGCAGGGCCACCGGCAAGAGGGACTGTCGAATGATTCGTGTCGAAGGGCTCACGAAGTACTACGGGGAGCACGCGGCCATCCGCGATCTCACCTTCAGCATCGAGCGCGGTGAGGTGATTGGGTTCCTCGGCCTGAACGGCGCCGGGAAGTCCACCACGCTCAAGGTGTTGGGCTGCATCCTCCTGCCGACGTCCGGGCGGGTGACGATTGACGGCTTCGACGTGGTGAAGGACCCGCATGAGATTCGGAAGCGGATTGGCTTCCTGCCGGACACGCCGCCGCTCTACGACGAGATGACGGTCGGCGCGTACCTCCGCTTTGTCGCCCAGCTGCGCGGCGTGTCGTCGTCAGACGCGCGGGCGCGGGTGGAGGAGGCCGAGGACCAGACGTCGCTGCGGGACATGGACGGGGAGATCATCAGCACGCTCTCCCATGGCTACCGCCAGCGCGTGGGCGTGGCGCAGGCGATGGTGCACAAGCCGTCGCTGCTGGTGCTGGACGAGCCCACCAGCGGGTTGGACCCAGTGCAGATTGTCGAGATGCGTTCGCTCATCCGGCGGCTGCGCGGGCAGCACACGGTGCTGGTCTCCAGCCACATCCTCTCGGAGATCAGCCAGATCTGCGACCGGCTGCTGGTCATCCAGAGTGGCGAGATTGTGGCGCAGGGCACCGAGGAGGAGCTGGCCAAGCGGATGGGCTCCGGCGGGCAGGTGGAGCTCGAGGTGGGCTGCACCGCGGCGCGCGCGCAGGAGGTCCTCAAGGCCATCCCGGGGGTGACTTCGGTCACCGTGGTGAGCGAGGCGGGCGGGGTGGCGCGGCTCAAGCTCGCCGCGCCCGCGGAGCTGCGGCCGCGCATCGCCAAGGCGCTGGTGCTGGCGGATGTGGACCTGCTGAAGATGGACCGCGGCGAAGCGAAGCTGGAGTCCATCTTCCTGCGCCTCACCCATGGAAAGGAGGCGGCCTAGATGAGCGCCGTCCTGTTGATCGCCCGGCGAGAGCTGTCGGGCTACCTGAAGACGATGAGCGGGTTCGTCATCCTGGCCTGCCTGCTGGCCATCAACGCGCTCCTGTTCAACGCCTTCGCCATCGGCACCGGGTTCAACCTCCGGTCCGGGCAGGTGCTGGAGCGCTTCTTCTACTTCACCAGCGGCTGCACCATCGCTGTCGCGGTGTTCGTCTCCATGCGGCTGTTGGCGGAGGAGCGCACCGGCGGCACGCTGCCCTTGCTCTACTCCTCGCCGGTCAAGGACAGCCAGATTGTCCTGGGCAAGTACCTCTCGGCGCTGGCGTTCCTCGGCATCTACCTGGCCTGCACGCTGTTCATGCCCGGGCTCATCATGGTCCACGGGAAAATCTCCCTCGGCCACGTGCTGTCGGGCTACCTCGGCCTGATGCTCATCGGCAGCGCCACGCTGGGCATTGGCACGCTGGGCTCCGCGCTGGCGAAGAACCAGTTCCTGGCCCTCATCTTCTCCGCCTGCATGACGGTGGGCCTGCTGGTGTGCTGGCTGGTGTCTCAGGTGACGGAGCGGCCGCTCTCGGAGGTTTTCTCCGCGCTGGCCCTGCATCAGAAGCACTTCCCCCCGTTCGGGTCCGGCGTCGTCCACGTCCGCGACGTCCTCTATTATCTCGCCATCACCTACGTGGGCCTCTTCTCGGCCGCGCGGGTGATTGAGGCGAGGCGCTGGAGATAACGCATGGCAACCGCGCGCAGCTGGTCTGTCTCCCTCGTCTTCTTCCTCGGCCTCGTCCTGCTCTACGTGGGCGAGCGCCTCTTCGCCGCCGGCAGCACCCGCGTCGCGTGCTCGGCCGCGGGGGTGCTCCTGATTGTGGCCTCGGTGGCCTGGCGGCTGATGCGGGTCTCCGCCGCCAAGGTGTCGGTGCCCACCCGGAAGGCGACCGACGTCCGGGACCGCACCCAGATTGAGAAGGCCCTGCTGGGCCTGCAGCTCGTCGGCGTCCTGGGCCTGTTCCTCTACGCCGCACAGTCAGACCTGATGGCCCGGCTCCTGGACAAGCCGCTGGACCAGGTGATGCCGCGCTTCGCGGTGGTCCTGGCGGCGCTCTGGCCGCTCTGCCTGGCCACGTCGCTGATGCCGCTGCTCTTCGCAGAGCTGTCCTACGCGGGGATGGTGCGGGCGCCGATGGTGGAGTCCGCCCGGGTGAAGGAGGCCATGTTCTCCGGGCTGGGGCTGACCTTCGCGCTCGTCTTCGCCTTCACCGTCGTCTACGTGGCCACCGAGCGCGACGTGAAGTGGGACTTCTCGCACTTCCGGACCTCCCGTCCCGGGACGGCCACCCGCAACGCCCTGCAGACGCAGACGGAGCCGGTGGAGGTCTACGCGTTCTTCCCGCCGGCCAACGAGGTGCGCGAGCAGGTGGAGGAGTACCTGACGGACCTCCAGAAGGACGCGCCGCAGCTCAAAGTCGAATTCCTGGACCACGCGGTGGACCCCACCCGGGCGCGCGAGCTCTCCGTGTCCGGTAACGGCGCGCTCGTCATCGCCCGCGGCAAGCAGCGTGAACAGATGACGCTCAGCCTGGAGCTGGAGGGCGCGCGCGCCCAGCTGCGCACGCTGGACCAGGACTTCCAGAAGCGGCTCCTGAAAATCATCCAGGGCAAGCGGGTGGTCTACTTCACCACCGGCCACGGGGAACGGAACGAGGACAAGGTGCCCGGCGCTGAGGGCCGCTCCGGCGTCGCCTCCATCAAGGAGCTCATCGCGAACCTGAACATGGAGGTCCGCAACCTGAGCGCGGCGGAGGGGCTGGCCACGGACGTGCCGAAGGACGCCCGCGCGGTGTTCCTGCTGGGGCCTACCAAGCCGCTGCTGCCTGAGGAGGCGGCTTCGCTCGTGCGCTTCGTGAAGGGCGGCGGCCGGCTGTTCGCCGCGGTGGACCCGGAGGCGACCTTGCCCTTCGACGCGCTCTTCGCGCCGCTGGGCGTGCGCTTCCTCACCACCACGCTGGCCAATGACCAGGTCTACCTGAAGCGGACCGCGCAGCTCTCCGACCGCGCGAACATCGCCACCGCCAGCTTCACGTCGCACCCGGCGGTCACCACGCTGGGTCAGCTGGGACGGGCGCCCATCGGGCTCTTCGGCGCTGGCAGCTTCGAGGTCATTCAGCCCAAGCCCGCGGAGCTCCAGCTGGAGACCACGGTGCGTTCACACGCCGCCACGTTCAACGACGTGAACGGCAACTTCAACCAGGACCCGCCGTTGGAGGTGCGCAAGGCGTATGACCTGGAGGTCACCGTGGCCTCCAAGCCCGAGGCAGGGCAGGGCGCCGACAAGGAGGGCCGGGCGGTGCTGCTGGCGGACTCGGACGCGGTGAGCGACGCGCTGCTCACCAACGCGGGTAACGCCTACCTGGTGCTGGACGCGGTGAAGTGGCTGTCGGGCGACGAGGCCATCGCGGGAACGGTCTCCAGCGAGACGGACGTCCCCCTCGAGCACACCCGGAAGCAGGACGTGGCGTGGTTCTACTCCACCATCTTCGCCGCGCCGGCCGCGCTGCTGGCGTTGGGCTTCGCGTTGACCCGCCGCCGGCGTCCGCGCGCGAGGCCGGCGGTGGCCGCCCCGGCCGCGCAGGGAGGTGCGCGATGAAGGCGAGCAACGCGGCGGTGCAGGGCCTGCTGGCGTTGACCGGGCTGGCGGTGGCCTACGGGACCTGGCAGAGGGACCCGCCCTCCGGCGGGACGGACGTGGTGGTGCTGGACGTCACCCGGAACCAGGTGGAGAAGGTCCGCTACGACGAACCCGCGCGCTACGCGGAGCTGACGCGCAAGGCCGGGGGCTCCGAGTCTGAAATCTGGCTGCGCGTGGGAGAGCGCCCGCCGCCGCCTCCGCCACCGACGTTCCTCCCGGACGGTGGCCTGGCCGAAGCGCCGCCGGCCCTCCCGCAGATGCCGCAGACGCCGGAGCGCCAGCTGCGCGGGAGCGAAGCGGCCGACAAGCTGTACCAGAAGTTCGCGCCCCTGAAGGCCGCGCGGGCGCTGGGGCAGCTGAGCCCGGAGAAAATGAAGGAGCTGGGCCTGGCGGACTCCAAGCGGACGCTCGAGGTGACGGCGGGCGGGACGCGCTACGCGTTCAAGATTGGCACCCCCATCTCCGGGCTCTCCACGCCGTACCTGGCCTCGGAGAGCGACGGGCGGGTGTACCTGCTGGGCGGCACGCTGCTGGGCGAGCTGGAGGCGGCGCAGAGCCGCCTGGTGGAGCGGCGCTTCCACGAGTTCAAGCCGAACGAGGTGGACAGCGTGGCGGTGAAGGCGTCCGACAAGCAGCGCGAGTTCGCGTTCAGCTCTGGAGAGCTGGGGCAGAACACGGTCATCACGCCGAAGGGCGCGGACAAGCCGGACGAGTTCGCCAAGAACTGGCACGACAAAATCTGGCGGCTGATGCCCATTGAGCTTCTGGGCGCTGGGGAGACGCCGGCCGCCGGTGAGCCCAAGGTGCTGACCCGCGTGGACTACTCCACCAAGGGCAAGCCGAAGGGGTTCCTCGAGCTGGGGCAGGGCACGTCTTCGGAGCTCTACGCGCGCACCGAGTTCACCGCCGGCTGGGTGAAGGTCCACACCGGCTCAGAGAACCTGGCGGATGAGGCCAAGAAGGTGGCCGCAGGGCAGTAGGCGTTACTTCGAACCTGCGTTGCGGCTGGCGCTGATGGCCGCATCGCAGGTGCCGATGATGTCCAGGATGCCGAAGGGCTTGGCGACGTAGGCGAAGATGCCCAGCTTGCGCGCCTGTGCCTTGGTGTCCGCGGTGGGGAAGCCGGTGATGACCACCACCTGAAGCGAAGGGAACTGGCTGCGGGCCAGCTCCAGCACCTTGAGGCCGTCCATCCCGGGCAGGTTCTTGTCCGTGATGATGAGGTCAAAGGGCTCTTTCGCGAGCTGCTCCAGGCCCTGCTCTCCGGACTCCACGAGGGTGACCTGATGGCCGGCGCGGGTCAGCACCCGGTCCAGCAGCAGGCGCGCCGAGCGCTCGTCGTCGATGACGAGGATTCTCCCTGGGACCTTGGCGGTGATCTGCACCCGGCGCACCTTAGTCGACTTGCGGTGCGAAAGAGCGTGAAGCGGCCGCGAGGGGCTGACTGCCCGCTGGCCGCTGCGGTGGGGCGGGTTGGCACGGTCCGGGGACGTGCCCAGTTTTCAATCCGCAATCACCAGAAAGGGCCCCAAGACCATGAACGCGACCCAGCTGTTGAAGGAGCAGCACCAGGAGGTGAAGGACCTTTTCGAGGAGTTCGAGGGGGCAGAGGACCCGGCAGAGCAGCGGGAGACGTTCGTGAAGCTGGCGGACGCCATCTCCGCCCACTCCACCATCGAGGAGAAAATCTTCTACCCCTCGGTGAAGGTGCCGGAGACGGAGGAGCTGCTCACCGAGTCGGTGGAAGAGCACCTCTCCGTGAAGCGGTTGATCGCGGACCTGCTGGAGCTCGACGAGGCGGATGCGAGCTTCAAGGCCAAGGTGAAGGTGCTCCAGGAGCAGATAGAGCACCACGTGGAGGAAGAGGAGGGCGACCTCTTCCCCAAGGTGAAGAAGCTCTTCATCGCCGAGGAGCTGGAGGCGATGGGCACCGAGATGGAGCGGATGTACGACGAGCTGATGGCCGGTGAGCCCCGCGAGCGCGTCCCTGACGAGACGGACGAAGCCGCGCCGCTCACTCCGCCCTGACGCCCCGTTCGTCGAACAGGGCCGCCAGGAGCCTCCAGGCCAGGCGCAGCTCCTTCCGGCTGCGCTTGGTCAGCATGTCGGAGATCTCCGCGGCCACGTCCCTGCGCTCCCGCTCCAGCCCTTGAAAGAGCGTCGGCAGCGACACGTCCAGCCCCACGCTCAGCTTGCCAATGGTCTCGAGGGAGGGGGAGAACGCGCCGCGCTCAATGCGCCGGATGGCGTCAACCGAGAGGTCGCTCCGCTCCGCCAGGGTTTCCTGCGTCAGCACCCGCGCCTTGCGCAGTACCCGCAAATGGGCACCGAACCGCTCTTCCAGCCTGACCCCCACCATGGCATCCCCGCCTTCCGTCCGTTGACCATTGGACGGTTTGGGGAACGCGGGAAGGGCGGATGTTCTACGCAGCGGGCGGCTTATGGTCCTGCTGTCCGCCCGGTCAGGAAGCGGCGCCCACCTGGTAGCGCCGGACAATGCCCTGCATGCGATCGCTGTACTGCTTGATCGCCTGAGAGGCCTCCTGGAGCTGGTTGATGCCGCTGGTGGCGGCGGCCGCGGCCTTGTCGATTTCTTCCACCGCCTGCCAGATGGACTCCACGCCGCCACCCTGCTGCTGGGTGCTGGCGGCGATTTCGCGCGCGGCGTTGGACGACTGCGAGATGGCCTGCGCCAGCTGGCGGATGGACTGGCCGGCGGCCTGCGCCACCGCCACGCCGGCCTCCGCGCGCCGGCGGCCCTCCTGGACCACGCGGGCGGACTCGCGCGCCGCGCTCTGGATTTCGCCGAGGATGGCCTTCACCTGCGCGGTCGACACGCGGGACCGCTCCGCCAGCGAGCGGACCTCCCGGGCGACGACGGCGAACCCGCGGCCGGCTTCACCCGCGCTGCTGGCCTCGATGGCGGCGTTGAGCGCGAGGACGTTGGACTCCTCGGCGATTTCGTTCACCGCTTCGATGATGCGGCCAATCTGCTGGGACTGGTCCACCAACCGGCCCAGCGTGCTGGCTACCGCCTCCACCTGCTCGCGCAGGTCCTCCATCGCGCGGACGCTCTGCTGCACCGCCTGGTCCCCGCCGGCGCTGCTGGCTTCGCTCACCCGGGCGAGGTCGATGACGCCCTCGGCCTTCGCGCGGGCGTGTTTGAAGATTTCCCGCAGCTGGCTGATGGTCGCGCCGGTCTCCGTGACGGAGGACGCCTGCCGGTTTGCGCGGTCCATTTGCGCCTCGGCGCTGCGAAGCACTTCGGTGGAGGCCGAATCCAGCGAGTTGGCCGCCTCCCGCAGCTGCTGCACCACGTTCATCGTGGAGCCCTGCAGCTGCTGAAGCGCAAGCGCCAGCCGGCCCAGCTCATCTCCCGCGGGGTCTGACAGGGTGGCGTGAAGGTCCCCCGCGGCCAGGTTCTCCGCGAAGGTCACCATCCGGGAGATGCGCCGGGCGATGAAGAAGAAGAACGTGATGAAGGCCAGCACCAGCAGCGCGCCGGTGATGAGGACCGGCAGGCTCTGCGTGGCCACCTCCCGGGAGATGCGGTCCGCTCGCAGCCCCATCACCAGGTGACCGAGCGTCTCCGTCCGCCTCTTCGAGTCCGGCCCGGTCGCCTCCGGAAGCTGGTCAAACCCCTCGCCGGCGTTGCTGGAGGGCAGCACCGTCTGCGTGAACCGGCGGATGCGGACGTCGTTCTCCGCTTTCCGGCCGTCCAGCGGGTGGAACCTCAACAGCGGGGTGACCACGCCTGCGCCGTTGCCGCCCTCGCGCGTCGCGGCTGCCAGAATCTTCCCGTCGGCGTCCAGCGCCGCCAGGTAGTCCACATCGTCGTTTCCCTGGACGACCTGCTCCAGCACCGCCGCGGCCGCCTTGCGGTCCTTCAGCTGCACCGCGAAGTGGAGGTCCAGGTGCCGCTCCAGCGTCGCCAACATGGACGCGCCGCGCCGGTCGAGCTCGTCCTGCATGCTCTTGGCGAGGTTCTGCGAGAAGTAGCTGCCCACCGTGAGCGACACCACCGCGATGACGCCGACCAGCAGGGCCACCGCCTTCGCCATCAGCGACGTCCACCAACGCGATTTTGTCGAAGCTGGAGAGCTCATGCTCACAGGGGCTCCGAGGGGCCACCCGCGCGGGTCACTATAGACGCGGCGGCCCGGGCCTTCGAGGAGAGAACTCGAGAACGCAGACAGGGGTGGGTGTGGCACCCTTGGCCCCGCCGTCGGGCCCTGGGGTGGGCGGTCGAGCACCTCAAAGGCGTTGACGCCCTGACGGCGATGACCGACGACGCGTGGGCATGACGAGGTCAGCCTGGAGCTTCGGGATGGGCGCGGCCGCGGCGGCGATGTTCGCGTTCCTGTCGCTGCCGCTCTTCACGCTCGTCTTCAGCACCGGGCCGTCCGACTTTGCCGCCGGCCTGCGCGCGGCCCTCGTCTCGCCAGCGCTGGTGTTGAGCCTCGCCACCACCACCTGCAGCGTGGGGGTGGTGCTGGCCTTCGGGACGCCGCTGGCCTGGGCCCTGGCGCGGGGGCGGGGCGTGGTGGCAAGGACTGCGGAGCTGCTCACCCAGCTGCCCATCGTGGTGCCGCCGGCGGTGGGAGGGCTGGCCCTGCTGTTGACGTTCGGCCGCCGCGGCCTGCTGGGGCCCACCTTCGGCGCCTTCGGTGTCCAGGTCTCCATGACGACGCTGGCCGTGGTCCTGGCCGAGGTGTTCGTCTCCGCGCCCTTCTTCATCCAGAGCGCGACGGCCGCCTTTCGCGGCATTGATGAGAGTTACCTGCACGTCGCCCGCACCCTGGGCGCGCGCCCGCCCCGCGTCTTCCTCCGGGTGGTGTTGCCGCTGGCCGCGCCAGGGCTGGTGAGCGGGGCCGCCCTGGCCTGGGCGCGTGCGCTGGGCGAGTTCGGCGCCACCTTGATGTTCGCCGGCAACCTGAGCGGCAGTACTCAGACGCTGCCCCTGGCCATCTACACCGCGCTGGAGGTGGACGTCCGGGCTGCGCAGGCCATCGCCGTTCTGCTGATTGCCGCCGCGCTCTGCCTGCTGGGCGTGGTGCGCGCCGCGCAGGCGAGGAGCGCGAGGTGACGCTCGAGGTGGCGGTGGAGGCCCGGCTCGGGGCGCTGGAGGTGGCCGCCTCGTTCGAGGTGGACGCCGGCGGGCTGGTGCTCGCTGGGCCCAATGGCGCGGGGAAGACGACGGTGCTCCACCTGCTGCTGGGGCTCTTGCATCCGCGGGCAGGGCGAATCGTCCTGGAGGGCCGGGTGCTGTTCGACGCGGCCGCGCGGGTGGACGTCCCGGTGGAGGAGCGGGGGCTGGGCTACGTGCCGCAGCACTACGCGCTGTTCCCGCACCTCACCGTGGCGCAGAACGTGGCGTTCGGAGCGGGGAGGGGAAAGGCCGGCGCGGCGCAGGCGGTGGCCGCGGCGATGGAGACGTTTGCGCTCGGGGCGCTGGCCTCGCGACGGACGGACGGGCTCTCCGGAGGGGAACGGCAGCGCGTGGCGCTGGCGCGGGCGCTGGCTTCGCAACCCCGGGCGCTGCTGCTGGACGAGCCGCTGGCCGCGCTGGACGTGGCGGCGCGGGCCGAGGTGCGGCGGACGCTGGCGGAGCACCTGGCGCGATTGAAGCTCCCGGCGCTGGTGGTGACCCATGACCCCGAAGATGCCGCCGCGCTCGGGCAGCGTGTGGCGGTGCTGGAGGGCGGCAAGCTCACCCAGTACGGGACGGTCGCGGCGTTGGCCGCGGCGCCGGCCTCCCCGTTCGTGGCCCGGCTCTTCGCGCCGCGGGCGGCGCCGTAGTCGTTTGTCAGCGAGGGCCTCCCCCGTTCGCCTTGAGGGGGTAACCGGCCGTGGCCGGTCATTTCGTAGGAGGAACAGCTCTTCTCAGTCGGGCGCCACCCCCGCTCGCCTCGAGGAGGAGACCGGCCCTGGCCGGCCATTTCGTCGGAGGAACAGCTGTTCTCGCGCCGTCAGGCGCCACCCCCGCTCGCCTCGAGCGTTGCGCCGTCAGGCGCATAGTCGAGAGGTGGCGCAAACCCACGCACGGCACCTTGCCGGTTTGCTTCGAGCAGAGCGAAGCGGCCCATGAGCCAAGCCTCGGAAGCACTGCCGACCGGGAAATCCGCACGTCCGGATCTGTGGGGGAGGCGAAGCCGGAGGAATGAGGACAACCCTCGCCCGACGGCGCAACTCGACGCGAACGCGAAGCCAGCGCTGCTCCAGTGCCCGGGCGACGTTCACGTCGTCCACCACCAGCGAACCTTCCTCCAATACGTGCTGCGAGAGCGGGTCCAGGTTCGTAGACCCGACGACCACCAGGCGGTGGTCCACCAGCATGGTCTTCGCGTGGATCATCGTCGGCTGGTACTCGAAGATGCGCACCCCGCAGTTGAGCAAGCGGCGGTACGTGGACCGCTGCAGCGCGCCCACCCACCGGTGGTCCGTCCGGGCCGGCAGCAACAGGCGCAGGTCAATGCCCTCGCGCCGGCGCTCGCACAGCGCTCCCACCAGCTCCGGGGGCGGCACGAAGTACGCGTTGGCAATCCACAGCTGCTCCTTCGCCGCCGCCAGCGCGATGTGCGTGGTCCAGCGCGCGTTGGACAGACCCTTCACGTCCATGCTGGTGACGAAGCAACTCCGGGCAGTGCCGGCGGGCCGGGCGCGCTGCAGCTCCTTCGCAGGGAGCATGAGCCCGCCCACCTCCATCCAATGCGCGGCGAAGGCCTGCTGCATCTGCCGCACGACCGGGCCTGCCACCCGCACGTTCGCCTCGCGCCACACCGGCGTGCTCTCGCTCCCGGTGGCCCACTCGTTGGCGATACCGAACCCGCCGGTGAAGGCGAGCCGCCCGTCCACCACGATGAGCTTGCGGTGGTTGCGCCCCCAGAACTTGAGCGGCTTGCGGCGCGGCGGCCGAAAGAAGCGGACCTCGCACCCGGCTTCGCGCAGCCGTGGAGCCAGCTCCTCCTCGAAGCCGGGGCTCCCCATCGGGTCCACCAGCACCCGCACCTTCACGCCGGCGCGCGCCTTTCGGATGACCCGCTCGGCGAGCTCGCAGCCCGGCACGCTGGGCTTCCAGATGTACACGTCGAAGTGGATGCTGTGCTGCGCCTGCTCCACCGCTTCGAAGAGCGCCGGAAACAGCCGGGCGTCGTTGAACCAGTCAATCTGGTTCTCCGGCGCGAACTCCAGCCCGGTGGCCTGGAAGAGCGCCAGGGGCACGCCATCCACCCCGTCGGGGAGGGCGCCGCCCAGCGCGCGCCGGGGGACGCCGTTGAGCTGCTTGTGCCACCAGCGCTTCGCCAGGTACCCGAGCCCGGCGCCGACCACGACCCCTGCCCAGAAGGAACGTTTCATGTGCGCCGCAAGCTGTGCACGAGGGTCCCGTGGCGCACCCCCTCACCGTTTCCCAGTCGACGCTCGGCCCTTCCCGCCTACAGTCTTCGCGACCGCCATGCTCCGGACCGTGACCGCCACCCGCTATGTGACGCCGCTGCGCGAGGGCGGCTCGCTGCCGGCGATTGTAGAGGCGGAGGACCAGGGGCTGTACGTCCTCAAGTTCCGGGGGGCAGGGCAGGGCCCGAAGGCGCTCATCGCGGAGCTGGTTGCGGGCGAGCTGGCCCGCGCGCTGGGCCTGCGGGTGCCGGAGCTGGTGTTGGTGGAGGTGGACCCCCGGCTCTCGCGCGCGGAGCCCGACCAGGAGATTCGAGACCTCCTCAAGGCGAGCGTCGGGCTGAACCTGGCCCTCGACTATCTGCCGGGGTCGATGATGTTCGACCCGGTGGCGGACCCCGCGCCGTCCAGTCAGGAGGCCTCCGAGCTTGTCTGGTTCGACGCGCTGACGCTGAACGTGGACAGGACCGCGCGCAACCCCAACCTCCTGCGCTGGCACCAGGAGCTTTGGCTGATTGACCACGGCGCCGCGCTCTACTTTCACCATGACTGGGCGGGTGCCGCCGCGCTGCGCAAGAGCCCCTTCGCCGCTGTGAAGTCCCACGTGCTGCTGCCGTTCGCCGGGGACCTGCAGGCGGCGGACGCGCGCCTGCGCCCGTTGGTGAGCCAAGCCCTCTTGAGGCCGCTGGCGGACGCCATCCCGGAGGGCTGGCTGGGAACGGAGAGCGCCTTCGCCGACGTCGCGGCGCACCGGAGCGCGTACGTGGAGCTGTTGTTGGAGCGCGCGGCGAACTCCAGCACCTTCACCGGGGAGGCGGAGCGTGCCCGCGCCCAGCTCCTTTGACTACGCGGTGGTGCGCGTGGTGCCCCGGGTGGAGCGCGAGGAGTTCCTCAATGCGGGCATCATCCTTTATTGCCTGGCCTGCGATTTCCTGGCGGCGCGGGTGACGCTGGATGACGCGCGCCTGCTCGCGCTGGCGCCGGACGCGGACGCCCGACTGGTCCGGCAGCACCTGGAGGCCATCCCGAAAATCTGCGCCGGCACGCCGGACTCGGGTCCCATCGGGCGGCTCTCCCAGAAGGAGCGCTTTCACTGGCTGACCGCCCCGCGCAGCACCGTCATCCAGACTTCGCCCGTGCACTCCGGGCTGTGCGACGCGCCCGAGGCCGCGCTGGAGCAGCTGATGGCGAGCCGAGTCAAGCGCTGACCCAACGGAATTTCGGGGCGTTGGACAGGCCCCAGATGGGGGAGCGGGCAGGCGAGCGTAGGGGGACCCAGACAGGGTAGGCTGACTGCTTTTTGCCGGGCGTGAAGGGCAAGCGCCTGGTGCCACCTGGACGGTGACTGAATGAAGCGAGCAGTCCTCCTCACCCCCCTCTTCGTCTTCCTGTTCCCGAGCGCCTGCGCGCTGTTGCCCTCCGCGGCGCCCGGCTCACTCACCCCCGCCGCCCATTCGGCGCCGCCAGCAGCGGCCAGTCCGGCGATTGAGGTCGCGCAAGCGCCGGCCGCTGCCCCGGCCGAGGCCCCGCCGGTGGCGGTGACCGCGGATGGCGACGCGGTGGCGGACGACGAGGAGGAGGTGGACGACGAGGGTCCCTCTCCTGAAGGCGAGTCCCATGACGTCGGCCCCGGTGACGGGTCGGTGCGCTATACGTCGGACTTCCCGGACCCGATGCTGCAGGAGCTGTGGAAGAACGCGCCGGAGAAGCTCGGCTCCATCTCGTTCGGCTTCGTGGACGAGGGCCGGCTGCTGAACTCGCAGCAGTTCCCGCAGGACCCGACGGGCGCGTGGACGGTCGTCTCACCGGCGCTCGCGTGGGGCACGCAGGAGACCATCGAGCAGTGCATGTCCGCCATCCGCGAGGTGAAGCGCCAGTACCCGGACGCGCCGCCCCTGCGGGTGAATCAGATCTCCGCCAAGGACGGCGGCTACCTTCGCCCCCACAAGAGCCACCAGAACGGGCGCGACGTGGACCTCGCGTTCTACTACCCGACGGCCGACCCGGTCCGCGCGCGGGAGCGGGAGAAGTACATCGACGTGGCGAAGAATTGGGCGCTGCTCAAGGCGCTGGTCACGCTCACCGACGTGCAGTTCATCCTGGTGGACAAGCGCGTGCAGAAGGTCATCTACGAGTACGCGCTCAAGTCCGGCGAGAACAAGGCGTGGCTGGATTCGCTGTTCAACGCCGGCCGGGACTCCGCGGTGATGCACGCGCGCCGGCACCGGGACCACTTCCATGTCCGCTTCTTCAATGCCCGCGCGCAGGAGCTGGGCCGCCGCGTGGCGCCGCTGCTCGCGCAAAGGCCAGAACAGAACATCGCGATTCACCGGGTCCGGTCGGGGGATACGCTTGGCCGCATCGCTCAGAAGTACGGCTCGAGTGTGAATGCGCTCCGCAAGGCGAACCGGATGAAGAGCACGTTCCTGCGGGTGGCGCAGGTGGTGCGGGTTCCCCTGCGTGGGCCGTGCACGCATTGCCCCGTGCCGCCGGTGGTGGTGCTGCCCAGCCGGAGGGTTCCTCCTACCGCCGGGCCGCTCACGCCGGAGCCGGTGCCGTCGCAGGTCGCGGAGGCCCCCGGGAAGGCGGCCCCCGGGATGGTGGTCCCTGCCGCCGCGGCGGGCGTCGGGCCGGGGCCCGGGGCTGTGCAGCCTGCGTCTGCTACGGAGGCTGCGCCGAGTACGCCGGCCGCCGCGCCGGAGGCTGCGCCCGGACCCGTTTCGGCGGGCGCGCAGCCGTAGGGCTTGCCCGCCCCGAAGTGTGGGGAACGGGGACCGGTACGGGAACGGGGACCGGTACGGGAACGGGGTACGCGTTCGCGTTCGCGTTCGTTCACGGGCTCGGGTTCGGCAAAGGGTTCGGGTTCGGTTCGGCAAAGGGTTCGGGTTCGGCAACGGGAGGCGCCCTTCAGGCGCCGCGCGCCCATCGCCGCACCCGTGTACGTACCCCTGCCCGAACCCGTGAACGAACGCGAACGCGTCCTCCGTAACACCGTGTCCCAAGCTCCAGCTGTGACGGGAGCAGATAGACCCTCTGCGCGCCCACCCAGCCGCCAATCCAGAAATAGCCCCCGGCCCACAGCGCAAAGAGCCCCGCCCCGACCGCCAGCCAGAGGCCCGCTCGAGGCACGGGCGCCGGCCGCAGCCACCCGCGCCAGAGCGCCAGCGCCGTCCCCAGCACGGGAAAGCCGGTGGTCATCATTGGCCCGGTTGGCCCGAGCGGGAGCGTCAGACGAAGCACCTCCTCGAGCACGAAGAGCAGCTGCATCCCGCCGATGGCGGAGCACAGGTACAGCGCCACCACCCGCCTGAAGAGCCCCTCCCTCACTTCTGAACGCGCACCGAGCGCTGGGCCGCGTCCTCCTCCACCCACTCCAGAAGCCGGAGCGCCTCCTCCTCCAGTGCGCGCCGGCTCTTCGGCGGTAGCGCCCCGAACGGTTCCAGCACGACCGTCGCCGCGGCCTTCTTCCGCTCCACCTTCCACGTCCCCGCGACAAACCCGTCGACGAGGAACGTGGCGCGGACCAGGAGGTTCTTCGTCACCACGGCCGAACGGTGCGCGTCCGCCAGAACCCGTCGCCGGTCCTCATGCGAGAGCACCAGGTTGTCAAAGTCAGGCAGCAGTCGAACAGCCGCGTCCGCATCCGGCCCGGGACGGGGCGCACGCGGGAGGTCGAAGAGCTCGCGCTTGCGGTCATCCCGGAACGTCACGAGCTTGGGGCGCAGCGCTTCGAATGCCTCCTTCAGCCCGCGCAGCGCAGACCAGCACTGCGCGTCCGTCGCGGTCGCCGGCCCGAACGCGGCGAGGTAGCGCAACACCAGCGCGTGCGGCTTCTGCTCCGGGTCCACCGGCTCACCGAGCCAGCGCTCTGCCACCGCGAAGGGCGGAGCGGAGGGGAACCCCCAGCGCTCGTCGTTGGGCACCTGAACCAGTGGCAGACAGCAGCGGACCGCAAAGCCCATCGCCCGGTCATCGCCCTTCGGGTACCGCGCGACCAGGTGGTCCCGCAGCGCGTCGAACGTGGCCGGCTGCCTGTCGAAGAACCCGGTGGCGGCCTCGGTGAGCGCGGGCACATCCAGGCCCTTCGCGCGCTCGCGCAGGAGCGACTGCATCGCCCAGTCGAGCGCGGGCTGCAGCGCCCCGCGCAGCGCGAGGAAATCCCGCGCGCTCAAGAGGTGAAGCGTGCCGCGCAGCGCGGTGGCGCGGACCACCTTCTTCTGCTTCAGCAGGCGCAGCAGGTCCTCGCGCTTGAAGTCCTTCAACCGCGTCCACAGCCCGACGAACGGGGGCCGCGGCGCCTGGGCCTGCAGGCCGACCAGCCGTTCGATGGCCGCCAGCGGAGTAACCGACTCCCGCGCCAGCAGCAGCTGCCGCGCGAGCGTGGCCCGGTTGAGCGCCCTTAAGTCCAGGGTCTCCATCGCGCGTCCTGTCACATGCTTCGCGCCGCCGCGCAACCGTCACGGGCAGGTTCCGCTTCCGAAGTCAGCCCGGCCCCCGGCCGCGGCAATCCCCTACGCTCTCGCAGCATGACGAGGCTCCCTCTGGCTGTGGTCGCCGTGCTGGGTCTGTGCGTGGGATGCGAGCCCGAAGGCCCGCCGTCCCGGGACGCGGGGTCGAAGGCCGCCGACGCGGCGGTGCCGCCGGTTGACGCAGGTTCGCCGGACGCAGGCTCCATCGACGCAGGCAAGCCAGACGCCGGCCCGGCCGATGCGGGCTTGCCCGCGCGCGCGCCGTTCATGCTGGGCTTCTGGTGCGGACCGCCCGTGGCGGAGACCACCGCGGAGCGGTACCGGCAGGTCGCTGCGGCGGGCTTCACCTTCGCGTCGCCACCGTGCGACGAGCCGCTGGATGTCAACACCAACCGGCGCATTCTCACCCACGCGCACGACGCGGGCCTCACCGCGTTCATCACGGACCCGCGGTTGCCGCACGCCCTCGCCGGGGTCCCGGACGCGACCGCGCGGCTGGACGCCATCATCCGCGACTACGCCGGCTACCCCGGGCTCGCCGGCTACCATCAGGTGGATGAGCCCAGCCGCGTCGCCTTCCCCGGTCACGGCGAAGTCACCGCCTACCTGCGCCAGAAGGATCCCACCCACCCGACGTACTCCAACCTCCTGCCGAACTACGCGACGGCGGGCCAGCTCGGCACCGCCAACTACGAGGAGTATGTGGACCAGTACGCCACCATCGCCCGCCCGGCGGTCCTGAGCTACGACCACTACAACTGGCTGAACGCCGGCGAGCGCGCCGAGTTCTTTTCCAACCTCGCCACGGTCCGCCGCGTGTCGCAGCGCCGCAACATTCCCTTCCTGCAGATTGTGCTCGGCGTGGCGCACCTTATTTACCGCGCGCCCAGCGAGGGCGAGACGCGGTGGGAGGCGATGCAGACCCTGGCCTACGGCGGGGTGGGCGTCATGTACTTCACCTACTGGACGCCGAAGGACCCGGACTACGCGCCGGCGATGATTGACCGCCAGGGCAACCCCACGCCCTATTACGACGTGGTGAAGCGCGTGAACGTGAAGGTCCGAGCGTTCGGCGAGGTGCTCGCCGCGACGACCAACCTCGACGTCTTCCAGAACGGCGCCCTCACCCTCGCAGGCGAGCCCCGGCGAGCGGGCGCCCCGGTCTACATCCCCAGCACCGCCCCGCTGACCGTCGGCGTCTTCGGCGACGCCGCGGGCAATCGCTTCGCGCTGGTCACCAACCGCGACTTCCGAAACCCCGTCACCACGGACCTCGTGCTGGCCGTGGCCAGCGGCGGTGCGCGCGCGCTCGACGCGGCGACCGGCGCGTGGAGTCCGGTAACCGGCACGCGTGCGGGCGACACGCTCAAGGCGCAGGTGACGCTCGCGCCCGGGGACGGCGAGCTCTTCTGGATGCCCGGCCCGGTGCCCTCCGGCCCCGCCGGCGCCGAGGTGCAGGTGGGGATGGTCCGCAACAACGCCGGGGACTGGTACGCGGTCGACAGCAAGCTGGGCGCTGCGGCGGTGCGGCTGTCGGACGCCGGCTGGAACACCTGCGGGCCTGGTTACAAAGTCGTCGGCCGCGACTTCGGGCCCGACGGCTTCTGGCTATGCGCGCGCGAAGACCTCGCCAACCGCCGCTTCTACGTGGGCAACGTCGTGGCGAACGTCGGCTTCTACTTCCGGGTGGAGGGCACCTCCGCCACGCGGTTGGGCGACCAGGCCTGGAACACCTGCACGGGCGGGACGCTGCTGGGCAACCACTACGCAAGCCAGGGCTTCTGGGTCTGCCTGGAGTGAGCACCGGCAGTTCAACTTCCTGAATTCGCTCGCACGGTGGGTGTGGCGGCCAGGCCCTGGTTTGCTTACCTGCCCCCTCCCTGTGTACTCATGTGGGTCCGTGAGGCCGGACGAGGTGCAGCGCAAGCGGGTCTGTTGGGCAGCGGCGGTGGCGCTTGGCATCCTCGGCTGCGAGAAGGGCGCCTTCCCCGACCTCGTCTTCACCAAGGCCGCCGAGAGCGACGTCGCCGACGCGGGCGTTCCATCGAAGCCGAAGGCCAGAGCTCCCAGCGTCATCGACGCGGGGCTTCCCCCGGCGCCGGTGGTGGACGCGGGGCTCCCAATAGAGGAGCCGCCAGGCGACGCGGGAGGGATTCCGCCGGACCTCTCCGAGGTGCTCTCCGGGGCGCTTGATGCCGGCACCAACCTCCAGGACCTGGACGCAGGCGTCCTGGCGGGGGACGGCGGCGCGGCGTCCACGCTCGAGGATGCAGGCGCACTGCTCGAGGATGGCGGGGCTGCGCAGGACGGTGGCGCGTCCCCGGACGCGGGCGGCCGCCTGGTCGAGCACATCGTCTCTCCGAGGGTCGTGGACCCAACCATCTCGCTCGCGATGGAGGAGCACTACGTCTACCTCGACACGCGGGTGCCGACGGTGCCGCTGCTGGTCGTGGCGCTGGGCAACACGCTGGTCATTCCGCGCGACGACCGGCCCATGCTGCAGGAGATGGCGTCCTACGGCCCGTACGTCATCGGCCTGCGCTACTTCAACGACTACATCATCCGGACCGCCTGCGAGATGGACCCGGATCCCGACTGCCACGGCAAGGCTCGGCTCGAAGTGCTCGAAGGCGTGGACGTGAGCCCCAAGGTGGAAGTCGGCCCGGCGGACGCCATCGACAGTCGGCTGAGCAAGCTCCTGCGCCATCTGAGCGCGCAGTTTCCGGGTGAGGGCTGGGAGCAGTTCCTCATCGACAGCGGGACCGACTGGTCGAAGGTGATGCTCGTAGGCCGGGCCAACGGCGGCGCCGCCGCGGCGCGCATCGCCAAGGTTCGCAAGGTCAATCGCGTGGTGATGCTCAACGCGCCGTTCGACAACCAGGGCGGCGTCTCCGCGGCCTGGCTGCGGGAGGCCTCGCTCACCCCGCTGGACCGCTACTACGGCTTCTTCCACACCGGGGACCCCAGCCAGTCCCAGTACCGCATCGCCTTCTCCGCGCTCGGCCTGGACGCCTTCGGCCCGCCCCGTCTTGTCGAGGGCGCTGCGCCGCCCTACGCGGACAAACACCTCCTGATGAGCACGATGAACACCCCCGGTCCGCCGCACGACGCGGTGAGCGCCGGAGCTTCCGCCCCGCTCGGGTCCGACGGCGTCAGCCCCTACCGCGTCGTCTGGCAGTGGATGCTCCGGCCGGCGCCGTAGCGAACGGGATCGCCCCCGTTCGCGCCCCCCGTTCGCGTCGAGCGTTGCGCCGTCAGCCGCATAGTCGAGACGTCGGCAGTGCTTCCGGAGCTTGGCTCATGGGCCGCTTCGCTCTGCTCGAACCAAACCGGCAGAGTGCCGTGCGTGGGCTTGCGCCACCTCTCGACTATGCGCCTGACGGCGCAACGCTCGAGGCGAGCGGGGGGGCGCCCGGCTGAGACGAGCTGTTCCTCCGACGAAATGGCCGAGCGAGGGCAGGCCCTACGGGACGTTCTTGTACACGCGCCAGTGCGGCTTCGCGCCCAGCCCGTTCACCACGGAGAGGGTGAAGCCGGAGCCGGGGGAGTCCGGCCGCTCGATGGTGTTGCTGGTGATGAGGAGCTCCGGCTGACGGTCGCTGTTCATATCCAGCAGCGCCCAGCTTTCATCGCCCACCTTGGCGCCGGTCCCGAACGTATTGTTGAACCCGAGCGTCCGGTTGCCGCCTGCGGGCAGCTTCCACTGCTTGCCCTCGATGACGAAGCCGGCGCCGGTGTTGAGGTGGACGCGCCACTGCGGGTCATTCCCCAGCCGCCCCAGCCCATAGACGCCAGCCATCCCGCCCGCGGTGAACTCGCCGGTGACGACGAGGTCCAGCTTCCCATCGCCATTGATGTCGAACGTCGCCCACGCGTGGTCGCCGGCGATGTTGACGCCCGGGCTGCTGACGGTGAGGAAGCCGCTGCTGCCGGAGCCGCCGGCGGGGAGCGCCCAGGTCGTGATGGGCTCGAAGCTCGCCCCGTTGTTCAAATACACCTCCCAGTGCGACGAGCTGGGATAACCGGGCGCCTTCATCTTCAGGCCCAGCTGTGAGCCGGTGACAATGATGTCTGGTTTGCCGTCGCCATTGATGTCGTCGGTCACCCAGTTGTTCTCACCGTCCTTGGTCCCCGCGCCGGCCAGCGCGTTGAGGCCGTCGTCGTTCAGCCCGCGCTGACGTGGCAGGTTGAACGGCGTGGCCGTGGGGGCAAAGCCGGAGCCCTTGTTCAGGAACACGTCCCAGTGGGGCGTGGCGGGCTGACCGAACGTCCGCGCGCGGTAGGTGACGGTCGCCCCGGTCACCTTCTGCACCTCGGCGTACGCGACGAGGTCCGGCTTCCGGTCCCCGTCCATGTCGCGCAGCGTCCAGAGGGCGCCGTGGTACTGGTCGAACGCCGCGGAGGACTCCGTCGAGAGCCCGGCGAAGGTGTCCCATTGATATGCGGTCGGGATGGCCCAGGTGGTGGCCGTCGTGCTGAACCCGGCGCCGGTGTTCTTGTACACCTTCCAGTGCGGCGAGCTCGGCGCGCCGTACACCTGGAACACGGGGCCTACCGTCGCTTGGTCGGTGGCCACGCCGGTCACCACCAGGTCCGGCTTCCGGTCACCGTCCATGTCCTGCAGCGTCCAGGCCTCGTCGCCCAGCTTGTTGAGGTCGTTGATGTCGTTCCGGTTGCGCGCACCGCCGCCGCTGCGCTGCGCGCGGTTGAAGCCGCGGGCGGTGCGGCCGCCGGCCGGCAGCGTCCAGGCGACGAACGTGGTCGCGAAGCCGGTCGCGTTCCCCGGGTACACGCGCCAGACGGACGCGGTGGGGTAGCCGTAGACCTCGTCGAAGATGTCATCGACCGAAATCTGGCTCTTGATGTCGCGGAGCACCGTGGTGATGACGAGGTCCGGGACGCCGTCGCCCGTCAGGTCGCGCACCACCCAGTACTCGTCGCCCACGTTCTCGTAGCCGCTCTGCCGGGAGAGGCTGGCGATGCCGGAGATTTTGATGCCACCGGCCGGGACGCCGAACTCCACCGCCGCGGTCTCGAAGCGGTCGCCGAAGCTGGGAGGCGGGGGTCCGCCCGCATCCACGATGCCAGTCCCGGCGTCGGTGTCGCCAGACGAGGAGGGCCCGCCGCAGCCGATGACCGCGCTGAGGGCGAGGACGAGAGAAAGGGAGAGCAGGGAGGCAGGGGGTTGGGTCATGTTCCTGTAGACAGGCAGGGCGCCAGAAGTTCGCAGCATCTCGCCTCCAAGAGGGGAGGGGCGCAGCGGAGCAAGAACGGCTCCACGCCCGGGCAGCCGCGCTGACCAGCACTTTCCAGCGGTTGAAGGGCGTGGCGGGAGCCCGCAGGTGCGGTGTCGGCGCCTGCTCGTGTCTGAAGTTGCGGCAGCCGGGAGGGGTGGCGGGTGACCTCGAGACCGTTGCCGGCCCGGCGAAAGCAGCTCAGTCTACGCGGCCGTTGCTGGGAGGTTTGTCTGTGCTGACGCTTCACGACTACCGCGCGCTGGTGAAGCTTGACGACGTGTTCGCCCCGGCGACCGCCGCGCAGAGAGAGGACGCCCCGGCGCTGGTGGAGGCGCTCAACGCGGAGCTCCGGCGCGACGGCACCGAAGCGCGCCTGCGAGAGCACCTGCGCCAGCCGCCCCCTCCGAACGTGGACCCGCGCATCTGGCTCAAGGCGCTGCTCACCGTGCGTGGGCCCAACCCCCTCCCGGAAGCGTTCCACGCGCGGATGGACGCGCTGCTTCAGCAGGAGCGCCAGCGCGCCCCGTCAACGGACGCCGCGAGCCTGCCCCGGTTGGCGGACGCCGGCGCCGCGGCGCGCTGCAGCCTCTGGCGCGGGGACATCACCACGCTGCGCGCAGACGCCATCGTCAACGCGGCCAACGCGCGGATGCTCGGCTGCTTCACGCCGTTCCACCCGTGCATTGACAACGCCATCCATTCGGCCGCGGGGCCGCGCCTGCGCGAGGACTGCGGGCTGCTCATGCAGCGGCAGGGCGCGGACGAGGCCACCGGCGCCGCGAAGGCCACGCGCGGCTACCATCTGCCCAGCCGCTTCGTGCTGCACACCGTGGGGCCCATCGTCCAGGGCGGCCTGCGCGCGTCGCACGCGGAAGCCCTCGCCTCCAGCTACCGCGCCTGCCTCGACGTATGCCTGGAGCTCCCGCAGGTCCGCTCGGTGGCCTTCTGCGCCATCTCCACCGGCGTCTTCCGCTACCCGCGCGAGGAGGCCGCGCAGGTGGCGCTGCGCACGGTGGCGCGCTGGCTGACGCAGCACCCGGGGACGGTGGAGCACGTCATCTTCAACGTCTTCGCCGAAGAGGACGAGGCGGCCTACCGCCGCGCCCTGCAGACCGACGCGCTCGCCTGATAAACGGAGACTTGATGCCGAGCACCCTGCTTCCACCCCCTCCGCCTGTCCTCGCCCGCCGCTGGCTGTCGGAGAGCGACCGCGTGCTCATCGGCGCCGGCGCTGGGCTTTCCGCCGCGGCGGGTATCGACTACGGGGACACGGTTACCTTCGCGCGGCTGTTCCCGGCGATGGTGAAGCGCGGCTTCCGGGCGCAGTACCAGCTCATCGGCTACGAGGGCCTCTCTCCCGAAGCGAAGTGGGGCTACTGGGCCACGCACGTGAACCACGTGCGCTTCAGCCAGGGCACGCACGGCGTCTATCAGCGGCTGCTGGAGCTGGTTCGCGGCAAGGACGTCTTCGTCGTCACCTCCAACGTGGACGCGCTGTTTGAACGCAACGGCTTCGCCCCCGAGCGCGTGTACACGCCGCAAGGAGACTACGCGCGCATGCAGTGCCGGACGCCCTGCCGCCGCGAGACCTGGCCCACCCGGCCCATCGTCGACCGCGTCCTCGCCGCGCTGGATCCACACACACAGGAGGTGACGGACCCGGAGGCGGTGCCCCGCTGCCCGTGGTGCGGCGGAGATGTCTTCATGAACGTGCGGCTGGACCGCGCCTTCCTCGACGAGCCGCACCTGGAGCACGCGCAGCGGCTCAAGGACTGGCTGCAGGAGGGCCTCACCGGCAGGTTGCTCCTGCTGGAGCTGGGCGCGGGCTTCAACACGCCGTCGGTCGTCCGCTGGAGGATGGAGCACCTGACGCGCGCGCATCCCGGCGGGCGGTTGATTCGGGTCAACCCGGCCAACCCGGAGGTGCCGGAGGACCTGCCGGGCAGAGCGCTGGGCCTGAAGCTGGGCGCGGCGGACGCGCTCGACGTGCTGTGCTAACAGGCGCCCCCCATGACCCGAGCCTCGCTGTGCCTGTGCTTCGTCTGGATGGCCTGCGCCAACCCCTCCGCGACGCACCGCGACCCGCCCACCTCGGGCATCGCAGCGCGAGAGGCGCGGGCCAAGCTGGCAAAGCTCTCCCCCAACCGCGTGCAGCTGTGGGTGGTGGCGCACGTCCGCGCGCAGAAGTACGCGCTGCCTGACGGGAAGGTAGACGAGGCCCGCCTCCTGGCAGGCACGCTGGCGGACGCGGACGCCGCAGTGCGAGGCGGAGCGGACATGCTCATCCTCATCAATTCGCGCTGCGACCTTCCGCTCTATGAGCGCCTGCTGCGCGCGGTGCGCGAGCGCCACCCGAAGGTCCCGCTGGGCATCTCCGCGCTCGCGTACGGCCCTTCAAATCTCACCGAGGGCTTCCGGTTGGCGCGCGAGTTCGACGCGCAGATGGTCTGGTGCGAGGTCGTCCCCGGAGAGCGCATTGAATACGAGGACGATGACGGGAGCTACAAGCCGGCCGACGTCATCTCCCGCGAGCTGGCGTTCAAGACCCAGCAGGCCTTCAAGCCGGACGCGCTTCACACTGCCGGCGTGCACATGAAGTACACGCGCCCGGTGGAGGGCAGGTCGTTCGAGGAGGACCTGCGCATCGCGCTCGGGTCCGTGGACGGCATCAACATCACCGGGCCGAAGACCGGGGAGCTGGCGGACCTGCAGCGCATCCGCACCGCGCGCAAGGTGGCCGGGGAGTTCCCGCTCGGACTGGCCAGCGGCGTCAGCCTGGAGAACGTGGAGGACGTGCTCCCGTACGTCGACTACGTCATCGTCGGCACGTCGCTCAAGCGCTCGGAGGACCCGCTGCGCGTGGACGAGGCGCGGGTGCGCGCGCTGAGGGACCGGATGACGGCGCTCGGCTACGGGCCGCCGCGGGGATGAGCTTTCGGGTTGCCGCGCTTGCGCTCCTCCTCTGGCCGGCTGTGGCGCAGGCCTGGGGCGAGGACGCGCACCGCTGGTTCGCGCGCAACGCCGCCCGCGCGCTGTCGCCGTCCGCCTGCGTGAGGCAGTGGCTGGCCAGCCGGGCGGATGCGGCCTTCGCCGATAAGGCGATTGACCCAGACCGCTGGCGGGACCGGGACTCGCCGGACTTCCGCCCAGACGAGGGGCCCCAGCACTACCTGGACGTGGACGCCGCGCAGCCGCCGGAGACGTACCCGCGGACGTGGGCTGAGGCAGTGAATCGGTTTGGCGAGGCCGCCGCGTTCAAGCAGGGGCGCGTGGCGTGGAAGGTGGAGGAGCAGCTCGCGAAGCTGCAGGAGGCGTTCCGCGCGGGTGACGAGGACGCTGCGCTGCGGGAGCTGGCTTACCTCTCGCACTACGTGTCGGATGCGTTCTCTCCGCTGCACGCCACGCTGGAGTTCAACCCGCGCCTCTCGCCGGAGGACCAGGAGGGCCTGCACCTGCGCTACGAGGGCCGACTCTTCGAGGACGCCAGCCGGCGCGCGTGGGTGGCGGCGCGCGCGCTCGGGCAGCTTCCCCGCGTCACGGAGCGGGTGGAGCCGGTCGCGTCCGTGTTCGAGGTGTTGCTCTCCGACCTGTCGCTGGCCCGGCGGCTGCGCGAAGCAGATGTCGCGGCGAAGGGCGACGTCGAGGGAATCCACCAGGCCACGAGGGAGTGGACGGCGAAGCGCTGGGCTGAGCAGGTGGCCCTCGGCTCCGCGTTGGTGGCCCAGGCCCACGCCGAGGCGGGAGCGCCCCGCCTGAGCGGCACCGCGAAGGGCTGCCTCGTGGTGGGCGCGCGCCGGTAGAACGGTCGGAAACAGCGCTTGCTTCGGCCGGACGCCACCCCTAGAGATTCGCGCTTCAAGCGCCAGGAGGTGACCATGCCGAGCCGGACCGTGAAGAAGAAGCCCGTGAGCCGCAAGCGGAGCGCCCCTGCCCGCGCGGTGGTGTGCGTAGGGACGCGCAAGGGCGCGTGGCTCTTCGAGAGCGACGCGGCGCGGAAGCGGTGGAAGGTGAACGGCCCCCACTTCCTGGGCCACATCGTCCACCACGTGGTGCTGGACCCGCGCGATGGCCGGACGCTGCTCGCCGCGGCGAAGACCGGGCACCTCGGGCCGACGGTGTTTCGCTCTACCGACTTCGGGAAGACGTGGAAGGAGGCCGCGCGTCCGCCGGCCTTCCCCAAGGTCCCCGAGGGCCAGAAGGGCAGGGTGGTGAACCACACCTTTTGGCTGACGCCCTGTCACGCGAACGAGCCCAACGTCTGGTACGCGGGCACCTCGCCGCAGGGCATCTTCCGCTCCGAGGACGGCGGCGTGACGTGGGAGCCGCAGCCGGGCCTCAACGACAACCCGCAGTACCGCGAGTGGATGGGCAGCGAGCAGGACGGCACGCCGGATGGGCCGAAGCTGCACTCCATCCTGGTGGACCCCAGGGACCCCTCGCACCTCTACTTCGCGATGAGCAGCGGCGGCGTGCACGAGTCCGTCGACAGCGGGCAGACCTGGGCGCCGATGGTGCAGGGAATGGAGGTGGTGGAGGGCTTCGACCCCACCAAGGTCACCTTCCATGACCCGCACTGCGTGAGGCTCTGCCCCAGCAATCCGGACCGCCTCTACCAGCAGAACCACTGCGGCATCTACCGGCTGGACCGCCCGTCGACCGTGTGGACGCGCATCGGCAAGGCGATGCCCAAGAGCGTGGGCGATGTGGGCTTCCCGATGGTCGTCCACCCGCGCGACGAGGACACCGTCTGGGTGTTCCCGATGGACGGCACCAGCGTCTGGCCACGCACCAGCCCGGACGGCGTCCCCAGCGTCTTCGTCACCCGCAACGGCGGGAAGACCTGGCAGCGACAGAAGGCCGGCCTGCCCGAGTCCCAGGCCTGGTGGACAGTGAAGCGCCAGGCGATGAGCGCGGACGCCCAGGACCCGGTGGGGCTCTACTTCGGGACCACCAGCGGCCAGCTCTGGATGAGCCGCGACGAAGGGCGAAAGTGGGCCCCCATCGCGCAGCACCTTCCGGAGATTTACGCGGTCGAGGCCGCGCAGGCCGCGTGAGAGTCCTCATCCCCACGCCGCTGCGCTCCTACACGGGAGAGAAAGAGGTGGAGGGCACGGGCGCCACCCTGGAGGAGCTGATGCGGGACCTCGACCGCCAGTTCCCCGGCCTGCGGTTTCGGGTCATCGACGAGCAGGACCACCTCCGCCCGCACATGCGCTTCTTCATCAACGGGGAGCAGGTGTTTGACCTGGGGGCCGCGCTCCGTCCCACGGACGCCGTGCAGATTGTCCAGGCACTGAGCGGGGGCTGAGGCTCAGGCGTCGCCGCACTCCCTCGCCCGTTGAAGCAGGAGCTCGCGCTCGCGGCTGTTGCGCGTCAACCCCGCGGCGCGCTCGAGCTCCGCGCGGGCCTCCTTCATCCGGCCGAGCTTCGCGAGCAGGTCTCCCCGCACGCTGGGGAGCAGGTGATAGCCAGCGAGTGAGGGCTCGTCCTTCAACGTGTCAAGGAGGGCCAGGCCGGCCGCGGGGCCGGAGGCCATCGAGACGGCGACGGCGCGGTTGAGCTCCACCACCGGCGACGGGGTCAGGTGCGAGAGCGCCTCGTAGAGCGCGGCAATCCGCGTCCAGTCGGTCTGTTCGGCGGTGGTGGCGCGCGCGTGGCACGCGGCGATGGCGGCCTGCAGCGCGTAGGGCCCGAGCGCGCCGCCCGGCCCTGACGCGCGCTCCAGCGCCTGCAGCCCGCGGCGGATGAGGAGCTGGCTCCACAGCGTGCGGTTCTGCTCCAGCAGCAGGATGGGCTCACCGGAGGGCCGCACCCGCGCGTCGGCTCGGGACGCCTGCAGCTCCATCAGCGCCACCAGGCCGTGGACCTCCGGCTCGTCGGGCGCGAGCCCGGCCAGAATCCGTCCCAGCCGCAGCGCGTCCTCGCAGAGCGCGGGGCGCATCCAGTCGTCGCCCGCGGTGGCGGAGTAGCCCTCGTTGAAGATGAGGTAGATGACCTGCAGCACGGAGGCGAGCCGCCCCGCCAGCTCCGCGCCGCGCGGGAGCTCGAAGGCGACGTGGGCCTCGGACAGGGCGCGCTTCGCCCGAACAATCCGCTGCGCGAGGGTGGTCTCCGGGACGAGAAACGCCCGGGCAATCTCCTCGGTGGTCAACCCTCCGAGCAGCCGCAAGGTGAGCGCCACCTGCGCCTCGGTGGGCAGCACCGGGTGGCACGCGGTGAAGACCAGGCGCAGCAGGTCATCCCGGATGTCGTCGTCAAGCGCCGCGTCGAGGTCCGGCGGGACCGCTTGTTCGGCCTGGAGCTCCTGGGCGATGCCCTCGTGCTTTTGCTGCACCCGGGCGCCGCGACGGACCGTGTCGATTGCCCGGTGCTTCGCCGTCGCCATCAGCCAGGCGCCGGGGTTCTCCGGCACGCCCGTCTTCGGCCACTGCTCCATCGCGGCCACCAGCGCGTCCTGGGCCAGCTCCTCCGCCAGACCCACGTCGCGCACGACGCGCGCGAGCCCGGCAATCAGCCTGGCGGACTCAATCCGCCAGACGGCTTCGATGGCGCGGTGTGGGTCGGCGGCGCTCACGCCGACCCCTATACACCGCCTTCATCACTGCTTGCTGTTGGCGGAAATCTGCGCGCGCTGCCGCTCTTCCTGGGCGCGCAGCTCTGGCGTGTACTCCGCGCCGAAGTCCTCCGCTTCGAACACCTGGCGCAGCTCTATCTCCGAGTCGCCAATCATCGGCGCGGGACAGCGCTTGAGCCACTCCAGGGCCTCCTCCTTCGACTTCACCTTCCAGAGCCAGAAGCCCGCGATGAGCTCCTTCGTCTCAGCGAACGGGCCGTCGATGACGGTCGTCTTGCCGTTCGAATACCGGACCCGCGCGCCCTTGGAGCTGGGGTGCAGCCCCTCGCCGGCAAGCATCACGCCCGCCTTCACCAGCTCCTCGTTGAACTTCCCCATCTCCGTGAGGAGCTTCTCGTCCGGCATCACGCCCGCTTCGGAGTTCTTGTCTGCTTTGACCAGGACCATGAATCGCATTGTCGTTGTCTCCTCTCAGCCCTTCCTGAGGTCGTTGAAGCCCGTCGCTGCCTTCTGCACGTCCGCGGGGAAGTCGCTCATCTCCTGCACCTGGCGGAGCTCGATGACCTCGTTCTCCGAACCCGGGCAGCGCGTCGCCCACTGGATGGCCTCCTCCTTCGACTTCACCTGAATCATCCAATAGCCGCCGACCACCTCCTTGGCCTCGGCGAACGGCCCGTCGGACACCTTGGCCTTCCCGCCGGGGAAGGAGACGCGCACGCCCATCGACGGCGGGTGCAGCCCGTCGAGCGCCAGCAGCACGCCCGCCTTCTGCAGCGACTCGTTGTATTTCATCATCGCCTCGACGGCCTTCGCGTCCGGCATCGTCCCGGGCGTGGCCTTCTCGTACCCCTTCGGAATCATCAGCATCATGAAGCGCATGTTCGTCACTCCCTTTGTCGTTCATTGCTGCGTCGAATGAACCCCGGCGAATTCGACAGGTGTTTCGAAGAAAATTTGGCGCAGGCCCAAGCGTTCGAAATTGCACGCCTCTTTCGCCTCAGGCCCGCGGCGCGGCGACTGAAAATCGCGCGCCGGCCGGGGCGCCGGGGACCAGCTCCAGCCGCCCACCGAAGGGCCGGAGGAGCGACCGGGAGATGGTCAGCCCCATCCCGGTCCCGCCGCGGTCCCTGGCCGTGGTGAAGAACGCGTCGAACACGCGCGCCTGGTTCGCCTCCGACACGCCCGGGCCATTGTCCTGCACGGTGAGGCGCACCTCGCGCGCGTCGGCCTCGACGGTGAGGGTGACCTTCGCCTGCGCGCCTCCGTGCTGCCGGGCGTTCACCATCAGCTCCCAGAGCACGCTCTCCAGCACCTCGGCTGGCACGGTGACCGCCAGGTCCTCCTGCGCGCCGCTGACAGTGAGCGCCGGGCCCTCCCGGCCACACCGCTCTGCAAGCGCCGTGAGCAACGGGCCCACCGGCGTGCGTCCGCGCGCGGAGGGCATCGCGTCCGCGCGCGCCAGCTCCAGCAGCGACTGGGTGAGGCGGGTGAGCCGCTCCGCGTCCTGTTCGATGTTCATCAGGAAGCGCGCCCGCTGCGCCGCGGGCATGGCGTCCTCCGCGTGGTCCCGCAGCAGCTCCACTGCGCCGCGGATGGCGGCCAGCGGCGTCTTGAACTCGTGCGACACGTTGGCGGCGAACGAGCGCAGGTAGTCGTTGCGTTCGCGCAAGGCGACGGCCATCGCCGCGAAGGCTTCGGACAGCTCTGCCACCTCCTCCACCACCGGCCGGTGCATGGGGCTGAAGCCCTCGGGCGCCTGCGCGGCGATGGCGCGGGTCTGCCGCACCAGCGCGCGGACGGGCCGCACCACGTATGCGGCGGCCGCCGCGGAGACCAGCGCCACCATCCCCAGGAGCAGGAGCGCGGTGGCGGTGAGGTTCCACCGGTCGGCATAGAGCGCCTTCGCCGGCGTCATCGGCGTGCGCGAGAGGACCACCGCGCCCAGCACGCGCCCGCCGGAGAGGACCGGCAGCGCCAGCGTCACCCTCAGCCCCGCATCCCGGCTCAGCGACGCCAGCGGCGTGTCCTTCGGGTCCGGGCCGCGCAGGCGCAGGAGGCTGTTGGGCTCTCCGCGCAGCGCGCGCCGCACCTCGTCCCTCCCGGTGAGCGACCCGCCGAGCCCGGCCTTGCTGCTCGCCACCACCACGCCGTCCGGGCTCACCACGCGGATGCCCGCCAGCGTGGCGCGGGAAATCTCCGGCAGCACCGCCGCCACCCGCGCGCCGGCGGCCAGCGCGTACGCATCCGCCGGAGTGAGCGCGGGTGGTGGGTCCTCGCTCGCGGGCTGCACCTCGTCGCTCGCGCGCAGCGAGGGGAGGATGGGGCTCAGCTCCGTCCCCGCAGGGCGCGGGAAAGGCCACGGTGTGGTCGCCGGCAGGCCGTAGTCCGCCGGCGGGTGCGCCTCCTCGAGGTACGCGCGGTACACGCTGGCCACCGCGGCGCCCTGGGCGATGAGCTCGCTCTCGGTCTGCCGGATGAGCTCCCGGTCGTAGACGCGGACGAGGATGAACCCGCCAAGCGCGAGGGCGAAGGCGACCAGGCTCACCGCGCCGAACACCATCCAGAGCCGCGGGTAGCGGCGGCGGGTAGCCGTTTGGCTCAAGGCTTTGCCTCGGTGAGGGCGTCGAGGTCCTCTTCGGTGGCGGGTCGAATCATCGGGACGTCCCAAGGCTACCTGCGGACCGGCGGACGCTGTTGCCAATCCGGGAGGGCCCGGTATTACTCCCGCCCCCGTCGTCCGCGGAAGGAGCAAGGCTTGAAGTCATTGCGAGTGCTGGGAGCCGCTGCGCTGCTCGTCGGCTGCGTCAACTACCCCGAGAGCGGGCAGACCTTCTGCAACACGGTGACGCCAGGCACCCGCGCGCGCGTCTGTGAGGACGGCCCCACCGTCGTCTCGCTCGAGCCGGCCCAGCAGGCCAAGGACGTCTCCCCGAGGACGCTGGTGACGGTGACCTTCAACCAGGGCGTGAGCTGCCCGGACGCAGGCATCACCCTTCAGGTGAACCAGGTCGACGGCGGGGTGGTCCGCGGCGGCATTGTCTGTTCCAACACCAAGGCCGTCTTCACGCCCGCGGAGTCGCTCCTGGCGGGCATCTCCTACCGGGCCGCCGTGACGGAGGACGTGGTGAACGACGCCGGAACGCCTGTGCTTCCGAGCTCCTGGGTCTTCCAGGTCGTCCGCTAGAAAAGCCCATGTCGAAGTCCGGCGCCCGGCTCCGACTGAAAGGGTGAGGCGGACCCACTCCCGGGACGCCGGAACGAACGAGGTAGACCGATGAAGTACATGCTGATGATGAACAGCCCCGCCAGCAGCCCAAATCAAATCTCGAACTGGCCGCAGCAGGACATCAAGGCGCACATCGCCTTCATGATCGACTTCGCCAAGAAGCTGGGCGCCGCCGGGGAGCTGGTGGCGGCGGAAGGGCTGGCCGGGCCGGAGCAGGCCAAGCGGGTCCGCGCGGGGAAGGACGGCAAGCCCATCACGGACGGCGTCTTCCCGGAGTCGAAGGAGTTCCTGGCCGGCTACTGGATTGTGGACGTGGAGTCGCCGGAGCGCGCGTATGAGCTCGCGGCCCACGCCTCCGCCGCGCCGGGCCCCAAGGGCGAGCCGCTGAACATGGTCATCGAAGTCCGGCAGGTGATGAGCGGTCCCCCCAAAGACTTCCTCTGATGCCGTCGTCGCCGGCCCTGCGTCTGGAGCCCCTGCTGCGCGAGCTCGCGCCGCAGGTGCTGGGCCAGCTGGTCCGGCGTCACCGCGACTTCGGCGCCGCGGAAGATGCGGTGCAGGAGGCGATGCTCGCGGCGGCCGCGCAGTGGCCGCAGGAGGGGTTGCCGGAGGACCCGGGCGCATGGCTCTCCCGCGTGGCGTCCCGGCGGCTAATCGACCAGGTGCGCGCGGAGTCCTCCCGGCGGCGGCGCGAAGAGCACGCCATCAGCCTGGTGCCTCCAGACGAGCAGCTCGCGCCCCCGCCGGACGAGGGGAGCGAGCGCGATGACACGCTCGCGCTGCTCTTCATGTGCGCGCACCCCGCGCTTACGCCGGCCTCCGCCATCGCCCTCACGCTGCGCGCAGTCGGCGGGTTGACCACGCTGGAGATTGCCCGCGCCTTCCTCGTGCCGGAAGCGACGATGGCGCAGCGGATAAGCCGGGCCAAGCAGACCATCAAGTCGTCGGGGGTGCCCTTCGAGGTGCCGTCCGCCGAGCAGAGCGCCGCGCGGCTGGAGGCGGTGCTGCACGTGCTCTATCTCATCTTCAACGAGGGCTACACGGCGTCCGCCGGCGCCCACCTTCAGCGCACGGACCTCTCCGCGGAAGCGCTGCGGCTGACGCGCCTGCTCCACCGGCTGGCCCCGGAGGCGCCCGAGGCGGCCGGGCTCCTCGCGCTGATGTTGCTGACCGACGCGCGCAAGGCCGCTCGAGCGGGCCCGCAGGGCGAGCTCATCCCGCTCGACGAGCAGGACCGCAGCCTCTGGGACCGGGCGGCCATCCAGGAGGGCGAAGCGCTGGTGAGCGCGACCTTGCCGCGCGGCGCGGTGGGCCCGTACCAGCTTCAGGCGGCCATCGCCGCGCTGCACGACGAAGCGGCCACGGCCGCCGACACCGACTGGCCGCAGATTCTGGCGCTCTACGGCGTCCTCCAGAGCCTCAGCGACAACCCGATGGTCGCGCTCAACCGCGCGGTCGCCACGGCCATGGTCCACGGCCCGGAGGCGGGACTTCACGCGCTGGACGCGCTCGAGGACGACGCGCGGCTCGCAGGTCACCACCGCCCGGACGCGGTCCGCGCCCACCTGCTGGAGCGAGCGGGCCGGCGGGGTGAGGCCGTCGCTTCCTACTTGCGCGCCGCGGAGCGGACCTCCAGCCTCCCGGAGCGGAACTACCTCCTGACCCAGGCGGCGCGCCTGCGCGAGGGCGAGCGATGAGCGTCCGCCACATCGCAGAGGCCCCCCCCCGTTCGCGTCGAGCGTTGCGCCGTCAGGCGCATAGTCGAGACGTCGGCAGTGCTCCCGAAGCTTGGCTCATGGGCCGCTTCGCCCTGCTCGAACAAACCGGCAAAGCGTGACGGCGCAACACTCCTGGAGAACAGCTCACCGGGCCCCGCAACATCGCGGAGGTCCCCCCGTTCGCGTCGAGCGTTGCGCCGTCAGGCGCATAGTCGAGACGTCGGCAGCGCTCCCGAAGCTTGGCTCATGGGCCGCTTCGCCCTGCTCGAACAAACCGTCAAAGTGCCGTGCGTGGGTTTGCGCCACCTCTCGACAATGCGCCTGACGGCGCAACGCTCGAGGCGACCCGGGGGAAGGCGCCCGACTGAGAAGGGCTGTTCCTCCGACGAAATGGCCGGCCAGGGCCGGTCTCCTCCTCGAGGCGAGCGGGGGAGGCGCCCGGCCGAGAAGAGCTGTTCCTCCGACGAAATGGCCGGCCAGGGCCGGTTTGCCCATCGACGGCGGAACACCAGGCTTCACGGCGCGCAGCCGTACGCGCCCACGTCGGTGAGCGTGTCGACCGCGTAGCCGCCCCACTCGGCGGCGGGGTCGAACGCATTGTTCGGGACCGTGTCGCCGCGGGTGATGGAGCACTTCCGGCGCAGGGTGTTGTCCGAGGTGGAGATGAGGCCGGTGCCCCACTCGATGTTGGGGCGGAAGCCCACCTGGCCCACGATGTCGACGGTGGCGCCGTTGCAGAAGAGCTCGATGGCGTCATCGCCGTTGAAGTTGATGACGTTGGCGTTCTGCACATCGCACTTCGCGAGGAGCGGAGCGCTCGCAGAGGGGTTGCAGAACACCAGCACGTCGTGGGGCGCCACGGTCTGCGTGAGGTTCAGCGTGGCAGAAGGCGCGCTCGCCCCGTTCGAGTAGAGCCGCAGCGAACAGCCCGCAAGGCTTGCGGGCGTGGAGAGCGGATTGGCCAGCTCCACCGCCTTGTTGCTGGCGCTGCCCTCCACGTACTCACTGAAGAAGAGCGTCTCCGGTTGACAGGCCGCAGAGCACCCATCGAACGGCGTGGTGTTGCCGTCGTCACAGCCCTCCGTCGGCTGCCGCCAGCCGTCGCCGCAGGTGTTCGCTGCGAGCTCGCAGACGCGGCCGGTGACCAGCGTCGTCGCTGCGCAATTCGTGTCGGCCCAGAGCCCCACGTCCGCGCCGCCGAGCAAGTGGAGGCAATCCTCATCGCCCAGGGCGTCGTCCGGCTGACCGGGCGCGAAGTGCGTGTAGTTGAACGGCTCCTGCCGCACCCAGCTGAAGGTCCCCTCGACGGCCTGGTCCGTCGCGCCAATCCACGGGTTCTGGGCGCTGTTCTGGACCGTGGCCACGCGCGCCTGCTCCGCGCTGCTGGTGATGGTGGCGAGGTGACCGCCACTCGCGACGCACGCGGTCTGCGCCGCGCTGAACGTTGTGAGCTCATCGTCGAAGCTCGCGTAGCAGGTGCCGCTGGCCGGGTCGGTCGCGAAGCGGTCCGCCGCGGTGAGGCCGGAGTTGGTGGCCGCGCACACCGGGCCCGCCTTGCACTGCGTGGTGCACCCGTCGGTGTCGGAAGTGTTCCCGTCGTCGCAGGCCTCGCGCCCGGCGATGACAATGCTGTCTCCGCACACCGTGCTGCAGACGCTCGGTTGACCGGTGCAAGTCCACCCGGTCTCGGTCTGACACTGCGCGGAGCAGCCATCGCCCGCGTCCGCGTCGCCGTCGTCGCACGTTTCGGTGGGCTCCAGCACGCCGTTGGCGCACTCGTGAAACGGATTGACGGTGACCGTCACCACCGCAGCGGCAGACGTGCTCAGCCCGTCGCTCGCGGTGAAGCTGAACGTGTCCACCCCCAGTGTGCTGGGCGTGTAGAGCACCGTGGCCGTGGTGGCCGAGGTTGACGTGAGGGCGCCCAGCGTCCCGCTCCCCGGGCCGGCGTCCACCGCGAAGGTCAGCGCCTGCGCGGGGAGGTCCACGTCGGTGGCGGTCAGCGTGAGGAGGGTCGGCTTGCCCTCGAGCACTTCCACCGCCTGCGCCTGCGCCACCGGAGCGTCGTTCACCGGGACCACGTCAATCAAAACCGTCACCGGGGCAGAGCTCGCCTGGCCATCGTTTGCGCGGAACGTCAGCGAGGTGTCGGCGGTGGCGTTGAGCGCGGGCGTGTAGAGGACCGTCGCGGTGAGCGGAGTCACCTGGGTCACCGCACCGAGCGTGCCGGTCGCCGGCGGGGTGACGATGGAGAACGTCAGCGCAGCGCTGTCCGGGTCCGTGGCAGCCAGCGAGAGGACTACCGGCGTGTCCTCCGGAGTGAGCACGTTGGCGGCCGTGGCGACGGGCGGGTCGTTCACCGGCACGACGTCAACCGTCACTGTGGCGACCGCGGACTTGACCGCCCCATCGCTCACCTGGAAAGCGATGACGTCGTCCTCGCTGGAGTTGGCGTTCGGCGTGTAGAGAACGCGCGCGCTGGTGGGCGTCACCTGCGTGACGCTGCCGAGCGTCCCATGCAGCGTGGACGCAGGGAGCAGCGTGAACGTGAGCGGGCTGTTCTCCACGTCCGCGCCAATCAGCGTCACGGTGACCGCGGTGTCCTCTGGGGTCGACACCACCGCGTTGCTCGCAGAAGGCGCGTCGTTCACCGGCGCGACGGTGACGGTGACCTGACCGCCGCTCGTCGCTGCGCCGTCGGAGACCGTGTAGCTGAACGTGGCGGTGCCGTAGAAGTTGGGGGCGGGGGAGAAGGTGACGACGGTTCCGTTGAGCGAGACGGCGCCCGGCGTGGCAGAGCCGACAGCGGTGATGCTCAGCATCTGGCCCTCGGCGTCGCTGTCGTTGGCGAGCAGCGTGGCCGCGGGAATGGCGACCGGAGTGTCCTCGTCAGTCGTGACCGCGTCCGCCCCGGCCATCGGCGCGTCGTTCTTCCCGCCCACGATGAGGCTCACTGTGCCCGTGGCCGTCGCCTCTCCATCGGTCACCGTGTACTCGAAGCGGGCGGTGCCGGTGTGGTTGGGGGCCGGCGTGAAGGTGACCACGCCGTTCAACATCGCGACCGTGCCGTTGGCGGCGGCGCCTACCGCGCTCACCGTGAGGGCATCGCCATCGACATCCGTGTCATTCGCCAGCAGCGCGGCGGCGGAGACGATGGCCGGAACGTCCTCGTCCGCAGCCAGGTTGTCCTGCGCTGCCACCGGCGCGTCGTTCACAGGCGTGACCTTGATGACCAGGGTCGTCTCCGTCGAGCTTCGCCCATCGCTCACCGCCACCCGGAGGGAGTCCTCTCCGTGGAAGTTCGGCTCTGGCACGTAGCGCAGCGCCAGCCCATCCGCGGTCAGCTCCCCGTGCGTCGTCGCCTCGACGATCGACAGGGTGAGCGGCGCTCCCTCCGGATCGGTCGCGCTCACCGTCACGCGCAGCTCCGTATCCTCCGGCGTCGCGAGCTCCTGGGTCGCGATGGCCGGCGGGAGGTTCTGCTGACACGCACAGAGAAAGAGAAGAGCGGGGACCAGCGGGCGGGCGAGGGATTTCACGGCGCGCAGCCTACCGCGTCAGCGCACGAAGACCCGCTTCACTTTGGGGGCGAGCGCGAAGTAGGCGATCCATCCGGCGCTCCAGACGAACGAGACGATGATTGCGGGTCCGTTCGCTCTGAAGGGGATTTCATTCTCCGGCAGGAGCGCGATGCCGAGCAGCGAGGCCACGATGTCCATCGCGTAGAAGAGAATCATTCGCACGGGCACTCGCCTCCGACGCATCAGGAACTGCGGGACGATCCACAGCGCGACCGCCCCGCGCGCGATGAGCAGACCCCAGACCGACGTCATCCCGGCAATCCAGAGCGACGAGGTTGCGGGGTCGTGCAAGCGGTCGCTGATGAAGCCGAAGTTGATGAAGACCGCCAGAGCGGTCAGGACCGGATAGGAGACCAGCGCCATGAACGAGAGCGGGAGGAAGAACGTGGTCCAGAGTGGCTCACCCGTGACGGGCCGTAGCCGGGTGCAGGGCTCGCACAGCGGGCCGGTCTCCGTGGGAAACGTGCAGACGGCGCAGAGGAACGTCCCGCAGCGGTCGCACGCGCGGTAGGCCTTTCGGTCGGGGTGCGCCGGACAGGGCGGCGCGCTCTCCGGCGTGACGTCAAGGGCAGGCACGGGAGCAATCCTACGCCGGCACCCCGCCGGGAGGCCGCCAGAGCAGATACCCGTTCGCAAGCAGCCAGGGATCCACCACCACACCGTCGACCCGAGAGGACAGCCCAAGCGCAGAGGCGCTGAAGACCTCCGCGACCGGTCCTCCCCGCACGGCCTCCCAGCTCTCGCTCCAGGCGTGCAGAAACGAATGAATCCCCTCGCCCGGCCGGACCCGGCGCCGCAGGTCTCGCGGGAGCCAGTCGCGAAAGAGCAGGGGAGCGAAGCCGCGGGAGAAGTCGGTGAACAGCAGCAGTCCCTCCCGCACCAACCCCCCGCCGCTGCGCCGCAGCAGATGCGCGCAGAGCACCGACGCGTCCCGCTCCGAGCTCCCCTCGACGAGCAGACCGCCCTCGCTCAGCGCCGCACCCAGCTTCGAGTGAGCGCTCGCCACCGCCTCCTGCGGATACCCGCGAAGCACATTCATCGCGCGAATGAGCCGCGGCCGCTCCTCGGGTCGCAACGGCAGCTCAAACCCACCCACCCGGAAGTCCACGTCGGAAGACGCGGAGAGCGCCGACGCCACGCGCGCCGGCTCTTGCTCCACTCCGATGGCCCTCAGCGAGGGGCAGACCGAACGAAACGCCGCCACGGCTTCCAGCAGCGTGACCGGAGCATCGCCAAAGCCGACATCCACGAAGAGCGAGCCCGGCGCGAAGAGCCCGGGCTCACACCGAACCAGATACCGGTCCAGCGCAATCAACCGACCCGCCGCCGTCCGCCCTCGCATGGGGACAGGCTACTTTTCCGACCAGCGCTGTGCACGAACGGCGCACGCCCCAGTGCTTCGCCCGCACCACATTGAGCACAGCGTCGTCTCCCCGTTCGCGTCGAGCGTCTCACGATCCTGGACATCTCTTTGTTGTTGAAATGGTGACCCCCCCGTTCGCGTCGAGCGTTGCGCCGTCAGGCGCATAGTCGAGACGTCGGCAGTGCTCCCCGAAGCTTGGCTCATGGGCCGCTTCGCTCTGCTCGAGACAAAGCGGCAAAGTGCCGTGCGTGGGTTTGCGCCACCTCTCGACTATGCGCCTGACGGCGCAACGCTCGAGGCGAGCGGGGAGGCGCCTGACTGAGAACAGCTGGTCCTCCGACGAAATGGCCGGCCAGGGCCGGTTTCCCCTCGAGGCGATCGGGAGAGGGCTCGCCGGCGGAAAAGCCCTCCGGCAGTGCAGACCTGACCAGGCGGTCAGTAGTAGAACAAGGGCCGTGGGAGCGAGGGAAGACGAGTGGCTCTGGGGGTGGGACGCCACGCCGGGCATCGTCTCCGTCTGGGCGGAGCCGGACGGCCGAGCCTTCCTCTGGCGCCGGCTCGAGGGCGGGCTCATCCGGGAGCAAGCGCGCTTCCGGCCCTGGCTCCTGCTCGCCCGCCTCGAAGACCTCCAGCACCTGGGGAACCGCCTCCAGCCAGAGCCCCAGACCGCGCCGTTCACCTACGAGGAGCTGACAGGCCCCGGTGCCCTGCGCTACCTCATCCGCGCCACAGATGGCCGCGCCCTCAAGGCGGCGGTGCTCCACGGCGCCTCGCGCAGACTCGACCGCCCCGTGAGACACCTGCGAGAGCTCGGCCCCGCGGCGGTCCTCAGCCTTCCGCCGGACGAGCAGTACCTCGTGGCTACGGGGAGGACCTACTTCCGGGAGCTGGCGTTCGACCAGCTCCGCCGCGCGCAGCTGGACCTGGAGACCACCGGACTGGACCCCACGCGCGATCGCATCTTCCTCATCGCGCTCAGAGCGCCCACCGGCGAGACCGAAGTCCTCGAGGCCACGCGCGCCGACGATGCCTCGGAAGCAGACCTCCTGCGGGCCCTCTGCGCGCGGGTGAGCGCGATGGACCCGGACGTCATCGAGAACCACAACCTCCACGGCTTCGACCTCCCGTTCCTCGCGCAGCGCTCCCAGCTCCTCGGCGTGCCGCTCGCGCTCGGACGAGCGGGCAGACCCGGCCTGCGCCCGAGGCCCGCAGCGCGAGGCGCGGCGCTCAACGGGCCGCAGGGCGCGCGCGTCCGCTACACCGTCCCGGGACGGGAGCTCATCGACACGATGGACGCGGTGCTCCGCTACGACTTCTCGGCCAGAGACCTGCCGGGTCACGGGCTCAAAGTGGTGGCCCGCCACTTCGGCCTCGCCAGCCGGACGCGCGAGTACGTCCCGGGCGCCAGAGTCCACGACGTCTTCCGCACGGACCCGGAGCGCGTGCGCCGCTACGCCAGCGACGACGTGGCGGAGGTGGCGGGCCTGGCGCGGCTGCTCGGGGGCGCGGCCTTCGCGCTGGCCCGCATGGCGCCGCGCCGCTACGAGCGCCTGGCCGACGCCGGCCCCGCCACGGGCGTGATTGACCCGCTGCTGGTCCGCGCGTACCTGCGCGCCGGCGCCGCCCTGCCGGCGCACGAACCCGGCGACGGCACCGAGCACAGCGGCGCCGCGCTGCACCTCTTCGCCACCGGCGTGGCGCGGCGGGTGGTGAAGGCGGACGTCGCCAGCCTCTACCCCTCGCTGATGCGAGAGCACCGCATAGGCCCGCGGCGCGACCGGCTGGGCGTCCTCTTGGCGCTGGTGGACCAGCTGGTGGAACAGCGCCTGCTGGCCAAGGCCCAGGCGAAGGCGGCGCCGGCCGCCTCGGCCGAGCGGTACACGCTGGAAGCCCTCTCGGCGGCGATGAAGCTGGTCGTCAACTCCGCCTACGGCTATCTCGCCGCGGGAGGGCTCACCCGCTTCTCCGACGTGCACGCGGCGAACGAGGTGACGCGCCGGGGCCGCGACCTCCTCTCCCTGCTCTGCCGCGAGCTCGCCGGGCGCGGCGTCACGCTGCTGGAGGCGGACACCGACGGCGTCTACTTCGCCGCACCGGAGGGCTGGAGCGAAGCGGACGAGCGGCGCGCGGTGGCCCAGGTGGCGGCGCTGCTCCCCGCGCGGGTGCGCCTGGAGTTCGACGGGCGCTACGACGCCATGCTCTCGCACGAGCCGAAGAACTACGCGCTCAAGCCCTACGAAGGCCCGGTGCTGCTGCGCGGCGTGGCCTTCCGCTCCAGCCGCGCGGAGCCGTTCGGCGAGGCGTTCCTCCGGCGGGCGCTGGACCGCCTCTTCGCGGGAGACCTCCCCGGCATCCGGAGCGCGTACGTGGACGCGGTGAGCGCGCTGCGCCGCAGGCACGTGAAGACCCGGGAGCTGGCGGCGCGCGTCCGGTTAACCAAGACGCCGCACGAATACGACGCCCTCCGCAGCCGCCGCCACGAGCTCTCCTACGAAGCGGTCCTCGCCAGCGGGCGGACCCAGTGGGCGGCGGGCGAGCTGCTGCGGGTGTACCGCGTGGCCGGCGGGAGCGCCGCGGTGCTGCGCGAGCAGGACGCAGACGAAGACGTGGAAGTGGACGCGCGGGACTACGACGCCGAGTTCTACGTGCGGCAGCTGCGCGACACCTTCGGCGCCCGGCTTGAGCGGGCGCTGGCGCCGGCGGACTTCGCGGAGGTGTTCGCAGACCCCGCGCAGCCCTCGCTCTTCGCCCCGGACCTCCGGGAGGCGCGCCCGGTCCTCACGGTGCTACCGGCCAGCTGAGCGTCGACGCGTGGAAGGCGGAGGCCCCGCGACGAAGAGGACGTGCGACGCGCCGCCGCCCAGCCGCTGAGGGCTGCGCTGCATCTGCGCGTCGAAGCCGGCTCGGCGCAGCCGCTCCAAAAACGGCGCGTCCGGCCCGGCGGACCACACCACCAGGACGCCGCCCGGGTTGAGCGCCGCGCGCATGATGTCCACGCCGCGCTTCTCATACAGTTGCTGGTTGCTGCGCGTGGAGAGCGCGCTGGGCCCGTTGTCCACGTCCAGCAGGATGACATCGAAGCGCTGCGGCCCTTTGAGCACCTTCGCGACGTCACGCACGTCCACACGCACGCGAGGGTCCGAGAGGGGCGAGCCCGCCAGGTGCGCCAGCGGCCCGCGGTTCCACTCCACCACGTGCTCCGAAATCTCCGACACCACCACCGAGCCCTGGGGCGGCAGCCTCTTGAGCGTGGCGCCGACGGTGTAGCCCAGGCCCAGCCCGCCGATGAGCACCACCGGCTTTTTCGCGGTCAGCTTCGACATGCCGACCTCCGCCATCGCCTCCTCGGAGTTGTGGTGCGCGCTCGACATCAGCTCGCGCCCACCGGAGCGGATGACGAACACGCCATCGCGCTCCTGAAGCATCAACTCCTGGCCTTCGAGGCCGGCCACCTTCGCGAGGGTCTTCCAGGTCTTCACGGGAGCAGCGCCTAGCACAGAACGCTGCCCCCCGCTCAGGCGCGCGGCGCGGTGCGTCCTGCCAGGGTGGGGAGGCGGGCGGCGACCCAGTCATTGATGTCCGCCATCACCTTCTCCTTGTCGAGGTCATTGAGCAGGTCGTGGTAGTGCCCGTCGTAGAGCTTGAGCGTCTTGTCGGTGGAGCCCGCGCGCTCGTAGAACAGCTGGCTCCCGGCGGGCTTGGTCACCTTGTCCTGGGTGCCGTGGAGGATGAGCAGCGGCAGCTTGACCAGCGGGAAGTCCTTCTTCAGCCGCTCGTCCGCGCGGACCATCTCGGCGACGGTCTTCGTCGGCTGCACCTCGTGGGCGATGAGCGGGTCCTCGTTCAGCGCGCGGACCACCTGCGGGTCGCGCGAGAAGTCCTCGTTCTTGAGGTGAAGCACGCGCGCGTGGGGAGCGACGTGGCTCAGCCCCTTGAGCACCGCGAGCGCGAAGTCGGGCGCCGGAATCTGAAACGCGAAGCTCTCGCAGATGAACCCGGCCAGCTCCGCCTGGTGGTCCAGGACGTACACGCAGGAGAGGACGCCGCCCGCGCTGTGCCCGAGGAGAAACACGGGCAAGCCGGGCTCGCGCGCCTTCGCCATCGCCACCAGCCGGCCGACGTCGCCAACGTATTCGGAGAAGCGGTCCACGAAGAAGCGCTCGCCGTCGGAGCTCCCGCGCCCGCGCAGGTCCAGCGCGTACACCGCCAGGCCGCGCGCGGTGAATTGCTCGGCCACCCAGGTGTAGTGGCCGCTGTGGGAGTTGAAGCCGTGGACGATGACCACCACGCCGGTGGGCTTTCCCGCCGGCCGCCAGGAGCGCGTGAAGAGGGTGATGCCGCCCACGCCTTCCATCCGCTCGTCCCGCATCGTGCTGCTCTGTCCCTGCGCCATCGCGGCCCCCAAGGTGTCGGTGTCTGGCCGGGGGAGATACCAAGCGCGCGCGGGGGGCGGCATTCGCCGGAGTGACAGGCGAAGTGTCGGCAGGAGCGCGAAGTGTGGGCGCGGCGCGCCCTCGAAAGTCCCGAGGCGCAAGCCGCACCCTTGGTAGATTTTGTCCACTCAACGACGGGGGGATTCGGCATGTCGCGCGCTGCTGTGGCGGTCGTGGGGTGCCTCGCGTTGTCGGCCTGCAGTCTGGACCTCCACATGCCAGACCCGCCCGGTCCAGGCTCGGTCTCCGGGCGCGTGGTGCTGGCGGAAGCGGGGAGCGCCGACAAGCGGCCGCTCGGCGGCGTGGAGATTCGCATCCTCGGCTCCGGGCTCGCCACCACCACCACGCCCGGCGGGACCTTCGTGATGGAGAACGTGGAGCTCACCAGCGGGCTGCTCCTGGTGCGCGTGGAGGTGGCCGGCGTCGTCCGGCAGCGGGTGATTCAGCTCTCCGACTTCGGCACCGGGCCCCAGAAGAAGGTGAACCTGGGCGACATCGTCATCGGCGAGAACGCGCGCGTGCGCGGCAAGGCGCTGCGCTCGGACGTGCTCCCGGCCCGCGGCGGCCACGCAGGGACCACCGTCTTCGTCCCGGCCGGGCCCTTCACCGCCTTCACCAACGACGATGGGAGCTACGCGTTCGACCAGATGCCGGAAGGGCCGGTGGAGCTGTTCATCTTCCGCGCGGGCTACGAGGCCGCGTCGCTCGGAGAGCTGCGGCTGCGCTCGGGCGAGACGGTGGAGCTGCGGGACGTGGAGCTCCACCTGTCCACCACCCAGGCGCCCGGCTCCGTGCGCGGCGCGCTGGCCTTCCTCCCGGAGGCGACGGGGAAGGGCGACTCCGCCGTGAGGCTGGTCTCCTCCGAGGGCACGGTGAATGTCCCGGTCGCGGAGGACCTGACCTTCCGCGGCGCGGACGTGCCGGTGGGGCTCTACCGAGTGGTGGCGACGCGCAGCGGCTACTCCGCGTTGGACGTCATCAACGTCCTGGTCACCTCCGGCCGGGAGACCTACTTCGGGACGTTGACCCTCACCACCGCGCCTGCGTTCGACGCGGGCCCGCCGCCGACGCCCCAGGACAGCGGCACGCCTGACGCCGGAACCCCTGACGCAGGGACCCCGGACGCCGGAACCCCCGCGGACGGCGGCGTCATCTGCGCGCAGCAGAACGACTGCAGCCAGGGCTACTGGTGCGACGTCAACCACTGCGTCCCGCTCTGCGTCGGCAACCCGGAGTGCGGCTTCGGCCGCGTGTGCGACCTGACCAACCGCACCTGCGTGCAGTCCTGCGTGGGCCAATGCCCGCCGGGCTCCGTGTGCAACGCGCAGAACATGTGTCAACCCATCTGCGACGCGACGTTCCCGTGCCCCTCCGGGAAGAAGTGCAGCGCCGGCCAGTGCGTCCCCGAGTGCAGCACCACGCCCGACTGCAACAGCCCGTTCCTCATCTGCGACCTCGGCATCTGCAAGCGCAACGGGGCCTGCGTCTCGGACCTCGACTGTCTGCGTTCAGAGCTGTGCATCACCGGCCAGTGCGCCAGCCGGCCCACGACAGCCAGCTTGCGGCCGGACGGCGGGACGTGGACGGACGGTGGGCTCGTCTACTCCTGCGCGCAGCCCTGCCACTGCAAGGTGGGCGAGCGCTGCTTTGACGGCTTCTGTGACCCGGACGTCGTCCCCACCCGCTACGTGGCGCGCGACGCGGGCGGCGGCGGGCTCACCGCGGGCGCTCCGACGGGGGACCTCTACGCCGCGGTCGACGGCGGCGGCGTGGTGGCCACGCTGGCGAACGAGACCTGGGACCTCGGCACGGTCACGCTCAACCTCCCAAGCAACACCCACCTGGCCGGAGGCTTCACCGCCTGCGGCGCCAACCGCTGGGTGCGCGGGACGACCTCGCGCACCGTGTTGACCGGGGTGGGCGTGAACCTCACGGGGCAGGGCGTGCTGGCCTCCTACGGCACGCAGTCCGCGCCGCGCGCCAACGTGAGCATGTCCGGCATCCTGCTGCGGGTGACCGGGGCGGCGCGCTGCGGCCAGTCCGTGGGCGCGTTCCGCTACGTGAACGGCCTTACGCTCGAGGACGTCGACGGCGACCTGCAGCTGGGCACCTGCTTCGCCAGCGGGCGCTCCCTCCCGTTCGACATCGCAGACTCCACCAACGTGCTGGTCCGCCGGGCCGCGCTGGTGGGCATTGTCAGCGGAGGTTCCACCTCGGTCGGTTTCCTCCACATCGCGCGCAGCGCGGGGACGTTCGAGGACCTGACGACGCCGGACCTCTCCGTGTCGCAGGAGTACCTGGGCATCGAGCTGGACGCGCCCACCTCCACCACGGTCGTGCGCAGGGTGACGCTCGGCCGCTACGCCAGCGGCACCTCCAGCAACACCTACCAGCTCTACGTCCACGACTGCGCGGAGACGCCGGTTACGGTCCAGGACGTGGACGCGAAGTGGCAAATCTCCAACTCCACGAATGTGGGTGGCGGCTTCGTGCATGCCTTCCAGGATTGCAACCAGCTGACGGTGCAGCGCCTCAGGTCCAATGGCGCAGGCCACAGCGGCGTCCTCTACAACAGCAACTACGGGCTTTGGCTCAACAACTCGGGAGGGTTGGTGGAGGACATCGACATCATCATCCCGACCACGGGCGCCCCGGTGGCCAACACCCACGGCGTGCGCATCAGCGGCCCCCGCGCGACGTTCAACGTGAACCGCGTGTCCGTGAAGGCCAACGGCTCCTCCGGGCGCGACTCCAACGGTTACGGCGTGCAGGGCATCCGCATCGACAACGCAGTCAACCAGGGGCCGCTGACCATCCGGCAGGCGAACATCTACGTCCGCGGCAACATCTCGCCGCACGGAATCGTCGTGTTCAGCGGCTCGCTCGGCGCGCAGGTGAGCGTCGTCGACAGCGTCATCGACATCGAAGGCAACAACACCTGCAGCGCGGACGTCCTCGGTATCATCAACCTCACCGGGGTGGTGCGGCTGGAGCGCAACCTCATCTCCGCCGGCATGGGCGCCTTCGTCTCCGGCATCTACACGTCGGGTAACACCGCGCAGACCGAGGTGTATGGCAACAGCGTCCGTCTCGGCTACAGCGGGGGCACCATTTCCAGCTGCCCCTCCCGTGGCAGCAACAACGTCGTCGGTGGCCACGCCATCGACGTCAGCGGTCTGGGCACCATCCGCGTCATCGGCAACACGTTCGACCCCGGCGGGCAGACCGGTCAGCCCGGGATGACGGTGGGCATCGGCACCATGCCGGGCAGCGCCAGCCTGGTGAGCTCCAACATCTTCCTCTCCGGCCGCGGCACCGACGCCCGCTTCCTCTCGGCGACGGACAACACGTCGAACCACGGCTTCAATTTCGCCAACGTCACCAACAACGTCTTCATCAACACCTACGCGAGCAACGTGTCGGCCCGGGAGCTGCTCTACGACGGCGGGACGCTGCTCAACGGCGGAGCAGGGCTGGGCAACACCTTCTCCGGCACCACCTCTTGCTTCGCCCCCGCGGCGGCCCTCCCGGACGGAGGAGTGGGCTTCGCGTACTACCTGAACGCCGCCAGCCCCTGCACCGACAAGGGCGCGCTCGGCTCACGGCAGGACGGGTCGCCGGTGAGTCTGGACCTCTTCGGCCGCACGCGCGACGGCGGCGCCGGCCCGGACGTGGGCGCGGTCGAGGGGCCGTGAGGCGTTGATTCAACCCGCGCGCAGGTATAACGAGCGGCCCATGCCACTGAAATCGAAGCCTGCAGCGAAGACGTCCAAGCGCGCCGCCGTGAAGAAGAAGAAGGCGCCCGCCCCGGTCCCCGCCCGGCGGGCGGACTTCGGCAAGCCTATCGACGGCTTCTTCGCGAAGCAGCCGGCACCCCTGCGCGCCATCCTGGTGGAGCTGCGCAAGCTGGTGGAGGAGGCGGCGCCGGACGCTACGGCGTCGCTGAAGTGGGGGGTGCCCTTCTACTCCGTGGGCAAGTCGATGATGTGCGCGCTGGGCGCGCACAAGGCCCACGTGAACCTCATCCTCGCCGGGCCGCCGGGGACCTACGCGGATCCCGACGGGCGCTTGGAAGGGGATGGGAAGACCGGCCGCCACCTGAAGCTGACGTCCGTAAAGGAGCTCCCGACGGCGATGGTCCGCGGTTGGCTGCGCACCGCCGTCGAGCTGGCCCGCTCGAAGTAGGTCACCCGGCCTTCGCCACCTCTCCGGGCTGCTCGCGGCAGATATGCTCGGCCGCGACCGGCAGCTTCTTCCCGAGGAGGAAGGCCGCGGGTCGAAAGCTGTCGCCGCGGCGGATGTAGACGGCGCCGCTGTCTGGGTACACGCAGCCCACCAGCGCGTCCTTCTGCCATTTGGCCTCGTTGTCCTTCGGCCCCCAGCCGTGCTGCGCATCCACCGCGAAGGTCATGAACGCTTCGCCCTGGCTGTCCTGGAGCAGCTCCGGGTTGACCAGGCGCAGCCTCCGAACGACCGGCGCCGGGCGCGCGCGGCTGAAACGGCTGCGTGTGTCATCGCGGACCGCCAGAGGCTTGAGGAGCTGCTCCTCGACGATGGACTTGGCGGTGTCAGCCACCAGCGAAGTGGGCTCAGGCGCGGGCGACCCCGCGAAGGTGGGGGCTGTCGACAGCAGCGCTGCGAGGGCGAGAGACCGCTTCATGGTTCCTCCGGGTGGGAGACAGCAGCTCGACGGCGAGGGCGCTGCCCACGACGGGCAGCCACAGGCTGACGAGATAAGAGACGTTGGCGTCGACATCCGCGGCGTCCAGGGCGAACAGCATCGCCCGCGAGGTGACCGCGACGCTGAGCTGCGCCAGCACGTGCAACGCGAAGCGCCGGTGCTCCGCGTAGCGCCGCGCGCGGGCGAGCTGGATGGCCCGGACCATGGCGACGACGACGATGGCTCCGGAGAGCAGGAACCCCAGCGTGGCGGGCAGGCCGCCCTTGGCGAAGAGCGACAGGTAGAAGCCGGTCGGCGCGAGCGCGAGGAGGATGACCATGCCGGTCGCCCGGCCCAGCCACCGGTGCAGCCGGGGCGCGCGGCGCAGCAGCGTGGCAGAGAGCAGCAGCAGGCAACCGGGGAGGGCGAACGCCGCCGCCACTACGTGAAGCTTCAGGGCAAGCTGCCACACGTCCTCGAGCGGCAGCGGCAGCTTCTCGATGACGAAGGGCGCCAGCTCCTCGTCGTCGAAATAGACCACGCTCGCGGCGGTGATGGCGGCGGACCCCAACGCCAGGAGCGCGAAGGCCAGAGGCCGCACGAACGCAAAGACCCGGGAAGTCATGGCTCGTGGGAACGCGCGGCCGCCGGAATCGGTCTAACCCTGGCGAACCCACGGTCGTTCCTGAAGTTCCTGGCGTGTGCGCCCACCTGCGAACGCAGGCGCTGGCTTCGAGGTCACTCCCGCCCCACGGCCGTGCTGCGCATTGTCGGCGCTCGGTGATGCTTGGCTGCGCGGCTCTCCACGAGGACTCTCCCACCGAGGTTGCGCGCCCTCCGCCCCACAGGCGTGTGGAAGAAGTGCCTGGGGGTCTTCGCCGCGGTCGTCGTGCTTGGGTTGCTGAGCCAGCAGTTTGTCTTTCCGCCCTACTGGAGCGCGGCGGTTTGGCTCCCCGCGGGCTTCACGCTGGCGGTGGTGGCGCGGTCTCCACGGTCGCAGTGGTTGTGGCTGCTGATTGCCATTCTGGTAGCCCAGGTGATCCTCCCCTGGGCGGAGCATCCGCTGGCCCTCATCCTCGCGACGGTCGGGTCGATCCTGCGGACCGTCGTCGGCGCGCTGCTGGTCCGCTACTGGGAGTCTTCGAGGTCCCTCCTAAGGGAGGTGCGGATGGTCGTCGGGGTGGGGCTGGCGGCGATAGTGGCGCCCGTCTTCAGCGCCTCCTTCGCGACTTTCGGCGTGGTGCAGGAGATTGGCACGCAGCTGACTGCCGGCGAGGTTTGGCTCTCCTGGTACCTGAGTGACCTGCTGGGAATTCTCCTCGTCGCGCCTCTGGTCATCGCCTGGTGGCCGCCGCTGCCGCCGCTCCCTGGCCAGCGAGTCGCGGAGATCTCCGTCGCGGTCGTGATGGCGCTGCTGGTGACGCAGGCGGTGTATGGGGACTACGTCCCGGCCACCCTGCAGCCCATCCGGGGAAACCTCTGGGTCCCCATCGTCGCCTGGATGGCGCTCCGGGGCGGCGCGCGCTCGGTCTCGTTCACCACCCTGGCGACGGTGGCGCTCGCCCTCTGGAACACCGCGCAGGGGCGGGGGCCGCACAGCCAGATTGACCTGCCGCTCAACCTCCGCGTCCTCACCGTTCAGCAGCTGTTTGCTTTCTATGGCCTCTTCGCGCTGCTGCTCTCCTCGGCGCGAACGGAAAAGCAGCGGGCGTACGCCCTGCAGCGCTCCCTCGTGAAGAGCGGGGAGCTCCTGTCGGAGTCGTTGGACTACCGGCTCAACTTCGGGCGGCTGGGGCAGGAGCTTGTGCCGGGCGTGGCGGCTGGCTTTGCCATCTGGGTGATTCCTGCCGGAGAGCTCAACCCGCGGCTGGTGACCAGCGCTGGCCTGGGCGAGGACGCGCTCTTCGCGTTCCGACGCCAGCAGGCGGAGGGCGTCACCGCCTGGGCGTTCTCGGAGGGCGCCGCGGTGCTCGTCTCGTTTCGGGGGCGGGAGCAGCTCCGGGGCGTGCTGGGGATGTCCTTCGGCTCCTACGCGCACCTGCCGGACAGCCATGAGCGCGCGGCGGCGCAGCAGCTGGCCCAGCAGTGCGCGCTCGCGCTGCAGAGCGCGCAGCTCTATGCGAAGGCGCAGGACGCCATCGCGCTGCGGGACCAGTTCCTCGCCGCGGCGGCGCACGAGCTGCGTACGCCGCTCACCGCCACGCGCCTGCGGTTGAATCGGCTCGAGAAGACCATCGGGGACGGCTCAGACGCGACGCACGTGCAGCTCTACTCCGTCCGGCGCGCGGTGAAGCGCCTGCAGCGGATTGTCGAAAACCTCCTCCAGGTGGGCTTCATCAACACGGGGACCCTCAAGCTCCGGCGCGAAGAGATTGACGTGGGCAGCCTGGCGGACGAGGTGTGCGAGGACCTCTCGGCCGACGCCGCGCGCGCGGGCTGCGAGCTGCAGCGCGAAGGCCAGCGGCACCTGCTGGCCTGGGTGGACGGCGCGCGGATGAAACAGGTGATTCAGGAGATGCTCTCCAACGCCATGAAGTTTGGCGCCGGGAGGCCGGTGGTGGTCGCCGTGTTCCTGGAGCCGCCGTTCGTGCGAATTGAGGTCACGGACCAGGGAATCGGCGTCCACCCGGAAGACATCCCGCGCATCTTCGGGCGTTTCGAGCGTGCCGCGTCCGGGCGCAACATCGGAGGGCTTGGGCTGGGGCTCTTCATCGCGCAGAAAGTCGCCGAGGCGCACGGCGGCTCCGTGGAGGTACAGAGCATCCCCGGCGAACGGACGACCTTCCGGCTGTGGTTTCCGCAGACAGTGGACGCGACCCTCGACCTGCCGGTCGAAGCCCGCGCCGGAGCGGACGCGAGCGTCTAGAGCAGGAGGCGCAGCAGATCACTCCGCGAGTCCGCGCCAAGCTTGGCCAGGACATTCGCGGTGTGGAACTTGGCGGTCCGCGGGCTGATGCTCAGCTCCCGCGCAATCTCGTCGCCCGAAGCGCCGGAGACGAGGCGGTCGAACACATCGCGCTCGCGAGGCGTGAGGTGGGCATTCAGCGCGACCTCGCGCAGCTGCTGCTTGCGGATGGCGGAGAGCTCCCGCAGTCCGACGCGCTGAACGCGCACGCGAGCGGTGGCGCGGTCGGTGAGCTCCGCCCGCATGACCGTGTAGCCCTCGTGCTCCGGCGAAGCCACCACCGCCAGCCGCGGCCACTCCTCCGGGGCCGGGCGCAACGCGGGGCAAGCAGGGCAGGGCGTCTCGCGCCCGTAGAGCAGCCGGTAGCACCGGTCAGCGTCCGCGTCCGGCGCGGAGACCATCGCGCCAAAGCGGTGCGGCTCCAGCGAAACGGAATACTCGGAGGCGGCCTCGGACGGGCCGCCGTCTCCGGCGCGTCGTGAAGCTGGCAGACCTCCTGGTAGCTGCCCGGCGCCTCGCGGGGGAAGTGGCTGCTCCGGTAGCCGCACATCAGGGAGAACGGCTCCTCCAGCGCGAGCTCATTCCACAGGCGCTCCAAGCGCAGCGCCGCCTCCGGCGCCCCGGGGCGGTAAGCGAGGTCCACCATCTCGCCGTAGGCGAAGAGGTTCGCCCCGGGGGAGCTCCGCCTGCTGGCCGCGAGCACCGGGCGGAGCGTTCGGTCGAACCGCGCGCGGTCCGGCATCCCGTCTGACGAGGACAGGTCGCTCAACGCCTGCCGGGCCTCCAGCAGGGTCAGCCGCCCCGAAGCGCGGGCGCGCTCCACATCGAAGCCCGCGTGGAGGAGGTTGTCGGCGAAGCCTTGCAGGTGCGTCTCGGTGGCGATCACCACCACCGCGGCGGAGGAGATGAGACCCTCGCCCAGGTACCGCCCCACCGTTTCGTAGAGCGCGTCGTCGCTCTCATAGAAGCGCACCGTGTGCCGGTGCGGCTTCCGGTGCAGCGAATCCTGGTGAGAGTGCGTGGCGTGCATGCGGTTAACGTTGCGCACTATGCCAAAGCCCGCTTCAGCCGGGTGCGCTAACTCCCGCGCCCGAGATATCGAGCGCAGCAGCCGTTGCCTGCTTGTCACCTCGGCGGTAACGAGGCGATAGCATTTCGCGCATGAACCACGGGGCAAGTCAGCGCGCAGGGCTTTGTCGACACTCACCCGCTGACGAAAGAGGAAACGTGAGACAAGGGCTCAATCTCTCCGACGGGCCGCTCAGGCGCGCGCCATGACCGAGCGCACGCTCATCGTCTCGGCGACCAACCTGCTGGCCCGCGGTTTCATGGTCGTCCCCGTAGACCGCCGGTCGCGCGCAGGTGCGCCCGTGAATGGCTTGTTCGCCGTGGCGCGGGCGGTGCTGCACGTCTTCGGGTGGAAGGTCCCGGAGCGCGCGGTGGCCGTCCTCGACCGCGGCAGCCGGAAGTGGCCGGAGCTGCTGTTGCCGCAGCTCGAGCAGCTGCCGGTGCTCCTGAACGCGCTCGGTATCACCGTCGTCGAAGCGTCCGACGAGCCGCACGTGGTCGCCAGCTACACGCGGGCTGCGCTCAGCGCGGGCGACGACGTGGTCATCGTCGGGATGGACAAGCGCTACGCCCAGCTCGTGAGCGAGAGCGTCTGGTGGTACGACGCGAACAAGGACGCGCGCTACACGCCGGAGATTGTGCGGAAGCGCTTCGGCGTGGGGCCGGACCGGGTGGCTGATTGGCTGGCCCTGGTGGGCGACGAAGACCTGGTGCCGGGGGTGAAGGGCATCGGCGCGAAGGGTGCGACGGGGCTGCTGGTGGCGCACGCCAATATCGAGGCGGCGCTGGAGCCGTCGGCGGAGCTCGAAAATCGCGTGCGAAAGGCGCTGGAGGCCGCGCGCGAAGAGCTGCCCGAACACCTCGCCCGGGCCCGCCTCGGTGACCGCCCACTGCCGAAGCCACTCTCAGACTGCGCGCTCACGCCTTCAGACCCCGTCGCATTGAACGCGCACCTGGACGCGCTCGGGTTCGTGGAGCTGCTGGTGAGCACCTCGGTGGCGACGCGCGTCGTTACCTGCAGCACGCCGGAGGAAGTGACCCAGGCGTTGAGCGGGTTCGTCGGGGCCGTCCCTCATTTCTATGCGCTCCTGAGCGACGACGAGCGCGGCCTGGAGACGCTCTACGGCGTCGCCCTCTCCACCGGTGACGGCAGCGCCCACTTCATCCAAACCTCGAGCGCGGGCTGGCCCACCCTGGTGGCGTGGCTTCAGGACGGCAACGTGCCAAAGGCCGGCCATGACCTGGTGGCGACGCTCGTCACGCTGCGCCGGCAGGGCGTTCACGTGAGAGGCATCGTCGGGGACTCCGCCTGCGTCTCGCACCTCACCGAGCCCAGCGGCTGGGCGCCGCACGAGCTGCCCCTGGTCGCGCGACATGTGCTGGGCCGCTCGTTGCGTGATGACGATGAAGTGCGAGGCACCGGCGCCCAGCGCAAGACGTGGGAGCGGCTTGGCCCGGAAGCCTCCGCGCGCGTGGCTGCGGACCGGGCCGACGCCTCCGCCGCCATCTCGAAGGCGCTCACGCCCAAGGTCAGCGCGCCGCTGCTCGCGGAATATCTGGAGCTGTCGGACACCCTGGTGCGGATGGAGCTGACGGGCATCGCGGTGAACCCGGCGCAGCTCGACCATGCGGAGGTCGTCTTCGCTGAGATAGAGCGCTCACTTCAGACGGAGATAGAGACGCTGGCGGGCCACGCGTTCAACATCAACTCGTCCATGCAGCTGGGGAAGGTCCTGTTCGACGAGCTGAAGCTTCCGGTGGTGAGCCATACAAAGACCGGCTACAGCACGTCCAATGAAGCACTGGAGCGCATCGAACACGCGCACCCCATCGTGGCGCGGGTCCTGCGCTGGCGGCTGGTGCGGCGCCTGGGCGACAACTGGGTCCGCGCGCTCCGCCGCTGCATCCACCCGGATGGGCGCGTGCATTCGCGCTTCTATCCGGCGCGCTCCTTCTCCGGGCAGATTGTCAGCACGCAGCCGGACTTGAGCCGCGTCCCGGGACGGACGCCGGAGATGGCGGAGATTCGCCGCGCCTTCGTGGCGCCTCCGGGGCGCCTGCTGATGTCGGTGGACTTCAACCAGCTGGGGCTCCACGTGCTCGCGCACCTCACCCAGGACCCCGCGCTGGTGGAGCCGCTGCGCCAGCGGGCGGATATGCACCGCCTCACCGCCTCGGCCGTGCTGGAGAAGCCGGCGGAGGACGTGACCACTGAGGAGCGGCAGGTTGGCAAGGTCGTGAACTTCGCGACGTTCGCGGGCCAGGGCGCGAGTGCGCTGGCGCTGCAGCTGGGGCTGAGCCCGGCGGAAGCCAAGGAGTACATCGCGCGCTTCGACCGCCGCTACGCGCGGGTGCGCGAGTTCCAGGACGGTCAGCTGCGCCTCGCGAAGGATCAGGGCTACATCGTCACGCTCGCGGGGCGGCGCTGGCCCATCGGCAGTCTGGAGTCGCTCGACTCACAGCTGCGCTCCTACGCCGAACGCATGGCGCGCCGCGGGACGCACGAAGGCTCTGTCGCGGATGTGTCGCGGCGCGCCCTCCTCGCCGCCGACCGGGCTCTGCGCGCGGCCGGGCTCTCCGCCACGCCGCTGGTGGAGGTGGTCGACGAGGTGCTGTTCGAGGTGGCCGAGAGCGAGCTTCAGCAGTCGGCGGCGGTGTGCGCCCGCGCGATGCTGCACGCCTTCGAGCTCGAGGTGCCGCTGGTGGTAGGCGTGGAAGCGGGGAAGACCTGGGCGGACCTGGAGCCGCTGACGCTCACCGACGTCGCCGCGCCGTCGCCCGCAGCTTCGTGAAGGCGGGCTGGATGAGAACATTCGTGCGACATGTGAGGAATGTGCTGCCCTGATCCTGCTGCAAGCGACTCGGAGCGCCGTCGTAGACTTTGTTCATGAGTGACAAGTTGGAGCTCGACTGGGGCACCCGTACCCGACCGGGTGAATCGGAGAGCCCGGCTTCCGCATTGAAGCGGCGCGCGCTGCCGCCAGGTCATCCGGAGGCGATGCCCGACGGCCTCCGCTTCCGCGTCCAGCCGTTCTTCACCGACAGCATCCTGCACATCTCGCAGGCGATTGAGCTCGCGCAGGCGATTGTGGGCTGGGACCAGGCTAACGCCTACGACGTGAAGGGAGAGCAGGGCATGAGCCTGTTCTCCGCGCTGGAGGAGCCTCGCGGCCTGCTGGGAGGGCTCAGCCGCAACTTCAACCCGTTCTACAAAAACATCACCGACTGCGTGACGACTGAAGGCTCGCGCTTTCTGCGGCTGACCTTCCCGTTCACCTTCTTCTTCCGTCGGTGCGAAGTCCTGGCCTGGGATGATCGGCCGCTCGGCGTCGTGCAGATGCGCTTCCATCTGCTAAAGCTGCGCGCTGACATCCTCAGCCCCACCGGCGCCGTGCTCCTGGAGATTCACGGCCCGATGTTGAAGCTCTTCAGCTTCACCGACTGGGTCTTCGAGGTCCGGCGTGGAGCGCAGGTCGTGGCGCGAATCAAGAAGCACTGGAGCGGCTTCTTCCGGGAGGCGTTCACCACGTCGGACCGCCTCTCCGTCGAGTTCGGACCGGAGCTCACGGACCCTCGCCTCCGGCTCCTCATCTTCGCGGCCGCCTTGACCGTGGATGCCGCCTCCTTCGAGAAGAAGAACCGCCAGCTGAGCGGCGGCAACCTGGCCAGCAACGTGCTCGACCTGCTGGATTGAAGCCGCTTCTACCGAAGAGGAACGTCGACCTCGACCCACGCAAGGCCAAAGCGCGGATCGTCGGGATCGCACGGTTGGAGCCAGCGCCAGATGGAGGAGGAATTTCCGGCGTCCTCCGTCTCGGTTCGAAGCAGTGGGCGCCGGCATCCTGAGCAGCTGAACTCCACCGTCCGAACGCGGCGCGGCTGTTGGTTGTCAAACTCCGCCTCCGGCGGCTTCACGGAGCACAGCGCACCTCCACACGACGGGCACGCCCAGCCGCCGTGCTCGGCGGCGCCGAAGGCAATCCGCTCCACGGGTGAGTCCTCGTCGAGCTTCCAGCTCTCAGAGATCATTCCCAGCTTCACCGTCACCTGGTGCAACAGGCGATAGCCGCACCGCGTGCACGTCCACGCAGTCGAGCGAAACACGCCGCCCATCGCGTTCTCGTCGTAGTCGTTGCCGGTGCCTTCCTCTTCCTGCTCCTCCTTGAGGGCGCCGGAGCAGAACGCGCAGTGAGTAGTCATGAAGTGCGGAGCATGGATCAGCGTGCGACCTATGGCACCATGCGCGCGTGCGCGAGGGCAAACCCAGCGTGAGTCGGTCGGGTCTGCGACGGCTGAAGGTGAATGGCTACCGGTCCGTCCGCGATCTGGATCTGAAGCTCTCCTCTGTGAACGTCGTCGTTGGGCCCAACGGCTGCGGGAAGACGAACATGTATCGCAGCCTCTACCTGCTCGCGGCCGGAGCGGCAGGTGCGTTGGCGCGGACCCTGGCGGAGGAGGGCGGCATTCCGTCCGTCGTCTGGGCAGGTCCTCGGAAACAAGGTCCTGTCCGGTTCGAGGTGGCGGTGGAGCTGGACGACTTCCACTTCGAGCTGAGCTGTGGACCGGTGCCTGCCGGCCCGAGTGAGCCGCACTACTTCAAGCTCGACCCGCACGTGAAAGAAGAGCGGGCCTACATCGTGGAGGGCAAGCGACGGCACCTGATGCTCGAGCGCGCTGACAAAACGGCCTTCCTCCGTGACGCGGAGGGGACGCGCGTCACCTTCCCGGGAGATCTGTGGGCGAACGAGTCAGTGCTCTCGCAGCTCTCCGAGCCACACCGGTTCCCTGTTTTGTCCGCCCTGCGGACTCAGTTTCTCGGCTGGCGCTTCTACCACCACTTCCGGACGGACATCGACGCGCCGCTGCGACAGCCTCAGATTGGAATCCGTACGCCGGTGCTGAGCCATGATGGGAGAGATCTCGCCGCTGCGCTCCAGACACTGCTCATGATTGGAGACAACATCGCGTTCGAGGAGCACCTCGGCCGCGCGTTTCCGGGCTCGTCGCTGGAGGTCGAGGCCATCGACGGTCGCTTCCGTACCCTGCTCCACATGCCGAATCTCCTCCGTCCTCTGGACGCGCGAGAGCTCTCTGACGGAACGCTCCGTTATCTCTGTCTGCTCGCCGCGCTCCTCAGCCCCAGACCGCCGCCGCTGCTGGCCCTGAATGAACCCGAGACCAGTCTTCATCCGGATCTGCTTGTTCCCCTCGCAGAGCTGATCGCCGCGGCGTCGAAGTACAGCCAGCTCTGGGTGACCACACACTCTGAGCTGCTGGCGAAGGAGCTCAAGCGGCTGACGAAGGCCGAGCCCATTCGCCTCGTCAAGAAGGACGGGGCGACGATCATCGTGGATGAAGGCGAGGTCGGAGAGGGGTGAGAACTGATTCATTCGCTCATAGGACGCCCCCGAGTGGGTCGCCAGGGCCGGCGCACCTCCGGCGCGTGGAGGTCTCAAAGTGGTCGACCGCTCGACCAGCCCTTGAGTTAAGCCTGAGGAACCGGTCAAACCTCCTGCAATCCCCAGCGGATGGAGCCGAGGGAGATCTGACGCGTCGTGGTCGACCATATGGTCGACCACTCATGAGTTGGCGTCGCTCCACCTCAGAGGTGCAAGTTTGCTGGGCGTTCACCGCTCCAGGCCGGTTCCGCACGAGCCTGGTCGACCGGTCGACCACTTTTGGAGCTTCTCGCCCGGGAAGAGGCAGCGGGAGACTGCGCGCGTTCTCAAACTGATCGTGCACGCTGAATGAGGGGAGCTCTCAGGGTGAGAACCGTCTATCGCGATCGCTACGGCCCGCCGGAAGTGCTGCGGGTCACCGACGTTGACGCTCCGGAGCCCGGCGCGCGCGAGGTGCTTGTCCGCGTTCATGCTGCGACGGTGAACCGCACGGACTGCGCAGCGCTCTGGGGCAAGCCGTTCGTGTATCGATTCTTCGTGGGCTTCCCGCGGCCGACGCGTCGGGCGACCGGGACGGACTTCGCGGGTGAGGTCATCGCGTTGGGCCAGGGCGTGACCGGATTCCGGGTGGGTGATCGGGTATGGGGGTTCGACGACCATGGGGCTGGCTCCCACGCGGAGCTGATGACCCTTGGCGAGGACCGACCGATCGGGAAGATGCCGGCGGGTATTTCCTACGAGCAGGCGGCGGCGAGCCTCGAAGGTGCGCACTACGCGATCAACTTCATCAACAAGGTGAGGCTGAAGCCAGGCCAGCGCGTGCTGGTAAATGGCGCGACGGGGGCTATAGGCTCGGCGGCCGTCCAGCTCTTGAAGGTGGAGGGCGTTCACGTCACAGCGGTGTGCGGCCCTGACCACGTTGAACGCGTCGCCGCGCTCGGCGCGGATCGCGTCATCGACTACGTCAGTCAAGACTTCACGAAGGAGGCGATGCAGTACGACTTCGTCTTCGACGCCGTCGGCAAGAACACCTTCGGTCGTAGCAAGAGCGTGCTTTCTCCGCGCGGTATCTACATCTCGTCAGAGCTCGGACCTTGGTGGCAGAACCTTCCCTTGGCGCTCGTCACTCCGCTGTCCGGCGGCAGGAAGGTCATCTTCCCTGTCCCCGTCAACGTCAATGCGACGCTGACCTTGATGGCCAGGCTGCTCGAGGAGGGCAAGTTCAAGCCGCTCATCGATCGCCGCTACCCTCTGGACAGGATTCGCGAGGCGTTCGACTACGTCGCCAGCGGTCAGAAGATCGGCAACGTCATGCTTCAAACGGGGCATTCTTGACCAACGCGCGGGACGAATTGCCCGGGCGTTACCGATGTGATTGATGGGCGCATGCCGATGCCCTTCTTTCAGGTGACGCTTCGAACGACCGACGTCGAGGCAGCGCGCGCGTTCTACTCCGCTGTCCTCGGAGATCGACCGCTCGACATCGTGAAGCTCCATGAGCAAGCGGTGGCGCGCGGTGCGCGTCCGCACTGGCTCGGTTTCCTCGACGTAGGTGACGTGGACCGCGCGTCGGCTGCCTTTGTCGAGCGAGGCGCGACCCCGCTCGCGCCCAAATGGGTGAACCCCGAAGGACTCGAGGCCGCGGTGATGCGCGACCCCGGCGGAGCCATCGTCGCCCTCGCCAAGCCGCCGCCACGCGCGCGCGCCTCCGACGTGGTCTGGCATCTGCTCAACACCGCCGACGTCCAGCGCGCTCGGGTGAACTACAAAGAGCTGTTCGGGTGGGACTTCTACCCGGAGCAGGTCCTCGAAGGTGTCGGTGCTTTTCACCCGTTCGCGTGGACGCCCGGCGCGCCGCCCGTCGGCGCAATGTGCGACCTCAACGGTCGCCCGGGCGTCCATCCTCACTGGCTGTTCTACTTCCCGGTTCCGGCGATCGACCGCGCGGTGAACGCCGTCCGCGCTGCCGGCGGAAGTGTCATCGGACCGTTGACGCTGCCGACGGGCGAACAGCTGGCGGTCTGCGACGACGCGCAAGGCGCGGCGTTCGGAATTCAGCAGGCGCGGTAGGAGGCCACCTGGCGTGACCTGAGCCCGAACGTCAGCCCGCGTTCAACTCATAGGTGGCGCCGTCGCTGGCCTCGAGGAACGTCTTCCCCTTCTTCTCCCAGGCGCGGATGAGTCCTTGGGGCAGCCGGCCAACGATCTGCGGCTGACCGTCGACGAGCTGAATCACCCGGGACCAGGCGCCGATGTACGTCGCTTCCGTGTCGTTGCCGGTCAGGACGAACTGCCCGTCCGCGGTGGAGAAGAGCCGGTGGCACTCCACGTCCAGGTCTTCGCCGTCTTCATAGCCATCGCCCTTCCGCACCACGCACTCGATGGAGCCCATCGGCGTGGTGAAGAGGATCTGCTCGCCCAGGTACGCGCAACCGGAATAGGTGCCGTCCTCCTGAACGAGGCGCGCCTTGGCCGTGGCCGTGTCGATCTCCCAGATGGACCTGCTCGACGGGCTTCCGATCAGGAGCAGGCAACGGCTGCCGTCCGCGTTGAAGCTGCACTCGGGATCCGCGCCCTGGATCTCGGGCTTGACCGTGCGCGGCTTGGCGCCCCGCGGGCCGCCCACCAGCGCCACCGGCGCGTCCGGATCGGAGGCCAGCGGGAGCGTGAGCTTCACGCCGTTCGGCGCCGCCGCGGACTCCCAGTCGCGGACCCGGTCAGAAGGCTTCCCGCCCTTCTTCGCCGCAGCAACGAGCTTCAACGGGAACACGCGGAGCGGTGGCTCCTCGGCGATCGAATCATCGATGTCCGTGCTGACCTCGTATGGCAGGACGCCGGCGGCGGTCGCCGGCGCCCGGGCCGCCGCCTCCTCGAGCTTGATGAGCTCGTAGCCCTCTGCGCCGAAGACGCGACCCGCGTGCTCCGTCAGCGCCCCGGGTTCCTCATGCATCGCGCTCAGAAAGACGAGCTGCTGGCGGTTGGCGACAAACGCCCACGACTGCGCTGACTTCCTGTCTACCGTGTCTTCGCTCGTCGCCCTCGCGATGAGGAAACGACCGAAGAAGCCGTTCACGGCTGTCGCCTCCCCGGAGATCTGCTGGACGCAGCTGAAGCTCCCCTTCGCGTCGACCGTGAAGACATGCAGCGCCGACTCACTCATCAAGTAGGCAAGTCCCCCATGGTCCTTCTGCTTCGCGAGGAGCCGGTCGATGGGGGGCGAGCCGCGCGTCGGCTCCTGCATGCCATCCGCGGTGGCAACGACAAAGAGATCATCGCGGATGAACGTCACGTCGTTGACCCAACCGAGGAAGGGCAGCGGCCGCGTCCCGCCCGTCTTCACGTCGAGCCAGTAGAGCTGCACCGCGGAGCCGACGACGGCCGTGGTGCCACTGGGTGAAACGGCCACCCGCTCATCATCCATCGGCGGGAGCTTCAGGGGCTGCAGCCGGCTCCCCTTGGCGAGGTTGAGGCGGCTTCCGCCCTTGGGTGCATCCGTGAAGACCAGCGGGTACGGCGAAGCGTCGAAGACCCAGGCGCTTGAATCTCGCTCAAGCACTGCTTCCGCCGCGGGGCTCTGGATCTTCTTCGTCGCTGGGGCCTTGCCCTGAATCCAGGCGACCTTTGTCCCCTTGACCTTCGCCGCGTCTCTGGCCGCCCTGCGCTGCCGGTCAGCCGGGGTCTCGCTGACCTTCGCGAGCGCACGCAGGAAGTCGTTGCGGCCCCCGTCCTTCTTCGCGCCCTTCGCGCATTTCTTCAGGAACGCCTCGAGCGAGCTGGCCTCTTCGTACGGCGCCCACTCCTCATCGTGGGCCATGCGCCAGACCGGCGCCTTGCTGCCCTTGGGCTGGAGCTCCACCGCGAAGAGGTCCCCGCCCGGGCTGTGTCCGATGACGACCTTGCCGTCGCTAAACCCCTCCTCGCCGTCGGGCACGGGCTCGCCGAGGTCGCGATCGTTCATCTTGAACTCTTCGACCGTCAGCCACCGCACCTCATGCTTGGCCCAGGCTTCGAAGAACGCTCGCAGCGCAGGCGAGCGTGTCTCCTTCGCGTACTGCTTGGCGCTCTCATTCCCCTCTTCGCGAACGGTGCCGGCGGAAATGACTTCGAGCAGGGCCTTGACGTGGAGATCAGTGACAGCTGAGGCGGACATGGTTCTTGCGCTCCGAAGCCCAGATGAAAGGGGCCGGTCACTCTACACGCGCGGTCGTCGCCCAGCGGGAGGAAAGGGCGCCGGCCCGGAGCCACGAATCGGCCGGCACACCGCGCAGAGCGCGCGTCTGCCACCGGCGCACGGCTCGCAGAGGTCCGCCTCGCAGTCAGCGCAGAGCAGGGGAGAGACCTGCACGCCGCAACGCTGGCAGCGCTCCGCGGTGTCATCGCCGTCGTCGACGAGCTCCTGCACCTCCGGGTTCAGTCGGTCAGGGAAGCGGTCTGGCGGCGGATCCACCCAGTCCTCTTCGTCCTCTACCGGTCCCTCGGTCCAGATTTCGCCAGCGTCGGCGTCGGCCGCGTCGAAGGAGATCTCGTCGTCGATCTCCTCTTCCTCCTGTGCCTCCTCGTAAGGCGCGAGGGCGACGGGCTCGAGATACTCCTCTTCCACGTGGTCGGCGTCGGAGCCTTCCTCTTCCTCCTCGAATTCGTCGTACTCCTCCTCGTCCTCCTCTTGCTCTTCCTCTTCCGCGTCCTCCACCTCCGCCGGGAGGGGAGTGAGCAGCGTGCAGACCGCGGGCTCGCGAAGCTCCACACCCGGCGCTGCGCCGAGGAGCGCCACGGGAGGGGCACAGTCGAGCGCCTCGAGCAGCTCTTCGAGGACGCCTTCGCCGGGATCCACGCCCAGCAGCTCATCCACGGCGCGGCGGACGACGTCGGCCCGGCCGACGTACCCTTCGCGGACAGGCGGGAAGCGCTCCGGGTAGCTGACCACCTTCAGGGCCCAGTCTGTCTCTGACAGGGCAGTCGCCAGAATCCGGAAGCGCTCCTCCGGAGGAAGCAGCCCCGCGCGCCGGGCCAGCTCCTCGAGGAAGGCGCCGAGCGGGAACGAGCCGGGATCACGGGAGCGCAGCTCCACCGCGGTGCAGCGTCGGCCGGCAAGCTCCAGCTCCGCGCAGGCGAGCCACAGGGTCCTCACGCCCGCCATCCGGGCGACCCGCCGCGCGCAGCGGAGCACAAGGTCGTTGGACTGCGGCCGGTCGAGGAGCAGCACGGCTCGCTCGCTTCTGCGCGCGGTGCCAATCCCCCAGCCACAGGCCAGCGTTGAGGCGGCGAGCCGCTTCCTGTCGGCGGCGCCCATCCCCAGGCAGGCGACGTCCAGCCTCCGCAACGGCAGCGTCAGCAGGAGGTCGCACTCTTCCTCTGAGATGTTGCCGCGAAGAGAGAGCAGCTCGAGCTGAGGCGTAAGGTCGCAGTCTCGCAGCCGCTCGAGAAATCCCTGCAGGTTCGAGCCCTGGAGGATCAACCGTCGAAGGTTGGGGAGCAGCGCTCGACTGAAGTCGGGCGACAGCGCGTCGACCGAGATGAGCGTGAGGGTATCCAGCGACGCCAGTGGCCGCTCTCCGAGCGAGTACTCGTTCCCATGAAGCGTCAAAGCCCTCAACCGCGGGAGCCTCGCCAGGAGCGGACCGAGCCCGTGCTCTCCCGTCTCGCCCAGCAGCGTCAGCTCACGCAGCGACGGAGGCAGGCAGGCCTTCACCGCTGCGTTGAGCGGTGACTCCTCTTCGAACACGAACTCCAGCGACAGCCTCTCGAGGAAGGCAACCGCCGGATGCGCGAAGAAGGCTCGCGCTGCGTCAATGGAGTCCAGGTAGGGGTTGACCTCGTAGTGCAGCTCCCTCAGGAACCCCAGCCGCCAGCTGAGCGACTCGAGCGGGCGCAAGCGGTTCTTGGTGCGCAGGTGCGCGACGAGCGCTTCGGACAGCCCGTCGTGGGCCCGGTGCAGCGCCTCCTCCAGGGCGCGAAGCTGGCGGGCGCGGGCGGGGTCCGTCGCGGTCTCGCGGGCGTACTGGAGGGAGATGAGCTCACCGCGCGGGTCGCCCTGCGCCTGGAGCCAATCTGCGTACACGAGGAGCTGGGAGGGACCGAGGTCCCCGCTCAGCAGCGCCGCTTCGATGTCCGGGTTTCGTGCCACAATCCTCTGCATACGACACCAGCGACCCGGGAGGAGTGAAGCCCAATGAATCCCTCTGACTCCCGCCGAACCCCGATTCCCGCCCTCTGCGCAGGCATCGCGGTGGCGATGATTCCTTTGAACATCGGCATTTGCTGGTGGGCCTTCAGCTCTGACTTCAGGCGAGTCCCAGACGCCTGGTTCGCAGCGTTCACGCTGGTGGCCTCCGTGCAGTTCGCGACGGGAGCGGCGGCGGTCGTCACCACGGTGCTCGCGCGCCGCCGGGACGGGAGGATTGTCAGCGCCATCGTCGGCGGCTGCGCGGCGCTGGGTGCACCCGTGGGTTGGTTCCTCGGCGCCTTGATGGTGGGCTTGAGCGCGGGCGGCGGCGCCTGGGGACGGCCGCTGCGAATCCGCGGACGACAGCTTCATCCGGAGCTGAAGGAGGGCTCGGACTGGACGCGCGGCCGCAGGCCCAGCCCTGAAGGCCTTGACCCCGCAACCCGCGAAGCGCTGGCGGCGTTGTGGCTGCACGACGCGCAGAAAGAGCACGCGTCCGTGCCCGCCTTCTCCCGCCTGTCGTGGATTCTCGCCGCGGTGGGGGCGCCGGCGGAGCTGCTGGCTTGGAGTCACCGCGCGGCGCTCGAAGAGATTGAGCACACGCAGTTGTGCTTCGCGCTCGCCGCTGGCTACGCGGGCCGATCAAAGACGGTGGAGCCGATGCCGGAGCTGCTCGTGGGGTTAACGCTGGAGGGCAAGCCGCTCCACGTCCTCGCCGTGGAGAGCCTGGGGGATGGCTGTCAGCTCGAGGACTTCAACGCAGATGTCGCCCAGGCCTGCGCCACGGTCTGCGATGAGCCCGTCACCCGAGCCGTCCTCGAGCAGATAGCCCGCGAGGAGCGGACCCACGCTGACTTCTCGTGGGCCGTGCTGTCCTGGCTCCTCGAGCGAGACCCCGCCCACGTGACTGCCGCCCTCGAGGAGTCGCTGCGCACGCTGCAGGCCTATCCCCGCCCCACCGCGGTGAGCGGCGACAAGCGCGCGCTGGTGGAGAAGGCCGACGCGAACGCGCTGCTCCGCCACGGACGGTTGCCGGACGCGCGCTGGGGAGAGCTCTGGAAGCTGCGCCTGGGCCAGACCCGGACTCGCGTCCGAGCCCTGCTGGATCGCGCCCAGCGTCCCGCCGCTTAGTCCCCGCCTCGGGCGTTGCGCCGTCAGAAGTCCCCCGTTCGCCTCGAGGGGTAACCGGCCCTGGCCGGCCATTTCGTCGGAGGCCCACCCCTTGGCCGGGGTGGGGCCCTCGTCAGCGGCCGTTGATGTCGTAGCGGAGCAGCGTGACGTTCTTGATGACGCCGGTGCTGCCGAGGGTGCCCACCTGGGTGAGCGTGCCGTGGCCCTGGTACGCGCCGTAGTTGGTGGTCACGATGCAGCGCTCGTCCGACTCGCAGAGCCCGTTCTCATTGCCCACGCCGTCGTCCATCGCCTCCAGCGTGTTCTGCAGGAAGACCAGCGTGCAGGTGCCGTTTGCGAAGACGGCGCCGGGAATCTCCCCGCAGGTGGTGGCGGTGGTGTTGGTGTAGCCGCGGAAGACGTGGACCAGAATCTGGTCTCCGTTCGCCGGCGCCGCCAGCTTGTTGCGCAGATAGACGTCCGCGCCGCCGCCGCCGCCGCTGCCTCCGTCCAGCGGCGCCGCCCCGCGCAGCGAGTAGTCCCAGACGCGGCAGGTGCCGCCGTCTCCACACGGTCCCCGGAAGTCCGGGCCGGGCCAGCCGTAGAAGGCCGTGCCGCCGTCGAACGTCCCGGGGATGTCCGGCCCGAGCGGCGCGTGGCGGGCCCACCCGCGGAACCGGTTCTCGAAGCGGTGGAAGTCGGTGATGGCGGAGAGCAGGGTGCCGGTCTCGCTGTCCGACTGGTTGACGATGTCACCCCCGCCGAGGCCGCCGAGGACCGGGCCCGCCAGCGTCCACCACGGCAGCGAGGTGCCCGACAGCACCGCATTGCTGGCGATGATTCCGCCGTCGGGCAGCGGGGTGTTCATGTTCGCGCAGACGTTGTTCAGGCCCTTTGGCGCGTACGGCATGGCGATGGTGGAGCAGCTGCTGGCCGGGTTGGTGACCTGGAGCGTGCCGGTGAAGACGTTGGGCTGGGTCGCGCTGGACGTGGAGATTTCGAGGTCTCTCACGTACGTCCGGCCATTCACCGCGGACATCACGTTGTGGGCCAGCGTCCTCCAGGCGCTGATGCGCAGGCCGGAGCTGGTGGTGCCGAACTCGCCGTTGTTCGCGATGGCGATGTTGGTGAGGGTGTGGCCGTTGCCGTTGAGCGAGATGCCGTCGCGGTTGTTGTCGATGAGGCTGGTGGCCAGGAAGAGGTCGCTGCCCGGGACGAGAAAGCCGTCCGCGCGGATCCCCAGGTTGTTATTGGCGGCGGAGAGCAGCCCGACAATCAAATTGTCCTCGGCGTCGCCAGCCAGGGTGATGCCGATCTCGTTTCCAATCACGCTCACGTCAATCCAGACGCCTCGCTCTCCCTTGAGGATCAGCCCGTTGCCGTTGTGAAGGGACCGCAGGTCCCGCACATGAAGGAGGTGCGAGCCGTCGGCACCCGAAAGGCCGGTAGACCGGTTATTGGCCGTCACCACGTTGCGCAGCTCCATCGGCCCGTTGCCCAGCCAGATGCCGTCGTGGTTGTTGATGGCGACCACGTTCTGGATAACCTGCGGCTTGTAGCTGGCGCTGCCGTTGCCGAGGTTGATGGCTGAGATGGTGTTCAACGTGGTGGCGTTGTTGTCTGCATACAGGTCTGACGCGAACATCCAGTCACCCGAGAGGCTGATACCTCCGGAGCCGTTGTTCACCGCACGGAGATCCAGGAACCTGCAGTTCGCGCAGTCGTTGGCCAGGAGGGCGACGGCGGAGAACCCCGGCGCGGCGTTGGCCACCTCCACGTGCTGCACCCTGGAGAACGGCGCGCCGACGATGGAGAGCCCGGCGTGGTTTCCGGACGCGTCCATCCGCCCTTCAATCCACACCGGACCCTGAGGCGAGGTGACGTCGACGACCTTCGCGGAGGCGGACGCACTGCCCTGGAGGTCCACGCCCGGCTTGATGACCAGCGACGTCTTCGGCTCCGACATCGTGTAGCTGTGCGCGCGGGTGGTGGAGACGACAAACACCGTGTTGGACGTCCCCGCAGCGCTCTGCAGCGCGCCCGTCGCCTGGGGGTCGACGACAGGGTTCGTCCACCACACCGTCGAACCGCTCTGCACCACCGTCGAGCCCGACGTCACGGTGACGGAGTTGGCTTTGAAGCGGATGGGAACGGCGGCCCAGTCGATGAGGTCCGCCAGGTTCTTTCCGGGCTTGAGGCGCCGGGACAACGCGCGCGAGGTGCCCGTCGTCGCGCTGCACGTCCACTCGAAGGCGTCCAGCGCATCCACGATGGTGACGCCGGCGCAGGTCAGGATGCCTGTCGCGGTGAAGGCGCGCAGCTCGCCGGCGTGGAGGCAGGACTCGCGGGCCGTGGCCGCGGCGCTGAGGAAGTTGCAGGCCACACCGGTGGCGGAGAACGGGGTGGCGCCGTCATTGGCCACCCAATCATTCCAGCGCGCCGCGGCAGGGTAGAGCGCCTGCACGTTCGGCCCCGTGGTGCCGCCATCGCTGGAGGTGCCGCCATCGCCAGAGGTGCCGCCATCGCCAGGCGTACCGCTGTCGGTGGGGGTACCCGCGTCGCCCGGCGTGCCGCTGTCAGTAGGGGTGCCCGCGTCGCCAGGCGTGCCGCTATCGCTGGAGGTGCCGCTGTCGCTGGAGGTCCCCGAGTCCGTGACGACGCCTGAGTCGCCCGGCGGCGTCCCTGAGTCCCCGGTGTTGCTGCCTCCTCCGCAGTGAACGCTCAACCACGCCAGCGCCAGGGACGCGACGACACGTTGGAGTCGGGGCATGGCCGTTTTGTAATTCAGCCAGTGGGCACCGAATAGACTGGGAGTGTGCCTGCACTCACCCGCTTCGGCTCACCTCGGCTCACACGCAGGCGCTCAGCTATCACCCTCGGACCCGACACATCGTCCCCATCGCAGAGCGAGGCGCGCCGCACACGCGCGAGCTCAAAGACCTCTCCCGCGAGTTCTCGCTGCCGGTGTTCTGGAGAGAAACGACCCCGGGTGAGACCGCCCCGAAGCGGGGCGCCACCGTGAGCCTGCACTGACACTGCGCTACTCCGAGCGCAGCGCTGCGAGCAGATCCACGCGCGTGGCGCGTCGCGCAGGCACATAGCCTGCGAGGGTTGCCAACCCAAACAGCACCAGAACCAGCACGCTAAGCGTGAGCGGATCTGTCGGGCTGATCTCATAGACCAACCCTCGGAGTACATCCGCCAGCAGCAGGGAGACGCAGAGCCCGACCGCCAGACCGAGGCCGGCCAGCGCCAGCGTTCGGCGCAGCACCAACGCCATCACCTGGCGCGGCCGCGCTCCCAGCGCGAGCCGGATACCGAGCTCACGCGTCCGGCGCGACACGGCGTACGAGGTGATGCCGTAGATGCCCAGCGTGGCCAGCGCTACTGCCACGAACGCAAAGAGCGAGAGCAGCGTCAGCGTGAAGCGCCGCTGCGCGAGTGACTGCGCCAGGAGCGCCGGCAGTCCCTCGGCGCGGTCGATGGCGAGCTCCTTGTCGACCGCCTGGAGCTCCGCGCGCAGGGCCGCGAGCAACGCCGGACCGGGAAGCTCTGACCGGACGAGCAGCGCGCTGGCCGGCATCACCCACTGGGTCGATGGGAGGTAGATCTCCGGCGCGGGTGGGACATCCAGCCCGAGATGCCGGACGTCGCGCGCGACGCCGATGACCTCCGCCTGTCGCGCGTCGCTCTCCCAGCGCACGGTGACGCGTTTGCCCAGCGGACTCTCGCCTGGCCAATGCGCGCGAGCGAGGGTTTCGTTCACCACCACCACCTGCGCTGAACCCTTGTCGTCGCGCGCGTCGATGCCGCGACCGCGCGCGAGGGCGATGCGCATCACGTCGAAGTACCCGCCTCCCACGACGAGCGTGTTGATCCGCTCCTGCTTCCCAACCTCGAAGTCCACCGGCAGGCTCATCACCGCGTTGCTGCCGAACGCGCTGGGGAACGCGGTGGTCGCTGCCTGGACGCCGGGCATCGCCCGCACGCGCTCGAGCAGCTGCGTGTTCGTCGCGGCGACCTTTGTGTCCGGGTCCTTGTCCTGCCCATACCCGAAGAAGGTCACCGACGCAGTGAAGAGTCCCTGCGCGTCGAAGCCAGGATCTACCTGGCCCAGCTGCCACGCGCTGCGGATGACCAGCCCCGCGCCGACGAGGAGCACGAACGCCGCCGCCGTCTCCGCCCCCACGAGCCCATCGCGCAGCCGCCCACTCCTCGCGCCGGCAGACGCGCTCGCCGAGGCGACCTTGAGTACCTCGTTTGGGTCCCCGCGCAGCGCGACGACCACGGGCGCCAACCCCACGCTGACCCCCACGAGCACGGATAGACCAGCGGTGAAGGTCAGCACGACGCCGTCGACGTGTAGCCCGCCCAGCCGCTGAAGCTCCGGTGGCATGAGCGCCTCCAGCAGCGGCATCGCCGCCGCGCACGCGAGCAGGCCAAGCGCGCCGCCGCCAACGCCGAGGAGCAGCGACTCCGTCAGCAGCTGCCGCGCCAGCCTCCCGGCGCTGGCGCCCAGCGCCACGCGCACCGCCAACTCCTGTTGCCGCGACGCGGAGCGAGCGAGCAGCAGGTGCGCTGCGTTGGCGCAGGAGATGAGCAGGATGGAGCCTACCGCGCCCAGGAGGACGCCAAGCGCTGTGCGGTCACGCCCGAGGAAGCGCTCGCGCAGCGGCTCCAGGTCCAGCTTCCAGCCATTGTTGGTACTGGCGTGCTCCCGCGCAAGTCGCTCGCCGATCGTCGCCGTCGCTGCGCGCGCCGAGGTGAAGGCAGCGCCGTCCGCCAGCCGCGCCACGGCTTGCATCCAGCGCGCCTGACGCAGCCGTAGCGCCTCCGCGCTCGTCAGCGTCGCCCCCTGGGACGCCCAGAGTTGGGCCGGCTTGGCGTCCAGCGGAAAGCGAAACCCCTCCGGCATCACGCCCACCACCTCGAAGCGCTGTCCGTCCAGCGTGAGCGTCTGGCCCACCAGCTCCGGGGTGCCGCCCAGCCGCCGCCAGAGGGCGTGACTCAGCACCAACGCGCCGGGCGCGCCGTACTCGTCCTCGGCAGCGGTGAAGCCACGGCCGAGAACCGGGGCCACGCCAAGCGTGGGGAACAACCCGCTGCTGATTGCTGCGGCTGTCAGTCGCTCAGGAAGCAGGCCCGGGCCGGTGAGCGTGGGACCGAACACAGACCATGTCCCTGCGCTTCGCAGCATCTCGCTCCCGCGCAGGACATCCTCGAGGTCCGGGTGGGAGACGGAGCGGAACCGCTCCGGCCGGTCGGGCGCCCGGCTGCGCACGGTGACCAGGCGGTCCGAGCCCGGGTATGGTAGCGGCCGCAACAACTGCGCATTCACCACGCTGAAGATGGCGCTGTTGGCGCCCACACCCAGCATCAGCCCGAGCAGCAGCACCGCAGTGACGGTCTTCGCCTGCCAGAAGGAGCGGAGCGCGAACCGCAGGTCCTGCCAGAGGATCTCCATGGCCCGCGATGCTACCCCGCGCTCAAGGTGGCGCCTTGGCCGGGCCGTCCGCGACGGGGAGCGCGCCCGCCTTGAGCATGTCGGTCACCGGGACCTCGGCGCCCACAGGCTCGACGGGCCCCATCCGGACGTACAGCGCTCCGGTGCCCGAGAGCAGGATTCCGAGGGCAATCTCAGAGGCGTTCTGTCCAATCGCCCGCTGTCGGGGACGCTGGCCAGTGCAACGCACGCGGTGGTGCTCGACGTCGGCGCGCAGGCGGAGCAGATCTACTTCGGTTCACGGGTGCTCGGGACCGGCGGGATGACGATGACCGAGCCGCTGTTCGAGGAGGTCCCAATGACGGTGCCCGTCACCGAGCTGCCCTGAGACCCCAGCCGTTCGGGAGGCACGGCGCTGCCTTCCGAACCTGCTATTCAAGGCGGCGATGCCCAAACGCGCCGCCGTACCGCGCCTCGAGCGCCTGGGACTGGCACCTGCTGCATCGGGCCGTCTGCTCGCCTTCGCGCTGCACGGCCACACCAAGAACGTGATGGCGCTGCTGCTGGACCCCGCGGAGAAGTGGCTGGCCTCCGTCTCTGAGGACCGTACGCTTCGCATCTGGGATCTCCACTCACAACGCGAGGCCATCATCGGAGAGGGCCATCGCAAGGGCATCTACGCGCTCGAGCGCGGCTTCGCTGACAACGAGGTGATCTCCGGCAGCGATGACAAAACCATTCGCTTCTGGCGCATTGACTCGGCAAGTCCCACCCGGGAGCTTGTCGCGCCCGCGCGCGTGTACTGCCTCGCGACGTGGAGGGAGAAGAAACACGTCTTCGCCGGCTGCACCGACGGCTTGATACGTGGGTGGCTGCCGGGTGAAGCCAAGGCGAGCTGGCAGGCGGGAGCGAAGCTGGGGCGGGGGAGCTTCGACTATGCAAAACGGCTGATTGTTTCATCCGCGCTCGGGAGGCTGTTCGTCGCGCAGGGCCGCTTTGTTATCGCCTACGACCTGGCCACCGCCGAGGAGGTGGGGCGCTACGAGGGGCATACGGACCCGGTCGAAGAGCTCTCCCTGGACGCTGCAGGCGCGCGGCTGGCCTGTGTCTCCAAGAAGAAGGTCGTGCACCTCCTGGACGCACGGACGCTGAAGCTCACCTCCAAGCTCCTGGACGCCACGGTGCTTCACAACGCCCCGGTCTACTGCCTGGAGTTCCTCCCCGACGACAAGCTCCTGAGCATTGACGCGGACGCCCGCATCAAACTCTGGGACCTGGCGACAGGCGCCTTCCTGCGCCACTGGGACGCACCCGGTCTGACGTTTTCGAGCGCTGTCTCAGCCTCGGGAGAACGGCTCTACCTCGGCGGTCATCCTGACCTCGGTATCCGGGCGCTGGACCTGGGCGCGCGGGTTGACGCCTTCCACTCCGGAGAGGTGACGTCCGTTCTCCTCTCGCAGGATGGCCAGCTGGCGCTGTCGATGGACACCACCGGTCGCATCGGCGCCTGGAAGCCGGGCGCCAACACCCCAGCGCGCTGGGTGAGCCAGGTGGCCCAGGGGATGGAGTCGCTGGCCTGGGCGCGCGATGGCCAGACGTTGCTCTACGCGGATGGGCAGGTCCGCGAGATGGACGTGGAGAGCGGCAAGACGCTCCGCTCTTTCGGCGTTGACCGGATGGTCCGCGTCGCGCCGCACCCCGACGGGGTGCGGGTGCTGGCGATTCATGAGAACAAGGCGCTGGATGGAACGCTGGCCCTCTGGGACGTGGAGCGCGGCGCCCGCCTGTCGCTCACGATTGAGGACGTGGAGTCGACGTGCCCGCTGCGCCTGTCGCCGAACGGCGAATGGTTTGTGGTCGCCTTCAGACGAGGCGACGGCTTCACCCTGGGGCTCTTCAACTTCGCGACCTGGGAGGGCGTGCCCATCGCCAACGCACAAAGCGTCAAGCTGCGCGCCTGTTTCAGCGCAGACTCCCGGACGCTCTGGGTGACGCAGGGCAGCTCGCTGAGCGTCTGGGACGTGGCGACGGGCAAGCGGGAGCGGACGGTGCGCAACGTGGGCCAGCAGGTGGAGGCCGGGCCGGGAGCCCGGGCCTGCTCAATCCAGGGCACCCAGCTCACCGTCTGGGACGCTTCCACCTGGACGCCGCTGGCGGAGCTCGTCGCCGAGGTCGACTGGACCTCCTGCGCGCTCGGCCGCGACGTCCTGGTCGCCGGCAACGCGGCGGGCGAGGTGCACTTCTTCAAGCCTCCGGCGTGAAGGCCTCTAGTACCTCCCCACAGTGGTTTTGATGTGTTCAGGCGGCAGTTTTTGCGCCCGCCTGAACGTCTGGATAGGCGCGCCCCATCTTGGCCCGCGCTTTCTCCGTCGTGAACATCCACTTGATACGCGCCCTCTCCTTGTTGCGCCTGCGCTCCCAGGCAGCGATCTCCTTCTCAAGTTTGGCCCTGCTCTCGATCCGGCGGTCCAGGCACTGCTTCCGGAGCACCCCGATCTCAATCTCCACCATGTTCAGCCAGCTCGCACGCGCCCTCTCCTTGTTGCGCCTGCGCTCCCAGGCAGCGATCTCCTTCTCAAGTTTGGCCCTGCTCTCGATCCGGCGGTCCAGGCACTGCTTCCGGAGCACCCCGATCTCAATCTCCACCATGTTCAGCCAGCTCGCGTGCTTGGGCACGAAGTGAAATTCCAGCTTCTGCGCGATGCGCCTCGCCTCCGTCGGCTCGAAGGTGTCGTACAAGGCGCCCAGCGAGTGAGTGGAGAGGTTGTCGAGCACGACGCGAATGACCTCCACACCGGGATAGTGCACATCGACGAGGTCCCGCATGCAGTGGGCGAAATCCTGCGAGGTTCGCTGCTCGGTCACCTTTACGTGGCGCCAGGGCTCGTGCACATCGAGGAACACGAACAGGTTCGCAGTCCCGTTCCGGCGGTACTCGTAGTCGTACCGCTCGGGCTGACCGGGCTCGGCGGGGATCCGCTCCCGCACCTCGCCGATGAGCTGGGTGGGACTCTCGTCGAAGCAGACGGCAGGACGCTGAGGGTCAGACTCTTCTGCGTAGAGGTCGAGCACGTCCTCCATCCGCGCGACGTACTCGCCATCGACCTCGGGTACGCACCACATATCCTTCTGCCATGGCTTGAGTTTGTTCTCATGGAGGCGGCGCCGCACGGTCTCGTCCGATAGGTCCTCGTGACCGGTGAGCTTCACCACCTTCTCCGCAAGAAGCGCCAGCGTCCATCGCGCTCGCCCAGCCGGCGGAGTCGAGCAAGCCGTGGCCACCAACAGGGCTTCTTCCTTGCCCGACAGCTTCCTCTTCGCCCCTGGTCGTGGCTCCTCGTTCAACGCCTCCTCGAGGTTGCCCGCGACGAAGTTCCGCTTCGTCCGGTAGACGGTTGAAGTTCCAACGCCGACACTCCGCGCGATCACCTCGTCCGTCTGCCCCCGGTCAGCCGCGAGCAGAATCTGTGCGCGCTTCACCTTGCGCACGGCGGCTTTGCCACCGGCTACCAGTGCCCTGAGTTCGCTGCGCTCAGCCTCGTTCAACTCCACACGATAGCGTACGTTCATTGCCCCTCCCGAGTGGGGGGGCCGACCCGATCGCAACGAGCACCAGATGTCGATCAAGAACGACGCAACCAACTTCACGCAGAAACAGGGCCAGTATCTAGCCTTCATCTACGCCTACACACGGGTGCAGGGCCGGGCACCCGCGGAGGCCGACCTGCAACGCTACTTCGGGGTCAGTCCCCCATCGGTGCACCAGATGATTCTCAATCTGGAGTCGAATGAATTCATCCGGAGGACCCCCGGCGCGGCGCGCAGCATCGAGCTGCTGATCGCGCCGGAGATGTTGCCTGTATTACGCGAACCGATCAAAACCACTGTGGCGAGGTACTAGTGCTCCGCCCAGACCGAATTGATCCCACCTGCAACCCCGTTCGCGTGAAGCGTAGCGCCGCGCAGCGGCGCGTCGTCGAGACGGCGGCACTGCCGATGTAGGGCACAGCGCCCTCCCGACTGTCGGCGAGAGCCGAGAGCGCGAAGAGAGCGTGCGTGGGCCCCGCCACGTCTCGACTACGCGCCGCTGCGCGGCGCTACGCTCGACGCGAACGGGGAGACGACGCTGTGCTCAATGTGCTGCGGGCGAGGCACTAGCGGTTCTGCGCGAGCGCTTCCGCGTCCTCCGCCTGCGGCGCTCCCTTGTGCTGCGCCGTGGCGCGCTCGGCGACCTCGGCGGGCACCCAGGCCACCGTCCCGAGCATGCGGAAGCGCGGCGTCCCGTAACCGGGCGACAATCCCGGCCCGCCTCCCAGCGTCACCGCCAGGTTCTTCCACGGGAGCCAGCGCACCGCGGCCAGCGCCTCCAGCGGCGTCTGCTCCGGGGTGATGCCACTGAAGGAGAGCTCTCCCGCGACGGTGAGCTGCAGGGCCAGGTTCTGCTGGGGCAGCAGGTCCACCTTGCCCGCCGCGCCGAACGTCCAGGCGCTGCCGGTGTTGACGTTGAGCATCTGCTGGCTTGGCCGCAGCGCGATGCCGGTGTTGAGCAGGACGGACGAGTTGCGGCCGCCTCTCCACTGGCCGATGACGGCCGGGCTCGCGGTCGGGCCGCCGTTGCCCATGAACGCTTGCGAAGTCCCGATGGGCAGCGTCACCGGCAGCGACGCGCCGAGCGCCCACGGCCCGCTGGAGAAGAGCCGCATCTTCCCGGACAGCCGGACGTCGCCCAGCCCGAACGGCGGCGAGGTGTTGGCGAGGTCCGGGTGCACGGCGTCCGCGCCGCTGTTGTGGCTGGCGATGAGGGGCAGCGCCGCGCCCAGCTCGAAGCGGTCGAGCACGCCGATGGAGGCGCTGAGTGTCGTCGTGGTCTGGCTGACCGCGAGCGTCCGCTGCACGCCGCTGTCATCCACCGCGACGGCGCGCAGCGGGACGTTGGCGTAACTGACGTTGAGCAGCAGGCTCCAGGAGCCGGCAGGCGCGACGTTGGCGGACTGGATGCCAAGGATGTCGTCGAGCCCGGACTGGGGCTGGTAGCGCTCCAGCGCGAAGTTACGGCTCGCGGTGGGGACCGACTCCTGCGCCTGTGCCTGGGTGACCGTCACGGCGACGGCGAGCAGCGCCGCTGCCCCAGCAGACTTCCGTCGGGCCCGGAGCAGCCCGGCGATGACCAGTGCCGCCACCCACGGGAGCGCGCCCGCGCCCGTGGACGAGCAGCCCGCGCCGCCGCGGACATTCCAGAGCGTGGAGTCGCCCTTGGGCTTGCAGAAGCCCGCTGAGCAGAAGGCGTTCTCACCGCACTCGACGTCCGTGGTGCAGCCTTCGAGGCAGACCGTCTCTCCGCACGTGCCCAGGCCGCAGAGCTTGGTCTCCGGCGCCGGGCAGCGGCCCGCGCCATCGCAGGTGGTGGCGTGCGTCTCCACGCCGCTGCTGCAGGACGCGGCGACGCACTCGAGCGTCGCGGCGGGATAGGCGCAGGCGGCGCGGCCGGTCCCGTCGCAGGTGCCGCCGCAGACCGTCTGGTCCGTGGTGCACGCCGCGCGCTGGCCGTGCGGGTTGCCAGCCACCGGCGAGCAGGTGCCGACCTTGCCCGCCACGTCGCAGGCTTCGCACTGGCCTCCGCACGCGCTGTCGCAGCAGACGCCGTCCACGCACTGGCCGCTGCTGCATTGGTTGCTCCCGCCGCAGGACGCCGCCGCGGCCTTCTTCACCGCGCAGACCCCCGCGGAGCACCAGCTCCCGCTGTCGCAGTCTCCGTCCGCCGTGCAGTCGCCGCGGCAGGCGCTGGGGCCGCACACGAACCGTCCGCAGGCCTGCGTCTGGACGGCGGGGCAGCTGCCCGCGCTGCAGTAGGCCTCCAGCGTGGCGGTGGCGGACGTGCAGGAGGCGGAGCGGCACTGGACCGCCGGGTATGCGCAGGCGGCCACATTGCTCCCATCGCACTGGCCGCTGCACAGGCTGCCGTCAGCGGCGCAGGCGCTGCGGCTGCCATGCGGCGCCCCGGAGACCGGAGAACACGTGCCGACATGGCCGACGACGTCGCATGCCTGGCACTGGCTGCCGCACGTCGTGTTGCAGCAGACGCCGTCGATGCAGTGGCCGCTGGTGCACTGGTTGTCGCCGCCGCAGGTGCCGCCGTTGCCCGCCTTGCTCACGCAGGTCCCGGCCGCGCACCAGTTGCCCGCGGTGCAGTCGCCGTCCGCCAGGCAGTTGCCCAGGCACGCGGTGGGGCCGCAGATGAACGGGTGGCAGATGACGGTCTGCTCGGAGGGGCAGCCGCCGGTGCCGTTGCAGCCCGCCGCCATCGTGGCGATGCCCGAGGTGCAGGTGGGCGGCCGGCACTGGGTGCCGGCCGTCGGGTAGGCGCAGGCGTTGCGCGCGTTCCCGTCGCAGCTGCCGGCGCAGCTGCTGCCGTCAGAGGCGCACGCAGTGCGCGCGGAGTGTGGCGCACCGGTGACCGGGCTGCAGGTGCCGACCAGCGTGGCGACGTCGCAGGCTTCGCACTGGCCGCCGCAGGCGCTGTTGCAGCAGACGCCATCTACGCACTGGCCGCTGCCGCATTGGTTGTCGCCGCTGCAGATGTTGCCGTTGGTCTTCTTGAGGACGCACACGCCCGCGGAGCACCAGTTGCCGCCGGCGCAGTCGCCGTCAACCATGCAGTTGCCCAGGCAGGCGCTGGTCCCGCAGACGAACGGCGCGCAGGCCTGGGTCTGCAGGGCAGGGCAGCTGCCGGCGCCATCGCAGGCAGCGGGGAGGGTGGCGGTGCCGGTGCCGCAGGCGGCCGCGCGGCACGAGGCGGTCGGGTACTGGCAGCCCGCCCGGTCTGTCCCGTTGCAGGCGCCGCCGCAGGCGGTGCCGTCGGAGGCGCAGGCGGTGCGCGTGGTGTGCGGGACGCCGGTGACCGGGCTGCAGGTGCCGACCAGCGTCGCGACGTCGCAGGCCTCACACTGGCCGCCGCAGGCGCTGTTGCAGCAGACGCCGTCGACGCAGTGGTTGCTGGTGCACTGGTTGGCGCCGCTGCAGACACCGCCGTTGGTGGCCTTGGGCACGCACACGCCGGCGGAGCACCAGTTGCCCGGGACGCAGTCGGTGTCCGCGGTGCAGTTGCCCAGGCACGCCGCCGTGCCGCAGATGAACGGATGGCAGGTGACGGTCTGGAGGGCCGGGCAGCTGCCGCTGCCATTGCAGGTGGCGCCGACCGTCGCCGTACCGGCGGTGCAGCTGGCCGGCCGGCAGGAGGTGCTGGCCGTCGGGTAGGCGCAGGCATTGCGGTCCGTGCCGTCACAGGTGCCGCCGCAGACGCTGGAGTCGGAGGCGCAGGCGGTGCGTGCGGAGTGTGGGGTGCCGCTGACGGGGCTGCAGGTGCCGAGCAGCGCGGCGACGTCGCATGCTTCGCACTGGCCCGCGCAGGCGGTGTTGCAGCAGTAGCCGTCGACGCAGTGGTTGCTGCTGCACTGGTTGTCGCCGCTGCAGGTTCCGCCGTTGGCGGCCTTGGCCACGCAGACGCCGGCGGAGCACCAGTTGCCAGCCGAGCAGTTGCTGTCGCTCGTGCAGTTGCCCAGGCAGGCGGTGGCGCCGCAGACGAACGGGTTGCAGGTCTGGGTCTGCAGGGTAGGGCAGGAGCCGGCGCCGTCGCAGGACGCGGCGAGCGTGGCGGTGCCGGCGCTGCAGGAAGCTGCGCGGCAAGAGGCCGTCGAGTAGCTGCAGGCGCTGGCGTTGGTGCCGTCGCAGGAGCCGCCGCAGGCGGTGCCGTCGGTGGCGCAGGCGGCGCGGGCGCCGTGCGGCGGGCCGCTCACCGGCGTGCAGGAGCCGAGGTGGCCGGCCACGTTGCAGGCTTCACACTGGTCGCCGCAGGCGCCGTCGCAGCAGTAGCCGTCCACGCACTGGCCGGTGCCGCACTGGTTGTTCGCGGTGCAGGCGGCGCCCTGAACCAGCTTGACCTTGCAGAGGCCGGCGGCGCAGTAGTAGCCGTTCATGCAATTGGTGTCGACAGAGCAGCTGGTCTGGCAGGCCGTAGCGCCGCAGAGGTAGGGGTTGCACGCGCTGGTGACGGCCGCCGGACAGGAGCCGGTGCCGTTGCAGCTGGCAGCCAGGGTTTGCGTCCCGGCCGTGCAGCTGGCGCTGCGACAGGAGTTACCGGTGGGATACGTACACGTCGCGGTCTGGACACCGTTGCAGGCGCCGCCGCAGGCGGTGGTGTCGCTGGTACAGGCCGCTCTGCCCACCGGCGCGCCGGTGACGGGGCTGCAGGTGCCGACCAGGCCGGGGAGGGCGCAGGCCTGGCACTGGCCGGTACAGGTGCTGTTGCAGCAGACGCCATCCACGCAGTTGCCGGAGCCGCACTGGCCGCCAGCGGTACAGGCGGTGCCGTTCGATTTGATGAACGTGCCGGCGAGGGTGTGGGCTGCGGTGACGGAGGCGATGACGTACTGCCCGCCGCTCACCGCGCTCAGCCGGTCCACTGCGTTGTCGGTGAACGTGGCGAGCTGATAGCCGCTGGACGGGGTGAGGGTGCAGGTGACCGGGCTCCCGTGGTTGATGGGCGAGGGACAGCTCACGGTGCCGTTGGCGTCGCCGCTCGCGGCAATTGCGTACGTGTTGATGGCAAAGCTGGCCGCCAGGGTGTGCGCCGCGGTGATGTTGCTGAACGTGTAGCTGGTGACCGCGCCGGCAGAGACGGAGTCCACCAGGACATCGTCCACGTGGTGGTTCGCGTTCGGTGTGAGGGTGATGGTCAGGTTGTGGCCCTGCTTGACCAGCGTGGCGCCGGAGGGGCTGACGCTCCCGTTGGCTCCGGCGGTGGCAGTGATGGCGTACGTCGGCAGGGCGTTGACCTGCAGGTCCTTCGTTCCGGAGAGGACGAGGGTGGAGTCATTGGGCATCCCGCCGTACTCAACGACGTAGCCCGCGATGGAGCCGACGGAGTTGGGGTAGTCGTTCCAGGCGCCGTTCGCCAGGAAGTGGGCGTAGTCCTCGCCGCCCGCGTCGTTCGGCTCGCAGGTGGACCAGTTGTGGTAGTTCGTGCCCACCGGGGTGCCGCGGACGCCCGTGGAGCAGCCGGTGCCCGAGTTGCTGGTCTCGTTGAAGAAGTGCCGTCCCAGGCCGCCCGCCTCGAGGCCCTCCGGCCCGGTCACCCAGCGCCACGTCCACTCGACGTTCGCATCGGACGCGCCCATCCAGCCCTGGCCGGAGAGCTTGCTGGCGACGAAGGCGTTCTCCGCGGCGGTGGTGACAGTCACCAGGTAGCCCTGCAGGCCGTAGTAGGAGCGCAGCGCGGCGGCGTCCCGGGCCGCGGTCCAGGTGATGCCGGCGGCGGAGACGAACTCGTAGTAGTGGCCGTTGTCCGGGTTGGCCAGGCTTGTGGCGCCCAACGTGAAGGTGAGCTGGCGAGCCCGGGTGTCTGGCGCACCGGAGAGGATGTTTTGATACATCACGGCCCGCAGCGCAGCCTGGTAGGCGGCGGCAGTGGCGGAGCCGGTGAGGGTGAGCACGCCGCTGGCGGTGTCGAAGGTGCCGGTGATGCCGCCCTGCGTGGCGAAGGTCAGCCGGTCCTGGGTAGACACGTAGCCGGTGGAGAAGGTCACCCGCGCGCCGGTCAGGTTCGGGCCATCGGAGTCTGTGAGGGTCAGCGTGGGGTCTACCGCCACCGGGCTCTGCTCCTCGGTCCATGACGTGGTCCCGCTGCTGACCGTCAGGACGGGCGGCTCGTCAATCAGCTGAAAGGTGGCGGAGAGGGTATGCGCGGCGGTGACGTTGCTGAACGTGTAGCTGGTGACCGCGCCCACGGAGACGCCGTCGACCAGGACATCGGCCACTTCATAGAGCGTGGCCGGGGTGAGGGTCACGCCAAGGCTGGCGCCATAGTTGACGGTCTGCGCCCCGGACGGTGTCACGGTGCCGTGCGCCCCGGCGCTGGTGGTGATGGTGAAGGTGTCAATTGCGAAGGTCGCCGCGAGGGTGTGGTTCACGGTGACGTTGGTGAACGTGTAGCTGGTGACCGCGCCAGCGGAGACGCCATCCACCAGCACGTTGGCCACGTGGTAGCCGGTCGTCGGCGTGAGGGTGAACGTGGAGTTGGTCCCGTAGGGGATGACGTTCGCGCCGGTGGGGGAGATGCTCCCGCCTGCGCCGGCTGAGGCCGTGATGGTGGGGTTGGCGAGGAGGCCGACGTCGACGAAGCCGAACGCGCCGCCGGAGGCGACGCCGTTGACGCGCGCAGTGACTGCGCTTCCGCCCAGGTAGGTGAGCGTTGTCTGCGCCACGCCGCTGGCGTTGGTGGTGGCGTTGACGATGTCGAGGGTGCCGTTGCTGGTGCTGAAGGTCACCGGCCAGTTCGCGCGCAGGGTGGTGTCGGCGTCACGGACGGTGGCGGTGATGACGGAGCTGCGCGTGTTGGAGGTGGGGGAAGCGGAGAGGACGACGGACGTCGGCGTCGAGACGTAGGTGTTGTTGACGACATCGATGGGGTCATAGTCATTCTGGAAGTACCAGAAGTCCACCCAGTGCCGCGCCCAGGCGCCGCCCGTGGAGGCGGTGAAGCCAGCGTAAATCTCGTCCACGCCGAAGACCGAGGAGAGGTCCAACGTGTGCGACAGCATGGCGGCCGCCGGGCGCGTCGAGCTGTTCTCTGCGACGCGCACCTGAATCACATCGGTGAGGCCGTTGTAATCAATCCAGACATGGTAGGTGGACCCGTTGGCCCAGCTGTTGGTGTTGCTCGCTGTCTGGAGGTGGCTGTTCATGTTCCCGTTGGTGTGCGTCCCAACGTGCTTCGCATCCGGGTCCCCCAGCGTGGGGTTGTAGTAGGTGTCGAACTCCACGCCGAGGCTGTTGGCGATGCCCGCGTAGCCCATGCCGGAGCCGGACGAGCCGGCGGTATTTGACTGGGGCTGGAGGACGAAGACCAGGCCGTCCGCCGGAGGGACGTACCCGGAGAAGCCGCCGCCGTCCGTTATCTGGAAGCGGAAGTAGGTGCTGAAGGAGCGGTCGTTCTTCAGGGAGATCTTCTGCTTGCAGAAGACGCTGCCCGCCTGGTCATTGGTGGAGTCCGTCAGCCGGAGCCGGTTGGTGGACTGGATGGCCGCGCCGTTTATCTGCAGCAGCGACACATTGGAGAAGTTGTCGAACTTGAACGTGATGGGCACGTTCGACAGCGCGTCCTTGCGAGTGTCGACTGGAGGACTCTGGCTGCTCAGGTCGCTCTTGGAACAGCTGACCAACGACACAACGGCAGCGGTCCAGATGACCGAGGCTGAAGGGCGCATGATCCGCCCGTGTGCAAGCAGGCGGCCTCGTGCGTCACGCGCGTGATATCAATTGATTGGATTGAGCGGGGGAGGGTGATGTTTCAACTCCGGTCGTGCGTCACCCGGGGCGGCAATGATTTTCGGGTCCGGGCGCACCCTCGATTTGTTTCCCTGTCGACAGCGCGGGCCTCAACACGCAGTGCAGGAGTCCAGCACCGGTAGTGTTGGAGGTCTACGCCGGCGGGCTGCGCGGAGCCGTCGGTTTGGAGATCAGCCGCTCAATCTCAGACATCAACAGCTGCGGGTTCCAGGGCTTGCTCATCCAGCTGGCGCCGAGCTCGGTCACGACCTCCCGGTTGGCGTCGTAGGCGCTGACGACGAGCACTGGCAATCCGGCCGTCTTCGGGGAGGCGCGAAGCTCTTGCAGCACGGTGATCCCGCTCTTCCGCGGCATCATGACGTCCAGGATGATGAGCTGCGGCTCCAGCTCCTGGATGGCAGCCTCCGCCTTTCGCGGGTCGGTCACTCCGACGACGTTGTGCGTCGTCTGGCGGAGGGCGAGGCGGACCATCTCCAGGCCGACGGGCTCATCGTCAATGACGAGGATGAGGCTGTTGCCCTTCTTGGTCGCTGACGGCGCGCCCCGTGACAGCTCCACCGCCTTCGGCAGACGGACGAAGAAGGTGCTGCCGGCCCCCAGCGCGCTCTCGAGCCAGATCTCTCCGCGGTGCAGCTGCACCAGCTGCTGACTGATGGCCAGGCCGAGGCCGGTGCCACCGAATGTCCGGGTGCTGCTGCCCTCCACCTGCCGGAAGCTCTCGAAGATGACGCGGTGATTTTCGGGGGCGATGCCGATGCCGCGATCGCGCACCTTCATGAGGAAGGTGGCGCCTTCATCCAGCACCTCGAGATCCACTGTGCTGTTGTCAGGCGAGAAGCGGACGGCATTCGTAATCAGGTTGATCAGCACCTGCGCCACCTTCACGGTGTCGAGCCTGACCACGAACTCCGGCTGAGGCGTCGGGAACGCCAGCGTGATCCCGCGGCGCGCCGCGATGGGCTGGACGGCGGCGAACGCATCATTCAGGACGGAGCCGATGGGCAGCTCTTCCGGTGCCAGCTCCATCTTGCCGGCTTCCAGCTTGCTGGCATCCAGAATCTGGTTCACCACGCTCAGCAGGTGGCCCCCGTTGCGTTGGACCATCTGCAGGTAGCCCACGGTCTCCTCGGGAACCCCGTTGTAGACGTACGCGCTCTTCAGCTGCAGCGTCCCCTGGCCGGAGCAGCCCGGGCAGTCGGGGCTCGTGAGCGACGCTCCTGGCTCCAGCTGGAACGCCGCGGAGCAGCTGGCGCACTCCGCCCACGGCGGACGCAGGAAGTCCTCGAGCAGCCCTCGAGGGACGTTGATGATCGAGTTCAATGGCGTGCGCAGCTCATGTGAGACATTCGCCAGGAACTCGCCCTTGACCCGTGCGGACTCCTTCGCGCCCACCAGCGCCTGCGCAAGCTCCTCGTTCGCGGCGCCCAGCGAGATGGCGAGTTGCTGGTTGTCGCTGCTGATCCGGAAGAAATTGCTCAGCACAACGAGGCTGGCCGCCATGCCGACGGTGGAAATGCCGAAGGGGACGAAGCGGGGAGCGGAGATGATTCGGAGGTCCGTGAGGAGGTCGAGATACCAGGAGAGCGCGAAGCAGAGGCTCTGGCTGAGCAGGAACGGGCTGAACTGCTCCTTTCGCCGCACCCAGGCCTGGACGTTTACGGCCGTGCCGCAGGTGGCGATGACCAGCAGGACCGGGACGACCATCCGGTAGAGGTCGAAGAGGGCGGGCCCGAGCGGCAGCAGCAGGGTCGCGGCAGCGGCAACGGCAATGCAGAGCCGGTTGAGCCTCCCCAGGAGCGTGACGCGCCGGAAGTACCACTCGTCAAAGAACTCGAACGAGAAACCGACTATCAGGACGATAGCGGAGGGGATCAGCTTGACCCGCGTCGAGATGTCCAGGAACAGCGCGGTCCCCAGCCCGGTGCGCAAGAGCAGATAAGCGGCGCTCGTGAGCAGCAGGCCAATGGTCGCCAGGTACAGGCGCCGCAGCGGGCCGTGCCGGTCGGTGAAGAGGAACGCTCCCAGCGCGACGAGGACGAACAAGAAGAGGAAGGGCGGGGCCAGACCCAGCACGTTTTCGACGGTCGTCACCGTCAAGAAGAACGGTTTGAGCGTCTCATTCGGCCCGAGGAAGAAGCGCCCATCCGTCATCCCGTCGTAGCCCAGGGCCACCCATTCGAACTGCAGGGCGATGAGGTTCTTGCCGGGGACCAGGAAGCGCTGCGGGACCGTCCAGCCGCTGAGCTCGTTGAGGTTGATCTTGAACCGCGCCTCGGGGACGGCCTGGTGCCCGATGACGTGCCCGTTCACATAGACCCGCACGAAGCCGCCGCGCGTATCGCCAATCATCACGAACAGGTTCTGCTGCGCGAGCGCCTCCGACACCACCACCCACTTGCGCAGCCAGGCGCGATTTCCGGTGACCCCCTGAGCCAGAAAGGGGCCCGGCAGCTTCACCGTCCCCCAGGCGCTGTCGTCCAACTCCGGGCTGGCCCACGCCTCGTCGTCCCCCGTCTGCACCCGCCACTCACCCGCAAGTGGGAGCGTGTCGGCGCGCGCATCCGCCGGGAGATGATTGGTGTAGAGGACCAACAGCATTGGAAGCACCGGCGCCGCCGCCGCGGTCCATCTCAGAACCTGCTGGCTTCTCACTTCTCCGCCCTTCGCTGAACGAGCTTGATGGACACGCCGTGCTGGGCACGTAGAGCAATGAAAATGAAAAAGGCCCTGAAGATCTCCGCAATCGTAGTCGGATTGCTCCTTGTTTGTTTCATCGGGAGTGTCGTGGCCGCATTCGCCGGGAGCCCGTCCTTCGAGGACGGCACCGAAGTGAACGGGGTCGCTCGAATAGTGAAGGACGGATATTCCAGCGTCGCGTTTCTGGAGGTGGGCGATGGCACCCTGGCGCTCATCGACTGCGGGATGGACAAGGAAGGAAAGCCACTTCTGGCGGAGCTGGCTCGCCGGAAGCTGGGGCCGGAAGCTGTGAGCGCCATCTTTCTGACCCATGGACACGGCGACCATGTGGGCGCCTGTCACTTGTTCCCCAAGGCGCAGATTTACGCACTTGAGCGCGAAGTGGCTGCCGCTGAAGGGCGCGAGGGGTTCCACGGCCCGCTGACGCAGTTGATGCCTGTGAAAGCGAGCGGCCTGCATGTGACGCGCGGGCTGCGCGATGGCGAGACGGTGACCGTCGGTGGCCTCTCGGTTCAGGTCTTCGCCGTCCCAGGGCACACCGCGGGCAGCGCCGCGTACCTGGCGAAGGAGGTGCTGTTCCTCGGCGACAGCGCGGATGCCACCAAGGACGGCAAGCTCGCGCCTGCCAAGTGGCCGGTGACGGACGACCGGGCTCAGAACCGCCAGTCGCTGGTGGCGCTGGCCAACCGGTTGAAGCCGATGCCCGCGCAGGTCAAGGCGCTGGTCTTCAGCCACACCGGGACGCTCCCCGGCCTCAACCCGCTGCTCGACTTCGCCGCCTCAGAAGGCCACTGAGCGAACCGGCTGTACCCCGGTCGCCCCGTCGTGCTCGCCGATTGTCCAGGCGAGCGTGCCATGAGCACCTGTCCGCCGCTGCGAGACAGGGAGAACCATGGCGACGACTCAGCGTGGCATTCGGGCGGTGATTGTGTTGGCGGCGATGGGGTGTTTCATCGCCCCGGCCGAAGCGGCGAAGCCCAACATCCTGTTCATCATGGGCGACGACATCGGCTACATGCAGACCAGCATTTATCACCGCGGCTTGATGGTCGGTGAAACGCCCAACATTGATCGAATTGGTCGTGAGGGCGCGATGTTCACCGACTACTACGCGATGCAGAGCTGCACGTCCGGTCGCAACGCCTTCTTCACCGGGATGTATCCGCTGCGCACGGGGATGATTCCTCCGCAGCTCCCCGGCAGCCCCACCTATCTCAAGCCCGGCACGCCGGCGCTCGCGAAGTTCCTGCGGGACCTGGGTTACTCCACCGGCCAGTTCGGCAAGAACCACCTCGGCGACCACACGGATTCGTTGCCCACGGCCCACGGGTTCCAGGAGTACTGGGGCTATCTGTATCACCTGGACGCCATGCAGGGCGTCAGCTTCCCGGATATCAACAAGAGCCCAGAGTTGCAGACCGTCGCGCCTCCGTGCCGGAACACGCTCATCCCGGGCGTCAACGAGGTCCCGGGCGCGGTGGACCCCAAGACGACGCGCTGCCTCACCCCTCCGCGTCCGGTGCTCTCGTGCGTGTCTTCTGACGGGACTTCGAGGAACCAGCGGTGCAAGGACGAGGGACCGCTGACGCTCGACCGGTCGCGGACCGTGGACGAGGAGATCTCCGCCAAGGTTATCGACTTCCTCGGTCGCAACGACCCCAAGAAGTCCGGGAAGCCGTTCTTCGTCTGGTACAACCCCGCCCGCATGCATGTCACCACGATGCTGGCCCCGAAATACGAGGCCATGCTCGGCGAGCGCGGCGGCAAGGACTGGGGCATCAACGAAGTCGGGATGAAGCAGCTCGATGACAACATCGGGCTGGTCCTCAAGAAGCTGGAGGAGATGGGCCAGCTCGACAACACGATTGTTGTCTTCACCACGGACAACGGCGCGGAGACCATCTCGTTCCCCGACGGGGGCGTGACGCCGTTCAAGGGGCAGAAGGGCATGTCCTGGGAGGGCGGCTATCGCGCCCCTTGTCTGGTCCGCTGGCCCGGGCAGATAAAGCCCGGCACGCTCCTCACCGAGATGTTCGCGGCGCTCGACTGGATGCCCACGCTGGTGGAGCTCGCCGGCGGCCCGGCCGGTGACGGGCTCAAGAAGCAGCTGGAAGCGGGGAAGTACCCGGGCATCGTCAAGACCACGCTCGACGGCATCAATCAGACCGCGTACCTGACGGGCAGAGCGGCGAAGTCGGCGCGAGACGTCTTCTATTATTTCTCGGGCTCAACGCCCTCCGCCGTCCGCTACAAGAATTGGAAGATGTACTACACGATGTCTCAGTCTTCGGCAGACGGCTGGATTCTGCCGCTCATCCCGTTCCACTTCACGCTGGTCCAGAACATCAAACGTGACCCGTTCGAGAAGGCGGTGGGCACCAGCCAGGACTCCGCCATGAGCATGGGCGGGGCGCTGGCCGCTCCCAGCACCGCCTTCATCTACGACTGGAACCTGCTCCCGATAGGCCAGCAGCTCTGGCTCTCCTGGTTCATGACCCTCAAGGCGTTCCCGCCGCTGCAGGCACCTGCGAGCTACAACCTGAGCCAGGTGATGGAGCAGCTGAAGGAAAAGCCCTCGAGCCCGAACGACTAAGGGGCGGCCATGCACCTCAAGTCCCTCTACCCGCTGGCCGCGGTCGTCCTCATCGCGTCGGGCGCGTCCGCGGCCGCGCAGAGCGACGCGCTCCCTTCCTGGAACGACGGCCCGGTGAAGCAGTCCATCCTGGACTTCGTGCGCGTCACCACGGACAAGGCGAGCCCGAAGTTCGTGCCGCCCGAAGAGCGCATCGCCACGTTCGATCAGGACGGCACCCTGTGGGTGGAACAGCCGGTCTACACCCAGGTGATGTATTGCCTGGACCGCGTCCCGGTGGTGGTGAAGGCGAAGCCGGAGCTCGCGAAGGTGGAGCCCTTCAAGACGGTCCTCTCAGGGAACCGGGAGGCCATCGCCAAGCTCCCCAAGGAGGACCTCCTCAAGATTGTCGACGCCACGCTCACCGGGATGACCGTGGACGAGTTCAAGGCAGAGGCGAAGAAGTGGCTGGCGAGCGCGAAACATCCGCGCTGGAAGCGCCCGTACACAGAGCTCACGTATCAACCGATGACGGAGTTGCTCAAGTACCTGCGTGCCAACGACTTCAAGACATACATCGTGACCGGCGGCGGGCAGGACTTCGTGCGTGTCTATTCGGAAGACGTGTACGGCATTCCGCCGGAGCAGGTCGTAGGCTCCGCGGGCAGCGTCCGCTACGGCAAGGACCGGAGCGGCCGGCCGACGCTCACGAAGGAGCCCAAGGTCCTCTTGAACGACAATGACGCCGGCAAGCCCGAGGGCATCTGGCTGATGATTGGCCGCCGCCCTCGCGCGGCCTTTGGCAACTCCGTCGGCGACGAGCAGATGCTCGAGTACACGAAGGCGGGCAACAACGGCGCGCGGCTCTCGATGTTGGTCCTCCACGACGACGGCGACCGCGAGTACGCGTATGGGCCCGCCTTGGGGCTGCCGGACTCCAAGGTCGGCACCTTCAGCGACGCGCTCTATGGCGAGGCCTCGAAACAGGGGTGGCTCGTCATCAGCATGAAGAAGGACTGGACGCGCGTCTTCAGCTTCGACCGGTAGACCATGGGTCGCCGCCTCGCGCTCGCCTGGCTTGGTGCGGTCGGCGCCTGCGCCGTCAGCGCGGTCTTTCTCCTCAGGGAGAGCCCGCCGGAGCCGTTGAAGGCCGCGGCGTTCGTCGGCGAGCCGGTCTGCGCCTCCTGCCATGCGCGAGAGGCGGCGCTCTGGGCGGGCTCGCAGCACCAACGGGCGCTGCAGCCTGCCTCCGCGGTGCTCGCAGACTTCTCGGATGCGGGCCTTGTCCACGGCGGCGTGTTGTCCCGGTTCTTCCGGGTCGACGGGAAGCCCATGGCCCGCACCGACGGCCCGGACGGAGGGCTGCAGGACTACGAAGTCAAATACACGCTGGGCGTGGACCCGCTGCAGCAGTACCTGGTGGAGCTTCCCGGAGGGCGCCTGCAGGCCTTGGCGACCGCCTGGGACAGCCGGCCGAAGGAAGCCGGCGGTCAGCGCTGGTTTCATCTCCACCCTGACGAGAACCTCGACAGCCGGGATCCACTTCACTGGACGGGGTTGACCGAGAACTGGAACTTCATGTGCGCGGACTGCCACTCCACGAATGTGCGGAAGGGGTGGGACGCGCAGACCGGGACGTACGCCACGCGCTTCAGCGAGCCTTCCGTGGCGTGCGAAGCCTGCCACGGCCCCGGCTCGCAGCACGTCGCCTGGGCTCGCCGCCCGGTAGACCGCCGGAGCGAGGGCAACGGCCTGCTCATCGCGCTCGACGAGCGCCGCGGCATCTCCTGGGCGCGGGAGGTGAGCACCGGCAAGCCGACGCGAAGTCTCCCGCGCACCTCGGAGCGGGAGCTGGACCTCTGCGCGCGCTGCCACTCGCGGCGCGGGCTCATCCACGAGGACGCCGTGCACGGCCAGCCCGTAGGGGACGACTACCGCGTGGCGCTGCTCGATGACGGGCTGTACTACCCCGACGGTCAAATTCGCGATGAGGTCTACGAATACGGTTCGTTCCTGCAGAGCCGGATGTTCGCCGAGGGCGTGACCTGCAGCGACTGTCACGACCCGCACCGTCCGGAGCTGCGCGCCACGGCAGACAACCTCTGCCTTCAATGCCACGCCGAGCAGACCTATTTCACCGCGAAACATCATTTTCACGCCGAGGCGTCACCCGGCGCGCGCTGCGTCGGTTGTCACATGCCGCAGACCCGCTACATGGTGGTGGACCCTCGGCGCGACCACAGCCTGCGCGTCCCGCGGCCTGACCTGACGGTGAAGCTGGGGGTTCCGAACGCGTGCAACAATTGTCACAGCGACCGCTCCGCGTCCTGGGCCGCGAGCGCGGTGGAGGGCTGGTACGGACGAACGCCAGTGGGGCTGCAGCAATACGCGGAGGTGCTCGCGAAGGGCTCCCAGGGCGCGCCGGGGGCGCAGCGGCTCCTCGCTCACCTGGTGGCTGACCGCAGCCAGCCCGCCATCGCGCGCGCGAGCGCGCTCAGCCGCATGAGGCCCCCGCTCGCTCCAGAGGCGTTCGCAGTCATCCGGGGCGCGCTGGGGGAGGGAAGCGCGCTGGTCCGGCGAGCGGCGGTGCGCGCGCTCGCGGAGGAAGACCCACGCCTGCGCGCCCAGCTCCTCCCCCCACTGTTGAGCGACGCAGTCCGGAGCGTTCGACTCGAAGCGGCGGCGGCGGTCTCGAACGTTCCGCCGGAGCTCCTGGCACCCCACCGGGCGGCGCTCGAACGGGCGACGGCGGAGCTCGTCACCACGCAGGAGCTCAACGGGGACCGCCCTGAGGCGCACCTCAACCTCGCGCTCCTCCACGCGAACCGACAGGACCTCCCCCGCGCCGAGGCCGAGCTCCAGCGAGCACGCTCGATGGACCCCTCCTTCGTCCCCGCGTCGGTCAACCTGGCCGACCTCTACCGGAGCCAGAGCCGCGACGATGCCGCGGAGGGCGTCCTGCGCGAAGCGCTCAAGCACACGCCGGGGAGCCCCGCGCTCCTGCACGCCCTCGGGCTCTCCCTGGTGCGCCAGGCCCGGCTCTCCGAAGCGCTCAAGCCGCTGGAGGCAGCGGCCCGTCTGGGCGCAGACAACCCGAGGAACGGCTTCGTCTACGCGGTGGCGCTGCACGACGCGGGCAGGAGAGGGGAGGCCATCCGCTGGCTGGAGGCCCTCCTCCAGCACAGCCCGTACGACCGCGCTTCGCTCGCAGCGCTCGTCTCGTTTCATCGCGAAGCGGGAGATTTTCGCCGCGCGGACGCCTTTGCAAAACAGCTTCAGGCTGTCAGTCCGTGAAGGCGGAGCGCCAATGTCGCAGCGGGCCTGTGTCTCGCGAAACACCTCGTCTTCTTGCGCGAACCGCCCGAAGCGCCGAGAACTGTAAATCCGGCTGCGAAACACGGGGCATCCACGGCCCTCGCCGCGCCACCTAACCCACCGTCTCTGCAAGGCCCACATCTGGTCGGCTTCTTGCTTCGCCAGCCGCGCGCCTCGGTGGAAATGCTGTGCTCCCCCCGACCGAGCGCGCGGAGTCCACTTGGGTTGGCGCAGTGCTGCCCCCCTGCTGCTCATGCTCGGCGCCGCGGCGTGCGGTCCGCTCAGCTTTCCAAATGGCGTTGCCCCGGACGCGCTGACTCGAGAAGAGCAGCCGGCCCGCGACGACGCGCCGCCGCCGCCCGGGCCGATGGCCGTCGGGGAGCTGCTCAACCGCGTCCCGGTGGTTGGGCTCAGCGGGGACAAGGGGATTGCCGCGCTGTACAGGCTTGACGTGCCCGCCGGCGCCACCGGCCTCACGTTTCACCTCGAAGTCGGCGCCGGTGGCAGCGGTGAGGCGCAGCTCCTCGTCCGTTCCGGCGCTCAGCCCACGCTGGAGCTCTTCGACTGCCGCACGCCGCGAGAGGACTGCCGCTTCGACGCGCCGGTCACCGGCAGCTACTTCGCGCTCCTTCAGGGGCTGACGCCGTTCTCCGGCGCGGAGGTGGTGGCGTCCTACACGCCGCGCCCGCCGCCGAAGCCTGCGCGGACCGACGGCGCGCGGCTGAGCATCCACCTGGCGATGGGCGTGCCGGATGGCTCCAGCGCGGACGTTTCAAGCTCCGAGCACTACCTTTCGCTGAAGCCCCAGTACGTCGTCTCCTACAACGCCAAGCGCAAGGTGGCGAACTGGGCGAGCTGGGAGCTGAACCCGTCGTACCTGGGCACGGTGAACCGCTCCGGCGATTTCCGGCCGGATGACACCCTTCCGGCGACGTTCGCCCAGCCCACGAACGACGACTACCAGGGCTCCGGCTTTGACCGCGGTCACCTCTGTCCCTCGGCGGACCGCAACGCGACGGTGCCTGACAACTCGAGCACGTACTACCTGTCGAACATGATTCCGCAGTCCGGTAACAACAACCGGGGCGCGTGGGCCAGCTTCGAGAACTACGCGCGGGACCTGGTGCGCGCCGGCAACCAGCTGTTCGTCGTCGCGGGCGGCATCTTCGTCGAAGGCGGCCGGACCATCGGCGCGGGCGTCGCGGTCCCGGTCAGCACGTTCAAGGTGGTCGTCGTGCTTCCGGCGAACGCGAAGGCCGCGGCGGACGTCAGCCCCTCGACGCGGGTCATCGCCCTCCTGCTGCCCAACGATGACGCGCTGATCACCGCCTCTGCCGACTGGCGCAAGTACCGCGTCACGGCGCGAGACGTCGAAGCCAAGACCGGGTTGGACTTCCTCTCGGACGTGCCGCAGGAAATCCAGGACATCGTGGAGACCCGCACCGACGCGCAGTGACATGCGGGGTGGGATGGCGCGCCACAGAGCGCGTTCAACGCTTACACCCTCCCGGAGGGCGGATCTCGGTCGCGCTAAGCTTCCGGCGGGACCCGATGAGCGACGCCTACTGGAAGATCTCCGCTCGCAAAGACGCCATCGTCATCCTCTGCATCGGCCACGACAAGGAAGGCACCGTCGGCGTGGCGGTCGAGCGCTTCCTGGCGCTGGCGCAGCCGCTCACGACGTTCACTGTCATCGCCGACCTGTCGCGGATGGTCAGCTACGAACCGCCGTCCCGCGTCGCGTGGCAGGAGGCGTTCTTTTCGGTGCGGAAGAAGATCCGCGGGCTCATCCTGGTCGGCTGCCCTTCCACCTTCATCCGCGTGGGCGCCACCGCTGTCGGAATCTTCGCGCGCATTCCCACGCGCTTCGTCCCGAGCTGGCGGGAGCTCCCCGCCTACGCGGCCGACCTGTCTAACACCCTTCGCTGAAAACGCGCGCGGCTTGACGGCCGCGGCCGGTGCGTGCCAATCCATGGTCTCCCATGGATTCAGATGACGCCGCCACGCTGGATGCCATCCGCCGGATCGTCCGGCTGCTGCGCCTGTCCGCTCGCCAGTCCGAGAGCCGCTCAGGGTTGAGCAGCGCACAGCTCTTCCTGCTCCAGAAGCTGGCCGAGTCGCGCGCCGCCTCCATCGCGGAGCTGGCGCGGCGCGCGCTGGCGGACGCCAGCTCCGTGTCGGTGGTGGTCGCCCAGCTGGTGAAGCGCAAGCTCGTCCGTCGCAAGCGCGACCCTGTGGACGCCCGAAGGACCACGCTGGAGCTGACCGCCCAGGGCACGCGGCTGTTGGCGAAGGCGCCGGAGCCCGCCCAGGCGAAGCTGCTCAAGGCGCTGCGGCGGATGCCTCCCCGGGAGCGACGCGGGCTCGCGCGGGGGCTGGGCGCCTTCATCCGCGCGCTCGCGCTCGAGGGCGGCACCGCACCCCTCTTCTTTGAACAGGAGCGAAGCTGATGTCAGACCCCACACCTTCCCAGGAGGGCCTGGCCATCGCGCCCGCCCTCGTGCCGGTCCTCGAACAGGGGCCGTTTCCGGAGCGGAGCGCCGCTGTCGACGGTCGCACCGTCTTCATCTGCGCCCTCAGCGTGGGGCTGGCCTTCGCCGCGGGAGGCATCTCGCGCGCGCTGACCGGGCTCATCGCGCTCATCACGCAGCTGTCGTTCTACGGCCGCTGGTCCGTGGAGCCTGTGAGCCCCGCAGGCAACGCGCTGGGGCCGTGGGTCATCGCCGTCCCCATCCTCGGTGGTCTCGTCGTCGGTGCGATGGCGCGCTTTGGCTCCAAGGCCATCCGCGGACACGGCATCCCAGAGGCGATGGAGCAGGTGTTGACCAACGAGAGCCGCATCCCTCCGCGGATGATGCTGCTCAAGCCCCTCTCGGCGGCCATCGCCATCGGCACCGGCGGCCCCTTCGGCGCCGAAGGCCCCATCATTGCCACCGGCGGAGCGCTGGGCTCCACCGTGGGCCAGTACATCCGGGTGACCGCGGACGAACGCAAGACGCTGCTCGCGGCGGGCGCCGCGGCGGGCATGGCGGCCACGTTCGGCAGCCCGGTATCGGCGGTCATCCTCGCGGTGGAGCTGCTGCTCTTCGAGTACCGGATGCGCTCCATCGTGCCCGTGGCGTTGGCCACCGCCACTGCCACCGCGGTGCGGATTGCCTTCGAAGGCACCGCGCCCGCCTTCGCCGTCACGCCGCTGGTGCAACCCGGCCCCGCGGCGCTCGCGCTCTACGTGGTCATCGGCGCGGGGGTGGGTGTCGTCTCCGTCGGCGTCACCCGCGCGGTCTACGCCATCGAAGGCGCGTTCGAACGGTTGCCGGTGCACTGGATGTGGTGGCCGGCGCTGGGCGGGGCCGTGGTGGGCGTGGTGGGCCTGCTGGACCCTCGGACGCTGGGGGTGGGCTACAGCAACATCGAAGACATTGTCTCCGGGCGGGTGGTGGGGCTCTCGTTGGCGGCGCTGGTGGCGCTCAAGTTCCTCTCCTGGTCGGTCTCCCTGGGGAGCGGGACCTCGGGCGGCACGCTGGCCCCGCTGTTCACGCTCGGCTCCGGGTTGGGGGGGGGGCTGGGAGCGGGCATCGCCCTGGCGTTGCCCGCGGCGGGCGTCGACCCGAGGGTGGCTGCGCTGGTGGGGATGGCGGCGATGTTCGCGGGCGCTTCACGGTCGCTGATGGCGTCCGTGGTGTTCGCGTTCGAAACCACCCGGCAACCGCTGGGGCTCCTGCCGCTGCTGGGCGGCTGTGCGAGCGCTTACCTGCTCTCCAGTCTCCTGATGCGTCACTCCATCATGACGGAGAAGCTCGCCCGCCGCGGAGTGCGCGTGGTGTCGGACTACGCGGTGGACGAGCTGGACCGGCTCTGGGTGAAGGACCATGCCAGCCGCAAGCTCATCACGTTGGCCTCGCGCATGACGGTGGCCGAGGTCCGCGAATGGCTGCGCAGCGCGGGGCGCGGCACCTCCCATCAGGGCTTCCCGGTGGTGGATGGCGAGGCGGGTGGAGCGGTGGTGGGCGTGCTGACGCGACGGGACCTGCTGGCCGAGGGCGCGGCGCCGGACGCGGAGCTCCAGACCCTCATCCGGCGGGCGCCGGTGGTGGTCTATGAGGATGAAACACTGCGTGACGCCGCGGACCGGATGGTCCACGCCGGGCTGGGGCGGCTGGTGGTGGTCACCCGGGCGACACCCAGCCTCCCGGCGGGCATCCTCACCCGCAGTGACCTCCTCGGCGCCCATCGGGCCCGCCTCCTTGCACAGCGCTAAACACCTGTTGTGTCGAGCAAAAGAGCAACCCGGGCGCTTGAACGGGATCGCCTCCGTCATTTCGGGTATGCCTTCGACCTTGAGCCAAGAGTACGACTGCACGACCTGTGGTGCCTGCTGTTACGGAACGCGCGATTACGTGCAGGTTTTCCTTTATGACGCCGCCCGATTGGGCGCGGCCCGAACCGCGGAGCTGGTGGCCCCACCGGTCGGCGAGATTCCGGCGAGCGTCGGCCGCGCGGCCGAGCCCAAGCGCTTCATGAAGATGACCCAGGGGCATTGCAATGCCCTGTGCATCAGCGGCCCCAAGCGCTTCAGCTGTGCGGTCTACGAGGACCGACCCATGTTGTGCCGCGCACTCGAGCCGGGCACCGCCCCGTGCCTCGAAGCGAGGGCACGTCTCGGCGTGGATCCACCGGCGTTCTAGTGCTCCGCCCGGATCGAATTGATCCACCTGCAACCCCGTTCGCGTCGAGCGTAGCGCCGCGCAGCGGCGCGTAGTCGAGACGACGGCACTGCACACGGAGGGCACGGCGCACTCCCGCCTGTCGGCGAGATCCGAGAGCGCGAAGAGAGCGTGCGTGGGCCCTGCCACGTCTCGACTACGCGCCGCTGCGCGGCGCTACGCTCGACGCGAACGGGGAGACGACGCTGTGCTCAATTTGCCGCGGGCGGAGAACTGGAGACACTTGCCACGCTGTGGCGGTGACACAGTCGCTGTGTCGCTGTTGCACGTGTATTTTTTGTCTCTATTAACTCGTACTAAACTCGTACTACTGGACGCACAGCAAGACGGCGCCTTACGTATGGGCGCCCTCGGCGCCGCAGACCAGCAGCGGCAACGTGTTCATGTCTCTCTTCGGAAACTGAGCCCGGTCTTTTCCTGGGGTGTGCAGCAGATAGAGACGCATCGTTCGTCACTCTACGCGGGCGCCGGTAGAGTGGCGCGGTGACGACCTCTTCCCCTCGTGACCAGCTGGCGGCGATCGCCACGGCGCTCCAGCTCTCCGTCGACTTCCCGGCTGCCGCCCTGGAGGAGACCGACGCCTGGCTTCGCTCGCCGCAGGTGGACGACCCCGCGCTGGTGGACCGCACCGCCCTGCCGTTTGTGACCATCGACAACGCCTACTCAAGGGACCTCGACCAGGCGCTTCACATTGAGCGCGACGGCGAGGGCTACACCGTCGCGTACGCCATCGCCGATGCGTCGTTCTACGTCCGCCCCGGCTCAGCCCTCTTCGCGGAGGCCATGCGTCGCGGCGCCAGCTACTACTTCCCCGGCGGCTTCTCCGTGCCGATGCTGCCCCGGCCGCTCTCGGAGGGGCTCATCTCCCTCAACCCGGACGGCCCGCGGCGGGCCCTCATCTTCTTCCACCAGCTGGACGGGGAGGGGGAGCTCCTGAGCACGCGGCTGGAGCGGGCGCGTGTGCGCTCCCGCGCCAAGCTCTCGTTCGGAGAGGTGCAGGCCCTCATCGACGCGCCGGCCTCCAGCGCGCTCGCTGGGGCCGAGTTCGAGCCCAGCCTCCACCTGCTCCGCGAGGTGGGGCGCAAGCGGATGCACCTGGCTGCGTTGCGCGGGCTCATCCGGTATCGCCGGGAAGAGGTGCAAATCAATTTGGACGGGGCGGGGCTCGCGTTCGCAGTGATGGAGGTGGTCCGCGACGAGGTCGAGTCCTGGAACGAGCAGCTCTCGCTGATGTGCAACGCCGAGGGCGGCCGCCTGCTGCGCGAACACGCGAACCCCGCGGTGCAGCCCATCTACCGCGTCCAGGGCGGCCCTGACCCGGAGCGGCTGGCCGCTCTCGCGAGGCTGACCGGGTTCGTGGCAAAGGCCTACCAGTTGCCCCGAACGCCCTGGGTCTGGGACCCGGCCACCACCCCGCTGGCGCAGTACCTCGCCGCGCTGCCGGTCGCACCGCCCGGGACGCGGGAGGACCGCGTCGCACGCGCGCTGGCCCGGCAGGCGGTGATGGTGAACCTGCGCTCCGAGTACTCGACGGAGCCTGGCCCCCACACTGGAGTGGGAGCAGAGCCTTACGCCCGGTTCTCCGCGCCCATGCGAGAGATGGTCGGCGTCTACCTCCACAAGGAGGCCGTGGAGATGCTCACCGGTGTTCACCCGCCCGCGGACCAGGACGAGCGGCTCCGCGCGGAGGTGGTCGACGTCGCCAACCGTTCGAGGCAAACGCAGCGGAAGGTCCAGGACCTCTCCAACGAAGTCGTGATGGACCGCCTCTTCCGGCCGGAGCTCTCCAAGCCGCCTGCCGGGCGCACCCCGTTCACGGGCACCGTGATGGGGCTGGCGGGGAGCAAGATTCACGTCCGCCTGGATGCGCCGCCCCTGGATGTGAAGGTCCTCCTCTTCGACGTCGCGCCTGCCTTCGGCGGCGCGTGGCTGGAGGTGACGCAGGATGGCGCTGCCCTCTGCGCGAAGGGCAAGCCGGAGCCGCTCCTCCTGCTCGGTCAGGCGCTGACGCTCACCGTCCGCGCGCGAGACGAGTCACATCGGCGCTGGGTGTTCTCGCTCGTGCGGCCCTGATCCAACGACATGCGCGGAACTCCGAAAGACATCTTCTGGCGCCGGTGGCTTGCGCTGGGCGCGGCCTACGGTGTCCTCGCCGGTACGGGCATCATCGCGCTCGCGCTCCTGCCGGCGGAGTGTGGGCTCACGGCGTTCTTTCGCGCGGTATTCATGTTTCATGTAGACGGGCCAGGCGGGGTCACCGCTGCGAGCAGGCTTGCGACGGCGGTGACGGGCGCGCTCACCGCTGGGCTGAGCGTGATTGCGTGGTCGCTGCGGCCGGACCCGAGTACGCCGAGAGCGTCGGACCAGCGTGCGGGCAAGGCGCTCGCTGCTGGAGTGCTCACCTGGTTCGTCCTGGACTCCGCGGCCTCAGTTGCGCTCGGCGGAGCAGTGAACGTGATTGGCAACCTGACGTTTCTCATCGCATTGCTCCCGCCGAGCCTCGCGATGGCAAGTCGGCAAGCGTGACGCAAGCCCAACCGGTCGAGGTCCTGAAGCAGGGACCGATTCCCTGGGCGGGCTGAACCGTCGTCATCCCCCGTTCGCAGGCCCTCCGAACCAGGCGGTCAGCGCGGCAGTGAGCCCCACCTGTGTTCGGTCTCCCACCCAGGCGACGTAGCCGTCGGGTCGAATCAACACAGCCGCGGGCGCAGCGACCTCCCCGAGCACCGGAAGCTCCCACGCGCCGCCATACTGCGCGTCGACCCGCTGAACGCGGTCTGCCCAGGCCCCTATGTCGAAGCCGCCGGGCTCACCCAGGTTAAGGAGCACAGGCCTGGCCTTGTGCAGCAGCGTGAAGACCCGTCGCGGGCCGTCGGCGGTCACCAGGTCGAGGTCGGGCATGCGGCGCCCGAGCAGGGGATGGCCCGCGCCGAGGTCGTAGTGGATATCGAGGCCCGACATCATTCCGGCGAAGCGCTTGCGGGGTTCGTCCATGCGCAGCAGGTCGGTGAGGACCTCGGTCAACGCCTTGTTGCGGTCATCCGCGCGGCGAAGCGCGACCTGCGCCATCGTGTTGCGCAGCACCCGGGCAGCGATGGGGTGGCGCTCGGCGTGGTAGCTGTCGAGGAGGCCCTCGGGCGACGTCCGCTTGACCACCTGGGCCAGCTTCCAGCCCAGGTTCACCGCGTCCTGCACGCCGATGTTCAAGCCCTGGCCACCCTGTGGGGGATGCACGTGGGCGGCGTCGCCCGCCAGCAGGACCCGCCTGTCCCGGTAGGACGCGGCTTGCCGAGCCATGTCAGTGAACCGGGAAATCATGGTGGGGGAGTGGACCCCGAAGTCGGTCCCGTAGATGGCGACGAGCGCTTCGCTGAGCTCGCGCAGCGTGGGTTCGCTGCCAGTCCCCAGCTGCGGTTCGTTCAAGACGATTCGCACCCGCCCTCCTTCATCCACCTTGCCGAGGCCATGCACGCCGTGCGCGTCATGGCGCATGCCCCACTGGGGTTCCTGGGCCATCGCGACCTCGGCGATGAGCCAGCTCGTCGTCGCGTCCCATCCGGCGAACTCGATGCCGGCGGCCTTGCGAATCAGGCTCCGTCCGCCATCACACCCAACGAGATACGCGGCCCGAAGTGACTCACCGTCAGAGACCTGGATGTCGACGCCGGTGCCGTTCTGCGCGAAGCCCGTCACCTCGCGCCCGCGATACACGGTGACCGGCAACTCGGAGACCCAGTCGGCCAGAATCCGCTCGATGTGGTTCTGCCACAGGCCGAGCCCGTAGTTGTGCCGGGTAGGGAAGTCGCTGATGTCCAACGGGATGTACGCGAACCCCGCGACCTGCGCCGGCTTCCCCTGCGCCAGGAACCGCTCGGCGATGCCGCGCTGGTCCAGCACTTCGATGGTGCGTGAATGCAGTCCGCCGGCACGCAAGCCAACGAGAGTCTGAGTCACTCGCCGCTCGACAACGGCGACGTCGACGCCCGCCAACGCCAGCTCACCGGCCAGCATCAGCCCCGTCGGACCCCCGCCAACGACCACCACTGCATGCTCTGCCATCGCCCACCCTGACAATTGGAAGGTTCCTCAGTCGTCGCCAGGGGATGATGCTGCACGCGAGCCCTGCCGCCAATCGCGGCGGCACGCTGAATGATTGGCGGGCCACATCGTCCTGAGCCGCCTCCATGAATCGACTCCTGATCACGCTCCTGATGATCGCGTCCGCCGCGGCGGCGCAACCCACAGACGGAGGCGCCCCTTCCGCCAAGACGCTGAACGACGAAGGCTACGAGCTCTACAAGGCGGGCAAATGGCAGCAGGCGGCGGAGCGATTCAAGGAGGCGTTCACCGCAGATCCGAACCTGGCGATCGCCCACTACAACTTCGCAGCGACGACCTATCGACACCAGCAGCTGGACTCATGCGCTGAGCTGAAGTACCCGCTCTCCGAGGCCGTTGAGCACCTCGCCACCAGTCTCCGCCTGGACAAACGCCGGGTCCGCCGCCTCGCGAAGGACCCGGACTTCGAAGAGTTCCGTCAAACGGCGCGCTACTACGCGCTGCTCGGCGCAGACCTGCATTCTGTTGCCGGATTGGCCGCCGTCCTGCCCAAGCTGAAGATCCGCGCGCCGACCCTGGCGGACAGCGGCCCCTTCTTTCGGCTGCAGTTCAACCCGGGAGGCAAGGTTGACGTCTTCGAACATCACCTCGAGGACAGCGGCTGGACCTGGGTCAAACGGACTGGAACCTGGCGGCTCAAGCGGAGCGTCGCAGACGGCGGAGGGTCAGTCATCGTCCTCGAGCTGAAGGCACCGGCGACCCGCGACTCGCGAGAGCTCAGCAATGCGGGCCCCATCGAGGTCGGGCCCACTGAGCTCATCCTTAAGGGCGGCAACATGGGGCCCTACTTCGCGTCCGACGAGTGGGTTGACTGCTGCTGCTGAGCAGTCACGATGAATTGACGGCCGCGCATATGCACTGATATGCATATGCACAGCTATGCAAGTCGATCCTTTCCAGGCGCTGGCGGACCCCACACGGCGGCGCATCCTCTTCACGCTCCGCCGCGGTGAGCGGCAGGTGAACGACATCGTCGAGCAGGCGGGCATCCACCAGTCGGGTGTCTCGCGCCACCTGCGCATTCTCCATGCATCCGGCTTCGTCACCGTCCGCCCGGAAGGGCAGCGACGGTTCTACGCGCTGGAGCCAGAGCCCTTTCAGGAGCTGGAAGCCTGGCTCTCGCAGTACCGGGAGCTCTGGGAGGCGAGGCTGGACCGGTTCGGGGAAGCCCTGAAACACAGACGGAAACCGTCGAAGAGGAGCAAGGCAGATGAGTGAGGCGAAGAACGTGGTGCTCGAACGGACCTACCGCGCGGGCGTGCAGGACATCTGGGAGTTGTGGACGACGAAGGCCGGCTTCGAGTCCTGGTGGGGCCCGGTGGGCTTCCGGGTGGAGGTTCACGAGCTCGACGCGCGACTGGGTGGCACCCTCCGCTACGACATGATCGCCGACGCGCCCGAGGTCATTGCCCAGATGAAGAAGATGGGCCAGCCGCTCTCCCACAAGACGCGCGGCACGTACACGGAGCTGGAGCCGCAGAAGCGGCTGACGCTCACCCACCTCATCGACTTCCTGCCCGGCGTGAAGCCCTACGACAGCACGACGGTGGTGGAGCTCTTCCCCTCCGGAAGCACCGTCCGGATGGTCGTGACCCTGAGCCCCATGCACAACCCGGAGTTCACCGAGATGCAGAAGGGCGGCTTCACCAGCCAGCTCACCAAGCTGGACGCACGCTTCGGCGCGGCGAAGCTATGAGCCAGGCCGCCTGAACTGAACGAGGTCCCAGCATCGCCCGCACTTTAGCCCACAGATAGGTTCTCTCCCCGCGGAACTTTGGTGAACGGGAGTTGTCCGCAAGGCAGGAGGGACGCCTGGACACAGGACGAGGAGCCACCGCTGTTGCGCTTGCCATCGCGGCGTGCCTGGCCCTGCCCTCGGCAGTGCTGCCGAGGTTCGGTGACGACTACGGCCAGCTCCTCGCGATTGAGGGCTCACCGACTCCGTTTAAAGCGCAGTTCACAAAGTACGACCTGTTCGTCTTCGCGGACGGCAAGGCCGAGGATGTGCGCGCGGCGGTGGAGCGGGGCGCGCTGCCGTGGTGGTCGCATCCGACGTTGAAGGTCGCGTTCTTCCGCCCCGTGTCGAGCGCGCTGATGGTCTTGGACTACGAGCTGTTCGGGCGAGGGCTCGTCGGTCCACATCTGCACTCTGTATTCTGGTACCTCGCGCTGGTCGCCGTCGTTGCGCTGCTGTTCCGCCGCGTGCTTCCGACGTCGCTGGTGTCCGGGGCGCTGTTCCTGTTTGCCATCGACGACGCTCACGCGCTGCCTGTGATGTGGCTGGCGAACCGGAACGCGCTGGTCGCTGCGACCTTCGGCTTCCTGGGCGTCTACTTCCATCAGCGCGCGCGGGAGGAGCGGCTGTCCTGGGCGTACGTGGCGAGCGCAGGTTCGACGCTGGTGGGGTTGCTCTCCGGAGAGATCGCGCTCGGCGCCGTTGCGTACGTGGTCGCGTACGAGCTCACCCGAACGGACGAAGCGACAGCGACGAGGGCACGCGCGCTTCTGCCAGTGGGGGTTGTCTGCGGCCTCTGGCTGATTGTCTACAAACTCCTCGGATATGGCGCCTCAGGCGCTTTGATGTACATCGACCCGCTCAGCCAGCCCGGGGATTGGCTTCGAGCGGTGGCGACCCGAGGGCCGGTGCTCATCGGCGCGCTGTTCCCCGGGGTCTGGGCAGAGGTGTGGAACGTCGTTCCTCCGCCTGGTCGGCCCTGGCTCATTGGGGCATCCCTCAGCATGTCGGGCCTCTTCTTCTACGCGCTCTGGCGCCTGTCGAAGTCGATGGACCCGCTGCTGCGTCAGCGCGTGTGGTGGATGACGCTGGGTTCCATCCTTTCGGTGCTCCCTGTTTCCTCCACCTTCCCGTCGGGTCGCCTCCTCGTTGCTGCCAGCCTCGGGGCGAGCGTGACGGTTGCGGTGGTCATTCAAGGCGCCTGGCGGGCGCGTGGGCGCCGACTTCGGGGAGTCGCCGCTGCTGCAAGCGCGGCCGTGCTCGTCTTCCTGAATGTCGTGTTGGCGCTGCCGCAGTGGGGCTTCATGGGTGCGTTGATGCACTTCGCCGGGCAGAGGAGCGACCGGATGAACAGCTCGGTGCTGGCGAACGTGGACCTGGGGAAACTCCCACACACGCGGCTGGTGACCCTGTGGAGTGACCCGCTGAGCGCAGCGAACGCGGCTGCGCGCTTGTCACTGGAGACGTCAGCCTCTCCCAGTGCCTGGTGGCTTCTGTCGATGGCGCCGGGGGACCACGCCTTTACAAGGACCGGACCGTCGACGATAGAGATGGAGCTCGTCGCGGTGGACCGACGGCTGCTGGCAAGCGAGGCAGAGCAGTTCTTGCGCGCGCCTCCGATGCCGATGCCAACGAAAGAGTCGTTGCCCGGAATGCAGGTGGAGGTCGCGGAGCAGGACGCCGCCGGAATCAAGCGCCTCCGCTTTACCTTCGACGCACCGCTCGAAGACGCCTCACTCGTGTTCTTCCACTGGCAGGAGCGCCAGCTGACGCGCCTGGTGCCGCCTGCAGTGGGAACGCGGTGGATCCAAAAGGAGCCACCACCGCTGTGAAGCGCCGCGCCGAGCTAGGGTTTGCTCGGGAAGCGTTCGATGTGCGTCTCGCCGCGCCGCCCGAAGTAGGTGACCTGTCTTCCGGCAATCCAGACGACGTAGCCCACGCACCCCGCGCGCATCGACCGTTCGATGAACTCGGGGTACTTCACGACGCCCTGCTGTGAGCCGCGGATGGCGGCGATGAGCGCGTCCGCGTCGAAGGCGTCGCCAATCTCAAGCGCGGGTGCCTTGACCTCCGTACGGTGAAGGTCCCCGGACGGCAGGAAATACGTCGCCACCCGCTCCCGGTAGTCCACGCGATAGCTCTCCACGCCCTGAGCGGAGAGCAGCATCACCTGTTCGCCGAAGCTTCGCGTCCCGGCGTAAGCGGTCGCAACACCGTCCTCGATCAGCTGCTTCGTCTTGCTATCCATGGGGAAGGGGTCCTACGTCTTGGGAGCGGAATCTTCAAGCCGACAGGGTTGACGAAATTCATGGAGATGGTTGATGAACCCATTCACGAGTGCGGGACCTCGTCTTGCCTTGATGGGGCTGATCTTGACGGCGTGTACCGCGCCTCGCGCGCCTTGTTCAGGTGCGGCTGGACCATGACGTGTCAACCCGCGACGTTCGAACTGCCAGCGGCGCCGCGCGTGACGCTGACCGTCGGTGGCGTCAAACGAGTCGTGGACCTGACGCGAGATGCGGGAGAGGCGCCGCCGCGTCGCCTCTGGTAACTGGGTTCACGCCATGCGCATCACCTCCTGGAACGTGAACGGCCTGCGAGCCGCCATCCGAAAGCGCTTCGCCAACCACGTGCGAGCGCTCTCGCCCGACGTGTTGTTGCTCCAGGAGATCCGCTGCACGCCGGACCAACTTCCGGACGTCTGGCAGAAGCGGCGAGGGTGGTACATCGACTGGCACCCCTCCGAACGCAAAGGACACTCGGGCGTCGCGGTCTGGAGTCGTTTGCCGATTGAACGTGTCACCACGGGCCTGGAAACCTGGGCTCCGGAAGGGCGCGTGCTTCACGTCCGTTGCGGCGACGTTCACCTGGTGAACGTGTATCTCCCGTCCGGCGCCCGCCTCGTGCGGCAGGCGTACAAAGAGCTGTGGATGGCGCAGTTTCTGCCCTGGGCCTCCGCGCTGGCCAGCCGTGGAGAGGCCGTCATCCTCGCGGGGGACCTCAACATCGCGCCCACCGAGCGCGACATTCACGACCCGCGCTCGAACGCGAAGTGTTCAGGCTTCCTCCCGTCCGAGCGAGAATGGTTCGCGCAGCTGCTGCGCGCGGGATGGGTGGATCTGGGGCGCGCGCATTGGGGCGACCGTCAGGGCCCGTACACCTGGTGGTCAAATCAGGGCCGTGCGCGCGCAGAGAATCGCGGCTGGCGGATTGACCACGCGCTGGGCAACGCCGTCGCCGCTGCCAGATGCCGCGAGGTCAGCGTCCGCAGGCAAGCCGGGATCGACACCAGCGACCATGCCCCGGTGACTGTCGACATCGCGTGAGCTTCGTTGCGCGTCGCCCGTTGGCGGCAGTGCACCGTGACAATCCCGAAAGGAACGAGCGTCGAATGAACGAGGACGATGAGCTGGCCGCGCTGCGGGAAGTACTGGTGGGAGAGCATGACTGCCACACAGTCATCCTCTACGGATCGCGGGCCCACAAGGACGCCACGCAGGAGAGTGATTGGGATGTCGCTGGAGTCAGGGGGCGTGGAGAGATGTTTCGGATCGCTCGGCCCTGGCGCGGCACGTTCATGGACGCATTCATCTACTCAGAAGCCGACGTCCTCGAGCCCAACGAAGACCTGCTGAAGCTGCGAGGTGGACAGCTGCTGCACGACCCGACGGGATTCGGCGCTCAGCTGTTGGAGCGGTTGGACGCTTTCCACGCGTCAGGCCCGCCGCTTCGCCCAGCTTGGCACTGGGAAATGCAGCGGACCTGGTTTGCCAAGACCCTCGCCCGAATTCGTCGAGATGATGTGGAGGCCCGTTTCCGGCGGGGTTGGCTGGTGATGGAAGCGTTGGAGAACTATTTCCGCTTTCGTCATTCCTTCTATCCGGGTCCCAAGCAGGGGTTGGCGTGGTTGCGTGAGAACGACACGGCGACCTTCTCCTGCTTCGAGGAAGCGCTGAAGCCCGGGACAGGACTCCCACCAATAGAGCGGCTGGTAGATCTTCTGTTGGCCAGCCCGATTCCACCTTCCTCTGCGACCGGTGGTTAGGGATCTCCGGCTTGTCGACATCTACCCCGTCTGTCTTGACGCGGAATTCAGACGGCTGCTCCAGAAATGTTTCAATTCACTGGCAGCGTTAACTTGCCGGCCACATTCCATACAGGATTAGAAACGCTGCGATTACGCGTTTAAAACTAATTTCCGCTGCTGGTGTATGGTCTGTTCGGTGCGCCATAGATACAAATATCGCATGACCCCAAAAACATCGGCTGTGTTCGCGGCATTGCTTGTATGTGCCGCTTGCGGTGCACCCTCGGAATCAGACAGCGAGAACCTGTCTGAAGACTCGCAGCAGCTCACCCTTGGCTCCGGGTCTGTATTCGCCAAGATCCCCAATCCTCCGGGCTACCCCGAGGGGATCGTTGTCGTAAAGGACAAGGTCTACGTCTCTGGCCCGGCGCGACTGGGAACGGCCGGCGCGCCTGCCTCCAAGGTCCTTATTTACGACCGCGTCACGGGCGCGGCCGCGGGCAGCATCACCCTCCAGGGCGAGCTCCTCTCCCAGGAGCACGCGCTCTCCTGCATCACCGCAGACAGCCAGGATCGCCTCTATGTGCTGAGCACCCAGCTGGGCGTGGTTCGGCTGACCAAGGTCGGTTCCACCTGGCAGCAGTCCGTCTACGCCCCTCTCCCGGCGAACTTGCCTGTCTGCGCCCCCGGCACCCCGGCACCGTGCTCACCGACCATCTACGACGGTCCGCCGCTGGTGAATGACCTCGCGTTCGACGTGTTCGGCAACCTCTACGTGACGGACTCGTTCCAGGCCACCATCTGGAAGGTCGCGCCGGGTGGCGGAACGCCCACCATCTTCTTCCAGAACCAGGCGCTGGCCGCGCCGCCGTTCACCATCGGCGTGAATGGCATCCGCGTTGGACTCAGCCAGTCGCGGATCTACTTCACCGTCTCCAGCTCGTTGGCAAACCCCGCGGTCGGCTACGTGTACAGCATCCCGCGCCTCAACCCCACCGCGGCGGGACTCCAGGTGTTCCACACCTACTCGGCAGGTGAGGGGCCGGACGGCATCGCGTTTGGCTTGAACAACAAGCTCTACGCGACGCTCGCCGGAGCCAACGCCCTTTCGGTCCTCAACGCCAGCACCGGCGCCGAGACCGCCCGCTACACGTCCGTGCCCGGCAGCACCATTCAGTACGACGCGCCCGCGAACATCGCGTTCGACCGGCGTGGCAACGCGCTGATCACCAACCACGTCATCGTCTCCAACAACCCGGCCAACATGGCGGTGCTTCGCGTCTACGTCGACAACTTCGGCCTGTCGTTGTGCACGCCGTAGTTGTCACAACGTCGGCCCGCCTCGACGTGAGAGGCGGGCCGGCTCACTCATTCTTCTCTAGAAGCGTCCAGGCGTGGCGAGTCTCATAGCCCTTCAAGCAGAGGCCGAAGGGCGAACTCGAAGTAGTTCGTACTTCCGACGTGCGTGTGAAAGGTCCTCGCGGACTTTGACAGTCGGTTCATGACCGCCTCGTACTCGGCCCGGCTCACGTCCGTGAGCGACATGTACACGCGAGCCGCCCGCTGGATGTACCCGAACATGGGGTTCTTGTCGGTCCCGTCCGGTCGCCGCCGCAGCTGCCGATAGATTCGTTCGAACTCCTCGTCCACTTCGGGCCGTCCGCGAGCCCGGCAGATAAGGCCCGCGCAGCGCTCAATCATGGCAAAGAAGGGGATGTACTCTTCGGGGACGTCTCGCCCCATGAGGGGGGGCTGCCGGTCGCCCACAAACAACTCGGTGGCCTGCTTCGGTTCGATATCCAACGTACCGGCCTCCGAGTGGACGAAGACCTTCGGCTCGGCCTGCTGAACCGGCGATTCGTACTCGGTCGGTACGGCGATGGAGAGCGCGCCGGGGTCTACGGGGAGGCTGGCGGATTGACCACGCGCTGGGCAACGCCGTCGCCGCCGCCAGATGCCGCGAGGTCAGCGTCCGAAGGCAAGCCGGACTCGACACCAGTGACCACGCCCCGGTGACTGTCGACATCGCGTGACGCGAGCGCTCAGTTCTCCGCGATGAAGTGGCACGCCGATTCCCGGAAAGAGAACCGAGAAGCGTCCAGAGAGGGCACGAAGGCGGGGTCGACGCTCCTGACCGGAAGGATGACGGGGAGCGCCTGACAGCGTGCGTCGGGAGGCGGCTGCACGGCATCAGAGGGGAAGCTGATGTCGAATGCGATGGTGCGTTCGACGGCGGTTCCAGATGCCCGAAGGTGAAGCTCCGAAATCATCGCGAGCGACCGGCTGTCTTGCGTGTCGGTTTCCAGCCGGCACGCGATGGCGAACGGCGAGAGCATCGAAGCAATGCAGGCGCGTGTTGAATCGTGACGCTTCGGCCTGTACGAGAAGAGGCTTTCGGGAAATCGCCACTGCGCCCGGTAGCTACATTTCGCCTCGCCGCCGACAAACTCAAGCGTTAGGCGGGCCGAACTGGGCGACGGTTCAAATCGTACTGTTTGCAGACCGTCAGCACGCTTGCCTTTGATCGGTCGGGTGCACTCAAACGCGCGGAGGGGAGGGGACTCCTGCTCCGCCGCCCGTGCGGTGAAGGCGACGACGAAGGCCAACATCGTGACGAGTCTCATATCCGTGGATTGGGATGAGGCGCGACAATCCGTCGAACAAAACGGTCGAACCGATACTCGGTCAGAGCAGAGGTCGAAGGGCGAACTCGAAGTAGTTCGTACTTCCGATGTGCGTATGAAAGGTCCTCGCGGACTTTGACAGTCGGTTCATGACCGCCTCGTACTCGGCCCGGCTCACGTCCGTGAGCGACATGTACACGCGAGCCGCCCGCTGGATGTACCCGAACATGGGGTTCTTGTCGGTCCCGTCCGGTCG
>JBGART010000087.1:0-25361 GCA_044230055.1 Myxococcaceae bacterium | reverse complement strand
GCTCGCTCCATGGTTTCTCCGGTCCGATGAGCGCGCCACGGACGGAGACGTGGGGGATTTGTTTATCGCCAGTGCTCAAACTCGCGCCTGGCCGTGCACCTGTGAACTGCCGTGCTCAGGTACCACCTGGCGGTGGCAGCGGGCCTCGGAATTCCGGTCTCCTCTCCAGCGCTTGAGTCACTTGTGACGAGGTGCGCTGCTTGCAACACGCCACGCCAAAGCACCCTCCGGAGGAAAGACCCTTTCATGACCAGAAGTCTGCTGGTGGCGATGCTGACTGCGCTCGCCGCGTGCACCGCCTTCGCGCCTGATCCGCAGATGGGCCCGAACGATGGCGTCCCAGCAGCTTGCATTGCGGGAGGAGATCCCGGCCGGGTCACGCTCCACCGCCTGAACCGCACCGAATACAAGCTCACGGTCCGCGACGTGCTCGGCGACACCACGGGGACCGGCAGCGAGCTCCCCGCGGACGAGAGCAGCGGCGGGTTCGACAACAACGCGGACGTGCTCTCTGTCTCGCCGCTGCTCTACGAGAAGTACGACGCGGCGGCGGAGCGGTTGGTGGCGGAGGCCTGGGCGCGGGATGTCACGCCTGGCCCGGCCGCGCGGATTCGCCTGTGCGCGCCCGCGTCCGCGACCGCGGCTGCGGAGGACGCCTGTGCCCGGCAGATTCTGGAACGCTTCGCCCACCGCGCGTGGCGCCGTCCAGTCAGCGCCGAGGAGCTGACCCGGCTGGTGGGCTTCCTCGCGGTCGCACGAGGGCAGGGCGAGGGTTTCGTGGCAGGCACCCAGCTGGCCATGCAGTCCATCCTGCTCTCCCCGCACTTCATATACCGGGTAGAGCTGGATCCAGACCCGGCGTCGCTCATCCCGCACGCGCTCACCGGGAGCGAGCTGGCCTCCCGGCTCTCCTACTTCCTCTGGAGCAGCGCCCCGGACGACGCGCTGCTGGCCGCCGCGGAGGGCGGCGCGCTGAGCGACCCCGCGAAGCTCGCGGACGAGGTCCGCCGGATGCTCAAGGACCCGAAGTCCGTCGCGCTCGCGGACAACTTCGCCGGCCAGTGGCTGTCGCTGCGGCGCGTGGACGCCACTCAGCCGGACCCTACGGCGTTCCCCTCCTTCACTGAACCGCTGCGGGACGCGATGAGGCAGGAGTCACGTCTCTTCTTCCAGGAGTTCCTGCGCGAGCCGATTCACGTCAGCGGAATGCTGGACGCGCCGTTCACGTATCTGAACGACACGCTCGCCCGGCACTACGGGCTGCCCGCGGTGGGCAGCGCCACGCCGGTGCGGGTGGCACTCACCTCCACCCAGCGCGGTGGCCTGCTCACCCAGGCGGCGCTGCTGACCGCGACCTCGCCGGTGACCCGCACCTCCGTCGCGCGCCGCGGGAAGTTCGTGCTGCGCAGTCTCCTGTGCACGGAGCCGCCGCCCCCTCCGCCCGGCATCCCGCCGCTGCCCAGCGAGGCCACCGGCAGTCAGCGCCAGAAGCTGGAGGCGATGACCGCTGCGGGCAGCTGCCGCGGCTGCCACCTGGCGATGAACCCCATCGGCTTCTCGATGGAGAACTACGACGGCATCGGCGCGTTCCGCACCCAGGACGGGACGTTCGACATCGACGCCTCCGGGAAACTCCCGGACGGCCGCGCCTTCAACGGCGTGAAGCAGTTGGCCGGGTTGCTGAAGGACAGTCCGCAGCTGACCCAGTGCATCTCCCAGAACGTCCTCACCTACGCGCTGGGCCGCGAGCTCCTCGCCGCGGAGACATGCGCGCTGGAGCAGTTGGCCGAGAAGCTCGAAACCGGCGGAGGCCACCTGTCGGAGCTGATGGTCCTGGTGGCGCAGAGCCGCGCCTTTACCCTTCGCCGAGGTGAGCCATGAAGAAGTGGGAGCTCTCCCGCCGGGCGGTGCTGCGCGGCGCGGGCACAGCCATCGCGCTGCCGTTCCTTGAGCAGATGTTGCCCGCCATCGCCCGGGCGCAAGGGACGCGGCCGCTGCGGCGGTTCTTCGCCTTCTACGTCCCCAACGGCGCGTACATGCCGGACTGGTCCCCGGCGCAGGTGGGCGCGGGCTACACGCCCACGGCCTGCCTCAAGCCGCTGGCGGACGCCGGCCTCCAGAACGACGTGCTGGTCCTCAGCGGGCTGGGGAACACGGCGGGCAACCCGCGGCAGGGCAATCCGCCGGGGGATGGGGACCACGACACCGGGACGGCCGCCTTCCTCACCTGCGCGCGGCCGTACAAGACGCTCGGCGCGGATATCAAGAACGGCATCTCGGTGGATCAGGTGATGGCTGCGTCGTTGCGAGGCGTCACCGCGTTCCCTTCGCTGGAGCTGGGCACCCAGGCGGGCGGGAACGGCGGCGACTGCGGCTCCGGCTATGCCTGCGTCTACATGAACAACATCGCCTGGTCCTCCGCGACCACGGCGCTGCCGAAGGAGTCCAACCCGGTCGCGCTGTTCAACCGGCTCTTTGCCAACTTTGACCCCATGGCGCCCACGGGCGGCGGGGTGGACGCGGCGGCCGCCCGGCGCAAGGCGTACAAGCAGAGCGTCATCGACGCGGTGAAGGGTGACGCCACCGCGCTCAAGGCGAAGCTGGGCCGGACGGATCAGCGGAAGATGGACGAGTACCTCACCTCGGTGCGGGAGCTGGAGCTGCAGGTCCAGAAGATTGGCACCACCACCCCTGTGACGCCGTCCGCGTGCACCAAGGGCACCGCGCCGGCCAACTCCCAGGACCTCCGCGTTCACGCCAAGGCGCTGCTGGACCTCGCGTTCGTCGCTTTCCAGTGCGACCGCACGCGGGTGGTGACGTTCATGATGGAGAACGGCAGCAGCGACTACAGCTACGACTTCCTGGGCTACCCGGGCAGCCACCACAACGACTACTCCCACCAGACGGTGTCCAACTGGCGCGCCGGTTATGCGGCCATCCACGGCTGGCACGTCTCACAGCTGGCGTATCTGCTCGGGAAGATGAAGGGCTCCATCGACCCGGATGGCAACACCATGCTGTTCAACTCCACGGTGTTCTTCTCCAGTGAAGTCGCCAACGTGCCGGGCTCGGGGGAGGACCCTCAGCACAACCACCTCTCCATGCCGGTCATCCTCGGCGGCAACGGAGGCGGCGCGTACAGCCCGGGCCGGCACGTGCGCTACACCGGCGGCAAGTTCGCGGACCTCTTCATCGCCGCGCTGGCCACGATGGGCGTCAACCAGCCCACCTTCGGCATCGACGGCACTGCGCCGCTCGCCAACCTCAAATAGGCCCCCCCTCCCGTTCGCGTCGAGCGTTGCGCCGTCAAGCGCATAGTCGAGACGTCGGCAGTGCTTCCGGAGCTTGGCTCATGGGCCGCTTCGGTTTGCTCGAAATGAACCGGCAATGTGCCGTGCGTGGGTTTGCGTCACCTCTCGACTATGCGCCTGACGGCGCAACGCTCGAGGCGAGCGGGGGAGGCACCTGACTGAGAACAGCTGTTCCTCCGACGAAATGGCCGGCCAGGGCCGGTTTCCCTCCTCGAGGCGAGCGGGGGCCGCCGCCCGACTGAGAAGAGCTGTTCCTCCGACGAAATGGCCGGCCAAGGCCGGGGGATGCGCCTGACGGCGCGACGCTCCTGGACGTCGTCGGATACCACTCCTGTCTGGGTACACCTCCCGGCGCCACCATGGCGTTCCTCCAGCTCAAGTACGCGCGCCGGGCCCGACTTCTAGGCGACATCGCCGCACCTGGGTCGCGGCGGAAGTGACGGTCATCCCTGACCTGGGGATGGCCGCCCGGCCGCCAGGCGGCGCGCGGGCTTCGTGGTGGCGTGGGTGTTGCTGCGCCGTTCTGCCCATGAACGCGAAGACCGTGCTGCTGCTCGAGGACGATGGGGTGTTCCGGACGGCCCTGGCGGATGCGCTCGACGCGCTGGGCGTGCTCGTCCTGCAGGCGCGCACGGGCGCCGAGGCCAGCCGGCTGCTGCTGGACGCGGAGCCGGACCTGGTGATGGTGGACGGGCTCTTGCCGGACATCGACGGAATCTCCTGGACAGCCGCGTTCCGGCAGAACCATCCGGAGACGCCGGTGGCCTTCGTCTCGTCCTTCTGGGGCGATCGCAGGTCCTATGACCGCCTCAACACGGAGCTGGGCGTGGCGTTCGTCGCCCGCAAGCCGGTGGCGCCGCTGGAGCTGGCGAAGCGGTTGTGCGCGGTCATCGGGGTGCACGCTGCTCCGGAGTGGGCGGTGCCCGCGCCGGCCGTCGAACCTCGCCCTGCGCCGATGTCTTCTTGGGCGACGGACGCGTCCCGCTACGAGGACCGCGTGCGCGCCGCGAGGGGACTTGCGCGCTGGTCCGGTGAAGCGGATGAGGAGCTGTCGCCCTGGAGCCCGGCGGTCATCGCACGGGCGTAGCCTCTAGAACTGGCCCTGAGGGTTCTCGCCGCCGCCGCTGTGGCCGCCGCCCAGTGAGCCTGCGCCCTCGGGCGCGGTCGTGGTGCCGCCGGCGCCGTCGCCTCCTCCGCTGGTGGATTCGCCGAAGGTCCGCAGCGTCTTGTCGGTGATGCGGGGCGGAGCGACCGCGCGGTTGGCCACGCTGGTCTTGCCGCTCAACGCGTCCCCGCTGACGCCGAAGAGTGCGCGCAGGTTGTTGCCGAAGAGCGTGACCAGGCTGAGCGTAGCGATGGCCACCAGGGCAACGGTGATGCTCGTCTCGGCCATCGACTGGCCGCGGCTTCGGCGACGCGCGGTGGGCATGGGCCTCTCTCCTGTCCTCATCCTATTGAGGGGACCTTCTCCGCCGCCACGCGGGGGATGTCTGCCCACATCCGACTCCGAGCGCGACCGGCCGGTTGCCGAATGGCGATGACACGGCGAGTCGACAGAGCACGCAGTGCTTTCCTGGCGAAGCGCACAGGGTGGGCTATGCCGGGGCGCCATGAGGATCGCGCTCCGAGCTGCTCTCGCGTCGCTGCTGCTGTCCGTCACCGCGCACGCTTCGTTGCTCAACCCGACGGACCCCTACGGCCTGCACTCGCGGGACATGGGCACCGCCCGCGCCAGCGCGCCGTTCGCGACTGACTTCTCCGCCACGCTCTCCAATCCGTCGGCGCTCGCAGCTGACGGCGCCAGCGAGGTGACGCTCGGCTATCTCTTCGCGCGGCCGGCGCTGGCGATGGACGGGCTGTCCGTCTCCGCCGCCTCCAACAACATGCCGCTGGTGGGGCTGCGCCTGAACCTCTCGTCGATGACGAGCTTGGATCGCGACATCGGCTTCGGGTTGGCCATCGGGCTCGATGACAACCTTAACGGCCTGCTGTCACTCTCCGACGCGCCCTCGGCGTCCGGTCAGTTTCTCCGCGAGGGCCGGCGGCAGCTCCTGCTCGGCGCGGGGATTGGTGTGGAGGTGCTCTCGAAGTTGCGCGTAGGCGCGGGCATGCTGCTCTCCGTCGCCGCCACCGCGCAGCTCCAGTTCCAGACCAGCCTGGCAGGGGAGACGTCGCGGGAGTCGATGGCCATGGAGGTGGGGCCGCGCTTCTCGCCCGTGCTCGGCGTGGTGGTGGGTCCGTGGGAGCTGGGGCCGGTCAACGCGCTCTCCTTCGCCGCGAGCTACCGGACCGCGTCGTGGCAGGGCGTGCGGGTGGACGCCCGCGCGGAGGCGCGGCTCGGCACGTCGCCGCTGACCACGCTGCCGCTGGAGATGACGTTCGTGGACGCGTTCCGTCCGGAGGAGTTTTCCTTCGGAGCCAAGGTGGCGGTGGGCCGCGTCACCGGCCACGTCGCCCTGGACTTCGCCAGGTGGAGCCGGCTGGGCGCTGTGCTGGAGGCGGAGGATACGGTCCGCGGCCCCGCCCATCTCCAATTCGTCGATGTGTTGTCCCCCAGGTTCGGCGCCGAAGTGGCGCTGCCGTACCACTTCGCCGCGCGCGCCGGCTACGCGTACGAGGCAAGCCCGCTCCAGGATCCCGCGCCGAACAGCCTCAACGCTGTCGACAATAATAGACACATTGTTTCATTGGGGGCCGGGTACACCGTTCCGCCCAATACCGTGCTCTTGCGCCACCCGCTCTCGCTCGACGCCGCGTATCAGGTGCAGGTCCTCAGCTCACGGTCGCTCACGCTGCTCACCGAGGACGGCTCCACGCTCCTCGCGCGTGCCGATGGGCAGGTCCACGCGGTCAACTTCACCCTCACGCTTCGGTTCTAAGGCGCCATGCGCGAAGCGAATGCTCCTGGAAGTCGCCCCGCGGTCATCCCCTCCGAGCGCCCCCCCGTTCGCCTCGAGCGTTGCGCCGTCAGGCGCATAGTCGAGAGGTGGCAGGGCGTTCGAGGCTTGGCTCAAACCCGCTGCGGCACGGATGAGGCTGGAGGTGTGCGTGGGTATGCGCCACCTCTCGACTATGCGCCTGACGGCGCAACGCTCGAGGCGAACGGGGGAGCTTCACGGGCAGGCAACGGGGGAGCTTCACGGGCACGCAACGGGGGCGCTTCACGGGCAGGCAACGGGGGACCTTCACGGGAGGCGAGCGGTGGGGTTTCACGGGAGGCGAGCGGTGGGGCTTCACGGGAGTCGAGCGGAGGGGCTTTACGAGGCGCTTCGCGACACGTCGCCGCGCTTGCCCTCATCCTTCTGGCCGCCTGCAGCGATCCCGGCAAGTGGCTGGGGCCGACTCCCGGCGCCGCGCCCGTGGCGCTGACCTTCGCCAGCCCCTATGACGGCCAGCAAGACGTCCCGCGGTTCTCTCGCATCTACGCGCGCCTCTCCGCGGCGCTCCCGGGCGCGGACGCCGCCCGCGCGCTCAAGCTGGTGGAATCCGAGGGCGGCGCGACGGTCCCCACCACGCTCGCGGTGAGCGCGGATGGGCTCCGCCTGGTGCTCACGCCTCAAGCCTCGCTGACGCCGGGGACCGGCTACGAGATGGTCCTCCAGCTCGGCGCCCAGGCGCCCGCGAAGCGGTTGGCCTTCAAGGTTGCGCCAGAGGGGCCGCGGACGGGGGACGGGCTGCGGGTGCTCTCGGTCCAGCCGGTGGATCAAAAGGACGTGCGCGTCTGGCCCTTCACCACGCTCCACGTCCTGCTCTCGGAGCCCATCCGTTCAGAGACCGCGGTGGCGACGGGGCCGCGGCCGTCGGTGCGCCTGGTCCGCACGTCCACGGGGGCGGAGGTGCGCGGGACCGTCATCGCGCGGGGGAGCCGGATCGCCTTTGACCCGGACGAAGACCTCGAGCCCGCGGCGACCTACCGCCTGGAGCTCACCGGCGACATCCAGGACCTCGCAGGTGAGGCGCTCTCTCCCACCACGCGCGAGCTGACGGTGACCGCCGCGCCTTTGACCCGCTCATTGGCGCTGGCGCTGGGCGCGGAGGCGCGGCCGACCGGAACGTTGAGCGCGCTCGACGGGAGGTCCTCCAACACGCTGGAGCTGCGGTCTGCGCTGGTCGGGACGCAGTCGCTGTCCATCGCCGGTATGCTCTCCACGCAGCTGCCGGACCTCGGCGGCTTCGGCGCGCGCGTGCCGCTGGCGCTGCGCAAGGGGCAGCGGATGTCGCTCCGGGTGGCGGACCCGCGCGGCCTGGCCATCTCCCTCTACGGGGAGATCCCCACCGGCCTGGCCAGCGGTCCTCTGGAGCTCCTGCTGCTGACCGACGCGGTGGGAGAGATCTCCGAGAACCCGTTCTCTCCCGGCGGCCGCCCCACCGTGCGGATGGTGCTGGACGCGTCGCTGAGCGCGGGAGACGCCACCGTTCACACGCTGCTCAATCAGGACCTGCTGCACCTGGTGTTGAGCGGGACGCTGGAGGTGGAGGACGGGCGCCTGCAAGTAGAGTTGGTGGGCGCGGCGCAGCTGGAGCTGCTCGGGATGGAGACCGCGGGCAGCTCGGTGACCCTGGCGGCCGCGTCGGTGGAGCCGGTGGACCCGGTGATGGGCACGCCGGCGCCGCTGGAGATCCTCTCCACGTTCCCCGAGGACGCGGCGCGGGAGATTGCGCCGGAACAGGAGCTGCGCGTGGTCCTCTCCGCGCCTGCCTCCGAGGCGAGCTTCCCGCGCTTCATCTGGCTGGAGCGCGAGCCGGGCGATGGAACGCCGGGCACCGCGGACGACGTCGAGGGGACGGTCCGGCAGGACGGCTCCACGGTCTTCTTCCGTCCCGGGACGGCGCTCGCGGGCGGCGCCAGCTACCGCTTGAACGTCGGCATCGCCCTCCGGAGCGCCACCGGCGCCGCGCCACAGCGCGGGGTGACGGCCTCCTTCACCACGCGGCGGGCCAACCCGAGCGCGCCGCGGCCGCCGATGATCTCCGCGCTGCGCCCCGGCATCCCCTGCGCGCTCATCGCCGTTGACGGCGGCTACAGCTGCGGCCTGGACCTGACCCCGCTGCGGCCCGCGGCGATGGCGGCGGATCTCCCGGTGGAGCTCGCGTTCACGCGCCCGGTGGATCCCGCGACGGTGCGCCTGGACCGCTCCTTCACCCTGCGCGGCGCGGACGGACGGACGCCGGTGGGACGGCTGGAGGTGACCCCCACCTCGGTGCGCTTCCTCCCCGACGAGCCGCTGCGCGCAGGCGAGCAGTACCAGCTGGTCATCAACGGCAAGCCGGACGCCGGCTGCGGGCCGGACCGCATCTGCGACTCGGATGGCGTGGCGCTCAACACCGACGTCCTGCTGGATGTCCTGGAGGAAGCGGGAGGCGGCGGCGTCGACATCCGCTTCACGGCGCTGCCGGCCGCGCGCGAGAGCGCGGTGACGCTCCAGCTCACGCCCATCAGCGACCTCAACGCGAACGGGAAGATAGACGCGCCCGCCGAAGAGCTGCGGGAGGCGAACAGCGTGAGCATGCGCGGGGCGGATGGCGGCGTGGCGGCGCGCACGTATCTGGCCGGCTCGCTGCTCGCGGCGGTGGGCGCGTATGACGCCATCGCCGGCGGGGTGAAGGTGTCCGTCGCGCCCGGCAGCTGGATGTTCGGCACCACCACGTCGCTCTACGGCATCGTCACGGACCGGTTGGTGATGCGTCCCGCGGAGCAGGCCACCGGGTGGCTCCGCGCCGCCGCCGCGGAGGACGTGGACAGGCGGCCCATCGTCACGGTGCCCTTCAAGGCCTACGTGGACTCGGTGAACGACACGGTGGAGCAGGCGCTGCAGCGCGAGCCGCTGGAGCTGGAGCTCCGGGGCCGCCTGACCTTCGGCTCTGATGGGACGCTCTTGATGGAGCTGACCAACGCCAACGCCACCAAGCTCCAGCTGCTGCAGGGGAACCTGGTCCTGTGGATCGCCCCCGGGGACGTGCGGGTGCGCGCCCTCTCCGCGCCGCTCAAACGGTGAAGGGCGCCGTTCAGCTCAGGTACGTCGGCGCGAAGTCGGCGGACCGCGTGATGGGCTGACGCCCGACGAAGCCGGCGTCCAGCTCGTGCCAGTGGGAGATGGCCTGCTCGCCGTGGCGCCAGCAGAGGTAGACCTGCCGGTCGTTGTGCAGCGCGCGGAAGTCCACCAGCCCGTCCGCCGCCTTCACGTCGATGCCCAGCTCTTCGACCTTCGACAGCTCCTCGCGGATCTGCTCCAGGAGGCGCACCTGCTCCGCGCGCAGGTTTGACAGCTCCTCCGGCGGCCGGCGGCCTTCCTCCAGCTCCTCGGCCGTCTCCAGCTCCGCGCCCAGCTCCTGAACGCGGCTCACCCAGGGGCGGATCCGGTCAAACGTCCGGGTCAGGAACGGCACCAGCTGGTTGGCTTCCTCCAGGCCGAAGATGCGCATGCGGGCGCGCATCATGTGCGTCTGGCGCGCACGGCGCCAGCGGCGTTTCGAAAATGGGATCTCTGTTCCCAGCAGCGGCCGGGGGGCCCACAGGAGCTCACCTCGCACGGCCAAAGAGCGGTGTCCTTGTGCAGGGTTGCAGCGTGGCATGGGTGGCACATCCCTCGCTATGCCAGCTGAGCGAACTTCTCTTTTCGGAGCCCACCCCGTTGGACATTCCCCGCCAGCGCGTCCGCAGCAACCGGTCGCTCTACCTCGCCATCGGCGGGGTGGCGGCGGCGCTCGCGCTGACGTACGGCCTGTCGCGCCTGAAGGCGGCGGCGCCCACGGTGGAGCGCAGCGGCGTGTGGATCGACACCGTCAAGCGCGGGGAGATGCTGCGCCAGGTGAAGGGCCCGGGCACGCTGGTGCCGGAGCACATCCGGTGGATCACCGCGGACACCGCGGGCCGGGTGGAGCGGATCCACATCAAGCCGGGCGCGCGGGTGGAAGAAGGCACGCTGCTGATGGAGCTGGCCAACCCGGACGTCATGCTGCAGGCGCTGGAGGCGGAGCGGCAGGTCGCCAACGCCGAGGCGGAGCTGCTCAACGTCACCGCCACGCTGCAGACCGCGCGGTTGGAGCAGGAGTCGCGGCTGGCCACGCTGAACGCGGAGGCGTCCGACGCGCGGCGCCGGGCGGAGGCGGACGCGCGGCTGCACGAGCGCGAGCTGCTCTCCAGCATGGACGCGAAGTTCGCGGCGGAGAAGCGGGCGGAGCTGGAGGCCCGGGTGAAGCTGGAGGGCCAGCGCCGGGACGTCATCGGCCACAGCGAGCGGGCCCGCCTGGTGGCCATGCGCGCGCAGCTGGACAAGCTCCGGGCCGTGGCGCAGTTCCGCAAGCAGCAGGTGGAGTCGATGCAGGTGAAGGCGGGCGGGAAGGGCGTCCTTCAAGAGCTGCCGCTGGAGCTGGGGCAGTGGGTGACGCCGGGCACGCTGCTGGCCAAGGTGGTGCAGCCCGAGGAGCTGAAGGCGGAGCTCAAGGTGCCGGAGACTCAGGCGAAAGACCTCTCGGTGGGGCAGGTGGCGCAGATTGATACGCGCAACGGTGTCATCGCCGGCCATGTCACGCGTATTGCCCCCTCGGCGAAGGAGGGCACGGTGCTGGTGGAGATTGGCCTCGAAGGTGCGCTGCCCAAGGGCGCGCGGCCGGACCTGACGGTTGAGGGCGTGGTGCAGATTGAAAAGCTGACCGACGTGCTCCACATGGGCCGCCCCGCGGGGGCGCAGCCGGAGAGCGCGATGGAGCTGTTCGTGCTGACGCCCGACGGCGACGGCGCGACGCGGACCCGGCTGACTCTGGGTCGCAGCTCGGTGAGCACGATTGAAGTGCGCGACGGCGTGAAGGAGGGCGACAAGGTGGTGCTCTCTGACATGTCGGCCTGGGACAACGCAGAACGTGTGAGGTTTCGATGACCCCCGATGTGGCTCCCCCCGCAGTGACCACGGCCGGCCCTGGCTTGAAGACCGCCAAGGGCGGGCGGCTCTTGCAGCTGGAGGGCATCACCAAGGTGTTCCTCACGGACGAGGTGGAGACGCACGCGCTCGCCAACGTCCACCTCTCGGTCAACGCGGGCGAGTGGCTGGCCATCGTCGGCCCGTCCGGCTCCGGGAAGACCACGCTTTTGGCCATCCTCGGGCTGCTGGACACGTCCTCGTCCGGCACCTACCTGCTCGACGGGCGGCCGGTCTCCGGGCTGTCGGCCTACGAGCGCGCGCTCATCCGGAACCGGCACATCGGCTTCATCTTTCAGAGCTTCAACCTCATCGGCGACCTGAACGTCTTCGAGAACGTGGAGCTGCCGCTCACCTACCGCGGGATGCCGTCGTCCGAGCGCCGCAAGAAGGTGGAAGCCGCGCTGGAGCGGGTGGGGATGAGCCATCGCTCCAAGCACATGCCGGCGCAGCTCTCCGGCGGTCAGCAGCAGCGCGTGGCGGTGGCGCGCGCGGTGGCGGGAGACCCGCTCATCCTCCTGGCCGACGAGCCCACGGGAAACCTGGACTCGAAGAACGGTCAGGCGGTGATGCAGCTGTTGCGCGAGCTTCACGCGCAGGGCTCCACGCTCTGCATGGTGACGCACGACCCCGTGCACGCGAAGGTCGCCACCCGAACGGTGAGCCTCTTCGACGGGCGCGTGGTGCAAGACGAGCAGGTCTCCGGAGGTCACTGACATGGCCACGTTCGATGCAGAGTCCAAGCGGTTGGTGAAGGCCCTCGCTTCAGGCGCGCTGGTGCTGGGCGTGCTCGCGGGCGCGGGGAGCAGCTTCCTGCGCGCCCGGGAGCGCGAGGGCTTCTACGGTTCGCTGCTGCGCGCGCCGGCTGCGCACGCTCGCGCGTTCCTGGTGGGCGCCGGGGTGTTGAACCCTCCGGAGGTGGACGTTGAAGGCGCCGTCGCGCTGGTGGAGCCGGAGAACAGCGTGCAGCTGGAGATGGGCGCGTGCCCGTCACAGCTGGAGTCCCCGCCCCATTCGGTGCGGGTGCGCACGCAGCGGATTGAGCTCAGCCTCTCGCGCGGCGCGCCGCGCTGGCTGCACCTCGCGCTGTCGCCGCTGCTGCCCGAGGACGTCTGAAGATGCTCCGGCTGGTCAACCTCGAGAAGTCGCTCAAGACGCCGGCGGGCCAGCTGTTCCTGCTCCGCCGCATCAACCTCGAGGTGAAGGCGGGCGAGTTCCTCACGCTGATGGGCCCGTCCGGCGCGGGCAAGTCCACGCTGCTGGCGATTCTGGGGATGCTCGACGCGGACTACTCCGGCGAGTACTTCTTCGACGACGCGCCCGTCCACTCGCTCGCCCCCAAGGAGCGCGGAGAGCTGAACAAGCGCCACATCGGCTTCGTGTTTCAGAAGTACCACCTGTTGGACAACCTCACCGTCGAGGAGAACCTCGAGGTGCCGCTCTCCTACCGGGGCATGAAGCGCAAGGAGTCCCAGGCGAAGGTGGCGGACGTGCTCGACCGGTTCCGAATCGTCGGCAAGAAGGATTTGTTTCCAGGCCAACTCTCTGGCGGTCAGCAGCAGCTGGTCGCCATCGCCCGCGCCATCATCTCCTCGCCCAAGCTCATCCTGGCGGACGAGCCCACCGGGAACCTGCACTCCGGGCAGGGCAAGGAGATCATGGAGCTGTTTCAGAAGCTGAACCGCGAGGGGACCACCATCATCCAGGTCACGCACTCCGAAGCGAGCGCGGCCTATGGTCACCGGACAGTCCAGCTCGCCGATGGATGGATGGTCTCCCCATGAGCTCTGCCGCTGCCGTGCTGCCCCCCATGAACCCCTCCCGCGCCGAGCTCGCCCGCATCCTCGTCGCCGATGACCAGCCGGACATCCTGGAAGCGCTGCGCCTGCTGCTCAAGCGCGAGGGCCTGACGCCGGTCACCACCAACTCGCCCTCCGGCATCCTCGGGGCGCTGGAGTCGCAGGACTTCGACGCGGTGCTGATGGACCTGAACTACGCGCGCGACACCACGTCCGGGCGCGAGGGGTTGGACCTGCTGGCGCGCATCCGCAGCCTGGACGCCACGCTCCCGGTGGTGGTGATGACGGCGTGGGGCAGCGTGGAGGGCGCAGTGGAAGCCATGCGCCTGGGCGCGCGCGACTACGTGCAGAAGCCCTGGGACAACACGCGTCTGGTCACCACGCTGAAGGCGCAGGTGGAGCTCTCCCAGGCGCTGCGCCAGACGCGCCGGCTCTCCGACGAGAATCAGATTCTCCGCCGCCGCGAGCTGCCCACCCTGGTCGCCGAGTCGCGGGCGATGCAGGCGGTGCTTACGCTGATTGAGCGCGTGGGCCCCTCGGACGCGAACGTGCTGATTACCGGCGAGCACGGGACGGGCAAGGAGGTGGTGGCCCGGCGGCTCCACGCGGTCTCCATCCGGACCGAGCGCCCGCTGGTGCCGGTCAATGCGGGCGCGCTCTCCGAGGGCGTCTTCGAGAGCGAGCTCTTCGGTCACGTGAAGGGCGCCTTCACGGACGCCAAGGGCGACCGGATTGGCTGCTTCGAGCTGGCGGACAAGGGCACGCTGTTCCTGGACGAGGTGGCGAACATGCCCCTCACCCAGCAGGCGAAGCTGCTGCGCGTGCTGCAGACCGGCGAGTTCCACCCCGTCGGTTCCTCCCGCGTGCGCCGCGCGGACGCGCGGGTCATCTCCGCCACCAACGGGGACCTGAACGCGCTGGTGCGCGGCGGGACGTTCCGCGAGGACCTGCTCTACCGGCTCAACACGGTGGAGATTCAGCTGCCGCCGCTGCGTGAGCGGCGCGAAGACATCGCCCCGCTGGCCACGCACTTCCTCAAGGAGAAAGCGCCCCGGTACGGCAAGGCCCTGAGCGGCTTTTCTCCGGAGGCGCTGCGCGCGCTCCTGGACTACCCTTGGCCTGGCAACGTCCGCGAGCTGGAGCACGCCGTCGAGCGCGCGGTCCTGATGTCGAGGTCGGAGGTCGTGTCGGTGGAGGACCTGGTGCTCCGTCCGCGGGCGGAGGGCCACAGCCGGATTGAGGACATGACTTTGGAAGAGGCGGAGCGGTACCTCATCCAGCGGGCGCTGGGACGCGCGGACGGCAACGTCAGCGAGGCGGCCAAGCTGCTCGGCCTCTCGCGCAGCGCGCTCTACCGCCGGCTGCAGCTGTACGGGCTCAAGGGGAAGTAGTCGCCATGCCGCGGCGCCGCGTCCAGCTGGCGCTGGAGGACCGGCTCTTCGCGCTGGCGCTGTTGGCTGGCCTGCCGGGCACGCTGGTCACTCTGGTCTGGATGGCCACCGGCGGCTTCTCCACCAAGGTGCAGTGGACGGTGGGGCTGCTGGTCGTCGGCGTCTGGGCTTCCGCTTCGCTCGCCGTCCGCGAGAGGGTGGTGCGGCCGCTGCAGACCCTCTCCAACCTGCTCGCCGCGCTGCGCGAGGGCGACTACTCGGTGCGCGGTCGCAACGCCAGCCGGGATGACGCGCTGGGCGACGTGATGTGGGAGGTGAATGCGCTCTCGGAGTACCTGCGCTCCGCGCGGCTCTCGGAGCTGGAGGCCGAAGCGCTGCTGCACAAGGTGATGGAGGAGATTGACGTCGCGGTGCTGGCCTTCGACGGCGCGCAGCGGCTGCGGCTCATCAACCGGGCCGGTGCGCGGCTGCTGGGCAAGCCGGAGACGCAGCTGCTCAAGCAGACCGCCGGCGCGCTGGGGTTGGCGCAGCTGCTGGAAGGGGATGCGCCGCGGACCATTGACCAGGCCATCGTCGGGCCCACGGGGCGCTGGGAGCTGCGGCGGTCGCTCTTCCGGCAAGAGGGGCTCTCGCACACGCTGGTGGTGCTGGCGGACCTCCGGCGCGCGTTGCGGGAGGAGGAGCGTCAGGCCTGGCAGCGGCTGGTGCGGGTGCTCAGCCATGAAATCAACAACTCGCTGGCGCCCATCCACTCCATCGCCACCGGGCTGCAGGACGTGGTCAAGCACGCGCCGAAGGCGGAGTGGGTGGAGGACCTGGAGCGCGGGCTGGCGGTGGTCGCGCGGCGCAGCGAGTCGCTCTCTCGGTTCATGGCGTCGTATGCGCAGCTGGCCCGGTTGCCGCCGCCCAAGCTGGCGCCGGTGGAGGTGGAGCCGCTGCTTCACCGCGTGGCCGCGCTGGAGAAGCGGCTCCCGGTGGCGGTGAGGGCTGGGCCCAGCGCCCGCGTCCGTGGCGACGCGGATCAACTGGAGCAGTTGCTCATCAATCTCATCCGGAACGCGGTGGACGCGTCGCTGGAGACCGGTGGCGGGGTCACGCTGTCGTGGAAGGAGATCTCCGCAGGCGTGGAGATCTGCGTGGCGGACCAGGGCCACGGCATCGCGGACACGAAGAACCTCTTCGTCCCGTTCTTCACGACCAAGCCGCAGGGCTCCGGGATTGGGCTGGTGCTCTGCCGGCAGATTGCGGAGGCGCACCACGGCAGCCTGTCCCTCGCCAACGCCCCCGCGCACGCCGGCTGCGAGGCCCGGCTCCGGTTGCCCGTCGCGCTGCAGTCGGCCATCACGGTGGGAGGAGAGGCGCCGCACGCGTAGAGCGGCGCCTCGTCCGGTAACGCGCCTACGCGATGAGGGTGGCATCGCGTTGGGGCCTGGCAAAAGCATCGCCCAGGCGTCCTTGGGCTCACCCCTGGTGGATCGCACTGCAGTTGTCCTTGAGGACCCCAGGGGGTTCACGCACCCCTCGTGGTTGCCCCCATGTTTCCCGCGGCAGGACACCGCGACTCGGTGGAGGCGATGCCCGCGCCTGCGCCGTGGGAGCCCGCGTGAAACATGTATCGAACAGGGGAGTATTTGTTATACATATCTAACAAATACTCCCCACTTTCATGTGTCGCGCCTGCTGCCGGCTGGAGTGAAGCGGCGGGCCTCCCACGACATAGGCGAGGGCATCGCCTCCACCGAGTCGCGGTGTCCTGCCGCGGGAAACATGGGGGCAACCACGAGGGGTGCGTGAACCCCCTGGCTCCTCAAGGACAGCTGCACTGCGAAACATCCAGGGGAGATGAACCAGGCGCCTCGCACACTCGGCCCGAAATCCCCACACGGCCCGGATGAGCGCCGGTGCTACCCTCCCGCGCGCTACACGACACAAGGAGCGGCGCGTGCGGATGGCGGTGGCGACCGTCGGGCTGATGCTGCTCACCGGGTGCGGTGCCTGCGTGGATCTCGAGGCGCCCCGCCCGTACCCCTGCTCGCGGGATGCGGGTTCGGACGACGCACAGTGCCCCAGCGGCTGGACGTGCGGCTTGGAAGGCGCATGCCACGCGAAGGACGTGCCCGCTGAGTACCTCTGCACCTCCGACACCGACTGCGTGGGCGAGCGCTGGCGGTGCGGCCCGGAAGGGCGCTGCGTGAACGCGGAGCTGGACGCGCTGGAGCCCACGCCTTCAGCGGCGACCTACCGGGTGCGGCGCCTGGGGCCGGACCTGCTCGATGGCCAGCCCGAGCACCTGGCCGTCTCCGATGACTTCCGGGTGATTGACGTCTGTGGCCAGGACCACCCGGAAACGGCGGCCCTCTCTTGGACGCGCGACGGCGGCCTCACCAAGGTGGTGTTGGCAAAGTACCCGATGGTCGTCCTCGACGGCGGGTTCCCCGACGGCGGCAGCTACTGCAACGAGGAGAGCTACCGGCTGCCGCCGCAGGCCATCACGCTCCAGGAGAGCGCGAGCGTGACGCTGCCGGCGCCGGTGGTGGCGCTGGCGGAGAACGGGACGAGGACGTTCGTCGCCCTCTCCACCGGCGCGCTCTGCATCTACGACTGGCGCGTGAAGCAGGGGATGACCGGCAGCTGCCAGTCCAACTTCTTCGGCTTCCTCCCCACCGAGCTGCGCCTGAGCGACGACCCGCCGGTGCTGCTGGCGTTCAACAACGCCCAGGTCGCCGCGTACAACATCAGCAGCGGCATCAAGGCGCCGCCCCGCGCCATCCCCGGCGTGGACGGCGGCACCACGCAAATCCACGACTTCATCCTGGTGGGCGACACGCGCGACGCCTACGCCTACGCGGCCACTTCGCGCGGGCTCTACGTCGCCAACTACACGAATGGCCTCTTCACGCCCTTCGGCGCCGGAACGATGGCGAATCCCTTCGGCCCGGCGCAGCTCCACACCACCACCTGCGACGGGATTGAAGCGCCGCGCGCCACGCCGCTGCGCCTTCAGACGACGGAGAACGAGGACGCGCTCATCGGCACGGTGGTGGACGAGAAGGGCGAGCGCGGCTTCTTCCTCCTGCGCACGATGGCTGGCAGTCCGGGTGGCTCCTGCCCGTATCCGCCCGCCTCGCCGAGCAGCGCGTACGTGATGGGTACCTCCTTCGGTTCCGACAACGACTGCGAAGGTTCCAAGCCGGAGAGCGTCCACATCGTCCAGCACTTCAATTCGCCCAGCTACTACGTCCGGGCGGAGGTGCGCTGCGCTGCGGTGGCAGGGCGTCAGGAGGTGCTGCAGTACAACCTGCCCTCGGGCCAGGACCTGACCCGGGTGGAGCCCCTCCTGGCGCCGTTCTACACGCTCCCGACGCTCGGTCAGCGCTCCAACCCCCGCCGCCACGCGCAGGCGGACGCGCTGGGACACATCTGGTGGTCGCGCGAGGACGTGGGCGTCAACCTGGCCCTGTTCCTGGACCGGGTCCCACTCACCCTCGTCCGCGGACCGGAGGACTGGGTGATGCGGCTGGCCGCGCAGGTGGCTGGCATCGGCGCGGACGCGAACAAGCCCATCCTCAAGGACACGACGTTCGTCGCCTGGGCCGGGTCTCCTCCCACCGCGGTGGACAAGGGCGACGTGCAGTTCCCCCTGCTCTCCAACGTGCAGGGCGCGCCGGCCTGGGCGGTGATGGAGCTCTTCGACGAGAAACAGCTGCCGCCGTTCGTGGGCAACTTCAGCGACAACCTGCTGCCCGTTCCCACGCGCGCGAACGCCCGTTTCCCGCAGTCGCTCACGCCGCCCACCCGCGCGGTGCTGGCCACCCGCGGCGACGGCACGCGCCTGCTCCTGGTCTCCTCTTTCGACGCGCTCTACGCCGTCGTCCCGGAGGACACGGTCATCGAAACCCTGGCCCAGTTCGCGGGGCTTCCCGAGGCAGTGGTCCGGCTGGTGCCGCTCCCGCGCGGCGCCATCACCTCACTGGTCGCCTTGCCACCGTTGCCGATGGCGGCGCCCGCGTCCGTGCAGGGCTACGTGCTGGCGGCGTCCCGGCTCTTCCACTTCGAAGCGCGCAGCGCCGCGGTCTGGCGCGCGGACGAGGTCCTGCTGCCGGAGGGGGACCCCATCAAGGTCTTCTCCGACGGGAAGTCCGGCCGGGTGGGGATGGCGGACGGGCGCGTCTTCGGGCTGCCCAGCCGAGCGCAGATTGCCCCCAGCCTGCCGAGCTCCGCCGTGCGCGCCTCCGGCTTCGCGCAGGTCTGCGCGCAGATTTACGCGCTCACCCGCGAGGGGCTCTACCGCCTCCAGTCGACCGCCGGCGCCCCGCAGGGCAGCTGGACGCGCCTGCCCGCTCAGGACGCGTGGCTCTCTGCGGGCGGCGTGGCGCTGGATGAAGGCATCCTGGAGGCCGCCGGTGACCAGCTTCTGGTGGTCAGCCCCAGCGGCCGCGCGGTGCAAGTCGACGGATTGGGGTGCCCATGAGACGCGTCCTCTTCTGCGCCGTGCTCGCGACGGCTGGGCTCGCCACCGCCGCCCCGAAGGTGCCAAAGGGCCCGCTGCCGATGCCGCCTCCGCCCGCCGCGCCTGCGCCGTCGCAGCCCGTGGCGGCCCCGGCGCCCGCACTGGCTCCGACGCCGAAGCCGGTGGAGGAGCGCGGTCCGACGGGGAAGCCGCGGTTGGTGGTGCTGGAGCTCACCGCGGCGGGCGGGGTGGACCCCACCGTGGCGGCGGCGCTGGCGGAGAGCATCACCACCACCATCGCGCAGCGGGGCTTCTTCGACGTGGTGTCGGCGAAGGACCTCCAGACGCTGCTGGGGCTGGAACGACAGCGCCAGATGATGGGCTGCGCGGAGGATGGCCAGAGCTGCCTGGCGGAGCTGGCGGGCGCCATCGGCGCGCGCTTCGTGCTCAGCGGTTCGCTCGCGCGGCTGGGCGAGGCGTACCAGCTCACCCTCCAGACGCTGGACTCGGCGCGCGCCCAGCCGGTGGGGCGGGCGGTGCGCATTGCCCCGTCGCTGGAGGCGCTGCGCGCGCAGCTGACCTACGCGGTGGCCGAGGCGACGGGGACTCCGCTGCCGCCCCCGCCCTCGCGGATTGTCCCGTACGCCCTGATGGGCGCGGGCGCGGCGGCCATCCTCGCGGGCGGCCTGGTAGGCGTGCAGGCCCTGACGCGGGAGGGGGCGGTGAACCGCGAGCTCGCCAACCCGGCCGCGCTCGGCACGCTGAGCTCCTACCGGCAGGAGGTGTCGGCCATCTCCGCAGGGAAGACCACCTCGCTCGCCGTGCTGGCGGGTGGGGCGGCGCTGATTGGCCTGGGGTTGTGGCTCAACCCACCCGAGGTGGTCAGCAGCAAGGGCGCGTCCGCGAGCCTGCTGGCCGGACCCTCTGGCGTGGCCCTCGCCGGAGTGTGGTGACGGAGCGCGGGTGCGCTATACAGCCGCGCATGACTCAGGACCGGTCCAAGCTCTCCGTCCCCCTGCCGACTCAGCGGCGCCCCCGAAACGACAGCAGCGACTCGCGCCACCACTTGAAGGAGTGGGCGTCCGGTACGCGCGGCGGAGGCAAGCTGCCCCCGGACTTCGGCTGGAACACGAACCCCAAGCAGTGGCAGGAAGAGAACGGCGCAGCGACGCCTGAGAAGCCCGCGCCGGCGACACCCGAGAAGAAGTAGCCGGTCGGGAATAAAATCCGAAATCCCCCGGGAAGAAATCGCTCCTGTGTGGGATTGACAGCTGTCGATGCTCGTCTTAGTTGGGGCCGCGTTGACGGCCCGACACGGCGGCCGCGATCGATTCCGCGAGGTGGAAATGGCACACGCGATGATCTGGATGAAGGGGCTCACCAAGACCTACGGCCTGACCCAGGCAGTCAGGGGCGTGAGCTTCGAAGTGCCCAAAGGGCAGGTGGTGGGGTTCCTCGGGCCGAACGGCGCGGGCAAGTCCACGACGATGAAGATCCTCGCCGGCTTCGTCACGCCGACATCCGGCACGGCCAAGGTCGGCGGGATTGACGTCGCGGCGGACCCGGTCGCTTCGCGCCGGCTCATCGGCTACCTGCCGGAGAACAACCCGCTCTACGAAGAGATGATGGTGAAGGACTTCCTCGGCTTCATCGCCGAGGTGCGCGGCGTGCCGAACGCGCTGCGCGCGGAAAAGATCCGCTCGGCCGTCAAGCGCTGCGGCCTCACCTCCGTCATCGGCAAGGACATCCACCAGCTCTCCAAGGGCTACCGGCAGCGCGTGGGCCTGGCGCAGGCCATCCTGCACGACCCGGATCTCCTCATCCTGGACGAGCCCACCAGCGGCCTGGACCCCAACCAGATTGTGGAGATCCGCCAGCTCATCAAGGAGCTCGGCCAGGAGAAGACGGTCATCCTCTCCACGCACATCCTCTCCGAGGTGCAGAGCACCTGCAGCCGCGTCCTCATCATCAACGAGGGCAGGCTGGTGGCGGATGACTCGCCGGAGCGGCTCACCGGCGGCGAGGGCGGCACCGTCACCGTGGTGCTCGCGTCGCGCTCCGGTGCGCCGCTGGTGCCGAGCACCGTGCGCAAGCTGCTGGAGACCGTCCCCGGCGTGACCGGCGTGGACGCCGCGGACGCCGAGGGCGCGGACACGCTGGGCTTCGCGCTGCGCTACGGGCGGGAGGATATCCGCCGTTCGCTCTTCGAGGTGGCCGTGAAGAATGACCTCACGTTGCTTGAGGTCCAGCGCCGCCACGTCAGCCTGGAAGAGACGTTCCGGAAGCTCACCGCCGGGGAGGCCGCCGCGCCCGCCCCCGCCAAGTCCGCCGCCTGACCGCGCCGCCTTCGCAAGGACCACGACCCATGGGAACGACCCTCGCCATCGCTCGCCGCGAGTTCAAGAGCTTCTTCAACTCGCCTGTCGCGTACATCGTGATTTGCGTCTTCCTCGCCATCGCGGGCTGGTTCTTCTTCAGCACGCTCTTCATTGGCGGGCAGGCGTCGCTGCGCAGCTTCTTCACGCTGGCGCCCATCATCTTCGTCTTCTTCGCGCCCGCCGTGACCATGCGGCTGGTGGCTGAAGAGCGGAAGAGCGGCACCATCGAGCTCCTGATGACGATGCCGGTGGAGGACTGGGAGGTGGTGCTCGGGAAGTTCCTCGCCGCGCTGGGGATGGTGGCGGTGGGCCTGCTCTGCACGCTGCCGTACCCGCTCATCGTCGCCGGGTTCACCGCGGACGGCGCGAGCTTCGACTGGGGGCCGGCGGTGGCGGGCTATCTCGCGCTGCTGCTGCTGGCGGCCAGCTTCCTGGCGCTCGGGATGTGGGCCAGCGCGCTCTCCCGCAACCAGATTGTCGGCTTCATCGTCGGCCTGCTGCTCTGCTTCTTCTTCTACTTCATCGACAAGTTCGCGGTGGTGCTCCCCCAGGGGTTGGGCTCCATCCTCGAGTTCCTCTCGGTGGACTACCACTTCGGGAACATCGCCCGCGGGGTGGTGGATACGCGGGACCTGCTCTTCTACGGCACGCTGACCACCATCGCTCTCCTGCTCACCACGCGTTCGCTGAACGCCGTTCGCCAGTGAGGTCTTGACCCGAACCATGCGCACTGGATCTCTCAACACGACCGTCGTCGTCCTCGCAGTCGCCGGCTCGCTGGTGCTGCTCAACATCCTTGGCCTGAAGCTCTTCGGCCGCGTGGACCTCACCCGCGACCAGGTCTACACGCTCTCCAAGGCGTCCCGGGAAGCGGTGGGCTCCCTCGAAGACCCCATCACCGTCACCGCGTACATCACCCAGGACCTGCCGTCGCAGTACGCGTCCACCGGCCGCTACATCCGGGATCTCCTCCAGGAGTACCGCTCCGCCTCCAAGGGCAAGCTCTCGTTCGAGTTCATTGACCCCGCGGAGCAGGAGAGCCAGGAGGACAAGCAGACCAAGCGCGAGGTGAAGCGCGACATCTTCGGCCAGGAGTTCCGCGACCTCACCAAGGTGGAGAAGGAGCTGGCGGCGGACGGCATCCAGGCGGTCCCGGTGCCCATCATCGAAGAGGACGAGCGCGGCAGTAAGCGCATCTACCTCGGCGTGGTGCTGCACTACGGGGAGAAGAAGGAGGTCATCCCGTTTATCCAGAACGTGGGGTCGCTGGAGTACGACCTCACCTCGCTCATCCGGAAGATGAGCCGCGCCAAGAAGCCGGTGGTGGCGCTGCTCCAGGGCCACGACGAGCCGAAGCTGGAGGACAAGCTCTCCAACCTCCAGATGCTGCTCTCGCAGACCTACGACGTCCGCCCGCTGGACCTGTCGGGCAAGGACAAGGTCGACGACGACGTGGACGCGCTGTGGGTGGTGGGACCGAAGACCGCGTTCAAGCCGAACGAGTTGAAGGCCGTGGACCAGTTCCTGATGCGCGGCAAGGCGGTGGCCTTCTTCCTCGACACGGTTCAGGTGGACCTGAAGACCTTCCAGCCCACGGACGCACAGCACGGCCTGGCGCCGTTGCTGGCGACGTATGGCATCACGGTGACCGAGAAGCTGGTGACGGACGTGCAGTCGGCGACGCTGAGCGTGCAGGAGCAGCGCGGGCCGATGATGGTCCGGATGCCGCTGCAGTACCCGTTCATCCCCATCATCAAGCGCTTCGAGGGGGACAGCCCCATCACCAAGGGCCTTGCGGGCGTGACGCTGCCGTTCTCCACCTCGGTGGAGGTGAAGGCGCCGGAGGGCGCGGTGGCGACGACGCTGGCCAAGTCCTCGAGCAAGAGCTGGCTGGAGAACAAGCCGTTCAACCTGGACCCTCGGCGGGACTGGCAGCAGGAGCAGATCTCCTTCAACGGCCCGCACAACCTCATCGTCCAGGTGAGCGGCAAGCTGAAGAGCCACTTCGCCTCCGAGGCGTCCACGTCCCCGGCCGCGGGCGGCGCGCCGGTGCTGGGCGAGAGCCAGGCCGAGGCGCGGGTCATCGTCGCCGGCGGCTCTACCGCGCTGTGGAACGACGTGATGCAGATGTCGCAGGCCAACCAGGCCTTCGCGCTCAACGTGGCGGACTGGCTGCTGCTGGACCCGGCGATGCTGGCCATGCGGACGCGCGGGCTGGCGGACGCGCCGCTGCGGCAGGAGATTCCTTCTGCCACCCGCAGCCTGGTGAAGTTCGGCGCTGCGTTCGGGTTGCCGCTGCTCCTCGCGCTGGTGGGCTTCCTCCGGCACCTGATGCGTGAGTCCCGCCGCGCCTCCGTCGCGGTTTAGAACCCGTTTCCTCTAGGAGAGACACGCGATGAAGAAGGGCACCCTCATCGTCCTGGGCATCTTTGCGGTGTTGCTGGTGGCGGTGTTCGCCACGCGCGAACGGCAGGTGAGCGAAGGCGTCCGCAGGCTGGACGTGCCGGTGGTGGAGAAGGCCGCCGTGACATCGCTCACGCTGTCGGGCGCGAAGTCCGCGGTGCTGACCAAGGAGGGGGAAGGCTGGAAGGTGGCAGACCCGGCCAAGCCCGCGGAGAAGCACCTGGCGGACGACGCGGAGGTGACGCGCGCGCTGGATGCACTCGGAGATCTTCAGTCCGCGCAGTTCCTCACCGACCGCACGGAGAAGCAGGCCGAGGCGGAGATTGATGACGCCAAGGGTCTGGCGCTGACGGTGGTGGCGGGGGCGAAGAAGCTCGAAGTCGTGCTCGGCAAGGCCTCCTCCAACGGCGGCTTCTACGTCCGCAAGCCGAAGAGCAAGGAGCTCTTCATCTACAAGGGCGGGCTGGACTGGACGGTCCGCAAGGACGTGAAGGGCTGGCGGAAGAAGACGATTCTCGCGGGGAAGGTGGAGGACGTGAAGCGCGTCACCCTGAAGTCGAAGGACGGCGCGCAGGTGAAGGCGGTGGCGGGCGAGGGCGGGAAGTGGACGCTGGAGGAGACCCCCACGCCGGCGGACTTCCGGTTCGACTCCCAGGCGGTGCAGCAGGTGGCGTCCCAGCTGGTCGGCCTCTCGGCGCAGGACTTCCTCGAGGGCGCGGACGCGGCGGACGACAAGACGGGGCTCAGCGCGGCGCACGACACGGTGGAGGCGGAGCTCAAGGACGGCAAGAAGGTGGTCGTGCACCTTGGCCCTGCGCCGGAGCCGGGCAACGCGAACGCCACCGTCGCTGCCAAAGTGGAGGGCGACGCGCAGGTCTACCAGTTGACCCAGTGGACCGCGTCTGCCCTGCGCAAGCGGCTGGATGACCTGCGCGACACCACGCTGCTCTCCTTTGACCCCATCCAGGCCAAGAGCCTGCGCATCCAGGCAGGCGGCAAAAAGGTGGAGGCCGTGAAGGAGGGCGAGACCTGGAAGCTCCGCGAGCCCAAACAGCTCCCTGCCGGCTTCGAGTTCGACCCCGGTCAGGTGATGGCGCAGCTCTCCATGCTGCGCTCCATGCGCGCGACCAAGGTGCTCCCCGGCAAGGTGGCTGACGCGCAGGCGGGGTTCAACGCGCCGTCGGTGGAGGTGAAGGTGGAGCTGGCCAGCGGCCCGGCCCAGACTCTCACGCTCGGCAAGGCCATCGCCCCGGTCGCGAAGCCGGCGGACCCGAAGGCCGCGCCTCCCCCGGAGGTGTACGCGAAGAGCAGCGTGGACCCGCTCACCTACGCGGTCGGCGACTACCTCAAGACTCGCCTCGCCACGGGCGTGGACCTGTTCCGCAAGCCGCCCCCACAGCCGTCGTTCGGCGGCGGCCCCGGCGGGATGCGCGGGCTGGAGCAGCTGCCGCCTGAGGTCCGCAAGCAGCTCGAGGCGCAGCTGCGCGCGAAGGCCGCCAACTAGGCCTCGGGGTGCCCCCGTTCGCGTCGAGCGTACGCTCCTAGGGAACGGCTCACCGGGGCCCCGCAACATCGCGGGGTGGCCCCCCGTTCGCGTCGAGCGTTGCGCCGTCAGGGCGCATAGTCGAGACGTCGGCAGTGCTTCCGGAGCTTGGCTCATGGGCCGCTTCGGTCTGCTCGAAACAACCCGGCAAAGTGCCGTGCGTGGGTTTG
>JBGART010000027.1:0-124171 GCA_044230055.1 Myxococcaceae bacterium | reverse complement strand
CCGGCCTCAACAGGCGGGGCTTTTCTGTCTCTGCCACCTGGTCACGCTGGCGCACCGCCACCAGCGATCTCGGAAAATGCCGGCGTCATCCCGGTGGACGGAAGTGAGAATCCCGCAGTGAAACACCGTGGGACGCAACAGTCCCCCATCGGTGCACCAGATGATTCTCAATCTGGAGTCGAATGAATTCATCCGGAGGCCCCCCCGGCGCGGCGCGCAGCATCGAGCTGCTGATCGCGCCGGAGATGTTGCCTGTATTACGCGAACCGATCAAAACCACTGTGGCGAGGTACTAGCTGGGCAAATCCTTTCTGCTCCCGCGCACTCTCCTTCCTCAACACGCCCTCCGCCTGCTCAGTGCACAACACGGCGGGCGTGGCACAAGCGCTGCTCTTCCCCGCATCAGGGATGAGCGCGCGAGTGGGAGGGGCAGGCGTGAACCAGGCAAGCAATGACCAGGTGGACCCCATCTGTGGACGGAATGTGCAGTACGCCCGTTCGCAGGTGACCGGCGAGTACAAGTCGCAGACGTACGTCTTCTGCTCGGTGCGCTGCCGGCACGCCTTCGAGGCCAAGGCAGAACGCCAGCGCCTGCTGGAGCTCGCCCGCACCGGCGGCCTGCTGTCGCCGGGGAAGGTCCGCTGGGGAATCGCCTGAAAGCCACCGCCTTACGCCGCCGGGCGGACGTCCTTGAGCTTGAGGCTCACGCGCTGCTCACCACGCCACTCGTCAATCCCCACCTGGTAGGCGAGATCCACCTCGCCCTCGGTGTGCGCCAGCCGGTCCGCCATCGAGAAGCCGATGACGTCCAGCCGCGGCGCCGCCTCGAGCGTGAGCTTCAGGTGGTCCACCCCACCCTCCCGCTTGTTCTTGAGCAGCCGCGGGCTCGTCACCAACCGCCGGGAGGCGAACACCGGCTCCGGGTTGCCGCTGCCGAACGGCGCCAGCCGCTGGACCGCCTCCACCGAGCGCGCGTCCAGCTCCCCCGGGCTCACCAGCGCGTCCACCTTGCACCGGGCAACCAGGTCCTCGTCCGTGAGCAGCCGCCCGGCCACGCGCTCGAACGACGCGCGGAACGCCGGCAGCTGCCCGGGTTCGATGGAGAGCCCCGCGGCGTACTTGTGTCCGCCCAACCGCGTGAGGTGACCTTCACACTCCTTCAGCGCATTGAGCAGGTGGAAGGCCTCAATACTGCGCGCCGAGCCACGGCCCATCCCCTCTCGCACGCCCACCATCACCGTGGGGCGGTGGAACCGCTCCACAATCCGGGAAGCGACAATCCCAATGACGCCCGGGTGCCAGCCCTCTGAATAGAGCACCAGCCCGCGCGCCGCGGTCAGCCCCTCGGCCTGCGCCATCGCCTGGTTGAGGATGTCCTGCTCAATGGCCTGGCGCTCCGCGTTCGCCGCGTCCAGCGCCTTCGCGAGCGGCCGCGCCTCCTCCAGCGTCCGGGCCGACAAGAGCCGCATGCCCACCGCCGCGTCATCCAGGCGCCCCGCCGCGTTGATGCGGGGTCCCAGCCGGAACCCCACCTGGCCGGACGTCACCGGCGCACCGGGCGTGAGCCCCGCAACCTCCTTCAGCGCCTGTACCCCCGGACGCCGCGCCTCGGTCAGCTCCCGCAACCCGTGCTTCACCAGAATCCGGTTCGCGCCGGTGAGCGGCACCACGTCTGCCACCGTCGCCAGCGCCACCAGGTCCAGCACCGACTTGAGGTTCGGCTCCTTGCGGTGGGCGAAGAACCCGTCCTGCCGCAGCTGCCGCCGGATGCCCATGCACAGGTTGAAGGCCACCCCCGCTGCGCAGAGGTGCTTGGTCGGGTAGTCGCACCCCGGCTGGAGCGGGTTCAGCACCGCCAGCGCCGGCGGCATCGTCTCCGGCACGTGGTGGTGGTCCACCACCACCACCTCCAACCCGCGTGCGTTGGCGACCGCAATCTCCGCGTGAGAGGTGATGCCGCAGTCCAGCGTCACCAGCAGCCGGGTCCCATCCGTCGCAATCCGCTCGATGGCGGTTCGGTTGAGGCCGTAGCCCTCCTCCAACCGGTGCGGGATGTACGTGGCCACCGTCCCGCCCAGCTCTTCCAAGAACAGCGAGAGCAGCGTCGTGGAGCACACGCCATCCACGTCGTAGTCCCCCCAGAGGGTGACCTTCTGACTCAGCTTCAGGGCTTCACAAATTCGCCCCACCGCCCCCGGCATCCCCTTCATGAGCAGAGGGTCCGGCAGGTCCGCCAGCTTGTCGCTGAGGAAGCGGGCCGCTCCCTCCGACGTCACATGGCCCCGGTTCGCCAGCACCCTCGCAGCCAGCGGATGGAGCGAGAGCTCCGCCGCCAACGCTGTCCACACCTGCTCCGCTGCCGTCGGCAAGACCCAGCGCAACGTTGTCCCCTCCCCGGAAAATCGGAAGAAGGGCAACCTACTCGGTGGGGCTGACATTGGACGGGTGTGTGTGTAGGACCGCTCTGAGGGATTCCGCTGCGCTGCCGATCAGCCGCACGGCGGTTTTCTACGCCGGTGCGGGGACTTGTCCTTTTCAGGCTGATCGTTTGTGGGGCCCGCCCGCCCCGAACTTTCTTCGGAGATCGACAGCGGGTGCTGCGGCGTGATCTCTACCGCGGCATGACCCGCAAGAAGACGCTCAAGGACTTCACAGCCGATGACTTGGTGCAGGACCTCGCACACCGCCTGGCCGACGGGCACTACCAGCCAGGGATGACGATGTCCCAGATGGAGCTCTGCGTCTGGAACGCCTTCGGTTCTGGCGACTACGCGGGTCCGGCACTCGCGGCACTGCTGGCGCGGATGCCCCTGTAGCAGCCCACCGCGAAACTGTGCCCGAAGTGCGGTCACCGGTCGCCAGTCAAGGCTCGGGACAGAGAGCGAACACTGCGCACGCTCTGCGGAGAGGCGACGCTCAAGCGCAACTACCACTATTGCGATGGCTGCCAGCTCGGGTTCTACCCGGTCGACCGCACGCTGGACCTGCCGGCGGAGGGTGAGCTCACGCGCGAGATGGAGAAGCGCGTCCTGGACTTCGCCATCAACGACGTTTTCGACCAGGGCGCGGTGCGCTGGAACATGCACTACCGGCAGCAGCTCTCCGACAACCTCCTCCGCAGGGTAGCCGCACGTGTCGGGACTCAGTGTGAGGCTGCACACCCAGGGCATCTGCAAGAGGCGCTCAAACCCTCGACGGAGGCGGCCGAGGTTCTCGTCGTCCAGATGGACGGCAGCATGGTCCCCATCCGTGGCGAAGAGCCTTGGAAGGAGGTGAAGGTCGGAGTGACGTATCGTCACGACCCTTCAACCAAGAAACCGGTCGCCGGGTCCGCTCGTACACTGCCGTCGTCGGCACCGTGGCGAACTTTGCGCCTGTCCTTCAGGAGGCGCTCATCGCCGAGCTTGTCGGACTGCCGGCGCGCCCAACCTCTACGACGCCGTGCACCGCGCCCGTCGGGACACCGAGCGGCGGGCACCAGTCCGACAGGGTCGTCGCCACCAGTTCCACTTCGCCCGTCAGGGCGAGAGGGACCGGGCGCGTGCTGCAGCAGCGTCCTCAAACTATCGTGCACGCGACGGGGGAGTCACCCCCCGCCCTTCAGGCGACGTTCGCCTTCATCCCGCCGCCGCGCGTTCGCTTCTCCTTCGCGGCCGCGCGCTCGTCCAGCCAGATGGTCAGCGGGCTGGCGATGTAGACGGACGAGTACGTGCCCACCACGATGCCCACCAGCATCGCCGCGGCGAAGTCGAAGATCTCGCCCACGCCGAAGATGAGCAGGCCCACCAGCGACAGCGCCGTGACGCCCGAGGTGAGGATGGTGCGGGAGAGCGTGTCGTTGACCGCGATGTTGATGATCTCCGGCAGCGGCTTGCCCTTGTAGCGGGCCATCTCCTCGCGGATCCGGTCGTAGATCACGATGGTGTCGTTGATGGAGTAGCCGAGGATGGTGAGCAACACCGCAATCGACGTGAGGTTGAACTCGCGGCGTGTCACCAGGTAGTAGCCGGCCACCATGATGGTGTCGTGGATCATGGCCATGAGCGCGCCAGGGCCGAACTTGAAGTCGAACCGGAACGCCACGTAGATGAGGATGGCCGCCATCGCGTACAGCAGCGCCATCACGCCCTTGTTCCGCAGCTGCTTACCGACGGCTGGGCCCACGTACTCGGTACGGCGGATCTCAAACTCTTTCTTCTCCAGCCCCTCCTTGAGGGACTCGGTGACCTTGTCCGCCATGCCCGCCGCTTCAATCTGGTAGTCGAAGGTCTGGCTCTGGTCGGACCGGCCGAGCTCGCGAACCTCCTTGACGCCCATCTTCGCGTTCTCGCGGACAACCCGTTTGATCTCCTCCGGGTCCAGCTTCTTCGTCGCGCGGAAGTTGATGAGGCCGTTCTCCAAATCCGGCGGGAAGAACTTCACCGCGTCCAGCCCGGTGACCGCCGCCTCCAGCTTCGCCGCGCTCTCCGCGGTCAGCTGCGTGGTGCCGCCCATCCGGAGCAGGAAGCTGTTCTCGCTGGCGGCGCCAATTGCCTGCACCGTCGGGTCGTGGAGGCCGCCCTTCACGGCCGCCGCGCGCACGTCGGTGTCCTTGATGTCGTACGGGAACTTCAGCTCGACGAGCGTGCCGCCCGCGAAGTCCACGCCGTAGTTGAAGCCGAAGATGGCGATGCCAACGATGATCGCCAGGTTGACGACGCTGGAGAGGAAGAGCGCCGGCTTCCGCTTGCCGATGAAGTCGATCTGAGTCTTGTGCTTGAGGATCTGCATGTCAGACGCTCACCCGCTCTGCGTTCCGGCCGTGGACCAAGTACGTGGTGAGGACGCGCGTCACCACGATGGAGGTGAAGAGGGAGGCAATGATTCCAATGATGAGCGCCATGGCGAAGCCCTTCACCGGCCCCGTCCCCGTGGCAGAGAGGATGAGCCCGGCGATGAGCGTCGTCACGTGCGCGTCGAAGATGGTCCAGAACGCGCGGTCGTACCCCTGATCCACCGCCGCACGCGCGGACCTCCCGTTCGCCAGCTCTTCGCGGATGCGCTCGTTGATGAGCACGTTGGCATCCACCGCGATGCCCAATGTCAGCACGAAGCCGGCAATCCCCGGCAGTGTCAGCGTGGCGTTCAACAGCGACAGGCCAGCGAGGATGAGCGCGCCGTTGAGCACCAGCGCCAGGTCGGCGATGAGACCCGTCACCTTGTAATAGATGCCCATGAAGAGGACGACCAGCGCCAGCCCCACCAACGCGGCCAGGCTGCCCTTGCGGATCATGTCGTCGCCCAGGGTGGCGCCCACCTGGCGAATCTCTCCGATGATGACCGGCGCCGGCAGCGCGCCCGCCTTCAGCACCAGCGCCAGCGTCTTGGCGTCCTCCACCTGCTCTTCGCTGGTCTTGTCCCCCAGCTGAATGACGCCGCGGCCGTTGGGGATGGGTCCCCGGATGACCGGCGCGGACTGCACCACCCCGTCCAGGACGATGGCCATCCGGCGACCCACGTTCTGTTCGGTCAGCGTCGCGAAGTCCCGCCCACCCTGCGCGTCGAAGGAGAAGGCAACCTCCCACTCCTTCCGGTCGCTCATCGTCGCGTCCGCGCTCGCCAGCGAGTCGCCGGTGATGGACGCCTTCTTGTCCAGCAGGTACGCCCGGTAGCTGTCGCAGGTGTCCTTCTTCGCGTTGGCGCCCTTCACGCACTCCAGCAGCACCTCGCGGTCCGCTGGCGCCTTGCCCTTGACGTAGGCCAGCAGCGCCTCGCGGTCCTTGCCGACGAGGTGGCCTGACTCGAGGGAGATCTGCGCGCCCTCCGGCGGCTTCTCCGCGGCGTACGTCGTCGCGAAGAATGGGTTGGTGTCGTCCACCATCCGGAACTCCAGCTGCGCGGTCTTGCCGATCAGCCCCTTCGCCGTCTCCGGGTTCTGCTGGCCCGGCAGAGAGATCTGAATGCCCTCGTTGCTCAACTTGCGGACGTCGACCTCGGCCACCCCCCACTTGTCGATCCGGCGGCGGATGACGAGCATCGCCTGGTCCACCGCCTGGTCCTTCAGGTCCTTCGCCCGGGCTTCGTTCAGCCCCAGCACCAGCACCGGTCCGTTGCGGGAGACCTTGACGAGGTCATCCCACTTGGCGACCTCCTTCTCGATCGCGTCCATCATGGACGGGTCCTGCGCCGTGAGCGTCAGCTGCAGCTGCTCCGGATTGGCCTCCGCCGTCACCTCGCCCAGCTTCTGCTCGCGCAGGTAGTTGACCATCTGGATACCGCGGCGCTCCACGCGCTTCTGCAGCGCCGTCCGCGTGTCCACCCGGAGGATCATGTGGATGCCGCCCTGGAGGTCCAGCCCCAGGTTCAGGCGATAGTGCGGCGAGGGCGCCCACTTCGGCATCCGCTCCTCGAGCAGCTTCGCGTTGTTCCGCTGCTCTCGCGGCAGGACCGCCAGAGAGTAGTAGGTCGGCATCAGGAACCAGATCGACCCCAGCGTCACGCCCACCACCAGCGCCAGTCGCCACCACCAGCTGCGGTCCATTACTTCTCCTCCCGCTTCTCTTCGCCCTTCACCACCACGGCCTCCTCGGCGAGGCTCGTCTTGCCCTGCACCGCGGTCTTCAGCACGCGCACGCGCACGCCGTTGGCCACCTCGAGCGTCAGGACCTTGTCGCTCACGAGGTAGATTTTCCCCATCAGCCCGCCCTGCGTGATGACGTCATCGCCCTTCTTCAAATCCGCCAGCAGCGCGCGGTGCTCCTTCTGCTGCTTCTGCTGAGGGCGGATCATCAGGAAGTACATGATGAGGAAGATGCCGCCGATGAAGATCGCCGTGCTGGTCCCGCTACCGCCGGGACCTGCCGCTTGCGCGAGGAGCAGGATGCTTGGAGCCACGACCGCCTCTATTCGTTCGTAAGGGTCTGGAATCGCCCGACTTTCGGGGATCAAGAAGGACGCGGCGTCTTAGCAGGGCGGGTTTGCTGGGGCAAGCGCGCCCCGCAGCCGACACTCGCACCACCTCCCAGGGCCGCCGTCCCTACGACCGCCGCACCGGGCGGACCTTGGGCCTGGGCTCCGCGGGCGCCGCGTGCGTCTGCTGGACCTCCCGGAGGAAGTCCGCATAACGGTCCTGCTCGATGGCCTCGCGCGCCCGGCGCATCAGCTCCAGAAAATAGTGGAGGTTGTGCAGCGTGTTCAGCCGCATGGCCAACAGCTCCCGCGCCACGAAGAGGTGCCGCAGGTACGCGCGGGAGAAGGTCCGGCAGGTGTAGCAGGCGCAGCCCTCGTCCACCGGCCCGGGGTCCTCCGCGTAGGCCGCGTTCTTGATGACCACCCGCCCCCGCGAGGTGAAGAGCAGTCCGTTGCGCGCGCACCGCGTGGGCAGCACGCAGTCGAACATGTCCACCCCCGCCCCCACGCACGTCGCCAGGTCCAGCGGCGTCCCCACCCCCATCAGGTAGCGCGGCTTGTCCTTGGGCAGCAGCGGTGCGGCATAGCCCACGCTCTCGTGCATGGCCGCCGGCTCCTCCCCCACCGAGTAGCCGCCCAGCGCATAGCCCGGCAGGTCGAACGCGCAGACCTCCTCCACGTGCCGCGCACGCAGGTCCCGGTGCAGCCCGCCCTGCACAATCCCGAAGAGCGAGGACCGCTGCCGGCTCCACGCTTTCGCGCAGCGAGCCAGCCAGCGCGTGGTCCGCGCGAGCGACTCTTCGAAGTACGGCCGCTCCGACAACGCCGGCGGGCACTCGTCGAACGCCATCACCACGTCCGCGCCGAGCACCTCCTGGATTTCGATGGACCGCTCCGGCGTCAGCAGCTGGCGCGCGCCGTCGAGGTGCGACTGGAAGGCCACGCCCTCCTCGGTGATTTTCCGCTTCTGCGACAGGCTGAAGACCTGGAAGCCCCCGGAGTCCGTCAGCAGCGGCCGGTCCCAGCACATGAAGCGGTGCAGCCCGCCCAGCTTGGCCACCAGCCCCTCGCCCGGCCGCAGCATCAGGTGGTAGGTGTTGCCCAGCACAATCTGCGCGTTGAGCGTGACCAGGTCATCCGGCCCCACCGCCTTCACGCTGCCCGCCGTCCCCACCGGCATGAAGATGGGCGTCTCAATGACGCCGTGAGGCGTGTGCAGCCGCCCCCGCCGCGCCCCAGTCGTGGCGTCAGTGTGCAAGAGCTCAAAGCGAACCAGAGAGGGCGCGACCCGAAGGTCTCCGCGCGCGGGTGCGTCCATGCCATTCACTCCACGAGCATCGCGTCGCCGTAGCTGAAGAACCGGTAGCCAGCGGCCACCGCCTGCCCATACGCCGCCAGCGTCTGCGCGTGCCCGGCGAACGCGCTCACCAGGATGAGCAGCGTGGACTTCGGCAGGTGGAAGTTGGTGACCAGCGCGTCCACCTGCCGGAAGGCGAAGCCCGGCGTGATGAAGAGGCTCGTCTCACCCTCGCCCTCGCGCAGCACCAGCGTCTCCGGGTCGGTCGCCGCCTCGAGCGTGCGCACCACCGTCGTCCCCACCGCCACCACCCGCCGCCCCTCACGCTTGGCCTCGCGCACGGCCTGCGCCGTCGCCGCCGGCACCCGGTACCGCTCCTGATGCAGGGTGTGCCCCAGCACGTCTTCCCCCCGGATGGGCAGGAACGTCCCTGGCCCCACGTCGAGCGTCACGCTCGCGCGCCGCACGCCCCGCGCCTCCAGCGCCTGCAGCACCTCCGGCGTGAAGTGCAGCCCCGCGGTCGGCGCGGCGACAGAGCCCGGCGCCCGCGCGTAGACCGTCTGGTAGCGCTCCTCGTCCTCCGCGGTCGGCGGCCGGGTGATGTACGGCGGCAGCGGCAGGCGGCCCGCCTCTTCCAGCAGCCGGCCAAAGCTCCCCGGCTGCGCGCAGGTGAAGCGGACGGTGTATTCGCCGCCCCCGTGCGCCGCCTTCACCGTGGCGTTCACCCCCGGGCCCAGCGCCACCCGCGCCCCCTCTTTCAGCCCTTTGCTGGCCTGCCCCAGGCACAGCCAGTCCATCGACGAAGCGTCCGCTTCGAACGCGGCCGCCGTCTCCACCTGCGCCACCGGGCGCACCACGAGCAACTCCACCTTCCCGCCGGTCTGCTCCTTCTGGCCCTGCAGCCGCGCGGGGACCACGCGCGCGTCGTTCACCACCAGGAGGTCTCCCTCGCGCAGCAGGGACGGCAGCGCGTCAAAGGTGCGGTGCTCGATGGCGCCGCCCTCCCGGCGCAGCACCATGAGGCGGGAGGCGCCCCGGCGCGCGGAAGGCGCCTGGGCCACCTGCGCCGGCGGCAGCTCGAAGTCGAACTCGGAGACACGCATGAAAGCCGGCGCCTTCTACCCGCTTTGGCCCCGGCAGGGAAACCAGGTCCCCCGTGAAGCGGTGAACACCGCGAGCGCCGGACGGACAGCAGGCCGCGAGGGCAGCGCGTGGTAGAGACCCCGGCCGGGAAACAAAAAGGGGAGTCCAACCATGTGGATGTTCGGTCGCCGTGCGCTTCAAGCAGCGCTGGTCACAGGTCTGCTCGCCGCTTGCGGTCCGGAGCAGGCGCCGCTGCTCGAGGACCCGCTGGGAGCCCAATCCCAGGAGGTGACGCGCGCGCAGCTGAAAGGGCTGAGCCTGCCGGACAAGACGCTGGCGTTGACCTTCGATGACGGGCCGGCCGGGCGCACCCAGGAGCTGGCGGACTACCTCCAGGCGCAGGGCATCTCCGCCGCGTTCTTCATCAACGGCGTGAACGTCCCCGGCCGCGAAGCGCTGCTGGCCCGCCTCACCTCCCAGGGCCATTTGCTGGCCAACCACACCCAGACGCACCGCAACCTCACCACCCTCACGGCCGCGGAGGTCTTCCAGGAGGTGGCGCAGACGGACGCCCTCCTCCAGCCGCACGTGCCCGAGGCCACCTTCCTGCTGCGAGCCCCTTACGGCGCCTGGAACGACGCGGTGGCGGACGGGCTCAACGCCACGTCGATGGCCCGCTACGTTGGCGGCATCTTCTGGGACGCGGGCGGTGCGCTGAGCGACACCTACGCCGCCGACTGGGCCTGCTGGGGCAACGGCCTCTCCATCCCCGACTGCGCCAACCGCTACCTCGCGGAGATTGAGGCGCGCCGGCGCGGCATCGTCCTCATGCACGACGTGCACGGGCAGACGGTGGACATGGTGAAGCTCCTCGTCCCCGCCCTCAAGGCACGCGGCTACAGCTTCGCCCGCGTGGACGCTGTGCCGGACATCGCCACCGCGATTGGCAACAGCGGCGCGCCGGTGAGCGCGGACGCGCGCGTCTTCGACCCGGCCTTCTACCTCGCCGCGTACACGGACGTTCGCGCCTGGTTCGGCGCCACCAACGCCGCCGCGGCGGAGCACCACTGGGTCGCCTGGGGCCGGGACCAAGGCCGGCTGGGCAGCTCCGCGGTCCAGTCCCGCTACTACCTGGCCCGCTACGGAGACCTCTCGGCGGCGTTCGGCGCCACCGGCTACGTCGCGGCGCTGCGCCACTGGCAGCAGAACGGCATCCGCGAGGGGCGCGAAGCCTCGTCCACCTTCAACGCGGCGTACTACCTGGCGCAGAACCCGGACGTCGCCGCGGCCTTCGGCGCGCAGAACTACGCCGCCGCGCTGAACCACTGGCAGGTGAATGGCATCCGCGAAGGGCGGGTGGGCTCGGACCTCTTCAGCCCCTCGTACTACCTGGCCACCCAGCCGGACGTCGCGGCCTTCTACGGGGCGAAGAACTACGCCGGAGCGCTCTTCCACTGGCTCATCGCGGGGCTCTCCGAAGGTCGGCGCGGCTCCCCCAGCTTCTATGCCGACTACTACCTTTCCCGGTACCCGGACCTGGCCGCCGCCTACGGCCGGCACAACTACGAAGCGGCGCTGATGCACTGGCGCAAGTACGGCAAGGCCGAGGGCCGCCGCGGCGCGCCGTGACGGCTCAGTAGAGGGGCTGCAGCTCCACGCCCGGGTAGTAGTGGAGCAGAATCCGCCGGTAGTCCCAGCCCTGGTCCGCGAGCGCCTTCGCGCCCCACTGGCACAGCCCGGCGCCGTGGCCGAAGCCCCGGCCCACCAGGCGGACGCCGCCCCGCGCGTGGTCCACCTCGAAGGCAAGGCTCTTCACGCGCGAGTAGCCCAGGCGCGCACGGAAGGCGGCTGCGTCCAGCGTTCTCGACGCCGTGAGCCGGACGCGCCGGGCCCGGCCAGTGGGAGAGCGCCCAAGCACGGAGAGCGCCTCCGCCTCGCTCGGCCCCACCACGCTGCGCAGCTCGCCAGGGGCGAGCGTCAGGCTCCAGCTGCTGGCCGGCAGCGTCCCGCACGGACAGTCGACGGGCTGAAGGTACGGGAGGTCCCGGCTGAGCGCGTCCGCGCCGGACTCGGTGCGCCCGCCGCAGGAGGCGTGGAAGTACGCCTCGATGGGCGCGAGCTCAAAGGTGAGGACCTCGCCGCGCGTGGCCTCCACTGCGGCGCGGGTCCGCTCATCCTCCTGGGCCACGCCGCGGTAGACCTGGTGGAGCACGCTGCTGCCGAGGTGGAACGGCAGCCCGTAGGACTCCACCTTTTTGGCCAGCGCATACGTCCGCGCGGCCACGGCCTGAGCCTTGAGCGCTTCCATCGGGAAGGTGCGCGGCATCTCGGATCCCAACACCGCGGCCAGGTATTCCTCCAGCGGGAGCACATTGATGAGCTGCAGGCCGTTGCCCTGCACGCGCACCACCACGTCCCCTCGCACCTCGAAGCCGCCCGCGCGGAGGGACGCTGTGCCTCCGCTCGCCCGGAACCGGACGGAGTCGCCGCTTCCAACCCAGGGGACGCCGTCGAGCAGCAGCCGGTCTCCCGCGCGCGCCACCTCCACCGTTCGCCCCTTGGCGGGCACGAACGCCGCATCCTCCGCATCCTCGCCGAAGGCCAGCTCGAGGCCGGTCAGCACAACGGTGGGCACCGGCGCCTCCGCCATGGAGATGCGCATCGTCTCCACCGCGAAGGCGGCGGACGGCAGCAAGAAGGGGACGAGGAGCCACCAGCGGCGCATGCGCGCAGTGTAGGAGGCCGCCACAGATGCTCAAGAATTCCGCTGCAGCGACAGAGGCGGGCTAGAACGAAGCGGTGCCCGAAACGCGCGCCCAGGCGCTGCGACAGATTCTGAAGGCCCTCCCGGCACGCCAGGCGCAGCCGCTCACTTTCTTCGCTGTGGAGGGCAGGTCAGTCGGGCAGTGCGCGGACCTCTTCGGCATCTCTGAACCCGCTTTTGACATCATGTTGCTGCGCGCGGCGGAGGCGTATCAGTCCGCCCTGGAGCACGTGGCCCAGCGGCCTGGCGGCCGCCGCAGCCCGTGGCGCACGGCGGAGGAGACGTCGCGAGCCAGGGCGCTGCGTGAAGCGCTCGACGGCCACGCGGTGCCCGCAGATCCCGCCCTCCTTTCACTGCGTGACGCGCTCCGGGAGCTCCAGCAGCAGGCCCCGGCGCTGCGGGCGCTGGACGAGGAAGCGCTGCGGCGCGCCCAGCAGACGCCGCGCAGGTGGGATGAGGTCTGGCTGCGCCGGCTCCTGGTCATTGCTGTCCTGGCGCTCACCGCCCTGCTCCAGGCCCGGGAGCTCCTCAGCAAGCGGCCCCCCCGCTACGAACCCCGGCCGCCAGAGCCACCGAAGACTGGACGCTGAGGCGATTTCTCAATAAGCCATCGCCCTGATGAAGACCTCGCTCGCGCTCCTCGCCCTGTCTGTGCTCTGCCTCGCCTGCCCCAAGCGCGTCGACACCAACGTCGCGGGGTCCGACGACGCGTCCCTCGACCAGCTCACCGCGCAGCTGGAAGAGCTTCGGGCCCGCGTCCAGGCCCAGGAGCCCCAGTGCAAGGACTGGTGTTCAATGAAGGGCGAAGTCACGGACCTGGCGAAGCGCCTGTGCGACCTCTCCGCCCGGAACCCGGACCGTACCGACATGCAGCAGAAGTGCGTGAGCGGCCAGGAGGAACAGGCCCGCGCCACCGACGGCTGCGCCCCCTGCGGGTGATTTTGCGGCGTGAGGGCACGCGTGCTTAGAGTGCTGCCGCCCATGCGCGCGCTCAGGTGGTTGTCCCTCTCCTCTCTTCTGCTGCTCCCCACGCTCCCCGCTCAAGCGGAGGAGCTGACGGCTGACCGCATTGGCCAGCTGCGAGCCGAGGAGAAGCGGGCGCTCGATGAAGTCGCCAAGGCGTACGGCAACCGGAAGCCCTCGGAGCTGAGCCGCGAGGAGCGCGAAGCGATGATCCGCGACCAGGCGGCGGCGCTGGACGCAGTGCTGCAGAAGCACGGCGTGGACCGCAAGGACTTCGCCCGGGCCAGCGCCCGCATGTCGCGTGACGAAGCAGAGCGGGCCGCCCGCTCGCAGGTCGCCACAGAGCAGGAACAGGCCCGCGCCGCCGAGGCAGCGAAGGCCCCCAAGTCCCCGCCCCCGGTGCAGGTTCAACGCGGCGTCAACGAAGGCAACCCCGTCATCCTCGAAGAGAGCGCCGACGCGCCCCCCCTCGTCGAAACGGGGATCCCCGTCGAAGGGTGACCGTCAGCGCTGAGCCGTCCACACCTCGTCGTATGGGCAGCTGCAATCCGTCTCCTCTGGCTCCGGATAGGCGTATGGGACGCCCCGGTAGTTGCGCAGCAGGGTGCGGCCGGCCTCGCGCGACTCCACGTAGTCCGGCTGGAGGGTCACCTTCCCGCCGCCGCCGGGCAGGTCCACCGCGAAGTGTGGAATGGCGAGCCCGCTGGTGCGGCCCCGCATCGCTGCGAGAATCTCCACCCCCTTCGCGATGGGCGTTCGCAGGTGTTCCAGCCCCTGCGCCACGTCCATCTGGTGCAGGTAGTACGGCCGGACGCGCATCCTCAGGCACAGGTGGGAGAGCTCCTGGATGATGCGGGCCGTCGAATTCAGCCGGCGCATCAAGACGGCCTGATTCTCCACGGGCACCCCGTGGTCCACCAGCCGCTCGCACGCCTCCTTCGCCTCCAGCGTCACCTCTTTCGGATGATTGAAGTGGGTGATGACGTAGACCGGGGCGTACCGTCGCAGTACCTCGCAGAGCGCCGGCGTCACGCGCATGGGGAGGCATACCGGAATCCGGGTGCCAATCCGGACCATCTCCACGTGGGGTATCTCCGCCAGCGCCGCGAGCAGCTCCTCCAACCGGGCGTCGGACAGCAGCAGCGGGTCTCCACCAGAGATGAGGACGTCCCGCACCTCGGGGTGCGCCCGGATGTAGTCCACCCCAGCCCGGAGCGCGGCCTTGTCGAGCTGCGCCTCGTCCCCGTGGGTGATGCGCCGGCGCGTGCAGTGGCGGCAGTAGACGGAGCAGGTGTCCAGCACCAGCAGCAGCACCCGGTCCGGGTACTTGTGGACGATGGACGGGACGGGACGGGACTTGTCCTCCCCCAAGGGGTCCAGCAGCTCCCCTTCCCTCACCCGCGCCTCCGCCTCTACCGGGATGGCCTGCATCCGCACGGGACAGAAGGGGTGCTCGCGATCGATGAGGGAGAGGTAATAAGGGCTCATCCCGAGCCGGAAGACGGACGCCGTCCGTTCCACCCCCGCGCGCTCCTCGGCGGTGAGCGGCACCAGGCGCTGAAGCGCCTCCAGCGTGCGCACCGACTGCCGCAGCTGCCAGCGCCAGTCGCCAAACTGCGCCTCGGAGACGTCGGGAAAGAAGGAGCGCCAGGGCGCGGGCGGCGGCTGCCAGCGGGCAGCGGGGACGGGCAAAACGGGGCGCGCAGAGGAGGAGGGGGACATCGGGCGGGGCACCCTACTGCCGCCAGGCCGAGCGCGGCAATGCGGCCCGCCCTTCAGGCCGGCCGGCTGGCGTCGGGCTTGGTGGCCGCGTCCCGCCACCAACGCTGCCCGGACTCGGGGAGCGTGTAGATGGGATCGAAGTATTCATACTGACGGGTGAGCGCCTGGTCATCGTGCTCAATCCCCGTCCTGTAGTTCTTCGTCCAGTAGGAGATGCCCTTCTCCCGGTCGTAGCGGGCCACTTGGTGCACCCACCGCTTCCCCACGAAGGGGACGTCACAGACAATCCGCGGCGTCGCGAAGCCGGGCAGGTACCCCATGATGTCGTGCTGGAGCTTCTGCGCCTCGAACACCGCCACCCGCCAGTGCTCCGAGTTGGGGATCATGTCGCACATGTAGAAGTAGTACGGGAGGATCTTCAGGTGGTCCTGCAGTGTGAAGCAGAGCTCCAGGAGGGCCTTCGCGCTGTCGTTGACGCCCCGGAGCAGCACTCCCTGGTTCCGCACATCGCGGAACCCCATCTCCAAGAGCTTCTTCGCCGCCTTCGCCACCAGCGGCGTCGCCTGGTTCGCATGGTTGATGTGCGTGTGAAGGGCGAGGTCGACGTTGCGCTCGAAGGCCTTCTTGGCCAGCCGCTCCAGCGCTTGCAGCACCGAATCCTGGAGGAAGTGTTGGGGGATTCCCATCAGGCCTTTGCTGGCCAGACGGATGTCGCGGATGTTTGGAATGTCGAGCAGCGCACCGACAAAGGCCTCCAGCTGCGCGATGGGCACGTTGGCGATGTCGCCGCCGGAGACCACCACGTCCCTCACCGCAGGCGTCCGCCGCAGGTATTCCAGAATTTGCGTGTGCCGCTCCTTCTGCTCCATCGAGAAGCGCAGCTTCTTGACCTGCTCGACGTCGTTGCCTACCAGGTCCATCCGCGTGCAGTGCCCGCAGTACTGAGGGCAGGTCGACAGCAGCTCCGCGAGCACCTTGGTCGGATAGCGGTGGGTCAGCCCCTCGACCTTCCACATGTCCGCCTCGTGCAGGCTGTCTCGGGAGGCGTGCGGGTGGCTGGGCCAGGTGGCGTTGCGGTCCTCGAATGCGGGCAACATGTAGCGCCGGAGCGGATCTCCCCAGAGATCCTTCTCGTTCATCGTGTTCAGCATCTGCGGCGTGATGAGCAACGACATCGTCGCGCGCTCCCGCTGGTCCCGCTCCATCGACGCCAGCAACGCCGGCGGCAAGAGCTCCCCGAAGACCTCGGCCAGCTCGCGGAGGTTCTTCACCGTGTGCCGGCGCTGCCAGAGTGCGCTCTCCCAATCGGAGACGCTTACCTCGCGATAGCCGGGCAGTCGCCTCCAGTCCGGCTCGACGAACGGCCGATCCAGCGGATAGCGGAAGGGCTGCTCATCCTGGACCTGCGTTCCGGCACGAGGGTCAGTGGGCATGACCCTGAGAGAATAACCGGTTCGACGGAACACCTGCGCAGAACAACCCGGGGGCCTCGCCGCTGTTGCCCGCTCTGCCGACTAGTCGAACTTGCCGCGCACCACCGGGGTCTCTGTCTCCGTGACGTCGACCGTCTGCGTCGCGCTCTGCTTCCCGTTGAACTTGAAGAAGATCTTCCGTTTGCCCACCGGAACCTGGAGCGGCTGGGCCTTCGAGACCGGTGTCGTCCGGCCTGTGCGCTTTCCATCCACCCAGACCTCCGCGCCCATCGGCTCGCTCGCGCAGGCGATCATCCCCATCGCCCCCCTCGCCGCCCCACCCTTCTTCTCCTCCTCGGAAGGGTCCGGAGTCGGGTCAGGCTCCCGCTTAACCTCCTTGGTTGCGACGGCGGTCACCTTGGACGTCTCCGGTGCCGCTTCACGCTCCAGGTGAACGGGGAGCTTCAGCTCGCCGCTGACCGGCGCCTCGAAGCGCCCCGTATGGAGCCGGAAGCCGGAGAGCTTGGCCGAGTACGCGTACTGACGCCCCGGCTTGAGGTCACTGAGACGCACCCCAGGCGACGTGCCAACTCGCTTGCCGTCCAGGGAGATCTCCACACCATCGTGCTCGGTGACGAAGACCACCGCGGCTGCCTTCTCCTTCAGCGCTTTGGCCTTCGCAGCAGCCTCCGCCTTCGCAGTCGCGTCGGCGGCCCGGGCGGCTTCCGCTTTCGCCTTCGCAGCCTCGGCTTTCTCCGCCTCGGCCCGCTGCGTCTCGGCCTTCTGGGCCTCCGCCTGGGCAACCTCTGCCTTCGCGGCTTCCGCCCTCGCAGCTTCCGCTTTCTGCGCCTCCGCCTGGGCGGCCGCTTCCTTCGCGCCATCAGCTGTCGGCTTCGGCGGCTCGACGGGCTTTGCGTCGACCTTGCGAGCGGGGTCCTCCTTCTTCTCGGGCGAGAGCTCGACGGTCACCTGAACAGGGTCCGGCGAATCCGGGACGGCGACCCGCTGCTTGCGAGCGATGTAGCCGGATGCGGTTGCCACCACCTCGTAGATTCCGGGATTGAGGTCCACCACCTTGCCGGGAGTGACGGCCACCCCTCCCACCGTCACCTGCGCACCAGGGGGAGTGACCGTGACCAGGATGGCGCTCTGCGGCTTGCTGCGCAGGACCAGCACCCAGATGAGCGCCACCAGACAGAGCGTGAGGGTGGCCCCCACGCCGAGCAGCACCCACTGTCGGGCGCGCTGGGAAAGGCCGGCGAGCGGCCCCACCTGGACATTTCGAAAGAGGGAGTCATCTGTCCGAGCGCGTCGCTTGGGCGCGGGGGTGATAACGGACGCCGGCCTGGACGGACCTCGCGGGGCCCTGACCGGCGTCGAGTCTTCCGCGCTCTGCCGCAGCATCAGGGTGTTGGATGCCGGCTTTCCTGGTGTCTTCCGGACAGGCTGGGGGCCCACGACGGTCTCCCCCACGTACCCGTTGGCCTCGCCAATGACCACCTTGCCGCGGTGACCGTTGCGCTCTTTCGGAGACGACTGCGTGTCTTCAGTGCCTTCAACGGGCGTGGAGCCCGAGTCCGCCATCAGCGGGGCGCCGCTGACGACCGTCTTCCCCTCTGCCGCCAGCGGCTGAGAGGCGTGCCCTTCGCTCACAATCTGCGTCTTGTCCGAGGCATCTCCTTCGGGGCTGGCGCTGCCGCTCTCTGGATCGCCATTCACGCGCCCATCGGGACCGTCCTGGTCGGCCAGCAAACCGCTGGCCTCCAGTTGCTCGGGACGCTCGATGGCGGCGTAGCGATGCATCTTCTCTTCCTCGCGCCGCAGCTCCTCCGCGAACGTCTCCTTCATGAATGAGGAAAGGTGTTTAGCGGAATAGATCTGCTCACCGGCGAGGAGGAAGCGGAGCAGATCTTCTTGGAGATCCGACGCCCACTGGTACCGGTCCTCCTGCTCACGGGCCAGCGCCTTAAGGACGACCTTCTCCAGCTCGGGAGGGACGTTCGGGTTGAATTGCGACGGAAGCGGAACCTCTGCATTCCGGACCTTCTCCAGCGTGGAGAAGTCAGACTCGCCGAGGAAGAGCTTCTCCCCCGTCAGCATCTCGTACAGCAGCACCCCCAGCGCGAAGACGTCGCTGCGGCGGTCAATGGGCAGCCCGCGGACCTGCTCAGGGCTCATGTAGCCAAACTTGCCCTTGAGGATCCCCGCCTGCGTCTTCTGGGACCGGTTCGCCGCCTTGGCGATCCCGAAGTCGATGATCTTCACCTCGCCCTCGTACGAACAGAGGATGTTTTGAGGTGAAACGTCGCGGTGGATGATCCCGAGCTCCTGGCCCCGCGCGTCCTTCTTCCGGTGCGCGTAGTCCAGCCCCTCCGCCATCTTCGAGGCGATGAACACCGCCTGCGCGGTGGGCATGATCTCCTTGCGCTTGCGGTAGTGCTCCAAAATGGTCCGCAAGTCGCGGCTCGCCACGTACTCCATGGCGATGTAGAAGCTCTGAGCGTGCTTGCCGAGCTCGTGGATGTGCACGACGTTCGCGTGATTCAGCTGAACGCTGATCCGCGCTTCATCGATGAACATCGTGATGAACTCTTCATCCTCCGCCATCGTTGGGAGGATCTTCTTGATGGCAAGGATACGCTCAAAGCCTTCCACCCCGAAGGCCTTGGCGATGAAGACCTCCGCCATACCGCCGACGTTGATCCGTTCGAGGAGGAGGTATTTTCCGAAGATTGTGGCTTTCTTCATCGCGCGCCGCTCGGCCGAAAGCCCTGAAAAACTCCCGAGATCAGGGGTACTTCAGGCCTGCAACTGCGCTGCACTCTAGTCGTCCCACACTTCCCCCGTCAAACGCCAACACCGTGGGATGCCGGACCCAATGAGTGTGAAATCGTCGAAAACAAGCACATGTCTCAAAAAGGCGAAGCCCCCAATTCCGATTGGAATTGGGGGCTTCAAAAATCCGGCAGCGACCTACTCTCCCACGCGGTTTCCCGCGGAGTACCATCGGCTCTGGAGGGCTTAACTTCCGTGTTCGAGATGGGAACGGGTGTGACCCCTCCGATATAGCCACCGGAAACTTTTTGTTATCTGGGATGTATCAATCCAGATAACCTGCAAACGAAAGTAGAATCATTCTGCGGAGAGCTGTGACTCTTCCGGGTCGTCAGCGCGTGTATTCAGCGCGACGGACCTCGACCTTGACCTCGAATCCCTTACGCCCCTACAGGGGCCTTTAAGAGATAAAGGAAAGCAGCCGCACGACCAATTAGTACCGGTTAGCTCAACGTGTTACCACGCTTACACACCCGGCCTATCAACGTCGTAGTCTTCGACGGGTCTTCAGGGGGTTGCCCCCGGGATACCTATTCTTGAGGTCGGTTTCCCGCTTAGATGCTTTCAGCGGTTATCCAATCGACACATGGCTACCCAGCGATGCCACTGGCGTGACAACTGGTACACCAGAGGTGTCTCCATCCCGGTCCTCTCGTACTAAGGACAGATCCTCTCAAGTATCCTACGCCCACAGCAGATAGGGACCAAACTGTCTCACGACGTTTTGAACCCAGCTCGCGTACCGCTTTAATTGGCGAACAGCCAAACCCTTGGGACCTGCTCCAGCCCCAGGATGCGATGAGCCGACATCGAGGTGCCAAACCTCCTCGTCGATGTGAACTCTTGGAGGAGATAAGCCTGTTATCCCCGGAGTACCTTTTATCCGTTGAGCGATGGCCCTTCCATTCAGAACCACCGGATCACTATGACCTGCTTTCGCACCTGCTCGACATGTCTGTCTCGCAGTTAAGCTCCCTTATGCCATTGCACTCGCCGCCTGGTTTCCAATCAGGCTGAGGGAACCATCGCGCGCCTCCGTTACGCTTTGGGAGGCGACCGCCCCAGTCAAACTACCCACCAGACAGTGTCCCAATCCCGGATCACGGGACATGGTTAGACACCAGAAATCAACAGGGTGGTATTTCACCGTTGCCTCCACCGAACCTAGCGGCCCGGTTTCAAAGGCTCCCACCTATCCTACACAGTCAATCCCTAGTGTCACTGTCAAGTTGTAGTAAAGGTTCACGGGGTCTTTCCGTCTTGCTGCGGGTAAACTGCATCGGCACAGCTATTTCAATTTCGCTGAGTCCCTCTCCGAGACAGCGCGGAAGTCGTTACTCCATTCGTGCAGGTCGGAACTTACCCGACAAGGAATTTCGCTACCTTAGGACCGTTATAGTTACGGCCGCCGTTTACTGGGGCTTCGGATCATCGCTTCGCCTTGCGGCTGACGAATCCCCTTAACCTTCCAGCACCGGGCAGGAGTCAGACCCTATACGTCGACTTGTCGTCTTCGCAGAGTCCTGTGTTTTTGGTAAACAGTCGCTACCGCCATTTCTCTGCAACCCTCTTCGGCTTCGTCTGTACGACTACACCTACCGAGGGCCCACCTTCTTCCGAAGTTACGGTGGCAATTTGCCGAGTTCCTTGGAGAGAGTTCTCTCAATCGCCTTAGGATTTTCTCCTCACCCACCTGTGTCGGTTTGCGGTACGGACACCCTGCAGACTCCCCACGAGACTTTTCTTGGAAGCGTGGGATCAACGACTTCGCGCTAACGCGCTCGCCATCAGCTCTCGGAGTTAAAGCCCCGCCTTTTTATCGTACGGGACACTCCTACGGCTTTGGACCGGGACATCCAACACCCGGCTCGCCTACCCTTCTCCGTCCTCTCTTGGTTCAACGTCTACAAGATGGCGCAGGAATATTAACCTGCTCCCCATCACTTACGCCTTTCGGCCTCAGCTTAGGATCCGGCTAACCCTGGGAGGATTAACCTGCCCCAGGAAACCTTGGGTTTACGGCGAGGGGGTTTCTCACCCCCTTTATCGCTACTCATTTCGGCATCAGCACTTCCAACCGCTCCACCAGCCCTTACGGTCTAGCTTCGCTGCAGTTGGGACGCTCACCTACCGCCATGCATGTCAAAACATGCATGACCCGAAGCTTCGGCACTAGACTTGAGCCCCGTTACATTTTCGGCGCGGCCTGTCTTGACCAGTGAGCTATTACGCTTTCTTTAAAGGATGGCTGCTTCTAAGCCAACCTCCTGGTTGTCAATGACCTGCCACATCCTTTCTAGTGTTCACTTAGTCTAGATTTGGGGGCCTTAGCTGTCGGTCTGGGTTATTCCCCTCTTGCCAATGGACGTTATCACCCACTGACTGCTTCCCGAGATAACAGTTAGCGGCATTCGGAGTTTGGTACGGTTTGGTAATCTGGTGAGACCCCTAGCCGTTCCAGTGCTCTACCTCCGCCACTGAATTACTCGAGACGATACCTAAATATCTTTCGGTGAGAACCAGCTATCACGGAGTTTGATTGGCCTTTCACCCCTACACTCAGCTCATCCCAGAAGTTTTCAACCTCCATGAGTTCGGACCTCCACGTGGTTTTACCCACGCTTCATCCTGGCCAAGTGTAGATCACCCCGCTTCGGGTTATAATACACGCAACTAATCGCCCGTTTCGGACTCGCTTTCGCTCCGGCTCCACCTAACGGCTTAGCCTCGCTACGTATATTAAGTCGCCGAATCATGATGCAAAAGGTACGCTCTCGCACTGGGTTGCCCCGTAGTGCTCGAACTGCTTGTAGACATGTGGTTTCAGGTTCTTTTGACTCCCCTAACAGGGGTTCTTTTCACCTTTCCCTCGCGGTACTAGTTCACTATCGGTCGTCGAGTAGTATTTAGCCTTACCAGATGGTCCTGGCAGATTCAGACAGGATTGCACGTGTCCCGTCTTACTTGGGTACCCCGCTCGGCCACAGATCGTTTTCGCGTACGAGACTATCACTCTCTTTGGTGCCGCTTCCCAACGGCTTCCGCTAACAATCCATGGTCCTACCGCGGACCCGCAACCCCGATAGCACTTGCGTGATATCGGTTTAGGCTCGTCCCGTTTCGCTCGCCACTACTACGGGAATCACTCATTGTTCTCTTTTCCTGAGGGTACTGAGATGTTTCACTTCCCCTCGTTCGCTCCTCCTGCCCTATGAATTCAGGCAGGGGTACCGCAGCTATTCGCCGCGGTGGGTTTCCCCATTCGGACATCTCCGGATCAACGTTCGGTTGGCAACTCCCCGGAGCTTTTCGCAGCCACCCACGTCCTTCATCGCCTCTCAACGCCTAGGCATCCACCACACGCCCTTAGTAGCTTACTTACCTCAATCTCTTTCGGGCCCCCTTCATCACATCTTCAATCTCACGATTGATGATGCATTCCAGCAGGCTTTTCGAAACTCGAGATCAAGGTCCAGGTCCTTCGGCTCTTCGCCGCAAAGACCCGAAAGAGTCTTTCAGAGCTCGTAGTCTTTCGCCTCACGGCGGGAGACACGAGCTTGAACTCTCTCAGCAGAAATTGATTCTACTTTCGTATGCAGTTGTCAAAGAACGCTTTGCTTCGGGTAGCCAAATAACTTGGCCACATGATGCAAAAAACTTGTGGAGCTGATCGGGATCGAACCGACGACATCCAGCTTGCAAAGCTGGCGCTCTCCCAGCTGAGCTACAGCCCCTTAAGAAAGGCACCCCGCCAAAACAGACAGCCGGGAGGATAAGAACGGTCGGCGACGTCTGTCAAAGTCCCGCCTGCAGGCTCTCAGCATTACAAACAGCCAAGAGCGAAACAGTGGGCCTAGGTGGACTTGAACCACCGACCTCACGCTTATCAGGCGTGCGCTCTAGCCAGCTGAGCTATAGGCCCGAAACGAGCCTGGCGTGGAAACTTCACCCGAAACAGCATCCAAAGATTTCAAAGAGCAGAGTCATACGAACACCGTCGCAGAGGAATCCTCTGCTTCCGGTGCCGTTCGCTCCTTCAAAACCAAACAGCAAGCTCAATACGAATTGCGGAACCATTGACCTAGTCGACCAAGAGCCGAAGCTCTCTGAGGTGACGTTGCCATCTCCGAAGAGACGACCCCACCTCGGGTCTCCTTAGAAAGGAGGTGATCCAGCCGCAGGTTCCCCTACGGCTACCTTGTTACGACTTCACCCCAGTTACCAATCACTCCTTGGGCGACTGCCTCCTTGCGGTTGGCACATCGACTTCTGGAGCAATTGACTCCCATGGTGTGACGGGCGGTGTGTACAAGGCCCGGGAACGTATTCACCGCAGCGTGCTGATCTGCGATTACTAGCGATTCCGACTTCATGGAGTCGAGTTGCAGACTCCAATCCGAACTGAGACCGGTTTTATGCGATTGGCTCCCTCTCGCGAGTTGGCGTCGCTTTGTACCGGCCATTGTAGCACGTGTGTAGCCCTGGTCATAAAGGCCATGAGGACTTGACGTCATCCCCACCTTCCTCCGGTTTAACACCGGCAGTCCCTCTAGAGATCCGCTTTTTAGGGCGGCAACTAAAGGCGAGGGTTGCGCTCGTTGCGGGACTTAACCCAACATCTCACGACACGAGCTGACGACAGCCATGCAGCACCTGTCTCTCGGTTCCCTTGCGGGCACCCCGCCATCTCTGGCAGGTTCCGAGGATGTCAAGACCAGGTAAGGTTCTGCGCGTTGCGTCGAATTAAACCACATGCTCCACCGCTTGTGCGGGCCCCCGTCAATTCCTTTGAGTTTTAGCCTTGCGGCCGTACTTCCCAGGCGGAGAACTTAATGCGTTAGCTACGGCACCGCGGGGGTCAACACCCACGACACCTAGTTCTCATCGTTTACGGCGTGGACTACCAGGGTATCTAATCCTGTTTGCTACCCACGCTTTCGCGTCTCAGCGTCAGTATCCGTCCAGATGGCCGCCTTCGCCACCGGTGTTCCTCCCCATATCTACGAATTTCACCTCTACTTGGGGAATTCCGCCATCCTCTCCGGTACTCAAGCCAAGCAGTTTCGGGCGCACTTCCTCAGTTAAGCTGAGGGCTTTCACACCCGACTTGCAAAGCCGCCTACACGCGCTTTACGCCCAATAATTCCGAACAACGCTTGCACCCTCTGTATTACCGCGGCTGCTGGCACAGAGTTAGCCGGTGCTTCTTCTCCCGGTACCGTCAGGCCCTTGGATGTTAGCCAAAGGGTGTTCGTCCCGGTCGAAAGTGCTTTACGATCCGAAGACCTTCATCACACACGCGGCGTTGCTGCATCAGGCTTTCGCCCATTGTGCAAAATTCCCCACTGCTGCCTCCCGTAGGAGTCTGGACCGTGTCTCAGTTCCAGTGTGGCTGATCGTCCTCTCAGACCAGCTACCCGTCGTTGCCTTGGTGGGCCATTACCCCGCCAACTAGCTGATGGGCCGCGGGCTCATCTGGAAGTGATAGCTTGTATACAGAGGCCACCTTTTCCCTCAGGGGCCGAAGTCCCCGTGGTCTTATCCGGTATTAGCCAAGGTTTCCCAAGGTTATTCCGATCTTCCAGGCAGATTACCCACGTGTTACGCACCCGTGCGCCGCTCTACTAAGGATTGCTCCTATTCGCGCTCGACTTGCATGTGTTAGGCACGCCGCCAGCGTTCGTTCTGAGCCAGGATCAAACTCTCCAATTTTAATTTGAAGTGTTTTGAACTGGCATAGTCAGGGCCCTGCTACGGACATCCCGACTCGCTGTTCGAGGTTATCTGTCACGCTCACGCGTAATCAGACACCTTCATGAATTGACTGCGGGTCACCGCAATCTTTCTTGAGCTTGCTATTTGGTTTTCAAAGAACGAACTGTTGCTACATCTACCGATCCGCCCCTGCGTTTTCTGCTTGCGGGGGCCCGACTTTCTATCCGATTCTGCAGTGTTTCGTCAAGCTTCCGGTGTTGACTTCCCACCGTTTTTTCTTCCACCCAGCTGCTTGATTCTTTTGGGCGGGGGCGCGGCTTCTACCCCTTTTCAGTCTTCCCTGTCAACACCCGACTTCGACTTTTTTCTTCGGGCTTTCTGACTTTTGCCTTGCGGCTCTTGTCAGCGGGGGGCGGCTTTTACGGCACCGCTTCGACTAAGTCAACCCCGTTGGAAGACTCATTTATTTCGCCGACTGCCGATGTCTGCTGCCCGGTCCGAACTGGCTCCGTTCAGCGGGGGGCGATCTACGGCTCCTGACGTCCCCAGTCAACTCCTTTCCATCAAGCCTGCCCAATCGAACGATTGACGGTGGGGCGGCCGAACTCCTGACCGCCTAGAGCCGTAGCTTGGACAGATCCACCCGTCCCCTCCGGCAACGCTCAGCGATGAGGACCGACTTGAGCTCGGCAAACGCCCGCTCGAACTCGTCATTCACGATGATGTAGTCGTAGCTCGCGCTGCCCCGCTCCATCTCCGAGCGAGCGCCCAGGAGCCGACGAAGGATGGTCTCCTCCGAATCCGTCTTCCTGTCCCGCAGCCGCCGTTCAAGCTCCTCGCGCGAGGGCGGGAGGATGAAGACGAGGATCGCCTCGGGGTGCTTGCGCTTGATCGCCGTCCCGCCCTGCACGTCGATGTCGAAGACGGCCAAGCCGGTCTTGGCGGCAGCCTCATCAATCACCGAGGACGGGCTCCCGTAGAAGTGGCCGTGGACCTCCGCCCATTCGAGGAAGTCGCCGCGTTCAATCTTCTCCTGGAAGGTCTTCGTATCGACGAAGCGGTAGTCCACCCCGTCGCGCTCCGCGCCACGCGGAGGCCGCGTGGTGTAGCTGACAGAAAAGACCGCCTCCGGCATTTCCTTCATGAGGCGATGCGCGAGCGTGGTCTTGCCCGCTCCGGACGGAGCGGACAGGACCAACAGCAGGGCCGGGTTCGTAGGGGGAGCGCTCATTCGACGTTTTGCACCTGTTCACGGATCCGCTCCAGCTCCGCCTTCATCGCCAGCACCCGCTGGGCGATGTCGGTGTGCTGGCTCTTGGACCCGGTCGTATTCACCTCTCGATGCATCTCCTGGACGAGGAAGTCCATCTTCCGGCCCACCGGCTCCGGGGACGCGAGCAGCTCGCGGAACTGCCCCAGGTGCGAGGTGAGCCGAGTCATCTCCTCGGCGATGTCCGTTCGTTCGGCGAACAACGCCACCTCCTGGGCGAGCCGTTGGGCGTCCAGGGAGACGCCCCGGGAGAGCTCTGCGATGCGGTCGACCAGGCGGAGCCGGTACTCCTCGACGGCCTTGGGGGCCAGCGCGGCGACCTCCCGCGAGAGCGTTTCCACCAGCCGCAGCCTTGAGGAGAGGTCCGCCTCCATGGCCACCCCCTCCGTTCGCCTCATCTCCTCCAGCGCGGCCAGTGCTCGCTCCAACGCTGCGGTGAGGGCCCGGGCGGCCCGCTCAACGTCCACCCCGCGCTCTTCGAGCCGGAGAATGCCGGGCTGAACCGCCAGGTCACGGAGGGTGAGCTCTCCATTGACACCGGTGGCCGCGGCGAGCTCGGCGAAGGCCTTCACGTAGGCCTGAGCAAGGGGGAGGTCGACGGTCGGGACCGTGGCCGACGCATTGGCCACGTGCCGCTTCACGAAGACCTCCACGCTGCCGCGGCTGAGCCGGTCCTTCACCTGCTTCACCACAGCGCCTTCGAGGGCGGCGAGCTCGCGCGGCAGCCGCGCCTTCACCTCGCAGAACTTGTGGTTCAGCGACTTGAGCTCGACCGCGAGCTCCTCGTCGTCCACCCGACCGCGCCCGACGCCGAACCCCGTCATGCTCTTGAGCATTTGCGCGTGTAGCTAGGGAGTTTTCGCAGCTCCGTCAAGGCAGAGCTTTGCCGCACCCGCACAACCCGCGCATCGTCCTTCTTGCGCCAGGAGGACGTCTCAGCGGATTCTCTGCGCCCCTCATGAGCCCAAACCGTGGTGAGAGCCTCCGTACCTTCCTGCGCGCTGTCCCCGTCTTCGGCGGCCTCGAAGGGCGCTCGCTGGAGAGCGTCATCGACGTCCTCGGTCACCAGACGTTCGCCGCCGGCGCGACCATCTTCAGCGAGGGCGAGCTCGGGCGTTCGATGTACGTGCTCCACAAAGACGAGGTGGAGGTGCTGCGGACGAGCGCCACTGGCCGGAAAATCCCCATCGTCCGGCTCGGCCCCGGCGAGTGCTTCGGCGAAATGGCGCTGGTAGAGCTCCAGCCGCGGTCCGCCACCGTTGTGGTCAAGAAGAAGGCGGAGACCTTCTCGTTGACCAACCTGGACCTCTACAAGCTCTACCGCGAAGACAACTACGCCTACGTCATCGTCCTCCAGAACATCTGCCGGCTGCTCTCCCGCCGGCTGCGCAAGGCGGACAGCCGCATCGCCGACTTCGTGGACGTTGCGCGGGCCGCCACCCGGCCACAGCGCGCCAGAAAGCGGTAGCGGACCTCGATGAGGCGGCTGCTCAAGCTGCTCGAGCTCGCCGCAAAGACGGCCTTCGCCGCGCTGGCGGCGCTGCTCCTCGCGCGGCCCTGGCGACGTTCTGGCACGTCGCGGCCTTTGCGCATCCTCGTCGTCCGGATTGACAACCGCGTCGGCGAAGCGCTCCTCACCACCCCGCTGCTCACGTCCCTCAAGCGGCTCCCTTACGCCCCCAAGGTCGACGTGCTGGTACATGCGCGCGTGCACCGCGTGCTCGACGGGCACCCTGACGCGGACCGGGTTATTGCGCTGGACCGGCGGCTGCTCTGGCTTGGCCCCTTCTCTCCCGCCCTCCGTGCTTTGCGCCGCGAGGCCTACGACGCGGTGGTCAACTGCACCAATTGGACAGCCCCTTCGGTGACCGCAGCCCTCGTCACGCGGCTGGTCGGTCCGCGCGCGGTTCGCCTGGGGCCAGACAGCGCACCCTCTTCCTGGCTCCAGACCTCAAGCGTGAAGCCGCTGGACACCACCCGGAGCGAAGTCCTTCAGCGCATCCATCTGGCCTCTCCCCTCCCCGGCCTGACGCCCCACCCCCCGATGAGCTTTCGCCCGCTGAAGCCCTCCGCGGCGGTGCGGGACCTGCTGGGTCAGCTCGGAGCGGGGCATTTCGCCGTGGTCAACCCGGGTGGGCGGCTGGGCTTCCGACGGATTCCACCCGCGGCCTTCGTGGCGGCTGCCCGCGAGCTTGAAGCGCTCGGCCGAAGGGCGCTCATCACGTGGGGCCCTGGAGAGGAGTCGCTTGCCCAGGAGGTGTCGCGCCTGGCCGAGGGCGCCCTCCTCGCGCCCGCCACGGACCTGGATGACCTCGCGGCGCTGATGGCGGCGGCTGGCTGCACCGTCTGCAACAACACCGGCCCCATGCACCTGTCCGTGGCGGTGGGCGCGCCTACGCTCGGCCTGTTCCTGCGGATGGAGATGGCACGCTGGGGGCACCCTCAGGTGCCGCATCGCATGGTGGACCTCACACCCGTGGTCGACGCGGGCGGCGACCTCGGCGCCGCCGTCGGGCTCGCCGTGCGCGGCTTCGTCAGCACGCTGCCAACAGCGACGTAGCGACCCGTGTTCCGCCCAGCGCGCGATGAGCACAGCAAGGAGGCAGAGACCGAAGTGAGACGGCAGCGCTGAGGGATGAGCGGCGGAGCTATCCGGCACCCTGAGCAGCGCGACAAAGGATGGGCCTTCCGCCGCGCGCACCACGCCCAGGGCGGAACGCTAGCCTTGGAGGGGCTTGGCCTCATCCGGCAGCATGGCCGGGATGTCGTCCTCGATGGCGTAGACGAGCTTGCAGGCCGCGCAGTGAATCTCCTGCCGCTCTTCGCGAAACGTCAGCTGTCCCTTGCAGCGCGGACAGACAAGGACCGCCTTCAGCTGTTCGTTCAGGGCCACGATGCGCCTCCTCGTTCCACGCTCACCTCAAGCCTTTCCCAGCCTGCGCGCAAGCTCCGTGCTGCTGTGGTCCTTGGGGTCTCCCGCCACCGCCACCCTGCCCCCGTAGGCGTGGACCTCGTCGCGTTCAGGGATGGTCTCCGGCGTGTAGTCTGTCCCCTTCACGTGCACCTCCGGACGCAGGACACGGATGACCGCGCGCACGTCCGGCTCGTCGAACACCACCACGAAGTCCACGCAGGCCAGACCGGCGACGAGCTCCGCGCGCTCGTCCTGCGGCACCAGGGGCCTGGTGGGACCCTTGTTCGCGCGGGTGGAGACGTCGCTGTTGACCGCGACAACCAGCAGGTCCGCCAACGCCCGGGCGCCCTCCAGATAGCGCAGGTGCCCAACATGGAGGAGGTCAAACACGCCATTGGCGAGCGCGACAGTCCGGCCGGCCTCCCGCGCCTTCGCCAGGGCGGCGCGCACCTCCTCCAGCGAGCCCCGCTTCATGACGCGGCGCCGGGCGACGCGGCGGCGAGCTCGCGGGTGAGCTCCCCACGGGAAACCGTGGCGGTGCCCTGCTTCTGCACGACCAGGCTGCCCGCCACGTTGGCGATCCGCGCGGCCTCCGGGCTTCGGGCGCCGGCAGCGAGCGCGAGCGCGAAGGCGGCGATGACCGTGTCTCCCGCGCCGGTCACGTCCACCGCCTCCTGGGCGCCGTGGACGGGGATGAGCTCGGCGCCCCCGGACCGGTCGAAGACCGCCATCCCCTTCCGTCCCCGCGTCACCAGCAGAACCTCGCAGGCGAGACGGGCAAGCGCCGCACGGCCTGCCTCCACCAACTCCTTGTCGGTGGCCACTGGCATCCGGGTCAACGCGGCCAGCTCAGGCTCGTTCGGCTTGCAGACGGTCACTCCGGCGTAGGCCTCGAGCGCGTGGCGGGAGTCCACGCAGACCGTCATCCCGTCGCGGGCCAGCTTGCGCAGCACGGCTCGCGTGTCGTCCCCCACCGCCCCCGCCCCGTAGTCCGAAACGAGGATGGCGTCCGCGCCCGCGGCCGCTTCGCGCAGCAGCCGGCGCAGCTCCAGCCTCACCCGCGCGGGGAGTGGCCCCGTGCTGCCGCGGTCCAGCCGCAGCATCTGCTGGCGCGTCGTGCTCACGCCTCCCGCCAGGATGCGGGTCTTCGTCTCCGTTTGCAGGCCCGGCGCGCTCGCAGCGAGCAGCCGGATGCCGGCGGCCTTGAACTGGCGGCGCAGCTCCCGGCCCATCTCGTCCGGCCCCAGCACGCCCACTGCCGTCACCTGCGCTCCCAGGCTGCGGACGTTCGCCGCGGCGTTGGCGCCTCCGCCCAACTTCACCTCCTGGTGCTCGAAGCGGACGATGAGCACCGGCGCTTCGCGGCTCACCCGGTCCGTCTGCCCGTACAGGTAGTGGTCCGCGACGAGATCGCCGATGACCAGCACGCGCTTGCGCGGGAAGCGCTCGGAGATCTGGAGGAGGGTGGGCAGGCGCCGCACGTTCTCGACGAGGGGCATCGCCGCCGGGTTGTCCCACAGCGCCTGGTCACGGACAAGTCAGCGCGCGGCCCGCTGCGCGCCTGCGGCGCCACAATCGCGGCCCATCCGCCTCGTCGCTCCGCGGTTCGACGGCGCCAACGGACCGCCGTAATACTGGCCGGTACTTCAAGGGCGGCTCGTCGCTTCGGCTCCGTCTGGCAACCTGGCCCGCGCTTTAGAGCAAGGCGGCGAGGTGCTCCTCTCCCTCCAGCAGGGTCACGCCCAGGCGCAGGCTGTAGGCGCCGCTGCCCTCCGGCAGGCGGGCGAGGTCCTTCTCTGTCGTCATCAGCCAGGCGCCCTTCGCGGCAGCGCGGGCGGCGAGCTCCTTCAGCGTCCCAGAAGGCAGCGCGTGATGGTCCGGGAAGAGGTGGCGCTCGAGCAGGTTCGCGCGCGTGGATGCCAGGGCGGCCAGGAAACGGTCCGGGCGGGCGATGGCTGCGAAGGCGATGACCGGGCGCGCGGCGAGCGCCTCGAGGGGCAGGAGCGCTCCGGTGGGTGTGACGACCGCGGAGGGGGCATGGCGGGCCCTCACGACAGGCACGTCGAACCGGGGGAGCAACGCCGCAGCCCCGTCCGCGGCGACGCGCCAGATGAGCCCTGCCCTGCCGAGCGAGGCGACCGGTTCGCGCAGAGGCCCCGCGGGGAGCAGCGCTCCGTTGCCGAAGCCCACCCGTTCGTCCACCACCAGCACGTCGAGGTCACGGGCCAGACGGCGGTGCTGGAAGCCGTCGTCGAGCAGCGCCACCTCTGCGTGCAGCTCCGCCCGGGCGCGGGCGGCCAGCTGCGCGCGGTCCGCCCCCACCCAGACCGGCACCGCTGGGCAGCGCTGGGCGATCAACCGGGGCTCGTCCCCTACCTCGGCGGCGCTGGGCAGGGCGCCGTCTCCCGTCAGCAACACCGGACTTGCGCGGGTGCGGCCGTAGCCTCGGCTGAGGACCACCACGCGCCGACCCGCCTGCTGAAGGCGCTGCGCGAGGTAGATGACGACAGGCGTCTTCCCGGTGCCACCCACGTTGAGGTTGCCCACGGAGATGACGCGCAGGCCGGGCACGGTTTTCGCGCTCAGCCAGCCCCGGTCGAAGGCCGCGTTCCGCGCGCGCACGCCCAGGCCGAAGAGCGCGGCCGCGGACCCCAACGCTGCCTGATGCAAGGGGGTGGCTGCGCTGCCTTCATACCAGCGGCGCTCCAGCGCGCTCGCCAGACTGGGGTTGCTGGCTCGCAGGTCCTCCGTCACCGGGTCGCCCTCATGCATCCGCCTCTTACCTCGCGCGGTGGGCGCGGTGCACCTCGCGGGCGGCGCGGGGGCGGTGCTGGGTGGAAATGGGGGACAACAACGCGGCTTGGGGACGAGGGACGGGTTCGGCGGACTCGCTGGGGTGAAGCTCGACACGCCTCAGGCTCCGGCCGCTTCTCCGTAGAGCGCGAGGACTCTCCGGGCAATGTCGGGGTTGTTGGGGCGCCACGGTTCCGCGTCGCGCGGGGGGGCGGACAGCGAGGCGGCCGCCACGTGCGACGGGCTGGGGATCTTCACAAGGACATCCGCAAGCGCGTTGAGGCCTCCCTCGTCGACGGCGAGGACCCTCACTGCGCAGGCGCGGGCCTGGGCGGCGACGCGCCCGCTCCAGTCGTTGCCCAGCCCAAGCACCCACAGCTCATCGAGCGCCTGCAGGTGCCGCACGAAGCGCTCTCCGGACTGGTACCCCGCGAAGACCACCGCGTCAGCGAGCCCCAGGCGGGCGACGTCCGCTCGCAGCTTGGGCTCCAGCACGCCATCTCCCATCAGGACCAGCCTCGCCGCGGGACGCTCCCGGCGGACCTGCGCGAAGGCCTCCAGGGCGATGCCGTGGCGGCGCGAAGGCTGGAAGGTGGAGGCCATGCCCAACAACGGCGCCCCGTCCAGCGCAAGCTCTGCGCGAAGGGCTGCGCGGTCCGGCACCGGGGCGAACGCCGCTGCGACCAGGGGCGGCAGGACGATGGCCCGCCGAGGGGCCAGCCGCGCGAGCTCCGACTCACAGGGCGCGGTGAAGGCGTCGGCCGCGGGGAGCGTGCGCCGGATGGACCTCGGGGCGTGGACAGAGCGGATCATCACCGCCCCGCGCGGGCGGGCGAGCCTTGCGACGTAGTGGTCGTGGCTGAAGTGGGCGTGCAGGACGTCCAGGCGCCGCTTGTGCAACAGGCGCAGGTCCGTCCACACCGCCCACGGGGTGGACTTGACCGACAGCTCGAGGCCGCCGTCGTCCAGGAGCCCGAGCGCGGCCAGGCGCGGGGCGAGCGGCTCCTCGAAGGGCGCGCCCTCGCGTTTGCGGTCGATGGCGACGGTCACCTCGTGGCCGAGGGCGCGCTGCTCCAACGCCAAGAGCGCCATGCTCTCCGCGGGGCCGCTGAACACCGGGCTGGCGAGCAGGTGGAGGATTTTCATCTGCCCCCCACCACGCCCTCGTAGAGCGCCGCCAGCGCGGCCGCCTCCCGCTCGACCGAGAAGCGCGCCCGAGCCTCTTCGGCGGCCGCCCTGCCCACCCGCGCGCAGTGCTCCGGGTCTGCCATCAGCGCCCGCAGCCTTTGCCGCAGCCCCTCCACGTCCCCAGGCTCATAAAAGAAACCCGTCCGGCCGTGTTCGATGAACGCGCTGTAGTGAGGCAGCCGCGCGGCCACGACGCAGCAGCCGGCGGCCATGGCCTCCAGCAGGACCAACGAGTAGCTCTCGTTCAGAGACGGCTGGACGAGGATGGAGAGCCCCTGCAGCCAGGGCGACGCGTCCGCCTGCTCCCCGGCGAGGACGAGGGCGCCGCCCGTCGCGGCGCGCAAGCCCTCCGCCCAGGCCTGGTCCTTCCCCTTCGCCCTCCCCACCAGGATGGCTCGCCAAAGCGCATCACCGGCGAGCAGCGGCGAGACCGCGGCCACAAAGTCCCCTTGTCCCTTGGCCGGACGGACGCGCCCCACCACGCCCACACCGTGGCGGCCGCCCACCCCGAGCTGGGCCCACGCCGCCTCGCGGCGCTCCGGGGGACGAAAGCGGGCGAGGTCCACCCCGTGGCCAATCACCTCCGCCGGGAGGCCAAAGGCGTCTGCCACCTGCCGGGTCAGCGCCACCCGCTCTTGCGCCCAGCCTGCCAGCCACCGCGTGTAGCGACCTGGCCGGTGCGCCGCGTGCCGGGTGAAGACCAGGTGGACGCGCCGGGTAAGGGCTCGCAGGAGGAGGCCGACAAGGAGCTCGTTGTTGCGGTGCGCATGCCAGACAACGGGCTCGCGCCGCGCGCGGCGCAGCACTTCGCGCAGAGAGACCCGGGGGAGCGCAGGCGAGAGCGAGCTGCCGAGGGTCCGCGCGTCAAAGAGACGGCCGAGCGCGGTCACCACGGCTTCGACGTGGGCGGTGACCCCGGTGCGGCGCGGGTGAAGGTGCGGGTGGACCACCAACATCGTTCAGGCTCTCTTCGAATCCGCAGATACTGCCCCCGGAGGGGTCACGTCCAGATGCGGCGATGGGTGCTGGCGGTGTGGATGACACTGTGTTCCTGCCGTACCGTCCGGCCGCCGGCCGCGGGGGAGCCCGGCCTGCTGGAGGTGGAGGAGGCTGAGCTTGCAGGCGCCACGTCGCTGCGCCTGTCGCTGCGGCTCACCCCGGTGCCCTCCGAGTCCCCCACCGGGCGCCGGGGCCCCTCGCAGCCGTTGCTGCTGACGCTGCTCGCGCGACCGGGGCGCAACGACGAGGCGGAGGTGCTGGCGCAGCTGCAGGGTGAGATGTCCCGCTACGGCGAATGCCAGGAGCTCTCCGCCCTCGCGGATGGCAACCGCGTCCGCCTGGCCCAGCCGCGCTACTTCGCGCAAACGGAGCCGGGGGGGAGCGTGACGGAGCAGCTGCGCAGCGCCACCCAGTACGAAGGCGTGGAGCAGCTCGCGCGCGCGGCGCAGGCGGGAGTGAAGGTCTGCCGAGACGCGTTCGTGTCCAACGCCGCGCAGCAGGAGACGCTGCGGCGTTTCCTCAAGGAGTGGAGCGCGAGGCGAAGGTAAAGGGTTCCCTGGGGTGCGGCGCGGGCCGGGAGAGCGACTGGAGTAGGCGCTCCATGTGGTCCACGTTCCGGCTGCTCGCGCCCGACACCTGCCGGACCGCCGCCTGCGCCAGCCCACCGAGGTTGGCGACCGTCTCCGGGCGGGCGAGCAGCTCCGCCAGCACGCGGTAGAGGTGGTCAGCGTCCTTCACCTGGATTCCGCCGCGGCCCACCAGCACCTGGACGCTGTCGTGGAAGTTCTCCATGTGCGGACCGAAGAGGACCGGCTTGCCCTGGGCTGCGGGCTCCAGGATGTTCTGGCCGCCCCGGCGGGTGAAGGAGCCGCCAACGAACACCAGCGTGGCCAGGCGGTAGGTGCGGGAGAGCTCGCCGATGGTGTCGAGGATGACGACGGGCGCGCCCGCGGGGTTGCCCTGGGACCTCAGGCCGACGGAAAGCTTGAATGCCTCCACCTGCGCGGCGATCCGCGCGGCGCGTTCGATGTAGCGGGGCGCGATGACGAGGCGCAGGTCCGGGTGCTCGCCGCGGAGCCGCCGGTAGACCTCCAGAAGCTTGTCCTCCTCGCCTTCATGCGTGCTCCCGGCGATCAGCACGCGGGCGCCTTCGGGCAGACCCAGGGCGCGACGAAGGCCGGCGTCCTCTCCGCCTGCGCCGGCGGGGACCAGCGCGTCGAACTTGGTGTTGCCGGTCACCCAGACCCGCTCCAGCGGCGCGCCCAGGCCGAGGGCGCGTTCGGCCTCGTCGTCCTCCCGCATCAGAAAGAGGTCGATGCTCTTCAGCGGATTGCCGATGGCGGAGAAGAGCGTGCGGTACTTCCGGAGGTGGGTGGGCGAGAAGCGGCCGTTGGTGAGGACGATGCGGGCGCCGGCGTTGCGGGCCGCGGCGATGAGGTTGGGCCAGATCTCCGTGTATTCGAGCACCAGCAGGTCCGGCTGGATGGCGCGCACGGCGCGGCGCGTGGCGCCCCAGAGATCATACGGCGCGTACACCACCGCTTCGATCTGCCCGGCCAGGCGTTCGCTTGCCATCATGTAGCCGGAGTTGGTCATCGTGGAGAGGATGACCCGGCAGCCAGGGAACCGCTCCCGCAGCTGGTGGATCATCGGCGAGAGGGCGAGCAGGTCCCCGGCGCTGGCGCCGTGCAGCCAGATGCGCGGGCCGCTCCCCTCCACCACCTTCCTCGCCCCGTAGAACCCCAGCCGCTGCCAGAAGCCGCTGCGGGTCTTGCGGTGCAGCGCCAGCAGCGGCCAGAGGACCGCGAAGAGCAGATAGCTGGCGACGATGTAGATGACTCGCATGAGGCGCCTTGAGCCGAACGGAGTACCAGACTCCCCGGGGCGGTTGCACGCCGCTCAGGGCGGGGGCAGCACCCGCACCGGGCTGGGGACAATCCACGGCTTCCACTCCTCGACGAAGAGCCGGCCCGGCGCCAGCGCCCAGACCTCCACCTGCACCGCACCGGGCGCGTCCAGCTGAACAGACCGGCCGCCGGGGAGCACGCGAGCCGGCCCCCTCACCTCCACCCGTACGTCGCGGGGGCTGACAGCGGGCAGCACCACCTCCAGCGTCTGCCCTACCCGCGCCTCTCTTCCGCTCAGGCCCTTCAGCGAAAAGCCGCTGCCCTCCGCCAGCCCGTGAAAGACGCAGTACGCGTCGCCTTGCGCGAAGGCGGCGAGGACGAGGGCGCTGGCCTGGTACGGGTCCGGCGGGAGCGCCACCCCTGCAGGGAGGTACATCGACAGCGTCTGGAACTCGCTTTCGTAGGGTGGCAGACCGTGCGCGTCGTGCGCGCAGAGCGCCACCTTGGGCGCGCTGCTGGAGAGCGCCAGCAGCCGGTCCGTCGCCTCAGGCTGAGCCTGAACCACGGTCAGCAGCCCGTGCACCGGCCGCGTGAGGAACGCGCCGAGCGCCGGAAGGAGCCGGGAGAAGGGGCTGCGCTGTGCGTCGCGGAAGAACGAGTCCGCGGAGTACAGCTCCAAGCCCGTCGCCTGCTCCGCCGCCGCCCAGTCCGTCCACGGCCGCTTCTGCTGGATGGGGTGGGCCAGGAACGCGCTGCCGCCGAGCGAACGGACGCGCTCCACGGCGTTCGAGGCGCGCTCGTCCGCGGTGAGCGGGCGCGGCAGCCCGAGCGCGACGAGGTGCCCGACGGGCGTGGACAGCTCCGCGCCCTGGATGACGAGCACGCCGTCCACGTACTCGGGCGATGGCGCACGCGACGGGTTGTGGTCCGTGAGCACCACGAACTGCAGCCCCGCGGCACGCGCGGCGGCGGCGATTTCAGCCGGGGACGCGCGACCGTCCGAGCGGTCCGAGTGCAGGTGGTACGCGCCGCGCACCTGCCTGGGCGCCGGGCCCTCCACAAGCGGATAGCGGGTGAACGCAGCAGGGAGGGCGAAGAGCGCGGTGTACGCGAGGAGCGCCACCAGCACGAGGCCGAGCCCGCCCACCCCGCGCCGCATCCACTTCAGCAGGGACCCCGGTCTCACGTCGTCACACCTACGGCGCCGAAGCCGCCAACGTCCAGAGGACAGAACGCGCCTTGCGGCATCGCAGGGTCATCGTCCCGACCTACTCAACGCAGTCGCGATGAGCAAGGTTCGCCGTCAAGGTGACCGTCAGTGCTGCGCTTTCCGCGTCGTGTGGCTGCGCCGTCAGGCGGCCCCGCCGTGCTGCAGCCGCCACAGCCGGGCGTACGCGCCGTCCTCAGCGAGCAGCGCCGCGTGGGTCCCGGTCTCCACGATTCTTCCCTCCTCCAGGACGTGGATGGCGTCCGCGCTGGCCACGGTGGAGAGGCGGTGGGCGATGACCAGGGCGGTGCGTCCAGGCAGGACCGCGGCGAGGGCGGCTTGCACCTCGCGCTCGCTCTGCGGGTCCAGGCTGCTGGTCGCCTCGTCGAGGATCAACACCGGCGCGTCCGCGAGCAGCGCCCGCGCCAGGGCCAGGCGCTGTTTCTGTCCTCCCGACAGCCGCACGCCCCGCTCGCCAATGCGCGTGTCGTAGCCCTGCGGGAGCGCCTGGATGAACCCGTCCGCCTGCGCGAGCGCGGCTGCACGCTGGAGCTCTGCCAGCGTGGCGGCCGGCCTTCCCAGCAGCAGGTTCTCACGAACGGTCCCCGCGAAGAGCAGCGGCTCCTGCGTGACCAACGCGAACTGCGCGCGGACGGAGGCGACGGCGGCGGCGTCCGCGTCCACGCCGTCGAAGCGGATGTGCCCCGCGCTGGGCTGCGCCTGGCGCAAGAGGAGGGCGGTGAGGGTGCTCTTCCCGCTCCCGCTCGGGCCGACCAGGGCGGTGACCTTCCCCACCGGCAGGCGCAGGCTCACGCCGTTCAGCGCGGGCCGCGTGCCGTAGCTGAAGGCCACATCCGACAGCTCGATGGCGTCCCGCACGGGTGGCAGGACCTTCGGCGCTGGCGCCTCCTGCGGCCACTGGGGCAGCTCCAGCACCTCCAGCAAACGCTCGCTGGACACCGCCGCGGTGAGGGCGAGCTGCCCTACCCGGCCCAGCTGCTTGGCCGACTGCGCGAGGAACACCAGGGCGAAGAGCAGCGACACGAAGCGCTCCGCCGCGGCGCCCCGCACGCCGAACGCGTAGAGGAAGACGGCGCAGAGGGCCGCGGCGGCGAAGAGCTCCATCAGGCTGGGGACCCACGCCCGCGCCCAGTTGGCGCGCTCCTGCGCGGCGAGCTGCTCGCGGGCGTGCGCGTCGAACCGACGGAGCTCCGCTTCGCGCGCGTCAAACGCCTGCACCGTGCGGATGGCGGCCATGCCCTCTTGCACCTGCCCGGCCATCACGCCGAGCGCGGACTGGGCTTCGCGCGTGCGGCGCAGCGTGGCGCGGGTGAGGCGCGAGGCCGGGACCGCCGCCAGCGGAACCAGGACGAGCGCGAGGAGCGCGACACGCCAGTCGAGCGAAACGACCACTCCCATCAGCACCAGCACCTGGACGCCATCCCGCACCCAGGTGCCCACTGCGTAGATGGCGGCGGTCTCCACGGCGGCCACGTCACCGGAAAGCCGGCTCAGGAGGTCCCCGGTGCGCTGGCGCGTGAGCTGAATGGGAGAGAGCGAGCACAGTCGCAGGTAGAGCGCGCGGCGCAGGCGCAGCCCCACGCGGTGGCCGAACAGCCCCATCGCGTAGAACTGGCCGAGGTAAGCCCCGCCCTTCACGGCCGATACGGCGATCAGCAGCGCAGGGAGCAGCCAGCGCCAGGTCAGGCGGTCCCCGGTAGCGAAGCCGGGCGCGAAACGAGCCAGGGAAGAGGCGCCCTCCGAGCCGCCGGTCAGCAGGAAGCGAAGGGCTGGTCCAGTCAGGTACGCGTATGCGCCGGTGGCGGCGCCGAGCACCACCATGCAGCCACCCGCGGCGAGCAGCACCCGGGCCGACGGGCGGGCATGCGGCCACAGGCGCACCAGGGGCAGGAGCGCCCGCGGCGCAGCGGCAGATTGAGCGGGCGGGGCCGCCTCTGCGGGGTGCAGGCTCACTTCGCGAGCCCGCGCAGCGTGTGGCTCGGGCTCACTTCGCAGGCTTGCGCAGCGTGACCATGGCCAGTGCGGAGCCGCGCTTCAGCTCCACCCGTTTGAGGCGCCGGGATCGCTCCGCGAGCCTGTCCGGCGCGGCCTTGGCCAGTACGGAGCCGCGCTTCAGCTCCACCCGTTTGAGGCGCCAGGCTCGCTCCGCGAGCCTGACCGCCGCGGCCTTGGCCAGTGCGGAGCCGCGCTTCAGCTCCACCCGCTTGGGTCGCCGGGATCACTTGGCGAGCCTGCGCAGCGTGGCCTTGGCCAGCGTGGAGCTGGGGTTCATCTCCAGCACCTTGTTGAGCTTCTTGCGCGCGGAGTCCCGCCCGCCTGTCTCCAGGTCGATGATGGCGGAGATGACCAGCGGGCGCTCCAGGTACGCGTTGAGCCCGGTCGCCTTGCGCAGGAGCTTCTGCGCGGCCCTCGCCCGCTCCAGCTTGTCCCCGGAGCCCGCCTGGTAGGTGGCCCAGGCCAGATACGAGTAGTACTCGGGCTCGCGCGGGTTGAGGCCCACGGCCTCCTCGAAGGCCCGGAGCGCGCCGCGGAGGTCTTTGCGCCGCAGGGCGCTCTCGCCGCGCTTGAGGGCGATCTCCGCGGCGGCGTTGACAGTGGCGCTGCGGATCTCCAGCCGGGAGAGCAGGAACTGGACGTACGCCTTGCGCTTCTCGTCGACAGAGAGCACGCGGTAGGAGGCGGAGAGCTTGTCCTGCACAGACTCCAGGAGGTCCTGGATGGAGGACGTGTCGAACGCGGCGTAGGTGTCCGGATGGAACTCGATGGCGGCGCGGTGGTACGCGCGCTCCACGTCGTCGGTGTCCGCGGTGATGTCCAACCCCAGCACGCGGAAGTAGCTGCCGGTGATGATCTTCACCGCCTGGTCGCGCAGGTTGTTGAGCGTCTCCACCGGGAGGGGCTTGCGCTTGCGCGGGGCGATTTTCTCCTCGGAGCCCGACGCGCGGGGGCTCTGCTCCGGGCTGATCACCGGCACCTTGGCGAAGGCGACGTCCTGCGCGAGGTTCAGGAACCAGAGCAGGCTGCAGCTGCGCCGCAGGTCCCCGCGGCCGTGGGCGATGAGGTCTCCAAGGGGAATTCGCCCGTTCAGCTGCATGGCGATTTTCAGGTCCAGCGTGTCCAGCCCCAGCGCGGGCAGGTCCTTCCCGAAGTCGGCGGTGCGCGCGGGGAACTCGGCCGACCGGCCCTTGAGCGCCTGGCCGAAGACCCGCAGCGGGAAGGTGCGCCGCGCGCCCTCCAGGATGGGCGCCAGGGCGGGGATCTCCACCGAGGGGATCTCCTTGACGAACTCTTCCCCGGCGTAGAAGGCGTACCGGCCTTCGCGCATGCCTACGACCTGGGCGATCCGTTCCTTCAGATAGTCGCGCAGGCGCTGCAGCACGTCCTCGCCCTGGCCGCTCAGCCCTGCCTGGTAGAGCGCAGTGCCCACCGGCTTGCCGCTCGCCAGCAGGCGGACCAGCGTCTCCGCCTGGGTGGGGGACAGCTCGCTCGACTCGACCAGGAACTGGGGCAACGAGTCCTGGCGCGCGGTGGAGTCGTAGTGGACGGGCCGGCCACCGACGAGGAAGACGCGGCGGGTGAGGTCGCGGAAGGCGACGACGAGGATGCCGTGGCGCTCCACCCGGTAGAACGAGTGAAGCAGCGGCGGCAGCGCGTAGCCCTTGAGCTCGCCGGCGGAGACCGGGGAGCGGGAGAGCGTGAGGTCCGTGCCGGTGGTGGGGGTGGCGGCCATCACCTGCGCGGCGGCGCCCAGCTGTCGCAGGCGGTCCACCAGGTCCGAGGCGCGGGTGGGGTCCGGGAGGTAGGCGTCCGCCTTGATGTCGAGGATGGCGCCCACGCCCTTGGCCTTGCCCAGGTGCGCCTTGTCGATGGCGATGATGGGCACGCGCTGGCCGCGGTCGCTGCCGCGGATGAGCTTGCCCAGGTGCGCGCCGTCCAGCTTCGGGAAATCCACGGCGACGATGAGCGCGTCCGGCCGGTAGGAGACGAAGAGCTCCAGCGCAGGGCCGGGCTCGCCCACGGCGCGGACGGAGAAGCCCGCCTGCGCCAGCGCGGTGGAGACGTGCTGGCGCGTGGGCGCGTGGTGCTCGGCGAGCAGGAGCGTCTTCAACAGCGCCACACATTACACCCTGCAAACGCCTGGGCTAGGGTGCGCCGCCCAATGGCGGGGTCCGAGATCCTGGTGGTGGCAGGTGAGGCTTCAGGAGATCAGCACGCCGCGGAGCTGGTGGCGCAGCTCCAGGCGCGCCGGCCGGAGCTCCACTTCTTCGGCATGGGGGGCCAGAAGCTGGCCGCGCGCTTCGTGGACCGCCTCTACGACGCGCGCGAGATCAACGTCATGGGCATCACCGAGGTGCTGCCCAAGCTGCGCCGCATCCTCCGGGTGCTGGAGGGGCTGGCGGCGGCCGCGGAGCGACGGCGGCCCGCCTGCGCCATCCTGGTGGACATCCCGGACTTCAACCTCCGCCTGGCCCGGCGGCTGCGGCGCCTGGGCATCCCCGTCGTCTACTACGTGAGCCCTTCGGTCTGGGCGTGGCGACGTGGGCGGGTGGACACCCTGGGCGCCAATGTGGACCAGATGCTCTGCATCCTCCCCTTCGAGGAGGCCTTCTACGCGCGGCACGGCGTCCCCGCCCGCTATGTGGGCAGCCCGGTGCTGGACCAGGTGCCGGCGCCGGCCCCCGCGGCGGTCTTCCGTCAGCGGCTGGGCGTGGAGGCGGACCGCCCCACCCTCGCGCTGCTGCCCGGGAGCCGGCACCGGGAGCTCTCCTCGCTTTTGCCCGTGCTGCTGGCGAGCGCGGCGCAGCTCCAGCGGCAGCGGCCCGGGCTGCAGTGCCTGCTGCCGCTTGCCCCGGGTGTGGACCGGGCGGCGGTGGAGGCTGCGGGCCGGGCGGCGGGGCTTGAGCTCCACGCGTTCGACGGCCGGGCGCCCGAGGTGGTGGGCGCGAGCGACGTGGCCCTGGTCGCCTCCGGGACGGCCACGCTGGAGGCGGCGCTGATGGAGCGCCCGATGGTGGTGGTGTACCGCCTGGCGCCGGTGACGTACGCCGTCGCGCGGCTGCTGGTGAAGGTGCCGCACTTCGCCCTGCCGAATCTCCTGCTCGGGGAGCGGGTGGTGCCGGAGCTGTTGCAGGGCGACGTGACGCCCGCGCGCATCTGCGCGGAGGTTGCGCGCCTGACCGGACCGGACCAGGCGGCGACAGTGGCGGCGCTGCGGCGCCTGCGGCCGGTGCTGGGCCCTCCGGGGGCCGCTTCGCGGGCGGCGGACGCGGTGCTTCACGTCCTGGACGCGCCCGCGAAATCCCGGTGACGGGCGCGGCCTTGGTGCTAAACCGCGGCGGATTCGATGAACCCAGCCCTGGTCTGCATCCCCACGTACAACGAGCGCGACAACCTCCGCCCCATCGTCGAGGCGGTGCTCGCGGCGGATCCCCGCGTCGACATCCTGGTGGTGGACGACAACAGCCCGGACGGCACCGGCGCGCTGGCCGATGAGCTGGCCGCCCAGCAAAAGCGCGTGAAGGTCCTTCACCGGGAGAAGAAGGAGGGCCTGGGGCGGGCCTACCTGGCCGCGTTCCGGTGGGCGCTGGACGCCGGCTACAGCTACGTGCTGGAGATGGACGCGGACTTCAGCCACGACCCGCGCTACCTGCCCCGGCTCCTCGACGAGGCGCAGGCCGGCGCGGACCTGATCATCGGGTCCCGCTACGTGGAGGGTGGCGGGACGGTGAACTGGGGCGTGGGCCGGCAGCTGGTGAGCCGAGGCGGGTCGCTCTACGCGCGGAGCATTCTGGGCGTGAAGGTCAGGGACCTCACCGCGGGCTTCAAGTGCTTCAACCGGCGGGTGCTGGAGTCCATCCCGCTGGCGGAGATTCGCAGCAGCGGGTACGGCTTCCAGATTGAGCTCACCTACCGCACGCTTCAGAAGGGCTTCACGGTGAGGGAGATCCCCATCGTCTTCGAGGACCGCCGCGTGGGGCAGTCGAAAATGAGCCGGAAGATCTTCTTCGAAGCGCTCACCATGGTGTGGAAGATCCGCTTCACCGTCTAAAGCCCGCACCGTGCAGGAGCTCTTCTCCTTCTTCCTGGTCGCGCTCTCCGCCGTCTTCTTCGTGGTGGACGTGTTCGGCGTGGTGCCCATCTTCCTGGCGATGACCGCGCATGACTCGCGGGAGAAGATCAACAGCATGGCCCTGCGGGCCTGCATTGTGGGCGCCGGGCTGCTCGCGTTCTTCGCGCTCTTCGGCGCGCTCATCTTCCGCGTGCTGGGCGTGACGCTCTCCGCCTTCCGCGTGGCCGGCGGCATCCTCCTGCTCATCACGGCGCTGGACATGCTCCGCGCGCGCAGCTCTCCTACCCGCACCTCGCCTCAGGAGGAGGAGGAGGGCGCGCACAAGGACGACGTCGCGGTGGTGCCGTTGGCGATGCCGCTTCTGGCCGGGCCGGGCTCCATCGCCACCGTGATGGTCCTGATGTCCAAGGGCAAGAGCCTGTGGGTGTCCGCCCCGGTGGTGCTGGTGTCCATCGGGATGACCTTCGTGGCCTGCTACTACGTGCTGCGCGGCGCGCACCTGGTGCAGCGCGTGCTCAAGCAGTCCGGGACGGCCATCCTCCAGCGCCTGATGGGCCTCATCCTGGCCGCCATCGCGGTGCAGTTCATCGCTGAAGGGGCGAAGGAGTTGCTGCGCAGCGGCGGGTGAACGTCAGGGTCGCCGGCGCAGCTTGCGCAGCTCCCAGGCGCCCACGGCCGCCACGATGGCGCCAATCACCGCGAGGCTGATGAAGCCCACGGGCCGGAAGAGCCCGCGCGTCAGGGCGAGCCCCAACAGCGAGAGCGCGGCGATTCCCGCGCCGACGCCGACCGTGAGCAGCTCCACCTTGCGGGACAGCGCGCCTTCGGATTCGTTCTTCGGGACGTTCACGGCCGGGCACCCTACCCGGCCTGTGTCACGCCTGTCTCACAGCCAGCTCAGTCGATGCCGTCGCTCACGATGCCGGTGAGGGCCGCCGCGCCCATCAGGCCCGCGCCGATGATCCTGGCAGGCCCCGGGAGGAAGGTGGCCACGGCCGCACTGCTCGCGAGCGCGGCGGTCGCCACCGACGCCACCTTCTTGCCTCCGCTTGCGTTCTCATCGAACAGGTCGCGTCCAGCGAACACGGTGTCCACCGTGGCCGTGACGACGGGAAAGACCTTGAACCCCACGTTGACGGCCCGTCCCAACCTGCTTCCGCTGTCCCCCAGTTGCGCGATTCGGCTGACCGGACCCTCTCCGGCCCTGCCAACGTCGTCCGGAGTCACCACGCTCGCCACAAGGGACTTCCTCGCCGCTTTGCTCGCTGCTTCCTCCGCGGCCGAGGGCAACAGGGTCATGCCCGCGGCGGAGAAGGCGTGCATCGGGGCCCGTCGGATCGAATTCGCCCAGTCAAAGCCGTCCTCAGCGACCTGCGGCTGAGCGGGAGCGGCCACAGACTCCGGGGCGGCTTCAACTTCAGCTGCGTCGTTGAACTCAACCTCGTCGACGTCGGGGCTTGCGGTGCTGGTGGTGGTGACGGGACCGGCGTTCATCGAGACAGGGGCCATGGGACAACTCCTTCGGGAGAGTGATTTCCCAGATTCTCGAGAAGACGCCCTCGGGAGTTGCCACCGCCTGTTTTGGTAAATTGATATCTGTTTTTACACCAATATGTCAGAGCTTACGCCAGGTCGGCTGGAACGGCGCCTTTCCGAGTGAGGGCGGCTCCACCGAGAGGATGTACTGCGCGCGGCGGTTCTTCGGCTCGTCCTGCTCGTCGCCGGTGCCCACCAGCAGCGCCTCCTCCCCGTAGCCCTCGAAGAAGATGGCCACGCGGACGCCCTTCTTCCGGAAGTAGCCGCCGATGCTGCGCGCCCGGTTGAGCGAGAGCGTGCGGTTGCTCTGGCTGGCGCCGACCGTGTCCGTGTGCCCGATGACGTACAGCTTCACGTCCGCCCAGCGGCCGTACTTGGCCAGCGCGTCGGCGACGGCTTGATACGCCCGGTCGAGCTTGGGGGCCTCGTCCGGGCGGACGTCCCACTTTCCGGTGTCGAAGTTCACGTCCTCGTGCGGGATGTCGATCTGCCAGGGATAGAGCTCGAACCCGGTGAAGAAGCCGAGCGCGTCGTAGGCCTTCACGTCGATCTTCAAAATCTTCGACTCGGACCGCGGCAGGTCCAGCGAGAGCCGGGTCCCGGGCGCCTCCTCATTGAACAGGATGTCGTCGTCGCTCAGCTTCTCGCCGGAGTCCGAGAGCACCAGGAGGTGCGCCTTCTGGATGGGCCGGCTGAGCTTGAAGTAGACCTTGCCCTTGTCGACGTCGTCCCGGACGGTGTCCAGCGTCACCCGGAGCGGCCCATAGAGCTCCGCGTCGAACTGCAGGGGCATGGACGCGCTGCCGCCCTTGGGCAGGTTGATGGTGAGCTCGCCGCTGTAGCTGAACTTCCCCTCGGGCTGCGCGAGGTCCACACTCCGGGTCACCCCGGGTTTGCCGCCGCCGCGGACGAGGACATCCTTCCCGTCGCTGCGGCGCAGCTTGAGCTCGAACCCGGCGATGGGCTCCAGGATGTGAATCTGCACCGAGGGCAGCCCCTGCCCCAACAGGGCGCGCTGCTTGAGGGAGACCTCCACCGAGTCCGCGAGCGCGGGGCTGGCGACCAGGAGCGCTGCGGCGAGGAGTGAGCACAGCTTCATGAGGGGTTCCTTGGGCGGTGAATCACCGGCGCGCCGCCCGCGCGATGACCGGAGAGAAGCGCGGCAGGGCGATGCCGGTCATCCGCCGCAGCCGTTTGTTGGCCAGGGGCAGCTCGACGCGGCCCAGAAAATCTCCCTCGTTCACCCAGACGGTCTCCGGGGTAAAGGGGTCATGCAGCTGGAAGGCGCGGATTTTTCCCGCCACCTCCAGCTGAAGAAGCAGGACGCAGCGCAGGTGCTCGCCCGCCTCGGCGCCCAGGAAGATGGGGACCGGGATGCCCTTCTTGAGCGCGACGGCCGCCGCGTCCAGCGCGCGGGCGAGGCTGAGGCGGGGTCCATCCACTTTCTGCTCCCGGTAGGTGAGGCCGAACGCCTTGACGGCCTCCGAGAGGAGATCTTCTGCGTAGGGCTGGGCGCCCCCGGGCGCGCGGCCAAGCGAGCTTCCGCTCAGGTCCTCGCTGTCCTCCTGAAAGGTGGAGGCGCTATGATTCCGCCGTTCGGACGGGAGCGGGGGCGGCAGGTCTCTCGGCGCGGGCAGCTTGGGTCTGCGGCGCGAGGGCCTGGGCGCCCGGTTGAGCTCCAACGCCGCCAGCGGGTCTGCTTGCGCCGCGAGGAGCGCCTCCATCGCCCCGCCCCGGTCGGCGAGCTTGGCGGGGTCCGGGGTGCAGGCCTCGAAGAGCGCTTCGTCCGACATCTCCCGGATGGACTCCGCGAAGGCGTGCAGCTGAGGCGCGTCATGCGCCGCGGCGAGCGCGCGCTGCAAGAGCTCCCGCTGCAGGTCTGAGCCCGCGTCCCGGAGCAGGCGGGTGAAGTGGCGGCGGTCCTTCTCCGCCCAGCCCTCCAGGCGCGCCCGGGCCTCCACCGAGAGCAGGTCCTGCTCCGGCAGCAGGCGGAGCTCCGCGGTGGGCGGCGGGCGGCGCTCAGTCACGTGAGCCCTTCGCCGGGAAGCGCTTGGCGCCGCGGCGGATGGCGGCAATCAACCCGGCGGAGACGGCCAACCGGACGAAGTGGGCGACGAGCACAGGGATGTCCTCTTCGGTGCGCAGCTTGGCCGCCCACCGGACGAGCAGCGCGGCCAGCGCGGGGTTGCCGTCAAAGCGGCCCCCGGCGAGGTCGCGAATCTTCACGATGGTCTCAGACACTTTCAGGCCGGAGAGCCCACGGAGCGCCAGCGCGCAGTCGTCCAGCTGGCGCTGACGGACCTGGGCGTCGCGAAGCGCGGAGAGCTCCCGCAGGAGCACCTCCCCGTTCAGCTCGCGGTCGGCGAAGGGCGCCGAGAGGCCGCCCTTCTTCGGAGTTGAGCCCGTCATGCCCGTGGGCATGGGTTCTACCGCGCGACGTCTACCCCCGCCACCGCGATGCCGTAGCGGCCGGCCGCCTCCACGAACGGCGCCGCGTCCAGGACGAGCGTCTTCCCCGCCTGGACTGCCAGCGCGGAGGCCTGCACTTCCTGCAAGGTGGTCAACGTCCTCACCCCGACGGCCGGGAGGTCAAACCGTTCGTCCTGGCCTGGCTTGCAGAGCTTCACCACGACGGCGCCCGGCCCGCCCAGCCGCCCGCCGCGCCGGATGGCCTCGTCCGTGCCTTCCACTGCCTCCAGCGCGAGCACCAGCCCGTTTCGGACGACGACGGTCTGGCCGACGTCTACCTTGCCCAGCGCGTGTGCCACTTCGAGCCCTACGTCCACGTCCCTCCGCTGCGCCTCGGTGAGCGCCGGCCCGGCGATGCGGCCGGACGGGGCGAGCAATTCCTTCAGGTAGTCCGTCGGCGAGACGATGGCGATGCCCGCTTCCTGGAAGTGGTCCGCCAGCGCGCGCAGGAGCGCGTCGTCCCGGAAGCTGCGCAGCCGCGCGGCGATTTTCAGGGCTGTGAGGTCCGGCCGAACGCCCGTGATGGCGCGCACGCGGCCGATGCCGCCGGCCATCACTGCGCGGGTCACTCCGTGCTCTCGGAACACTTCGAGCATGCTGCCCACTTGGCCGACCTTCACCCAGCGCAGGACTTCCACTTCCGCTTCGAGCCCGCGCTCGGTCTCGCCCTCGTGGGCCACGGCCACCACGGACAGTCCCTGTCGCTTCGCCGCGCGCGCGAACAAGCCCGGGAGCGTGCCGTTTCCGGCGATGAGCCCAATTCGCTCAGCCATGCAGCTCCGCCTTGGCGAAGTCGGCAGACACTCCCGTTCGCGTCGAGCGTCGCGCCGTCAGGCGCAGAGTCGAGACGTCGGCACTGCCCCTGGAGGACACAGCGCCAACCGGCACCCGCGTTCGGCCGGAACTGCCAACCGCACCCCCCGTTCGCGTCGAGCGTAGCGCCGCGAAGCGGCGCGGAGTCGAGACGTCGGCACTGCCCCTGGAGGGCACAGCGCCAACCGGCACCCGCATTCGGCCGGAACTGCCAACCGCCCCCCCCGTTCGCGTCGAGCGTCTCACGATTGCTCACAAATCTTCGCCGTCGGATGGCGAACCTCCCTCCCGTTCGCCTCGAGGAGGAAACCGGCTCTTCGCCGGCCATTCCGGCGGAGGAACAGCTCGACCCAAGCCTTGATGTTGCAGGCTTGCTGTTCTCTAGGACGAAGTGCCGAAGGCGCGTGGTGGAGAGGTGGCGCAGACCCACGCGGCGGTTCGAGCGAGTCGGCCGATGAATGACGCGTGGGCAAGCGCCGTTCGAGGGCGACGGCCTGGATGGGCTGCAGTGCAGTGGGCCCTGAGGGAGACAGGGGGCGACTTGGCCCACGCCGTGCCCCCTCGGAGCTGGCCCGACTTCGGACCGCGGTGGAGGCAGTGCCGGTCGGCCGCAGGAGCCGGTTGATGGGCTCAGGTGCAACCGTTCGTCGATAAACCCAGCCGAAGAGCCGGTTTCTTGCCGATTTCAAGCGAGTTGCTCGATGAACGGTTGCATCTGGCCTGAGCCTGAGCGGTGACGACCCCCTCCACCGCGGTCCGAAGTCGGGCCAGCTCCGACGTGCCCGGGCGCACGCCCCAGCGCCCCCCGTCTCCCTCAGGGCCCACCCCCACCGTTCACGTCCCGGCGCCGCTGCCTCAGCAGCCGATGCTGAGCCGTTGGGCGACCTCGCGGACGAGCTCGCAGCTCCGGCTCTTTGCCGGCCCTTTCGGAGGAGGAACGTTGCGCCGTCAGGCACATGGTCGAGAGGGGGCACGGGAGTCGAAGCTTGGCGGAAAGCGCCGCTTCGCCCTGCCCGAGAGGAACCAAGAGGCTCATGCCGTGCGTGAGGTCTGCGCCCCCTCTCGACCATGCGCCTGACGGCGCAACGCTCGAGGCGAACGGGGGGATGGCTCGCCGCCAAAGGCGAAACTTGTGAGCAATCGTGAGTCGAGCGTAGCGCCGCGAAGCGGCGCGGAGTCGAGACGTCGGCACTGCCCCTGGAGGGCACAGCGCCAACCGGCACCCGCGTTCGGCCGGAACTGCCAACCGCACCGCGTGTAGGACGGATCTGAGGGATTTCCCTGTGCTGCTGCTCAGCCGCAGGACGGTCTTCTCCACTGGCGCAGGGACTTGTCCCCTCCGGGCAGAGCGATTGTGAGGCCGACCCGCCCCGAACTTTTTCGGGAGGATGTTCACGCGGCGGGGAGCCCTCGCTCCCCCCCTCCGTAACGCGCTGAGCGGAAGGGCCGTTCCGGCGCACCTCCCTCGCGAGGAGGTCCCAAAGTGGTCGACCGGTCGACCAGCCCTTGGGTTGGGTTAGAGAATCCGGCGAAACCGCCAGCAATCGCGAACGGATAGTTCGGAGAGAGGTCCGACTCCGCATGGTCGACCACATGGTCGACCACGCAGTGGTCGGCGCCGCTGCACTCCAAAGGTGCATGTCTCTTCCAGGCGGAACTGCTCCCACGGTCAGCCCGTTCCCACGCGTGACCGTAGTCGACCAGTCGAACAGCAGCACGGGATGTCCAGCCAGAGGGCGAAGCCTGCCGTGTCCCAGGCCCAGGCAGCGGCAGCGTCCTCAAACTGCTCGTGCACGCAACCGCACCCCCCGTGCCGGTTGGCGCTGGGCCCTCCAGGGGCTGTGCCGACGTATCGACTCCGCGCCGCTCCGCGGCGCTACGCTCGACGCGAACGGGGGTGCCGGTTGGCGCTGGGCCCTCCAGGGGCTGTACCGACGTATCGACTCCGCGCCGCTCCGCGGCGCTACGCTCGACGCGAACGGGGGTGCCGGTTGGCGCTGGGCCCTCCAGGGGCTGTGCCGACGTATCGACTCCGCGCCGCTCCGCGGCGCTACGCTCGACGCGAACGGGGGTGCCGGTTGGCGCTGTGGCCTCCAGGGGCTGTGCCGACGTATCGACTCCGCGCCGCTTCGCGGCGCTACGCTCGACGCGAACGGGAGTACGCGCCATGCGCTGCTAGCGGGTGATGCCGCGCTTGGAGCTGGTGACGAAGACGAGCAGCTCGTCAATCTCCACCTGGCCGCCGTGCTCTGCCTGGAGCTTGGAGATGGCTTCGTTCAGGCCCAGCTTGGAGCGGAAGAGAATCTTGTACGCGTCCTTGATGCGCGAGAGCTGCTCGTCGGTGTAGCCGTGGCGGGTGAGCCCGACGGTGTTCAACCCCACCAGCTCTGCGCGGTCACCCTGGGCGGTGCAATAGGGCGGGACGTCCATCGCCACCATCGCGCCACCGGCGATGAAAGCGTGCTTGCCGATGCGGGTGAACTGATGGACCGCGGCGAGCCCGCCGAAGATGACGTGGTCTCCCACCTCGACGTGCCCAGCGAGCGCGGCGCTGTTGGCGAGCACGCAGCCGTTGCCGATGACGCAGTCGTGCGCCACGTGGCTGTAGGCCATGAACAGGTTCTTGTCGCCGATGCGGGTGACGCCGCCGCCACCCGCCGTACCGATGTGGATGGTGGTGAACTCGCGAATCTGATTGTCGTCGCCGATGCGCAGCTGCGTGTCTTCGCCGGCGTACTTGAGGTCCTGCGGGATGGCGCCGACGGAGGAGAACTGGAAGATGCGGTTGCGGCGGCCGATGACCGTGTCGCCCTCGAGCACCGCGTGCGGGCCCACCCGGCTGTGCTCGCCGATGCGAACGCGGGGGCCGATGACGGCGTACGGGCCCACTTCAACGGTTTCGTGCAGCCGGGCTTCGGGGTGAACGATGGCGGTGGGGTGAACTCTCGACATGGCGTCTTTCGTCAGGCCTCGCCCGCGGCCGGCGGCGCGTTCTTGTCCACGACGGTGGCCAGGAACTCTCCCTCGGAGACCTTCACGCCGTCCACCAGGGCCGTCCCCTTGGTCTTCCAGATTTGACCCTTGTGCTTGGTGACTTCCACCTGGAGGGTCAGCCGGTCACCCGGGACAACGGGCTTGCGGAACTTCGCGCCGTCGATGGCCATGAGGTAGGTGACCTTCTGGGTGGGGTCCATCGCCGCGCTCTTGTAGGCGAGGATGGCGGACGCCTGCGCCAGCGCCTCCAGGATGAGCACGCCGGGCATCACCGGGTGGCCCGGGAAGTGACCGTTGAAGAAGGGCTCGTTGACGGTGACGTTCTTGAAGCCGATGAGGCGCTGGCCAGGGACCAGCTCCACCACCCGGTCCACCAGCAGGAACGGATACCGGTGGGGCAACAGCTTCTGGATCTCCAGGAGGTCGATCATCGGTTCCCGCCCTTCTCTCTCTCGAGCGCTTCTACCTTCCGGCGTAAGGCGCGCAGCTCTCTCACCACGTCGGGCAGCTCCTTGAAAGCGACGGAGCTTCGCAGCCAGCCGACATGGTCCATCGCCGGGTGGCCGCTCACCGTCTGCCCGTCCTCCACCTCTTGCGACACGCCACCCTGGGCGCCGACGCGGGCCAGGTTGCCGATGCGCACGTGGTCCGCGATGCCTGCCTGCCCCGCGAGCACCACGCCCTGCCCCAGCTCCGACGAACCCGCCACGCCGACCTGCGCGCAGAGGATGGACATCGCCCCGACCTTCACGTTGTGGGCGATCTGCACCAGGTTGTCGATCTTGGTCCCGCGGCCGATGACCGTCTCGCCCAGCGTGGCGCGGTCCACGCAGCTGCACGCGCCGAGCTCCACGTCGTCTTCAATCCGGGCGATGCCGGCCTGGGGAATCTTGCAGTGCTGCAGCTTCTCCGCGTCCAGCGTGAAGCCGAACCCGTCCGCGCCCACCACGCTGTTCGCGTGCAGGATGACCCGGTGCCCCACCACGCAGCGCTCGCGTACCACCGCGCCCGGATAGAGCACGCAGTCGTCGCCGATGGAGGCCTGCTCGCCCACGTAGGCGTTGGGGAAGAGCACCGTCCGCGCCCCCACCCGGGCGCCCGCTTCGACGACCGCGCCCGCCATCACTGTGGCGGTGGGGTGCACTTCCGAGGCGGGATCCACGTGCGCCGCGCGGTGGTTGCCCGGCGCGAAGACCGGCGGCGGATGAAAGAGCGCGGAGAGCCGCGCGAAAGCCAGCTGCGGGTTCGCCACGCGGACGAACGTGAGGTCCGTCCGCTCCGGCGTCTGCCCGTTGATGAGCACCGCGCCCGCCTTCGTCGTGGCGAGCTGCCGGCGGTACTTTGGGTTGCCGTAGAAGGAGACCTCCGAGCCGCTCGCCTCGAGCAGCCCGTTTACCCCCGTGATGACGAGGGAGGGGTCCCCCAGCACCTCGCCCTCGACATGGGCGGCGAGCTCCTCAAGACGGCGCGCAGGCAGCACGGGCTGAACGCCTACTTCTTCGGGTCCACCGCTTTGGTGGGCGTCTTGTCGCCGCCACCGCCGCCGGCACCCTTGTTCTTGTCGTTGTAGAGGCGCACCAGCTCGTTGGTGAGGTCCAGGCTGGCGGGCGCGTAGACGAGACCGGAGTCGGTCTTCTCGAAGACCATGGTGAACCCTTCGCGCTGGGCAATCTGCGCGATGATGGGGTCCATCTTCTGGAAGATGGCCTGAAGCTCAGTGCGCTCCTTGGTGGCCATCTCCTGCTTGCCCTTCTCCCACTTCTGCGCGAGCTCGAAGAGCTTCTTCTGCAGGTCGGTCTGCTTCTGGACCAGGGTCTCCTGGTTCATCGCGGAGGCCTGCTTCTCCAGCAGCTCCTTCTCCTTCTTCAGGCCGTCCTGCTCCTTATCAATCTCCTTCTGCTTGCCCTCGAGCAGGGTCTGCAGGCGCTTCTTGGCGGCGCGGCCCTCCTCGACCTCGACCAGGGCGCGCTGCAGATCCACGTAGGCGACCTTGAGGTCCGCCTTGGCGAGGGTCGACAGGGTGAGCGGGAGGACCACGGCCAGCGTCCGGAATGACGAGCGAATGAACATGTGCTGCATCTCCTAAAAAGAACTCTCGGGTGACGAAGGCGCGCCCATATCAGAAGAAGTTGCCGATGGTGAACTCGAACAAGACCGGCTGGTCCCCTGGCCGCCTGTTGAGCGGGATACCCCACTCGAAGCGCAGAGGTCCAATCGGCGAGAACCAGCGGAAACCGAAGCCGACAGAGTGGAAGAGACCGAGCGGCAGCTCGTTCTGCTTGTCCTCGAAGAAGCGGGACCCGCGGGCGAAGGCGTTGCCGGCGTCGTAGAAGACCACGCCGCGGATACCGACCTTTTCAAAGATGGGGAACTCGAGCTCAACGTTGATGTTGAACTGCTTGTCACCGCCGATATTCAGCTGCGTCACCCCGGCCGAAGGGTCTGACGCGCTGCCCACGTCGATGCTGGGGCTGATGGAGCGCAGCAAGTACCCGCGAACGCTGTTGATACCGCCCAGGTAATACATCTCTGAGATGGGCAGCGGGGCGCCGGACTGAAGCTGCTGGATGTAGCCCACGTTCGCCTGGGTCTTGAAAACAATTCCCCAGAACAACGGCCAATACCAACGCGTGTAGGCCGTGTAGCGCATGAACAGGAAGCTGCCGCCGAGGAAGGGCGGCGCCACCTCGATGGAGGCGAAGTTCATGAACCCGTCAGACGGGAACAGGCGGTTGTCGCGCTTGTCCCAGGTCAACGAGAGCCGGAGGCTGGACGTCACCCCGCTGCGGTCGAGGTTGGCGTAGGCGATGGCGGCCGACGCGCTGGTCGTCCCGGTCTCCACCGTCACGTACTCGCGCGTGTACGTGAGGTTCAGCATCACGTCTTCGAAGATGTGACGGCCGAGGTTCAGGTCGCCGCCCAGCGAGTCGCGGATGAAGCCGAGATAGTCCGCCTGCATCCGGTAGAAGTCGGCGGAGACGATGAACTGGGTGTCGAGGAAGTGCGGGTCGTACCAGGAGAGCTGGATGAAGGACCGCAGCCCGGAGAGCTGGGCGCTGGCGGACACCGAGTGGCCCCAGCCGAGGAAGTTGTTCTGGGAGATCTGCGCCGTGAAGATGAAGTTCTCCACGTTGGAGAAGCCCATGCCCACCTGGAAGGTGCCGGTCGCCTTCTCCTTGACCTCCACCTGAACGACGACGTGCGTGTCGTCCACGCCCGGCTTGTGGGTGACCTCCACGGTCTCGAAGAAGCCCAGCGCGTTGACGCGGTCCTTGCTCTTGCGCATCCCGCTGCCGGAGAAGAGCTCCCCTTCGAAGACGCGCATCTCGCGGCGGATGACCTCGTCGCGGGTCTTCGTGTTGCCCACCACGTCAATCCGTTCGATGAAGACCTGCCGCCCCTTCTGGATGTCGAAGGTGAGGTCGATGGTCTTGTTCTCGGGGTGGACCTGGGTGACCGGGGTGATGTTCGCGTAGGCGTAGCCGTCGTCGTAATAGACGTCGGTGAGCGATAGGATGTCCCGCGAGAGCTTGGTGCGGTTGAAGAGCTCGTTCGGGCGGCTGATCATCTTCTGCAGCAGGACGCCCTTGTCGGAGAGCAGGTCCCCGGAGACATCCAGCTTGCCGATGGAGTAGGGCTCGCCCTCCTCTATCCGCAGCGTGATGAAGATGAACCGCTTGTCCGAGGAGATGGACACCTGCGGCTTGTCCACCTTCACGTTGATGAAGCCGCGGTCGTAGTAGGCGGCCTGGATGATGGCCAGGTCCCGCTGGAAGATCTCCTCGCGGTAGGTGCCCTCGCCGGAGAGGAACGAGAGGTGGCCGCCTTCCTTGGTGGCCATCACCGCTTTGATCTCTTCGATGGGGATCTGCTCCACCCCGATGAAGTGGATCTCCTTCACCATCACCTTCGAGTGTTCGCGGATGACGAACACCACGTCGACGTTGGTGGAGTTCGGGACGGGCTCTATCCGGTGCGTGACCTCCGCCAGGAAGTAGCCCTTCTCGATGTACTTATCGTGGATCTTCTTGGCGTTCCGGCGGACCGCGTCCAGGTCCAGGATGGAGAACGGCCGCAGGTCCAGCGTGTCCTTGAAGTCGTCTTTGGAGAGCTCGTCGTTCCCCTGCAGCCGCACCTCGCGGATGGACGGCCGCTCCTCCACGCGCACCACGTAGACGATGCCGGCGTTGCCGCGCCGCTGGACCAGCAGCTGAATGTCCTGGAAGTAGTTCAGCCCCCAGAGCGCGCGCAGGTCCTCCGGCGTCTTTCCCGGGTCGAAGGCGTGGCCCTCGCGGTTCTTGAGCACCCGCTTGATGGCGTCCAGCTCCACCCGCCGGTTGCCCTCCACGCGGATCTCCGCGATGCGCTCTGCGGCCTTCCCGTCATCCACGACGGGCGCATCAGAGGGGGGCGAAACAACGGGCGTGCCGGCGTCCTGCGCGAGGGCGGCAGAGGCAAACGCCAGCCCAGCGAGGGTGGCGAACAGGCCAAGAGGGCGGGCGAGGTTCACGAGGGCCTTCAAAGGGGGGCGGAATGTAGGAGATCGCTCCTACCGATGCCAGGCTTTCCCTACTGAAGCCGGGCATTCACTCAATCACCCGAACCGGCAGGATGTTGAATCCCTACGCCGCGATGACCTGGCCGTCCGCCAACCGGAGCCGCCGGGGCATGGACTGGGCCAGCGCTTCGTTGTGCGTGACGACGATGGCGGTGATCCCCAGGTCGCGGTTCACCTCGCGCAGGAGCTGGTGGATGCCCTCGCCGGTGGTGGGATCCAGATTGCCGGTGGGCTCGTCGGCCAACAGAAGCGCGGGCTGCAGGACAAGCGCGCGCGCCAGCGCCACCCGCTGGGCTTCGCCGCCGGACAGCTCGCCCGGCCGGTGGTCCATCCGGCCCGCAAGCCCCACCCGCTCCAGCAGCGCCCGCGCGTGCTTCAGGCTGGGCCCGCGCTCCTTCCGCTGAATGAGCGCCGGCATCGCCACGTTCTCCAGCGCGGTGAACTCCGGCAGCAGGTAGTGGCTCTGGAAAACAAAGCCGATGGTCTTGTTCCGGAACTCGGCGACCTCCGCGTCCGAGAGCGCGAACACCGAGCGGCCCTTGAAGCGGAGCTCCCCCGCCGCGGGGGCGTCCAGGGTCCCCAGCACGTGCAGGAAGGTGCTCTTGCCCGCGCCGGAGGCGCCGACCAGCGAGACCAGCTCGCCCTGCTCGATGGCCAGCGACACGCCGCGCAGCACGTCGATGCGCTTTCCGTGGAGGAAGTAGCTCTTGAACAGCTGACTCACCTCGAGGAACGCCATCGCTACTCCCCTTTGAGCCCTTCCACCGGCTCCACCTGCGACGCCTTCAGGGCCGGATAGATGGAGCCCAGATAGGTGATGAGGATGGCCATCACCACGGCCAGCCCCGTCTGGAAGGGCTCAATCCGCACCGGCAGCGCGGGGATGTAATAGACCTCCGGGTCCAGCTTGATGCCGAACTTCTCCACCGCGAGACAGACCGCGAGCCCGGACAGCAACCCCAGCACCCCGCCGGCGATTCCAATCTGCAGGCCCTCCGCGAGGAAGATCTTCACGATGCCGCCGTCCGGGACGCCCAGCGCCTTGAGGACGGAGATCTCCTTCCGCTTCTCCAGCACCAGCATGATGACTGTGGCGACGATGAGCCCGGCGGCTACCACGATGATGATGGAGAGGATGAGCCCCATCACCAGCTTCTCCAGGCGCAAGGCGGCGAAGAGGTTCTTGTTCATCTCCCCCCAATCCTTCGTGTGGAACGGGTAGCCCTCCAGCTTCTCGTAGACCTGCTTGGAGATCTTCCGCGCGTCGTCGATGTCGTTGACCTTGAGCTCAATGCCGGTGACGCCGTCCAGGTTGAAGAACCGCCGGGCCTCATCCAGGTGGATGTAGACGAACTTCGAGTCGTACTCGTACATCCCGCTGTAGAAGATCCCCGCCACCCGGAACGGCCGCATCTTCGGCATCGGCCCCTGCGGGCCCAGCTCTCCGCCCAGCGGCGAGACGACGTTTACCCGGTCTCCCACCACCACCCGCAGGCCCGCAGCCAGCTCGCGGCCGACGATGATTCCCGGCAGCGCCGCCTCTTTCGTCGGCGCCTGCACCTTGCCGATGATGGGGTCCTCTTCCTGCGTCTCCACCGGCTTGCGGTCAAAGACCGGCCCGCCTTGGGGGGAGAGCCGCTTCTGCAGAATCTCCTCCGGGTGCGAGAGGTACTCCAGCGACCCGCCCTCCAGGATGTTCTTCTTGAGGTCGGACACCTCCACCACCGTCGCCGGGTCAATGCCCTTGATGACCGTGCCGGAGATGTTGCCGTCGGAGGAGATCATCACCTCCTGCATGATGAACGGCGTCTGACCGATGACCCCGGGGACCGTGGCGATCTTCTTCATCGCCGCGGCGTAATTGTCGAACGCGCCGGAGTACTTGAGCACCACCGCGTGCGCGTTGGTGCCGAGGATCTTCTGCTGCAGGTCCAGCTCAAACCCGCTCATCACCGAGAGCACGACGATGAGCGCCTGCACGCCAACGCCCACGCCGAAGACCGAGATGGCGGTCATGAACTCGGTGGGCGAATACGCCTTGCGCGCCAGCTCATCGGCGGCCGCGGTGGCCGCGAGCGGGTCCTCCTCGCCCAGCCGGCGGATCCGCAGCCGCTGCGCCGCCGCGTCCGCGGCCATCACCATCAACAAAATCAGCAACGGCCCGACGATGCCGAAGAGCAGGATGAGGCCCACCACCGCGATGATCTTCGGGTGGAAGACCGCCACGTGCCGCCCGGCGATGAACACCTCCACCCCGGCGCGCAGGTCAAACCGGCCGCTCCCGGTGGCCACGAAGCCGAAGGTCATCCCGAGGATCATCGACAGGCCCAGGCCCGCGTACACCAGCCAGAAGCCGAGCTCCGGCCTACCGAGGAGCGACGCCAGGTAGAAGACCTCCCGGAGCATGGGGAAGCGGATTTGAATGTCCGGCCGCTGCGCGAGGAGGGTCAGCCCCAGCGGGATGAGGGTGCCGAAGTAGAGGAAGCCGAGCGTCGCCTCCGGGACGGACAGCCTGCGCGCCCGCGCCGCCCCCAGAAAGCCGCCCGCGAAGGCCACGGCACAGCCGATGGAGCCGGCGATGGCGAACGCGATGGGCGCGGAGATGCCCAGACCCACCGCGGCGGTGGGACCCGCCCGGGTCTGAACCAGGAAGTCCATCGCCGCCCGGCCGAGGTCCGCCAGCCGCTGGAGCACCGGGCCCGACTTGTCGCCGCCCGCCAGCAGCACGTGCGAGAGGATGAGCGCCGCTTCCGCCAGCACGAAGCCGCCGCCGTACGCGGCCAGCGTGGACCAGTAGAAGTCGCGGTACTTCGCCAGCCTCGGGTAGAGCGGCGCGCCCACCGCTTCACCGCGCGGCCCCGCGACCGCGGGACGGTGACGGATGCCGGCGGCGATCAGCACCCAACCGCCGAGCCACAGCGCGGCGCCCCCGAGGAGGAAGGCGTTGCCGACCGTGTACGGAGCTCCCTTCGCCACCTTCCCCAGCCCCACCACCATGCAGTTGGCGGCGGCGAAGGCGAACGGGATGCCCGCGACGAGCCAGCCCAGGCGGAGCTCGGTCTGACGCCCGTGCTTGCTCGGCGGGGAGAGCGAAGGGGCGGGGTCTGCCATTTACTTGGGGAGCGGCTTGAGCAGCGGGAACAGGATGACGTCGCGGATGGACGGCGCGTTGGTGAACAACATCGCCAGCCGATCAATCCCGATGCCCTCTCCCGCGGTGGGCGGCAGGCCGTGCTCGAGGGCGTGGATGTAGTCCTCGTCGTAGTCCATCGTCTCCTGCTGCCCGCGCTGCTTGGCCGCCACCTGCGCCAGGAAGCGCTCCTTTTGATCCAGCGGGTCGTTCAGCTCGGAGAATGCGTTGGCAATCTCCCGGCCGGCCACGAACAGCTCGAAGCGATCCGTGATTTCCGGATTCGCGTCATTTCGACGCGCCAGCGGGCTCACCGCCGTGGGGAAGTGCGTGATGAAGGTGGGGTGCGTCAGCGTGTGCTCCACGTGCTGCTCGAACAGCGCGCCCACCAGCTCCCCGTGCTGCATCTGGTGCATGGCGGCCCGTTCAGCGGAGGACTTGTTGCCGGCGCCCTTCTGCACCTCGTGGCGCAGCCGCTCCGGGTCCGCCATGTCCTTGTCGGTCAGCCCCTTCACCGCTTCGCGGATGGCCTCCACCATCGGGATGCGCTTCCAGCCCTTCCCGAAGTCAAGCTCGTGCTCCTGGTACATGAACTTGGTGGTGCCCACCACGTGCTTGGCCGCCTCCGAGAGCATCTGCTCGGTGAGGTCCATCAGGTCCTCGTACGTCGAGTACGCCTGGTAGAACTCCAGCATCGTGAACTCGGGGTTGTGCCGGGTGCTGATGCCCTCGTTCCGGAAGTTGCGGTTGATCTCGTAGACGCGATCAAACCCGCCCACCACCAGCCGCTTGAGGTGCAGCTCCGGGGCAATCCGCATGAAGAGCGGGATGTCCAGGGCGTTGTGGTGCGTGGTGAAGGGCCTGGCCGCCGCGCCGGAGACCAGCGAGTGCAGCATGGGCGTCTCCACCTCGAGGAAGTCCCGCGCGTCCAAGAATTCGCGCAGGAACTTCACCAACCGCGAACGGCGAAGGAACGTGTCCTTCACGCCCGAGTTGGAGATGAGGTCCAGGTAGCGCTGGCGGTAGCGGATCTCCTGGTCGGAGAGCCCGTGCCACTTCTCCGGCAGCTGCCGCAGCGCCTTGGTCAGCGGAACGACCTGGCTGGCTGACAGCGTCAGCTCGCCGGTGCGCGTGCGAAACACCGTGCCGGTGACGCCGACGAAGTCGCCGCGCTCCACCAGCTTGCAGAGCTCGTACGCGTCGCCCAGCGCGTCCTTGCGGATGTGCGCCTGGAGCTCGCCGGAGCGGTCGCGGATGCCGAAGAAGCCCGCCTTGCCGAACCAGCTCACCCGGACCACGCGGCCCGCGATGGTGTAGGCGACAGGTCCTGCCTTCTCCAGCTCCTCCGCGGTGGCCTGGCCGTGCGTCGCCAGGATCTTCCCCGCGAGGTCCTTCGCGACGAAGCCGTTGCCGTAGGGGTTTCGGCCCAGCTCCTTCCACTTGCGCGCCTTCTCCAGGCGCGCGTCGTAGATCTCCTGTTCCTTAACGCCTAACTCCCTGTCATCTGATGACTTTTTGTCGTCGGCCATGGTCTTTTAAAAGGCCGCGGACCGTAGCGGAGGGGTTGGGCGAAAGCAACGAAGGGAGCAGAAAGCTACGGCGCCATCAGCACGAGCATGGCCGCCATCGCCACGCCGAGCAGCAGCGGGATGACCGCCTCGACGGGAAAGCGGTAGTTCGCGTGGGCGTTGTGCAGCGCGCGCAGGCCGAAGGGGCGGCGCCGGCGGGCGCGGCGGACGATCATCGACGCCAGCGCAGCCGGCGCCTTCTCCCGCTCCACGGAGCGGACGCGGTCCATGGTGCGTGCGTAGCGGTCCCAGCCGGCGCGGCAGTCCCCGCACTCCTCCAGGTGCTCGGTGAGCTGGGTCTTCTCCTCGGACGCGAGCTCGTCGTCCGCCAGGGCGAAGAAGAGGCGCTGGGCCTCGCGGTGGGTCAGCTGCGCGTTCACGACAGGAAGTCTCCGACAGACGGGTTCATGGCTCAAGCTCCCCCAGGAGATCCGCCAGGCGCTCGCGGGCGCGGTGCAGCCGGCTCTTCACGGTCCCTTCAGGAAGCTCTGTGATCTCCACAATCTCCTCGTACGACAGGCCCTCGATGTCGCGCAGCGCCACCAGCATCCGCTGGTCTCCCGGCAGTTGCTCGATGGCCTGCTGCACCCGGCGGCGCATCCGCGCGGACGCGAGCGCTTCGTCCGGAGCGGGCGGCGCGCCGGCAGCCGCTGCCAGCTCGCTCTCGCCCACCTCCTCCATGTCGCTGCTGCGTCCCCTGCCCCGCCGCTTGAGGTACTTGAGCCGGTTCAGGCAGTGGTTCTTGGAGATGCGGAAAATCCACGTCGACAGCTTGGAGTCGTGGCGGAACTTCTGAACGTTCTGCATCACGCTGACGAAGATCTCCTGCGTCAGGTCGCTCGCCTCCTCGCGGTCCCCCAGCATCCGGTAGCAGAAGTCGAACACCCGGTCCTGGTGCTCCCGGACCAGCGCCTCGAAGGCGTCCGGCTCGCGGCGGCGAAGGCGGGACCAGAGCACCCGCTCAGAGGGCTCGTCACTCCGCGCAGGCGCGGGCTCGGCCAATCCCACCTCGAGCGCCCCGCTGGCTGCCACGTACCTGCCTCCATCGCGCAGATTAGGCCGTCCCCCTGCTCGCCTGCCCAGCTGCCGCGCAAGGCGAAGACAACGGGGGCCGCGCGCGGGTTCCCGGGCGTCCCTTTTCGCGCCGGGTGGGTGTGTGGGCGCTCAGGGATTCTTGAAGAGGTACGCGCCTGTGCGCGGGTCCACTGCGACTTTCAGGGGCCGGTGGTGGGCTTCGAACAGCCGGTAGGCCACCTCCAGCTCCCGCCAGAACGCCGCCAGCGGCTCGCCTTCCCCGGCCGCCAGGGCCTCCAGGGCGGTGGCGGTGAGCCGGCGCGGGAACAGGTGCACCTGCACCGGCCGGTTCCAACGCGCGCGGGCATCCTTCACGGCCAGGTAAAGCAGCTCCACCGGCCCATCCTCCAGCGGCAGACAGCCGATGGTCGCACACCCGCCGTGGATGAAGATGTCGCCGCCCGGGTCCCCCGAAGTGCGCTTCAGGTCCGAGGCGTTCGGGTAGTCGACTTGGAGCGAAAGGTGGAAGTTGCTCACCGGATTCAGCGTGGAGATCCGGTACACGCCCTCCGGGACCTGCAGGTCCCCGCGCTTCCGCTTCGGCCCGCGCACGCCGGACTTCGCGCAGACCTTGAACGTGCGCACAAGCACCAGCGGCTTTCCCGCCTGACCCGCCCACAGCTCCAGCTCGCCTTCGTCCTTGAAGCCGCGCAGCAGCAGCTCCTGCGGCGGGTAGTCCACCTGCGCGTCCGCGAAGAGCGCCTTCAGCGCCCCTGCCTGACGCACGCGCGCGGCCACCACCCGCGGCTCCTCCGCCTGAATGGGCGTGCTCAGCCCGAGCGCGAAGGCAGCCGCCAGAAGAAGTCGACCCATAAACGAAGGAGGACGCCCGCCGCCGCCGGCCGGTTCCCTCACGCGGCTACTCGGGCGCGGACCGGTTGGGGTTCTTCACGCCCAAAAGCTGGGAGGTGATGAACTCCTCCAGCGTCCCATCCAGCACCGCGTCCACGTTGCCCGTCTCCACGCCGGTGCGCAGGTCCTTCACCATCCGGTACGGGGCCAGCACGTAGGAGCGGATCTGCGAGCCGAAGGTGATGTCCATCTTCGCGCTCTCCGCCGCGTCCCGCACCGCCTGGCGCTTCTTGAGCTCCAGGTCGAAGAGGCGGCCGCGGAGAATCTGGAACGCCATGTCCTTGTTGGCGGACTGAGAGCGCTCCGTCTGGCAGGTGATGATGATGCCGGTGGGCAGGTGCCGCAGCTGCGCGGTGGACGAGGTCTTGTTCACTTTCTGGCCGCCGGCGCCGCCGCCGCGGATGAACTTGAGCTCGATGTCCTTCTCCGGAAGGTCAATCTTGATGGAGTCATCTACCTCTGGATAGACGTCCACCGAGGCGAAGCTGGTCTGCCTGCGGGCGTTGGAGTCGAAGGGGCTGATCCGCACCAGCCGGTGAACGCCAATCTCCGCCTTGAGGTACCCATACGCGTATGGCCCCTCCACGCGCAGGGAGACGTTCTTGAATCCCGCCTCCTCACCCGCCACCGCGTCGCTGACCTCCACCTTCCAGCCCTTGCGCTCGCAGTAGCGCGTGTACATCCGCAGCAGCATGGCGGCCCAGTCCATGGACTCCGTGCCGCCCGCGCCCGCGTTGATGTCCATGTAGCAGTTGCTGCGGTCCTGCTCGCCGGAGAGCATCCGCTGCAGCTCCAGCTGCGCCAGGCGCTCTTCCACCTGGACCAGCGAGCCGACCGCCTCCTGCCGCGAGGCCTCGTCGTTCGCCTCGTTCGCCAGCTCGAACAGCACCTGCGCGTCGTCCAGCCCACGCTGCGTCTGTTCCACCGCCTGGATGACCGACTCCAGCGTGGCTTTCTCTTTCAGCAGGCCCTGCGCGCGCGTGTTGTCGTCCCAGAACGTGGGCTGGGTGGAGTCGCGTTCAATCAGCGCGATACGGGACTTCTTGCGATCGACGTCAAAGATGCCCCCGGAGCCCGTCCAGGCGCCCCCGAAGCTCGGCCATCCGCTCTGTTGGATCCACTGCCATGGGTGTCTCTCCTAGCTGCTCGCGACGCGCTTTTGCTCCAGGAACGGCCAGCGCGCAAGCAGCGCACGCGCAGCGGCCGTCTTCTCCGCCGCGCCGAAGAGATACGCGCCGGCCAGGCCCAGGTTCACGGGAAGCAGCAGCGCGATGAGCCGCCAGTTGTCCTGATGAAACGGCGGGAGCACCTTGAGCGCCAGGCCGAGCACCGACAGGACGGAGAGCGCGCTGAAGAACCACCAGAGCTCCCGCCACGCGTCGCGCCGGCCGAACGCGAAGGTCAGCGCCAGCGGCAGCACCGCCAGCGTGAGCGGGCTGGCCAGGAAGAGGTTCTCGTTGTGGTACGTGACCGTGTGGTTCGTGAAGAGCCACATCACGACCAGCGCGGTCCCCGGGATGCCCACCACGAGCCCCACCACCGCGCTCCAGAACCCGAGCAGCACGCGCGCAAATCTGCGCCCGCGCGCGGCCAGCCGCCCAAGCGCGGCGCTGCCGGCGCCCAGCACCAGCCCCAATAAGAGGAGCCACGGCCCGTATGCGGGAGGCGCCTGCGGCACCGGCGGCGCGCTGGACTTGAAGAAGAAGCCCTTCTTGGCCACCAGCGGGACCCGCTCGCCTGACTCGTTCGTGTACTCGAGCGCGTCCACCTGCCGCTCCAGCTCGTCCGGGAGGAAGGCCTCGTCCCAGGCGCGGATGGGCCGGTCGATTTCACTGTTCATCATGAAGTCGAGGAACACGCTCATCGGCGGGCTCACCGCGGTGTAGCGGCGCGTGTGCTCCCGCAACGTCATCCGGCCCGGGCCGCTGTTCGCCTGCTTGAGCGCGCCGCCCACCGCGGCGTCAATTTGGTCTCGCGGCCGCGTGGAGCAGTTGTCGTTGTAGTGGTGGTACAGGTACTCGCGGTTGCCGGGCATGACGTTGACCGCCAGCGCCTTCGCCATCGCCATCCGCCGCGCGGGCGAGAGGTTCAGCTCCTGCAGCCGGACGTCGCGGCCCTCGTTCTTGTACGCCTGGTAGGTGCCCAGCATGTGGCTCTCGCCCACCCAGAACTCCAGGCGACCGAGCGCGAAGCGCCGGAGCATCCCCTCATCGAAGCTGAACATCCCGTAGTTGTAGATGCGGGCCACGTTCAGCCGCCGGTCCTCGACCGAGAGCGCGGTGTGGCCCCACCAGGAGATGAGCTCCGGCCCGGGGCCGAAGGTCACCAGGCTGACGGTGATGTCCTCCGGGCGGCTCTCGCCCGTGGCCCAGGGCTGAGCGACAGCCGGCGCGGCGATGAGCAGGCCCAGAGCGAGGAGGTGCGCACGTCCCAAAGCGCCGACACGTTTACCACGGGTCCGCGCGCGGGCAACGGCGAGGGGCCTTCAGCCCCCGAACCAGCGGCGCTCCACGTCCTCGTCTTCCTTCTTCTTCGCGGTCAGGTTCACCGCGCCCGCCGCCTCTTCCGAGGTGGCGGACTCGGTGACGATGGTGGAGTCCACCACCACGCTGGGCAGCGCGGGCTCCGTCGACGCAGCGGCCGAGGGCATGACCAGCGGAATGGGCTTGACCGCCGGCGGGGCGGGCGCGGTCAGCGCGGCTGCGGGCGCAGGCGCTGTCAACGTAGAAGCGAAGGTCGGCGCCACGGGAGCCACCGCCGGCACAGGCGGAGGCGTAGGCAGCCGGGCAGACCCGCCGCCCGAACCGGAGCGGGGCGGCGACTGAGCGCCGGCCTCCATCGCTGAAGCCAGCAGCTCCCGCAGAATCAGCCCGGGCGTCTTCCCCTGCTTCGCGGCGAGCGCGTTGAGCCCCTCCGCCAGGTCCTCCGTCGCGCGGAAGGCCACCGTGCGCAGCGTGGAGACCACCGCGGTCAGCTCCTCGAGCGCCTGGCTGGGCTTGGCGATGGCGAAGTCGCCCGCGTCCAGCATGGATTTGATCCGCCGGGCCAGCTCATCCCGCGTGTACCAGGTCCCCTCGTACTGGACGGCTTCCGAGTCGAGGTCGATGGGCAAGTTCATAGACAAGCGCGAGCCTCCCAATCCACGGCGCGTGTCGTCAACCCGCACCGCCGTCACTTCCCTTCATCCGCCCAGCATTCCCCCGTCGCCCAGCAGCCGCCGCTCCTGCGCCGCCATCTTCGCGGCGTCCGCCCGGCGGTGGTGGTCATACCCCAGCAGGTGAAGGAGCCCGTGGGCGAGGTAGCGTCGCAGCTCGCTGGCGGGGGTCCGGCCGTGCTCCTTCGCCGCGCGGCGCGCGGTGTCCAGCGACAGGATGACATCCCCCAGGCTCTTCGGCCCCAGGTCGCCGGGCAGCGGCTCCCCCGCCGGGAAGCTCAGCACGTCAGTGGCCTTGTCCTTGTCGCGCCACTCCCGGTTCAGCCGGCGAATCTCCGCGTCGCGGACGAGCGCCAGCGACAAGTTCACCCCAGACAGCTTCATCCCTTCGAGGAACGCGGCCGCGTCCGCCTTGAGCGCCCGGACGTGCGCGCGGCCGCCCGGATGCCGGACGGTGAGCTCCACCTCGTTCGGGAGGGCCTTGGCTCGTCGCGCCACGTCAGCTGCTGGCGGTGCGCTTGCTGTCCGCGCTCTTGGGCGGCGTCAGCGAGGAGAGGTTGGTGGGCCGGGGGACATCGCCCGTGGGGCGCCCGCCCGTGATGGCGCCCGGCGGGTAGGCCGGACGCGCGTGGTAGATGCCTTCGAGCGTGTGCACAAACGAGTGCGCGATGAGGTTCAAGTCTTTCAACGTCAGGTCGCACTCGTCCAGCTGACCTTCGGAGAAGATGACGTTGATCAGCTTCTGCACCAGCGCCTGCAGCTTGGTGCTGGTGGGCTCCGGGAGGGTGCGGGAGGCCGCCTCCACCGCGTCTGCAATCATCACCAGCGCCGCTTCGCGGAACTGCGGCTTGGGCCCGGCGTAGCGGTAGATGCTCTCGTCCAGCGGCTGCGGGTTCTCCTTCCCCTCCTGCTCCTTCATCGCCTTGTGGAAGAAGTAGCCGACCAGCCGCGTGCCGTGGTGCTGCGGGATGGCGTCCGCCACCAGCTTGGGCAGCTTGTACTGACGCGCCATCTCCATGCCTTCGGTGACGTGGCGCTTGATGATGACCGCGCTCATCGCCGGGGCCAGCGTGTCGTGCCGGTTCTCGCCCTTCTGGTTCTCCCCGAAGTAGAGCGGGTTCCGGCCCTTTCCGATGTCGTGGTAGTACGCGCAGCTGCGCGCCAGAAGCGGGTTGGCGCCGATGGCCTCCGCCGCGCCCTCCACCAGGCTGCCGATGATGATGGAGTGGTGGTACGTGCCGGGCGCCTGGACGATGAGCTCCTTGAGCGCCGGGTGGTTCAGGTTCGCCAGCTCCAGCAGCTTGATGTCGGAGGCGTAGCCGAAGCTGGCCTCGATGAGCGGCGTGAGCGCCATCACCATCACCGGCACCGCCAGCGCGGAGCCCAGGAAGGCGAAGAGCGCGGTGAGCAGCGTGTCCCCGGAGAGCCCCTTCGCCTCGGCCAGCGCGAAGATGAGCACCGTGGCCACGCTCACCGTCCCGGTCGCTACGCCCGCCTTGAAGATGCCCACGCGGTCCTTGGCGCGGGTGATGCGGTCCGCCGCGATGAGCGAGGTGACGAGAGAGAAGATGCCGAAGGAGAGCGAGTTCCCCATCATCACGCCGGAGAGCAGCGAGAGGACGATGGCGAAGAAGAGCGCCAGCTCCTGCGACAGGATGAAGCGCACCAGCATGGCGCCGGCGGCGATGGGGATGCAGTAGTACAGCGCCTCCAGCGGCAACGTGCGGCCGTACTTGTCGTGCACCGCGTCCGCCACCGTCACCCAGAGGTGGATGAGGGCAAGGTGACCGACCAGGAGCACACCCAGGAGCAGCGCGTCCTTGCGCGTGGGGCGGAAGCGCCGGAACGCCGCGCGGTGAAACGCGTAGCAAGCCGAGATGAGCATGGCGACCAGGCCGGCGCCGCCCAGCTGCAGCTGGAAGAGGTCCAGCTGGTCCGTCTGCGCCCGCATCGCCTGGACGATGACCAGGTGCTTGTCGGTGATGAGCTCGCCATCGCCGATGACCTTCTGGCCCTTCTTCACCTGAATGACCGCGTCCTTCACCGCCGCGGCCTGCTGGTCCCGCCGGACCTTGGTCTCCGCCGTATTGATGGTGAGGTTCGGGCGAATCTGCCGCTTGGCCAGGCGCAGGATGGCCCGGCGCAGAGGGGCCGGCGCATCCGCCAGGAGATTCCCGGGGACGGACGCGAAGCGATCAATCTCCGCGCGCGCCTCCCGCACGTCCATCACGCCGGGCGGGTTGACCCCGCGCGCCTCTTCGCTGGTGCCGCCCAGAATCCGCACGGTGATGCCATGCACCGCCAGCTGCGTGAGCTCATCCCGCGTGGAGGCGGAGACGCGGGGGGGAAAGGCCCGCTCCACCAGCCCGCTGGTGGCCAGCTCCGCCTCGTCCGAGAACCGCGCGGTGACGAGCGCCTGGAAGTCCTCGTCCTCCATCGGGAAGAGCTTCTGTTCGAAGGCCTTCCGTTCGGCGCGCAGGCGGTTGGAGAGCGCCTCATCCTCCAGCGCGGCGACCTCCTCCTTCTTCTTCTTGACCGCCGGTGCGGGCTCGCCGTCGTCGGTGGTGGGCTGCGGCCGCACGCCGCGTTCGGAGGCGGCCTCCGCGCGGTATGCCGTCACCAGCTCCTGCATCCCGGCGAAGGCCTCCTCGATGGCGTGTTTGATCTCCCCGACAACCGCCGGGTTGTAGTCAAACACCGGCAAGACATTGTTTCGGCTGGCCTGCCGCAGCTCGTGCGTCTCCGCGGGATCCTGAATCTCGTAGTCGCGCCCCGCCTTGAACCCGGAGGGCGAGCTGCTCCGGAACGGCTTGCCCACGTCTTCAGAGGTCAGCGACGGCAGCTGCTGGCTGTAGAGCCCCGGCGAGATGACGAAGGACGCGGTGACCGACACTGCGAGTAAGACCGCGGCGTGGGAGAGCGGGCCAATCCAGTGCGGCGCGACCCGCAGCTTGGCGGCGAGCGCGTCGAGGGGCGACGCACCTGGCTTCTCTGTGCCGGGTTCGGACATTCGCGGCGAACGCTAGGGGGCGAAGGTGAGCAATTCAAGGCGCCCAACGACCAGGCGCACGGACCATCGGCGTGGTCCTTGCACAGTTCGCGCACCCAACCCAGCACTATTCCGGCGGTGTACGGACGCGCCCTACTCCGGGTCCGCCTGCTCGTACGCCCGGATGACTTCCTGCACCAGCGGGTGACGAACCACGTCCACGTCGGTGAAGAGCGAGAAGGCGATGCCTTCGATGTCCGCGAGGATCTTCCGCGCGTGGATGAGCCCGGAGCCGCGACCGCCCGGGAGGTCCACCTGCGTGACGTCGCCGGTGATGACCGCCTTGCTGTTGAAGCCCAGCCGGGTGAGGAACATCTTCATCTGCTCGTGCGTGGTGTTCTGCGCTTCGTCCAGGATGACGAACGCATCGTTCAGCGTCCGCCCGCGCATGAACGCCAGCGGGGCGACCTCGATGGTGCCCTGCTCCAGCAGCTGCGCCACGCGGTCCGCGTCCATCATGTCGTTGAGCGCGTCGTAGAGCGGGCGCAGGTACGGGTTCACCTTCTCCGCCAGGTCCCCCGGGAGAAAGCCGAGCTTCTCGCCCGCCTCCACCGCCGGCCGGGCCAGGATGATCCGCTTGACCTTCTTCTCCTGCAGGTAGGCCACGGCCATCGCCATCGCCAGGTACGTCTTGCCAGTGCCGGCGGGGCCGATACCAAAGACGATGTCGTGCGCGCGGATGGCGTCGACGTAGCGCTTCTGGTTGATGCTCTTGGGCGAAACGTGCCGGTTCCCCGTGCGCGTCAGCACCTGCCCGAGGAAGACCTCTTTGAGCGACTCCTCGCCGCGGCCGAGCACCTTGATGCCCTGCTCCACGTCTTCGCGGTGCAGCGGGCGTCCGGCGCGGACGATGCCTTCAAGCTGCTCCACCAGCTTCACCGCGAACGCGAGCGCGTCCGGCGGACCGGACAGATGCAGCTCTGTGCCGCGCTGACCCACGCGCACGCCCAGCCGCCGTTCGATGTGCTTGAGGTTTTCACTCTGACCACCGCACAGGCGCAGGGCGATGTCGTTGTCGCCGAGGTCAACCTTCGCAGTGGTGATGGGGAGGGCCGTTTCGACAGTGGATGGGCGCAAACGCGTTCGAAGCTCCGTGTCCTGGTCGAAACTATGGGTAACCCGTCACACCGCTGCCCGCCAGGGTACGGGCAGCCTATCGCAAGGCTGAATGGAAGATGTACTCGCCGGCACCGGACGGGAACCCCCGAGGCGACCTGACGCGTCACCGCAACGGCGGCAACAGAACAAACTCCCGGGGGGTTACGCGGCGGTAATAGTAGGTGTCCCGCCACGGATAGCGAAGGTCCTCCCGCTCCAGGAGCCCGACCTCCACCAGCGCGTCCAGCGAATTCGGGACCTCGCCCTTCTCCAGCCGGTACACATCCAGCGCGGCGGCGATGCGGGAGACCTGGGCGCTGGAGATGAAGCGCTGGGTGGCGGGATCTTCGAAGGACGTCGTGGGCCGGCGCACCAGCCCCAGCGAGCCCGCGTTCAGCTGGCTGCCCATGAACGCCAGGCCCACCAGCACCAGCAACGACACCGCCACCCAGGCGGCGATGCCGGCGGCGCGCTCCAGGCTGGACTTGCCGCCCTCCAGCGAGTGCACGCGGCCCACGGGCGGGATGACCTTCAGGTACTCCGCGTTCACCAGGTTGCAGAGCGCCTTGCAGGTCTCGAACTCGCCCAGACAGGAGAGGTTGATGAGCTTGCGCACGTCGCGGTTGGGCGTGACCAGCGCGTGGACCTTGCGCTCGGCGTCTCCGATGGACTTGAACTCGCCCTTGCTCTCCGCGCGCTTCTGGCCGCCGAACGCGTCGTCGAACTCGTCCTCCTCCTCTTCCTCTTCGTCCTCCGCGCCCTTCAGCGGCGGCAGCTCCTTGCCCCGCTCGAAGCGCATCTCGTAGCTGGTGATCCGCTTCCGGATGAGGGGCCACTCGTCGACCATCCGGAAGCCTTCCATCAGGACCGACTCGGCGCGCAGCGAGATGCTCCGGTCCCCTTCCGTCTCCACGTCCTGCTGTTCGAAGTGGTAGGTGCCGCTCTTCCAGGAGAAAAGCCGGTAGAGCGTCTCCGTGGTCTGCAGCTGCATCATCTCGTTGAAGCGCTCTTGAGTGATGAACTGCGAGTTGATGAGCACGTCGCCCAGCCGCTTGAGCGTGCGCTTCTGCGTCTCCAGGGACAGCTCCAGCTGCTGCTCGGTGATGATCTCCGCGCTCACCAGCATGTTGCCGAGGAGGTCCTTCTTGTTCCGGGTGGAGCTCTCCGCCCGGACGATGTTCCCCTCCCGGAAGCCGATGATGACCTCCTGGTCCTTGGACTTGAGCTTCAGGTAGCCGGTCTTCTGCTGCTGGCCAATCAGCTGGAGGATGTCGGCAATCCCGAAGTCCTTGAGCGTTCCCTGCAGGGCCATGCGCCGTCCTTTGCCTTCAGAGCGACTGGCGCTTCTGCAGGCCGCGCAGCGAGGAGATGTAGAGGATGCAGAGCAACAGCCCGAGCGGGACGAGCCGCAGCTCCACCGGGAGCTCCGCGTAGGGCGCGCGCACCACGCCTTCGCGGAAGAACAGGCTGAAGAGCGTGAAGAGGAAGAAGAAGGCGTAAGCGGTGCCGCGCAAAGGCAGGCCGGAGAAGAGGTGGCCCGCGCCGGAGCAGATGATGGCCAGGAGGTAGGAGAGCTTTCCGGTCCGGTCCTGGTGCCGGGAGACCTCAATCTGCTTTCGGACCTTCATCGCCGCGGCCACCGCGCCCTTGCGGGCGAAGACGTGGACGCACTGGTTGCACAGCTCGCTGGCGATGGAGAGCTCCGGGTCACAGCGGCGGCAGACCGGGCGGCCGCACTTGGTGCACTCGCGCGAGGTGGCCAGACCGCGGCCCAGGAAGCCCAGCAGCACCGCGGCGATGCCCAGCACCAGGGGGTAGAGGTAGGCCAGCGGCGGGTCGAGCTCGCCCAGCAGGCTGGAGGAGAGCTGGGCGCGGATTTTCTCGCCGCGGCCGGTCAGCGCGGTGAGCGCGGAGAGCTCTTCGACGCCCAGCCCTGGGGAGATGAGCAGGAGGTTGGCGAGGAAGCGCTCAGGGGGCGGCTCCTGCCGGCGAGAGAGCGAGGGGTCGATGAGCGTGGCGGAGCGCATTGCGTCGTCTGAGAGGAGCTTCTCCCGAGCGGCGACATCCACCGAGCCCGAGGAGGAGCCGCGCAGCGCGTGCAGCCGGGAGAGGTTGTAGGCCGGCGGCGCGAACGTCGGGTCCGCCGCCATGGCGCTCCGGTACATCTCCGCCGCGCCGTCGAAGTCGCCCTTCGCGAAGAGCGCGTTGCCCAGGTTCGTCAGCAGGGGCGACTGGTCGTTGCGCAGGCTCCCCGCCGCCTTGAGGTGGGTGATGGCGCTCTCCAGCTTCCCGCGCCGGTACTCGAAGCGGCCCAGCGCGTAGAGCTCCGCGTAGGTGGGGTTGCCGGCCTGGGCGCGGGCCGTTAGCCGGGCAGCGGCGTCCGCGCCGGAGCGCCCGCCCCGCTCGGCGATGTAGACGTCCTCGGCCGGCGTGCCGGCGAAGTCGGTGCGGGTGACCGCTTCGCCCGCGATGAGGGGCGTCATGGCCAGGAGGCACAAGAGCGCCGCCGCCAGAATCCGCTCCATCAGCGACAGGTAGAACGACACAGCGATGACGAGCGCGAAGAGCGAGGGCACCACGCCCAGGCGGAAGACCAGCGGGACTGCGAGGAGCAGCGCCGCCACCGTGTTGGTCTGCCACATGGCCGCGCCGCGGGGGAACGCGTGGTGGAAGTCGTGCAGAAAGTAGCGCGCGCGGCGCAGGAAGAGGACGGCGACCACGGCGATGGAGGTGGCCAGCACCGCGAAGAAGAGCGCCGCGAAGAAGTCCATCAGCGTGGGCCGCAGGTAGCGCGGGTCCGCGGTCAGCATCTTGAGGCCCGTGCCCAGCGCTGACAGCACGCGGCCGGGCTCGGTCTTGTCGGCGAAGAGGTAAGCGCTGGACAGGCGGATGTGGGCGAAGGGAAAGTGCGGCGCCAGCTCCACCGCCGCGCGGGCCATCCCCACCGCGCCGGCAAGGTCGTTGGCGCGCTCGCGCTCTTCGGAGGCGCGCATCAGCGTCAACGCGTAGGCCTCGAGGTCCTCCGCGCCAATCTCTGCGCGCATCAAGGTCAGCTGACGCTGCGCCTCGTCCGCAGCGCGCGTGTCGCGGCCAAGCAGCGCCTTGCGCCACTTCACCAGCACCTCTTCGAGGTCCGCGTCGGTGAGCTGGGTTACCTGAGGCGCCTTCACGGTCGGCAGCGCCGGCGCGGCGGGCGCGTCTGCCTTCGGCGCGACGGGCGGTGAGGCTGTCTTCTTGCCGGACTTGCCGGGCTTGTCGGCGGGGATTTCCGCGCTCTCGGTCGGGGGATCCCGCTCGGACTCGGACTCCGACTCCGCGGGCCGCGCCTCCTCTTCGAGGGCTTTCGGCGTGTCGACCTGCGCCCGCGCGACGGAGAGCGGGAGCAGCGCGCAGGTGACCCACAGCAGCGAGTGCGTGAGGCGCATCGAGCTCTGGATACTAGTGGAGCGCTGCCTGCGGGTTTAAGCGACCCGCTGTCGGAGCAGCACCCTCACGCGGCTACCACTGCACGCGCTCGCCCCACTCGCTGCGCACGCTCTCCACCGGGGGAGGGGAGCACCGTCACGTCGAGGACGGGTTCGACCCTTGGCTGCGGATGACTGAAGACCCGGGCGAACGCTCGACGCGAACGGGGGGCCGCTCGACCGGAGCCAGATACTCAGCCCGCGCTACCGGACCAGCGGCACGGTGACGGGGGCGTGGTCGTCCACCTGGAGCTCGACTTTGCCCAGCATGAAGAGCGCAGGGGAGAACTTCGCGCGGACGCGGGTGGAGCCGGCCGCCTCGACGAGGAGCTCTCCGCTGCGGGGGAAGAGGTCTCCCACCTCGTATTCCAGCGCGGTGGAGGTCACGCGGTCCGTGCCGGCGGGGCGCGTGGATTCGCCGGTGCCGTCGAGGATGAGCGTCGTCCCCCCGAGGATGGGCAGGCCCTCGCGCAGCTTCAGGCGCACGTCGAGGGAGGCGGTGCCGGTGCTGGTCACCGCGCGCACGTAGCGTTCGTCTCCGCAGGTGCCGTACTCCAGCTGCGTGCGCAGCGGCGCTCCGTCGACGAGGAGCTCCTGCGCGTCCGCAGAGACATCCATCCGGTCCTCGCCGCCGTTGTAGACCACGCGCAGCGTCCCGTTCAGCGTGTGGCCTCTGGCGGTGCAGCCTTGCGGGAAGGCGATAAGGACCGCGTCTGCGTTCGCGCCCTCCGCGGCGGTGGAGACCTGTGCGCAGCCGACGCTCGCCTGCACGGACTCCACGGCGCCCGCGATGAAGCTGCTGCGGCGCTCGCCGCAGGTGTACGTGGGGAGGATGCCGAGGATCTCCAGCGCTGTCTTCGCCCGCTCTGCCGTGACCAGCGCGTCCGAGAGGCGGGACCTCGCGGCATCGACCTGTTCCTGCGTTGGCGGCTCCGCGGGTCCGCAGGCGGCCGCGAGGGCGAGGCTCAAGAGGAGGGGTTTGTGGGTTCGGGGCATGCGGCCGGGTTGAGCAAGCGACGGGCCCCTCCAAGGCGCTGATCTGCCTGGGGCGCGGCCCCGACGCCCGTGTCGGGCGCGACATCCATGGCAGACCTCTACGAGGGCACTCATGGTATTGCCCGCCCATGTCGACAGACCCCGGCCGAGCACTCACCCGCCTCACCGAGATCATGGCCCGCCTTCGCGCCGAAGGAGGCTGCCCGTGGGACCGCGAGCAGGACCTGCGGTCCCTCCGGCCGTACCTCGTGGAGGAGGCCTACGAGGTGCTGGATGAGATGGACCGCGTGGCCTACGGCGGCCCGTGGCGCCCGCTGTGCGAGGAGCTGGGGGACCTGCTCTTCCAGATTGTCTTCCACGCCCAGCTGGCCAGCGAGCTGAAGGAGTTCACGATGGCGGACGTGTGCGAGGCGATCAGCGACAAGATCGTGAGCCGCCACCCGCACGTGTTCGGCGACAAGAAGGTGACCGGCGCGGAGCAGGTGCTGGAAAACTGGGCCAAGCTCAAGGCCGAGGAGCGGAAGAAGAAGACCGGCAGCGAGGGCTCCGTCCTCGACGGCGTGCCCACCGGGGCGCCCAGCCTGCTGCGCGCCGAGCGCTTGACGGAGAAGGCTTCGCGCATTGGCTTCGACTGGCCGGACCTCTCTGGCGTCCGTGCCAAGCTCGCCGAGGAGCTCTCGGAGCTGGACGAGGCCATTGGGCTCAAGGACCGGGACGCGCTGGAGCACGAGCTGGGCGACGTCCTGTTCTCGCTCGCCAACCTCGCGCGCTTCATCCAGACGCCCGCCGAGGACGCGCTGCGTGCGGCCAACCGCCGCTTCATCCGCCGGTTCCACGAGATAGAGGCGGGTCTCAAAGCGCAGGGCGTGCCGTTCGGCAAGGCGACGCTGGATCAGATGGAGGCGCTGTGGCAGCAGGCGAAAACGAAGGAGGCAGAGCTGCCGCGCCCCACGCACCTGCCGCGCGCGCCGCTGGCGTCGCTGCGCTTCGGCGTCGCGGATCTCGCCGCCACTGAGCGCTTCTGGGACTTCGCGGCGCCCGCGCTGGGGTGGACGAAGCTGAAGGCCGCGGGAGAGGTGCGCTACAGCGATGGAGCGCTCACGCTGCGCTTCGCCGCGGACGCCCCACCGGCGAGCGGAGAGCTGCGCTTCGCGGCGCCTTCGCGGGCAGCCGTCGACGCGTTCGTCGTCACCCTGGAGCAGAGCGGCACCGCGGCGCAGGCAGCGGCGAGCGGGCCCGACTTCTACGCCGTCGCTTTCACGGATCCAAATGGATTGCGCTGCAGTTTTTCGTTCGGAGCGTTGTGACCGTTTCTCCACAGAGCCTGTTAAGAACGTGGGGGCAAAGCTGTGGATCACGGTGGAGCGCCCTCGAACGCAGATCCGGATCTCCGTCGGTGCTGAGAGGTTCGGCGCGGTCGATTCCTGCGATCGCGCGCGGAGTTGAAGGCGGCGGACGACGAATTATCCACAGGCGGCCCGAAGCACCTTCGCGTCGCTCTCGCCTTGACGGCCCCGTACCAGAGGAAGTACGAAGCGCCCCCTCATGGCCAACACCAAGTCTGCCCAGAAGCGTAATCGCCAGGCGCTCAAGCGCCGCGCCCGCAACGTCGCCAACCGCTCGCAGGTCCGCAGCGCCGTCAAGAAGGCGCGCGAGGCCATCGCCACGCGGGACCCACAGAAGGCGCAGGAGGCGCTTCGCGCGGCCTCTGCCACCATCAGCAAGGCCGCCTCCAAGGGCGTCCTGCACGCCCGGAACGCCTCCCGGCGCATCGCCCGGCTCGCGAAGGCAGCGGCCGCGGCCGTCGCGAAGTAGCCCGCCTCAGTCGTCTGCGCTCGAAAAGGGCGCAGCGGCGAGCACCTTGAGCTGAACGCAGCGGATGGGCGCACGCACGTGCAGCCCCCGCAGCGGCCCGCCCACCACATCGCGAAACCACGCCGCGAACGGGCGATTGGTGAGCGCAGGCGACCAGCTTGGCGAGAGCAACGTCAATCGTTCGCGCGAAGCGGTGGTCGCTGCGGGCAGCTCAACCGACAGTGGCGACTGCGCTGCGAAGTGGACGGTGAGCTGCGTGCGCAGGACCTGGGCGTCCTGAGCGAGCGCCTCTTCGAACCCCTCCACCTCAAACGGCAGCGAGGCGCGCCAACGGCGCACCGTCCACACCGCCGCCACCATCATCGCCACCAGGAACGGCACGAAGGCCGCGAGCCAGAGCAGGCTGTGCCCGGTCACGCCGAGCAGTGGCCGGAGCGGCGCGGCGACCGCAGCCGCCAGCGCGAAGGCGCCCAACCACATCCCGCCCAGCGGGAAGAGCGACGTGGCGGTCCGGCGGAGTGAGTCAAACGACTGCAAAGCGCGCATCCCTCACGAACCCCAGTGCGTGCTGGGGCTGTGCAAGGATTTTCGGGAGGGGGCCAGCCGGGGTTGTCGTCGCTCCGTTTTCTATGAAACGGAGGCAAAACGCCCTCACCAGCCGGAGGCGAGCCGCTCGTAACCCTCCCGCATCAGGGTCTCCGCCAGCCGACGCAGCGCCGCTTGCCGGTTCGCCTCCGTCAGCGCCGGGTCGCTCGCACGGAGGTACTCCTCCGAATCCCCCACCTGGGTCGACGCCAGCACCTGCCCGTCTCGCGAGAGCGTGAGCAGCACCTGGACGGAGACCTGGTTGGTGCCCACCAGCGTGGCGCTGCTGCCCACGGAGAGCACCTTCCCGTCCACCCTCCCCTCCGCGTCGGCTCCGCCCGCCGCGCCCCGGCGCACCAGCTGCTCGCGGAACGCCTGGGTGAAGACCGCCTCCAGGTTGGGCTCGCTGCTCTGGTTCGCGAAGACCGGCGCCTGGAGCGTCCGGATGCCCTGCGGCAGGCCGCCGGGCCCGGCGGTGAAGCGGTAGCCGCACGCCGCCGCGCACAGGCACAGGACCGCCGGCCAGGCGCGCCTCACGGGGCGACCTCGACCTTGCGTTCCTTGAGCTCTGTGCGCACCGAGTCGAACACGCTGGCGAAGCGCCGGCCCTGCGCGCTTCCGGGCCGGGTGATGCCCCAGAACAGCTCCGCGGACTCGCCATCCTTCCGGGTGAGCACCAGCGCATAACGCCGCTGCAGGAAGCAGGCGGCCAGCCCGAGCGCGAAGAGCACGCCCAGCGCCACCCGGGGCCCGAGCGAGACGAAGGCGCTCACGCCGCCCGCAAGCAGACAAAACACCAGCGCCTCGTACACGGGCCGGGCGGTCAGCTGGACCCGAGTCAGATCCGAGAGGTCGACCCGCAGCGAAGGCTCGCCCGTCCACTCCAGGCGCTTCTCCGAGAGCAGCAGCTTGCGCCCGCCGCCCACGTCACCCTCGAGGAAGGGCGAGTACGCGTCGAGCAGCGCATCCCGGGCAGAGCGGGGAGCGTCCGTGGCCGTCGGCAGCGCCGCACCGCAGTTCACGCACGCGGCCGCCGACCGTTGCGGCCGCCCGCACTGCGGGCACATGACCAGGACCTCGGCGGACATGCGGCTGTCTTTCACCCCACCACGAAGTTGATGAGCCGCTTGGGGACGAACACCAGCTTGCGCAGCTGCTTGCCGGCAATGCTGCTGGCCACCTTCTCGTCTGCCTCCGCGGCCGCCCGCACCTCGGCCTCGCCGCTCTCCGCCGGGACGCGGACCTCCGCGCGCAGCTTGCCGTTCACCTGCACCGCGTAGGACTGCGTGTCGTCCACCACCAGCGCCGGGTCGAACGTGGGCCAGGGGTCCGACACGGTCAGCTTGGCGTGGCCGTACGCTTCGGAAATCTCCTCCGCCACGTGCGGCGCGAAGGGCGTCAGCACCTGGGTCAGCAGCCGGATGGCCTCCGCCATCGCCGCCTTCTCCGCCGGGCTCTCCACCTTCTCCACGGCGTAGAGCGCGTTGATGAACTCCATGATGCCGGCGATGGCGGTATTGAAGGACAGCCGCTCGATGGCCTCCCCCACCCGCTTCACGCAGCGGTGGGCGGCACGGCGGATCTCCAGCGCCTTGCCCTCGAAGGGACCTGCGTGCGTCGTCCCCGCCGCGGGCTGGTGCTGCGCCGCCAGCGCCCAGACGCGCTTCAAGAAGCGGTAGGCGCCCTCCACCTGGTCATCCGACCAGTCGAAGTCCCGCTCGGGCGGCCCGGCGAAGAGCACGTAGACCCGCGCGGTGTCCGCCCCGTACTTCTTCACGATGGACGAGGGCGCCACCGAGTTGCCCCAGCGCTTGGACATCTTGCGCCCGTCCGGCCCGTTGACGATGCCCTGGGTCACCAGGCGCGTGACGGGCTCATCCACCGGCGTCAAGCCCAGCTGCTTCATCACCCGCGACCAGAAGCGGAAGTAGAGCAGGTGCATCACGGCGTGCTCGGGGCCGCCCACGTAGACGTCCACCGGCAACCAACGCCGCGCCTGCTCGGCTTCGAACGGGGCGCCGGCGAAGTGCGGCGACAGGTAGCGCGCGTAGTACCAGCAGGAGTCGACGAAGGTGTCCATCGTCTCCGTCTCGCGCCGCGCCGGGCCCTTGCAGCGCGGGCAGGTGGCCTGCACGAAGGAGGCGACCTTCGCCAGCGGCGGCTCGCCCCGGCCGGTCAGCACCGCTTGAACGTCGATGTCCGGCAGCACCACCGGCAGCTCGCTCTCCGGGACCGGGATGCCGCGGCGATCAGGGTCGCACTTCTCGCAGTAGACGATGGGGATGGGCGTGCCCCAGTAGCGCTGGCGGGAGAAGCCCCAGTCCTTCTGGCGCCAGGTCACCGTCCGCTTTCCCTTGCCCTCCTGCTCCAGCTGCTCGCCCAGCTTTGACCGCGCCGCCGCGGAGGTCAGCCCGGTGAACGCGCCGGAGGCCGACAGCACGCCGTCCTCGGTGAAGGCGCCCTTTCCGTCCCACTTCGCGCCGGGGGCGGGCTGGATGACCGCCTTGACGGGCAGCTCGTAGGCCTTGGCGAACTCGTAGTCCCGCGCGTCATGCGCGGGCACGCTCATCACCGCGCCGGTGCCGTAGTCCGCCAGCACGAAGTTGGCGATCCAGACCGGCACCTCCTGGCCGGTCAGCGGGTTCACCGCGTACGCGCCGGTGAACACGCCCTCCTTCACCGCCGCGTCGCCCGTGCGCTCGGTCTTGCTCTTCTTGCCCATCTTCTCTGCGAACGCGCGCACCGCGGCCGCCTGCCCGGGCGTTGAAATCTGCGAGACCAGCTTGTGGTCCGGCGCCAGCACCACGTAGGTGCAGCCGAAGACGGTGTCGATGCGGGTGGTGAAGATGCGGATTTTCTCCGCGCTGCCCTTGACCGGGAATTCGGCCTCCACGCCCTCGGACCGCCCAATCCAGTTGCGCTGCATGGAGGTGACGCGCTCGGGCCAGGCCTTCAGCTCATCCAGCCCGTCCAGCAGGGCCTGCGAGTCACGGGTGATCTTGAACGCCCACTCCGGCATCTCCTTGTCTTCCACCGCCGAGTCGCAGCGCTCGCAGCTGCCGTCCTTCACCTGCTCGTTGGCGATGACCGTCTGACAGCCGGTGCACCAGTTCACCTTCGAGAAGCGCCGGTAGACCAGCCCCTGCTCCAGCATCTTCACGAAGAACCACTGGTTCCAGCGGTAGTACTCGGGCTCGCAGGTGGAGACCTCCCGGGTCCAGTCGTAGGAGAACCCCAGCGTCTTCATCTCCGCCTTGAACGAGGCGATGTTCTGGCGCGTGCGCACCGCGGGGTGGACGCCGTCCTTGATGGCCGCGTTCTCCGCCGGCAGGCCGAAGGCGTCCCAGCCCATCGGGTGCAGCACGTCAAACCCGCGCATCAGGAAGTAGCGCGTGTACACATCCCCAATCAGGTAGTTCCGGACGTGCCCCATGTGCATGGAGCCGCTCGGGTACGGGAGCATCTCCAGGATGTACTTCTTCTGGGCCTGGGGCCGGGTGCCAGCGCGGAAGGCGCCTGCCTCGTCCCAGCGGGCCTGCCACTTCGCTTCAATCCCTGACGGCTCGTACCGCTCGTTCATCGCCATGGCCTAGCTCTTACGAGACACTTTCCCCGTCCGCAATTCCTGACTCGAAGGCTTGGGGGACGCGCCCTCTGGAGGCCGCCTGACGAAGCGCAGGTTGGGCTTGTCTTGGGCAGGCGTTCACAAGTAACTCCCTGCGCCTTAGAGAGTCCGCCCTGGGAGGCCTGATGCAGACAGTCCGAGTCGCTGACGCGCTGGCAGGAAAAGTCGCTGCGGGAACGCCGGTGGAGGTGAAGGGTTGGGTCCGCACCCGCCGGGACTCGAAGGCGGGCGTGTCCTTCGTGCACGTCTCCGACGGCAGCTGTCAGGACCCGCTGCAGGTGGTGGCGCCCAGCACGCTCGCCAACTACGCGGCCGAGGTGCAGCGGCTCACCAGCGGCTGCTCGGTCCTCTGCCGGGGCACGTTGGTGCAGAGCCAGGGGAAGGGCCAGGCGTTCGAGGTCCAGGCCACCGAGGTGCAGGTGTTGGGCTTCGTGGATGACCCGGAGACGTACCCCATCCAGCCCAAGCAGCACACGCTGGAGTTCCTGCGCGAGGTGGCCCACTTGCGCCCGCGGACGAACACCTTCGGCGCCGTCGCCCGGGTGCGCCACCACGCGGCGCAGGCCATCCACCGCTTCTTCCACGAGGAAGGGTTCTTCTGGATCAACACGCCCATCATCACCGCGAGCGACGCGGAGGGCGCCGGCCAGATGTTCCGGGTCTCCACGCTGGACTTCGCGAACCTGCCCCGCAATGACCAGGGCAAAATCGACTTCCACAAGGACTTCTTCGGCAAGGAGACCTACCTCACCGTCTCCGGCCAGCTGAACGTGGAGGCGTACTGCCTGGCGCTCTCGAAGGTCTACACCTTCGGCCCCACCTTCCGGGCGGAGAACTCCAACACCACGCGGCACCTGGCCGAGTTCTGGATGATTGAACCGGAGATTGCCTTCGCGGACCTCCAGGCGGACGCGGACCTGGCCGAGCGCTTCCTCAAGTACATCTTCAAGGCCATCCTCGACGAGCGGATGGATGACCTGAAGTTCTTCGAGGAGCGGGTGCAGAAGGGCACCATCGCGCGCCTGGAGTCGCTCGCGCAGTCCAACTTCGCGCGCCTGGATTACACGGAGGCGGTGGAGATCCTCAAGAAGTCGGGGAAGAAGTTCGAGTACGCGGTCGAGTGGGGCAAGGACCTCCAGACCGAGCACGAGCGCTTCCTCACCGAGGAGCACGTGGGCCGCCCCGTCGTGGTGATGAACTACCCGGAGCAGATCAAGGCGTTCTACATGCGCCTCAACCCCGACGAGCGGACCGTCGCGGCGATGGACGTGCTGGCGCCGGGGATTGGGGAGATCATCGGCGGCAGCCAGCGCGAGGAGCGGCTGGACCTGCTGGACGCGCGGATGCGCAAGCTCAAGCTCGACCCGTCTCACTACCAGTGGTACCGGGACCTGCGCCGCTACGGCTCGGTCCCGCACGCCGGGTTCGGGTTGGGGTTCGAACGGCTCATCGTCTACATCTGCGGGCTCCAGAACATCCGCGACGCCATCCCCTACCCGCGCGTCCCGGGCTGGGCGCAGTTCTGACTCAAGTGGCCGACACATCGTACCGGTCGTAGAGCCGGCCCAAGAGCATCACGCCCAGCCAGAGCTCCACGCCGATGGCGGCGCAAGCCAGCACGCCGCCCAGGAGCGGCGCCACCGCGCCCAGCGGCCAGGCCAGCCAGGTGGCGAGCGCGGCGACCACCGCCGCTGGCAGGAGCGCCACGCTCAGCAGCGCCAGCGTCCCGAAGACGGTGATGAGCCGCTGTCCCAGCATCTCCACCCCGCGGGAGGCGGCCGGCGGGGCGGCCACCCAGTCCGGGTAGAGCAGCGCCACCCCGTTGTGCAGGACCAGCCCGGCGGCGCTGATGAGCGGCGCCACCGCGGCGAGCGCCAGCGCCGCGCCCACCAGCCGTCCAAAAGAGAGGACGGGGGCCAGCGCCCCGCCGCCGAGCGCCAGCCCCACCGCCAGGAGCGTCCACTCGACGAACGCCAGCACGAGCGCGGGCCCGGCCAGCTGCCCGGCGGAGACCTGGCGCCCGGAGAGCGGGAGCGCGCGCAGCGCCTCCATGTTCTTCACGTCCGTGCGGAAGTCGAAGCGCGCCCAGAGGGGACCCATCACCGTCGTGAGCGCGGCGAAGAAGAGCGCCCCACCGCCCACCAGCTGCCGCATGCCGCTGTTCGCCGGGCCCGCCGCCAGCTTCGCCAACAGGAAGGCCATCAGGCCGAAGGTCAGCAGGACCGGGAGGAGCCGCAGCCCGAGCGACCGGCGCAGCCCCAGGACGTTCTTCCAGGCCAGCCCCAGCTCCGGACGGCCGCGCGGGTTGAGACGGGCGCTCTTCACCTTCCCGAAGGACAGTCCCCGCAAGGGCGAGCGCCGCCGCTCCCGGTCCTTCGCGCGGCTCTCCGCCGCCTCCACGGACGCCTCTTCGAAGGCGCCGTGACCGAGAACCACCCAGGCGTAGTGCGCGCCGAAGACGGCCAACGCCGCGGGCAGGCGGGCGAGGAACGTCACCGTCTCCGGGGCCACGACGAGGCCGGTGAGCGCCCGCACCGGCCACAGCACGTAGCGCAGCGGCGCCGCCTCCACCAGCGCGTGCCCGTAGGCGAGCAGCGCGTCCGGGTCCACCTCCGGCGGCGGCGGCAGTGCGCTCGTGGCCCAGACGCCGAGGGCGCCGGCCACCGCGGCGAACACCACCACGGTCAAGGCCCGCCGGCGCAGGCCGGAGAAGCCGTGCTCGGCCAGGCTCTGCCGGGCGAAGGACGCGGCCGTGCCGTGCAGCATCAGGGTGGAGATGCCCAACCAGAACCCGAGCGTGAAGAGCACCGGGTGGCCGGTGAAGCCGCGGCCGAAGAAGAGCGTGGAGAGGATGGCGGAGAACAGCGCGCGCAGCAGGTTCCGGTTCAGCTTGAAGAGGACCAGGCTCCGCCGGCTGACCGGCGCGGGGAACAGGAGCTGGATCTCCGCCTCTGTGAACGTGAGCACCGCGTCGTCGCGCCCGAGCAGCCAGGTCATCGCCAGCGAGGCGGTGACGATGGCGATGAGCACCAGCTCCACGCCGCCCAGGCCTCCGGTGGAGAAGCCGGGCCGCGGCACCCCGCCCAGGCGTCGGAAGACGAGCAAATAGAAGTAGGTAGCGGCGGCGATGGTGGCGAGCAGGTACCGGGGCTGCTGGAGCCTTCGGGTGAAGCGGCGGACCCGGTTCCGGAGGCTGGCGGTGGTGAGAAGCCAGGAGGCGGAGAGCAGGCTCACGCCGCGGTCTCGCCGGGGGCGTTGGCGGTGATCTGCACGAACAGCTCCTCGAGCGAGGACTCGCCGAACCGGGCGCGGATCTCCTCCAGCGTCCCCAGCACCACCGCCCGGCCACCGGCGATGACCAAGATTCGCGTGCAGAGCTCTTCCACCAACGGCAGAAGGTGCGAGGAGAGGATGAGGGCTGCGCCGGCCTCCGCCCGGCCCTTGAGCGACTGCTTCATCTTGCGGATGCCCAAGGGGTCCAGGCCGGTGAGCGGCTCGTCGAGCACGATGAGCCGCGGCGCGTGCAGAAAGCCGCAGGCGATGGAGAGCTTCTGCTTCATCCCGCGCGAGAGCTCCTCCGGGAGCGCGTCCTGCTTCCCGGTCAGCTCCAGCTCCTCCAGCAGGTCCTTCGCGCGCGCCTCCCAGTCCGCCACGCCGTAGAGGCGCGCGATGAGGTTCAAATGCTCGCGGACGGTGAGGTACTCGAAGAGCTTCGGCTCGTCCGGCAGGAAGGCCAGCTCCCGCTTGGCCTCCACCGGGTGCGCCTTCAGGTCGAACCCGGCGATGCGCACCGCCCCGGACGTGGGCGGGAGAATGCCGGCAATGCAGCGAAGCGTCGTCGTCTTCCCGGCGCCGTTGGGGCCGACGAGCCCCAGCACCTCGCCCGGCGCCAGGCTGAAGGTCAGCTCCCTCACCGCGCGCACGTCGCGGTAGACCTTCCCCAGCGCCTGCACCTCCAGCAGCGGCGGCGGGCTCTCCATGTCAGCGCCCCAGAAGCTGCTTCACCGTGCTCAACACCTGGGCCGCCTGCAGCGGCTTCACCAGGTACGCGCTGGCGCCGAGCGCCAACGCCCGCTCCCGGTCCACCTCTCCCCCCTCGGTGGTGATGACCACGATGGGGACCGTCGGGTTGACCGGGTCCTTGCGCAGCTGGCTCAACACTTTCAGTCCATCCATCAGCGGCATGTTGATGTCCGTGAGGACGATGTCGAACTTCGCCTGGGAGAACTTACGGATGGCCTCGGCGCCGTCCTGCGCTTCCACGCAGATGAGGCCCTCCACGCGCTGCAGGGCGTAGACGATGGCTCGCCGCATGGCGATTGAGTCGTCCACCACCAGCGCCCGGATCTCCATGGCCATCCAGGGTAGCGCGCCTGCGTCACCCGTGTCTGCATCAGCGCGGAGACACGCTCCGCGCGTCCGCAGGGTCTGCGGGGCGCTTGTAGACGAGGTCCGTCTTGAGGTGGACGAGCTCGAACGCGGCGGTGAGGGAGATGAGGCTCTCCGAGTGGCCCAGGAGCAGAAAGCCGCCCTCCACCAGGCGTTCGTAGAAGAGCTTCAGGACGCGCCGCCGGGCCGGGGCGTCGAAGTAGATCATCACGTTGCGGCACATCACCAGGTCCATCCGCGGGACCAGCTGGGTCATCTCCGCGTCCAGCAGGTTCAGGTGCGCGAAGGAGACCAGCGCGCGGACCTCCGGCTTCACCGCGACCTTGAGGCCGCGCGGGTCGAAGTGGAGCGCCTGCGCCTCCGGCGTGGTGCCGCGCAGCGACGACGGCCCGTACTCCGCCTTGCGCGCGGTGGCCAACACCTTGCGGGAGATGTCCGTCCCGTAAATCTCCACGTCCCAGCCGTCGAACAGGTTGCTCTGGCGCACCAGCATGGCCAGCGTGTACGCCTCTTCGCCGGTGGAGCAGCCAGCGGACCACAGCCGCAGGCGCCGGCTGGCGGCGTTGCGCGCGGCGAGCAGGGGCAACAGCTCCTCGCTCAGGGCCTGCAGCTGCAGCGGCTCTCGGAAGAAGTAGGTCTCATTGGTGGTGAGCGCTTCAATCGCCACCTCCAGCTCCAGGCTCCGCTGACCGTCGTAGCGCAGGTAGCGGTGATACGCCTCGTAGCCGGACAGCTGCAGCTGCTCCAGCCGGGGCCAGAGCCTGCGCTCCATCACGAACTTCATCTCCTCGCGGTAGAGGATGCCGCAGCGGTCGTAGACCAGATCCCGGATCAGCCGGAACTCCTCGCCGCTCATCTCAGGTCGGAGCTCGTCGAACGCCATCTAGCCCCCCTTCTGCCCTTCGCGCCGGCCCAGCGCGGCCGCGGCCGCCTCCAGCTCCACCTGGACCAACGGGTCCGCCTCCTGCCTGCGCGCCGCGCGCACCGCCTCCAGCTCCGCCAGCCCCGCCGTCGCCCCGAGCGCGCGCGCCGCCGCCGAGCGCACGTCCCAGCGCGGGTGGCGCAACAGCGCCAGCGACAGCGGGACCGCCTGCGTGAGCCCGGCCGCGCTGCCCAGCGCCGCCTTCAGCACCTCCGGGTCCCGGTGCCGCCCCGCCTGCTGGAGCAGCTCCGCGGAGAAGCGGCCCATCTGCCCCAGCGCCCTCACCGCGGCGCTCGCGACCCCAGCCTCGCCGGAGACCAGCGCGGCCAGCGCCGGCGCCACCTCCACGCAGCGGCACACCCCGGCCGCCTCCACCGCTGCCCGGCGGACGCCCTCATCCTCGTCGCCCAGGGCCAACGCCAGAGCAGGCGCCACGCCGTCGCGCGGCAGGTTCCCCAGCGCGCGGACCGCGGCCCGGCGCACCAGCGGCAGCTCATCCGCCAGCGCGAGCGAGAGGACAGGGAGCGCGTCCGGCGAGAGCTCCCCCGCCGCCGTCGCGGCCTGGGCGCGGACCTCTCCCTCCGGGTGCCCGGCCAGCGGCCGCAGCAGCGCGAGCCCCGCAGGCCCGGCCAGCAGCGCGCGCGCGAGCGCCGCCGCGGGAGGTACCGGCTCTTCGACCGCAGCGAGCGCCGCCGCCACCTCGCCCTGCGCCGCGCCGGCCAGCGTCACCAACCCGCGGGCCGCCACGAAGCCCAGCTCCTTGTCCGGGAGCAGCTGCGCCAGCGGCGCCACCGCGGAGGCCGCGCGCGTCCGCCCCAGCGCCCTCACCGCCCAGGGCCGCAGATCCGGCTCCGCGGCGTGAACCAGGCCGCACAGCGCCTGCACCATGGACGCGTCCGCCAGCTCCACCAGCACGCCGGCCAGCGCGCCGCGGGTGGGCGCCGGGAGCGAGGGCAGCTGCCGCAAGAGCTCCGCGGTCCCCTCACCCTTGAGCGCCAGCAGCGCCCGGGTCGCCTCCTCGCAGAGCGCCTCCTCCGTCGCCGCGGCGACGACCGCGCGGGCGAGCGGCGCATGCCGCAGGGCGGCCACCACCAGCAAAGCGCCGCCGCGAATCTCCACGGCGCTCGCCCCCAGCCCCCCCTCCAGCGCCGCGGAGACGTCCACATCCTTCAGCGTGGCGCGGATGACCTCCAGGAGCTCCTCTCGGCGGGGCGCGCCCAGCGCAGCCCGCTGCGTCCAGAGCGCGGCCAGCGCGGCGCCGCGGACGGAGGCGCCGGGCGACGCGAGGCCGCGGCAGGCCAGGTCCACCGCCGCAGGCTCGGCGAGCGTCCCCAGGAGCCGGTAGGCGCTGCGGCGCAGCTGGGGCGAGCCCAGCAGCGGCTCCAGCACCGCCAGCGGCGGAACGCGCCCGCAGGCGTAGAGGCCCTCCAACGCAGCCAGCTGCAAGAGCGCGCCGTGCGTGCGCAGCACCTCCTCCAGCGCCCGCCCGGCCTCTTCGCCGCCCACCCGCCCCAGCGCCTCCGCCGCGGAGAGCTGGACGTTCGGGTCCGGCTGCTGCAGCGCCGCCAGCAGCGCGGGGACGGTGGAGGGGCGCCGCAGCTCGCCCAGAATGTCTGCGGCGAACTTGCGCTGGTCGGGATCCGGGTGCGCCAGGAGGTCTACCAGCCCCGGCACGGCGGGCGAGCCCAGCCGCACCAGCGCCTCCGCCGCGGAGTTCCGGGCGCCGGTCTGGCCGCGCTCGCCCAGCACGGCGATGAGCCGCGCCGCCACCGCGTCCGGCTCCGGCACCCGGGCCAGCTGCTCCACGGCCGCCTTGCGGACGCGCCAGCTCTCGTCGTGCAGGCCCTCCAGCAGCCGGACCAGCGCGCCCTCCGCCCGCGGCGAGAGCTCCAGCAGCGCGCGGTAGCGGGCCTCCTCCGAGTGCGCCTGTGTCATGCCGGCCCTCCTTCGCTCCAGAGCGCCTTCAGGTTGAACAGCAGGCGCAGCCTGTCCGGCGGGCCGCAGACGCCCACCACGTGCGGCGTCTTCCCGGCGGCGAGCAGCGGGGGTGAAGGCTGGAGCGCGCTGCGCCGCAGGCGAAGGACTTCGGACACCCCGTCGACGAGCAGCCCCACCCGGCGCAGCCCCACCAGGCAGATGAGGAGCTTGGGGCGGAAGCGCGGCGGCGGCGGGCCGGAGCGCAGGCGCTTGCGGACATCCACCACCGGGATGACCCGCCCGCGCAGGTTCACCACGCCCTCGACGAAGGGCGGCGCGCCGGGGACGGGCGTCACCCGCTGCAGGGGCAGAATCTCCTCCACCCGCATCAGGTCCACCGCGAACTCCTCTTTCCCCGCGAGGAAGACGCAGAGCTGGACGATGGGGTCGCTCACGTCAGCGCCTCACGCACGTCGATGAGGATGTAGAGCTGCTCTCGGCGCCGCCCCAGGCCCACCACGCAGTCGCGCTCGGTGACGACGCCGGCCGGCGGCGGCTCCAGGGTGGAGGGCCGCAGGCGAACCACCTCCTGCACCGCGTCCACCAGCACGCCCGCATCGCCCTCGTCGTCCCGGATGACCACCACCCGGGCGGTCTTGGGCAGCGCGCTCAGGTCCGCGTCCGGTCCCGCAATCTGCGGCGCGGTGTCCGACAGGTGCAGCCGCCGCTTCACCTCGTAGACCGGGAGCACCTCCCCGCGCAGGTTCATCACGCCGAGTAAATTCTTCGCGCCGCGGGGAATCTCCGTCAGCGCGGGAACCCGGACAATCTCCCGCACATCCCCGATGGGGATGGCGTAGCGCTCCGCGTCCAGCGAGAAGACCAGGTACTCGGCCGGTTCCTCCTCGGGCAGCACCGGCGCAGGCGCCTCGGGCAGCGTGCCGAGCTCGAACAGCTCACCGGCCGCCTCGTCCGGCCGGTAGAAGAACTCATCAAGCAGCGAGCTGAAGGTCTGCGCCACGCGGGTTGGAGCCTACTCCTGAAGCGCGCCCAAAGCGCTTCAGAGGAACTCGGCCCTGCGCTCGGGGTTGATGACCTCCTCCATCAGCGCACCCACGTCCAGCACCAGCACCGTGCGCCGGTTCCCCAAATCCGTCGCGCCGGCGATGCCCGGCGTCTGACGCAGCCGGCCACCCAGGGGCTTGATGACGATGTCCTGCTGGCCAAGCAGCTCGTCCACCACGAGGCCAATCCGGTCGTGCGCCAACCCCACCACCACCACGAAGAAGCGCTGGAGCCGGGTGGCCGGGAGCCGGAACAGCTGGGCGAGCCGGGTCAGCGGGAGCGTCTGCCCCCGGAGGCTCACCACCTCCCGGCGCTCCACGGTCCGGACATCGTCCGCGTCGATGGAGATGATCTCGATGACGCTGTTCAGCGGCACCGCGTAGACCCGCGAGCTCACCCCCACGACGAGGGCGCGAATGATGGCCAGCGTCACCGGCAAGGTGATGGTGAAGGTGCTGCCGGAGCCGCGGCCGCTGGAGAGGTCGATGATGCCGGAGAGATTGGCGATGTTGGTCTTCACCACATCCAGCCCCACGCCACGGCCTGAGAGCTCGGAGACCGACCGCGCGGTGGAGAAGCCCGGCAGGAAGATGAGGCTCTGAATCTCCCGGGGGCCCATCTCCGCCGCCTGCGCCGCGGTGATGAGGCCCTTGTGGACGGCCACCTCGCGCACCCGTTGCTCGTCGATGCCGCGCCCGTCATCGAAGACCTCGATGACGACGTGGTTCCCCTTCTGCGTCGCCCGCAGGCCCACCCGGCCCCGGCGCGGCTTGCCGGCGGCCTCTCTCCGGTTCGGCGTGTCCAGCCCGTGGTCCACCGCGTTGCGCAGGATGTGCATCAACGGGTCCGACAGCTCCTCCACGATGAGCTTGTCGAGCTCCACGTCCACGCCGGAGGTGATGAAGTCCAGCTCCTTGCCCGCCTCGCGGGCGATGCGCCGCACCAGCCTCGACAGCTTGTCGAAGACCTGGCCCAGCGGCACCATCCGGACCTCCAGAATCCCCTTCTGGAGCTCATCCAGCCGCCGCTCCAAAAGCCGCGTCTCCCGCCGCAGCTCTTGTCCGAAGAGCTTGCTGTGCACCTGCACGGTCCCCTGCCGCGCAGACTCCGCCAGGCGCTGGAGGTTCGTCTTGATGAGCAACAGCTCGCCCACCGCGTTCATCAGCGAGTCCAGCTTGCTGATGTCCACCCGGACCGTCTGCGAGAGCGACCTGAGCGACGGTTCGCTCTCCCGAGGGCCCTCGGCCCTGGGCGCGCGCGGCAGCGCGGTGACGCGCGGCAGCTGCGGGATGGCCTCCGCAGACGCGCCGTGCGCCTCCAGCTCCTGCCGCAGCGTGGGCGAGAGCTTGGGCGAGGCATAGAGCAGGTCGAAGGCGATGTTCTCCGGGCTGGCCGGGTGCGAGGAGGGCAGCGTGCTGGTCACCTCGCCGAAGGGGCGCAGCCGTTCGTTGAGGTCCGCCAGCTGCTTCTCGAACTCGGCGAGCGTGTACTCAGCGCGAACCCGGTAGAGCCCCCAGCCCTTGCGCAGGCACTCGCGGATGCGGTGCTCCTCGTACTCGGTGAACACGGCGCGCACATCCGGGTCCAGCGCCAGCCCGTCCAGTGGATCCGGCCCTGCCAGCTCTCCGCGCGTCGCCTGCTCGTCAAGCTGCGCCGCGAGCGCGGTGGAGCGGGCCTGCGCGGCGTCGCTGTGCTCACCAGAGGCGGCCTCGGCGACCAGCGCCCGTAGGTGCGCGAAGGCCTTGGCGAGCAGCCCGCCCACCTTGTCGTCGAAGGCCACCCGTCCCAGCCGAAGCCGGTCCAGCAGGTCCTCCAACTTGTGCGCGAGGGCCGCCACACGGTCCTGCCCGAACATCGCCGCCACGCCCTTGAGCGAGTGGGCGCCGCGGAACACCGCGTTGAGCAGCTCTGGATCCACCTCCTCCGCGCCGTCGTCTTCGAGCGCGGCGGCGTCCCGGTCCAGCCCGTCGAGGATCTCCGTCGACTCGGCGATGAACTCCAGGAGCCCGCGAGAGGGAGGGGTCACGTGAGGCGCAGGTACTTGCGGACGAGCGCCTCCAGGCGCTCCGGTTGGAACGGCTTGACGAGGTACTCCGCCGCTCCCAGCGAGAGTCCCTTGTCCCGGTCCTGCTCCCGCCCCTCGGTGGTGACGATGATGAGGGGGGTGTCCCGGTAGTTCGGGTTCTTCTTGACGAAGTTGATGAGCTCCAGCCCGTTGATGTCCGGCATGTTGATGTCGGTGATGATCAAGTCGAAGCGGTGGCGCGGCAAGAGCTTGAGCGCGTCAAAGCCGCTGGCCGCTGGGATGGCCTCCAACCCCTCGATGGACTCCACCGTCGCCGCGATGAACTCGCGGGACGCTTTCGAGTCTTCGACGATCAAGACTTTGAAGCCCATCGACCCGACGGCCCTCGGGGCTGAACGCTCTTAAGGGCCCGAGCGTAACAGAACTCCCTCAGGGCGTGCCCGGTGGCCGCCCGGGCAGGAGCCGGGCGGTGCTCTTCTCCGCCAGGATGGCCACCTGGGTGCCCTTGAAGGCGGGAATGAAGCGCTCCTGTAGCACGCGGGTGCGGGTCTGCTCGTCGAGCGCAGTGCCGCCGGGCAGCTCCAGCGCAACGCCTTGAACCTTCGCGCGGTTGAGCATCTGCGCCGCCACGCCGAGCGCCTCTATCAACCCCTCCTCGGTAAACGCCCGACCGCTCCCCACACCCACCGCGAAGATCCGGTCCACAGGGAGCTTCCGTTCAGAGGGCAACAGCAGCGTGTCCTTGGCCTGCCCCACGAAGAACCCCGCCAGCATCACCCGGGAGAGCGCGCCGCACAGCCGCCAGTCCACGAAGCCGGCGGCCCCGTTCAGCGGGCGCTGGTCCTCGGGGATGAACAGGCAGAGCGAATCCACGCCCGTGAGGCCGTCCAGCCCTTCGAAGGAGAGGTCGTGCGTGGTGAGACTCATGGCTTGTCCAGCGCGCTGGCGATGCGGTCCAGAAGCCCGTTGATGAACGCCGAGGACTCCTCGTTGCCGAAGTTCTTCCCCAGCTCCACGCACTCGTTCAGCGTCACCTTGCGCGGGATGTCCGGGCGGTGCTTGAGCTCGAAGACGCCCAGGCGCAGCACGTTGCGGTCAATGCGCGACATCCGGTCCAGCCGCCAGTTGTGGCTGTGCTCCTGGAGCAGGGCGTCGATCTCCGCCAGGTGCTCATGAACGCCGGTGGTGATCTCCAGCGCGAAGCGCTGCGCGTCCGGGTCCGGCTTGCTGCCGTCGGAGCTGGCGGTCCACGCCGCCTCCAGCGCCTGCACGGGCGTGGGGTGGCTCATCTCCAGCTGGTAGAGCGCCTGAAGCGCGCGCTCGCGCCCAAGCCTGCGGGCGCCCATCTACTTCTTCTTCCTTCCGTCGATCGCGCTCAGGCGACCTCCGGATTGGCCCTTGGCCTCCGGCAGCTGCGCGTGGAGGTTGGCCAGCTCCAGGCACGCCACCGCGGCCTCGGCGCCCTTGTTGCCGGCCTTCACGCCCGCCCGGTCAATGGCCTGCTCCACCGTGTCGCAGGTGAGGACCCCGAAGGTGACGGCGCAGGGCGCGCTGAACGCCGCCGCCCCCACACCCTTCGCCACCTCGCCGGCCACGTAGTCGAAGTGCGGCGTGCCACCGCGGATGACGCACCCCAGGGCAACGACGCCCCGGTAGTCCCCGCTCTCGGAGACGCGACGGACCACGCCGGAGAGCTCAAACGTGCCGGGCACCCGGAACACGTCCACGTCCTCGTCGCGCACGCCGTGCCGCACGAGCGCATCCAGCGCACCCTTGAGCAGCTCTTCAGTGATGAATGAATTGAACCGGGCCACGCAGAGCGCGAACCGGCCAGGGGGAGCAACCAGGTTTCCTTCGAAGTACCGGGGCATCTTGAGCGCTCAGTGTACGAAGCGCCGGGGGCGCTTCCTAGGATCCTCTTCGAAATTAGCCGCGGCGAGACCGCCCCGCCGCCAGCCGTGGCGGACGCTTGGCGCCGGCCATCAGCGGCACCTGCTCCACCACCTCGAGGTTGTAGCTCTCCAGCCCCACAATCTTCTTCGGGTTATCCGTGAGAAGCCGCAGCCGGGAGAGCCCCAGGTCCTTGAGGATCTGCGCCCCCACGCCGAACTCGCGCAGGCGCATCTGGTCCTTCTGGCCGGGCACCCCCTCCTCGTTGGAGACGTGGGTGCAGATGAGCTTGTGGCGCGGCGACGCGTCCTTCTGCAGGTAGATGATGACCCCGCGGCCCTCGTCGTGGATGCGCTGGAAGGCCCGCTGCAGCTGCTCGCCGCAGTCGCACTGCGCGCTGCCCAAAAGGTCCCCCACCAGGCACGCGCGGTGGACGCGGGTGAGCACCGGCCGGTTGCCCTCGAGCGACCCCTTCACCAGCGCCACGTGCACCTCGGAGTCCACGTCGCTGGCGTAGGCGATGGCCTGGAATTCGCCGAATCCCTGCCGCTCCAGCCGGGTGGAGGACACGCGCTTGACCAGCCGCTCGTGCTCCAGCCGGTAGCGGATGATGTCCGCCACCGAGCACATCGTCAGGCGGTGCTTCTTGGCGAAGCGCTCCAGCTGCGGCCGGCGGGCCATCGTCCCGTCGGGGTTGAGCACCTCGCAGATGACCGCAGCCGGGAAGAGCCCCGCCATCCGCGCCAGGTCCACCGAGCCCTCGGTCTGCCCGGTCCGCACCAGCACGCCGCCCTCGCGCGCGCGCAGCGGGAAGATGTGCCCGGGCCGGGTGAGGTCCCCCGGGCTGGCGTTGGGCGCTACCGCTGCCTTCACCGTACGGGCGCGGTCCGCCGCGGAGATGCCGGTGGTCACCCCGCGCGCGGCTTCGATGGAGACGGTGAACGCCGTCTGGTACGGCGAGGTGTTGTCCTGGACCATCAACGGCAGGTTGAGCTGCCGCAGCCGCTCTTCCGTGAGCGACAGGCAAATGAGCCCGCGCGCGTGCAGCGCCATGAAGTTGATGGCCTGCGGGGTGATTTTGGTGGCGGCGATGACGAGGTCGCCCTCGTTCTCACGGTCCTCGTCATCCGTGAGGATGACCATCTTGCCCTTACGGATGTCCGCCAGCGCCCGCACCACCCGCCCGATGCTGCCTTCCTCTTCCTTGCCCACCGTAGGTCCCTTCACTCCGTCTTACCCATGAAGCCCGCCGCGCGCAGCACCTGCTCCGACAGCCCTCCGCCGCCGGACTGCCGCAGGCCATACAGCCGCGCCACATACTTGCCGATGAGGTCCGCTTCGAGGTTCACCCGCGCCCCCACGCCCTTCCCGCCCAGCGTGGTCCGCACCTGCGTCTCCGGGATGAGCATCACCGTGAACCGGTCCGCCTCCACGCTCACAACGGTCAGGCTCACCCCGTCTATCGTCACGCTGCCCTTCTCGATGAAGAAGGGCGCCAGCGCCGCGGGGAGGGAGAACGTGAAGACCGCCGAGCCGCCCTCGGTGCGCCGCTCCAGCACCTGCGCCACCGCGTCCACGTGACCAGAGACCAGGTGGCCTCCCAGCCGGTCGGAGAGGCGCAACGCCCGTTCCAGGTTGACCTTCGAACCGGCCGCGAGCGCGCCGAGCGTCGTCCGCCGCATGGACTCAGGAGCGGCCTGGACCAGGAAGGACTCGCGCTCCACCTTCACCACCGTGAGGCACGTCCCGTCGACCGCGATGGACTCCCCGAGCGCAAAGCCCGAAGCACCCAGCGAGGTCTGAATCCAGAACTCCGTGGTCCCGCCGGGGGTGACCCGCTCCACGGTCCCGATGTCTTGAATCAACCCAGTGAACACGGGCGTGCTTATACCGGCGCCCGAGAGGGGACAGTCACCTTTTCAACGCCCGCTGGCAGTGCGGCCCGGTCGCCGTCGAAGCAGCGCCGCGACGAGGATGAGCAGGGCCGGCAAGCCCGCCTGGGCGGGCCCCCCACCGCACCCGCAACCGCTCAAATCATCCGGGGGGTTGGAGGTCATCCCGCCGTCGGCGCCGGCATCCAGGGCCATGCCCGCGTCGGTGCCGGCGTCCTGCCCGGCGTCAGCAGGAGTGCCCGAATCCACGGGCTGACCCGCGTCCACCCCGGCGTCTGGGACCGTCTTCTTCACAATCTTGAGGTTCGCGCAGTGAAAATAGAAACACGGAGGGGTGTGCTCCGCCATGAACTGCATCACCTGCAGCGTGCAGTTGTCGCATGCGACATCCGGGAGGGTGATCTCCTGTTCATACGGTTTCGGTGCGCCCGAGGCGTGAACAAACAACCCATCCATGATGACAGGCGCGGAGGGCGTGCTCTGGATGGGCGCGCTGATGCAGTCGTTGTTGTTCACCACCGGAGTGGGCGTGATGAGCGCGGACCGGTCGCTGGCGATGGAGATCCGGAAGTGGCCTTTGTGTGAAACCGTCTCCGTCCACCGGACCTTCAGCTTCTCGCCCGCGTTGACCTGGGTCACCTTGCCGGTGGCCGTGCCCGCGGGACAGGGCCCTTGCTTCTGCGGATTCCCGTCCACGTCCGTGACGACCGAGTCGTCCGGCGCCGAGAGCTTGATGTGCGCGACGGCGGGAGAGGCCAGCGCGAGCGCGACGAGGAAAGCCATCCGGTGCATTGCGCTCTCATAGCTGGCCAGTCGGCGCGGCGTCGGGAGATGAGCTGACGCGACACCGGGGAGCGTCAAGCGGCGCTCACCCAGCGCACGAGCGTCCGAGCGCACGGGGCAAGGAGGGCGGAGGCGTTCGGGAAGGGCCGCCTCGATGTGATGCATTGCAGTGGGCCTTGAGGAGACGGGGGACGGCGTGGTGTGCGCACGGGCTCGTCGTGGCTGGCCCGAATCCGCGCCGCGGTGGAGGCGGTGCCTGCTGGCTGCAGCGCCCGGTTGTGCGGCTCAGATGCAACCGTTCGTCGACCAACTCAGCCGCGGAGCCGGTTTCACAGCGGTTTCGAGCCAGTTGATCGACGAACGGTTGCGTCTGGCTGCTGCGACCGGGCGGGCGACACCTCCACCGCGGTGCGGATCCGGGCCAGCTCCGAGGAAGCACGGCGTTCACCACGCCGTCCCCCGTCTCCCTCAAGGATGTGCTGCGTCCGCTCGCGAGCGCGGCGGTAGAGCCCTCTTCATGAAACGGCCTCAACCTGATCGACCCGGAGCTCGAGCACCTTGTCGCGCCCGAAGACATGGACCTTCAGTGCGAGCAGCTTCCCTTCGACGAGGACGCTCTCCACCTGCGCCTCAAACCCCGCGAAGGAGCCCTCGACAATTTTGACCCGGTCGCCGCTCTTGAACGTCACGGCCGTCTGCTCGCGGGGCGGCGGCTTGAGCGCATCCGGGGAGAGCACGCCCGCGAGCACCGCCGCCAGCTTCTGCCAGCGCGGCAGCGTGCTGGGCTTCACGCGCTCGGTGACGTGCTCCAGGACACCGAGCCCCGCCTCCTCATAGACGGTCTCCCACGCCTGCCTGGGCGCATCGAGCAGGTCGGCGACTTCCGGGTGCGCCAGCACATCCGGATGAAACAGCTGCGCGCCCAGCTTGAACGCGGCCACCGCCAGCAAGTCGCCCCGCCCCACGGTGTGATTCGCCGCATACTGCTCCCGGCTCATCAGCGCCTCGGCCACTCCGGCGAGCCGATAGTCCGCGAGCGACGGGGTCAGCACCTGCTCCTCTGACCGACCGGTGCTCTCCACTTCCAAGCGCACGTGAAAGCGCTGGATCCGCGCGCGCTCTGCCTCCGGTGGAGGCGGCCTGGGCTCGCTGTCCGCATGCAGCCCCCAGTAGGCATCATCCGTGTACTCGTAGCCGCTCCAGAGCTCGCGCGTCTCCTGAAGCGATTCGATGACCCCGTCGACAACCATCGTCCGCTCCGGCAGCGCCTGCACATCGCCGATGGCGAAGACCTGGTTCTCGACCGCCTCGTCGTACCCAACGACCTGAAACACCACCCAGTACTTCACGTACGCGCCACGCTCGCGCCGGGCGAAGACCTGGAGCCGCGCGTCGTGAGGCGCGAAGCGTTCACCGAGGTACCCGCTCCCGCAGGGGAATTCGCCCATCGACGCCAGCCCATCCCAGTCGTCCAGGAGCCCGGCGGCATCCAGCCCGACCGGAGCCGCGGCCGTCGCGCGGGGGACCGGCTGAGGGAAGAAGGACGACCACAGCGCCACTGGCGCGGCGTTCGCTTTGTAGATGACCAGGCGCCCGGCACCACCCGCGACGAGCAGCGCGCCGTCGCGGGAGAACACCACCTTCGACGGTTCGAAGGAGGGCGCTTCGGCCTTCACCTCCAGGCTCTGCGCGTCCAGCAACCGCAGGGAGGACAGGTAGGGCTCTCGGTGCGAGACCGCCAGCACGGTGCCGTCGGGCGAGGGCGACCACACGTCCGTGTGACTTCCGGGAAGGTGCGCGCGCAGCTCGCCCGAGGCGAGCTCATAGACCGAAGCGCCCGCGGACCCGAAGCTCGCCTTCACGCCCAGCTGCTCCTCCGAGAGAAAACCCAGCGCGTAGCTGTGGTCGTGCGCCTTCAAGTCCAGCCGGGAGACCTCCTTCCCGGAGCGCACGTCGAAGAGCTGGACGAAGTCGAAGCCCCCGGACCTCCCCTCGACGGCGACGGCCAGCGTCCGGCCGGAGGGGGAAAGCGCGCAGCCGCCGAGCGTGGCGTTGGGTTCCATCGCGTGCTCGAAGACCACCCGGTCCCCGTCTTCGACCGAGTGAATCCGCATTGCGTCGCCAAAGGTGACCAGGTGGCTCCGGTCCCGGTTGAGCACCAGGGCTACGCGGTGAGGATTGAACGGGCCCTGCCGCTGAAGCGTGGCCAGCACCGTGCGCTGGCTGTTGTCCACATCGAACCGGAACGTCACGTCATCGAGGACGACGTAGACGGCGTTGCGTGACGGGTGGCACGCGAGCGCATGCAAAATCCCCTCGTCCTCGTAAGCGGGGACGCGCGGATGGCAGGAGACGCGCTTGCGTTGCGCGGACTGGAGATCCAACAGCGAGAGCTCCAGCTCCCCCGCGTCCCCCGTCCAGTTCGCGAGGACCAGCGTCCGCCCATCCGCGTGCAGGTCAAACGCCTTGCCCGAGCTCCCGGGACCAAACCCCATCTGGAGCAGCGCCTGCAGCGGCGCGGCGCCCTCGCCGGACGCGAGGTCCAGGAAGCCCTCGCACAGCTTCCGCTCCACCAGCAGCTGAAGCTCGCGCTCAGGCTCCCGCACCTTCCGCTTGCGCGCCGCGCTCCCCTCCTGCTGCACCGAGAGCGCGTCGCCGTCCAGGCGGCAGACGCAGCGCTCCACCCCTGCAGGTCCCCACCGCCACAGGACGCGCTCGAGGGAAGCCACGGAAGTCAGCCCAGCACAGCCGTGAGCAGCACGTCCTCGCCCACCTTCTCCGTGGTGAGCGCGCCCAGCGCCAGCGCCTTGCCCATCTGCCGAACGCCGAGCGGCGCCAGCCAGCTCAACCCATCCCCGCCGATGACTTTCGGGGCGATGAACAGCGCCAGCTCATCCGCCAGGCCCGCCTTCATAAACGCGCCATGTACCTGCGCGCCGCCCTCGACGAGGACGTGCAGCAGCCCCGCCTTCCCCATCCGCCGCAGCAGCGCAGGCAGCGCCACCCTCCCGCTCGCGCCAGGGAGCGTCCACACCTCCACGCCCTGCTTCTCCAACCGAGCCCGCCGCGCCGCCGGCGCCGACTTCAGCGTGGCGACGATGGTCCGCGCGGGAGAGCTCTGAACGAACACCTTCCGGGAAGCCGGCAGCGAGAGCCCCGAGTCGACGACCACGCGCACCGCGTCCCGCCCGCCGGGGAGCCGGGTGGTGAGCTGCGGGTCATCCCGGCGCACGGTGTTGGCGCCCACCAGCACCGCGTCCACCCGGTCACGCAGCTGGTGCACGCGCTTGCGCGCCTCCTCGCCCGTCACCCAGCGCGAGTCCCCAGTGGCGGTGGCCAGCTTTCCATCCAGCGTGATGGCGGCCTTCAGCGTGACGAAGGGCAGCCCGGTCCGGATGAACTTGAAGAAGGGCCGGTTGAGCGCATCCGCCTCAGCCTTCAGCACCCCGCCGTGCACCTCCACGCCGGCGCTCTCCAGCCGCGCCACGCCCTTACCATTCACCAAGGGGTTCGGGTCTGAAGACGCGAAGAACACCCGCCGGACGCCGGCTTCCAGGATGGCGTGGGAGCACGGAGGCGTGCGGCCGAAATGGTCGCACGGCTCCAGCGTGGTGTAGAGGTCCGCGCCGGCCGCGCGCTCCTTCGCTTCCCGCAGCGCCATCACCTCCGCGTGGGCCGCGCCCGCCTGGTGGTGGAACCCGCGGGCGAGGATGCGGCCGCCGCGGACGAGGATGGCGCCGACGGCAGGGTTGGGGCTGGTGCGGCCCACGCCGCGCGCGGCCTCCTCCAGGGCGATGCGCATGAAGAGCTCCGCCGCGGGGCCCTGCGCCGCTTTGAGCGGCCTGCGCGCAGACGGGCTCCGCATGTCGTAGCTCAGGCCTTCCCGGTCTTCAGCTTGCGGTCCCCGCCCTTGGCGTGCGCCGGGTCATCCAGCAGCTCCTTGAGCTCCGCCATGAACTCCGCGATGTCGCGGAACGAGCGGTAGACCGACGCGAAGCGCACGTAGGCGACCTCGTCCAGCGACTGGAGCCGCCGCATCAACTCCTCGCCAATCGCCTGCGAGGTGACCTCCTTCTCGCCAGACTCCTGGAGCCGGCGCTCGAGGTCGCTCACCACCGCCTCCAGCTGCTCCACCGACACCGGCCGCTTTTCGCAGGCCTTCTTCAGCCCGGCGACAATCTTGTCCCGGTCGAACGCCTCCCGCCTGCCGTCCTTCTTCACGATGAGCGGGTTGAGCTCCTCCACGCGCTCGTACGTGGTGAAGCGGCGCTTGCACGACAGACACTCCCGCCGGCGGCGGATGACCGCGCCCTCGTGGGACTCCCGCGAGTCGATGACCTTGTTCTCGGGATCCTGGCAGAAGGGGCAGCGCATGGCGCCCTCAGGCCTTCAGGCGCGAGGCGTAGAGCGGGAACTGCTGCGCGAGCTCCTTCACCTGCCCCCGGATGCGCGCGAGCGCCGCGTCGTCCGAGGCCGCGTCCAGCGCCTTGCCCAGAAGCTCGCCCACCTGCGCCATCTGCGCCTCCTTCATCCCGCGCGTGGTGATGGCCGGCGTGCCCACGCGGACGCCGGAGGTGGTGACCGGCTTCTCCGGGTCAAAGGGGATCATGTTCTTGTTCACCGTGATGCCCGCCTTGCCCAGCACCTCCTCGGCGACCTTCCCGGTGAGCTTCTTGGGCCGCAGGTCCACCAGCATCAGGTGGTTGTCCGTCCCGCCCGAGCACAGCCGCAGGCCGGCGCGGGTGAGCGCCTGCGCCAGCGCCTGCGCGTTGGCGACAATCTGCTTCTGGTACGCCTTGAACTCCGGCGTGAGCGCTTCCTTGAAGGCCACCGCCTTGGCGGCGATGACGTGCATCAGCGGGCCGCCCTGGATGCCCGGGAAAATCTGACTGTTGATGCCCTTCGCGAAGGGCTCCTTGCACAGGAGCATCCCGCCGCGCGGGCCGCGCAGCGTCTTGTGCGTGGTGGTGGTGACAATCTCCGCGTGCGGCACCGGCGTGGGGTGCACGCCCGCCGCCACCAGGCCAGCGATGTGGGCCATGTCCACCACCAGCGCCGCGCCCACCTCGTCCGCCACCTGCCGGAACGTGGCGAAGTCCAGCGTGCGGGGATATGCGGAGGCGCCCACCACGATGACCTTCGGCTTGTGCTCGCGGGCCAGCGCCTTCACCTGCGCGAAGTCGATGGTCTCCGTCGTCCGGTCCAGCCCGTAGTGCACGGCCTTGTAGAGCTTGCCGGAGAAGTTGAACGCCGCGCCGTGGGTGAGGTGCCCGCCGGAGTTCAGGTCCAGCGCCAGCAGCGTGTCACCCGGCTTCATCAGCGCCATGTACGCGGCCATGTTGGCCTGGCTGCCGGAGTGCGCCTGGACGTTCACGTGCTCCGCGCCGAAGAGCTGCTTGGCCCGGTCGATGGCGAGCGACTCCGCCACGTCCACCACTTCGCAGCCGCCGTAGTAGCGCTTGCCGACGTAGCCCTCGGCGTACTTGTTGGTGAGGACCGAACCCATCGCCTCCAGCACCGCCGGGCTGACGAAGTTCTCCGAGGCGATGAGCTCCAGCCCCTCCTCCTGGCGCCGGGTCTCGTCCAACAGCACCCGGTGGATCTCCGCGTCCACCTGCGCCAGCTTCTGGGTGTTCTCCATCTGAACGGCTCCTTCTGGAAGTTGGAAAGCGCTACGGCAGGGACCAGGCGTTCGCCTTGAGCTCCGGCGCGTCGTCCGACAAGCCCTTCACCCAGGCGGGCTGAGAGAGCGCGTCGCCGCCCAGCTCGCAGATCTTCTTCCGCAGCGCGACGTAAGTCCCCTCGTCGTCGCCCGTGGAGGCCACGCTGACCCAGCCCAGGTTCCGCGAGCCCTCGGGGACGTCCGTCGCCCCCGCGAAGTCCTGCACCATGCAGCTCTTGTCGCCGATGTAGACCGGCTCCGCCTTCGGCGTGATGACCGGGCGGATGTTGGAGGTCGCGCACCCCGCGGCCGCCAGCGCGGCGGCCAGCAGCAGGCGCCTCATCGCTCGGCCTCGGCGTCCTTTATCTGCTGAACCCTGCGCTCATGGCGGCCACCCTCGAAGGCCTGGCCGAGGAACGCCTCCAGGATGGCGCGCGCCACGCCCGGGCCCACCACCCGCTGACCCAGGCAGAGTACGTTGGCGTCGTTGTGCGCCCGCGCCATCCGCGCTTCGAACTCGGTCGAACAGAGCGCCGCGCGGACCCCGCGGTGCTTGTTGGCTACGATGCTCATGCCGATGCCGGTACCGCAGACCAACACGCCCAGCGGGACTTCGCCCTTGCCCACTGCGCGGGCGACCTTGCTGGCGAAGACGGGGTAGTCCACGGAGTCCCCCGTGAACGTGCCCTCGTCCTGGAAGACCACGCCGCGGGCCTTGAAGACCTCGAGCAGCTCGGCCTTGAGCGCGAGCCCGGCATGATCCGACGCGATCACCACCTGCGGCCCGCCCATCGGCTCTCCTTTAGCGGAAGCGTTTGAAGACCAGCACCGCGTTGGTGCCGCCAAACCCGAACGAGTTGCTCATCACCGCGTTGACCCGGACCTCGCGCGCCGTGTTGGGCACGTAGTCCAGGTCGCACTCGGGATCCGGCGTGGTCAGGTTGATGGTGGGAGGCAGGACGCCGCGGGTGAGCGCCAGCGTGCTGATGACCGCCTCCGCGCCGCCGGCCGCGCCGAGCATGTGCCCGGTCATCGACTTGGTGGAGCTCACCATCAGCTTGCGGGCGTGGTCCCCGAACACCGCCTTCAGCGCCTTGGTCTCGTTCAGGTCGTTGAACGGCGTGGACGTGCCGTGCGCGTTCACGTAGCCAATGTCTTCCCGGTTGAGCTGCGCGCTCTCCAGCGCCAGGCGCATGCACCGCGCCGCGCCCTCGCCTTCCGGGCTGGGCTGGGTGACGTGGTGCGCGTCCGAGTTGGCGGCGTACCCCACCACCTCCGCGAGGATGGTGGCGCCGCGCTTCTTCGCGTGCTCCAGCTCCTCCAAGACCACCACGCCTGCGCCCTCGCCTTCCACGAACCCGTCGCGCTCCTTGTCGAAGGGCCGGCTGGCGCCCGCAGGGTCCTCGTTCCGGGTGGACAGCGCCTTCATCACCGAGAAGCCGCCGATGCCCAGCGGCGTGATGGCCGCCTCAGACCCGCCGGCGATGACCGCGTCGGTCTCCCCCAGGCGGATGGACTTGAAGGCCTCGCCGATGGCGTGCGCGCTGGTGGCGCAGGCAGACACCGGCGACCAGTTCGGCCCCTTGCACCCGTACCGCATGCTGATGAGCCCGGGCGCGATGTTGATGATCATCTGGATGATGAAGAAGGGCGACAGCCGGTCAAACCCCTTCTCCATGCCCTTGCGCATCTGCTCTTCGAGCGACCCGATGCCGCCAATCCCCGAACCGACGATGACGCCCACGCGCTCCGCGCGGTAGCTGTTCGGCGCGTCCGAGCCGATGGGGATGCCGCTCTCTTTGACTGCCATCTCCGCAGCGGCCACCGCGTACTGGGTGAAGAGGTCCATCCGGCGGACCTCGCGCTTTTCGACGTACTGCTCAGGGTCGAAGTCCTTCACCTCTCCTGCGATCTTCGTGTCGATCTTCCCGACGTCGAACCGGGTGATGAGGGCGATGCCGGACTTCCCGGCCAGGAGCGCCTGCCAGTTCTTCTCCGTCCCGGTGCCAAGCGCCGTGATGAGGCCGGTGCCGGTGATGACAACTCGTCGGTTGGACACGTTTGGTTCTCCTGGTTACCGCCCCTCCCTGCCCCTACCGCTTCTTCGTGTTGATGTAGTTGATGGCGTCGCCGACGGTCTTGATGTTCTCCGCCTCTTCGTCGGGGATCTCGACCTCGAACTCCTCCTCCATCGCCATCACCAGCTCCACGATGTCGAGGCTGTCCGCGCCGAGGTCTTCAATGAAAGACGACTCCGGCTTGATCTCGTCCTCACCGACGCCGAGCTGGTCCGCGATGATGGACTTCACTTTCGCCTCGATGTTCGTAGCCGACATGTTCGAAATTCCTCCACAAACCAACGTTTTGAATGGGCGCGCTGTATACCCCACGCCCCCCTGGCCGCCAACCGCGCTCTACATGTACATACCGCCGTTGACCTTCAGCACTTCGCCCGTGATGTAGCCCGCCAACGGACCGGCCAGAAACACCACGGCGTTGGCCACGTCGTCTGCGACGCCCAGGCGCGCGAGCGGGACCGCCTCCACCAGCTTCTGCCGTGAATCAGCGGGGATGCCCGCGGTCATGTCGGTGTCGATGAAGCCCGGCGAGACCGCGTTCACCCGGATGTTCCGCGAGGCCAACTCCCGGGCAATGGACTTGGTGAGGCCAATCAACCCGGCCTTCGACGCGCTGTAGGCGGCCTGACCGGCGTTGCCCATCTCGCCGACCACCGAGGTCAGGTTGATGATCGCCCCGGCGCGCTGCTTCATCATCGGCCGGCTGGCGGCGCGGATCAGCGCGAAGGCGCCCTTGAGGTTGGTGTCCAGCTGCCGGTCCCAGTCCTCGTCCTTCAGCCGCATCACCAGGCCGTCCACCGCCAGGCCCGCGTTGTTCACCAGCACGTCCAGCCGCCCCTGCTCCTTGACGATGGCGTCCACGGCTTCGCTGCAGGCCTGGGTATTCGCCACGTCGAAGCGGATGGCCTTGCCCTTCCCGCCCGCCTGCTCCACCAACTTGAGCGTCTCCGCCGCGGCCGCCTCGTTGCCCACGTAGGAGAGGACCACGAAGGCCCCCTTGCGCGCGAAGGCCACCGAACACGCCCGCCCAATCCCGCGCGACCCGCCCGTGACCAGCACCACCTTGCCGCTGAACTCACCGTCGCTCATCGTGCCGTCTCCCCCAAAGCGGCGAGCGTCTTGGTGAGACTCGCCGCGTTCTCCACGTTGTTCAGCGCCAGGTCGCGGTTGATGCGCTTGATGAGCCCGCACAGCACCTTCCCGGGCCCCAGCTCCACCACCTGCGTCACCCCCGCCGCCGCCAGCGCCTGCGCGCACTCCACCCAGCGCACCGGCGCCGTCACCTGCTCCACCAGCAGCGGCACCACGCGGGAGACGTCCGAGTTCGCCGCCGCCTCCACGTTGGAGACCACCGGAATCTGTAGAGGCCGCAGCTTCACCTTTTGAAGCACGTCTGAGAGCCGCGGCTGCACCGGCGCCATCAGCGCGCAGTGGAACGGCGCGGAGACCGCCAGCGGCAGCACCCGCTTGGCGCCCGCCGCCGTCAGCGCCGGAAGCGCCCGCTCCACCGCCGCGGCGGTGCCGGCGATGACGGTCTGCTCCGGCGAGTTGTAGTTTGCCGGCGCCAGCACCTCGCCGTTCGCCACCGCGTCGCAGACCTCCCTCACCTTCTCCGGCGGAAGCCCCAGCACCGCGGCCATCGCGCCCGCGCCCGGCGGCACCGCCTCCTGCATGAACGTCCCGCGCGCGCGCACCGTGCGCACCGCCTCCGGGAGCGAGAGCGCGCCGGAGGCCACCAGCGCCGAGTACTCCCCCAGCGAGTGACCGGCGAGCAGAACCGGCGCCTCCACCCGGCGCGAGAGGACCGCGTGCGCGGCGATGGAGACCGTCAGGATGGCCGGCTGCGTGTTGGAGGTGAGCTTGAGCGCCTCCTCCGGACCTTCAAAGCAGGTGCGGGAGAGCTTCTCGGAGAGCGCGTCATCCACCGCGTCGAACACCGCGCGCGCTTCGGGGAATTGCTCGTAGAGCTCCTTCCCCATCCCCACTTCCTGGCTTCCCTGGCCGGGGAACACGAACGCTGACTTGGCCATGCGAGGACTCCTTTGCGTTTGGACTGCCCTTCGTCACCAGCGGACGAGCGCGCTCCCCCAAGACATCCCGGCGCCAATCGCCATCATCGCGATGAGGTCACCCTTCTTCAGCCGCCCCGCCCGGTGCGCCTCATCAAGCGTGGTGGGCAGGGAAGCGGACGAGGTATTGCCGTACTTGGCGATGTTCAGCCAGCACTTCTCAAGCGGGATGTCGAGCCGCTCCATCACCGCCTCGATAATCCGCTGGTTGGCCTGGTGGGCGATGACGTGCGTGACGTCGTCCGCGGTGAGCTGGTTGAAGGCCAGCGCTTCGCGGATGGCCTCTGGCAGCGCGCGGACGGCGAACTTGTAGATTTCGCGGCCGTTCATCTGCACGTGCTGCAGCTTCTGTTCGAGGACGTCGGGACCCTGCGGGTGCTTGGAGCCGCCGCCGGGGATGGTGAGGATCTCCGCCTGCGTCCCGTCGCTGTGCAGGTGCGTGGAGAGGATGCCGCGCTGCCCGTCTTCCGACGGCGCCAGCACCATCGCGCCCGCCGCGTCCCCGAAGAGGACGCAGGTGTTCCGGTCCTTCCAGTTGATGACGCGGGTGAGGAGCTCCGCGCCCACCACCAGTGCGCGCTGGATGCGGCCGGTGCCCAGGTACTGCTCGGCGATGGACATCCCGTAGAGCGACCCGGCGCAAGCGGCAGACACGTCGAAGGCGAACGCCTTCTTCGCACCCAGCTTCTTCTGAAGAAACACCGCGCAGGCCGGCATGGGCATGTCGCCAGAGATGGTGCCCACCACGATGAGGTCCAGGTCCTCCGGCCGCGTCCGCGCCATCTCCAGCGCACGGATGGACGCCTTGAGCGCCATGTCGGAGGTGAGCTCTCCCTCGGCCGCCTGCCTGCGCTCGCGGATGCCGGTGCGGGAGACGATCCACTCGTCATTCGTCTCCACCATCCTCTCTAAGTCCGCGTTGGTGATGACCTTCTCCGGTGCGTAGGAGCCCGTCCCGATAATCTGTGCTCTCGCCACGTCGCTTGGCTCCTTCGCGCCTGTGCACAAGCGCGCGCTGTCTATCCGCAAACAGCCCTCGGTGTCGCCCCTTTTCCCCCGGCCCATCCAGGGGGGGCACGCCGCATTGCGTAGGTCTTTACACTGACCCGCTCAACGCGTCGCAAGCACTGGCGTGTACAGGCAGGCAGGTGGTCAGGCCAAGGGCGGAAGGGCCTGAAATTACGCCTCGGCGCCGGCATCGCCGCGGCCGCGGGCGGGGAGCCATGCGGACGCGCGCTGAACGGAGCGGGCGAGCTCCTGCGCGAGATGGACCTCAGAGGTGTGGAGCGCGGCCTTCAGCGCGTTCTTGATGGCCTTCGGGTTGGAGCGGCCGTGCGCGACGATGCCCACGCCGTCCACGCCCAGCAGCGGCGCGCCGCCGTACTCCGCGTAGTCCACCACCCGCTTGAAGCCGGCGAACGTCGGCCGAAGGAGCAGCGCACCCAACTTCTCCGAGAGCCCGGCCTTCTCGATGGCCGCCCGGATGAGCCCCGCGAAGGCCATCCCGGAACCTTCCAGCGCCTTGAGCACGATGTTGCCGGTGAAGCCGTCGGTGACGACGACCTCCACCTCGCCGGAGAAGATGTCCCTCCCCTCCACGTAGCCGAGGAACTCCAGGTCCGACTTGCGCAGCAGCGCCAACGCCTCCCGGGTGAGCGGCGTCCCCTTGCTCTCCTCCTCGCCATTGGAAAGCAGGCCCACCCGGGGGCGCGCCACGCCGAGGACCGCGCGGACGTACGCCTCCCCCAGCACCGCGAACTGCGCGAGGTGAGAGGGCTTGCACTCCACGTTGGCGCCGGCGTCCAGCAACAGGCAGCGCCCCTCGCCCTTGAGCGCCGGGATGTGCGCCGCGAAGGCCGGCCGCTCCACACCGTGCGTCCGGCCGAGCACCAGCAGCGCGCCAGCCATCACCGCACCGGAGTTGCCGGCGGACACCATCCCGTCCGCTTCGCCCTTCTTCACCAGCTCGAAGCAGACCCTTAAGGACGAGTCCTTCTTCTTGCGGATGGAGGCGCTGGCGGAGTCATCCATCGCCACCACCTCGGAGGCGTGGCGGAGCTTGACGTTGGAGAGGCGGGCGCCGGCCCCGAGCAGCGGGCGCACCCGTGCCTCGTCCCCGACCAGGATGACCTGGTGGCCAGGGAACTGTTGCGCGAAGAGCACAGCGCCGGGGACGGTCGCGTCCGGCGCGTGATCCCCACCCATGGCGTCAAGCGCGATTCTCACGACGAAGCGTGAAAACCGCTACTCGACTGCGACGACCTCGCGGCCTTTGTACGTGCCGCACGCGGCACAGGCACGGTGCGGAAGCACCGGCTCCTTGCACTTGGGGCAGAGAATGACCTGCACCGGGCTGCGGAGATTGCTGTTCGCCGCGCGGCGACGATCGCGTCGCATCTTCGATGTGCGCTTCTTGGGAACTCCCACGACTCACCTCAGTTCAGCTTGATGTCCTTCAACACTGCCAGGCGCGGATCCACGGCCCGAGGCTCGCAGCCGCACTTCGCTTCGTTCAGGTTCTGCCCGCAGGTCGCGCACAGGCCCTTGCAGTCATCAACGCAGACCACCCGCATCGGCAGCGCGAGCAATACCTGCTCCCGGAGGATGGGGTCCAGATCGATCGTCTTCCCGTCGAACAGCTCTTCATCGCTGTCCTCCAGGTCGAAGGTTCCGGCGCGTTCGCCCTTCTCGTCGTCCTCCACGTCCTTGCCCCGGTCCGCAAGCTCCCGCGGAATGAGGTTCAGCGTGAACGAGATGGGCATCCGCAAGGTCACGTCCACCAGGCAGCGGTGGCAGGGCGCCAGGACTTCGGCGTTGAAGCTCCCCTGCACCAGCACGTTGCCCGAAACCCGGTGCAGGCTGGCGGACAGGCGCGACCCCTTGGCCGCGCGGAACCCGGTGTCCTTGCCCTCGTGCGCGAGCGCCTGATCAATCAGCTCTGCGCTGATGGGCTCTTCGAGGACGAGGCCTTCTTCTCTAATTTGTTCAATCGTTACGAGCATCTGCAGCCGTTCTGCCCAAAAGGGCGGCGGACTCTACAGAGTGACCGGGCCCGCGTCAACGCGCGCCTTTCGGAAGCGAGCGGGCGCGGCGTGCTCGCTTATAAAGGAGGTCACCCGGAGGCGTATTGACGACCCGCATTCTCATCGTCGACGACGAGGAGGACCTGGCCCGGCTGCTCGTCTACAACCTGCGCGCCGAGGGGTACGAGGTGGATGTCGCGGGGACGGGCGCCTCCGCGCTGGCGAAGGCGAAGAGCCAGCGGCCCGCGCTGATGCTCCTGGACCTCCAGCTGCCGGACATCTCCGGCACCGAAGTCGCCCGGCTGGTGAAGGCGGATCCCGAGCTGGCAGACACGGCCGTCCTCATGGTGACCGCCAAGGGCCAGGAGCAGGACCGCATCAAAGGACTGGAGCTGGGCGCGGATGACTACGTCGTCAAACCGTTCTCGGTGAAGGAGCTGCTCCTGCGCGTCAAGGCGGTGCTCAGGCGCGTGGGGGATGCGCCGGTGGGCACGGCGGAGGTGCTCACGGTGGGCGCCATCCGGCTCGACAGCTCCCGCCACGAGGTGAGCGTGGCCGGAGAGAACGTGCCGCTGACCGCGCTGGAGTTTCGCCTGTTGAAGACGTTGCTCTCCCGGCCCAGCCGGGTGCAGACGCGGGAGGTCTTGCTCGCGGATGTCTGGGGCATCCAGGCGGAGATCACCACGCGCACGGTGGACACGCACATCAAGCGGCTGCGCGAAAAGCTGGGCCCGGCGGGGGACATCGTCGAGACCATCCGCGGGGTGGGCTACAAGCTGAACCCGCCTTGAACCCGCGCAGCGCCCTGCCCCTGCTGCTTCTGCCTGCCGCCGCCGTCGGCGCCGCCGTGCTCGCGTGGACGGGCAATGGCGCCGGCGCGCTCGTCGCGGCGGTCATCGCCTCCGGGTCCGCGCTGGCCGCCGCGGCGTGGGCGAACGCGCCGCTGGCGCAGCGGCTGCGCGCCACCGAAGCAGCGCTGCGCGCGGCGCAGCCCGGCGAGGGCACGCGGTCCTTCGCCGAGCCTGGGGAAGACCCTTTGAGCGGACTGGCCCAGTCGCTGGACCAGCTCTGGGTGCGCTTCACGGACCGGGTGGGCGCGCTGGCCGCGAGCGAGCGGACGCTCGGCGCGGTGCTGGACGGCATGTCGGAGGGCGTCTGGGTGACGGACGCGACGGGCACGGTCATCCGGCACAACGACGCGCTCAAGGAGCTGCTCTACGCCGGGCAGGAGCTGGTGGGCCAGCGCCCCATCGCCCTGCTGCGCAGCACGGACCTGCACGACGCGGTGCTGCGGGCCTGCGTGGAGGGCGTGTCGGCGCGGCTGGAGCTGACCGTGGAGGGCGTGCGGCCCCGCACCGTGGCCGTCCACGTGCGCCCGCTGGGGAGGGACCTGGCGGGCTCCACCGCCGTGTTCCATGACATCACCGAGCTGCGCCGGCTGGAGCAGATCCGCAAGGACTTCGTGGCCAACGTGTCGCACGAGCTTCGGACCCCCATCACCGCCATCCGCGGCTACGCGGAGACGCTCAAGGCCGGCGCGCTGAGAGATCCGGAGCACGCGCCGCAGATGGTGGAGATCATCCACCGGCAGTCAGAGCGGCTCTCCGCCCTGGTGGCAGACCTGCTGGAGCTCTCCCGCCTGGAGGCCGGCCAGCTGCGGCTGAACCTCTCTCACGTGGCGCTGGCGGACACGGCCGCGCGCGCGGCGGACGCCATCCGGCCAAAGGCACAACAGAAGCAGGTGGCGGTGCGGCTGTCGGTCCCCCCGGCGATGGGGGCCTACGCGGACGCGCGCGCGCTGGAACAGGTGCTCTTGAACCTGCTGGACAACGCGGTGAAGTACGCGCCGTCTGGCGGCGCGGTGGAGGTCAGCGCTTGCTCGGACGGCGGCCGGACGCTGCTGGAGGTACGGGACTCCGGCGTGGGCATTGAACCGCGCCACCTGCCCCGGGTCTTCGAGCGCTTCTACCGGGTGGACAAGGGCCGCAGCCGGGACATGGGCGGCACCGGGCTGGGCCTCTCCATCGTCAAGCACCTCAGCACGGCGATGGGCGGCGACGTCCGGGTGAGCAGCGAGCCAGGTAAGGGCAGTACCTTCACGGTCTTGCTGCCCGCCACCGGGGGGGAGGCATGAGACACCTTTATTGTTCGTTTGTGGGCTGTCGGTAACGCCAGACGCAGCGCAGGGTACACTGCCCACCGAATGCGAGTTGCCATCCTTGCCGACATCCACGGCAACCTGCCGGCGTGTGAAGCGGTGCTTGAGGACATCGAGCGCGCCGCGCCGGACTACATCGTGGCGGCGGGGGACCTCGCGCTGCGCGGCGCCCATCCCAAAGAGACGCTGCAGCTGCTGGACGACAAATGCGATGTCCTGCTGATGGGCAACACGGACTGCTACCTCTCCGGCAACTACCTTGGAGGGGCGTACCGGGATCCCGACCACTGGAAAACGGAGTTGCTCACCTGGACGCGTGACCAGATAGGCACCGACTGGATGCAGCGGCTGGGGCAGCTGCCCTTCTCCGCGCGGTACTCGCCGCGGCGGGGCCAGGACCTCTACGTCTTCCACGCCAACCCGAGGAACCTGGAGGATTCGCTGGAGCCGACGATGGACGAGGCGACCCTGCGGCGCTTCTTCCAGAACGTGGACGCGGCGGCCTGCGCGTTCGGCCACCTCCACTTCCCGTACCGGCGGCGCGTGGGGCGGATGCTCATCGCCGACGTGGCGTCCGCCGGCATCCCGCGCGACGGGGACCTCCGCCCGGCCTACGGCATCTTCACGTTCACGCCCAAGGGCTGGCGCGTGCAGATTCGCCGCGTCCGGTACCACGTGCGCAAGGCGACGCAGGCCATCACCGCGAAGAAGGTCCCCGGCGGGCCGCTGCTCATTCACAAGCTGGTGGAGGCGCGCTACCGGCACCACAACACGCTGATTGAGGCCGCGCGAAGGCACTCCGGCCTGCCGCCCATCCCGGTTCTCCGCCCGCCCCCCGGCGCCCGGAACATCGACCCGGCAAGCATCCCCGCAGCCGCCGTCCTGGGCACCCAAGCCCCGAGCGACGCGGAGCTGGCGGCGGACCACGAGGACTCACTGCCCGAGGGCCACCCGCTGGAGATGCACGACGGCGGTGGCGCGGGAGAGCTGCCGCACGACGAAGCGGACCTCGGCCACGAGGCCGCGCATCACGTCAGCGACGAAGCGGACGGCCCGGTCGACAGCGAGAGCTGAAGGACCGGGGCTCCTTACGCGGTCGGCACAGACGCCGGCGGCCTCGGCGCGTCCGGCGCGGCGACGTGGCGGATGATGGTCTCCAGCGGTTTGAGCTCGCTCTTCTGGCGGGCCACTTCCAGGAGGACAGCCTGGCTTCGCACCGCCGGCCCTTCACGGGGAACGGGGAGGTAGGTGCCGTCCGTTTGCAGCCGGCGCGCCTTCACGTTGTCCTTGAGCCCCAGGCCCATCACCTCCTCGAGGAGGCGGGCGCGCAGCAGTGGGTCTTCGATGGGGAACATGACCTCGATGCGCCGGTGGAAGTTGCGCGGCATCCAGTCGGCGGACGAGAGGTAGACCTCCGTCCTGTCGCCCAAACCAAAGGCGAAGGCGCGGCTGTGCTCCAGAAAGCGGTCCACGATGCTGGTGACGCGGATGTTGTCGGAGACGGCGGGCACGCCGGGGCGCAGGCAGCAGATACCGCGGACGAGGAGGTCAATCTGCACACCCGCCTGGCTCGCGGCGTAGAGGGCGCGGATGACCGCCGGGTCCACCAGCGAGTTCATCTTGGCGATGATTCGCCCGCCCTCCCCTTTCTGCGCGTGGCGGGCCTCCCGGTCGATGAGCTCCAGAATGCGAGCTTGCAGCCCCAGCGGGGCCACCGCGAGCCGCTTCCAGCGCGGCGGCTCCGAGTAGCCGGTCAACATGTTGAACAGGGCGGTGACGTCCTCTGAAATCTCCGGGCGCGCGGTGAACAGCGAGAGGTCCGTATACTGGCGCGCCGTGGTCGGATTGTAGTTGCCGGTCGAAAGATGCACGTAGCGGCGGATGCCGCTGCCCTCGCGGCGCACCACCAGGAGGACCTTGCAGTGCGTCTTCAGCCCGATGAGGCCGTAGACCACGTGCACGCCGTTCTCTTCGAGCCTGCGCGCCCAGGCGATGTTGTTGGCCTCATCCAGCCGGGCCTTGATCTCCACCAGCACCGCCACCTGCTTCCCGTTCTCCGCGGCGCGGGCCAGCGCGCGGGCGATGGGGCTGTCGCCGCTGGTCCGGTAGAGCGTCTGCTTGATGGCCAGCACGTTGGGGTCATCCGCCGCCTCCTCGACGAAGCGGACCACGGCGTCGAAGGATTCGTACGGGTGGTGGAGCAGGACGTCGCGGTTGGAGAGCAGCGGGAAGAAAGACTCCGCGTCGCGCAGGAGCGCGGGCAGCACTGGCGGGTGCGGCTCCACGCGCAACTCCGGGCGGGGATCCGCGTCCGCCAGCGCTAAGAGATCCATCGGCTGCAGCGGGGCGTGCGTCCGGTAGACATCCTGCGGGGTCAGCTTGAGCGCCTGGGTGAGCGTGGCCTCAATCTCCGGCGAGGTGCCGGCGTCCAGCTCCAGCCGGACCGCCGCGCCGCGGTCGCGCCGGCGAAGCTCGTCCTCGATGGTCGAGAGCAGGTCTTCGGACTCCTCCTCGTCCACGTTCAGGTCCCAGTTGCGCGTCACCCGGAACGCCGCGGTGTGCTTGACGGCGTAGCCGGGGAACAAATCGCCCACGTGCGCGGCGATGAGGTCCTCCAGCAGGATGTACGACTGGGTGGCGGAGGGCGGCAGGCGCACCAGCCGCCCGAGCACTGCAGGGGCCTGAACCACCGCAAAGGAGTGCTCGCCCTGCGGCTCCTTCCTGCGGCGCTTTCCTTCCTTGCGCAGGAGCACCGCCACGTTGAGAGACTTGTTGCGCAGCTGCGGGAACGGGTGCCCGGGATCCACCGCCAGCGGCGTGAGCGAGGGGAAGACGATGGAGGTGTAGTGATGGTGCGCGACCGCGCGCTGCTCCGGGCTGAGCGCGGACTCGGTCAGGATGTGGACCCCCTGCCCCGCCAGCAGCGGCACCAGCTCCTCGCGCCAGAGCCGGCTGTGCTCGGCCACCGTGCCGTGGGTGCGGTCGCTGATGCCCGCCAGCTGCTCTGCCGGCAGCATCCCGTCCGCCGCGGTCTCCGCCACGTTCCCGAAGAGCTGCTTCTTGAGGCCCGCCACCCGGACCATGAAGAACTCATCCAGGTTCGAAGCGACGATGCCGAAGAACTTGAGCCGCTCGTAGATGGGCAGGCGTGCGTCCTGCGCCTCCGCCAGGACGTGGCCGTTGAACGCAAGCCAGGAGAGCTCCCGGTTCAGGTACAGCTTGGGGTCCGACAGCTCGGCGCCTGGCTTGGAGGGCTCACTCACAGTGGGGCTCTTTAGCGCGGCCATGGTGGCGGGAGCGTAACGGACCCGCAACGTTCTGGTGAAGACCGACGCGGTTGGCCGTCGAGAAGCGGAAGCTTAGGTCGCGTCCTCCTGCCCACAGACGATCCTGTAGTGTCGCGCGCCGGAAATGGTCCCCTCTCCCCAGACGACGGTGCTCGCAGCGATTGATGTCGGGACGAACGCCGTGCGCCTGAAGGTGGCGCGGCCCTTGCCCGGCGGCGCGCTGGAGACGGTGTACCAGGACAGAGATCCCGTCCGCCCGGGCGAAGGCGTGTTCGCCACCGGCGCCATCCCGAAGGCCACCGCGGACCGGCTGCTCTCCACGCTGCGGCGCTACGGCGCGCAGTGCCGGCGCTACCACGCCACCCTGCGCGCGGTGGCGACCAGCGCGGTGCGCAGCGCGAAGAACCGGGAGGAGATTCTGCGCCGCGTGCGCACGGAGGCCGGGCTGGAGCTGGAGGTGGTCTCCGGCAAGGAGGAGGCGCGCCTGGTCTGCCTGGGCGTGCTGCACGACGAGCCCGCGCACGCGAAGTCGGTCTGCATTGACATCGGCGGAGGGTCCACCGAGGTCGTCGTCGCGGAGGGATCGCGGCCGCTGCACCTGTTCTCCGCCACACTGGGCGCGGTGCGGCTGTCGGAGACCTTCGAAGCGACAGAGGACGTCAGCGAGAAGCAGGTGGCGGTGATGCGCGAGTACGCGCAGGAGATCCTGGAGGAGGCGGTGCCGCGCCAGCTGCCGCCGGGCTACCGGCACGCGGTGGGCACTTCCGGCACCATCCAGGCGGTGGTGTCGTTCGCGTCCGACGGCGGCGACACGGCCACGCCGGGGCAGCTGGTGGACGCGGTGGAGGCGTTGGTGGAGCTGGGTCCGCAGGGCCGGCGCAAGCGCTTCGAGGCGCGGCGGGCGGACGTCATCGTCGCGGGGGCGATCATCCTCGAGGCGGTGGTGAAGCACCTGCGCCTCAAGTCGGTGCGCACGGTGGACCGCGGGCTGCGCGACGGCATCCTGATTGACCTCTCTCGCCGCGGGAAGGTGGCCAAGGACGACCAGCGGCTGGCGGACGCGGCGGAGGTGATTGGCCGGCGGTTCGACTACGACGAGGGCCACGCGCAGCAGGTGTCCCGCATGGCGCTGTGCCTGTTCGACGCGCTGCCGCGCCTGCACAAGCTGCCCGCGTCGCTGCGCCCGTACCTACATGTGGCGGCGCTGCTCCACGACATCGGCACCGCGGTCAACTACGAGCGGCACCACAAGCACACCGAGTACCTCATCCAGCACGCGGATCTCCCCGGGCTGTCGGACCACGAACGCGGGTTGGTGGCGCGCATCGCCCGCTATCACCGGCGCAGCCCACCGGAGCTGACCCACAGCGCGATGGCGGACCTCCCGGCGGCGGACGCGCGCGCGGTGCGGAAGCTGGCCACGCTGCTGCGGGTGGCGGATTCGCTGGACCGCAGTCATCACCAGCCGGTGCGCGCGCTGGAGGTCAAGAACCGGGGATCCGCGGTGGCGCTGCGGGTGAAGGCGCGCGGCCCGGTGGATTTGGAGCTGTGGGACGTGGCGCATGAGACCGCGCTGTTTCAGCAGGTCTTCGGTAAACGGCTGACCATCGCGACGACGCGGTAGCGCAGGGGGGCTTCACATGGAAAAGCGGCTGTTTCAGTTCATCAAGGGTACCTCGAGCAAGTTCTGGGAGATCTCCGGCAAGGGCGACACGGTGGAGGTCTACTTCGGGCGCATCGGAAGCTCCGGCAAGTGGGCGTTCAAGCACGGGCGCAGCCCCGAGCACGCGCGGCAGATCTACGACAAGCTCATCGCCGAGAAGACCGGCAAGGGCTACGTGGAAGCCACGGGCGCGAAGCCGGCGCCCAAGGCCGCGCGCGGCGCGAAGCCGAAGGTGAAGGCCGGTCAGAAGCACGTTAGCGGCGAGGATCTCCTCGCTCGGCGCATCTGCTACGAGTCCTACACCGGGAAGGGAACGGTCGACTCGTTCGTCTGCGCCCTCGTGTCGACAGCGAAGGGGCTCAGCGTCCGGTTCAAGGAGGAAGGCCAATCCAATGACGGCCGCTTCCTCATCTCAACCGCCGCTCTGAAGAGCGCGACCGGCGCCATTGCGATCCGCAGCCACCCCAACCGGGTTGAAGGGCTCGTCGAGGCGCGCCCGAAGAAGGTGCCGCACCCGGATGGGGGAGATCAGCTGCTCTTCACGAAGGACACGCTGCCCATCCTGCTCAGCCGTTCGGCGTTCGCGGCGCTCAAGGCCGGCGGCGTCTCACTCGCGAGCCCCTGGGCGCGCCGGGGCAGCAAGCCGAAGTCCCTGGCCATCGTCGGCGAGGGCGCCAGCAAGCTGCGGTTCGACGGCAAGTCGATCCTGGTGCCAACGCTGATGTGCGACGGAGAGTTGGGAGAGATGTGGGTGCTCGATGACGAGACCTGGCCGTTCATCATCAAGCGCAGGGACAAGGATGGTTGGGCCGGCCTGCTCGAGGCCAAGCCCGACCTGAACCCGCGCGGACGCGTCCGCTCCAAGTGGGACTAGTGCTCCACCCGCGGCAAATTGAGCACAGCGTCGTCTCCCCGTTCGCGTCGAGCGTAGCGCCGCGCAGCGGCGCGTAGTCGAGACGCGAACGGGGTTGCAGGTGGAATCAGTTCGATCCGGGCGGAGCACTGGCGCCGGTTCACGCAATCGTCACGCAGGCGTCACTGGGGTGGCAAAGCGGTTGGGTACACCCCGACGCATGCCTCGGGTGCTGATTGTCGAAGACGAACCGGATGTCGCTCAGCTGATCGACTTCAACCTCCGGCAGGCGGGGCTGCAGACGAGCCTCGCGCCGACTGCTGAGCGCGCGTTGGCGTCCGCGCGGGAGGAGGCGCCGGACCTGGTCATCCTGGATCTGATGTTGCCGGACCGCAGCGGCGCGGAGGTCTGCCGCGAGCTCAAAGCCAGCCCGAAGACCCGGCTCGTCCCGGTCATCATGCTCACCGCGAAGGGCGAAGAGCAGGACCGCGTGCTGGGCTTCGAAGCGGGCGCGGATGACTACGTCACCAAGCCGTTCAATGTGCGGGAGCTGATTCTTCGCGTGCAGGCCGTGCTCCGCCGCACCGGCGGTCAGGGAAAGCCCGCTGACACACGCCAGCTGGGGATGCTCCGGCTGGAGATTGGCGCGCACCGCTGCTTCGTGGGGCAAGAGGAGATCCCCCTCACGCTGCTGGAGTTCCGCTTGCTCGAACACCTGATGACGCGCCCAGGGCGCGTGCTGTCGCGGGAACAATTGCTTCAGGATGTGTGGGAGCTGACTGCGAGCGTGGAGACGCGCACCGTGGATACGCACGTCATGCGCCTGCGCGAGAAGCTGGGCGCGGCCCGGCGGTACCTCGAGACGGTCCGTGGGATTGGGTACCGTCTTGTGGAGCCGGGAGAGCTTCGCCGCAGCTGACTTGCCGCTGTTACGCGAATGTCACCTGCGCTCCGCGAACCCGCCACGCGCGATCTCTACAACCGCCACATCCAACCTTCCCCACCCACTGACACCCGAAAGCGAGCACCCCTCAATGCAGAAGCCTCTGGTCGCTCTCCTCTTCGCCCTCGCGCTCCCGGCGCTGGCGCAGGATCCACTCCCGTCCGCCCCGCCCCCTGCGGAGGCGCCACCGCCGGAGCCAAGCACCGATGAGAAGGTGGGCTTCCTTCAGGGACGGCTGGACGCGCTGGAGGAGCAATACAAGGGCACGCAGTCCGAGTTTGACCTGCTGAAGAAGATCAAAATCTCCGGCTACGTGCAGGCACGCTACGTGTACTCGGAGGCCTCCACGCAGACGAACGTGGTGGACGGCTTCACGGTGCGGCGCGGCCGGCTCAAGGCGACGGTGGCGGCGACGGACTGGGCCTCCTTCCTCCTGCAGATCGACGCGGTTCCCACGGGCATCACCTTGAAGGACGCCGAGGCCACGCTCACCGAGCCCTGGTCCGGCAAGCGGCTGTCGCTCACGGTGGGCCAGACGAAGTGGCCGTTCGGGTACGAAGGACCGCAGTCCTCCAGCGACCGCGAGTTCCCGGAGCGCACGCGGGTGGTGCGGGCGTTCCTCCCCGGCGAGCGCGATCGCGGCGCCAAGCTGAGCGGGAAGATCAGCGCGCTGCGCTTCGCTCTCGGCGTGTTCGACGGCAACGGGACGGACAACGCGCCGTTCCTCGGCAAGGACAACGACAAGAACAAGGACGTGCTGGGGCGCGTGGGCGTGGACCTCGGGTGGCTGTCGTTCGGCGTGTCCGGCTGGTACGGCAGGACCTTCCGCCCGGGCGACGCGACGCTCACCGCGGAGACGTTTGACCGCACGCGCCTGGGCGTGGACTTCCAGCTCTACGGCGACCTCCTCCCCTTCGGCGGCACCGCCCTCAAGGCGGAAGGCATTGCCGGCACCACGTACATGAAGTCCCGCGTGGAACAGTTCGGCGTTCCGGCGATCGGCTGGTATGCGCTGCTCGTGCAGAACATCGGCCTCGCCACCCAAGCCGGCATCCGCTTCGACTACTTCGACGCGGAGGCAGGCGCCCCGAACGCGGCGGACTCGAAGGACGCCAGCAAGCCAGCGGGGAACAATGGCGTCGGCGCGCTCGGGTTCCTGGTCAGCTACCACTGGGATGAGCTGTTGAAGCTCACCCTCTGCTACGAGATTCCGATGACCGGCGTGGTGGACGGCGCCACCGACCCGTCCGACAACGTGGTCACTCTCCAGTTCCAGTCGAAGTTCTAAGGAGGAGCACCCATGAAGCGCACCCTGATGATTCTTGCCGTCCTCTTGGCCCCGGCCGCCCGCGCGGGCACGGTCACTGTGAAGGGCTCCGACACGATGGTCATCCTCGTCCAGCGCTGGGCCGAGGAGTTCATGAAGAAGAACCCGGCCACCAAGCTTCAGGTGACCGGTGGCGGCAGCGGCACCGGGTTCGCCGCGTTGATCAACGGCACCACGGAGCTGGCAGCGTCATCCCGCCCCATCAAGGACGCGGAGACCGAGAAGCTGCGCGCCAAGTTCAACACGCCGCCCACGGAGATCGCGGTGGCCAAGGACGGCGTGGCCTTCTACGTCCACGAGTCCAACCCGCTCAACTCCCTCACCGAGGAGCAGCTCAAGAAGATCTACCTGGGCGACGTGACGAACTGGAAGGACGTCGGCGGGCCGGACGCGAAGATCGTCCTCTATTCGCGGGAGAACTCCTCCGGCACCTACGTGTTCGTGAAGGACACCCTGCTCAAGGGCGACGACTACGCGGCGACCGCGCAGACGCTGCCGGGCACCGCGGCGGTGGTGAACGCGGTGGCAAAGGAGAAGTTCGGCATCGGCTACGGCGGCGCCGCGTACGCGAAGGGCATCAAGGAGCTGAAGATCAAGGTGGGCAACGAGGACGTTCCCCCCTCGGCGGAGGCAGTGAAGAGCGGCAAGTACCCGCTGAGCCGCAACCTCTTCTTCTACCTGCGCAACCGCCCGGGCGGCGAGGCGAAGGCCTTCATCGACTTCGCGCTCTCGGCCGAGGGCCAGGCCCTGGTGACGAAGGTCGGCTACTACCCCGTTAAGTAGCGCTCAACCCGCACGTCACCGAGTTGTCACATTCGGGGGTGGGACACCGTGGATAGATCGCCAGCCATGTCGGTCCTGGAAGCGCAAGCGGAGGTCCCGGTGCCCGTCCCGGCCGCGACGCCCGCCGCGCGGCGGCGACGGCGCAAGGAAAAAGCGCTGGAGCTGCTCATCACCCTCATCGGGATGTCCGGCATCGCCGCGGTGGTGCTCATCCTCATCTTCGTCACGCGGGAGGCGCTGCCGCTCTTCTTCACTCCGGAGGGGCAGCACGAGGCGAGCCTGGGCAAGATGTTCCTGCCTCAGGTTCTGCGAGCGGGGAAGCCGGCGACGTTCATGTGGCAGCCGGTGGGCGCGGTGCCGAAGGTCAGCATGATTCCCCTGCTGCTGGGGACCTTGAAGGTGACCCTCGTCTCGATGGCGGTGGCCATCCCCATGGGCATCGCCTCCGCGCTCTTCGCGTCCGAGTTCGCGCCGCGGCGGGTGCGGGAGTGGATGAAGCCGACCATTGAGCTGTTGGCCGGCATTCCCTCGGTGGTGCTGGGCTTCTTCGCCCTGATGGTGCTCGCGACGTTCATGCAGGAGACGTTCGGATTTACCTACCGGCTCAACGCGGTGGTGGCGGGCGTGGCGCTGGCGCTGGCCATCGTGCCGGTGGTCTTCACGGTGGCGGAGGACGCGCTCACCTCGGTCCCGCGGAGCTACCGGGAGGCGTCCCTCGCGCTGGGCGCCACGCGGTGGGAGACGGCGTGGAAGGTGGTGCTGCCGTCCGCTGCGCCCGGGATTCTGGCGGCCTGCGTGCTGGGCCTGGGCCGGGCCATCGGGGAGACGATGATCGTCCTGATGGCCTCAGGGAACGCAGCCATCGTCTCGCCCGGCTTCGGTGACTCCGTGCGGTCCATGTCCGCGACCATCGCCGCCGAGATGGGCGAGGTGGTGGTGGGCAGCCCGCACTACTCGCTGCTCTTCTTCATCGGCGTGGAGCTCTTCTTCCTCACCTTCGTGCTGAACCTCATCGCCAGCGTCTGGGTCAAGCGCCACAGCCAGCGGACCGCGGGCGCGGGGGGCGGGAAGTGAGCGCGCCGATCAGCAGCGCGGCCAGCCTCCGGCGCATCCGCTTTCGCCGCGTGCTGGGCGGGTTCTTCATCTCGCTCACGGGCCTGGCCACTGCGCTCATCCTGCTCATCCTGGGGGTCATCCTCTTCGACGTGCTGCGCGGGGGCCTGCCGCGCCTCTCCTGGACCTTCTTCACCTCCGCGCCGACGGAAGGGATGACGGAGGGCGGCATCTTCCCGGCGCTGTATGGCACGGCCGTCCTCACGCTCCTGATGACGCTGGCGGTGATGCCGCTGGGCGTGGGGACCGCGGTCTACCTGCATGAGTATGCGCCGCCGGGCTCGCGTATCGCGGCGTGGGTGCGGGTGGCGATCAACAACCTGGCCGGCGTGCCCTCCATCGTCTTCGGCTTGTTCGGCCTGGGCTTCTTCGTCCACTTCGTCGGCCACGGCATGGACCGCGCGCTGGGCAACGAGGCGGTCAAGTGGGGCCAGCCCGGGTTGCTCTGGGCGTCGCTCACGCTGGCGGTGCTCACGCTGCCGGTGGTCATCGTCTCGACCGAAGAGGCGCTGCGCGCGGTGCCGCTGGACCACCGGACCGCGAGCCTTGCGCTCGGGGCCACCAAGTCGCAGACGCTGTTCCGGGTGGTGCTGCCGGCGGCGCTCCCCGGGATGCTGACCGGCGCGGTGCTGGCGGTGTCGCGCGGCGCGGGCGAGGTGGCGCCCATCCTGCTCACCGGCGTGGCCTATTACCTGCCGGAGCTGCCCACCTCCACGTCTTCGCAGTTCATGCACTTGGGCTACCACACGTACGTGCTGGCCACGCAGTCGCCGGACATCGAGGCCACCAAGCCGCTGCTCTACTCCACGGTGCTCGTGCTGCTGATGCTCACCTTCGCCCTCAACTTCGTCGCGGTGCTCATCCGCACGCGCACCCGCCGCCGCGCCGCTGGCGCCCACTGACGAAGGAGCTCCCATGGTCGCCGCCCTCAACGTCAAGCCTCCTGCAACGAAGATGGAGGCGCGCAAGGTCTTCATCCGCTACGGCGCCAAGGAGGCGATTCGAGGCGTATCGCTCTCCATCCCGGAGCACCGGGCTACGGCGCTCATCGGCCCGTCGGGCTGCGGCAAGTCCACCTTCCTGCGTGGGCTCAACCGGATGAACGACCTCATCCTGAGCTCGCGGCACGAGGGCGACGTGCTGCTGGATGGGCACAGCATCTATGACCGCCGGCTGGACGTGGTGGATTTGCGCCGGCGCGTGGGGATGGTGTTCCAGAAGTCGAACCCGTTCCCCAAGTCCATCTTCGAGAACGTGGCCTACGGGCTGCGGGTGGCCGGGTTGAAGGACAAGGCCGCCCTGCGCGAGCGGGTGGAGCGGTCACTGCAGAGCGCGGCGCTGTTTGACGAGGTGAAGGACCGGCTGGACGACAGCGCGCTGGCGCTCTCCGGTGGGCAGCAGCAGCGGCTGTGCATCGCCCGGGCGCTGGCGGTGGAGCCGGAGGTCCTCCTGATGGACGAGCCGGCGAGCGCGCTGGATCCCATCGCCACCGCGAAGATTGAGGAGCTCATCCACGAGCTCAAGGCGCGCTACACCATCGCCATCGTGACGCACAACATGCAGCAGGCCGCACGGGTCTCCGACTTCACGGCCTTCTTCTACATGGGAGAGCTGATTGAGTTCGGGAGCACTGAGCAGATCTTCACCAACCCCCGGGAAAAGCGGACCGAGGACTACGTCACGGGTAAGTTCGGGTGAAGGGGGGAACGGGATGCCAGCCACGCATACGGACAAGGCGTTCGAGCGGGACCTAAGGGACCTGCGCGAGAAGCTGCTCGCGATGGGCGCCAAGGTGGAGCGACACATCGCCGACAGCGTGCGCGCGCTGGCGGAGCGCGATTCGAAGCTGGGCGAGCAGGTGACCCACGCGGACGCGGAGATCAACCGGCTGGAGGTGGAGGTGGATGACCTCTGCCGCCGCGTGCTGGCGCTGCGGCAGCCGGCCGCAAGCGACCTGCGGCTCATCACCACTGCGCTGAAAATCGTGACCGACCTGGAGCGCTGCGGGGACCTGGCGGTGAACATCGCCGAGCGGGCGATGGACCTGAACCAGGTGCCGCCGCTGGCGCCCTACGTGGACCTCCCGAAGCTGGCGGAGCTGGCGCAGAACCAGCTCAAGCGCGCCCTGGATGCGTTCGTCCGCGCCGACGCGGACCACGCCAAGGAGGTCCTCAAGGGCGATGACCACCTGGATGCCCTCTTCCTGAAGATCTTCAACGAGCTGCTCTCCTTCATGATGGAGGACTCGAAGAACATCCGGAGGGCCACCAGCCTGATGTTCGTGGCCAAGCACCTGGAGCGGATTGGGGACCACGCCATGAACATCGCCGAGATGGTGGTCTATATGGTGAAGGGCACGGACATCCGCCACCCACGCAGCCGGTCGCTCAGCGGCTGATCGTTTTTCGTTGTTACAGCCGCGCGCTTCGATCGTGTCTGGGTCAAGGGTTGACCCCCACGCGGGTTCGAGGCGGATTGTGTTCAAGCGATACACAGTGATGTTGGCGGCGGGGCTCTTCTGGGGCTGCGCCGGTCCGAAGGACATTCAGGTCTTGCCGCTGGAGGCCCAGGACGCGGGCCTGGCGCTGGACGCGGGCCTCGATGCGGGACCGCCGGACTCAGGGTTGAGCGAGGTCGATGCCGGGACGGAGACGCCTGACGCTGGGGCGGAGACTCCTGACGCCGGAGTTGTGTGCGGGGGAGCCAAGCTGGGCTTGCCGCTGCTGGGGAGCAACATCCCGTGGGATTCGCCCACGACGACGGTCTCCGTTCAGGCGGTCGCGGATGGCGGCCTGGACCTCGTCTCGGCCGCCGGAAAAGTGACCCGATTCGAGTGGATGGGGCCGCCGCTACCGTTCGCGGTCGGGCAGCAGGTGACGCTGTCTCGGAACCAGGAGTGGACGATCCTCGAGGCCGGCGGGACTGTGGCGGCGGCGTACCGGGCGTTCGGGTTCGAGTTCCCTCGCAGCGCGGCTGGAGGGGCGTCCATCACCCCGCTCGCCGGTGGGCCGAACCTCGCCTGGGAAGCCATGGGCTGCAGCTTCACCGTGGGCGGCGCGTGCGGCGCTCCGCCGCAGAACGCGAAGGCCTACAACGTCGCCGTCCAGAGTGCGGAGGGGAGGGCCGTGCTCCCGGTCGAAACGGGAGTGACGCTCGGGGATTGGCAGGTGACGCACGTCACCACGGTGGCCGTCCCGCGGTTGAGCTACCAGGGATGCAGCGTGGAGGGGGCGTTCATGTCAGGCATCACGATGTTGAAAGTGCCGCACTGAAGGCGTTCGTTTCGTCGCTACAGCGCGCGGCCACGATCGTGATCTCCAGCAGACGCTCTCACACCGTACCCTCTGCAGGAGTCTTCGACCATGATTCGACCCATCGCCCCGCCAACAACGTCAGTCGCTTACCCCGAGGCCGCCCCGCCCTCGCGCTGGCCGTTCGTGGCCCCAGTCGCTGGATTGGATTACCCGACCGAGAGCCCGCCGCCTGACTTCAAGGTGCTCGTGCTTCCAGGCCGCAGGCTCCCGGCGGCGGACCTCGCTGGAATTCAGAGCGGCCGCCCGGGCGTGGACTTTCCGACGGACGCACCGCCTCGCGATGTGCTGGTCCGGGCGAACGGGCAGCGCGTCGTGCTCGAGTCGCCAATCGCCGTGGTCCCGCCTGTCGCGGGGGTGGACTACCCCACCGACGGGCCGCCGCGGCTCGACCGCGAAACCCCAGTGATGACGTGGTCAGCACAGGGTGAGGGCTTTCGAGCCCGGTTGAACGAGCTGGCGCGCATTGAGCCGGCAAAGGCGGGAGTGGACTACCCGACGGACTCGCCTGGGAACCCGGGTTGGTACGTGGTGGTGGTCCGGGACGCCGAGGGCGAGGAGTCCCGGCTCCCGCTCTCGCTGCTTCGCAATGGGCCTGCCCTGGGCGCCCCTCAGCGCGACGAGTTCAGCTGAGGGGTTGCGCCCTCCCCGCCCGGCGGCCGAGCAGCCGAGCGGAGGGGCGGCGCCTTCCCGAGAATGAATGGCGGCCGGTTCGGGGTTGGTCGTAGGCGAACCGACCGAGGCGCGCGTTGACATCCCATGATGGCCGCAGCACGCGGATTCTGGTCGTCGATGACGACCCGGACTGGCGGGAGCTGCTCTGCACCTGTCTGGAGGACCTGGGCTACGCGGCCGTCGCCGCGCGCAGCGGGGAGGCCGCGCTCGAGCGGCTGCGCGAGGAGCGCTTCTCCGTCGTGCTGCTGGACCTCCGGATGCCGGGGATGGGGGGCGATGAGCTGGTCACGCGGCTGCCGCCGGATCCTCCCCGGATTGTGTTCCTCACGTCCGCGCCCGCGTCGGAGGTCGGCGAAGCGCTGTACAAGGGGCCGCACTACTACCTGCCGAAGGGCGCGACCCCCGCGGAGCTGTCGCTGATGCTTGAGTCGCTCGGGGCGTGAGGCATCGAAGGCCACCCCGCTCGCCTCGAGGAGGAGACCGGCCCTGGCCGGCCATTTCGTCGGAGCAACAGCTTCCCAGTCGGGCGCTTCCCCCGCTCGCCTCGAGGAGGAGACCGGCCCTGGCCGGCCAT
>JBGART010000086.1:0-27007 GCA_044230055.1 Myxococcaceae bacterium | reverse complement strand
AGCGGGGGAGGCGCCCGACTGAGAAGAGCTATTCCTCCGACGAAATGGCCGGCCAGGGCCGGTTTCCCCCTCGAGGCGAGCGGGGGAGGCGCCTGACTGAGAACAGCGCCGGTTTCCCCCTCGAGGCGAGCGGGGGCTGCGCCTGACTGGGGCTGCGCCTGAGGGCGGAGCGTTAGCGCCGGACGTAGGCGGAGACGATGCGCACGATGGTGCGTTCGCTGCCTTCGTCAATCCACGCCTCCTCGGCGACGAGGGTGACGCCGGGCTCCACGGGCGGGACGATGTCGCAGTCTGCGATGCGGTTGCACGGCGAGCAGACGGTGCTGCCCGCGCGGCAGGCCCAGGTGGGGATGGAGACCAGGCGGGTGAAGTCCCCTTCGATGGGGGGCGGGAGGTTGAGCGTCTTGCCGACGAGGTAGGGCGGGGCGCTCGCGTCGAGCACAATCCGCGGCCCGTCGGCCAGCGCCATGCGGGCCAGCTGCCGGGTGCTGTCTCCGGCCTTTCGGGTGGTGGAGGTGGTGGTGGCGGGGCAGCCGGCGAGGAGTGCGAGCGTGAGCGGGAACAGGATGACGGCGGGGGTCAGGCGTCTCATGTGCAGTCTCCCATGGCGAGGAAGGCGGCCCAGCGCGACGGGGGGTGCCCGTCCCGGATGAGCGCGCGCTGCGCCCTCGCCAGCGCAGCGGCAGGTGAGTCCTGAGGCGGCGAGCGGTACAGCTCGTCCATGAAGCGGCGGGTGTCGTCGTCCTTCACCGACCAGAGGGACGCGATGACGGTGCGCGAGCCGGCGGCCAGGAATGCCGAGGAGAGCGAGCCCCACATCTCCTCGCCCGGCGCCGCCGCGGAGGCGCAGCTGGAGAGCACCACGGTGCGCGGCCGCAGGTGCGCCTCCAGCACCTCGTCCGCCCAGACGTCGCCGCCCGCCAGGCTGAGCCACGCGCCGCGCGGCGACAGACCGCTGTGCACCGCGAGGTGGAGCAGCGGCGCGCGCCCGGCCGCCAGGAGCGCCGCCCTGGTTGCGCTCGCGCCCACCGCCACGCGCGCGCCGGTGCGGGTGCGCAAGAGCTCCCCCTCGGCCCGCGCGGCCGGGAGGTCTCCGTTCGCGTCCGCCAGTGCCACCGGTGCGCCCGTCACGGGGGATTCGCTGGTGCGGATGGCCCGCAGCGCCGTGAGGCTGGGCACGTTGCACAGGAGCGCCAGGTCCGCCAGGTAGCGCCCGTTGAGCCGCAGCGCCGCGAACGGGATGCGGGAGACCTGCCCGTTCGACGCGAGGAACGTGGTGCGGGAGGGGTGCAGCACCGCTCTGGCCGGCGCGGGCAGCAATGCCTGTCCGAGCGCGTCCGCCGCCTGGAGGTCGTCCGGGTTGCGGCGAAGGCGGTCCAGGTCGTCGCTCAACGCGGCGGCCTTGCCGAGCTCGGTGAGCGTCACCTCGCCCCGGAGGGCGACCATCAGCCACAGCGTCCCCTGCGCCTCGAAGTACACCAGCGCGCTGTCCTGCTTGAGCGCCGCGAGCACGTCGTCAATCGGCGCCGGCGCGACGAGGGGCGAGGCGCGCAGGGAAGGGAAGAGCGCGCGCAGCGAGTCCGCGCGGATGACCGCGGGCTCCTCCTGCCCGACATCAGGAGACGAGCGCTGGCTGTCCGCAGCGGCGAGCGCGGGCGCGGCCGGTGAAGCCTGGGGTGGAGGGACGTTCTCATCGCTGCGCGGTGAAGAGGCGGCGCTTGACGACGCGCCTTCCCGCTCCGGTCTTGCGTGACTGGAGATGAGCGACTTCACGCTCGGCGAGGCGTTAGCGCCAGGAGACGCCTCCTCGCGCTTTGGCGCCTCGGAGCCGCCCACGCCGTCGCGAGTCGCGGTGTCCGCTGCGGCCTTCTCCCCGTCCCCTCCAGGCGCGACAGCGTCTGCCGCCCGCTGCGCGGTGAGCGAGGTGCTGCGGACGTGGGCGTCCAGGAACGTGCGGGCGAGGGCGCGCTCGGTGGTCTCGAGGGCGGCGCGGGCGTCTCTCTGTGCGGCCTGGAGGAGGAACAGGCGCTCGAGCGGCTCGCGCTTTTGCGCCAGGAGCCAGGCCTTGAGGTCATCCAGCTGAAGCTCGCCGCGCAGGGACTCCACGCGCTGCGCGGCCTCTGCGTAGGCAGCCATCGCATCTGACGTGCGACCGGCGAGCTCGTGGACCCGGCCGCGTTCGAGGGAGAGGCGCCAGCGCCAGCCGTCCTTCGGCTTGAGGGCTTCCGCGGCGTCGAGCGCGGCGGCGGCCTGGGGCGCGTCGCCCTTCGCGCGGCGCAGCTGCGCGGTGGCGTGCCAGAGTGCGATGGCGCCGTTCTGCGCGCCGGCCGGGAGGGTGGCGCGGGCGACCTCCAGCTGGCGCTCCGCTTCCTCCAGGGCGCCGCTCTCGAGCGAGAGCTCCAGGAGGTTCACCGCGGCGCCGAAGCGGAGGTCGGCCCAACGCGCGTCTGCGGGCTGCGCGAGCAGCTGCCGGTGGCGCGCGGCGGCCAGCGGCGCCTGGGCCTCTGCGCGCGCCAACCGCGCCTCCTGGAAGAGCAGGTGCGCGCGCTCTACCTCGCCGATGCCCGGCACCGACTTCGAGGCGGCGAGCGTCCGGCGGGCGCCCGGCGCGTCTCCCACCTCGAGCAGGATGCTGGTGACGGCGAGCAGGGCGTTGGCGGTCAGGCTGGCGTCATGCGCCTGCTCTGCCTCCGCCAGCGCGCGCCGGGCGAACTGCAGCGCCGGCCGCAGCTCCGTCGACGCCCAGTGTGAGCGAAACAGCGCATAGGCCGCCCGGGACGCGCCGGCCGGGTTGGCGGCCTGCTGCTCGCGCTCCAGGGCGCGGTGGAAGTAGGCGCGCGCGTCTGCGAGGTTCTGGCGGCGTTCCTCCACCTGGCCGGCGACGAGGAGGAGGCCTCCGGCGCGCGGGTCGGCAGAGAGGCGTTTGGCCGCGTCCAGCACTTCGCCGTCCCGCTTCAGCTGGAAGCGCGCCCAGGCGCCCAGATAGAGCGGACGCGCGGTGCCCTGTCTCTCGAACGCGGCGTCACATCGCACAGCGGCGTCCTCGTAGCGCTTGGAGCGGTGCGCGTCCTCGCAGCGGGTCAGGGGATCCACGCACGCCGCCAAACCCATCACTGCGATCAGCGCCAGAGCCACCGCACGCATCCGGGCTCATCCTAGTGGTGCCTCGCAAGGTCCCCTAGCTTTCATTTTCGACAAATCTGTGGCGTTGGCCCCGGGGAGGGCGCCTGTTCCAACGACGGCGTTACCCGGGTGCACCGCCAGGATTGTGGCGTCGGCGAGATGGCGGTGATGTGCGCGGGAAAAATGGGGACAGGCTACTTTTCCCCCGTGTCACACCTGTCCCCGAGAGGGTCGCCCGTCGTGGAAGCGCGCCTGCGTGCCCTCCAGGGCGCAGGCGACCTCGACGCGGCCAGCCGCCTGGCGTTCGAGGCGTATGGCGACGAGGTCTGCGCCTTCGTGTGGTCGCTGTGCGAGGAGGGGGATGCGGCGGACGAGGTGCTCGCTGCGGGGTGGGAGGACTTCCTGCGCGGCTTCGAACGCTTTGGCTGGAGCGGCACCTGCCGCGCCTGGCTTTACGGGCGCGTGCGCAACGCGTTCCTTCGCTACCGACGCAGCGTTGACCCGCGCCGCCGCGCGCGGCGAGTTGACCGCGCTCATGCCGCCGGGCTCGCGCGGCTCAAGGAGGAGGAGCGCACCCTCCTCTACCTGAGGGTGGATTTGCGGATGAGCTGGGAGGAGCTCTCGCAGGTGTTCGCGGAAGACAGCGTGCCCCGGGTGGCGACGCTGCGCCGGCGCTTTGACCGGGTGAGGGCCAAGCTGCGCGGCCGCTGAAACGCCGCTTTTGTCTGAGCGCGGGGTCTGGCAGAAATGAGCAAACCGCCGTGAGCTCCCCTCGCTTCATCTCAGGTGTGGTCCCCAAGGGCTCCCGCGCCCGCCTGTTCGCGCTGCGCAACCAGGCGCTCTGCGTGCGGCGCGAGGGCGACGCGCTCACCGTCCCCTTGGGCGAGGTGCCGGCGCAGGGGTGGCTCTACCTGGGCAGCGTGGGCGAGGAGGCCTGCTACGCGCGAAGGCTTGGGCCAGAGGAGGCGCCGCCGGAGGGGCAGGAGCTGGTGGGGCTGCGCGCCCTCTTTGACGCGCTGCCCGAGGTGGACTTCGGCGTCGCCTGCACCGCGATGGCGCTGCTGGACTGGGACGAGGGCCACCGCTTCTGCGGCCGCTGCGGCAAGCCCACCGAGCGCTCCGCGGAGGACCGCTCTCGCGTCTGCGCAGGCTGCGGCCAGTCGCACTACCCGCGGCTGTCGCCGGCGGTCATCGTCCTGGTGGAGCACGAGGGGAAGGCGCTGCTCGCGCGCAACCGCGCCGCGGTGCGGCCCTTCTTCAGCTGCCTGGCGGGCTTCGTCGAGGTGGGGGAGACGCTGGAGGAGTGCGTCGCGCGGGAGATTGAGGAGGAGGTGGGCCTGCGCGTGCAGGACGTGCGCTACTTCGGCAGCCAGCCCTGGCCCTTCAGCAACTCCTTGATGATTGGCTTTCAGGCCCGCTACGCCGGCGGGGAGCTGAGGGTGGACCCGAAGGAGCTCTCCGAGGCTGCGTGGTACGCGCCGGGCGAGCTGCCCCTGCTCCCGGGAAGAATCTCCATCTCCCGGCAGCTCATTGACGACTTCGTGCGGCGGCACGGCGGGGTCGTGCAGCCCTCATGAGCGGGGCAGCTCCCGCGCCACCAGCTTGCCGCCCTCGTCGACGGTGAGCTCCAGCGCCGCCGGAGGCGAGTCTCCGGCGCGGGCGAGGAGCTGGGCGATGGGCGCGATGGCGTGCTGTTCGATGGCGCGCTTGAGCGGACGGGCGCCGTAGCGCGCGTCGAAGCCGAGCTCCGCCAGCCGGTCCACCACCGCCTGGGAGAAGGTCACCTTCACGCGGCGCCGCGTCAGGCCTTCGCGCTCCAGCGCCTGGGCCAACGCGCGGGCGGCGATGGTGCGCAGCGCCTCCTGGCGGAGCGCGTGGTACGGGACAATCTGGTCCAGCCGGTTGATGAGCTCCGGGCGGAAGAAGGCGGTGGCGGCGCCCACGTAGTGCGCCCGTTCGTCCGCAGCGCTCCCGCGCGCGAAGCCCATGTTGCGGCCGAGCGTGTCCGCGCCGAGGTTGGAGGTGAGCAGCACCACGGTGTTGCGGAAGCTGACTGTGCGGCCCGCGCTGTCGGTCAGCCGGCCCTCGCCCAAAAGCTGGAGCAGCAGGTCGTGCACGCTCCCGTCGGCCTTCTCAATCTCGTCGAGCAGCACCACGCCGAAGGGCTGCTCGCGCACGCGCGCGGTGAGGGAGCCGGCGCGCGCGCCGTAGCCGCCCACCAGCCGCTGCGCGCTGCCGGGCGCGGCGTACTCCGCCATGTCGAAGCGGGTGAGCCGCTTCTCGTCGCCGAAGAGGTAGGCGGCCAGCGAGAGCGCGGATTCCGTTTTGCCCACGCCGGTGGGGCCGAGCAGCAGGTACGCGCCGAGCGGCCGCGCGGGGTCGCACATGCCGGTCTTCAGGGTGACGACGAGGTTGCGCAGCAGGAGCACTGCTTCGCTCTGGCCCACCACGCGGGCCTGGAGCTTCTGCAGCACCGCTTCGGGGTCCAGCGGCACTTCGGGGTCGACGATTTCCCGCGGGTAGCCGGTGCGGTCGAGGAACGCGTGGGTCACCTCGGCGCTCCCCATCCTGCGGACTTTCCCCGCGGGCACGGTGGGCGCGCGGCGCGCGGCGGAGCGCAGAAGGTCCACCGCCACGCCGGGGATGCCGCCCGCCTCGCCGAAGCGCTCCACCAGGTCAATGGCCCGTTCGATGGCCTCCTCGTCGAACTGGACCTTGCGGGCGCGGCCCACGCGGTGGGCTGCCGAGGTGAGCGCCACGCGCGCCGCGGCCGGTGCCAGCGGGGCGACGACCAGCCGCTGCATCGCCTGGAGGAAGCCGCTGTGGGTGCGCTCTGCGCGGGCGGCGTCCTCTGGCGTGGCTTCGCAGAGGACGGAGATTTCTCCGGCTTCCATGGAAGGGACCAGCTGGCGCGCGATGTCCAGGCCGTCCTCGTCGCTCCCGGGGATGGCTTGCAGGAGCTCCGCGAGCGAGTCGAGGTGCAGCACTGCGCGGTGGGTTCGCAGGGAGGCGATCATCCGCTTCACCCGGTCCTGCCACTCGCCGAGGTAGCGCATGCCCGCGACCAGCCGGCCGCCGCTGGTGGAGTAGAGGTGCAGGCCGTGCAGCGGGTGACCGGGGGAGAGGCGGGAGACGCGCTCGGCGAGCTCGTGCACGAGGGAGGTTTTGCCCACCGTAGGAGGGCCGACCAGCAGCACGCTGGTGCGGGAGGGTTCGGCCAGGGCGCGCATCAGCTCACCCAGCTCCGCGTCGCGTTGGAAGGCGCGCTCCAGCGTGCCGACCTCCACCTCGTCGCCCAGCCGGCGGCAGGCCTCGGAGAGGCCAGAGGGGAGGGGGGCTCTCAGCGGCTTGCGCGCGGGCTCCTGGCGGCGTGCTGCCGGGCGCAGGGCTTTCGCGGTCACGGTGAGGGTTTCGACGGACTCCTCGCCGTCGTAGGCGACTTCGAGCAGCTCTTCGAGCGGCGCGAGGTGCAGGCGGTGGCGGATGACTTCTTCGAGGAAGAGGTCGAGGTCCCCTGCGTCGTGCAGGGATTCCTCCAGCGACAGGCGCGGGATGAACACCCGGACCGGGCCGGTCGGCGCGGCTTTGGCCTTTGTTGGGCGCTCGGTGAGCTCCGGGCGGGTGAGGACCGAGAAGCGCATGGGGACGCTAAGGAGCCGGCCGCGCTGCATGGCGCGGAGGACGAGCTCTGCTCGGCGCAGCTTGAGGTTGGGCCAGTGGGTCTGGTCCTCGTGGAGCTCTTCGCGGGCGAAGAGCTTGGCGCAGACGATGGAGAGGTCGGTGCGGACGTCTGCGAGCTTTTCGCCGAAGGAGGCGAGGTGAGGTTGGCCCAGGACATGGGCGGAGTAACCCACCCCGGGGAAGCGGCGGACGAAGAGGTGGAGGACCTTGTCGGGCATGGAGGAGGGGGTGGAGCGTAGCGCAGCGCGGGTTCGGGGCTTCGGGGGTTGGTGTCTCGGGGTACGGGGTACGGGCTACGGAGCAGGGGGAACGGCATTCCGGCCAGGACGACCGCAGACCGCACCCCTCTCCGAACCCTTCCTCCGTACCCGGGCCCGAACGCGAACGCGAACGCGAACGCGGCAACGAAAACCGAGACCCGTAGCCCGAACCCCGTAGCCCGTAACCCGAGACACCAACCCCCGAGAACCGAACCCGAGTACCTCCGCCGCTCACTCGGCAAGCCACGCCGCGAGATGAATCCGGGGCTCACTCGCAAGCAACCCACTCGCGACAAACCGGGCAACCCCCTCCCTCCCAACGCTCTCCAGCACCACCGGCGGCTCTTCCTCCCCCGCCCCCAGCCCGCGACTGCGCCGCGCCTCCCGCTCCTGCCGCTTCCGCGCGTCATACGCCGCCACCGCAGCAACCGCCCCGCCCGGAGGAGCCACCAGCGCAGTCAACCGGACCAACCCCCTGCGAAGCACCCCCAGCCCATCCACGGTATCCACCAGCGCATACCCATTCCACGCCGCGAGCAACTGCCCCGCTCCCGCCCCCTCGAAGAGAAACACCGCGCGAGGCACGCTGGAGCCGGTCGCCCTGGGCGCCTCGGGCTCCTCCACCTTCACCCCGCCGAGCAGCTCCACCGGCACAGCCTTCACGACCACCTCCAGCGCCTGACGGTTTGCCGCCCCAATCGGCTCAATGAGCAGCACCACACTCTGCGGCGCCTCGGCGCTGGCCGGCACCTCCACCTCGAGCATCACCAGCTCCGCCAGCAACTGCTGGAGCGCAGGGGCCACGCGGCGAACGATGGCCTCTCCGCTCACCCGGACCTCCACTCCCCTGACCCCCGCCATCGGCCGAGGCGGAGCCTTGCGCGCCGCCTTCACCCGGCGCACCGGCCCATCCTCCTCCTCCTCGAACCGCACCGGCTCCAGCTCCGTCTCCTGCAGCTCCGTAAGCTGTGCCCCAAGGGCATCCAACCGGTCCAGCAGCGTCAGCGCGCTCTCCGCCCCACGCAGCGCTCCCCTCGCGAGCAGCCGGTTCCGCTCCTTCCTCAGCGCCGCGGCCTGCGCGCCATCCACCAGCTCCCGGAGCCGCTCCACCGCCTCCGCCGCCAGCGCGCCCAGCTGCGCCACCGTCTTCTCCGCGAACGACGGCACCGCCACCGCCGGCGCCCGGCGAAGGATGCGCACCGACAGCTGCAGCTCCTGCGCCCCGCGCAGCAGCTCCACCAGCGCAAGGTCCTCCGCGCCGCGGCGCAGAAGGTGGTGCGCAAGGGGGACCGCAAGGTGGCGCTCCAGCGCCCGCTTGAGGGGCCTGGCGCCGTAGCGCGGGTCGTAGGCCTGGGTCACCAGCAGGTCCAACAGCTCCGGCTCCACCTCCACCAGCACGTTGCCGCGCCGCACGCCGCGGCGGGAGAGCAGGTCCGCCAGCGCGTGCTCCACCACCACCTTCAGCGCGTCCTCCCCCAACGACCGGAACGGCACCACCCGGTCCAGCCGGTTGAACAGCTCCGGGCGGAAGAACGCGCGCGCGGCGGAGACGTAGTGCTGCGCGGCGGCGGACGCGTCGCCCTGCATGAAGCCGGTGCGGGAGGCGGCCTCGCGGACGCCCACGTTGCTGGTCATGATGACCACCGCGTTGCGGCCGTCGGCGGTGTGGCCGCGCGCGTCCGTGAGGCGGCCCTCCCCGAGGAACTGCAGCAGCGCGTCGAACACGCGCGGATGGGCCTTCTCCACCTCGTCCAGCAGCACCACGCAGAACGGCTGCGTCCGCAGCGCGCAGGTCAGCTCCCCATCCGGTCCTCCCGCCTCGCCGACCAGCCGGCGCAGCGCGTCCGGCGAGGCCAGCTCCGACATGTCAATCCGCACCAGCCGTTCGGCGGAGCCGAAGAGGTAGCGGGCCAGCGCCTTGGCGGTCTCCGTCTTGCCCACGCCGGTGGGGCCGACGAACAGATAATTGGCCAGCGGCTTGGTGGGGTCCTGCAGCGAGAGCTGGAGGGAGAGCACCGCGTCCGCCACCGCGCCGATGGCCTCCGGCTGCCCGGCCACCTGCGCGGAGAGGTCCGCCACAATCTCCTCGCGCTTGCGCGGCGCCTCGGCGCCCAGCACGAAGTCCGGCAGGCCCGTCTGCCTGCGCGCAGCGGCGAAGACGTCCGACACCCGGTAGCGCCGCTCCCGCCGCAACACCGTCCCGCGCTCCGACAGCACGCGGTGCAGCAGCTGGACCGCGCGCCCGGGCAGCGCCTGGTGCGCGCTGAAGCGCCCGGAGAGCTCCAGCAGCAGCTCCTGCACCGCGGGGGAGACGCGCGGCCGCAGCGCCCCGGGGCCCAGGCCTGTCTGCGCCTCCAGCTCCCGCACCACGCCCAGCAGGACTGGCAGCGTGTCCGCGGTGGAGAGCGGCGGCACCTGCACCACGTCAAACAGCGCCGCCAGCGAGGGCGCCTCTTCGCGCACCTTCTCGAAGCGCTCCGGGCTGCACTCGGCCACCACGGTCAGCTCCCGGCGGGCCAGGTACGGCTCCAGGTACTGCCCCACGTGCGTCTGCGACTTGCCGGTGCGCCCCGCGTAGACCAGCGCGGCCAGGTCATCCACGTAGAGGATGTCGGAGGTCTCCACCAACTCCTGGCAGAGCTCTCGCGCGCGGGCCTCCCACTGCCCGACGTACGACATGCCGGCGATGAACTGGTTGCCGTCCATCCGCCACACGTCCCGCCGCGTCCCCGCCTCCCGCTGCTGCGCCACCAGCCGGCAGGTCACCTCATGGACGAGCGCCGTCTTCCCCACGCCGCTGCCGCCCACCAGCACCACCGCGGCGCCGTCACGCCCGCCCAGCGCCTCCAGCAGCGAGCGCACCAGCCCCTCGCGCCCGAAGGCCCGCGGCAGCCGTTCATCCCGCGCCTGGTGCGCCAGGTTCTGCGCTACCGCGCGCAACGTCCGGACCGTCAGCCGCCGCCGGTTGCGCCGCTGCTCCAGGTCCTCGGCTTCCTCGGCGGGGCGCTCTGCCGACGCGCCCTTCTTCCCCTTCCTGGCCGGCTTGCGGCGCCGGGGGCGCGGGACGCCGCGGGGCAGGACGGTGGGCGCGTCGGCGTCCACTTCCAGGAGGTCCAGCTCTTCATTCCGTTCAACGGACCACTCCGCGAGCGACTCCACGCGGTGGCGCAGGCACCACGCCTCCAGCGCGAGCGACAGCGCCAGGTCCAGCTCCGCCGGGTCCGCCAGCGCGAACTGCGCCTGCGGCAGCCGGGTGGGCGTGGCAATCCAGAACGGCTCTCCCGGCCACTTTTCTACCAGTACCGCCACCCGGCCCTTGAGCGTGTAACGCAGCCCCAAGTCCCGGTCGAACGCCACGCGGTCCACCTTCACGTGGCGCAAGGCGAGGTGCGGCGCGTGCTGGTAGCGGAAGGCCTGCGCGGGCCGCGTCTTCTCCAGCCGTTCCATCACCAGGAGCGCCAGGTCATCGCGCAGCTCCGAGAGGCTGGTCCCGGAGACGCTCAGCTCCGGCCAATGCGGGAGCCAGGCGCGGACCCGCCGGCCGCCCTCGCGGGCGATGACCATGGGCAGCCTCAGGTCCATTCGTCCTCCGCGCCCAGCACCCGGTGGCGGACGTAGGCGGTGAGCAGGTCCTCGAGGTCAAAGCCCTTGGCGTCCGCCGCGTGCTCGGTCTCCGTCCGCCGGTCCAGCACCATTCCGGTAGGCGGGTCCTTCCGGGTGGGCCAGACGCGCCGAATCTCCGCGCCAGGGAGGGAGGCGTAGAGCGCGTCATCCACGGGCAGCTCGCGGTCTGGCGCTTCGAAGCGCACCCGCACGTCGAAGGTCCCCGCCTCTGTGTAGAAGCGGTGCAGCCCGTGCTCCGCGAAGAGCATCATCATCTCGCGGCCGCCGCGCAGCCGCAGCGCCACGCCCCCGTCCGCGTTGCCGCCGGACTTCGGCCGCCACGCGCTGAACGGCGCGGCCACCGCCTTTGAGTCGCCTCCCGCCTGGGCCTTCCTCGCCGCCGCTTCGCGCTCCTCCTTCGTCAGCGGGAGGAGGAACGCGCGCTCATAGGGGAGGGCGAAGGCGGTGAGCCAGCGCTCGTAGGTGCCGGCCAGGTAGCGCACCCAGGGGAGCGCGCCGCGTGAGGGGATGAGCAGCACCGTGGCGCTGTGCGCGCGCGGCATCAGGCTGGTGAAGAGCGTCACCGTGAGCGGCGCGACCGCCCGCCGCGTGGCGTCCAGCTCGCCCACCAGCTCCTGGGCGGAGCGCAGGGAGCGCGCGTGGTAGGCGTCGAACACCAGCTCCTCCGCGGCTTCGGCCTGGGCGCGCACGGCGGCGAAGGCGGCGATGAGCTCCCGTGCGACGGTGGCGCGGCGCGCCTGCTCTTCGGCCAGCGTGCGGTCCGTCCAGAAGGAAGGCGCGCGGGACATCCGGTCGAACAGCGAGAGGTCCTGCGCCAGCGCCTGCATCGGCGCGCAGCGGGCCCAGGCCGTGACTTCGGCGCGCAGGTCCGCGGCCTGCTCGTAGACCTCCAGGATGGCGGTGCGCGAGGCGCCGTCCTCGTCCCGCGCCACCGGGTGTGCCTTGAGCGTCAGCGGCGCCCCCGGCGTCTGGCGCGCCTCCAGCCGCAGCGCGCCGGTGTGCGGGTGCGCCGCCAGATACGTCGCCACGGTGGCCACCAGCTCCCGCTCCAGCACGCGCTTGAGCGGACGGGCGCCGTAGCGCGGGTCAAACCCCTGGGCGGCCAGCTGCGCGCGCAGGGACTCGTCGGTGTCCAGCGCAACGTCCAGCCGGGCGAGGCCCGAGCGCGCGGCCACCGCGGCCACCTCGCGGTGGACAATCTCCCCCAGCGCGTCTTTCCCGAGCGCGTTGAAGACCACCACCTCGTCCAGCCGGTTGAAGAGCTCCGGCCGGAAGAAGCGACGCACCTCGGACAGGTAGTGCGCCTGCGCCGCCTGCGCCGCGCGGTCCTCCTCGGAGAAGCCCACCTGCGCGCGCAGCGTGTCCGCGCCGAGGTTGGAGGTCATCACGATGAGCGCGCTGCGGAAGTCCGCCATCCGCCCGCGCGCGTCCGTCAGGCGGCCTTCGCCCAGCACGCCCAGCAGCACGTCGAAGACCGCCGGGTGCGCCTTCTCCAGCTCATCCAGCAGCACCACGCAGAACGGCTGGCGCCGCACGGCGGCGGTGAGCTGCCCCTCGGACGCGGCGTCCCCCATCAGGCGCGCCAGCGCGTCCGGGCCGCTGTATTCGCCCATGTCGAAGCGCAGCAGCCGGTCGCGCGAGCCGAAGACGCGCTCGGCCAGCGCCTTGGACAGCTCCGTCTTGCCCACGCCGGTGGGGCCGACGAAGAGCAGCGTGCCGACGGGCCGCCGGGGGTCCGCCAGGTTCGCCTTGAGGAGCGTCACCGTCCGCGCCACCCGCCGCACCGCCTCCGGCTGGCCCATCACGCGCGCCGCCAGGAACGCCTCCACCTGGGCAACATCCAGCGGCACCTCGTCGCGCAGCAGCTCCTGCGGCACGCCGGACTCCACGGAGAACTGCTGGATGACGTCCGCGCGCGCCACCTCGTCCTGCGCGCGGTGCGCGGCGTTGGCGGAGAGCCGGCGCAGGAAGGTGACGCAGCTGCCCAGCGTGGAGCCGTACGGGCGGAAGCGCCGCACCAGCGAGCGCACCTCGTCCAGCGCGTCCGGCCGCACGCGCACGCCGTGCTCCTTCTCTTCGCGCGCCGCGACGGCCTGGAGCGTCTGCGACAGCTGCGCCGGCGCGGGCTCCTCGATGACCAGCGGCGTGAAGAGCCGCGCGAAGCTGTGGTGGCGCGCCTGCGTCCTGGCCCACTCCTCGGGCGTGGCCTCGGTCACCACGGCCACCTCGCGCGCGGCCAGCGTGGGCAACAGCAGCTGCGCCACGTTGTCGTCGGAGTGGGCGCTCTTGCCGGCATCGAGCAGGTCCACCAGCCGCCCCAGGTGGAGGAACACCTTCGCGCTGCGCGCCTCGGCGAAGGCGTCCAGCGTCTGCCGCTGCCAGTCGCCGAACATCCCGGTGCCGGCGATGAGGCGGGACGCGTCCAGGTAGAAGAAAGGCCGGACCTCCGCCTCCGGACCCGCGGAGAGCGCCCGCGCCACGTCCTGCAGGATGGCGGTCTTCCCCACGCCGGAGGGGCCCACCAGAACCAGGGGTTCGCTGTCCTTTGACTCCAGATGGGAGCGCACCTGCTGAACGAGGGCGCCGCGGCAGAAGGCTTCGGTGAACGCGCCCTCCCGCGCCAGCTGGTGCCACTTCGCGCCCAGCCTGGTGAGCGTGGGCGTCGCCACCTTGGTGGGCTTGCGCGGGCTTGAGCGCGGGCGCACGTCCCAGTCGTCCTCCGGCGCCTCCGGCGGTGGCTGCTCCGTGTCATCGTCCTCGCTGTCGGGCTCGGGTTCGCGCGCGGCGCCCTCGTCCTCGGGAGGCTTGGGCGGCTCGCGCTCCTCGAGGTGCAGCTCCTTGCGGCGCAGCTGAGACAGGCGCAGCGGCTGCACCTCCAGCGTCAGCTCGAGGAGGGACGCTTCGCCCTCGGCGCGCATGGCCAGAAGCTCCGCCGCGCTCACGTCGCGCAGGCCCTCCGCGAGCAGCGCCTGGGCTTCCGCCTTCGCCTCCTTGCCCTTCGTCCAGTACCGCGCCGGGACGCTGGGCAGCCGGTACTCGGCGAAGCCGGCCTGTCCGCGCGACTGGAGCGACCGCAGGGACAGCGGCTCCTTCTGCGACGCCTGCCCGCGGTGCACCGGGAGGAGGACCGGGGTGAGCTGTTCCAACTCCCCGCCGCCTGGCCGGGCGTAGCGCCAGAGGTGGCGCGGGTGGGAGCGGCTGATGCGGTCATCCAGCGCGAGCGTCAGCTCGAAGCGCGCGTCCTCCAGCGAGGCGGCGTGGACCGCGAGCTCCGGGAGCTCCAGCGGGGTCAACGTCACGCGGCCGGAGGTGTGCGTGACCGCCAGGCACTGGAAGGACAGCTTCATCCCGGGCAGTGGTCGCAGAGCGCGTCGTAGAACCCGTCCATCGCCGTGAGCTTGGAGATGGCGTCATCCAGCGCGCGGCTGAGCGCTTCGTCGTAGTTCTCCACGCTGCCGGAGCTGCCATAGGTGTGGCCGGTGCCCTCCGCGCGGCCCGTCCAGCAGGGGTCCGGGCTGCCGAGCCGGTGGATGGCCAGCTCCAGCGAGATGAACGCGTCGTACTCGGAGTTGAAGGCGGACTTTTCGTCGACGGAGAGGCGGGTGACGCGCACGCGCATCTCCGGCTTGTCCGGGGTGTGCGTGCCCAGCTGGGCCCGCCCCAGCGACCGGTCCACTCCGTCCTGCGCCCACGCGCCCAGCGCCACCACGTCGACGGTCACCGTCTCCTTCTCCTTCGGGTTGTCCTCGCTCCAGCGCGAACCCAGCACATTGGCCGGCTGGTGCAGCTCCCGGACGGTGAGCCGGGACACCGCCGCGCAGGGCGGCGCACGTTGAGCCGCGGCGGCCGTGGGGTGGTAGCGCGGCTGCATCTCCGAGAGGAGCTCGTCCGCTTCCGGGCGAGCGTGGCGGCAAGAGGCGGCGAGCAGGGCGACAAGGCAGAGCGCGAGGGTCCGCATGCGAAGCAGCGCATTTAGCACGGGTCCGGTGCCCCCAAGGGTTGTGACGGCATCCGGGGACCGGCGCCAATCCCCCGCACATTCCTGCAGCCGCACATCGCATGAGCACAGAACGCTGCCGCGCGTCAGCGTCTGTGCTTCGGCCGCGAAGGCGGAGCCACCCCCAGCGCCTTTGCGACTCTCTCGGTCGCCCGTTTCGGGAGGCCCGCCTCATCGGCATAGTGTCGGAAGCGATCGACTGCCGCGCGCACGGGCGCGAGCACGGCCTCTGGCCGCTTGATGCCCACCGCGCGTGCAAGCTCCTTCAAGTCGGCCTGGGTTGGGTTGGCGCCTGCGCGACCTACGAGCATGGCGTGCTCGCCACCGGGTCCGCTGGAGTAGGTGAGGTCATAGGCGGGGCTCTCACGCCACTGGCCGTCCTCTGTCATCAGGAAAGCAAAGTTGCGGGAGTGGTCATCCCGGTTATGAGCGAGCACGTTGAAGCACGCCCGTCGGTAGAGCTCGGTGACGGCGGCTTCGCTCCGGGTGAGCTGGCGCGCCGTGAGCAGCAGGTCCTGATACGTCACCGACGGATACACATGCGGGGTGTGAAGCAGTCCGGCCAAGGTATGGAGGTGCAGCTTGCGCCGGCCCTCTCTGTCGAAGCGTCGGATTGCGAAGTAACCCGGGTGCGAGCGGCTCCTGCCAAGAAGCACAGTGGGCGGCACGTCGATGCCCGCTGCTGCTGCCATCAAGGCATAGGCATGCTCGAGCACTCCCGCATAAGGATCGTCATCGCGGGCGCGGAACTTCACAAGGTAGTGTGTGTGGCCGGGTCGCGAGCGTCGGTCGCCATAGAGGATTGAGCCCTCCGAGGTCATCTGCAGCAGCACCTTGGGCCTGGCGCCCTGGGGCGACCCGCCGAGCGCGATGAGTCGCTCAAGGTCTGACGGCGTTCCCTCTTGAATCACCGCTTCGACGTCGGACGAGATTTCGGACAGCTTCACCACGCTGGGAATTTCAACCTCGATGGCCGGCTCGTAGACGAGCGCCCCCATGGCTCCCCCGCCTATGAGCGATAGGCGATCCAGCGGTCCCATCGCCGCGGGCGCTAGGCCCGCCTTTACGGCGCGGCGATCCATGAGAAGGCGGCCCCAGCCATCCGGCAGGCTGTCGTCGAACAGACCCATCAGGCCGCCGAACTTTCCGGGGTCTCCAATCGCCACGCCGGGCCGAAGAGGGAGCTTGAAGGGAGAGAGCGCCAGCCCGGTCTCCAGAAATTGCGCATCGTACTCGAACAGAACCTCGCCATCCTTCGCCGCCAGGCGGCCAACCTTGAGGCGACGCCCTTCCTCCGGTTCGTAGAAGACCGTGAGCAGTCGTACCGGCGCGAACGTCACCTTTGTTTCCTCCGCACCCGCTTGCGTTCCACGGTCTTCGACCGCCCCAGCGCGTCGTCCAGATTGCGGTACTTTGGCTCCTCAAAGAGGCGGTCGAAGCTGGCCTCCGCGCCAAGCGCCACAGCAATGCGCAGGACGTTTTCGATCGAGGCTCGGCCGCTCCGCTCGAAGCGAACGAGAGTGGCGACACCGAGCCCAGAGCGCTTGGCGAGCTCCTGCTGCTGCAGATTGCCCAGGATCCGCAGCCGACGGGCGCGCTGGCCCAGCGCGATAAGAGTCTCTTCATATGGAATCATATTTGATTCATTATAGCGTAAAATGACATGTATGGAATCAATTATGATTCTCTATGATTCTCTGGTTACGCCGCCCGGCGATAGCTGGCCGTGTGGACGCGCACCGGCACCGGCGTCCTGGGCGCGCTGACCTCCATCAGTGGCACCAGCGCTTCGCGCATCTTCGTGTCGGTGGGTCTGTCCTCCGCCCCCTATGGGCGGGTGCTCTTCTACGACGGGGTGGCTGGACGCAGGAGCCGCTGCCGGCTGCGCTCTCCTCTCCACTGATGGGCATCTGGGCCGCGCCGACCCATCCTCAAGGGGCCGTGACGCTCAATGCGAGCCCAGCCAGGCGCGGACCTCCGCCAGGTCCTCGTGCGCGCTCAGCTTCTCGTAGGCCGCGGCGGCGGAGCGGGCGCTGAGCCTCGCGCGCGCGCGGTCCCTGGGCTGCGGCCAGAGCGCCTGCGCCAGGTAGAACTGGAGCTGGGCGCGGCGCACCTCCTCGCCGGGCTTGTCGGACAGCAGCGCCAGGCCCCGTTCCAGCGGCCCGCGCACGTCGCCGCCCAGCCGCCCGTCCAGTCGCGCTGCGGCGCAGAGGAGCAGGGGCTGAGCAACGCTCGGATGCGCGGGCCCATGCGCCTTCTCCAGCACGGCCCGCGCGCGGTCCGCGACGTCGAGCGACTCCGCGAAGCGCCCCGCTGCGCGCAGGCAGGCGGCGAGGCCACAGAGGACCTCCCCCACCTCCGGGTGCTCCGCTCCGTAGACCCGTTCGTTGTTGGCCAGCGCCTGACGGAAGAGCGCCAGCGCTTCGTCGTAGCGTGCAAGGCCTTGCAGGAGGATGGCCTGGTTTTGCAGAGCCGCCGCGGCGGTGGGGTGGTCCGGTCCCAGGGCTGCCTCGAAGGTGCGGCGTGCCTCTTCGACGAGCAGCAGCGCGTCGCTTGCCCTGCCGAGGGCGTTGTAGCTGCCCGCGAGGTTCATCTTCGCGATGGCGACGTCCGGGTGCGCGCGGCCCAGGTCGCCTTCGAAGAGGGCGAGGGACCGCTTGAAGACGGCGATGGCCTCCTCGTTGCGCCCAAGCCCGCTGAGGATGTTGCCCAGCGAGTCCAACACCTGCGCGGTCGTGAGGTTCCGTCCGGGGTCGCGCTCGGTCAACGCGAGCGCCGCGCGCAACTCCTGCTCCGCCTCCGGGAGGCGCGAGGCGATGTACAGCAGGTGGGCCAGGCGCATCCGTCGCACCGCGTCCAGGGCTTCGTCATGGACACGCTCGGTGGCCGCCTGCGCGAACCGGGCGAGCTCCAGCCCCTCCGCGCTCTTCCCGAGGTGGTAGCCGACGAGGAGGCTGAGCTCCACCAGGGCGCGGGCGCGCAGCGCGTCCATCCCGCTGACGTCGGCCAGCCGCACCGCTTCCCGGTAGTGAGGCTCCGCGCCGGCGGGGTTGGCTGACAGCGCCAGGGCTTCGCCCTGCAGGAACACTGCCTCGGCCAGGAAGGGCGCATGGCCCAGCTGGCGCGCGTCCTCGACGAGCGGGCCGCTCAGCTCCACCGTCTCCTTGGGTTTTCCACTGCGCAGCGTGGCGACGGTCGCCGCCAGGCGCTTGCGGAGCTCGCGAAGGCGGAGCGGGTCCGAGGGCGGCGGACCCTTCGCCAGGCGGTCAGCCTTGGTGCACAGCGAGGGCGGCGCCAACCCGCTCACCGCGCTGGCGGCGCGGGCGGCGGTCTTCGCGTCCGCGCGCTCCAGCAGCTGGACCATCGCGCGCGTCTCCTCCAGCCGGTCCGACAGGCACTCCATCTTACGGTCCAGCAGCTCCTCGGATTGGTCGCCCACCACGTGCGTCGCTTCGCAGATGTCGCGCCAGGTCTGCGTCCACTCCTGCGCGCGCGCGTTGAGCCGGAGGTCCACCTGGCGCCAGGCGTCCGAGGCATAGGGGACCTTCGTCGCCAGCAGCGCCGCCTCGACCGCGCCCTTCGCCCGCGCGTCCCAGGTTCCACCCCAGCGTGCGTCGCCCTCCTGGCACCGCGGCGGAGGGCGGGTGAGGGCATAGGCCCCGCCAACCGCCAGCGCCACGCTCGCCGCGGCCAGCAGCGGACCGCGCCAGCGCCGCAGCGGCTCCCGGCCCAGCTCCGCCAGCAGCGCGTCCATCGAGGCGAAGCGCGCCGCGGGGTCGAACGCCAGGCCTCGCTTGAGCGCGGCGCGGACGCGGCGGGAGGTTCCCTTCAGCGGCGCCAGTGAGGCCCCCTCGCGGATGCGCTCGAGCCGCCCGTCGGTGGCGGGGAACGGGGGAGCGCCCGCCAACGTCTCGTAGAGCGCCACGCAGAAGCTGAAGAGGTCCGCGCGTGCGTCCACCGCCACGCCGAGCAGCTGCTCCGGGGCCATGTACGCGGGCGTGCCAGCGATGACGCCGCGGAGCGACTGTGGGCTCGCGGGCTCGCCGTCCGGAGTGGTGCAGGCGGGAGTGCCGGCGATGACGCCGAGGAGCGACTGCGGGCTCGCGGGCGCGCCGTCCGGGGCCGTGTATGAGGGGGCGCCGGCGCTGGCGGCGCGCAGCGACTGCGGGCGCGCAGGGGCGCCGACCTGGGCCATGTGCGAGGGAGCGCCGGCGCTGGCGCCGGGCAGCGGCGGCGAGTCGGGCTGAAGTGCCAGGCCGAAGTCGGTGACCCGCACGCGGCCGTCCGAGCCCACCAGCACGTTGGCGGGCTTGAAGTCGCGGTGCACGAGCCCGGCGGCATGCACCGCGGCGAGGCCGCGCCCCGCGGCGAGGAAGAGCTGCATCACCCTGCGGCGGCTCGGGCGCTCTGCCAGCGTCACTACCAGCGTGGTGCCCTCCACCAACTCCATCGCGACGAAGGTGCGGCCGTCGTGCTCGCCCGCTTCGTAGACCGGCACCACGTTCGGGTGAGCGACCTGGGCCAGCGCCTTCGCCTCCCGGGCGGTGCTTCGCTCGGCGGACCGGAGCAGCTTGAGGGCGACGCTCCGGTCGAGAGAAGGGTCATACGCCTTGTAGACGACGCCCATTCCTCCGGCGCCCAGCCGGTGCAGCAGGACAAAGCGGCCAACTGTGGCGCCTGCGCGCAGCGCCGTGCTTTCGGCTTCGTTGGAGGTGATTGCCACGCTGGGGGAGGTGATGGGCACCAGGCGCGAGCCCGCCGCGACGGCGAGCAGCTCGCGGCAGGCGTCACACGCTTCCAGGTGGGAGGCGACCTGCGCGCGCAGCGGGGGCGGCATCCGTCCCTGCAGGTGGTCCAGCACCGCGTTGGCGTCCAGGCACTCCATCGTCGCCGGGGTCTGATAGCCGCTTTCGACTCCCCGGTTCAAACCGCAGGCCGGCTGGACACCGGGCGACGGCGTCGCGTACAGGAACGCGGATGCCGTCTCCCTCGCTGCCCGACACGCCGGAGCTTGAAGCAGCGCTCGCGCGCGGGGCCAAGGCGTGGCCGCAGCTGAAGGTAGAGCGGGAGGCCCTGCGTGCCTTGTCTGCGCATGGCGGGGACCTGAAGGCGCACGCAGAGGACCTCTACCTCGCAGCGGCGTGCGCGGCCGGGGTCCCCGGTGCTCTGGAGGCGTTCGAGCGGACCTATTTCGGAGACGTGGACGCGTGCGTCCGCAGCCTCGGCGCGCATGCCCCGCAGAGCGAAGAGGTGTGTCAGCGCCTGCGCTGCAGGCTGTTCCTCGCCTCGCCTGGGAGCACCCCCGCTATCGCCCGGTACGCCGGGACCGCGGAGCTGCGCAGCTGGTTCCGGGTGGTGGCGCTGAATGAGGCGCTCACCTTGCGCCGCGCGGCGCTGCGCGAAGCGCCGGTCCCGGAGGTGGAGCTGGCGGACCTCCCTGCCGTGGCGGAGGACCCGGAGCTGTCGATGGCCCGTCGCCTTTATGGCGACGCGGTCCGGGACGCGCTGCAGCGGGCGCTCGGGCAGGTTCGCGACAGGGACCGGGCGGTGTTGAAGCTGCAGGTCGTGGATCGCCTGAGCATCGCGCAGATTGGCGCGGTGTATGGCGTCCACTCGGTGAGCGCGGCCCGGCGCATCTCCGCGGCCCGCGCGCGGGTGGCGGCGCTGACCCGCCGCGAGCTTCGGCGCCGGTTCAACGTGCCGACTCAGGAGCTGGACAGCCTGCTGCGCCTCATCCAGTCCCAGGTGGACCTCAGCGTGGGCCGGCTTCTCGGCGCGTTGCCCTCCAGCTCCTAGGCTCCGTCGGTGGCGCCCGAAACGGTCGCGGTTCGAGCTCGCAGGCAGCTTGGACAGGGGAACACCGGTTTTCGGCTCAGCTGTCCGTGTTGCGGCGCACAGACGGATGCGCTGCCGGTGCGGAGGCGGATGTCCCAGAGGGTGGTCAAGGCAGGCGGGATAGTCCTGGGCGGCTGCCGGCGGGCGCCCGCCGACAGCATGACCGCTGCGGCCCGGCCTGTTGCAGCTTCCTCACCCAGGCTGCGCTCCCCGAGGTGGACGGTCTCCGCCTTCGTTTCAGCCCCGAGCTGTCCCCGGCTGAGGCGATGCCGGCAGAGGAGCCTGCCGCGTATCGCCTGCTCCTTCTGCGATGAGTTATCGACGCTATTGTCGACAACTCATCGCAGTTCAGGGTGTACGGTGGGTTGATGCTGTCGAGGGCGGAACGTGATTGGTGCTGTGAGAAATGTGACGGGTTGTTGATGATATTAAAGACAACGCGTCATGCTTCTTGCTTGCGATCTGTTTGTGGGGGACAGCTCCGGAGAGTCACGAAGCCGCTCCCCATTCACCTCGGGGAGTGCTGGAGCGGGTAGGAAGCAGCAGTCGGCCTGGCCGCTGCGGTCGTGCTGCCGGCGGGCGCCCGCCGGTAGCCGCCCAGGACTGTCCCGCGTGCCTTGACCACCCTCTGGGACATCTGCCCCCGCGCTGGCAGCACCTCCGTTTGCGCGCACGCCTACGGACAGCTGAGCTCAAGAACCCGCGTTCCCCTGTCCAAGCTGCCTGCGCGCTCGCGCCGCGCACCACTCACAGCGCTGCCGAGAAGACGAACGCACGCTGTGCTTTTCCGTCGGAAAACCGCTCGAAGTGAAAAGCGCTACCGCCCGAGCGCGAGCAACAGCTGAGACCGCGCGGCGGAGAGCCGGTACTCGGCCTGGACGCGCTGGGCGGCGGCGGAGGTGACGGAGACCTGCGCGTCGCCCAGCTCAATGACGTTGCCCACGCCGGTCTGGTAGCGGCCCTCCGAGAGGCGCAGGCGCTCGCGGGCGGCGGTGAGCGCCTCGTCGGTGGCGATGATGGACGCCTGCGCGGCGCTGACCGCGAGCACCGCCTGCGACACGTCCAGCCGCACCTGCTGGCGCTGCGTGTCCGACTGGGCCTTGAGGATGCGCAGATTGGCCCCCGCCTCCTCCACCGCGGAGTGCGTGCCGAAGCCCTCGAACAGCTGCCAGCTGAGGGTGGCGCCGGCGCTCCAGTTCCAGGTGAGCGTGTCGAAGCCGCGACCGTTGTCCGTGAAGCCGGTGGCCACGCCGATGGAGGGCCAGTAGCCCCCGCGGACGGACGAAATAATCAGCTCCTGCGCCCGCATCTGCTTCTCCAGCGCCGCGTACTCCGGCCTCCGGGAGAGCGCCTCCTCTACCAGCGGGTCCACCTGCGACGCTTCGCCGTTCACCGGGCCCAGCGCCTCGTCGGCCACGTCGTACGCGGTGTCCCGCTCCACGCCCATCGCCTGGTTGAGGACGGCCTTGGCGATGGCGTAGGCGTTCTGCGCATTGATGAGGTCCAGCTTGGCGTTCGCCCGGTCCGTCCGCGCCTGCGCCACGTCAATCTGCGGGCGCGAGCCGACTTCGACGAAGCCCTCAATCTGCGCGAAGTGGCGCTCCTGGCTCTCCAGCGTCTCCTTCGCCACTGCCTGCAGCGCCTTCTGCGCGCGGGCCGCGAAGAACGAGGTGCGCACGGCGTAGAGCGCGCGCTGCCCGGTGGCGGTCTCCGTGTCCTCCTGCGCGCCGGCGGTGAGCTTCTGCGCGCGGTAGCGGTCCAGCGTCTGGCCGAAGTCCCACACCAGCTGGGTGGCGGTCAGCCCGCTGGAGAGATAGTCCACCGAGTTGAAGGTCGCGGCGCTGCTGGCGGACACGTCGGTGGGGACGGTCCCGGGCGTATTGGTGAAGTTGCTGGTCCGCCGCGCATAGCCAAGGTTCAAGCTCACCTGCGGCAACAGCGGCGCGCGGGCGATGCCGACCCGGGCCTTCGCGGCGTCGGTGGCGGCCTGCGCCTGCCGCAGCGCGGGGAGGTTCTGCTGGGTGGCGTCCACCGCCTGCTGCAGGGTGAGCACCTGCTGCGCGCTGGCAGGCGCGGCGAGGGCGAGCGTCACGACGAGGAGCCGCTTCATTCGAACCTCAGGGCCTGGATGGGGTCCAGCTTGGATGCCTTGTGCGCGGGGTAGAGCCCGAAGCCCACGCCCACCAGCGCGGAGAAGCCGACAGCGAGGAGGATGACGTCCGGACGGATGAGGATGGGCCAGCCGAAGTTGTCCGCCAGCCACCGGCCCAGCCCCACGCCCAGGCCCACGCCCACCAACCCGCCCATCACGGAGAGCACCAGCGCCTCCACCAGGAACTGCGCCCGGATGTTCTTCGGCTTGGCGCCCACCGCCATCCGCACGCCAATCTCACGCGTCCGCTCGGTGACCGACACCAGCATGATGTTCATGATGCCAATCCCTCCCACCAGCAGGGAGACCGCGGCGATGGCTGCCAGCAGGGTGGTCAAGGTCTGCGTCCCCTCCTGCTGCGCGCTGGCCATCTCGGTCAAGTTGCGGATGCTGAAGTCATCCTCGGCGTCCCGCGAGAGCCGGTGCCGGTCCCGTAAGAGGCCGGTCAGCTGCTGCTGCGCCCGCGCCGTCTGGCCCGACTGCGCGCCCACGAAAATCATCCCGGCGACGTACTTCTGCAAGCCGCCCTGCACCTTGGCCTGGAAGGTGCTCTGCGGGACGAACACCGCGTCGTCGAAGTCCTGGCCCTGCGGCGACTGGCCCTTGCGCGTCAACACGCCAATGACTTCGAACGGCACGTTCTTGATGCGCACCGACTGGCCCACCGGGTCCGCGTTGGCGCCGTAGAGCTTCTCCACCACCGTCTGGCCCAGCACGGCTACTTTGGCGCCGCCCTCCACGTCCGAGGAGTTGAGGCGGCGGCCGCGCTCCACGTCCCAGCTGCGGATGAGGAAGTACTCGGGGCTGGTGCCCTGGACGCTGGTGGACCAGTTCTGGTCCTCGCTCATCACCTGCGCGTTGCTGCGCAGCATGGCGGCGGCGTAGCGCACGGAGGGGACCTCGGCGCCGATGGCCTTCAAGTCCTCCCAGGTGAGCGTGGGCGCGGAGCCGAAGCCGCCGCGCATGCCGCCCTGGCTGGAGCTGCCGGACATGATGATGAGCACGTTGCTGCCCATGGACGCGAAGGACTCCTCCACCTTCGCCTTCGCGCCCTCGCCGATGGCCACCATGGCGATGACCGCGCCCACGCCGATGATGATGCCCAGCGTGGTGAGGAACGAGCGCATCTTGTTGCGAAGGAGCGCCCGGGTGGCCACGCGCAGCGTCTGCGACGAGTTCACGAGGCCACCTCCTCGATGGGGTCCGGCACGTCCTCCGGCCGCGCCGGCTTCGGCGTCTGCCGCCGGTCCGACAGCACCCGCCCGTCGCGCATCACCAGCACCCGCGAGGCGTAGATGGCGATGTCCGGCTCGTGGGTGACCAGCAGCAGCGTGATGCCGGCGCGGTTGAGCTCCTGGAACAGCTGCATCACCTCCACGCTGGTGCGGGAGTCGAGGTTGCCGGTGGGCTCGTCGGCGAGGATGACCTTCGGGTTGCCCACCAGCGCCCGCGCGATGGCCACCCGCTGCTGCTGCCCGCCCGACATCTGGTTGGGGTGGTGGTCCATCCGGCCGGCGAGGCCCACCTTCGCCAGCGCCTGTTCGCTGCGCCGCCGTCGCTCCGCGGTGGCCACGCCGGAGTACAGGAGCGGCAGCTCCACGTTCTCCAGCGCGCTGGTCCGCGAGAGCAGGTTGAAGCTCTGGAAGACGAAGCCCAGCGTCCGGTTGCGCAGCTCCGCCAGCTCATCGCGGCTGGCGCGAGAGATGTCCTTGCCGCCCAGCAGGTATTGCCCGGACGACGGCCGGTCCAGGCAGCCGAGGAGGTTCATCAGCGTGGACTTGCCGGAGCCGGAGGTGCCCATCACCGCCAGAAACTCGCCCTCGCTCACCTCCAGCGACACGCCGCGCAGGGCAGGGACTTCGACGTCGCCCATCCGGTACGTCTTGGAGATGTCGTGCAGCCGGATGAGCGCGGGCATCTAGAACACCCTTCGCATTCCGCCGCCGCCGCCCGCGGGTCCGGTGACGCCCGGCAGGTTGGTGGTGGCCTTCTTCTCCTCCAGGCTCACCGCCTCGGTGATGACCAGGTCGCCCTCTTTCAGCTCGCCGGAGACCACCTCGGTGAGCGAGCCATCCGACGTGCCGACCTTCACCGGCAGCGGCACCGGGTTGCCCTCGCGGAGCACCCAGAGCGTGCGCTTGTCCGGCGCGTCCAGCTCGCCGCCGCCCTGGCGCCGCCCGGCCCCGCCGCCGCCGCCCTGACGCCGACCGGCCGTCACGCCCCCGTCGCCGCGCCCGCCGCCGCGCGCGAAGAGCTCCTGCGGCGGACGGAAGCGCAGGGCCGCGTTGGGCACTCGCAGCGCGTCCTCCTGGTTGGCGTAGATGAAGGTGACGTTCGCGGTCATCCCCGGCTTGAGCTTCAGCTCCGGGTTCTCCACGTCGATGATGGCGTTGTAGGTGACGACGTTCTGCACCGTCTGCGGCGCGTTGCGGATTTGCCGGAGCTTTCCCTGGAAGCGCTCCGACGGGTAGGCGTCCACCGTGAAGTACGCGGACATCCCGTCCTTCAGCTTGCCGATGTCCGCCTCAGCCACGTTGGTGTCCACCTGCATCTTCTGGAGGTCCTCGGCCAGCAGGAACAACGTGGGCGCCGAGAGCGACGCCGCCACCGTCTGCCCCAGCTCCACGCTGCGGGAGATGACCACCCCGTTGATGGGGGAGAGGATGCGCGTGTACTGGAGGTTCACCTCCGCCTGGTTGAGCGACGCGCGCGCCTGCTGCACGCTGCCGGACGCGGACTCCACCTGCGCCCGCGCCGCGTCGAAGTTCGCCCGCGCGGTGTCGTACTCCGCCTGGGCGATGAGCTTGCGCTCGAGCAGGCTCGCCGAGCGGTCCGCCTGCCGCCGCGCCTCCTCCGCCTGGACCTTCGCCTTGGTGAGGTTCGCCTGCGCCGCCATCGCGTTCGCCCGCGCCTGCTCTCGCGTGGCCTCGAACAGCTGCGGGTCTATCCGCGCCAGCAGGTCGCCCTTCTGGACTTTCGAGTTGAAGTCAGCGGAGAGCTCGGCGATGCGCCCGGAGACCTGGCTGCCTACCTGCACGGTCACCAGCGCGGAGAGCGTCCCGGTGGCCGTCACCTTCGCGACAATCCGCCCGCGGTCCGCGGCGGTGGTTTCGTACCGGACAGCGGGCTTTCCATCCGAGCACGCCGCCCCGCCAGCGAGCGCGGCAGCGAGGGCGAGCAGGGCAATCCTCGAGGGGATTTGTCTCTCAGGGGGCATGAACGCTCTTCCGCGAGGGCTGATTTTCAAGGAGTAGACGCTGCCATGCGCCAAAGATGCACGGCGAAAGCACTTCGTCGCGGCGGCGCGGGGTCTACGCGGACAGCTGGGCCTTGAGCCACTGCGCGCAGTCGTCCCAGAGCGCGCGCTGGTCTGACCGGAAGAAGCCGAAGTGTCCGATGGGACCCAGGCCGCCTTCGCCCGGGACGAGGTGGGTGTGCTCCACCGTGGCGCTCGAGTAGAAGGTCAGCAGCTGCGCCACTGCGCGGCGGGGCGCGTAGAAGCTGTCGTCCTCGAAGGAGAGCGCGCGCAGGGGGAGCTTGAGCGCGGCGTACCCGGTTGCGCGTGCGGCGTCTTCACCGCCGGTGAGGTAGCCCACGCGCCGGCACCAGCGCGCCCACTGGAGGGCAACGCCCTTGGGCAGGTCCCCGCCTACGCCGAGCGCCCCGGGCAGGTAGCCGGCGAGGTGGCTTACGGCCGGGATGCCCAGGTACCAGATGGCGAACATCACCGGCCGCCACTTCGCGGGCCACAGGCGCCAGTCGCCGCTCTGCGCCGCGACGAGGAGCAGGGCGGAGAGCTCTTTCGCGTTGGGCGCCAGGCCGACGATTTGACCGCCGGCGCTGTGGCCTATGAGTGCGAGCTTGAGCGTGGGCCAGCGCTGGCGGGCCTGCGCGATGGCGCCCGGGAGGTCTCGCTCTCCCCAGTCCTGCATCTGTGCGGGGAAGCCGCGAAGGGATTTGGGCCGGGAGTTGCCGATGCCCCGGTAGTCGAAGCAGAGGGCGGAGAGGCCTGATTGTGCGAGGTGGCGGCAGAAGCGGTCGTAGTAGCGGCGGCGGACGCCGGTTGCGGAGGCGATGAGGACTGCGCCGTGGGCGGCGCCGGCGAGAGGGGTGTAGGCCGTGCCGCTGAGGGTGAAGCCGTCGGTTGCGGGGAAGGTGAGGTCTTCCAGGGGGGAGGGAGTGGCGGCGGCTTGTCGCAAGGCGGGGGGAGCTTAGTCGTGGGGGGGGGGCGCCTGCGCCGCCGGATCGAGAAAAACGGGGAACGGGTTTCGGGGAACGGGTTTCGGGGAACGGGTTTCGGGGAACGGGTTTCGGGGAACGGGTTTCGGGGAACGG
>JBGART010000026.1:0-128972 GCA_044230055.1 Myxococcaceae bacterium | reverse complement strand
AGGAACAGCTGTTCTCAGTCAGGCGCCTCCCCGCTCGCCTCGAGCGTTGCGCCGTCAGGCGCATAGTCGAGAGGTGGCGCAAACCCACGCACGGCACTTTGCCGGGTTGTTTCGAGCAGAGCGAAGCGGCCCATGAGCCAAGCTTCGGGGAGCACTGCCGACGGCCGACGTCTCGACTATGCGCCTGACGGCGCAACGCTCGACGCGAGCGGGGCTCGACGCGAGCGGGGGCGAGCCCGCAATGAGTTGCTGTCCAGGAGCGTTGCGGCCGGTGCCTCTAGAGCGTGGTGTACAGGAACCCCACGCACATCTCGTCGGCCGTGCTGTCTCCCCAGCGCAGCGGGGCGTTCGTCGGGTTGTCCCAGGTGCAGAGCACGCGCGTGGTGCCGTCGGCGCCGAGCGAGACGGGGCTCTTGAAGAAGTAGAACTGCTGCCAGTGGAACTGCCAGTTCGGAATGTCCACGAAGCACTCCGAGGTGGAGTCCACGCGGATTTTCTTCCCGCGCGTGTGCATGTGCGGCAGCACGCCCCAGATGCGGCGGTGAGCGAAGCTCTCCAGCGCGGAGCCGACGTAGCCCTTTGCCATCGGCGGGACGATGAAGGTGTTGTCGATGGGCCCCCATATGGTGGCGGGGTACTGCACGGGCGTGGGCGAGTACTGGAGCGCCACGCGGGTGAGGTCCGGCGTGGGCGCGCTGGCGGAGAGGTTGTAGTGGACCTGCATGGCGATGACCGTCCCTGCGCGCAGCCTCACCCCGGTGCCCTGCGGGTAGAGACTGGGCGGTGAGCCGGGCACCCAGCCGCCGACGATGGCGAAGTTGTTCGTGCGCGGAGAGCCGAAGCAGGTCCAGCCGTTGTTGTTCCCCTGCAGCGCGAGCGCGTCCGCCTTGCGGACCTCGTACAGCACCACATGGTGGACCATCGACCGGACGCCCGGCTCGATGTCGAGCGCGATGACATCCCGCGGCTGGGTCAGCTGCGGATCGAGGATAAAGCAGCGGTAGTCGTCGGAGGCCCCTGCCGACGGCGTGTACGCCTGCGCCGGGGTGAGCACCGCGTCCGGGTTCGCCAGGCCGGTGCCGGCGTCCGGAGCGGGCGGCGCGTCCGAAGGGTCCCCCGCCCGCGCCCCAGCAGCCTGCCAGGCGACGAGCGTGGCAATTTCCTCCGGCGAGAGGCTGCGGGAGTCCTTCAACGGCCGGCACGACTCATCCGGCATCCACGGCGGCATGGTGCGCTCGTGGACCGCGCGGGCGATGGCGTCCGCGTGGGGCAGCGCCTCCGCGTAGGCGGTGAGCGGGAAGGGCGCAATGCCTCCTGCGTTGTGGCAGCCCGCGCAGCGCGCCCGAACGATGGGCAGCGCGTCCGCGTACCAGGTGGCATTCCCGCCGTCGGGCAGCGTCGGCACGCCCGCGTCGGTCCCGGCGTCCGAGGTGGGGGTGCTGGCGTCCGTCCCCGCGTCCGCTTTGAAGCCCGCATCGACCGCCGGGACAGAGGCGTCCACGCTCGAGTCGGGCGGCTGCTGGCCGGCGTCCGAGGAGGGCGGGGGCGCCGCGCAGGCGAGGCAGAGGCACAGGGCCAGGAGAGAGCGCTTCATCGGACGTGACCTCGCGTACTTCCCGGCCCGGGGCGGCCGTGCATATCGGCTCCGTAGCCGAGATGCACGCAGGTGGTGGGGAGAACCCCGGGTCCATGCTGACGTTGAACGCCAAGCGCTTGCGGCGCTGAGCAGCCCTACCCTTTCCCTTCCCCGGAACCGAGGACGGCTGGCCCGACCCGAGAACCCGAGCCCCCAGCACCGAGCCTCCGAGCCTCCGAGCCCGCCTCCGCTTGACGGCCCACGACGAGGGCCGCAGTGTCCCGCGCCTTCGAATGCGTGACCCCACGCCATCAACGTCAACCTGGGACCGGCGCGAGTGGGGGTGGCTGCTCGCCGCCGTGCTGCTCGCGGGGGCCGCGGTGCGCACGCACCAGGCGCTCACCGACGACGGGATGCATTGGCCCGACGAGGTGTATCAATCACTCGAGCCCGCGCACCGCGCCGTCTACGGCTACGGGATGCAGGCCTGGGAAATGATTCAAGGCGCCCGTCACTGGGCGCTGCCCGGGCTGGTCGCCGCGCTGCTGTGGATGGCGAAGCTCTTCGGCCTCACCGCGCCGCGCGAGTACCTCACCGTGGTGCGCCTGGCGTTCTGCGGCCTCGGGGTGGGGACGGCGGCCGCGACGTGGTTGCTCGCGCGCCGGCACGGCGCCACCCGTGCGAGCGCCACCTTTGCCGCGTCCGCGCTGGCGCTGGGCTCGGTGCCGCTCTACCTCGGCCCGCGGGCGATGAGCGACACCGCGTGCGCGTTGCCCCTCACGTTGGGGCTCGCCCTCGCCCTCCCGCGCGAAGCGCCGCGGCTGCAGCGCCTCCTCGGCTGCTCGCTGCTGGGCGTCGCGGTGATGCTGCGGCTCCAGTCGGCGGTCTTCTGCATCGCCGTGCTGGCGGTGCTCTTGGTGCGCCGCCGCCGCCAAGAGGCGCTGGAGTGCGCCGCGGTCTTCCTCGTCTGGGCTGCGCTCTTCGGCGCAGTGGACTGGCTGACGTGGGGCCTGCCGTTCCAGTCCGCCTGGGTCTACTTCCGCTTCAACGTGCTGGAGGGGAAGATTGGCAACTTCGGCCGCCAGCCGTTTCCCTTCTACGCGCTGCGGCTGGTCACCGCGCTGGGGCCGCTCGCGGTGGCGCTCGTGGCGCTGGCGGCCGTCGCGGCGCGGCGCACGGCCACGCTGTTCGTCTCCGCCGGGGTGCTGCTGCTCATCTACTCCTCCATCACGCACAAGGAGCTGCGCTTCATCTATCCGCTGCTGCCCCTCTGGGCGGCGGGCGCGGCGGTGGGGCTGGACGCGGTGGCGCGCTGGCGTCCGCGCGCGGGCATGGCGTTCGCGGTGCTCTGCTTCGCGCTGGTGGCTGCCTCCGCCGCTTCGTACCCGTCGCTGACCTTTGAACGGCTGGGGTTGGGTCAGTACTACACAGACGTTTCTGCCTTCGACTGGGGCGGCTCTGAGAACCGGCTGCTCATCGCCGCGAGTGCCCGGGAAGATCTCTGCGGGCTCAGAGTCTCTACCCGCGCCGTCTGGCAGACCGGCGGGCTGTCTCACCTTCATCGCGCGGCGCGCCTCTACGGCGATACCAGCGAGAGTCCGTCGCACTACAACTACGTCATCGCCCCCGAGGGGCTGCCAGGCGAGGAGGTTGCCCGCGACGGCGACCTCCGGCTGGTGAAGGTAGCGCCCGGCTGCCAGCCTGACCCGGCGTATTCCTTCACCCTTCCGTAAGTGCCGCGAGTCCCCAAACAGGGTTCGCGCCAGTAAACTCCTCCCCTGTGAAGCGCCCTCTCCTCGGTTGCGTCGCCGCCCTCCTGACCCTGATGGCCTGTCAGGAGACACCGCCGCCGGCCACGGACACTGACAAGGACGCGGGTGGTCTGGAGCAGCCAGGCTGCGCGCCGTGGAGCCAGCCGCAGGCGCCGCCGGCCGTCCTCAGCTGCACGGGAACGGCCGGTGCGCCGCAGACCCGCGGTCCGGCGGAGCAGCTGGAGCTGTTGCCGGGAGGCGTCCTGGTGGTTCGCAATGTGACCTACGCCCGCCGGGGCGGCGTGGATTTACAGGGAGACCTCTTCGTCCCCCCCACCGCCCCCGGCACCAAGCCCGGCATCCTTGCCGTGGTCCACGGAGGCGGCTGGAGCGCTTGCGACCGGCGCCGCGCCGCCATCGGCGACTACGCCTATGGGATGGCGCTGCTGGGAGGGTTCGCGACCTTCAACGTCGAGTACCGGCTGGTGAGCGAAGGTGGCGCCTTCCCAGAGAATCTGTTGGACGTGAAGTGCGCCGTGCAGTGGCTGGGGGAGAAGGCGCCCTCCCGCTTCGGTATCGATGGCAGCAAGGTTGCAATCAGCGGCGAGTCCGCGGGCGCGCAGCTCGCCCTGCTGGTGGGGCTTACCGAACACCGGACAGACTTGGACCCACAGTGCGGCGTGGCAGCGGCGAGGGTTCGCGCCGTCGTCGCGTATTCGCCCCCTACAGACCTGGCGGACCTCGCGCGCGCGACCGACGTGGCGGGCAGCGCGGCGGTCGCGCCCAACACCGACGACTGTGTGGATGTCCAGACACCGGACTGCACCGCCAGCCGCGCGTGCTCGCGCTGCGCAGACGCGTCCCCCACCGCCCACGCCTGCAACGCCCGGTCGCCCATCATCACGGTGCAGGCGCCGGACCCGTGGGATTTGCTCATCCCCCACGCACAGGCCCAGAAGCTCCACGCGCGGCTGACCGACGCGGGCCTGCCCTCCACGCTGCTGACCCCTTCACCCGCCTCCCTCAGCGACGCCGGCTGCGCACCCGTTCCAAACCAGTTCGCGCACGGCTTCGTCCCCTGTCTCACCCAGACCACAGGTGCGGAGGTCCTCTCGCTCCTCGCTCCCTTGTTGCGGCCGTGACCTAAAACCCCCGCACTGGTGACACGAGGATCCGAAAGGGCGCCGCCCGCGTGAAGTCGGGCACGCTGACCAGCGCGCGTCCATCCAGCACGCCAGGATGCGCCGCGCAGGCGCCGCCACCACTGGACGGAAGCTTCAGCGCCACCTCTACGCGGGGCTCTGACCCACACCGGTCGATGGCGCCCAGCGCCACGTCCGAGAAGCGCAGCTGCGTGCACCCGGCGTAGCCGTTCCCTCCTGCGTTTCCCACCGGCCCGTTGGGGCTCACGAGGAGCCGCAAGGCCCCGCCGGCCTCGTAGAGGCTCGCCGCGTTGAGCTGCGGACCCAGCGGCCCCTCCGCCCCCAGCGCCCGCGCATCTGCCTCGTCGAGCACGGTGGACACGAAACGCCAGGAGCGGCCGTGGTCTCCCGAGCGCACCAGGCGAATGGAGAGGGGGCGCTCGGCTCCTCGCGACCCGACGCATCCCAAGGCGAGCTCAATCGTCCCGCCGCGCACCAGAGCGCCGGGCTCGGAGACGATGAGGCAGTCGCTCAGCTTCCCGTCCAGCACCCCCGGGCTGGAGATGTTGAAGGCCGCTCCCGCGCTTGACTGCGGAGAAGAGGAGGCCCAGCCGAAGAGCCGCGTCTGCCTCCACGCCGCGCCGGTGGTGAGCTCCGAGGTGGTGTGGAGGTCAATTGAGCCGATGTCGTAACGGACCGCGCCTGAGGCGGTGACGAAGTAGGCATGCGTGAATACCTTCACCCGCTGCGAGGGGTCCGGGTCCTGCGGGTCCAGCACGAGGGAGGAGGTCTCGTGCACCCAGGTGCCGGTACACATGGCCGCGCCGCAGACGGAGACATCCGTCGTCGCCAACGTGAGCGGGGCCGCGCGGTTGACGTCCGTCAGCCACCGCCAGCTCTGGCCTTGATCGGTAGAAGAGGCCACCCGCGTCTGCAGTGACTTGCCGCTCACCAGGCTGGTGTACGAGACGAAGACCTCCCCGCCGTCCGCGGAGACCGCCAGCGACGGGTCAAACACACCCATCGGGCTCACGTCGCCCTCAATCGTCAGGAGCGGCCAGGCGCGAGGATCGTAGATTTCGGCTTTCGCGCCGCACGCCGCTCCGGCGTCTCCTGGGAGGGAGGAGGACAGCGTGCAGCCCCCGCTGACCAGCGCAACAGCGGCCAAGGTCAAGAGTGTTTGCACCGCATCCACCTCCTACTCCTCGCCTTAAGAGGTCGGCTTCCAGCCGTGCATCAACCGCCGGCTGCGCCTGAGGCAACCCATTACCCAGCCGTACTCATTCGACTTTTAGTGATGTCGCACCGCTCGATGGCGAGGTGCGCCGCTGCTCAACTGCTGAGCGGCGGAAACAGTGCACAAGGCCGTCACGAACATCAACAACCATGCCCCCACTGAAGCCCCTCGCAGCTGCCCGCCCCGCCGTCGCCATCGACACGGCCAAGAGCATCAATCTCCACGTCAACAGCGTGGTGGACCGTGCGCTGCAGACGCGCCAGCCGGACGGGCACTACGAAAACGTCTGGGATGCAGGGTTGATGGGAGAGCTGCTCCCGCTCTTCGTCCGCATGCAGCACGGCAAAGATCCCAAGCTGGCCCAGCAGATGGTTCGCAAGGTGCTGCCCGGAATCGCTCGCCAGCAGCTGCCGGACGGCTCCTTCCCGCTCTACCCTGGGGGACCCGGCTCACGGGCGATGACCGAAGCCTTCCTGATGGTCGTTGAAGGCGTCCACCTCACGGAGGACTGGAAGAAGGCAGTCGAAGGCGCGCAACGCTATCTGCGCGAGGCGAAGGTCAGCGACGACCCCGGCGTCCTGTTCGCGCCCGCCAATGCACTCCTCAAGAGGGCGTACGGAGGCGGAGGTTCGCTGCAGGACCCGGAGGCGCTCCAGGCGCTGCGTGCGATGGCGGACCTGTTCCCTCCTGAGGGAGAAATCTCCAACCCGGAGGGCCTGGTCCTCTACCGGGGTCTGCGCCTGCTGGCGCAGAGCGCGCTCTGGAACGATCCCAATTGGGGAGGCCAGGTGCGGCTGGCCAATTCTCTGCAGAGCAATCGGTTCTTTGGAGCCATCGCGGAAGGTTTCGCCCTGGGCCGCATGAAGTCACTCGTCGGATTGGACGAGAAGGCCGCGGAACCGGTCATTATTCAGAAGCCGGAGCAAATCCTCGCGGACCTGAAGGCGCTGGTCGACGCGCAGAGCCCCAACGGCAGCTGGTCGTACATGAAGACGACCACCGCGGTCGCGCTCACCGCGCTGAAGGTGGGCCCGAAGCTCCTCGCGGATCGCGGGGTGGCGCTGAAGCCCGAGTTGGCGAAGGCCATCGCTGAGGCGAAGGCGAAGGCGCTGGCCTCCCTCGGCCAGCCGCGCGTGGTGGGAGATCGCGTCTCGTTCGGCGGCTTCACCTCGGGCGAGGTCTGGGGGACCACGCTCCCCGCCGGGTTGCTCGCCAACGTGGCCCAGCAGGACCCCACGCCGGAGCTCCTCAAGGGGTTGAAAGAGTCTCTTCGCTGGCTCCTGGGCGAGCAGATTCAGAAGGGGCCGGGCGAAGGCCTGTGGCCCTTCGCGAGCGGCTCCGGGAAGTCTCCGGACACCGACACCTCCGCGACCGTGGTGGGCTACCCGCTGGTCAACGCCGTGGGGACGCTTGAGAAGGCAGGGGACGCGAAGCTGGCGGGACGCGTGTCGAGCTCCGTCATCTCCGGGGTCCGCGCCCTGTTGTCAAAACAGAACGAGTCCGGCGGGTGGGGCGCGTTCGGCGGGCGCGACGCGGGCGGCGTGGAGTCGCTCAAGCCGGACACGCTGGCGCAGTCCATCTTCGAGGACCGCTCCAGCGCGGACGTGACCTCGCGGGTGATGATGGCGCTGAGCGCGGCGTTGCCGCTGCTGAGGGAGCGGGCGCCGGAGCTGGCGCGAGAGGCCGAGCAGCGTCTGGCCTCCGCCCGAAACCTGCTGCTGGCCGCCTTCGAGAAGGAGCCCCTGCTCTGGAGCCGCTGGACCGCGGGCTACCTGGCGGGCACCAGCCTCTCGCTCGCGGCGCTGAAGGCGGCGGGCGCGGACATGAAGGCGCCCGCACTGCAAGCGGCGGCGGAGCGGTTGGTGAAGGCGCAGCTGCCGGACGGCAGCTGGGGAGAGTCGACGGCCGCGGATGTCCACCCCGACCAGGCGCTGGTCGCGAAAGAGGGGACCCCGGTACAGACAGCCCTCGCGCTCGCCGGCGTGGCGGCGGTGTACGGCGGCGCGCATCCCGCGGTGGAAAAGGGCGTCAGCTATCTACTCGCGGCAGGGAAGGAGGGGCGCTGGGCGAACCCGAAGGAGGCGCTCTTCACGCTGGTCCCGGGCTTCTACTACGACACCCCGGCGACCGACCTGGTCCTCACATCCGTCACGCCCAAGGGCGCTCCCCACGTGGTCGAAGTCGAGACCCTGGGGAACACCAACCTCCTCGTGGCGCAGACGCTTCGGACGTATGCGACCTGGAGCAAGCTGTATCAAGAGGCGACCACGGATGCCGAACGGGCGGCGGCGGATGCCGTCTGGGGTGGCCGGCTTCCTGGGACCGCCCACGCCGAGCCCTTGCCTCCCGCTGCGCTCCCGACCGGCGCATAGCCACCATGCCGCCTTTGAAGCCCGTGGTGTCGGCCGCTCGCAGCATCAAGCATCACGTCAGCAGCGTGGTGGACCGTGTGCTGCAGCCGCGCGGGCCGGACGGCCACTCCGACGTCTGGGAGACGCTCCCCGCAGAGAAGACCGCGCCCCCACCGCCCATGACGCGGAAGGAGGCCCTCTCCTTCGCGTTCAACCATCCCTCCTCCAGGAGCTTCGCAACGCTGCGGGCGTGGATCTCCCAGCAAAAGATGGGCGACGCGATCGACGCGTATAAGGGGATCCTCTACCAGGAATGCAACAAGCCAGAGGTGAAGGCGATCTGGACGGAGCTCTGCGACGAGGTGCTGGGCCCGGTCACTGTGGAGCTGCTGGAGCGTGCTGGCAACGACGCCGGGCTGCTCAAGAACGTCATGGCACCGACTCGGGTGAACCGCTCCCGGGGGCCTAGTTGGGAGTGGGGTGACGAGAATCACTGGACCCGGCTTCTCGAGGAGGAGGGACGCAAAGCGTTCTCGCCGATGGAGCAAGCGCTGCGCACCTTCATCGATAGGGAGGTCGAGCGCGCAAGCAGGCTCGCATCCCCTGCTGCGGCGCTCCGGCGAGTGAATGAGCTGAAGGGCATCGGCATCTGGTCGCATGAGTGGCAAGAGCGGCGAGCTCGTGCTCTCGCTCAGCCGTTCTTGCCCAGAGAGGTCCTGCGGAAAACGACGTACCCCAACCATCAGTTCACAGAGCCCCCTGCGCGGCTGTTCGCCGGGGCTTTTCCGACGGCGCGTGGGCAGCTCGCGGAGCTGCTTCCCTACGTGACCGGATGGAACGACACCCCGCCGCCGGGCAAGGAGGCCTGGTCGTGGATCCGGCGTGCCTGGGAGGCGGTGCCCAGCTCCCTGCACGCGGTTCTCCTCGAAGAGGCGCTCACGCAGGGGCTCAAGAACCTGGATCGCTACGGCGCCCGCCTGAACCTGGGCACGATGAGCAGCCAGGAGCGGATGAAGCAGCTCCTGCAAACCAGCGTGCTGGAGCCGATCAAAGGGGATCCGGGCGCCGCGCACCTCGCCGAGCGGCTGGAGCGCGTGTTCCTCTCGCTGAAGCTGCAGGACCAGATTCACGTCGTCGCCACCGTGTTCGCGGGCGAGCCGACCCAGGACCCCGCGCTCCTCGCGGCCCGCGCCCTGCGCGGTCTGGGGGTCGTCGGCATCAAGCTGGGGCAGGAGCTCATTGATCCACGGACGCCTCCGAATTTCGTCGCGGCGTTCGACTCCCTGCAGGACGCCGGCGCCGCCTGGCGCAGCCGGCCGGCCATCTGGCATGAGCTCCCGGAGGAGGCCCGGGAGAAACGGCTGCTGGGCTTGGGCAAGACGTATGGCGTGGGCTCCAATCGACAGGCGCTGGAGGCCCAGACCCACGAGGGCGCGCGGGTGCTCTCGGTCTCGGATCCCGCAGAGATGGCGCGGACCCGGCGGATTTTGAAGGCGCTGGAGACAGACCCCGAGATCGGCGTGCTGGTCGAAGACCTCAACTCCATGCTGGAGCGCGAGCTCGCCGACATGACGCACGAGCCGCAGGTCTTTCAGGCCTTCGCTGAGTCCGCGCTGGGTCAGTCCCCGCTCGTGTCGATTCCGGAGGTGGAGGCGGCGTACCCGAACGCCATTCTCCGCACGCTCTCGGAGGGCAAGACCCACGCGGAGCTCATCCGGGAGGGGCCGCTCACGCCCGACCAGCTGGCGCGCAAGTCTGAAGTCCATCGCCTCATGGTCCGCACGGCGTTGGATCCCCGCGCCACGCCGGAGAGCCGCGACGGCACGTTGATCTTCGGAGATCCAAAGAACGGCAACTCCGCCGATGACGGCACGCGGGTGGGCCTCTTCGACATGATGCAGTACGAAACCCTGAGCACGCGCCAGCTGGACGCGTTCCTTCAGCTTCTGCAGCACTTCATCGTCCGGAGCCTCTCGGAGGCGCTGCCCGGCTGGAAGGTCCCAAGCGGGTTCAACAATCCCGAGCAGCTCATCCAAACGCTCTTGACGGTGAGCGAGGTCGGGCGAACGTCGGGAGCCAACCCGCGGAGCCTGGAATCAGGTCTGCGCGAAGCCCTGGCCGAGGCGGCGCCGGACGCTGCCACCGCCGGGTCCAGCTCCGGCGTCGTCGACCGGATGCTGGCGTTCCTCAAGGGTGCCAAGGACCACGGCGTCAAAGTGCCGAGCGGCTTCTCCGGAGCGGTGAAGATGCTCAACAACCTCCGGTCGCAGGAGACGTTGCTCGGGATGGGCGACGTGACGGACCAGGAGGTGGCGAAGATTCTCCTGGAACGTCTGGACGACAACGTCCGGGCTCAGCTGCCCGCGGGGCTGTTCGACGCGTAGCTCGGAGGCGCCGCGCCAGTCCGCTGGTGCGCCCCTGCTCAACCGCTGAGCGGTGGAAACAATGCGCAGCGCTGGCACGAACACCTAAAGACCATGCCCCCCTTGAAGCCCGCGGCCTCGGCCGCCCACACCGCCGCCACCGCCGCAGACACGGCCAGGAGCACCCATCTCCAAGTCAGCAGCGTGGACCGTGCGCCGCCGCCGCGCCAGCCGGACGGTCACTACGCAAGCGTCTGGGAAGCGCCCAGCATCTCCAAGGCGCCCGCGGCGCCTCGCCACGAGCCGACGAGCGCTCGTGTCTCGCACCGTGGGTTGATTGACCTCCCGTACGTCCGAAAGCTCTCGCTTCCCATCGCGGAGGCGGATCGCCAAAGCATGCTCAAGACCCTCAAGGGATCCACTTTGAGTCAGCTGGCGGAGCAAGGGGAGGCGCTCAGGTGGCTGATGTTCGCGGCGGACTACCGGAACGCGTCTGAATCGATTGAAGCGGTCTTGTCCACCGCGGCGGCGAGGGCGGCCGAGCTCACCGATTGGACGTCGCAGCGGTCGATTGATGACGCGTTGAAGGTGTTCATGAGCACGCACCGGAAGTCGCTGCCGGAGGAGTGGTTGAGCCGCCTGACTCAGGCGGTGGAAGCGAAGGTCTTCAATCCCATGGACCTGATGCATCAAATCTCCGGCCCCGCGGTGGACCACCTGGTGAACGGCTGGGAGCGGCAGCTCCAATCCGTCCTGAAGCGTGCTGACCTGACCGCCTTGCACGACCTGGTGCGGTCTGTGCCGGCCTTCCACCTCAACTACGGCGGTGGGGACACGATTGGGCACCGAATGCTTCAGCTGCGGTTTCGCGATCCCGCCTTCCGCTGGCTGGGTGAAAACCTGCCACGCGGGGACGCCGCGCAGTTCGCGCGGTTCAGGGCCATCGCCCAGGACCTGTCGTCGGTCTCGGCAACCCTCGCTGAGCGGTATCCCGAGCTGCTTAACAAGGACACGCTGGCGAACGCCCTCCTCTTCGCCGTCAACGATCCTTCTCCGGAGAACTTCGCTTGGGTGCGCGGATGGTTCTCCCGTCAAACGATGGTCGACGCGATCGACGCGTATAAGGGCATCCTCTACCAGGAATCGAACAAGCCAAAGGTGAAGGCGATCTGGACGGAGCTCTGCAACGAGGTGCTGGGTCCGGTCACGGAGGAGCTGCTGGCTCGTGCTCGCGACGACGGCTCCCTGCTCAAGCGCGTCATGGAACCGATTCGGTTCTCCCGCTCCCTAAGGACGGATTGGGAGTGGGGTGACGAGAAGCACTGGACTCAGCTGCTGGAGTATGAAGGGCGCGTCGCGTTCTCGCCGATGGAACAAGCGCTGCGCACCTTCATCGATACGGAGGTCGAGCGCGCAAGCAGGCTCGCATCCCCTGCTGCGGCGCTCTGGCGAGTGAAAGAGCTGCAGGGCATAGGCGGCTGGCCGCATGAGTGGCAAGACCGGCGAGCTCGCGCCCTCAGCCAGCCGTTCCTGCCCAAAGAGGTCCTGAAGTGGACGACGTACCCTACCTATAAGTTCGAAGAGCCCCCTGCGCTGCTGTTCGCCGGGGCCTTTCCGACGGCACGTGGGGAGCTGGCGGAGCTGTTGCCTTACGTCACGGGTTGGCACGACACCGCGCCGCCAGGCAAGAAGGCGTGGTCGTGGATCCGCCGCGCCTGGGAGGCGGTCCCCAGCTCGCTGCACACACTTCTGCTCGAAGAAGCGCTCACGCGGGGGCTCAAGAACCTGGAGCGGTACGGCTCCCGCCTGGGCCTGGGCACGATGAGCAGCCAGGAGCGGATGAAGCAGCTCCTGAAGACCAGCGTGCTGGAGCCGATCAAGGCGGAGCCGGGCGCTGCGCACCTCGCAGAGCGGCTGGAGCGCGTGTTCCTCTCGCTGGAGTTGCAGGACCAGATTCACGTCCTCGCCACCGTCTTCGCGGGCGAGCCAACCACGGACCCCGCGCTCCTCGCCCGCCGCGCCCTGCGCGGCCTGGGCGTCGTTGGCATCAAGCTGGGACAGGAGCTCATTGATCCGCGGACCCCTCCGAATTTCGTCGCGGCGTTCGACTCCCTGCAGGACGCCGGCGCCGCCTGGCGCAGCCGGCCGGCCATCTGGCAGGACCTCCGAGAGGCGGGCGCGGAGGACCGGCTGCTGGGCTTGGGCAAGACGTATGGAGTCGGCTCCAATCGACAGGCGCTGGAGGCCCAGACCCACGAGGGTGCGCGGGTGCTCTCGGTTTCGGACCCCACAGAGATGGCGCGAACCCGGCGGATTCTGAAGGCGCTGGAGAAAGACCCCGAGATCGGGGTGCTGGTCGAAGACCTCAACTCCATGCTGGAGCGCGAGCTCGCCGACATGACGCACGAGCCGCACGTCTTCAAGGCCTTCGCTGAATCTGCGCTGGGCCAGTCGCCGCTCGTGTCGATTCCGGAGGTGGAGGCGGCGTACCCGAACGCCATTATCCGCACGCTCTCGGAGGGCAAGACCCACGCGGAGCTCATCCGGGAGGGGCCGCTCACGCCCGACCAGCTGGCGCGCAAGTCGGAAGTCCATCGCCTCATGGTGCGGACGGCGTTGGATCCCCGCGCCACGCCGGAGAGCCGCGACGGCACGTTGATCTTTGGAGATCCAAAGAACGGCAACTCCGCCGATGACGGCACGCGGGTGGGCCTCTTCGACATGATGCAGTACGAAACCTTGAGCACGCGCCAGCTGGACGCGTTCCTCCAGCTCTTGCAGCACTTCATCGTCCGGAGCCTCTCGGAGGCGCTGCCCGGGTGGAAGGTCCCGAGCGGGTTCGACAATCCGGAGCAGCTCATCCAAACGCTCTTGACGGTGAGCGAGCCTGGTCGGGCGCGGGGCGCCAAGTCGCGGAGCCTGGAATCAAGCCTGCGCGAGGCCCTGGCCGAGGCGGCGCCGGACGCCGCCACCGCCGGGTCGAGCTCCGGCGTCGTCGACCGGATGCTGGCGTTCCTCAAGGGCGCCAAGGACCACGGCGTCAAGGTGCCGAGCGGCTTCTCCGGAGCGGTGAAGATGCTCAACAACCTCCGGTCGCAGGAGGCGTTGCTCGGGATGGGCGACGTGACGGACCGGGAGGTGGCGAAGATTCTCCTGGAACGTCTGGACGACAGCGTCCGGGCTCAGCTGCCCGCCGGGCTGTTCGACGAATAGCCGGTCCGCGGCCGCGAGGGCGAGGATCCACCTGAGCGCGCGTCGCATCGGGGCACGGGTTTGCAATCGAGGGGCCCATCGCCTTGTCGACAAACCGTGCGCTCGTCGACGTTGTCGACACGCGTTGCAAGTAGGGAACTCTCCGGCGTTACGGCACCGGGGCCGTGGCGGGGGTACCCCGTACACAGGCGCGCGGCGGATCTTTCCGCGGGTGTTTTACGTGCGGCCGCGCAGGTGCCGCGAGGTGCGGACACGTCGCAGGCTTCAGCCGTGAACTTTGCGGAAGTGGAGTTGTAGCCTCCTTCGGTGGTGCAACCCTTCAGGCTTGTACAAAAGCTGTCTGAGGGCGCGACCGCGGATGTCTTCCTTGCTCGCCTCACGGGGCAAGGGGCCAATGTGCTCGTTGAGGTGCTCCGCAACGAGGTTGGCAAAGACGTCGCGGTTGTCGACCGCTTCCTGGAGGAGGCGCGCGTCCATCAAAGCCTGGACCACCCGCACGTCGCGCGGCGGGTGGGGGCGGGGAGGACCGGGGACGGGCTGCCGTACTTCGTCTCCCAGCCCTTCACCGGGGAGAGCCTGCGCGCCTATCTGGAGCACCACCGCTCGCTCTCGTCGCACCAGGTCATCCGGCTGATGCTGCCGCTCTGCGACGCGGTGTCCTACCTGCACCAGAGGGGCCTGGTGCACGGCAACATCAAACCGGCCACGGTGTTCCTGGCGGGTGGAATCGAAGCCAACAACCCGCTGCTCTTTGACTCCGGGCTCTCTCTGTTCCGCAGCGGGAAGCCGCCGACGGGGGAGCACCGACGGGTGATGGTGGAGCCTGAGTATCTTTCCCCGGAGCGCGTGCAGGGCCACCGGGCCACGCTGCTCTCCGACGTGTACGGCCTGGGCATCCTCCTCTACGAGCTGTTGACCGGAGACCCGCCCTTCCGCGCCAAGTTCGCGAGGGACACCAAGGCGCTGCACCTGCGCGCGCCGGTGCCGGAGCTGCCGGTGGAGCTGGACCCGCTGGCGGCGGTCATCCGCAAGTGCCTGGCGAAGGACCTGGTGGACCGCTACCCCGACGCGGGGTCGCTCAAGGCGGCGCTGCAGGAGGTGGAGCGGGAGAGCGCGCACCTGCACCGCGGCGCGGAGCTGGCGCCGGGCCCGCTGGATGTCCCGCGAGAAGGGGAGGTGCTGGGCAGCTATGAGTTGGTCCGGGTGCTGGGCGAAGGCGCGATGGGGAAGGTCTTCCTCGGGCGCCACACCAAGCTGGACCGGCACATGGCCATCAAGCTGCTCAAGCCGCAGCACGTGCTCAACCGGTCCTTCGTGGAGCGCTTCTTCCAGGAGGCGCGCGCGGCCAACCAAATCAACCACGAGCACATTGTGGAGGTCTTCGACTTCGTCGAGGACAAGACGCCCGCCGGCAGTCCCCGGGTCTACTGCGTGATGGAGCACCTGCAGGGCGAGAGCCTGGAGCGGCTGCTGCGCCATGAGCCGCTCTCCATCGCGCGGGCCGTGCACATCCTGCGGCAGCTCTGCGAGGCGCTGGAGGCGGCGCACCGGGTGGGCGTCATCCACCGCGACATCAAGCCGGACAACATCTTCCTCACCGAGCGCGCCGGGAAGAGCGACTACGTGAAGGTGCTGGACTTCGGCGTGGCCAAGGTGCGCCGCAAGGACGACAACGAGGTGGAGGGCGAGATTGTCGGCACGCCCGCATACATGGCGCCGGAGCAGGCCACGGGAGATCCACCCGACGCGCGCACGGACATCTACGCGGTGGGCTGCGTGCTCTACCGCATCCTCTCCGGCCGCGTCCCCTTCCGCGCCACCGGCTTCGGGCACCACCTGGCCCTGCTCGCCTCCGCGCCGCCGCCTCCGTTACCGCCGCGCACCTGCCGAGGCGAGCTCATCCCTCCGCCCTTGCAGCGCATCGCCCTGCGCTGCCTGGCGAAGCAACCGGGAGATCGCCCTGAGAGCATGGTGGCGCTCAGCGAGAGCCTGAAGCCGTTCGAGTCCTACGCACCGGTGGGCGACGGGGACCCCACGCTGGTGCCGTACCAGACCGACTCGGTGCAGAGCGCGGTGGAGCGCGAGTACGAATCCACCTCGCCGCCCGAAGCGTCGCCGTCGGACGTCATCGAGCTGCACAGCCTGAAGCCGCGCCCGAGCAGTCCGCGCCCGCCCACGCCGCCCCCGCCAAGCGTCACGCCGGAGGCCTCGCCCTCGGACGTGATGGAGCTCACCGGGCCTACCCCGCCGCGGGAGACGCCTCACGCCAAGAAAGGTGACCACGCGAGGCTCGCCTGGCCGCACCCCTCCGCTATTTCTGGAGGGGAGCGGGAGGTCAGCCTGGAGCTCTCCGACGAACCCATCTCCCTCGCCCGGCCGCCCTCGCCCCTGCCCACGAAGCGGGAGACCCCGCTCACACCCCGCGCGCCCGCGGAGCCCGCCGCCCGGCACCGCACCTCGAGGGTGACGCGCGAACGGCGTCAGCGACAGCTCATGCTCGGCCTCACCGTCGCCGCGCTCGCGGTGGCGCTGCTCGCGCTGGCCACCACGCTCCGGATGCGCTCCGCCCCCGTGCAGGCGCCGCCCACCTTCGACGCGCCCGCCACCTCCGCGCCCGTGCCCATCCCCGTCGACTCCAAGCGGCCGAAGGGAAAACGGCGGTAGGTGGTAGCGGCGCGGGGTCGAGATGTGGCGAAGACCCATGCACGCCGTAAACTTCTTCCCGCGTCCCCGTTCGTGTCGACCGTAGTCGAGACGTGGCACAGAGCCATGCACCCCCCGTTCGCGTCGAGCGCAGCGGCGCGCAGTGACGCGTAGTCGAGACGTGGCACAGAGCCACGCACGCCGCAAACGCCTCCCGCGCCACCTCTCGACTATGCGCCTGACGGCGCAACGCTCGAGGCGAGCGGGGGAGGCGCCCGAGTGAGAAGAGCTGTTCCTCCGACGAGATGGCCGGCCAGGGCCGGTTTCCCCCTCGAGGCGACCGGGTGGGCGCCCTCACCGCTGAAGCGATGAACCTTGGAGAAGGCCGTTCGCGTTGCTACACCGCAGGGCATGCCGCTTCGCGCTGGGCTCATCACCCCTCTCCTGTGCGTGGCGCTGCTCGCCGGGTGTCCGCGTGAGCCCTCCGCGCAGGGGCCTCGCCTCACGCTGACGCCGTGCCGGCCTCGGGGCGTGAGTGAGGAGATGCGGTGCGGGACGCTCCAGGCTCCAGAGGACCGCGCCACCGGCAAGGGCCGCACGCTCTCGCTCAACATCCAGGTGATGCCCGCGCTGGCGCCGTCACCCGCGCCGGACCCGGTGTTCTTCCTCGCGGGCGGGCCGGGCCAGGCGGCGACGGACCCCAACGGCTTTCCCCTGGTGAAGAAGCTCCACCGAACCCGCGACATCGTTTTCGTCGACCAGCGCGGCACCGGGAAGTCCAGCCCGCTCGCGTGCTCGGAGTCAAAGGACGCGGGCTTCGAGGAGCGCTTCGGCCCGCCGGACGTGAGCCTCTTCCGCCGCTGCCTCGCCGACTACCGCGATGCGGGGATGGACCCTTCGCGCTTCACCACGTCCAACGCGATGGATGACCTAGACGACGTGCGCGCGGCGCTCGGGTACGACCGGATAAACCTCTTCGGCGTGAGCTACGGCACGCGCGCCGCGCTGGTCTACCTCCGGCGCCACCCCGAGCGCGTCCGCACCCTGGTGCTCGACGGCGTGAACCCGCCCTCGGTGTCGCTGGTGCTCTCGCCCCCGCAGGACGTGCAGCGCGCGTTCGGACTGGTGTTCGCCGCCTGCGCCCAGGACCCCGCCTGCGCGAAGGCCTACCCCGCGCTGGAGGAGCGCTTCGGCGCGCTGCTGGAGCGGCTGGAGAAGGAGCCGCTGAAGGCCTCCGTCGCCCACCCCGTCACCGGCGCGCTGATGCACTTCACGGTGACCCGCACGGCCTTCATCAGCAACCTCTACGTCATCCTCTACAGCCCGGAGGTGTCCGCGCTCTTGCCGCTCATCATTGACCGGGCCACCCGCGGGGACCTCTCGCCGTTCGTGGCGCAGGCGCAGCTGCTCGACGGCGTGGGGGAGGGCGTCTCCCGCGGGATGTTCTTCTCGGTGGTCTGCGCCGAGGACGCGCCGGTGGCCACGCCTGCGCGGCTGGCCGAGTCGACGAAGGGCACCTACTTTCAGGAGGACCACGCGCGGCCCATGCTGGATGTCTGCGCGTTCTGGCCGCGCGGCGAGGTGCCGGAAGGCTTCCACCAGCCGGTAGCGTCCGCCACGCCGGTGCTGCTCCTCTCGGGTGAGTTGGACCCCGTCACCCCGCCCGCGCGTGCCGAGGAGGCGCGGGTGCAGCTCTCCCGCTCTGTGGCGGTGGTCGTCCCCGGCACCGGCCACAACACCTCGCTGAGCGGCTGCGTGCCGCGGCTCATCACCCAGTTCGTGGACCAGGGGAACGGCGATGGCCTCCCGGTCGACTGCGTGAAGGGGCTCTCCCGTCCGCCTTTCTTCGTCACCTTCGCGGGGCCTTCGCCATGATTGAAGCGCGCGGGCTGCACCGGCGGTTCGGCGAGGTGGTGGCGGTGGACGACGTCTCGTTCAGCGCGGGCGACGCGGCGATTACCGGGCTGCTCGGCCCGAACGGGGCAGGGAAGACCACCACGCTGCGAATGCTCTACACGCTGGTGCTGCCGGACCGCGGGCAGGTGCTCATCGACGGCACGGATGCGCGGGCGGACCTGCTGGCCAGCCGGCGGAGGCTGGGCGTGCTGCCGGACGCGCGGGGCCTCTACCCGCGGCTCACGGCGCGCGAGCACGTCCGCTACTTCGGCCAGCTGCAGGGGCTCTCCGGCGCGCAGCTGGATCGGCGGGTGGAGGAGCTGGTGGACGTGCTGGACATGAAGGACATCGCGGACCGGCGCAGCGCGGGCTTCAGCCAGGGAGAGCGGATGAAGGTGGCCATCGCCCGCGCGCTGGTGCACGGGCCGCAGAACGTGCTGCTGGATGAGCCGACCAACGGGCTGGACGTGATGAGCACCCGCGCGCTGCGCGAGCTCATCCGCCGCCTGCGCGACGAGGGCCGCTGCGTCATCTTCTCCAGCCACGTGATGCAGGAGGTGGCGGCGCTCTGTGACCGCATCGTCGTCATCGCCCGCGGCCGGGTGGTGGCGCAGGGCACGACGGACGAGCTGCGCCAGTCGACGGGCCTGGAGAACCTGGAGGAGGCCTTCGTGAAGGTGGTGGGCCCGGACGGGGCGGGAGGCGCCTGATGTCGCTCTTTGGCGTGGTCTTCCGGAAAGAGCTGAAGGACCACATGCGCGACCGCCGGTCGGTCATCACCGCGCTGGTGGTCCCGGTCGCGTACCCGCTGGTGATGGGCGCGCTGTTCACGCTCATCGCCTCCTGGGTCAGCAGCGAGCGGCCCTTGCGCATCCTCGTCTCCGGTGGAGAGCACGCGCCCAGCCTGGTCCAGTTCCTCACCCGCTCTGGCGCGGACGTGCAGCCGGCGCCGGAGGACTACGAGCAGAAGGTGAAGGACGGCGAGGAGGACGTGGTGCTGGTCATCCCCGCCGACTACGCGGAGCGCTTCCGCGAGGCGGGGCCCTCGAGGGTGGAGCTGGTGCACGACGGCTCACGCAACCGGACCGAGGCCAGCTTCCAGCGGGCGCGCGCGCTGCTCACCCAGTTCAGCTCGCAGGTGGGCGCGCTGCGGCTGCTCGCGCGCGGCGTGAGCCCGTCCGTCGTGCAGGCGGTGCGGGTGGAGGAGCACGACGTCTCCACCAAGCGGCAGCAGGGCGCGCAGATGCTGAACATGATTCCCCTGATGTTGCTGCTCTCCGCCTTCATCGGCGGGATGCACGTGGCCATCGACACCACCGCCGGCGAGCGGGAGCGTGGGTCGCTGGAGTCGCTGCTCCTCAACCCGGTGCCCACCTCTTCCCTGGTGCTGGGTAAGTGGCTGGCCACCGCGGTGGTGGCCGGCGTGAGCGTGACGGTGACGCTGGTGGGCTTCGCCGTGGTGCTGCGGCGGATTCCGCTGGAAGACCTCGGCATCCGCGCCACGCTGGGTGTGTCTGAGGCGGCGTGGCTGCTCGCGGCGCTGGCCCCGCTGCTCTGCTTCGGCAGCGCGGTGCAGATGTTGGCCTCCACCTTCGCCCGCAGCTTCAAGGAGGCGCAGACGTACCTGTCGATGCTGGTGTTGGTCCCCGCGCTGCCGGGGACGCTCCTGAGCATTGCGCCGTTCAAGCCGCAGACGTGGATGTACGCGGTCCCGGCGCTCGGTCAGCAGCTCTTGATGGGCGACGTGATGCGGGCAGACCCCGTGGGCGTGCTCAAGCCGCTCATCTGCGCGGCCGGGACCCTCACAGCCGCGGGCCTGTGCGCGATGGCCATCGTCCGGCTGCTGGGCAGCGAGAAGGTCGTGTTCGGGCGCTCGTGAGGGGTTTGCCTCTCGTGGCGCCGCTGTAAGTAGAGTTTGCATTCGCGATTCGCAACCTCTCCTAGCTCGCGAACGACAATCCCAGAACATGAGAGCCCTCGTCGTTTCCGTCCAGGCAGCCCGGTGAGACTCCCTGCCGCGCTCCAGCTCGTGCTGGCCTCACCCTCGGCGAGGGTCGGCCCGCACGTCGTGCGACGGGAGCTCCTCCCGCTGCTGAACGCCTCCGGCCGGGCGCGGGTACCGATGGAGCTGCGGCTGGCGGCGGAGCCTGAGATCGCCAGCCCGCTTCGAGGCGTGGCGGAGAGCCCCGCCTGGCGGAATGGGACGTTCCGCCGAGGAACGTGAGCTGCTTTCCGAGGTGATGCTTCAGGCAACGCCGAAGGCGCTGCGGGACCTGAGGCTGTTCCTCGCGCGCGACTCAGCCATCCATCGGCAGCTGCCGCTGGCCGGCCGGGAGTCCGCCCTCGTCTACCTGCACCGAATCGCCACGCAGCCGCTGCACCCGGAGCTGCACGACGCACATCACCCGCCGGGAGCTGCTCGAGTCGGTGCTCTCGGACATCGCCGTCCCGACGCGAATCCGCCAAGGCGAGGCTTCCACCTGCACCGTCACGGTGATGCAGCGCGCGCTGTCGCGCCTGTTCGTGGCGGAGTACCTCCGGCTGATGGCGGAGCTCACTTCGACGAAGGGCGAGGCAAGGATGGCCGCGGGCGGCATGCTCCACCTTCCGGAGCTGCCAGTCGAAGAGTTCAGACGGTCGGGAGAGATTACGCGCCAGCAGCGGATGCGCATGCTGGAGCGACTGGCGGCCGAGGGCAAGCTGCCAGCGGGCGAGGACCGACGGACCCTCTCCGAGCGGGTGTTTCAGAGTGCCCTGATGCAGGCCGCCGCGGAGGCCCGAAGGCAGCGTGAGCCGGGGGTCTCCAGTTTCTACGAGGCGCAGACGGACAAGACCTGGGTTTATCGCCGCAATGAGCTGTCGCACTCCTACAAGGGCCTGACGACCCAGGACTGGAGGGCGCTCGCCTCGCGGCTGTTCAACCGCGTGTACACGGAGCAGAGGCCTCGCTGGCAGAATGGCTACAGCGTTCCCCTCACCAGCGTCGCGCCCACGCTCGTCTCACTGAGGGGTGCGAGTACGGCCCATCTGATGGAGTTGGTCAAAATCGACATGAGGAGGGGAGAAGCGGTGCTGTCGAACCCCCAAGGGCCTTCCGCCACCAGCTTCTGGACGGTTTTGAACCCTGGCACCGGGTTGGTGTCGATGTCCCTCTCTTCCTTCGAGGCGGACGCGCGCTGCGTCTTCGCCCCTGGACAGCGGCTTCGCTCCACGGGCTAGGCCTTGGGCGTCGTGTCCTCGGCTTCGAGCCGCGCCATGTGGGCCAGCCGCAGCGAGAGCAGGTGCTCGCAGGGCCCGTGGGTGAGCTTGTGCTTCCGGAAGTGCTCGCAGGTGCACTCGCCTTCGACGACTCTTCCCTCCTTGTCCACGGTGAGCAGCGGGCGGACGCGGCGGCCGTCGGCGCCCTTCGCGCTGCCGGAGAGCTTGAAGCCGGAGGCCGTGGGGCGGCGCATGATGAGGCGCACGTCGCCCTGGGCGTGAATCACCTGCGCGGCCTTCTCCTTCTCGCCGCCCAGCGCCTTGCCGGCGCTCACCGCCTGCTTCGGCGAGAACGGGGTGAGGAACAGCTCCCGGTGGCGAAACACGCCGCCGCCCAAATCAAACATCGCCCGGCCCACCTGACACAGGTGTGACAGCGCGCTGCGCGTCTTCTCCACGCCCAGCCCGGTGGTGGTGGCCAGCGCCGCGTCGGAGGCGAAGCGCGCGGTCCGCAGCGCTTCATAGACCTGGCTCAGCTCTCCCGCGCTCACCGGGAGCTTGCGGGTCAGCAGGTCAAACTTGCCCTCGCTCCCGGTCCAGTCGTTCTCCGTCCAGCCAGAGAGCGCGAGGGTGAAGGTGAGGGGGCCTAAGTCACACAGATAAATCGACGGCAGGCCGAAGCCCGCTAAATAGACGTCTATCTTTTTTAGCACCGGCATCAGCCGCGCCAGCGTGCGCAGCCGGTCCCGGCCCCAGGTCCGGATGACGGCGGGCTTGGGGCCTTGATACACGCTCGCCGGCGAGAGGGTGAGGGTGTGGTTCCACGGCTCGAACACCACCTTCACCGGCTGCCCAGGCGTCAGCTCGTAGCGCAGCGCGCGCGGGCTGGTCTTCGCTTTGTGCAGCCGCAGGAAGCGGCAGATGTTGAAGAGGTCGATGGGCAGCAGCGTGAAGCGGGTGAGCCCCAGCGTCAGCGTGCTGTGGACTTGAAGGAAGCCCATCACCCAGCTGTCGGGCAGCTCAATCTTCTTCTCGCGGTGGCTGTTCTCGCCCGTCGTCGCCGTGAAGCCGGAGGGGGTGACCTCGAAGCGCGTGGAGCGGTAGCTGCGCATCCGGTCCAGCTCCCGGTGCAGCTTCACCGAGAAGTCGATGTTGGTGGTGCCGCAGGCCAATTCGTCCACCTTCTCGAACAGCTCGTACTTCGCCGCCAGCCGCGCGTAGGAGCTCTCGTCGCGGGAGAAGGCCTCGAACGAAAGCTCATCCGGGTGCACGGTGATGACCGGGTCGAAGAGGTAGCTGAGCTCGTACTGGTCTTCGTAGACGTACTCGAAGTACTTCGCCCGGGCCCGGTAGAAGGGCGCCAGCCGCTGCTTGCGCTGACCGTCAAGCTCCATCAGTCGCGCGTCGGCCTCTTCCATCCGCTTGCGCGCGGCCTCCGACTTCATCCCCAGGGAGGCGACGAACTTCTGGTCCTGCTCGGTGAGCCAGAGCTTGAACGCGGTGCGGTCCCGCGGGCGGTACTTGAAGTCGGAGGTGACCACCTCGTGCAGCGTGGCCAGCGCCTCGCGGAACACCAGCGGGTGGCCCAGGGTGCCGCGAAAGAACGTCGCCTCGCGCAGTGTGTCCGTGGCGAAGGCCACCTGCGCGGTGTCCAGCGCGTTCACGATGGCGCTCTGCCCGGCGTACTTGTGGGTGACAATCACGGCGCGCCCCCGGCGACTTCCAGCCCCACGTCCAGGGCGGGGTAGGCCAGCTTGAGCCGCACCAGCGCGCTGGCGACCCGGTCGAAGTCGCCGCAGGTCTGCGTGCGCACGACGTCCCGCAGGACGTGCGCGGCCACCTCCGCCTGCCGTTCATCCAGAAGCCCGCGCTCCTCCAGCAGCCGCACGGTCCGCCGCTTCAGCTCCCGGTCTGGCCACACGTCGAGCAGCGCGGTGCGGAAGAACAGCTCCAGCTTGGCCAGCGCCACGAAGCCGGGCTTCAAGTGCGTCTCCACCAGGTCCAGCGCAAAGCGACGCACGTTGCGGTGCGGATGCTGGGCCAGTCGCTGCAACAGCTCGTTGGCGTCCAGGGTGGCCAGGTGCTTGAGCACCAGCGCCTTGCCCAGCTCCTGCACGTCCAGGTGATTCGAGTCGCAGAGCCCGACGAGGCCGTCCATCCCCAGGCGCGCGAGGTCCACCTGACGCAGGAGTGCCGTGGCCGCCGCGCGCACTTCGGGCCAGGTGCTCTCCGAGAGAACGAAGAGCAGTCGCACGTCCGCGAGCAGCTCCGCCTGGGCCGCGCCGAGGAGCAGCAGCGCACCGCCGCGGACGGCGGCCACCCCGTGCTCCGCCAGCGCGAGCAGGCCCGAGAGCCCCAGGGCCTTCAGCGCATCCGGCTTGCGTGCGAGCAGCGCGCCGCCGATGGCCTGCGCTGCGGGCGTGCCGTGGGCGATGAGCTCGAGAATGTCCTGCAACGACAGCAGCGCGGAGAGCTCTGCTGCGAGCGCCTCGGTTGCCAGCCGCTCATAGCGGTCATGCTCTCCCTCGGCGGTCTCCTTCGCGCGCAGCGCGGCCAGCACCCGCTCCGCCAGCTGGGCCCGCAGCGGCGCCGGCCCGCCCCGGAGCGCCGGGAGCGCCAGCTCCACCGCGGCCGCGCGCACCGCGCCGTCGGCGTGCAGCGCGTACTGCAGCAGCCGCTCCAGCTCACGCGTCCACACGTGCGCGGTGAGCTTGAGCCAGCGTTGCCCCAGCTCTCTCGCCACCGGGTGTTGCGCGGTGAGCAGCGCGTCCATCAGCGCGAAGTCCGGCGCCTTGGCCTCGAAGCGGGCGGAGAGCTCCTCCATGGCCAACGCCACCGTCCCCTCGTACGGCGCCGCCAGCATCGCGCGCAGCTGCGCCGCGCTCGCGCCCTTCACCACCTCCGGGTGCCCGCGCCGCACGAGCGCCACGGCGAAGGCGTGCGCCTCCGGCAGCCGCGCCGCGGAGAGCACCCGGAGGGCGGGCGCAGGCGTCGCGTCCCACAGCTCGGGAGCTGACTCCTCGCGGAGGCCCGGCGGCGCGTGCACGGCGTTGGCGCCCTTCACCTTGAACTTCATTGCCCGGCCGTTGAACATGTAGCGGACGCTCTTGCCGCGCAGAATCCGGTGCAGCAGGTACGCGTGGGCGAACGCGCCGTAGCCCTTGCGCACCGGGCGCGCGTCGGCGGGCGCATACGGGACGAGGGCCTCCGCGGCGACGGCGGTGTAGCGCTCCGGCCGCCAGCGGGCGAGCTTGCGCAGGTAGCGCCACGCCAGCCGCTGCAGGAAGTGGACGGTCCGGCGCCGGAACACCTCGGTGTCGCGCTCCTGCCCGTCGTGGCCGGACTTGAGCTTGGCGCGGCAGCCCTTGTTGCTGAACGCCTCCTTCTCAACGGCGTGGGCGAGGGCGGCAAACGTCACGGCGTCCTGGCGCAGCATCGCGCGCTTGAAGACGCTCTTCGCGTAGCGCCAGAGGTGGGGCACGCCCATCGGCCCGGAGAGCAGCACCGCGCGCACCGCGGCCACGCAGACGGGCGAGCCGAGCTCATAGAGCGCGTCCAGCGCAGGCCCGCGCTCCTTCGCCGGCAGCGCCAAGAGGACCTTCTCCAGCGGTTGCGGCGCGTCCCCGTCCTGCAGCGCGCCTACCAGTGTCCTCACCGAGTCCGGCAACCGCTCCAGCGCGCGCGTGCGCACGCCGGCCAGCCCTTCTGTGTCCTGCAGCTTGCGCAGCGCCTCCGCGGCGGAGCGGCGGCGGGAGAGGAGCTTGCGCTCGGCGTAGGCGCGCAGGGCAGGGGCGGCCTTCGGGTCCCCCAGCTCTCCCAGCGCGTCCAGGATGCTGCAGGCGTCGCCGCCGGACGTGGCCAGCGCCGCCAGCAGCGCGTCCACCGCCGAGCGCTGCCGCCGCCAGCCGAGTCGCAGCGCTGCGCGCGCCCGCACCGCGGCCGAGCCATCCGAGAGCTGCTTCACCAGCAGCTGCCCGTCCGCGACGGTGAAGCCCTGCGCGGTGAGCTGGGCGACGGCTTCGTCGAAGCGCTGCTGCAGCTGTGCCTCGTCGAAGGGCCCGAAGACGCTCCCCTGGCTCAGCGCGCTGGCCTTCGCGCCCACGGCCACCTGCACCAGCCACTGCCCGGGCGTGCCGTGGGCCGGCGCGACAGACACCAGCGCAACGCGGTGAGGGCCTTGTGGGTGGAAGAGGCGGACGGGCGTTAACACCGCTCACTCCGTGTCGTCGAAGTCCTCGTCATCGCCGTCCTCGTCGTCGACGTCGTCATCGTCCTCTTCGTCGTCGTCATCCGAGGCGTGGCTCCCGTGGCCGTTGGCGCCGTTGGCGGCCAGCCCGGCGGCAGCGAAGGCCGCGGCGGCGCCGGCGGCGGCCTTCTTGGAAGTGCCCGGGCCCAGGTCCCCCAGCTCCGCCTCCAGCGCGGCGCGCATCTGCTCGTAGCTGTCGAACGACTGCTGCCGGAACAGGTTGTACGCGGTCCACATCAGGTCCGCGCAAATCTCCACCGGCACCTTCCCGGTGTTCGCCCCCAGGCCGGGCAGCGCGACGGAGCGGATGCTCGCGGGCTGCTCCGAATTCTGGGTGTGCACCGCCTGGAACGCCGCCGCGCAGGCCAGCGCGACGTTCAACGTGTCGCTGATGTCTTCGTTGGAGCCGACCATGGTGGGCGTGGAGATGAGCCACGCGGGCATCACCTTGCCGGTGGGCACGCAGGTGGTGCGGCCCAGCGGCAGCTTCCCGTTGAAGCGCTCTTTGATTTGCTTCTGAACCAGCTTCTCCACGGTGTCCCCGAGGAACTTCTTGAGGACGAGGTCCAGCCCGCCGTCCATCCGCCCCGCGGAGTTGGTGGGGGTGACCATCGCGGAGACCTGCATGTCCGTCATTGAACCCTGGAGAATCTCCACCTCCGGGTTCTCCTCGAAGGTCCCGCGCCAGGCGGCCACCATCTTCGGGTTGATGTCCACCAGGACGACTTTGACCAGCATCGGTGTCCCCCTCCTCGCGCGCTGCTACGCCGCGAACTCCACCAGGTACTCCAGGCGCTGCTGGCGGTTGTCGTAGACCACGTACTCGTCGTCGGCAAACTCCGACGGCGCGCCGGGCACGTGCCGCACGCCGTGGCAACTGTCGTAGCCGGCCGGTGGCCCGGGCAGGCCGTAGGTAATCTTCGTGTAGTCCTTCATCTTGCCCAGCGCCACGCGCGCCACCGCCATGAAGCGCGTCCCCTTCTTGCCGGGCGTCGTATAGAAGGCGCTCGTGCAGGACGCGTCGCCGAAGTAGATGCCGTTGCCCAGCCAGCCCGCGTCCGTGCGCGACACGCCCATCGACACCACAATCTTCGGCATCAGGATGCCGCGCGACAGGATGCCCACCCAGTTCTTTATCCGGCTCCCATGGAACAGGTGCCGCTGGTTGGAGAGCTCCTGCCGGTAGGCGCCCCACTCGTCGGGCCGCTTGAGCGTGAAGACGTTCCGGACCTTGATGGTTTTCGTCTTGATTTGGCTCTTTAAAACAAGCTCGGAGATTTCGCGGTAGGGCGCGCTCGTTGCGTCCAGCGCCACCACCTCGCACTGCAGCGCCTTGAGCTTCTTGTCCACCTCGTCCTCGAACAGCACGCTCCCGTCTCCGTTCACCTTCAGCATGTCGCGCATCAGCTGCAGCGTTTCCTGTTTCTCCTCGAAGGCCGGCAGGCTGTCGATGACCGCCGCCTCAATCGCCGTCCGCGCGCGGCCGATGCGGTGCGGGATGGCGGTGTAGAAGTCGCTGGAGAGCTGCGTCAGCGCAGAGCTGCGCTTCTTCCCGCTGGTGAACTCGCCGTAGAGGTCCTCGAGGATGGCCTCGCCCTTCTCAATCTGGCCCATCGTGAGGACGCCCAGCGGCGTCTCAATGCCGTGGGCCGTGATTTTGGCGGCCACCGTGGTGGTGAGCGCGTTGGTCGCCTCCGCGTAGATGTAGCGCACCAGGTCCTGCAGCGGCGCCGGGAGCGAAGAGGGCTGCGCCTTGGGCGCGTCGGAGACAATCTTCTGCAGCGTCCGGGCGTCCACCTCGCCCACGCTCTGGCCGCGCGCCCGGTGCGAGCCAATCTTGCTGGAGGCCAGCGCCACCTCCTTGTAGCCCTTCGACGCGCCGGTCTTCTGCCGGAAAATCTGCTCGTAGCCGGCCTGCGCCTCGCCCGGAGAGTCGAAGTAGCGCGTCTCCTTGGCGCCGGCCTCCGGGTTGGTCTCCAGGTCGTCCGTGCGGCCGTAGTGGGTGAAGACGCGGTAGACGTTCGCCGCCTTGTGCAGCTCGATGGCGTAGTACTTGTTGTTGTTCGCGTTGACGTCCGTCTTCTGCAGGACGGCCTTCTTCACAATCTCGAAGTCGTCCGGGAAGTCCGGCTCCCCGGCGGCGCCCACCTTCCAGGCCTTCACATTCGGCATGGTCGAAGCTCCCAGTGTTGGACCGGCGACCCTAATCCAGCCTCAACCCGGAGGGCCTCGACGGTGCGCACATTTTTGAAGCCCTGGCACTAGAGTGCGCCATGCCCAAGAGCACCCCCGACGCGAACGCGCAGTTGAGCCTGGTGAGCCCGCCTGCGGGAGAGGTCCTGCCGCGGGATGAGCTGGTGCTGCAGTGGCTGGACGCGGAGGGCGACGGCGTGGCCCTGGTGCGGCACGGGCCCCTGGCCGCCGCCTGCGCGCGCGCCAAGGCCCGGCGGCTGGTCACCTTCCAGCGCGAGGGCAGCCCTCCGCCTGCCAGCGAGCCCGGCGTGAGCGTCACCACGCTGCTTGTGTCGCACGACAAGCTGCCGGCCAAGCTGGACGCCGTGCGCGACGCCATCGCCGCGCTGGATTTGAACGATGAGCCGGCCCTCATCGATGGGACGACGGAGTTGTTGGCGGCGCAGGCGGTGGCCGGCTGCTGGCTTATCGCCCAGGGAGACCTCTCCCACGAGGCGCTGCAGCACCTGGGCAGCACCTCGGATCGCCTGGAGGACTTCCTCGTCGGCTACCAGGCCAGCCTGGACGCGGAGGATGACGAGGCCGAGGACAGCGCGGCGGGTGACGAGGACGAGGATTTGGAAGATGAGTCCGAGGACGAGCCCTCGTCCGACTCCGAGGAGGAGCGCGCCGCCGCCGACGATGACGAGCAGACCGACGAGCGCGAGCGCCTGACGGACGACGAGCTGGACGACGATGACGAGGATGACGACGACGAGGACGAGCCGGAGTCGAGGACCGAGGAGCTGCTGGCCCTCGAAGCCCCGGAGACCCACGCGCGCGTTCCGCTGGAGCGGCTGCAGGGGTTGAGGCCGCGCCAGGCGCAGCTGGTGGGCGCAGTGCTTGGCGGCGCCATCGGGGACGCGATGGGTCACCCCACCGAGTTTCTGGCGATGGAGGGTATTCGCGACCGCTACGGCGCGAAGGGCGTGACGAAGTTCGAGCTCTACTGGGACCGCGGCGGGTCGCGCTTCGCGCCGTACACCGACGACACCCAGATGGCCGAAGCCGTGCTGCGGGCGCTGCTCGAGGCGCGCACCAACGGCGCGGACCTGGACGGGACGATGAAGGCGATGGCGGTGCGCTTCATCCAGTGGAGCCGCAGTCCCCAGGGCGGGCACCGCGCCCCGGGCAACGCCTGCATGAGCGGCTGCCGTGCGCTTTCCTCCGGGACGCACTGGTCCCAGGCCGGCGGCGCGACGGCCGGCGGCTGTGGGTCGGTGATGCGGGCGTACCCGTTCGGGCTCGTCTTCGCGAATGACCTCGCCAAGGCGGAGCACTGGGCGGTGGAGCACTCGAAGCTGACCCACCGGGATCCCATCGCGCTCGCCGCCTGCGCCGCGATGGCGGTGGGCGTGGCGCTGGCGCTGCGAGGGGAGACGGTGCGGGTCATCACCAGTGAGATGGTGGCGGCCGCCTGCCGCTACAGCCCGTCCACCGCGGCGATGATGGCCACCGCCATCGATGAAGCGCGCAAGGGCGTGGGTCCGGAGGTGACGTTGGATCGTCTCCGCGCCTGGGCCGCCCACGAGGCCATCGCCTCCTGCGTCTACCTGTTCGAACGGCACCCCGACGACGCGCGCGCCGCCATTCTCGAGGGCGCGAATACTCCTGGCGACAGCGACAGCATCGCGACGTTGGCGGGCGCGCTGATTGGGGCGCGCGCTGGAGTAGGTGGGCTGCCCGATGAGTGGGTCGCGGATGTGGAGCGCGCGTCGGAGCTGGCGGCGCTGGCGCTCAGCATTTAGTGAGGGAACCGGCCCTGGCCGGCCACTTCGTCGGAGGATCAGCTCTTCTCAGTCGGGCGCCTCCCCGCTCGCCTCGAGCGTTGCGCCATCAGGCGCATAGTCGAGAGGTGGCGCAAACCCACGCACGGCACTTTGCCGGTTTGTTTCGAGCAGAGCGGAGCGGCCCATGAGCCAAGCTTCGGGAGCACTGCCGACGTCTCGACTATGCGCCTGACGGCGCAACGCTCGACGCGAGCGGGGAGGGCGCGGGGCGGGAGCGGGGAAGGGCGCGAGCGGGGACGGCGCGGGGAGACGCTGACTCGCTCCCCAGCGCTACGCGGCGACGAACTGCCGCTCCACCAGCCTGCGGTAGAGCCCGTCCTCGTGCATCAGCGTCCGGTGGGGGCCGCTCTGCACGACGCGCCCGCCGCTGAGGACCAGCACGCGGTCCGCGTCCACCACGGTGGAGAGCCGGTGGGCGATGACCAGCGTGGTCCTCCCGCGCATCAGGCGGTCCAGCGCCTCCTTGACCAGGTGCTCACTCTCCGCGTCGAGCGCGCTGGTGGCCTCATCGAGGATGAGGATGCGCGGGTCCTTGAGCACCGCCCGCGCGATGGCGATGCGTTGCTTCTGCCCGCCGGAGAGTTGAACGCCGCGCTCGCCCACCAGCGTCTGGTAGCCCTCGGGGAAGCCGCGGATGAACGCGTCCGCGTTGGCGGCGCGCGCGGCGGCGGCCACCTCCTCATCGGTGGCGTTGGGCCGCGCGTAGCGGATGTTGTCCGCGACGGTGGTGGAGAACAGGATGGGCTCCTGCGCCACTGAGCCCACGTGCTCGCGCAGCCAGCTGGCGTCGAGCGCCTTGAGGTTCCGGTCGTCCACCCGAATCTCCCCGGCCTGAGGGTCATAGAAGCGCGCGAGCAGCGCGGCGATGGTGGACTTGCCGGCGCCCGAAGGGCCCACCAGCGCGACAATCTCCCCCGCCTTCAGCGAGAGGTTGATGCCGTCCAGCACGCGGACATCCGGCCGGGTGGGGTAGGAGAACACCACGTCCTTGAGCTCCACTGCGCCCTCGAGCCGGGCGGGGCGCTCGCCGCCCTCGGGGCGCATGGCGGGCTCGCGGTCCAGCAGCTGGAACACCCGCTCCGCGGCGCCGGCGGCGCGCATGAAGTCCGCCCACAGCTCGCTCAGGCCGCCGAGGGAGGCGGCCACCACCACCGTGTAAATCATGAACGACACCAGCGTCCCGCTGGTCAGAGTGCCCTCGCCCACCAGCCGCGTGCCGTACCAGATGACCACCGTCATCGCGCAGAAGCCCAGGAACATCGCCACGCCCATGAACGTGGAGCCCTGGCGGATGCGCTTCTTGGCGAGGTCGAAGGAGCGCCGCATGGCGCTGCTGTAGCGGGCCACCTCGGCGGGCTCGGCGGCGAAGGCCCGCACGGTCCGGATGCCGGCGAGGCTCTCCTCGGCGACCTCGCTGGAGGCGGCGAGCGCGTCCTGCACGTCGCGCGCGAGCTTGCGCACGCGGCGCCCATTGATGACCGCGCCGATGGCGATGGGCGGGACGACGGCCAGCATCAGGAGGGTGAGGGTGGGAGAGGTGTAGAGGAGGAAGCCCAGGCCGCCCAGCACCTGGGCAATGTTGCGCAGCCCCATCGACACGTTGGCGCTCACCGCGCTCTGCAGCACGGTGGTGTCCGACGCGAGCCGGTTGGTGAGCTCTCCGGTGCGCCGTTCGTCGAAGAAGGCAATCTCCTGACGCATCAGCGACCCGTACAGCGTCTCCCGGAGGCGGGTCACCACACGCTCACCCACCGTGGAGAAGAGCGAGTAGCGCATGGCCATGGCCACGGCCTGCACCGCGCTGAGCGCGAGCAACTGGAGGGCGATGGCGTTCACCACCTCCTTGTTGCTCGCGTTGTCCACCATCTTGCTCAACGACTGTGGGTACTTGAGCCCAATGGCGCTCCCCACGACGAGGAACGCGGTGGCGAGCCCCAGCTGCTTCCACTCGGGCCGGGCGAGGAGGAGCAGACGCTTGAGGGACGCAGCGGGTCTGGAGGGCTTGACGGGTGAGTCTGTGGACACCGGCCGCACAATAACCTCACGGCGGCCGCGGCGCAGCGCGGGCGCTCGATGCGGCGTTAGACTGTCCGCCGTGTCCGGTGCGAAGGGGCTGGAGCGACTGACGCAGTGGGTGAAGGGACCATCGCCGTCCCCCATCGAGCGCGTCATCGCGCAGCGCGAAGCCACCATCGTCTACCAGCCCATCGTGGACCTGCGGACGTCCGCGGTGTTCGGCTACGAGGCGCTGGCGCGGACGACGGCGCCCGAGTTCGACGGCCCGCTGGCGCTCTTCAGCGCGGCGCTGGAGGCCGGGATGACCGGGCGCCTGGGCCGGATGCTGCGGGAGATGGCGGTGGAGTCCTGCCAGGACTGGCCGCTCTTCCTCAACGTGAACCCCAACGAGTTCAACGAGGGGTTCGTGGTCCAGCCGGATGACCCGCTCAGCGAGCACCACCCGGTTTATCTGGAAATCACCGAGTCGGTGCCGCTCTCCCACTTCCAGTTCTGCCACACGGTGCTGGCGGAGATTCGGGAGAAGGGCGTCTTCCTGGCGGTGGATGACCTGGGCGCCGGCTTCTCCAACCTCGTCTACATCTCGGACCTCTCGCCGGAGATTGTGAAGCTGGACCGGGAGCTCATCCAGGGGCTGTCGCTCGAGAGCCGCAAGCAGCGCCTGGTCCGCTCCATCGTCCGGCTCTGCGAGGAGATGGGGGCGCGTGTGGTGGCGGAGGGGATAGAGACCGTCGAAGAGCTGCGCGCCATCCTGGATACCGGCGCACACTTTGGCCAGGGCTACCTCCTGGGCCGGCCGGGCTTTCCGCTCAAGAACGTCACCTGGCCCGAAGACATCCCGCGACCGTCACCGCGCTGACGCGGGCAGCATTGACCGCCCCGTTCGCTCCCCTGGAAGGGAAACCGGGCCTTGGCCCGCCATTGCGGCGAAGGAACAGCTGTTCTCAGTCAGGACGCCTCCCCCGCTCGCCTCGAGCGTTGCGCCGTCAGGCGCATAGTCGAGAGGTGGCGCAAACCCACGCACTGCAATCTGCCGGGTTGTTTCGAGCAAGAACGCAGCGGCCCATGAGCCAAGTTTCGGGGAGCACTGCCGACGGCCGACGTCTTCCATGAAGAGGTCGCCTCGTGTCAAGCAGAGGCCCCCTCCGGAGCATTGCCCTGACGTCCGGTGCATCCGAGAACTCGTTCCGCCACGCTTCCATTCGCACTTGGTGGATGCCGCCGTTGCGGCTCCGTGCACATTGGGCTCCGTCCTGCTCGGGTGCTGCTATCTCGACTTCGAGCTTGTCTGCGCTCTAGACGTCTCTCGCAGTCACCCGGGCAAGGCGGTTCGTGGTTCTCGGTTGCCCGGGCGCCACGGCGACGCCTCGGAGCGGTTGTCTGCCTTCTTTCCTTCCCTTCAATCGTCTGTCGCTTCAGGCGACAGCAGTATTTCCGGTTTTGCCTGACAGCACGTTCTGACGCCCGCTCCTGCGAGCGGGAGTTGCCCGCGCAAGCGCATACCTGCCCAGCGCCTCGCGGCGAGGATGCAGTCCAGGGTCGCGTAGCGACTTGCGAAGCCCTGGACGGCACCGCAGACGCGAGGCAGCTCGGGTTCTGCAATCCCGTCCCATCTTCGCGGAGTCCACACCTGGCTATCCCGCCCGTTTCTTCGCCTGGCGTAGCGGCTCGTACACCTCCCCCGTCACCCACAGTCGATGCATCAGCACCGCCAGCTTGCGCGCCACCGCCACCTTCGCCCGCTTGCGTGCGTTCCTTCCTCCCCTCTCGGCGAGTTTCAGTCCCCACCTCCGTAAATCGCTGTCTGCTCGACAGCGACCCAGGATGTAGTTCGAGCACTGCACCAGCAGTCGTCTGAGCAGTGGGTCGCCCGCCTTGGTGATTCGCAGCTGGGGGTCGGAGTTGCCGGATTCCTTCTTCCTGGAGCGCAAGCCCACGAACGCCCCGACTGAACGGCTCTTCTTGAACCGACGCTTGTCCTCGAGGGTAAGCAGGAAGACAAGCGCCGTTAGGTGGCCGACGCCTGTCGGCTGCGAGATGGCTTCCACCTCGGGATACTTCTTCGCCAGCTCGACTATCGTCTTGTCCGCCGCGCGGATCGACTCCTCGACCGCCTCCAGCGTGTCGAACAACGGCTCCAATGCCGGCTTGAGCTCCTCGGGCACCGATGCACGGGCGTTGCGGTAGAAGGATTCCGCCGTGCACTTCGGAAGCCGGCTTCCCATCGACTTCACCATCCCTCGGCAAGTGCTGATCAACCGAGTCCTCGTCTGTACAAGCGCGTCCCGCGCCTTCGGCACGGATAGATCCGCTTGCGCCTCCATCCCCCGATGTCGCACCGGCGCCAACAGCTTGATGTCGACCCGCCCCAGTCGAGCCAGGAGCTCGGCGTCGTTGTCGTCGCTCTTCGAGTCGTTCTGAGAGATCAGCTTCACCCGACGCGGGTTGCTGACGACAACCTCGTGCTCCATCTCCTTGAGCAGGGTGGAGACCCATCTCGAGTGCGTACCGGCCTCCATCACCACCCGGACCTTCGGCCGACGGAACCATCTCTCGAATTCCTCCCGCACTGTGCGGATCGGCTTGCACCTCTCCCGTCGCCCGTCGGGGTGGATGATGCACAGAGCCGTCGTGGTGTCGCCTAGATCGCATCCAACAGTCGTCGTGATAGGACTCGTCATGGTCGCCTTCTCCTTGCACCTTGAGTGCGCTCAACCGGCTTTTTAGCCGGTTGGAGGAGGCGACCTCTTCATCCCATCTCGACTATGCGCCTGACGGCGCAACGCTCGACGCGAGCGGGGAGGTTCGCGGCTGAACAGGGCGGACTTACAGCCGCTCGCGCAGGAGCGCCGCCATCTGCCGGGCGTTCCGGATGGGGTAGTCGCCGTAGTTGTTGTTGTAGAGCACGTGGACCTGCTCGGACGTTTTCGCCAGCTCCACCGTCTTGTCGGCGAACGGGGCCAGCTCCTCGTCGCGGTACAGGTAGTTGAAGCGCTCGGGCGTGGTCTTCACCTTCGCTTCCCACATCTCCGCGTTGCGCCCATGAAACCGCAGCATGGCCAGCTCGGTCGTCTGCGCGAACACGGTGGGTGTGGAGGACTTGAAGCCCTGCGGCTCATCCACGATGACGTAGGCCATCTTGAGCTCCTCGAGCAGGTCCAGCGTTTTGCCCTGCGCGTCCGCGTTCATCCAGCCGCCGCCGCGGAACTCCACCGCCAGGCGCCAGGGCAGCCGGCCCGCGAGCGCGCGCAGATACTCAATGTTCTTGCTGGAGCGCGTGAACCAGTATGGGAACTGAAACAGCACGCACCCCAGCTTGTCCGCCTTCGCCAGCGGCTGCAGCGCGGTCTCATGCAGCGCCCAGAGCGCGTCCTGCGCGGCCTGCGGCATCCCGCTGAGGTAGACGCGCGGCGCGGTTCCTTCGGGAATCAGCGCGCGGATGTCCGGCGGCAGCGCCTTCACCAGCGCGGGGTGGTGGGTGAGGGCGCCGAACGCCTTGATGTTGAACAGAAAGCCCGGAGGTGAGCGCTCCGCCCAGCGCTGGCAGTTCTCCTCGGTGGGCGGCGAGTAGTAGGTGGCGTCCACCTCCACCAGCGGGAAGTGGTCCGCGTAGTAGCGCAGCCGGTCCTCGGAGGTCTTGGCGCCCTTCGGATAGAACGTCTTCGCCTTGAGCAGCGTGGGGTCCGTCCAGCTGCACGTCCCGCAATAGATGTTGCGCAGCGGGGGGACCTTCTCCTCGGGCAGCCGCTCAACCATGCGCCGCCGCCCGCGGGAGCCGCTGCTTCCCGTCAAGCGCGGGCGCGAAGAGGTCCCCCACCTCGTCAAGCCTCTTCGGCATCGTCTTGATGTTGAACGCGGCGGGATCCAGCGCGTTCGTGACTTCGGACCAGCGCAGCGGCGCGGAGACCGGCGCGCCCTCCAGCGCGCGCACGGTGTACGGCGCGACGAGGGTCTTCCCCTCGCCGTTCTGCAGCGCGTCCAAGTACAGCCGGCCGTTCCGCTTGGCCACGCTGCGCTCCACCGTCGCCAGCTCCGGCAGGCCGCGCGCCAGCGTGGTGGACACCGCGGACGCGAAGTCCAGCGTGTCCTGGTACGTGTGCCCACGGGCGACCGGGACGAGGATGTGCAGGCCGCGCTTGCCGGACGTCTTGGGCACGCTGGTGAGGTTGAGCTCCTCGAGCAGCCCGCGCAGCGTGGTGGCCAGGCGGATGAGCTCCTCCCAGGTCCCGTCGCCGGGGTCCAGGTCGAACACCACCCAGTCCGGCTCCGAGAGGTGCGGGACCCGGCTGCTCCACATGTGCAGCGTGTACGCGTTCTGGTTGGCCAGCCAGAGCAGCGTCTCCGGCCTGTCCGCGATGAGGTGCCGCACCTCGCGCGGCTGGTGCTGGATGAGCACCGTCGTCGCCCACTCCGGCGGGCGGTGGACCTGCTGCCGGAAGAAGCCCTTGTCGGCGATGCCCTTGGGCCACTGCTGCAGCGAGAGCGGCCGGCCGGAGAGCGCGGTGACCAGCTGCGGCGCCAGCTGCTCGTAGTAGCGGAACACCTCGCCCTTGGTGATGCCGCTCTTCGGGAAGACCACCCGGTCCGCGCTGGTGAGCTTCACCTCGTGGGCCACCGCCGCCTGGGGGACGCTGCGCGCGTCCTCGCGCACACACTCCTCCGGCTTCTTGTCCAGCCGCAAACCTTGAAACGACGGGTGGCGCAGCTTCCCGTCGCGCGTCCACTCGGTGAACGTCACCTGCGCTACGAGCCGCGGCTTTACCCACGTCGCCGCCTTCACGCGCGGCGTCCCGGCCGCCTGAGGCTTCGCGACGACGTCCTTGTCCAGCGCTGCCTGCAGCTCCTTGCGCTGCTTCGCGGAGAACCCGGTGCCCACCTTGCCGGCGAACTCCAGCCCCTCCTGTCCCTGGATGCCGACGAAGAGCGCGCCCACGCCGGAGCTGCCGTTCTTCAGCGGCGCGTAGCCGATGATGGCCACCTCCTGTCCCGCGGTGACCTTCAGCTTCAGCCAGTCCGTCGAACGCCCGCCCGTGTAGGGCGACTCGCGGCGCTTGGCGATGAGCCCCTCGCCGCGCAGCGCGCGCGCCTTCTCCAGCGCGTCTGCCACCTCGCCCTCCACGCGCTCGGCCAGCTGCAGCGGGCCGGACGTGTTGGCGAGGAGGCTCTGCAAGAGCTCCTGCCGCTCCTCGAGCGGGCGCTGGCGGAGGTCCTGCCCGTCAAGCCAGAGCAGGTCGAAGGCCATGAAGCGCTCCTCGAAGCCTTCGCTCATCAGGGCTTCGAAGCGGGAGACGCCGTGCGGGTCCACCGCCACCAGCTCTCCGTCGATGACCGCCTCCGGGATGAGCAGCCGCGAGAGGGCGTGCACCACCTTCGGGAAGCGGGAGGTGAGGTCCAGCGCGTTGCGGGTCTGGAAGGCCAGCCGCCCGCCGCTCACCGCCGCGAGCCCGCGGTACCCGTCGTACTTCAGCTCCAGCTGGTGCGTGGCGGCGCTCACGCCTTGGGTGGTGTGGGCGAGCGTCGCGAGCATCGGCGGCCACACGCGCTTGAGCAGCTCCTCCGGAGGCGGGTGGGGCGCGGCCAGCGCCTTCTGGGTCACCGGGCCGCGGGTGATGCGCCGGCCGGAGACGACGGACTCGGGGCGCTCGGCGATGACGTCGTAGTCCGTCCGCTCCTTGCCGTCCTTCGCCTTGAAGAGCAGCCACTGCGCCTTGCCGCTGGGCGTGGGCCGCGTGCGGACGAGGTGCCACGTCCCCTGCAGCTTGTCGCCCGCGAGCGCGATGACCAGGTGCCCCTTCTTGCGCTGCGCGCTCGCCTGACCGGGCGGCACGGTGTCGTAATGCCCGCGGTCCCAGATGATGGAGTCGCCGCCGCCGTACTCGCTGTCCGGGATGCGGCCCTCGAAGCTGCCGTACTCCAGCGGGTGGTCCTCGGTCTGCACCGCGAGCCGCTTCTGCGAAGGGTCATAGCTGGGCCCCTTCGGCACCGCCCAACTCGCCAGCGCGCCGTCCATCTCCAGCCGCAGGTCGTAGTGCAGCCGGCTGGCGTCGTGCTTGTGCACCATGAACGTGGGCGCGCCGTCCTTCGCCGCCGCCTCGGATGGCGCCGGCTCCGGGGTCACCGTGAAGTCGCGCTTGGCGCGGTACTCCTTCAGCGAGGGCTTGGCCATGGCTGCAAGCATCCGCATTCCTGGCGGAGATTTCACGCCCTGCGCGCTGGCTGGTGCTCAGGGCCAGACGATGCGGCCCTGCGCCCCGTTCGCGCCCTGCTCCGTGTGGCAGCTGTTGCAGTCGCCGTTGGTCTGGGGCGTCGTCATGCTCCGGGTCATCCCGTTGGCCACCACCCGCGCTGTGTAGGGCAGCTGAATGGTGGTGGTGGTCGCCGTGGAGCGGAAGTTGCCGCTGGAGCCAGGCGTGAAGGTGAGGACGACCACGCCGTTCTTGTCGAGAATCTCGATCTTCGCGCCCGCAGGCGGCGGAGCGTTGCAGCGGTCCTTCTCGTGCAGCGTGGGGTAGACCGTCCCGGCGTAGAAGTACGCCTTGCTGGGCGCCAGCTGGAGATGGCAGCTGCGGCACGCCAGGCCCGGGTTCATGTTCGAGCTCCCCTTGTTGCCGTTCGTCCAGAACGTTCCGGAAGAGCAGGTGGTGGGCGCCGGGCCCGCGTCGGGAGCGCCTGCATCGGGAGAGCCTGAGTCGGGCTTTCCGGCATCGGGAGCGCCTGCGTCGGGAGAGCCTGCATCGGGAGAGCCTGCGTCGAGCTTTCCGCCGTCGGGAGCGCCTGCGTCGGGAGAGCCTGCGTCGAGCTTTCCGCCGTCGGGAGAGCCTGAGTCGGGAGAGCCTGAGTCGGGAGAGCCTGAGTCGGGAGAGCCTGAGTCGGGAGAGCCTGAGTCGGGAGAGCCTGAGTCGGGAGAGCCTGAGTCGGGAGAGCCTGAGTCGGGAGAGCCTGAGTCGGGAGAGCCTGCGTCGACCTCGCCGCAGGAGCCCGCGGGCGCTCCGGCCTTCACCCAGTCCGCGAAGGCCGCGAGCTCTTCCGCGGTGACAGGCGTGTACCCGTCCGGCGGCATAGGGAACGAGGCGTTCTTCATCCGCAGCAAGGCGCGCTGTGCCTGGTTGCTGGCGGGATCCACCTGGGAGGGAGCGAGGAAGTCCTCGAGCCGCAGGAGCGCGAACGTCGCGCCCTGTGTCGGTGGGTCGCGATGGCACGAGGCGCAGCGGGCGGCGACCATCGCTGAGATGTCACAAGGCAGCCCGGAGAGCCCTCCGTCGGACGGGGGAGCTCCAGCATCGCGCGATCCGGCATCGGGGACTGGGCCGGCATCAGGGACTGACCCCGCATCCGGTACGCAGCTCCCCGCGGGAATCCCAGCCCTGACCCACGCTTCGAGCTCCGCAATCCTCTCCTCAGGGACGCGCGGACTCGGAGCGGGCGGCATCCCGCCAACCATCGCGCGCATCCGGAGAACCGCGCGCTCTGCGTTCGACTGCGCAGGGAACCGCGGCGACATCGCCGCGAGGTCCTCGAGCGACACCAGACGGTTCGTGACGCCCGGCGCGAGCGACGCCCCGTGGCAGCTGAGGCACTGCGACGAGAGCAGCGACGCCACCTCGCAAGGCAGGCCGGCGGGAGAGCCTGCATCGTCGTCGCCAGAGTCCGCCTCGCCCGAATCGGCGCGGTCGCCTGCATCCTCTCCACCGCTGAACGGCTCTCCGCATGCGGCCCATAGAAGCAAGGGAAGTACGACGAGGGCTGGCCAGCGGATGGGACGCACGGTGAGCTCCATTCGGCTTGGAAATCGGCGGCCGGCTTCATCCTCGAATTGAGCGGAGAAAGACAAGCCCCTGGGCTTGAAGACCTCGGGAATTCAGGCTGTCCGTCCCGGACCCAAGCCTTTCCGCGATGAGCGGGAGGGGCTGAGGGTTGACATAAATAATCAAGTTTGATTATTCATACTCCTCATGAAGCGCACCCTCACTCCTGCCCGGCCCCGCGCCGCGGGCCTGAACGTCCGGCTCCTCGTGCTGGGGACGCTCTCCCGCAAGGCGATGCACGGCTATGACATCCAGCGCCTCGCCGAGCAGAGCCAGACCGCGCAGTGGGCCCAGGTGTTGCCCGGGAGCATCTACCACGCGCTCAAGTCGCTCGAGTCGGAGGGGCTCCTGGCCGGGCAGGGGACAGAGGCGACCGGCAAGCGCCCCCGTGAAGTGTTCGGGGTGACCCCCAAAGGCCGGAAGGTCTACCTGGAGACGCTGCGCGAGGCGTGGAGGCGGGTGCCTGACAGCATGCCGTCCAGCTTCTATGTGGCGCTGACGTTCTGGGAGGATCTGCCGCCGGAGGAGGCCCTGGCCGCCCTCGACCACCTCCTCACGCAGCTGCGCGCGAAGCGAGACGCCTGGAACGACGGCGAGGCCGCCAAGTCGGCCGCCATCCCGCTGCCCGAGGCGCTGATGGCCTTGTTCCAGAACGGCCGCGACCACCTGCAGGCCGACATCGCCTTGCTGGAGCGGCTCCGCCGCCTGGCCGCAGCCCGGAAGTGACTGTCTGTACCCAACCCGAAGTGAAAGGACGAAGACGTGATGGATAACTCAAATTTGACTATATCGCAGCCGCTGTTGAAGGCGGTTGGGCTGAGGAAGCGGTACGGGGAGCGCGAGGTGGTGCGCGGGCTGAGCTTCGAGCTCTCCGCCGGCGAAGTGGTGGCCTTGATGGGCCCCAACGGTGCGGGGAAGAGCACGGGGCTGGAGATAGCGCTGGGCCTTCGCCGCGCGGATGAGGGCACCGTGGAGTGGCGGGATGTCTCCTTGCGGCGCGACGTGGGCGTTCAGCTCCAGACCACGCCGGTCTTTCCCGGCCTGAGCGCGCTGGAGAACCTGGAGCTCATCGCCTCGCTCTATGGCCTGAGGCCGGGTCGTCCTGCCCTGGAGGCGGTGCTGCGACGCTGCGGCCTGGGCGAAGCGCTGCGCACCGACGCCAGCCGCCTCTCGGGAGGGCAGCAGAAGCGGCTGTCCATCGCGATGGCGCTGGTGCACTCGCCCCGGCTGGTCATCCTCGACGAGCCCACCGCCGCGCTGGATCCACGCGCGCAGGCGGAGCTGAGGGACCTCATCCGCGAGCTCGCGCGCTCCCGCGTGGCGGTGATGTTCAGCTCGCACGACCTGCGCGAGGTGGAGTCGCTCGCGGACCGGGTCGTCCTCATCGACCGCGGCGAGGTCCTGGCGCAAGGCCCCGTCGCGCAGCTGCTCGCCACCTACGGCGCCGCAGACCTCGAAGCGCTGTACCTCTCTCTCATCCAATCCAAGGAGTCCTAGACCATGAGCACGCTCACCTTCCTCGCCTTTGTCCGCGGCGCCCTGCGCGACCGCACCACCCTCTTTTGGTCCCTCGCCTTTCCCCTCGTCATGGCCACCGTGCTGGGCTTCGTGTTCGACAGCGCCGACGCGCGAGAGGGGCTGCTCGGCGGTGTGGCCTTCGTCAGCGCGGTGTTCTTCTCCACCAGCGGCACCGCCTTCACCGTGCTCGGTCAGCGCAACCGCGGTGTGTACAAACTGGTGCGCCTGACGCCGACCACCACGCTGCGCTTCGTGGGCACCTTGGCCCTCGCGCGAGGCGTGGTCAGCGTGGGGTGCGCCGCCTTCGTGCTCCTCGTATGCGCGGCCATTCTGCGGGTGCCGTTGGAGGTCCCCGGAGTGCTGCTGACGCTCCCGGCCCTCGCGGCCGTCGTCGTGGCCTTCACGTTCCTCGGGTTCATCATCGGGAACCTGGCCAACAACGAGGCCCAGGCCGCGGCCATCAACAACCTGGTCACGTTGCCGGTGCTCCTGATGACCTCCACGTTCCTGCCCATCGGCCGCGGGCCCGCGTGGGTACAGACGCTGGTCCAGGCGCTCCCGTTCGAGCACGCGCTGGCGATGGTCCGCGGCGCCCTCGCGGGCGCAGCGGGTACGGCGCTGCGCGAGGCGACGTGGCTCCTCGCGCTGGGCCTATTGGGGCTGGCCGCCGCGGTCTGGACGTTTCGCTGGGATCCCTACGCCGCGCGCTTGGTTAAGGATTGATTAAATAGGTGCTTCCTGGCCGAGCTCGACGACAACCAATACAGTTGACTCATACCAACGGGTCCAACGGTAAACGAGGTTCGTCAGCTCGGCTTCTTATAGGCTAAGGGACGTTATCTCCTCGGAGCGCGGCGTTCCCATCGCGAATCCACTCCCATGATCATGATTCTCGCAGCCCAAGGTCGCGTCGAGTGGTGGCTCTACACGGTGAATCACGGGCAACTTCTGTTGCGACGCCCCAAGAACCCCGAGCATCCCCCTCTCTGCCAATGTGACTGAGACACCGACCCCGGTGGCAATTACTGAGCAAGGCCACCGACAGCTGACAGCCACTGACCCTGCGTGGTCTGGCGTCAGGGGGCCTCGGCCGATGTTGGCGCGAGCGCGAGTTCTCCGACGTCCAGTGTCTGTCCGGGGGACAGAGTCAATTCGCGAAGGAGCCCTGCGTACCCCTTCCCGACAACGCGCAGCGTCCGGGCGCCTGGGACGACGTTTTGTATCTGCCAGCGCCCGTCTGCGTCGGAGCGGGCCCACGGGCCGCCCAGGGTGGCGCCTACGTCTGCGATCGGCTTCTTGGTAGCAGAATCGACGAATCTTCCGGCGATGCTCGCCTCGCCAGTAAGCTGGACTTCGACCGTGTTCGTCTCCCCGCTACGAACGCTGAGTGTCGTCGAACCGGTTCTGCCATCTTCGGTCCGCACTGCCACCTCTGTTGGGCCAGGCTCGCAGTCCACAATTTCGAAGGAAGGCTGCGGGAAGCGCCGCTCGGTGGGACGGACGGTCGCCATTCGTCGTTCAGATTGAACCATGGTCCTAACAATGAACCCGTTTGAAGGGACCTCGCCGCTGAGGCGGACTCGAACAGAAATCGTGGCCGCCGGTTGAAGCGTCAGTGTTACGTCCCCGGCGGAAGCGTCGACCTCGCGCTGGGCTGTTCTCCCGCCATTCTGCGCGACAAGTGTCATCGAACCAGGATTCCAAGTGGGATAGGCGATTGCGAATCGCCCGTCGTTATCGGCGGTAACCAGGGAGGAGGCGGGCTGCCCTGGTATTGTGAATCGAACGATCGCCTTTGGAGATGGTGCTCCTTCGGCCTCGAGCACACTCCCGCGAAGGCGAATCTCCTTGGTCTCAAGCGAAATCTCTGTTGACGTGGACTGGCCAGCGCTGACCTCGATGGTTGTTGACTGTCCAGATGCGTGGGGTTCAGGAAAATAAGCTGAGAGCACGTACTTGTCTGGAACCAGTGCGAGGGAGAAGGAGCCATCCGGTCCCGTAGTGACGGCGCCAACCTTCTCGGCGTTCTGACCTGAACGAACCGCTGTTACTGTTGCGCCAGCCACCGCCTTTGAATCGGATTTATGACGGACAAAGCCGTTGATTCGGCCCTCCACCCCAAGCACAAGATCACCTATTTCGGTTGTCTTGCCGTCAGCGACCGCTACTACCCTCACAGCCGCTGCGCTATTCTGCCTCGCCTTTATGAGGGTTTGTCCGGGCGATTGGCCTTCGATCACGAATTCTCCAGCAGCATTGGTTCGGGTAAATGCCGTTGGTGACTGGTAATTTGGACCCGCTTCAATCAAGGCCCCATGAAGTCCCTGCATGTTGTTGCCAACAACTCGGCCTTTGATTGAGCCTCCCCGAGACATTGCGACATCGAGTGTGAAGGTCTGTCCTTCGGAAACTGTTATTCCGCCGATCGAGCGCTTCCGGTGACTCGGTACAAGACATGTCAGGTCGTATCCACCTGCGGGAAGTTGGTGGAAGGAAAAACGTCCGGCTACATCTGTGGTGGTTCGCTCCAAGTCGTGGCTCAGTCCTGTGGAACGAAGTACGAGCTGTGCGTCTGCTATTGGGGCGTGTGTCTGTTGATCGCGAACGCGGCCTTCCAGCTTGGCGCCTAGTCCGAGAGCGAGCACGATGCCTTGAACGGTTGATTCAACACCAACAACTACCGGCTTGAGTGCAGCGGTGACAAGAGAGTCTTTCCGCGCTGAGATCAGAAGCATTCCCGGCTCAACCTCCAGAGAGAATGTGCCGGAGGGTCCAGTTGTCGCTGTCCACAGTCCGCGAACGCCCACTGCGCTGACTGAGGCCTGGTCTACAGGTTGGTTATCGCGACCTCGGACGACGCCCTCGATGTAGCTCGCCCCACCGAGGAGGAGTTCTATCGGTTGAGTTGAAGGGACTATGAGTCTACGCAGCGACGATCTTTGGTGTCCGGGGGCTTCTGCGATTAGAGAGTAAGTTCCGGTGGCTATCGCGTCGAAATGAAATGCCCCTCGAGAGTCGGTTTGGGTCGTAATGCGCTCATCAGGCGGTGCGGTGTTGCTCGAGTTTTCGACGACGGGGATAAGGTTCACTTCCGCCATCGGAATTGGCTCACCCTGTTTTTTCGCCTTTACGAATCCACTAATAGTGGACCCACCAACAAGATGAACCTCCTCACGGGTTGTGCTCTCTCCTTGTCGGCGAACCACATTACGTCGGTACGCCGGCCAGCCATCGCTGTGTACGGCTAGGAGATAAGGCCCGGGGGCCGCCGCGAGCCGCACGTTACCCAGTTGATCGGTTACTCCTGCCGAGCCGGCAATCCACTCTGGACCGCCTTCGTCAGCGGACATGTATAGCGCGACAGTCGCACCAGCTTGAGGCTGGTTCTCCGCGAAGACGCGGATCTCGAAATGACCGCTCGCCGATTTCCCGACATCTGAGTTGGCAGGCGTATCGTTGAGACTTTTATCGTTCTGCTGTCCAGTCGATTGACGAACTGGCGCGAACGGCTTCCATCCCTGGGTTGTGGCTCCGGAAGGTGCGACAGACAATTCGTCAGGACGAATGGTGTAGAAGTAGATAGCGCTCGCAACAATGAACAGGATGGCCGTTATCGCGGCGATTCGGAGCCATTTCATCCAATGTGTCCTTCTCCGGAGAGGAGATCACAGCAAGACGGGGAATTCCGTTCGATATCTGGCGCCAACGTCGACAGGGACGCTCACGTTGAACTCTAGTCCGCGGATGAGGTCCTTGAAGCAATCACTGAGCTCCTTGGGTGCGACTCCCGTGCTGGCAGTGGAGACGTCGACAATCCTCGCTCGATCGGACCGAACAGTTTCTACGGATAGAATGAACACTGCTCTGTCCGCATCGGGAGGTGGCGCTCTCCGGTCGCGGATGCAGTTGTAGTGAAACGTCTTTCGGAAGCTCACATCATGTACCGTCGCTTGCATGAAGTCGCCACGAAGAGGATCAGTGAGACGCTTCAATATCGGTATGTTGGCCCAATCCTCTTTCGCTGGCTTCACCGAAGGCGCGGTCGTAGGTTGGCTCTGGCACGCTAGCGATAACAGAAGAGCGGTGATGGTTTGGTAGCCGCGGTGTTGTTTCATGGGATTCTCGAATGCGCGGGTCTGTGTTCATCATTGAACACAGACCCGCGCCTCTCACATAGAGTGGATTAACGCCTGGCTAGACTGCGAGGCAGCCCGCAGCCCAATAGGCGCTGTAACCCCATTCTTGGCAGCAATCGACACTGCCGTTGCTGTAAATATTGCACTGCAATGCTCCGCCGAATGGCCCCGGTGGCCAGTAGTAACAAGTGTAGGTGTCCGGTGGGGGAGTGGATCTACAGACCTCCGCTTGGACGTTCAGCGGAAGCATGACGGCGAGTGCGGCCAACGCTGTGCGGAGAGAAATGCGTCTCATTGGGTTGGTCCTTTTCATTGGTTACACGACGCTTTGAGCCGCTCGACAAATGTCAAGCGGCGGCGGAGATTAATCGTAGTTAACATGAAATGAATATAGTTCTTGAGTTCCATCGATTGTCGACTATGTGGCATCTGTTGGTGTTGTCCAGTTGCTCTGGATCGTATCCGCTGCACGAGCCCCATCTGGGCAGCGTGACCGGGACGGGCAGAAGACGGCCGCGCGAGCTCTGCCCGCAGCCAACTTCTGTTCGGTCGCCGCGGTTAGCGGCGCCGGCACGATGAGGCCGCCGACCTCGGCCGGGACCAGTCGAGCGCGAGTCGCAGCCTATTATTAAGGAGAGCTTGAGGTGGTACTCGCGCGGCCAGTGAGGGACGACGCGGATGAGGTCGCGCAGGTACGCCTCGGGGTCCAGGCAGGCCGAGCGTTGACGATGAGGCTGAAGATGTGTCGGCGCTCTGAGCGTGGTCATCACTCCCCACGAAGAGTCACGCCTTGCGACCGACTGGATGCGTCGCAGCTCTCGCTCGGACCGGTTGTTCTCGAGGAGGAGCCGGCCGTCGTCGAGGAAGCGCCTTTGCCCCCTGACATACCTTCCGCGACGCGCGTGTCACGGACCCATGGGTCCGGCCGTCGTCGAGGAAGCGCCTTTGCCCCCTGACATGCCTGCCGCGGCGTGTGTCACGGACCCATGGGTCCTGGGGGAGCGCGCAGCGAGCACGCCAGCTTCGCCGGGTCCACGTCCGGGACGCGCTGCCACCGGTCGTCGCTCCACACGAAGACGGAGACGCTGACACCCGGTCCCCTCTTGTCCGTCAGGCCGATCAACGGATGTCCGGCGGAATCCAGCCCGAGCAGGAAGCCGCCCCTCGTTCCGCTTGGGGTGCGAGCGAGGGCGTCGCCCAAGACGCTCCAGCGCTTGCCGTCCTGGCGGTGCACACGAAGGACGCGGCCACTGTGGACGGGGTCGGCGGGCTGCTCCCAAGCGGCGACGATGGGGCGGTCCTCGCGGTCCACGACGAACCGCGCGTCGGCTCGGTGCTGGACGGGCAGGGGCTCGCCGACGGCCATCCATTTGTTTTGCCTCCAGCGGTAGAGGACGACCTGTCCTCCCCCGTTTCCGGACGCAAAGAGCGACACCCACGGCTGTCCAGCGCGGTCGACCGCGACATCGACGGCGGCGATGCCATTCGGTGCGGTGATTGGAGACTTGGGCTCACCCAGCGGTCGCCAAGCGTTCTCCGACCACTCGAGCAGTTGAGGGGAGGCACGCACTCGGAGGCCCACGAGTGGGCCGAACCGTGAGGAGAGTGTGAAGGGCACGCGGAGCGCGTTGACCTCCGTCCCCGGGACTGGCTCGCTGATGGCCGTCCATTCGGAGCCAACCCATCGATGAAGGTAGAGCCCGAGGCCGGCCAGGCCCGGCTTGTTTTGCCACAGGGTCACGGCCGGTTGTCCGAGGCCATCCGTCGCGAGCGCCATTCCCCCCACCGCGTGGGGCAGAGGGCGTCCGAGCCTTCGCCACGCGCCGTCCTCCCAGCGGAGAATCTCGCCTCGGCTGCCTGCGATGTTCGAACAGAGCAGCAGCGGGTTGCCCCAAGGGTCGAACGTGCCTTCGACCGGCCATGGGTGGATGAGCGGTGGTCCTTTCACACCGGCAGCCGTCAGAGCCTCCGGAGGTGCCTTCGGGAGGGCGGTCGGTACGGGAGTTGGGGCGCGCGGACGGATCGGCTCGGGCGTCACGAGTGGCGCAGCCGGTGGTTGAGGCTTGGCGACAGGGGCAGGGAGCGGCGGCTCAACAGGACGAGGCGGGTCGTCGGGGCTCAGCAGATAGACGGCCACCGCGATGAGCACGCTGCTGCCGACCACGCCCGCAGCGGCCTTGATGAGCTTGAGGGCCGGGCGCGGCGCATCCACCCTCACCGCGACGGGGAGCGCCGCTGCGGCGCGCAGCGCCTTCGAGAGGCGCTCCTTCGTCCGCTCCGGCGCGGTCAGCGTGTCGGTCGCGCTCTTGATCTTCTCCAGGTCGTGGTTCCAGTCACTCATCGGACGCCCTCTTCCGGAGCGCAGCGCGGGCGCGGACCAGGCGCTGCTCCACGCTGCCGACCGTACACTCCAGGATCTCCGCGATCTCCGCCGTGCGCCGACCCTCGACCTCCTTGAGCACCAGCACCGCGCACTGCTCCGCTGGCAGCGCCTCCAGCCATCGCGCCAGCTCTCGCAGCTGCACGCGCGCCTCAATTCGGGAGAGCGAGTCCGGCTCCGGCGGCCGCCACTGCGCCTCGCGAGCCTGGGTGCGCAGCCGTCCGCGGCGCGCGTCGAGGCTCAGGTTGAGGAAAATCCGATAGAGCCAGGTGCGCAGGCGGCTCTTCCCGCTGAACTCACCCCGCCGAAGCGCCGCGAAGGCGCGCAGGAAGCCGTCCTGCAGCACCTCCTCGGTCAGCTCCAGGTCTGTGGTGACGCGAGCCACCAGCCGATAGAGCTCGTCCTGCGTGGCCGCGACAATCCGCTCGAAGGCGGCCGCGTCCCCGCGCGAGGCAGCCTCCGCGACCGCGGCGAGCGGGTCGTCAACCGTCTCGCCTGTCTCGAGAGCGTGCGGCATTTGCTGGATTGGACGCCGTCGCCGGCCAAAATCCTACGGTTACCGTTGCGAGCTCCCCTCCGACCGCTCACGGCGGTGGATGGTCGAAACGTCAATTCCCAGGAGCTCCGCGGCCTTTGTCTTGTTCCCGCCGCAACGCGCCACCGCCCAGGCGATGTATTCGCTCTCGACCTGGCGCAGGGGGACGACCTCCTGCCGCTGGCCGTCTGACGGTGGAGCCGGCGCGGTGGCGGTCGGAGACTCCTGAAGGAAGGTGGAGAGGTCGATGACCTGCTTCGTGCCAAGCAGGACCAACCGTTCGACCAGGTTCTCCAACTCCCGGACATTTCCCGGCCACGAGTGCTGGGCGAGCTCCTTCAAGACCTCCGGGTCGAAGCTCAAGACAGGAGAGTGCGGATTGCGTTGGCGAGCGCGGGAGATGAGCGCCTCGACGAGCGCCGGCACGTCCTCACGGTGCTCACGCAAAGGTGGGACACGCACGACGACGACGTTGAGGCGGAAGAAGAGGTCTGTCCGAAACCGCTTCTCGTTGACCCGGGCTTCGAGGTCCTGGTGCGTGGCGGCGAGCACGCGCACGTCCACGCTGCGTGCCCCGTCCGCGCCCACCGCTCGGACCTCGCCGTCATCCAGCACCCTCAGCAGCTTGACCTGCAGGTCCAGCGGCATGTCCCCAATCTCGTCCAGGAACAGCGTCCCGCGGTCCGCCTCGACGAAGAGGCCGCGGCGTGCCGTGGTGGCGCCCGTGAAGGCGCCCTTCACGTGGCCGAAGAGCTCGCTCTCGAGCAGCGCATGCGGGAGCGCGGTGCAGTTCACGGCGATGAAAGGCCCCTCCGCCCGCCTACCATCCGCATGGAGCGCACGAGCCACCAGCTCCTTCCCGGTGCCACTCTCTCCCCGGATGAGGACGGGTGCACCCGAGTCGGCCACCCGTTGAATGCGCTCGCGCAGCTGCCGCATTGATGGACCGCTCCCGACCAGCCGCTGCGCCCCACCGGTCAGCCCCGCCTGCTGCCGGAGGGCAAGATGTTCGCCCCGCAGCCTCCGCTCTTGCAGTGCGCGGCCGAGGTAGAGGATGACCTCGTCCAGCCGAAACGGCTTGGTGAAGTAGTGGTAGGCCCCTCGCCTCATCGCTTCGACGGCGCTGTCGATGTTTCCAAAGGCAGTCATCAACAGCACGGGCAGCTGTGGGTCAAGCTTGTGGGCCGCTGCGAGCACGTCCAGCCCATCCACGTTCTTCATCCGGAGATCACTCAGGACCGCGTCATAGACGCGCTCGCGCAGCTGTCGGATGGCGTCCTCACCCCCCGTGGCGATGTCGACCTTGTAGCCGGCATCCGTCAGCGGGTCCCTGAGCATGTTGCCCATCTCGACGTGGTCGTCGATGACGAGGATTCTTTCCCTTGATGACATCTCCACGCTCCATCAACTCAGAGGTGCTCCGGCGGATGGCCACGACACGCGGACGCATGTTCCGTTGCCTACGTCGCTGGTGAGCTCTACCCGTCCGCCGTGACTGCGGACAATCTGTGCAACCACGGTAAGGCCCAATCCCGTTCCCTGGCCACGCTTCTTCGTCGTGAAGAAGGGGTCGAACACCTGGTGGAGGTGTTCAGCCGCTATCCCGCATCCGTTGTCCTCGACGGAGATTTCAACCTCCTCGCCCTCCGTCAGCTGTGAAGCGCTGGCGCGAATCTGAACGAGTCCCTGCTCGGGGCAGGCATCAATGGCGTTGAGGGCGAGGTTCACGAGCACCTGTTCGAGCTGATCTGGATCTGCTGCGAGCAGCGGCAGTTTCTCCGGCAGCTCCCATTGCAGCGTCAATCCCTTGCGCTGTGCCTCCACGCCGAGAAGCTGGCGTAGACCCTGAATGTGGTTGCGAAGGTCTGTGGCGCGAACATGCGCCGCCTGCGGCCGGGAGAAGTCCAGCAGCTGGCGCAGGGTGCGGCAGACGCGGTCTATCTGTTCGATGATGGTCCGCAGGCCGGGCGCCAGGGTCTCCCTCGGTCCTAACTTCCCGAGGATGTACTCCGCGTGCCCCCGGACGACGCCGAGAGGCGTGCCAATCTCGTGCGCGATGCCGGCGGCGAGCACACCGACCGTTGCCAGCTTCTCGGCTTGAACCAGCTTCTCGTGCAGCTGGGCCAGGCGCGTCGCATGGTGTTGCGTTGCGCGCAGCTCAGCGGCACGCCGGTTGGCGATCAGCACGTGGATGGCAAACGCTGTCAGGAACAACACGACCAGGACAGCGGCCAGAGACATCCGAACAATCAGGGTGTGTTGCTGCGTGCGAAGGATTCGAGTCGAGGTGAGAACAACGACGTGCCAATCGCCGCCACCCTTGACCTGGATGGGGGCGAAGGTTGCCACCGCGTCCGCATCTCCAAGTCCCAGCTGGGTGGCTTCGGCGTCATCGAGTCGAACGTTCCCCTCCTCGGATGCACGCATGCGGCGGACGATGTCTGCGAACTGCGGGAGGGAGTGACGCGGGTCTTCAACGTTCAGATACGACCGGACCAGCCGCGCGTCGCTCATCGGCATCGCCGCGCCGTTTGAGCCAATCACAAGCATCTTCGTGTCGGGATCTGCGGTCAGCAGCCGCAGAGATGCGAAGGAAGACTCCGTGTCGACAAGGACGGCGATGGCGCCGCCTGCGCTGTCCTCATCAGTGGGCAGAGCCCTGGCGAAGGCGCGAACCCAGCCGGAGCTGCTGGAGCCAAGAGGAGGCGAGATGACGATCGCCTCTTCGCTCTGTCGCAGCGCTTCACGCCCGGTCGTCCGGAGGCGCTCGAGCAAGGTCGTGTCGTCAAACACCGTCGGCGCCCTGCGGTCGACAAGGCGGACCTGCTCCGTTCCATCCGGCGCATAAAAGGCAATGGCCTTGTATTGGCCAACCGCCTCCAGGAGTGCCCGGAGCTCGCGCCGGTGGTCATCCGGCGAACCGGGTTGGGAGATGAGCTCGGTCGCCAGGCGGAGGTCATCGGCGATCTCGTCCAGCGACTCCTCCACCGTGTGCGTGGCTTCCAGGAGCTGAGCCCGTCGCTCTCGGGCGAACTGATCCACCAGGGCCGCCTGGTCCTTGCTGATCAGCCACGCGACGCCGATCGCGACCCCAACAGTCGCCAGGAGCAGGAGGAACAGGGTGAGCGAGAGGGAGCGTGTCATCGCCGGGCAGCGCGCCACTCTATCGGGCCCGGCGTCCCTGCCGCCGCTCATCTTCGGATTCGTTCGTGGCCGCAGAGCACGGCCCCGAGTTGACCTCGAGCCGAAGGATGGTCGGCTTCTCCGCAATCAGGCCGTAGTGGATGCGCACCTGCTGGCCCGCTTGGATGGGGCGTCTGCGCGAACCCTTGCCATTGAAGCCCGGCGTGAGGTCCAGCTCGGAGTAAGCGAAGTGCACCCCAGCGACGTTGAAGTCCTCGAACCGAATGCCGTAGCTCTCAGTTGATCTGAAGTCCTCCACGCATCCCTCAGCAACCGGACTCAGGCCGTTCGCCAGGGCTTTCCGAGCGGCGTGTCGAGGAGAAACGACCATCAGGGTGTTGACCGTGCTCCAGATGAACAGGAGGCCGAGCAGCAGCGACGCTCTGCCGTTCTCCAGCCAGGCCCGGCCGTGGATGAGCCAGCGCGCCTTGCGGCGTGCCCAGTACAGCAAGCCCAGAACGGTCAGCAGCAGAAGGGACGCCGCGGGCAACCACCACTCCAGAGGTTGCTCACGGATGTCGAAGAACAGCTCGTAGCTCAAGGCTGAGGCGAACACCGTGGGCGGTTGAGCAACCGCCATACCAGCCCTGCAGTTGGCGAGGTCCCGGCTGAGTCGTTGCGTTCTGCAACGGCGCCATTGCATTTTGCCTCCCTCAGACCTCGAGGGCTGAAGGCCTCGAGGCGCGAAGGCGCTGGTGCGCTCATTGCGTACCGCCCGTGCGACTCCAAACCTGGGGAGCGGCGATGGGGGCTGAGCTCGAGGAGTCTGGTCGACCGTCGCGCCTTGCGTGCCTGGATGTCGCACGGTTCGCGGCCATCGTCCTGATGGTCTTCGCTCACTTCACGGATGCGTTGGTCCGGCCCTCGGAGTGGGAGAGCGACTTCGGTCAGGTGTATCGGCACGTTCGCGGAATCACCGCCCCCCTCTTCCTCCTCGTCTCCGGCTGGGCGTTCTCGCTGGCCACCTTGCCGAGGTTTCAAGAACACAAGCGCCTGACCGCCAGCGTGAAGGCCCGCCTCCGCCGCGCCGGTGTCCTTGCCTTGTGGGGCAGCGCGCTCACACTGCCCTGGTGGGCGGAAGGGTTTCCGTTCGCTGCCCGTTCGGACGTGTGGGCTCCATTCTTCACCTTTGGCGTCCTGCACTGCATCGCCGTCGCGTTGGTCCTGGGGCTGGCGCTCCTTCGAGTCTCCCCCACGCCCGCGGTCTTCAGCGGCCTGTCCCTGGTGGTGGCAGCGCTTTCGTCAGTGGCAGCGCCCGCCGTGCAGGCCTGGGCGGCGCCGCTCCCTTCCGTGCTCCGAGGCGCGCTGTTCGCCGGCTCCTTCGCCGGCGGGTTCCCCCTGTTTCCGTGGGTGGGGTACTTCTTCTTCGGGGCGTGTATCGGAACAGTGGCGTGGCTCCGTGGCGCGCCTGCTCTGGTCATCGCGAAGTGGACGGCCGTGCTCTCGGTCATCCTGTTTTGCGCGGGGGCAGCGCTCCTCCCCGCCGGCCACGCCTGGTTTGGCGGCGGGCTGCGCGGGACGGCCCTGCCGCTCATCCTCCAGCGGCTCGCCATCGCTTGCCTCGTGGTGGCTGTCTTTGCGCGCTGCATAACGCGCTGGACACCGGCGCTGAAAGTGTTCGCCGTGCTGAGCGCGCACGCCTTGACGTTCTACGTGGGGCACATGCTGATGCTCTGGGGCGTGCCTCTGTCGGCGGGCCTCCATCACCGCGTGGGACAGACGCTCTCGTTTCCGGCGGTCGGCGCCCTCACGGCGGCCAGCCTGGTGCTGCTCGGCGCCCTCATCAGGGCAGGAGGAAGGGCTCCAAGCCGGCTCAAGCCGCTGGAGTCGCCAGCGCGGGTCGAGCGCTCATGGGCGGTGGGCGTGCTCGACGCCGAGAGCATCTGCATCTCCACCCAAGCTTTGACGGTCAACGGTCACTCGTACCATCTGAGCCGGATCGCCAGCATCGAAGCCGAATCAAGAGGGCCGAGATTCGTCGCGGCCCTCACGCTGCTGACGCTAGGCGTGGTGGGCATCCCGGCGGCGATTGCTTTGAACAAGGTCATGCTCGGTGCCTACGTGTGGGTCGTCAGCTTCCCGGTGACGTTCATCCTGGGGGCCGGCTTTGCTGTCCTGACCGCCAAGGCGAAGTATTGCGTCGTCCTGCGCGGTGCCCACGGCGAGGTTCAGATTTTCAAGAGCACGGACCACCAGGCGGCGATTCAACTGGTGGCGGCGTTGAGAGAGGCCATCTCGCATACCCGACGTTCGACGGTCGCCTGAGTCTACGCGTCGCAGCAGAAGTGGCGGATGGCGCGCTCGAGGATTTGCTCGGCCTGAAGCAGCTCTCGAATCGGCACGAACTCGCCGGTCTGATGCGCCACTCGGATATCCCCGGGGCCGAAGACGACGGCTTCAGCGCCCAGCGCGGTGAGCTGCGGCGCTTCGGTGCCGAACGCCACGGTGGCGGACGCGTTGCCGCTCTCCTTCTCCAGAAACCGCACGACGCGCGCGTCCGGTGAGGTCTCCACGCCGCGGTCGCCGCGCAGGAGCTTCACCTCCACGTCGTACGTGGGCTCCGCGGCGCGCAGCTCTGCGACAATCTCATCCAACGCTTGCGACACACGGCGCACGTCCTGCCGCGGGATGGGACGCCACTCGAGGACGAAGCGGCAGCTGCCGGGGAGGATGTTCTTCGCTCGTCCTCCAGAAATGGTGCCGACGTTGACCGTCGTGTACGGCGGCTGGAACTGGGGGTCGGCGTCAATCCGCAGCGGACCGACGGCGTATGCCTCCAGCTTCGCGAGCAGCCGCGACGCGCGGAAGATGGCGGAGGCCCCGGTCTCCGGATACGCGGAGTGGCCTTCCTTCCCGCGCACCTCCACCTCGGCGAGGCAGTAGCCCTTGTTGGCGCGGATGGGCGTGAGCGAGGTGGGCTCCCCGACGATGGCGTGCTTCGCGCGCCCGAGGTTCGCCTCCACCAGCTTCTTCGCCCCGTAGCAGCCCAGCTCCTCGTCCGCGGTGAACAGGACCAGCAGCGGCTTCTTCTGCGACGACGCGGGCTGCCGCTCCACGGCGGTGAGCGCGCAGGCGATGTACGCCTTCGTGTCGCACGCGCCGCGGCCGACGAGCGTCCCCTCACGCTCGGTCAACATCAGCGCCTCCTTCCACGCCGAATCGAACGGGACGCAGTCGCTGTGCCCGACCAGCGCCAGCTCCGGCGTCGCGCCCGAGCCGCCGCCGCGCACGGCCAGCAGGTTCACCTTCTCCACCCCGGCTTCATCCACGTACCGGTGGCGCTGCACGTCGAAGCCCGCGCGCGTGAGGCGGGGCTCCAGGTACTGCATCATCGGCAGGTTGGTGCGCGTCGACGTGGAGTCGATGGCCACCAGCTCCCTCAACGTCGTCTCCAGCGGTGCGTCGCGGTCGGTCACGAGAAGAGCCTCTTTGAGAGCGCGGCGAACGCCGTGAAGCTCTCGGAAGTGAGGGGATGCTGTCCGCCCTGAACCACCAGCCGGCCTTGCACGGCGACCTCGCGGATGGCGCTCTTCTCCGCGCCAAACACGATGGAGGAGAGCAGCGAGGAGGGGTCCGCGCCCGCGATGCACGGATGGCGCAGGTCCACGGTGAAGAAGTCCGCGGGCGTCCCAGGGGCCAGCGTGCCCACCTTCAGGCCCAGGCTGTGCGCGCCGCCGTCGGTGGCAGCGCGGAAGAGCCGCTCGGCCAACCCATCCACCCGCCCGCCGCCCGGGTCGAGCACCGCCCGCCGCCCTCGCACCAACCTCAGGTTCCCCTCCAGCGCGCGCGCCTCCTCGAGGAGGTGAATCGTCGCCTGGCTGTCGGACCCAAGTGAGAGCGCCACGCCGCCCGCGATGAGCGCGTCCGCGGGGACCACGCCATCGCCCAGGTTCTGCTCCGTCGTCGGACACGCGCAGACCGTCGCGCCCGTCTGGCCCAGCAGCGCGACCTCGGCCTCGGAGAGGTGAATCCCGTGCACCGCGGTGAAGCGCGCGGAGAGCAGCCCCACGTCGGAGAGGAGCTCCACCGGCCGCCGCCCGTGCTCCGCCAGACAGCGCTCTACTTCGCGCGGTTGCTCGGCCACGTGCATGTGCACCGGCATCGCAGCGGGCGCCTTCGCGAAGCGCTCCAGCCAACCGCGGGAGAGCGCGCGCACGCTGTGCGGCGCCAGGCCCACCGTCACCAGCGGGTCGGCCGTGACTTGCCCCGCCAGTCGGTCCACCGCGACCAGCACTTCATCCGGGGAGATGTCCACGAAGCGGCGCTGGCGCGGGTTCTCCGGGACCTCGAAGCCGGCCCTCGCGTAGGCCACGCGCAGCAGACAGATGCGCAGCCCCACGTCGCGGGCGGCGCGGATTACCTGGTGCGCCAGCTCGTTCGGCTCTTCGTACGCTTGCCCGTCGGGCGCGTGGTGGAGGTAGTGGAACTCGCCCACCGTGGTGATGCCTGCCAGCGCCATCTCGAGGAAGGCCTGGCGCGACGCGGTGTAGAGCTCCTCCGGCTCCAGCGCTCCGGCGGCCTGGTACATCAGCTCCCGCCAGCTCCAGAAGTCATCCCCGCCCGCGCCGCTGGCGACCAGCTCCGTCCTGCCTCGAAGCAGCCGCTGGAACGCATGGGAGTGGCCGTTGACCAACCCAGGGAGCATTGCGCGGTGCTGGAGTCGGACGGGCAGGCCGGGGAGGGCGCCGCGGACCAGGTCCTGCACCAGGCCGTCATCGGAGACGGCGAGCGCGAGGTCGTCCCGGAACCTCCCTTCCCACCACAGCAGGTCCGGCTTGAAGAGGGTGGCCACGTTGAGCGCGGACTCTACGCGAGCCCACGCGCCTTACGCTCGGGCTTGTCGCGCGCATAGAGGGGAGCGCATCCCCGCGTCACCCGGCCAGGCCCGGGCGAGCATTCCGGCGGCGGCTCGTGCTATCCACCGGCCTCCCTCATTTCCGGGATGTCGACATGCGTACCCTGCTCACCGCGGCCCTCCTCGCAGCCCTCACGCTCCCTGGCTGTGGAAAGAAGGAGGAGCCACCGCCTCCGCCCCCTTTCGCGCCGCTCGAGCTGGCGGTCGGAGAGAACAAAGAAGGGTACATCACCCTGGAGACCACCGGCGAGGTGGTCCTCAAGCTGGAGGGCTCGGCGACCGGTGCGCAGTGGGGCAAGAAGGGCGCTGAGGCCATTGGCATCCGCATCACGATGAACGGGCGCCTCACCCGGGAGCTGTTCTGGGTGACGGGCGAGACTGCGTTCAGCACGGGCGTGGCTTTCGGGAAGATGAACGCCGGGCAGCACACGCTCAAGGTCGAGGTTGTGCAGTCGCTCACCCGCTCGGAGACAACTGCCGGGCTGAAAATCACCGCCGCGTCCCTCGTGGCGCATACGGACCAGGCGCTCGCGCGCTACGCGCCGGTGCTGCTGGGCAAGGCGGAGTCCAACTACAACGACCTGCCCGTGCTGCTCGCCGGCACCAAGACGGCCACCGGCTTCCGCTACACCGTCGTGTACACGCACCAGGACGGCGCACCGGGGCTGGATCCGCGGCAGGTGATGGCGCAGAACGCGCGGCTGACGGGCATTGAGACCGCGTACGAGGTGGACGTCGACGGCAGCGGCAATGTCACCGCGGCGCGCTTCAAGAAGAACGCGGATGGGCCGCTCGCGACGTTCGCCGGCGCGAAGGAAGGGGACCACGCGCTCCTGCGCATCGACGGGCCGAACAGCCTCTTCGCGGATGACGCCAGCGGCGCGTACACCTTCGCTCCGGAGGTCATCGCCTTCGACGACGCCGCGCAGCCGCTGGAGCGCGTGCTGGACGCCAACCCCTGGGTGTACGCGCTGACGGATGGGGAGCTCCTGCGCGAGGGCCGGGTGGACGCCACCTGCGCGAACCTCGCCAAGGCCTGGCCGTCCGACTGCTACCTCTACGTGGAGGGCGAGGTCACCTCGATGAACAACCTCGGCGGCCGCCGGGTCTACGGCATCGAGCTCCAGCCGATGGGCGGGAATGTCATTCAGTCAGAGCTCGACCTCGGGGCCGCGGGCCGCGGCGGAAAGCTCGGGCACACGCGCATCGCCGTGCCGCTGAAGAAGGAGCAGGGCGTCACCGCGGTCCGGTTCTACGCCGCAGCCCAGGGCGATGACTTCCTCGTCTTCCTTCGCTCCCCACGCGCGATGAGGCTGGTCGCCGGCGCGCCCACGGAGGTGTTCCTCAAGTCCGGCATCAGCGTGAAGGCGGGGCCGAATCTCCCGCCCACCACGTTCTATCCGTAGCTCCGGTTCGACCTGAGCGCGCGCTGTTCCTCGCGCCGGAGCAGGCGGAGGGCTGATGAGTCTCAGCGATACGTGCAGCGCTCGGATGAAGCGCTTCCGCCGGGCCAGTACGCGGTCGCCCTGTTGCACCACCGGCCCGAGCGGTAGCCGTGTCGTGTCGTGCCCGTCGGAGGTCGTGACTCGTTGTCCTCTTCCCGACTCAGGGGTAGGTGCCGTCCACGCAGACGTTCTCCGGCCCCAGCCCGCGCCGCTCCTTCACGAAGTCCACGATGGACTGCTCCACCACGCAGCTGCCCTCGAGCACCTGAGTGGCGGCGACCACCGCCGTGACGGTGCTGAGCTCCGGGTCCCCGGTCATCACCGCCCGCGCGTGGCCGCATTGCGAGTCCGCGGGCAGCGCGTCGAAGACCTCCTTGAGCGCGGCGACAATCTCGGCCGGCGCGTCCGGGTGGTAGAGGAACACGATGGCGCCGTGCTCGAGGTTGTGGACCCAGTAGGGGCGCGGCACCACGTTCTCGTGGATTTGATAGCGGGCCCAGCGCGGGTAGTGCTTCCCGGATGCCGGAGGGTTCGTCGCCCAGGTCACAGCCGAGCCCTCCTGCACGTGAGCCCACGGTTCGAGCGGAAACACCTTCCGCTCCGGCGTGCACTCACCGGAGACGACCGGACGGCGGCCGCCACAGGACACGCACAGGGAGAGGGAGAGGATGAGGAGGAGGGGACGCACCCGAGAGGTGAGACCACAGGAGGGGCGAAGGCCGCAAGCGCCGAGGCCTCGCTGAGACCGCTCAGTGCGCCCCCCCGCTCGCCTCGAGGAGGAAACCGGCCCTGGCCGGCCATTTCGGCGGAGGAACAGCTCTTCTCAGTCAGGCGCCATCCCCGCTCGCCTCGAGGGGGAAACCGGCCCTGGCCGGCCATTCGTCGGAGGAACAGCTGTTCTCAGTCAGGCGCCATCCCCGCTCGCCTCGAGCGTTGCGCCGTCAGGCGCATAGTCGAGAGGTGGCGCAAACCCACGCACGGCACTTTGCCGATCTGTTTCGAGCGGAGCGTAGCGGCCCATGAGCCAAACCTCGAGAGCACTGCCGACGTCTCGACTATGCGCCTGACGGCGCAACGCTCGACGCGAACGGGTGCATGCGGGGCCCTGGTGAGCCGTTCTCTAGGAGCGTAGCGCCGCAGGCGCGTAGTCGAGAGGCGGCAAGGCCCACGCACGTCGCAGGCCGGGTGGAGGCGTTCGAGGGGAACGCCCTCAACAGGCGCAGTGCAGTGGGCTCTTGGAAGACGGGGTTCGGCGTGGCGTGCGCCGTGCCCCCTCGGAGCTGGCCCGACTTCGGCCCGCGGTGGAGGCGGCGCGGTGTCGACCGCAGCGCCCGGCTGGGCGGCTCAGACGCAACCGTTCGTCGACCCACTCGCGCGCGGAGGCCGTCTTTCCGCGGTTTGGGGCCGGTTGCTCGACGAACGGTTGCGTCTGGCTGCTGCGCTCGTCGCGCCGCCGACTCCACCGCGGTGCGAGTCCGGGCCAGCTCCGCCGGGGCAGGGCGTACGCCAAGCCGCCCCCCGTCTCCCTCAGGGATGCTCTGGGAGGGCCCCGGCGTGCGTTGGCCCCTCGCCCTGGCGTACGCTGCGCGCCTTTGAAGATGGACCTCCTCCCTGGAATCCTCCGCCTGCTCGATGACGATGCGGGTCACAAGCGCATCGCGGCCGCCGTGGTCCTCGGCGAGCTCCGCATTCGCGACGCCACGGTCCTGGCCGCGCTGGGCGAGGACGCGCTCCCGGAGATCCGCGCCCGCATGGCGGACGCGCCGCCAAACGTGCGCGCCGCGCTGGGCCAGCTGGAGAAGGACAAGACGCTGGAGCGGCACGTCCCCGAAGCGCGCGCCCTCTGCGTGCCATTGCTGGAGACGCTGGCCGGGAAGAAGAACAAGCTGGGCAAGGCCGCGAAGAACAAGCTTGCGCTGTTGAGCGCGTGAAGGGTGTTGAAGCCTGTGACGACGAAGAGCCCCGCTGCACTGCAGCTCGTAACCGCCGAAGAGCCGCGCACCACACCGTTGCGCTTCGAGCTCTCCGCAGTGGACCCCGTCGGCGCCCGCGCGGGCGTGCTGCACACCCGGAGGGGCGCGGTGGAGACGCCGGTGTTCATGCCCGTCGCCACCCACGCCAACATCCGCAACCTGAGCATGGAGGAGGTGCGGGCCACCGGGTCGAAGGTGGTGCTCGGCAACACGTACCACTTGATGCTGCGCCCCGGCCCCGAGGTCTTCCGGCGCTTCGGCGGCATCCACTCGTTCATGCAGTGGGACGGGCCGGTGCTCACCGACTCGGGCGGATTTCAAATCTTCTCCCTCCCGTCGGACCGCGAGATTACGGAGAAGGGCGCGCACTTCCGCAGCTTCCACGACAACAGCCGCCAGCTGCTCTCGCCGGAGACCAGCATCGCCATGCAGCAGGCGATCGGCTCTGAAATCATGATGGTGCTCGACGTCTGCCTGGAGTCCACCGCCGCGGAGAAGGAGACCCGCGACGCGATGGAGCGCACCCACCGCTGGGCGCTGCGCAGCCTGGCCGCGCGCGACGTCCCGCTCCCGGCGACTCCGTGGAGCGCGTCCTTCACTGAGTCCACTGCCACGCAAGCGCTCTTCGCCATCGTCCAGGGCGGCGTGTTCCCCCACCTGCGCGACGAGAGCGCGGCGTTCCTCACCGCGCATGACTTCGACGGGTTCGCCATCGGCGGGTTGGCGGTGGGGGAGACGAAGGAGGAGAAGGACGCGATGACGGAGCGGGTGACGCCGCTCTTGCCGGTGCACAAGCCGCGCTACCTGATGGGCGTCGGCACGCCGAAGGACCTGTTGGACGGCGTGCGCCGCGGCATCGACATGTTCGACTGCATCATCCCCACCAAGATGGCGCAGCAGGGCTACGCGTACACGTTCCAGGGGCTGGTCCGCGTCACCCGCCAGGTGTTTCGCCTCTCGGATGAGCCGCTCGACCCGACCTGCGACTGCATGGTTTGCGCGCGCTACACCCGCGGCTATCTGCTGCACCTGATGAAGGGCAAGCACACGCTCGGCTCGCGCTTCCTCTCCATCCACAACTTGCGGCACTTCCACACCCTGATGCGCCGGATGCGCGAGGCCATCCTCGCCGGCACGTTCGACGCGCTCTACCGCGACCTTGCAGAAGTCCTGCCGTGACCTCAGCCCCGCGCGACGGAGACTTCGAGCTGGTCACGCTGCGCAACGGCTCCCGGGCCGTCCGCAGCCTCAGCCTGGGCGAGGTGATGCATCCCTCCGTCGGGCCATGGAAGGAGGCGAACCTCCTCTATGTCGAGCAGCTCGGTCTGGCGCAGGCGCTGGCCCAGCCCGGCGCTTCGCCGCTCTTCATCTACGACGTGGGCCTGGGCGCGGCGACCAACGCCGCCGCCGCGCTCGAGTGCGCGAAGCAGCTGGGCACGGAGCGCCGGCGGGAGCTCACCCTGGTCAGCTTGGAGCGGGACCTTGCGCCGCTGCGCCTGGCGCTGGGCGATCCGGATGGGTTTCCCTTCCTCGCGCCGTGGGCGGCGGCGGCGCACGCGCTGATGCAACGAGGGGACGTAAGCCCGGTGGACGGCGTGCGCTGGCTGCTGCGCGAAGGCGACGCGCTTGAGCAGCTCTCCGGCGCCCCGGCTTGGGCGGACCGCGTCTTCTTCGACCCATTCTCCCCCGCCTCCAACCCGGAGCTCTGGACGGTGGACGCGTTCACCCGCGTGCGTCAGCGCTGCGCGAAGGAGGTGTTGCTGGCCACGTACAGCGCTGCCACCCCCACGCGCGTGGCGCTGCTCCTCGCGGGCTTCTATGTCGGCGCGGGGGTGGGCGTGGGGACGAAGCAGGAGACCACCATCGCCGCGCTGGAGCCGCAGCGCCTGGTACGCCCGCTGGATGCGCGCTGGCTGGAGCGCTGGAAGCGCTCGTCCGCGCGCGCGCCGCATGGCGAAGTGCTCACGCCGGAGCACGAGCGTGCGCTGCTGGCGCATCCTCAGTTCGCTGCCCGCATTCCGTGAAGGGTTCTTCGCCTCGCCTCCCCCGTTCGCCTCGAGCGTTGCGCCGTCAGGCGCATAGTCGAGAGGTGGCGCAAACCCACGCACGGCATATTGCCGCTTTGCTTCGAGCAGGTGCGAAGCGGCCCATGAGCCAAGCTTCGGAAGCACTGCCGACGTCTCGACTATGCGCCTGACGGCGCAACGCTCGACGCGAGCGGGGGCGCCTGACGGCGTAAACCTCGACGCGAACGGAGGGGGCGCTGCAGGGAGCCAGGCGCCCGGGCACCTACGCCGGCACCGCGCAGGTGCCGAGGTCGCGCAGCACCTTCTTCGCCTCCGAGATGAGGTTCTGGCTGGTGAGCTGCGCGTCCACCCGGGCCACCAGCTTCATGTCCGGCGTCAGCCGGTAGAGCCCCTTCGACTTCTGCACGAGCGTTGCGATGCGCAGGGGATCCAACCGCGCCTCCGCGCCGAGCATGACCACCAGCCTCCCGGCCCCGGCCTCCAGCGTGCGCAGCTGAAGGTCGCGCATGTCGATTTTCAGGAGCATCAGCTCGCAGAGGTTGTCGACCTCGTCCGGGATGTCGCCGAAGCGGTCCACCAGCTCCGCGCGCAGGTCGGTCAGCTCATCGGCAGACGTCGCGGAGGAGAAGCGCTTGTAGAGGACCAGCCGCTGGTGCACGTCCGGCACGTAGTCATCCGGGATGAGCGCGGGGAAGGGGAGGTTCACGTCCGGCTCTATCTCGGTCCGCAGCGGCTCCCCGCGCAGCTCGTGGACCGCCTCGTCCAGCAGCTCCGAGTAGAGGTCAAAGCCGATGGCGGCGATGGAACCGGACTGGTCCGGCCCGAGGAGATTCCCCGCGCCGCGGATCTCCAGGTCGTGGGAGGCGATGGAGAACCCCGCGCCCAGCTCCGTGAACGCCTGCAGCACCTCCAGCCGCCGCTGCGCGTCCTTCGTCACCGCGCGCCGCGCCGGGACGAGCAGGTACGCATACGCGCGCTCCTTGGACCGGCCCACCCGCCCACGCAGCTGGTAGAGCTGGGCCAGGCCGAACGCGTCTGCGCGGTTCACAATCATCGTGTTCGCGCTGGAGATGTCGATGCCGCTCTCGATGATGGACGTGCAGAGCAGCAGCTGGTGCTTGCGCTCCACGAACTCCAGCATCACCTTCTCCAGCTGCCCCTCGCCCATCTGCCCGTGGGCGACGCCCACCGTCACCTCCGGCACCAGCTCCCGCAGGAACTTCTCCATCGACCGGATGGATTGAACGCGGTTGTGGACGAAGAACACCTGCCCGCCGCGCTGCACCTCGCGCAGGATGGCCTCGCGGATGGCGGGCGGGTCGAACTTGAGCACGAACGTCCGGATGGCCCGCCGGTCCTGCGGCGGCGAGGCGATGATGCTCATGTCGCGCACGCCGGACATCGACATGTTCAGCGTCCGCGGGATGGGCGTGGCCGTGAGCGTCAGCACGTCCACCTGCGTGCGCAGCCGCTTGAGCTGCTCTTTCTGCTTCACGCCGAAGCGCTGCTCCTCGTCCACCACGACAAGGCCCAGCTCCTTGAAGGCCACCTCGTTGCCCAGCAGCTTGTGCGTGCCGATGAGGATGTCGACCTTGCCGTCCTTCGCCCGCCGCAGCGCCTCCCGCACCTCCTGCGGCTTGCGCATCCGGGAGACGACCTCGATGTTCACCGGGTAGTCCGCGAAGCGCTTGCGGAAGGAGAGGTAGTGCTGCTGCGCCAGCACCGTCGTCGGCACCAGCACCGCCACCTGCTTGCGGTCCAGCGTGGCCTTGAAGGCAGCGCGCATGGCCACTTCGGTCTTCCCGTAGCCCACGTCCCCGCAGACCAGCCGGTCCATCGGCTGCGGCTTCTGCATGTCCGCCAGCACGTCGAGGATGGCCTTCTCCTGGTCCGGCGTCTCCTCGAACTCGAAGTCCGCCTCGAACTGGCGGAAGTAGCGGTCCGGCGCGGAGAACGCGTGGCCGGGGTGCGCGCGCCGCGCGGCGTAGAGGCGCAAGAGCTCCGCCGCCATCTTGAGCAGGTGCTCTTTGACCTTCTTCTTCGTCTTCTCCCAGCTCTGCGAACCCAGCCGGTCCAGCGCGACCTTGGTGGGGTCTCCGCCGCTGAACTTCTGGATGAGCCGCATCCGGCTCACCGGCAGGTAGACCTTGTCCTTCCCGGCGTACTCCAGCACCAGGAAGTCGCCCGGGATGTTCTGCACCTGCATCTTCGTCAGCCCGGAGTAGCGGGCGATGCCGAAGTCCTTGTGGACGACGAGGTCGCCCTCCTTCAGCTCCCGGAACGCCGCCGCGGCGAAGGCGTTGTCGCTGCGCCGGGCCTTGGTCGTCCGCCGCCGCGCCCGCGCGCCGAAAATCTCCTCGTCCGACAGCACCGCCAGCCCCGCGGTGTCCACGAAGCCGCTGGAGATTTCGCCGGTGAACAGGTGCGCGAAGACCGACGGGTCATAGAGCGACCCCTCGCTGGACAGCGGCTCCGCGTGCACCTTCACCATGATGTTGCGGTCAAGCAAAAGCCGCTTCACCCGGTCCGCCTGCCCGGCCGAGCCGCACGCCACGCAGGTGGCCACGCCCTGCTCGCGCCAGCGCGACAGTCGGTCCACCAGCGGCGTCAGCGCGCCGTCCTCGCCGTGGTGGGAGAGAATCTCCTGCCGCAGCTCCTGCGTCCCGCCGAAGGAGAAGCTCACCGGCGTCACGTGCGTGTCGGAGAGCGACAGCCCGCCGCCCTCCACCTGCCGGTACCGCGAAAGCGCCTGCGTCAGCTCCTCGCGGGTGAGGTAGTGCTGCTCCGGCGGCAGCGTGAGGTCCGCGCGTTGCTCGGCGTCCGCATACGTCGAGTCGATGGTCTCCCAGAGCTCGCTGGCGGCGCGGTCCAGGCTCACCGGGTCGTCCAGGTAGAAGATTGGCTCCGCGGGCAGGTAGTCGAAGAGCGTTCCCAACCCGCCCGTGAAGAACCCCGGCAGCATCGGCTCCAGCCCGAATGCGCCGGTGCGCTCCTTCAGCGGCTCCAGCCGCTCGCGCAGCTTGCTGCTGGGCAGGTTCACCCGGTCCGCCGCCGCCCGGAGCGCGGCCTCCGCCAGCGGCAGCGTGTCGTCGTTCAGCAACAGCTCACGCGCGGGGGAGAGCTTGAGCGACTGCATCGGCTCGATGGTCCGCTGCGTCTGAGGGTCAAACGCGCGCATCGACTCCAGCGTGTCGCCGAAGAACTCCATCCGCACCGGCTTCGCGTACAGCGGGGAGAACACATCCACGATGTCGCCGCGCACGGAGAACGTCCCCGGGTCCTCCACCAGCGGCGAGGAGCCGTAGCCCATCGCCACCAGCGCCCGCGCCAGCGCGTCCCGGTCATGCTCTTCGCCCACCGTCAACGTGCGCGAGAGCGCCGTCACCACTGCGGGAGGGAGCACGCGCCGGTGCAGGGCCCGGATGCTCAACACCAGCGCGCGGAAGGGCGTGTCTGCGCGCAGGTGGTAGAGCGCACCCAGCCGCTCGCTCACCACCGCCGCGTCGGGAGAGAGCTCATCCCACGGCGTCACCTCATCGCCCGGCAGCCGGAGCACGTTTGGCACCAGCAGCGAGCCCGGTCCGCCCAGGAAGAACGCCAGGTCTGAGGCCAGCTGGTCCGCCGCCTCCTCATCCGCGGCGACGCAGATGAGCGGGCCCTTCAGCCGGGAGAGCACGTAGCCCCGCGCCGCGCCCTTCAGCCCCTGCGTCCAGACCTTGCCGCTGCGCAGCCCCTCGACCAGGCGGGCAAACGCGGGCGGCTCGGGAGCGGGGGAGGACTGGGGTTGGGACATCGAGGGAGGGCTAGATAAGGAGAGCCGCTCCCGAGGTCAACTCGCCACGCTGTCTACTGCGGGACTTCCAGGGGAGAAGGGGGACGAAGCCGGAAATCCTCTTCCTTCTCCTCGTCGTCGCGGCCAGCGTCGCGGCCTCGGCGTGAATTCGCCAGGTCGGACGCTGCGGGGAGGCCGATGCTCGCCTGGGCGCTCGGCTGGCTCTCGGCCTGCGCCTCGACGACGAGGCCGAAGCCGAAGACGGAGAGAAAAGCGAAGGCGACGAGGACCAGGTTTTTCATGGGGGGCTCCGAAGGTGTCCGCCCAGGACGCCGCCTTTCCGAGGCTATTCAGCGCCCACTTCCCTACCTCTTGAACCCCTGGATTCCACAGCTCCGCCGTGTCGTCTGCGAGCGCGGCGGAGGCAGCAGATTGGGCAGCGCGTCAAAGCGCTCCGGCCGCGGCCCTACTTCTTGAACGTGCGGATGTGAGCGGTCAGGGCGTCAATCTCCTCGGCGGAGAGCTTGTCCTTGAACGCCTTCATCTTCTTGTTGTCCTTGGAGCCATTGGCGATGACGTCCTTGATTTTGTCGTCCGTCCACTTGGACTGCCACTCGGCCTTGGACATGTCATCGACCTTCTCCTTCTGACCGGCCTTGGTGTCCCCCTTCCCGGTTTCTCCGTGGCAGCTCTTGCACTTGGCCTTCCAGTTCTCCGCCACGTCCCCGGCGAGTGACGCGCCTGCGAACGCGAAGGACACAGCGACAGCCAGAACCAGCTTCTTCATGAGTGCTTCCTCCAGGTGTGCAACGGGGTGTGGGCGAAGCCTAAACCGCCGATGCGAGGTCCCCCGACGCCCTCCCTCGCAGGAACTTCATCCAGCCTTTGGCGGCCCCAAAACATAGAGCCGATCTTGCCCGCCAACACATCTTCCCCACCGGGGCACAGTGCCACTGGAGGTAGGGTGAGGTGATGGATTCACAGTCGGGCCCGCGCGCCCGCCTCACCTTGCTGGGTGTGAGCCACGGCCGCAGCTTCTTTGTGGAGCTGAGCGAAGGTGAACCCGTCTGGGTCGGCCGCGGCAGAGAGGCCACCCTGCGCGTGGAGGACGACCGCCTGGCCCCGCTCCACCTGTGCGTGCGAGCGACCGGCGACGGCGCCCACGTCTCCATCGAGCCGAAGGCCGGCGGCGTCCAGCTCAACGAGGTGGAGTTCTCCGGCACCGCGCGGATGAAGGTGGGCGACCAGCTGAACGCGGGCGACACCGTCCTCATCCTCCAGCGCGTCTCCCCGCCGCCGGCGCCCGCCGCGCCGCGCGTCCGCGCCCGCCGCGAGTTCGCCGAGCGCCTGGAGGAAGAGGTCCAGCGTGCCAGCGCCACCCACCGTGCCGTCCTCTTCGCCCTCGTGCGCGTCCGCTCCGCCCGCGGCTTCCGGCCCGAGGCGCTGGCCACGTGGCAGCAGGAGATGGGCGCGCGCGTGGTGGTGGGAGAGCTTGGCGCGGAGACGGTGCAGGTGGTGCTGGTTGAGCCGGCGGCGGGAGAGGCGGCGCGGCTGCTGGACGGGTTTCCCAAGGGCATGCGTGGAGAGCGCCCGCAGGTGGGCCACGCGCTCTTCCCCGAGGACGGGTCGGACGCGGACGCGCTGATGGAGGTGGCGCTGGCGCGGATGACGCCCGGCGAGGACCTCCCGGCCGGTGCGGTGGATGAGCCGCTCTTCGTGGACCCCGTCATGGTCCGGCTGGTGAGCGTGCTCGACGCGCTGGCGCCGCTGCCGTCGCCGCTGCTGCTGCGCGGAGAGAGGGGCGTGGGCAAGGAGCTGGTCGCTTCGCTGCTGCACCAGCGGAGCGGGAGGGCGGGTCCGCTCGTGAAGGTGGACGCCGCAGCGTTCACGCCCGCGCAGCTGAACGCGGAGCTCTTCGGCGCTGACGACGGCCGGCGGGTGCGGCCCGGAGCGGTGGAGCGCGCGGCCAAAGGCACGCTGCTCATCGCCCACGCCGAACGCCTGTCGGCGGAGCTCCAGGCGTCGCTGCTCAAGTCGGGTCAGCCGGTGGCGGTGAAGGGCGCGGCGCGCACCGCTCGTCCCGGCGCGAGGTGGGTGCTCACCTGGCAGGACGGGCCGGTCGCCGATGAAGAGGCGCCGCTGTTGCGCCACCTCACGAGCAGCCTCCGCGTCCCTGCGCTCCGCGACCGGAGAGCGGACGTCCTTCCGCTGGCGGAGCACTTTCTGTCGCGCTGCCGCAAGCGCCACGGACGACCGAGGCTGGTCCTGGGGCAGGAGGTGCGCGCGCTGCTTCCCGAGGCCGACTGGCCGGGGAATTTGAGGCAGCTGCGCAACGCGATTGAAGCCGCGGTGCTCGTCTCCGAGAGCGACGAGATTCGCCCGGATGACCTCCCGCCGGACGTCCAGGATGAAGCGCCCGCGACCAAGCGCGCGCGCGGACCGGCTGGACGCACCGACTTCCGTACCTCGCTCAATGCGGTGGAGAAGGACGTCCTGCTCAAGGCCCTCGCCACCACCCGCTGGAACGTCTCCCGTGCGGCGAAGGAGCTCGGCCTGCCGCGCAGGACCGTCGTCTACCGCATGGCCAGGCTGGGCCTGCGCCGCCCGGAGCGGTGAGGGTTGCGGCGACGCGGGCACAACCATTAACATCTCCGTTAATAGGGGAGTTAACTCATGGCATCCGTTCCCATCTCTGAGTTCGAGCACAAGGTCGCGCGTTGGGCAGACCATCTGAAGAAGACGCGCGAGCCTCTGGAAGTGTCTCAACGAGGGGCCACGCACATTGTTGTCTTGGACAAGGCGACCTTCGATGAGTTGAAGGCGGACCGAGAACGGCTTCAGGCTCTCGAGATCCGCCTGCTGATCGACGAGGGCGAGCGAGCGTTCGCTCGAGGAGAGACGGTCTCTCATGCGGCAGTGGGAAAGCGACTGCGCGCGGGCGCACGCAAGGGACGGCGGCGCGGGTGACGAAGGTCGTCTGGGCAAGCCCGGCCGTCGACCAGCTTTTCCTGATTCGCCTCTCGTCTCTGCGGGAAAAGGTACACCGAGCGGTCGGAGGTTTGGCGAGGTTCCCGCTTCGCGGGCGCGTTCCGCCCGAGGTGGCGAGGCACTCCGACCTCGATTTGCCGAAGGACCTTCGCGAGATCGTGTTTCCACGAAAGGTTCGTGTCTTCTATCGATACGACGAGACGAGGGACACGGTTCGAATCTTGGGGTTGAGCTTTCGTGGCCAAGAACTCGGGGGAGATTGGTTCGCCCACATCCTTGAGGACTGATCCGCCTGAACGTGCACTGGTGACCAGGTTCCTCCTGGTTTTGCTGTCGCGGCGGCGGCGATGGGCCAGAATGCGCTCTGTCGAGCGAGGCTCTGCGGGAGGGTCAACACATGGCCGAGAAGGCATCTGCGTTGCTGGAGCGGATAAAGAAGCGGGAAGCCCGGGTCGGCGTGGTGGGGCTTGGCTACGTGGGGCTGCCGCTGGGGATGGCGTTCGCGGACGCCGGCTTTCCGGTGATGGGCTTCGACATCGACGCGCGCAAGGTGGACGCCATCGGCCGCGGCGAGAGCTACATCAAGCACATCGGCTCGGAGCCTCTGAAGCGCGTCACCCAGAGCGGCAAGCTCCAGGCGACGGTCGACTTCGCGAAGGCGGCGGACCAGGACTGCCTCATCATCTGTGTCCCCACGCCGCTGACCGACTCTCGCGAGCCGGACATGAGCTACATCATCGCCACCGCGCAGGCGCTGGCGCCGCACGTCCGGGCGGGCCAGCTCTATGTCCTCGAGTCCACGACCTATCCCGGGACGACGGAGGAGGTCCTGAAGCCCGTGCTCGAGCGCGGCGGCCTCAAGGCGGGTGAGCACTTCCACCTCGCCTTCAGCCCGGAGCGCGAAGACCCCGGCAACAAGAGCTTCAACACCAAGACCATCCCGAAGATTGTCGGCGGGTTCACGCCCAACTGCCTCGAGGTGGCCCAGGCCCTCTACGCCAGCGCGTTGAAGGACACTGTGGCGGTCTCCTCCACGCGCGTGGCGGAGCTCACCAAGCTGCTGGAGAACATCTTCCGCAGCGTCAACATCGCGCTGGTCAACGAGCTCAAGATGCTCTGCGACCGGATGAACATCGACGTCTGGGAGGTCATCCAGGCGGCGTCGACCAAGCCGTTCGGGTTCATGCCCTTCTACCCGGGCCCGGGACTGGGCGGGCACTGCATCCCGATTGACCCGTTCTACTTGACCTGGAAGGCGCGCCAGTTCGAGTTCCAGACCAAGTTCATCGAGCTCGCCGGCGAGGTGAACACGCAGATGCCGCACTACGTGGTGGAGCGGACGATGGAGGCGCTCAACCACCACCGCAAGCCGATGAACGGCTCCAAGCTCCTCATCCTCGGCGCGGCGTACAAGAAGGACGTGGACGACATGCGCGAGAGCCCGTCGCTCCGGGTCATCCACCTCTTCAAGGAGCGCGGCGCCCACGTCGAGTACTACGACCCCTACGTCCCGCACATCCAGGCGCTGCACGGCTTCAAGTACGAGATGCGGTCCGTCGCACTGGAGGTGGACCGCCTGGACCGCTACGACGCGGTGGTCATCCTCACTGACCACACCGACGTCGACTACGCCGCCATCGTCGCCAACGCCCAGCTGGTGATTGACACCCGAAACGCGACGAAGAAGGTGACTCGCGGCAAGGAGAAGGTCGTCAAGGCCTAGCGGCGTTCAGAGCAGGTCGCGGACGAAGTCTGAACCTTCGCCGATGACGTCCATCGCCAGGCGGGCGCGAGGGCGCGCCTCGCCGGCGCGGGCAATGCCGAGCTTCTTGAGCGCCAGCGCCTTGTCGCGGGCCGCGTGCGCGCCGGACCAGGCGCCCTCGGCGTGCAGCCTCGTCGCCGCGGCAATCCAGAAGTCGAGCGCTTCCTCCCAGATGTCCAGCTGCTCGCAGCAGTGGGCGATACCGGCCATCACCGCGCCAGAGGGCCCGTGCGCGCGAGCGATGGCCTCCCACTTCATCAGCGCCGCCAGGTGCTTTCCGGACGCCTGCACCTCGTTCGCGTCCGCCACCAGCAGCGCGACCGCCTCCTTCACTTTTCCCTCTGCGACCAGGCCTTCCACCCGCTCGGCCAGGGTCAACGGCTTCACCATGCCGCAAGCCTTACCCGGGACCTGTACCCGAGGGAAGTAGACCTGTCTGAGAGCCGTCAGTTTGGGGCGGAAGGCCAGAACCGGAGGCTGGCCCCGGGCGGAGCGAGCCACACGGATTCGAGGAAGCGCACGGCGCCCGCATCCGCGCCGTCATTCCGGTAGGCCAGGGCGTGAACGCCGAGGAGGAGCGCGACGCCCAGGATGGCGCAGGCGGGGGCGACGGGCCTCTCCGGGAGCGTGAGGAGAGCTGCGACACCCAGCGCGGCGATGCCCAGCGCGAGGAGCAGCACGGCGCCCGCACCCGGGTTGGTGATGCCGAAGAAGTTGAGGACGTTCGGGGGCGTAAACCCGGCGCGGAACAGCTGCACCGGGAGTGCGTAGAACGCGGCGGAGACGTCATCCGGCACGTAGTTGACCATCGTCAGTGCGCCGGTGATGACGATGGACGCGGCGAACAGCCCGGCGGCGAGCCCCAGCAGCGCCCGGGCGGTGCCTGTCAGCGAGGCCCGGAGGCGCTCCACTGTGAGGCCGACCGGGAGCAGGAGGAAAGGCACCAGGCCCGTCATGTGGCGCGGCCCGGTCGTCCACCCCCAGGACTCGTAGGAGAACGCGGAGGTGAAGTACGCGTAGCCCACGAGCAGCACCGCGGTGAGCCAGAACAACGCCCGCTCTCCCGGACGCCGCCAGAGGAAGACCAGGCCTGGGAGCGCGAGGGCGAGGAAGGGCGCCAGCGCGAAGAACCCACGCAACGGTGAGAAGAAGGAGAGCGCGAAGGCGCGCGGGTCCGGGTACCGGATGCCGAGGAAGCCGCCCAGATGCCAGGGTTGATAGCCCGCGTCCGCCAGGTACTTGTAGCCCGAGTGCAGCGGATGGCCGAACGCCGCCTGATGGTACGCGGCGAGCGCCCCCACGAAGGGCAGGGCGCCCAGCGTGGCGAGTCCCAAGGCCCGCGTCAGCCCCAGCGTCCGTTCGCGCATCGACTGGCCGGGGACAGAGAGCCGCGCGTACATCGCATAGCACACCAACCCGACCAGCCCGAGCGCCCCCGTGTACTCCGCCGCCACCGTCGCGCCGGCGAAGGCCCCCGCCACTGCGTAGCCCCACTCGCGCCAGCGGCCCTGCGTCGTCCGCCACAGCGCGTAGAAGCAGCCGAAGAGCAGCACCGCGTCCGTCTGGTGGCTCATGAACAGCAGCGAATAGCTGAACGCCAGCGAGCCCAGCGCGTAGGTGACCACCACCGCGTCCGTCACCACCGCGCTCAGGTACGTCCGCAGGAAGCGCCGCAGGAAGACCAGACACAGCAGCGTCGGCAGCACCGTCAGGAACAGCCGCGACCAGAAGACCAGCGGCACGTCCGGAACCGCCAGGCGGAACCCGCCGCCCCAGAGGGAGAGCACCTTGTAGAGGGGCACCGCCGCGAAGGAGAGCAGCGGCGCCTTCGAGGGATAGAACTTCCCATCCTTAAACGACAGGTCCCCCACCGGGCCGTAGTCCTGCCGCGCCTGGTTGAGGTCGATGACCCCGTACTCCACCAGCGCGCGCGTCTGCCACAGCCGGCACAGCTCATTCGGAGAGCGCAGCCCCGGATGGTAGGGGAACGCCAACACGTACAGCCCCACCACCAGCGCGTACAGGGCGCGGCGGGTGCGCAGGAAAGGAGAATGCCCGGAGGACGTCACGAGGAGGAGCGGGTCATAGCGCGAGGTGGCTCACGCGTCACGGCTCCGACGGCGAGTCCACCACGGTCGGCGCTCTGGGCCGCTCGAGCTCCGGGGGCTTGGCCTCCAGCGCCTCCAGCCGCGCCAGCTCCGCGCGCATTGTCTGCAGGCGCGGGCCGTGGTCGAACTTCATGCCTTCCCGCACCTGAACGGCGGCCTCCGCGGGGCGATGGAGCGAGTCCAGCACGCGGGCGGTAGCGTAGTGCAGGTAGGGGTGCCCGGGCGTGAGGCGCGAAGCGAGCTGAAAGGCCTGCAGCGCGCGGGAGGGACGCTCCTCGCGCTCGAAGGTGAGGCCTTCGAGGTGGAGGAGCCGGCTCCGGTCGTTGCTCGACGTCGCGAAGGCGTTGGCCCGGGTGACCACCTCGCGAGCGCGCCTGGGGTCTCCGTGCGTCAGCGCCTGCTCCGCCAAGCCCAGCGCCAGCTCCACCGAGCCCGGTTGCTTTGCGAGCGCCTCCTCCAGCAGCGCGATGGCCCGGTCGCGCTGGCCCATCCCGGCCAACGCCCACGCGGCGACCAGCGGCGCCCGGATGAGGCGGGGGTTGAGCTCCCCGGCCTTGCGCGCGAACCCCAACCCCTTCTCGAACGCGCCTTCGTTCACCTGAAACGTGCCGGCGAGCGCCCACGCGTCGGCGGCGTCCGGGGTGTTCGCGCCGTCCTCCAGCACCCACGCCAGCACCCCGTGCGCCTCCGCGGGGCGGCCCGAGTCCCAGAGGAGATTCCCCAGGTCCATCGCCGGGCGAATCGACTTCGGGATGATGCGGGTCAGCTCTTCCACGCCCTTGGCGAAGCGCGCCGCTTCGGCCAGCGTTCGCGACTGGTCGATGCCCACCTCGTAGGCGAGCCGGTACTCCAGACAGGCCTGGCTGCGCTTCCGAAGCCGCCCCAGCGCCCGGGCGGCCACGCGGTGCGCGTCCGCGCCCAACGGTCGCAGGTAGAGCGCGCGGTTGATGAACGCCAGCGCCTCGCCAGGGTCCGGGGAGAGGCGAGAGCTGTAGGCGGTGGCGACGAGCTCGTAGAGCAGGTAGTCCGCGGGGTGCTGGTCGATGAGCGGCAGCGCGGCCTGCCGCACCTCCGACGGCTTGGCGCCTTTCTCGAGCAGCTGCGCCAGCTGGTCCTCGGCGCTCGCCGCCGTGTGATGCCCGGGGATGAGCGCGGCCAGCGCGACCACGCACAGGCACGCGGCGGCACCGGGCGCCGCGTGCGCCGGCACTTGCCAGGAGCTGAGGCGGGTGGGCGCGTCCTCCCGGAAGAGCACGCCCACCAGCGCGCAGGCGGCGACCGCGCACGGGGTGAACTCGAGGTTGAAGTCGAAGAGGTTGTGCAGCGCCAGCGCCGACACCGCGACGAGCGCAGCCAGGTCCGCGGGGCTGGAGAGCTCCCGGCGGCGGAGCCGGAGCAGGCCCACGCCCACTGTGCCCAGGAGCAGCAGCGCGGGCAGCGTGCCCAGCTCACTCCAGAGCTGCAGCAGGATGTTCTCCGGGTGCGTCACCGTCGCGCCGGGCGAGCGGACCTGGAAGCGGGAGAAGCCGTGCTCAAACGCGCCGCGCCCCATGCCGGCGATGGAGAAGCGGGTCGCCGCGCTGGCGATGTCCGGCCAGGTGTCGAGCTTGGAGCCGCCGGCTCTCTCCGCCACGGCGCTGTCGACGAACTCGGTGGAGATGCGGTCGTAGGCGACGTAGGCGCCCACCGAGAGCACGGCGACCACGGCCGCAGCGGCCCAGGCCCCTGCGCCGAAGGTCTCCGCCGGGGGGACCTCCGCCCGCTTCGCCCAGCGCTGTCGCAGGTGAAGGGCGGCGAGCACCAGCTGCGCGGCGACGAAGAAGATGATGCCGCCGCGCGAGAGCGACAGGAAGACGCCCAACCCGCAGGCAATGAAGGCCAGCGTCCAGAGCAGCCGGTGCGCGGTGCGCTCCACCCGGAGCGCGAGCCCGAAGGCCACCGTCCCGGACAGCAGCAGGAAGCCGGCGAGGTGGTTGGGGTTGGCGAAGGGCGTCACCAGCGGTGGGGCGGAGAACCGGAAGGCGTGCAGGCCGAAGAGCGTCTTCGCGTCGACCAAAAGATGCGCGAAGCCGATGGTCGCCACGAAGGTGCCGGAGAGGGCCACCGCGCCGAGCAGCCGGCCACGCGCGCGGCGGGAGCGGGAGACCCCCGCCGCGACGAGCATCACCGCGAGGTAAGAGAGGTGCTTGGAGAGCTCCCGCCAGGTGGCAGAGGGGTCGAACGAGAGGGGCCAGTTGGAAGTGAGACCCAGCGGCACGGTGGTGAAGGCGCGCGTCTCGGCCGCTTGAGCGCTCAGCAGGCGCAGGAGCGCGGCGGGGAGCGGGATGAGCTGCACCGCGCAGAACGCCGCGGCGGCGAGCAGGGCGAAGGCGAGGGTCGGCACCCCGACGGCCGAGCGCTCGCGGTGGGAGCGGAGGCTCCACAGGAGCAGGGCTGCGCACGCGAGCGCCGCAGAGGGCAGGAGCGTCCACACCGGCGCGCCGCCCAACGCGAGCGGGCAGAAGAAGAGCAGCAGCCACAGCGCTCCTTCCGCAGCGCGGCTCAACCGGCTTGACGCCTGCTCACGCTCCACCATCGAGTCGCGGAGCATGGACTCAATGCCTCGACTTTTCGAGGGAGTTCCTTACACTCGCCGCCGCGCCTCTTTGAATGCCAGGCCCCCTGGTCCTCACCAATGACCGTGACTGCCAACCGCACCGGCGAAGGTTCGCCCAACTCCCCCAACCCTGAGCAGGGCTTCGACCTGCGCGCCTATGGCCGCGTGCTCGTCCGCCGCCGCTGGGTCGCCGCCGCGGCGTTCGCGCTCAGCATCCTCGTCTCCGTCGTCGTCACGCTGAGGTCGACGAAGATTTACAGCGCGGCCTGCACCATCGTCATCGACCTCTCCGCGCCCAAGGTCCTGGACAGCCAACAGGTCGCGCCGGTCGTCGAGTCCGGCACCGGCTCGTACTGGTACTCGAAGGAGTACTACGAGACCCAGTACAAGGTGCTGATGAGCCGGTCCGTCGCCACGCGCGTCGTCGACAAGCTCAAGCTGGGTGACAACCTCAAGTTCCTCCGGCTGGACAAGGTGACCGACCCGGTCGTGCGCGAGGCCCGGCGGCAGAAGGCGGACGCCATCTCGATGGCGCAGGGCCGCCTGCGCGTTGAGCCGGTGAAGGACTCCCGCATCGTCCTGCTGCGCGTGGAGGACGAAGACCCGGACATGGCCGCGGAGCTGGCCAACGCGTTCGCCGAGGCCTACATCGCCGAGAACCTGGCGGTGAAGTACTCGGCCACACAGAACGCGACGGACTGGCTGGAGGAGCAGCTCGCGGACCTGCAGAAGAAGGCGGACGTCAGCACGCGGAAGCTGTTCGAGTTCAAGAAGGCCCACGAGATTGTCTCCACCACCTGGGAAGACCGGCAGAGCATGGTCAGCCAGCGGCTGGTGGCGCTGAACGACGCGCTCAGCAAGACCAAGGCGCTCAAAGCCCAGCTCAAGGCGCGCAATGACTCCATCGAGCAGATTCACCGCACGACGGACGTGGAGGCGCTGGCGGAGACCATCCAGCCCGTCGCCAACAGCCTGCTCGTGCACCAGCTGAAGCTGAAGCTGGCGGAGCTCCGGAATGAGTGCGCGGACCTGCGGGAGCGCTACCTCAAGGACCACCCGAAGCTGCAGGCGTGCGAAGAGCGGATGGACCTGGCGCGGCAGAACCTCTCGAAGGAGGTCAACAGCATCCTCTCCGCCAGCCAGGCCGAGTACCGCGAAACCCTGATGACCGAGCGGAACCTCGCCGCGCAGCTGGAGGAGACCAAGACCGAAGCCTTCAGCCTCAACCAGCACGAGCCCGAGTATCTCGAGCTCAAGCGGACCGTTGAGAACAACCTCCGGCTCTATGACCTGGTGCTCAAGCGCCTCAAGGACGCGGGCCTCGCGGGCATGCTGCAGGCAAGCAACACGCGGATTTTGGACATGGCCCGGCCGAACCGGCTCCCGTCGCGCCCGAACCCCGCGCGCAACATCACGTATGGAATTCTTCTGGGGCTCTTCCTGGGGTTCGCCTTAGCGTTTGTCGTCGAGTTCCTCGACACCACCATCTCCACGCAGGAGGAGGTCGAACAGCTGGGCGTCACCTTCCTCGGAATCATCCCGTCCATCGAGCGCCAGAAGGATGGGAAGACGAACGACCTCGTCATCCACAGTCAGCCACAATCCGCTGTCGCAGAGTGTTGTCGCTCCATCCGGACGAACCTCTTGTTCATGTCTCCGGAGAAGCCGCTGCGGACAATCCTGGTCACGTCCAGCAGCCCTCAGGACGGCAAGACGATTACGGCGGTGAGCCTCGCGGTCACCATGGCCAACAGCGGCAACAAGGTGCTGGTGGTGGACGCGGACCTGCGCCGCCCGCGCGCGCACCGGGCGTTCAACATCCCGAACACGTCCGGCCTGAGCTCGCTGATTCTGGGCGAGGAGACGCTGGAGAAGGTCGTCCGCACCACCGCCGTCCCGAACCTGTCCCTGGTCACCTGCGGACCGATTCCGCCCAACCCGGCCGAGCTGCTCCACACGGAGACCTTCTCGCAAATCCTCAAGCAGATGGCGGAGGGCTATGACCGCGTCATCATCGACTCCCCTCCGGTGGGAGCCGTCGTGGACGCCGTCGTCATCGCCACCCAGGTCGACGGCGCTGTGCTCGTACTGAAGGCGAGCCGGACCTCCAAGGACCTGGCCCGCCGCGCAGCCCGCGCGCTCTTCGATGTCAACGCGCGCATCTTCGGCGCGGTGCTCAATGACCTGGATCTGGCCGACCGCCGCTACGGCTACTACTACCGCCGCTACGGCTACTATTACGGTACCAAAGAAGGCACGGCCTCTTAGAACGCATCCTTCCCCGCGACCCGCACCGCGCCGACCCATCGATGCGCATCGCCATCCTGACGAGCGGCCGGTTTCACGTCTGCGACCTCGCGCGCGAGCTCCACTTCCTCGGCCACGACGTTGCCTTCTACACGCTGGTCCCGCCGTGGCGGACGGCACGGTTCGGTTTGCCCTGGTCGTGCCATCGCAACCTCTTGCCGTTTGTTGCCCCTGCGTACGCGGCGGTTAGAGCGTCCATGGGGACGCGGTTCGAGTCGACGGCGAATCATCTCCTGAACGTCGCCGTGGATGAGGTTGCTGCGCGTCTGATTGGCAAGTGCGACCTCTTCATCGGCGTGTCTGGGCTCAGCGTCAGGAGCCTGCGCGCTGTCCGGCGCAAGTACGGTGCGCGCGTCTTCCTCGAACGCGGGAGCAGGCACATCCTGTCGCAGAAGGCCATCCTGGAGCAGATGCCGGGTTCTTCACCGGACCGGCCTCCCGTTCCTTCCTGGGCGGTCGACCGCGAGCTCGAAGGCTATTCGCTGGCGGACACGGTTGTCGTTCCGTCACGGCACGTGGTCGCGAGCTTCGTGGAACAGGGCTTCTCTCCGGACAAGCTGTTCCGAAACCCCTACGGCACGCAGGTTGATTTGTTTGTTCCGTCGCCGCTCCCAATGGGGGAGCCGACGACCGTCACGACCGGCGCGTGGTCCTATCAGAAGGGTTCGGACGTCCTCGTCGAGGCTTGGCGTCGCGCGGGGGCGGGGCGCCTTTTGCACGTCGGACCACTCGCCGGTGCGCCTGTTCCTGCGGACCCCGGTTTCACGCACCACGACGCTGTCGACCAGTCCCGCCTGCCTCAGTTCTACGCCCAGGGTCATGTCTTCGCGTTGGCGTCGCGCCAGGATGGGCTCGCGCTGGTGCAGGCGCAGGCCCTCGCTTGCGGGTTGCCTCTTGTCTGCACAGACCGCACCGGCGGCGAGGACCTTGCTGAGTTGGTCGGGGACCGTTCGCTGGCGAGGGTGGTCCCGGCCTCAGATTCTGCGGCCTTTGCGCAGCAGCTCAAAGAGGCGCTCGCTCAGAGCTCGACGCAGTCGGAGCGGCGAGAACTCGCCGCTGCTGCGCGGGCGGCGCTTTCCTGGCGCGCCTACGGCCGCCGCTATGACGAGCGACTCCTCAACTGATGCGTGGGCGCCCTTTGAACGCGCTCACCAACACCGCGCTCGAGCTCAGCAGCGGACTCAACAAACCTTTCTCCGCGCTCGCCGACGTACCGAGCGACATCACCGACACGCGCTCCGCTGACGCACGTATTTCATCAAGGTTGTCGTAGAGGCTGTAGGAATAGAAGACGCCATCGCCGGCGGACTCCATGTAGCCGCGACCTCGTGTTCGCACCCACTCGAACGCGGGCCAGAGTCGCGTCTTGCAGAGCGCCAGCTTGAGCAGCTTCACCGGCAGCCGGCCCTGCCCAAAGCGGTTGGAGTCGGAGAAGAACGCCGCCAACCGTGCCACGCGCAACATCTCCTTCACCACTTGGCCAGGCTCAGGGGTGTGGTGAAGCATTCCTGTCTCAATGACGAAGTCGAACTCCTGATCGCGAAAGGGAAGTCTGCGCCCGTCGCCCTCACGTATGAGGTCTGCCGCCAGCCCCTTCTTGCGGGCTTCGGCGATGAGCTCCGGGACAGGTTCCACGCCCGCGAGCCGCGTGTCTCCGGGCAACTGCGCTTGGAGGAACGAGAGGGCTCTACCCGTGCCCGCGCCTACATCGAGGATTGACCGGGCATTCAGGGCCCTAGCATAACCCGTGATGTGGACAAGCGCCTCGTAGTGCTCGCTCTCCTCGCCGAGGTGGTGTTGATCGTATTCGCCCGCCGTCTGCTGGTAGTACGCGCGCTGCGCCTGCCCCTCGGCCATGTTCGCCCCGCCTTCCGTCAAGATTCTACTCCAGGCTTGATCGCTGCGCCGGCCCCAAGCCAACGATCGACGTGTTGGCGCAGCGCGGGCGTCTGTCTCTCGAAGAGCCAGTACATCGCCAGCGACACCGCGTAGGCCGTCGCCCCGATGCCGGCGGCCGCGAGAATTGTCGGAAGAGAGGGCTGCCAGCGGTTTGCCGAATGCGTGACTGCCACCAGCAGAACCACGACAGGGAGGTGCACGACGTAGAGCGAGTAGGAACTTTTCGCGACAAAGGGGCCGACCCACGCCAGAACGCGAGGCGCCGTGGCGTCCAGCGTGCCGTGGACGATCAACCCCAGCATCAGGAGCACGCAGAGCGCCAACACGTAGTCCGGTGCGTAGGGCAGTCGGCCGACGCGAATCAACGCCAGTGTCCCGAACAAGGCTGCGCCGGCAGCAAGGAGGCCGACACGGGTGGGGATTCGCCCGAACCTCCACTCGGGAAGGACTGCGAGCAGCGCACCGGAGATCCACATCGGGAAGTACAAGACAATCTCGCGGCCGACGAGGAGTCCGATCGCCACGACCGCCGTCCCAGCAAGTACGCGTGAGAGCAGCGGTCTGCCTGGTAACAGGGCATCGAGCGCCAAAGGAAACGCGAGGTAATACCAAAACTCATTCGCGAGGGACCAAAGGGCGCCATTTGATCCAAGGTTTGACGTCAGAATTGTTTGCAGGAAGAGCGCGTTGCCAATTGCGACGTTCGCAGTCAGCTGCTTCGCCACCGGTACCGCGACGACATTCCCGAACGCGGAATCTGCCAGATACAGCGCGTGCTCAGGCTGAAGCCGCATCCCGATGAGGTCGCACGCGGCGCCCAGCGCCAGGGCGGGCCACAGGACGATGAGCAGTCGTGACATCCTCGCAGAGACGAACGTCGACCACGAAAATGTGCCCTGGCGGCGCGCGCGCAGAACGCTCCCGCCTACGAAGTAGCCGCTCAGCACGAAGAAGGCGACCACCGCCTGGTGGCCGAAGCCCGTGGCGAAGTACAGCGCGCTGACTGCCGGGGAGCGGTGGGTGACGTCCTGGAAGTCGACGAAGCACAGGCTGCGCAGATGGCCGGCAAACACCGCGATGGCCGCGGTACCGCGGAGCAGGTCCAGGTACGTCGAAGCGGCCGGGCTCAGTTTCATGGCGTCTTCTTTGACAACGCGCGCCCCAATACGAAGTCGAAGCGCTCACGGAATTGGCGCGGCTCGCAGGAAATCATCAAGGCCAGTGTGACGACTGCGCTGGCGACGGCGAGCGCGAATGTAGACCATCCCACCTCCGGGAGATTCAGCGTCCTGCTGACCCAGACGGCGATTGCGCCCGCGGTCAGGGTGCTTAGCGGGAGGGGCCACCAGCCTTTGATCGCCCAACCCGTGGGGAGTGTCCCGGCGCCCACATACCCGAGCAGCAACGTAATCGCGAGGGCGAGGCTGTTTCCGATCGCTCCGGAGACTGCCCCGAGCGGACCGACCGAGGCAGCGATGGTGAGGGCGAGCAGCGCCAGCTCAACGAAGAGGATGATCGAAACAAATCGGTACCGGTGCCTCGCCAGTAGCAGGACCTTCGTGCTCTCGAAGAGTGGCATCAAAACGAGCCATGGGACGAAGGCAGCGAGCAGCGGAGCTGCCTCAAGCCATTTGTGCCCGAAGAGCGCCCAAAGGACCGCCTTTGGAAACAGCACCAGCGGCACCGCTGCGGGGGCGAGGACCCGTAGGGAGAAGTACCGGGTCAGGTCATGCATCTGTTGCTGCACGGCGGGTCGGTCCTCAAGCGCTGAATAGGTTCGAAGTGCCACGCTGGACGTTGCCGGCGCGAGGAAAGAGTTTGGCAGTGACGCGAGATACTTCGAGTTTGCGTAGAGCCCGAGCTGCTCCTTGCTCACGAACAGGGCGAGCAGGAGTTGGTCGGCGCGCATGACGAGGACCTCGAAGGTTCGAATGCTGAACCAGCCCAGCCCCACCTTGAGTACGTCGCGCGCCGTCTTCGTGGACCAACTGGCCCCTGAGGGGACGCCCATTCGCGAGCGGAGCCAGAGGAAGAGGCCGGCGTTGACCACCGTTCCGAAGGAGTCCCGCGCGACGAGCGCTTCGACGGTGCCCCCGCAGGCGGCGATAGCCACGGCCAAGCCGCCGGACGCGAGCGCGGAGAGGATGCGGACTTTCGCCAGCGAACGGTACTGGAAGCGTCCTTCAAACGCCGCCGACTGAGCGGTCACCACAATGTTCAGCGCGCGAGCGAGCGACAGGGTCAGGAAGACCAGCACTCCGACGGTTCCCAACGCCTGTCGCAGGAATGGCGCTGCCACGAGAGACACCACGAGGAGCAGCGCCGCGAGCATGGTGGTCATCGCGACCACCGTGTCTTCCAGCGCTTCTCGCTGGCGGCCCTGAAACTGGATCGCCGCCTGCCCGAAGCTGACCCCGGCCGGGATGAACACCAGCTCGCACACGGACGTGGCCACCGCGTACGCGCCGAAGGCCGAGGGCTCAAGGAGTCGGGTGAGCGCGGCTGTGGCGGCGAAGCTGAAGACGAAGCCCAGATATGAGGCGCCCGCCATCCACGCCGTTCCACGGATGGCTTTGGTCGCCAGGGACATCGTCAGTCGCCTCGGACCTGGTCAGGCATCTGCGTGTGCACCTGTTCGCCTAAGCCAGTGCTCCAGGGCCGCCAGGCTCCAGACGTGCGTCCACCGGACCCCGGGGAGGCCAGCCAGAAACGCGGCGTGGAGCCTTCCAGCGCGGCCCTTTCGTACCAAGCCCAGCGCCTCAACGTGTGTGGGGCCGCGGAGCACGTCGATCAGCGGCCTCAGCGAACGGCGGAACCATGTCTCCATCGGAAGGCCGAAGCCGCGCTTGGAGAGACCGAGGATGGAATCTGGGAGCACCTGGCTTAGCGCGCGCCGAAGAAGATCCTTGCTGCCCGGTTCGGAGGATACGACCGCGTCCGGGAGCGACGCGGTGAGGTTGATGACCTCCCGGTCCAGCAGCGGTACGCGGACCTCAAGGGAGCACCCCATGCTCATCGCGTCGGTGTCGCGCAGGAGCATGTTGCGCAGGTAGCCTTCCATCTCCATCCGCATGAGCGCATTGCGGCAGGGGAGGATGGTGGAAAGCGACGGAGGCTCCGGCAGTCGGGTGGGCAACGGCGAGAGCCATTTGAGCTGCTCCTTCGTCCAGATGGAGCGGATGGAGCGGTAGAGGTCTCTCGAGTTTGCCGCGCCCAGCACCGCGAACGCGGCCTTCAGTACCTTCGTCGGCAGAACCAGGTGGAAAGGAGAAGTCAGTGCGTCCAGTACGCGCGGGATCGCGGGCCGGCGCTGGATGAGCTCCACCAATGGCGAGAACATGCGGAAGCCGCCGTAGCCGCCGAAGAGCTCGTCCCCACCCAACCCGGAGAGGCACACGCGCAGGCCCAGCTGCTGAGCCGCGCGGGAGATGATGAGCGTGTTGGCGCCGTCGACGCTGGGAAAGTCCTGCTCCGACGGGAGGCCGAGCAGCCACGTCCCCGCCTCTTCCTTGCTGATGAGCACCTCGCGGTGGTCCGACGCCACCCAGGCCGCCGTCCGCTTGGCGATGACGTTCTCCGAAAGCTCGGGCTCGTCCCGGAATCCCACCGTCATCGTCACGATGGGCTTGCTGGACACCTCCGCCGCGAGCGCGGCCAGGCCGCCGGAGTCCAGGCCGCCCGAGAGGAACACGCCGACAGGCACGTCCGCGACGAGCTGCCGTCTGACCGCCCCGCGCAGGGTCGCCAGCAGCTGCTCTGCCGCGTCCTCGGCGCCGAGCCCGGCGAAAGAGGGGAGGGCGCCCGCGGAGGGTGGGTACTCGACCACCGCGTGCCCGCCTCGCCCGAGCCGGAGCACGGCGCCCGGGGCGAGCGCGGTGATGCCCTCAACCAGCGTCTGTGGATCCTGGATGGAGCCCCACTCGAGATAGTGCAGGGCCGCTTGTCGGTTCAGGCGTGGCGTCACCAGCCCGGACGCGAGCAGCGTCTGCCCCTCCGATGCGAAGGCCAGGCCTCCAGGTATCGGCGCCAGGTAGAGCGGCTTGATGCCGACCGGATCTCTCGCCAGCCAAAGTTCATCCGCGGCAGCGTTCCAGAAGGCGAACGCGAACATGCCGTTGAACGCGCGGGTGGCCGTCCAACCTCCGGCTTGTAGGCATCGGAGGACCACCTCGGTGTCCGAGGACGTGCGCAGCCCAGCGTGCGGTTTTGCGAGCTCCCGGAAGTTGTACAGCTCTCCGTTGTAAGCGAGCAGTGAGCCATCGTCCGCGGCGAACGGCTGGTTGGAGCGCTCGCGCGGGTCGATGATGGACAGGCGCGTGTGACACAACACGCCGTGGATGCCTCGTCCCTCGAACTCGCGAGCGGCTGAGGCGTCCGGTCCGCGGTCCGCCAGCGAGGCGAGGACCTTCCTCCGGTCGAACGAGGGGACCTTCACGTCGGCGGTGACGGCGATGCCGAAGAGGCCGCACATCAGGCGGCCGCCAGCTCTGAGAGGAGCTCGTGCGTGCGCTTCTCGAAGGTCACGGGAGAGAAGCGCGTTCGTAGCCGCTCCTGGCCAGCGCGGGCCATGGTGTCGCGTTCTGCCTGCGACATCGTGAAGAGCTGTGCGAAGCGGTCACTCAGGAACTCTGTATCGTTATACGGCACCAGGTAGCCGGAGACGGTGTCTTCGATGACGTCCGGCGTGCCGCCGGCCCGGCACCCCACGATAGGCAGCCCCGCGGCCCACGCCTCGAGGAACACGATGCCAAAGCCTTCCTTCCGCGACGGGAGCGCGAAGACCCAGGCGCGCCGGTACGCGTCGATGAGCTCGGCATCCGGCAACGCTCCGAGGAAGCGGACCCGATCTCCTACGCCCAGCCTCTCCGCCAGCGCACGGTGGCGGTGGACGTCAGGGCCGCTGCCCACGACGTCGTACTTCAGCCCGGGGAACTGGCTGCGCAGGCGGGAGACGGCCTTGATGCAAGTGTCGACGCCCTTGTGCTGCTCTGTGTTGCCCAAACGGGTCACTGTGAGCAGCAGCGGATCCTCCGCGCGCGGCACGACGGGGCGCGCGGCGAGCGCGTGTTCCATTTCCAAAGAGAGGGAGCACGGAAGCAGGCGGATGTGATCGCCGCGGACGCCCTGGATGTCGACGAGGTGGCGTGCGGTGAAGTTCGAGATGCTCCACACCGTGTCGGAGCACAACAGTCCGGAGCGCCGCAGTGGTTTCACTTCGCCCCAGACCTCGATGCCGTAGGTCACCACCGCAGATCTCCACCGGTGGAGCCGGGAGGTGAGATGGAGGAACGGCGCGAGGTTGATATGCCCGAGCACCAGCAGCCCATGTCGCAACCCGAGCGCCCCGAGCAGGCGGGAGCCCAGCAGTGCCTTGTTGCCGTCGCATCCCTGCACCGCCGTCGCGTGCCCTGCGTCGCTCAAGCTGAGCGCGGAAAAGGAGTAGCCGCGCTCGGCCGCGAAGGTGCGGGCGGACTCCAGCAGCATCCGGTTGTAGCGAGGGATTCCGCCGCGCGTACGGAAGGCGTCCGTCACCGCGACAACGAGCGCTGGCTTCGGACTCGAGTGGGGCATGAACCGAGATTGTCAGCCGGAAGAATCGCGCCGGGCACTATTTCGTGCGAGATATCCTTCGTCTCGTCAGAGCGCCCGAATGAAGCTGGCAATACTTACTTCGCACCCCATTCAGTATCAAGCGCCGCTGTTTCGCGCGCTGGCTGCCCGCTCGGATGTTTCGCTGAAGGTCTTCTTCTGCTGGGACTTCGGCGTGCGCCCCCAGAGGGACCCTGGCTTCGACCGGGAGGTGATGTGGGATGTGCCGCTGCTCGGCGGCTACGAGCACGAGTTCCTCCGCAACACGTCCTTGCGCCCGGGCACCGATCACTTCCAGGGGTTGGTCAATCCAGAGGCGTGGACGCGGATCTCCGCCTGGAAGCCGGACGCGGCCGTCCTACATGGGTACAACCACCGCACCGAGCTCGAGTTCCTCTGGCACGCCTCGAGGGCAAAGCTCCCGGTGCTGATGCGGGGTGAGTCGAACCTGCTCGTCCCCCGGCCGCTGTGGCTGCGCGCGGTGAAGCGGCCGTTCCTTCACGCGGTGTTGGGAGCGGTGAGCGGCGCGCTCGCCATCGGCACTTTGAACCGCGAGTACTACCGGCACTACGCGGTTCCCGATGAGCGCGTCACGCTGGCGCCGTACACCGTGGACAACGCGTTCTTCCGTGGCAAGGCGGACGAGGCGCGGGCGGAGGCGCGGGCGTGGCGGGCGCGGCTGGACGTCGGCGACGAGCAGCCGGTGGTCCTCTTCGCGGCGAAGCTGAGCGCGGTGAAGGCGTGCGGGGACCTCATCCGCGCCTTCGCGCACAGCCGCCATGCCCGCGAGGCTGCGCTCGTCATCGTGGGCGATGGGGCGCTCCGAGGGGAGCTGGCAGCCCTCGCGGCGTCTTACTCCGACGTCGCCATCCGGTTCGCCGGGTTCGCCAACCAGGGGCAGATGCCCTCGGCCTATGCGCTCGGCGACGTCTACGTGCTCCCCTCACACCGTGAGCCCTGGGGTCTGGCTATCAACGAGGCGATGTCGCTGGGCCTGCCCGTTGTCGTCTCCGACCAGGTTGGCTGCGCGCCGGATCTGGTCTCCCCTCGGAACGGGTGGCGGTTCCCCGCCGGCGACGTGCAGGCGCTCACCCGGGTGCTCGACGAGGCGCTGAGCGACCCTGACGGTCTGCGCACTCGCGGCGAGGCGTCGGCCGAGCGGATGAAGACGTGGGACATCCCGCAGACGGCAGAGGGCTATGTGCGCGGTATACAGGCCGCGATGAAGCGGCTTGAATACCGGGCCTGAAGCGCCCTCTGCCTACACGACGAGGCCCAAGCGCATGGATGTCGCCATTAATGCCGTCTCCGCGAAGCGGGGCGGCAGCGTCACCTATCTGCAGAACGTCCTGCCGCCACTGCAGCGCCGCATCTCGCAGTCCGGGGCCAGCCGGCTCATCGTCTGGCGCGCACGCGCTTCAACGGGCGATGTGACGTGGCCCTCGGGCATCGAGTATCGCGAGGACGCAGGCGCCAGCGGGAGCGAGGGCGCAGTCGGTGGCACGCTGAGGCGCCTCTGGTTTGACCAGGTGGCACTGCCAAATTGGATCCGCTCGCAGAAGGTGGACGCGCTCTTCTCGTCCGCCAACTTCGGCCCGCTCATCGCGTTCTGCCACCACGTGTTGCTCGTCCGGAACCCGGTCTACTTTGACGCCGAGTTCATGCGCCGCGCTTCGCTCAAGGCGCGACCGTTTTACGAACTGCAGCGCTTCCTCACCCTGCGCTGCATCGCACGGGTGGACACCGTGCTCTTCCCCACCCAGGCGATGCTGAACCTGGTGGCCAGCCACGCCGGGGGAGCGCGGGGGAACTGGCGTGTGGCCCACTACGGGACGCGGCACGACCTCTTTCGCCCGCCGGAGCCGCGGACGGAGAAGGGACCCGTCCACCTCCTCAACGTCTCGCTCTACAGCGACCAGAAGAACTTCGGGACGCTGCTCTCCGCGCTCAAGCAGCTGCATGCGGCGGACAAGGGCGCCTACAAGCTGAGCCTGACCGCCGGGTTCGGGCAGGATTGGCTGGCCCAGACCGCGTTCTTCCCGAACTTCGCCCGCGAGCGGGACCAGTATCGCGAGCTCGCCCAGGACGGCATCGCAGCCGATGTGGACTGGAAGCGCTACACCACGCTGCCGGAGCTCTACCGGAGCGCTGACATCTTCGTCTTCCCCTCATACACGGAGTCCTTCGGGCATCCGCTGCTCGAAGCGATGGCGTCCGGGTTGCCTATTGTCGCGGCGGACGTGCCCGTCAACCGGGAGCTGTGCGGAGAGGCGGCAGTCTACTTCCCTTCGTTCGACAGCGCCGCCTGCGCGGCGGCCATCCGCCGCGTCGCGGGCGACAGTGCGCTGCGCGCCCGAATGACCAAGGAAGGGCTCACCCGGGTGAAGGCGTTCACCTGGGACAAGCACACCGAAATTCTCTCGGCCGCGCTGACGGCTCGCTGAACATGAGCTCCGACGTCACAGTCATCATCCTCACGTTCAACGAGGCGGAGAACATCGCCCAGGCGTTGGACTCCGTCTGCGGCTGGGCCAAGCAGGTGCTGGTGCTGGACTCCTTCAGCACGGACGCGACGCTTGAGATCGCCGCGCGCTACGACTGCGAGGTCTTTCAGCACCGCTTCCAGAACTTCGGCGCCCAGCGAAACCACGCGCTGGACGCGTTGCCCATCCGGGGTGAGTGGGTGTTCTTCCTCGACGCGGATGAATGGCTTCCGGAGGATTTCAAACAGGAGGTTTCAGGCGTCATCGCCGCTAGGCCCGCGCAGAACGGCTTCTTCGCCAAGCGTCGGTTCATCTGGATGGGGAAGTGGATACGGCGCGGCTACTACCCGACGTGGCTCCTGCGGTTGTTCCGCAACAAGAAGGCGCGCTGCGAAGACAGGGAAGTCAACGAGCACCTCCTGGTCGATGGTGAGGTCGGCTATCTGCAGACTGACTTCATCCACGAGGACCGGAAGAGCGTTGCCCGGTGGATCCAGAAGCACAACGACTTCGCCGCGCGAGAGGCGGCGGAGCTGGTGCGCGCGCTGAACGAGAGCGCCACACCACACGCGAAGCTCATGGGAACCCAGGAGCAGCGCAAGCGGTGGATTCGCGAGCGGGTGTGGAATCACCTGCCGCCGCTCGTCCGGCCCATGGCCTACTTCAGCTACCGCTACGTGGTGAGGGGTGGCTTCCTCGATGGGCGCGCGGGCCTGGCCTACCACCTGCTCCAGGCGCTCTGGTTCCCGTTGCTCATCGACCTCAAGTACCTGGAGCTGAAGGCGCCATCGAAGCAGCCCTGACCGGGCTCAGGTGCCAGTCGGGCGCGTGACGATGCGCGGCCCGGTAGTGGGCGCCGTCCGCCGGTAACTGGGGACCTGCTGCTCAATCTCCGTGAGCAGCTTGAGCGTGGGAAGAATGCCCTCGAAGCTGGTGGCGAAGCTGCCCCGCCCGCGCAGCCAGTCCACATACGAGTGGATAACGCGCTGGTGAGAGATGTTGCGGTCCTGGAGATACTTGCCGCGCAGGAGCTTGACGCCAACCCGGCCGATGGTCATCGCCTCATCCCAGAGCAAGCGCAGCGGGTTGAGGACGCCGGACACCACTCGTACCAGAGGCGGGAACCAGCGGACGAAGGCATCCGCGGCGGTACCGTACGCCTGAATGTGCGTGAAGAAGGAGCTGTGGCGCGTGCTGTCCGCGGTGATTTCGAGATTGCCGATGGCGCCGTTTGCGAACTGGACGGTGACGATGAGGTCGGTGGTGTGGCCGATGGACGGCTGCTCGATGGGCAACACGTGCAAGAGCTTCTCGTGGGGGCCTAGCAGGTGAACCAGGATGTCGATGAAGTGGATACCGAACTCCCAGAGCAGGTAGCGGCTCTCCCGTTCGTTCCACAGCCACGGCGCATCCCCGAAGACGAGCGGACCGTGATGGGTAATGGAGACCTTGACCACCTCGCCGAGCCGTCCGCTGCTCGCAACCTCCTTGAGCTCTTTGACCACGTCGCGTTCGCGGTAGTTGAAGATGGCGCCCAGCTTGAGGCCGCGCTGGGCGGCGAGCGCTGCCAGGCGTTGCGCCGTCTCCACGTCCGGGACGGGCGGCTTCTCCACCAGCACGTGGCAGCCGGCTTCGAGCGCGGTCTGCACCTGGGCCGCGTGCATGGGGCCGGGCGTGCAGAGGTCGATAACGTCCGGGTGCTCTGCGGCCAGCATCGCCTCCATCGACGGGTAGCGGGCGGAGCGCAGCTGGTAGCGGTCCGCGATCATCGCGATCGCGTCCGGGGAGGGATCGCAGAGGGCGACAATCTCCACCTCCTGGCACGCCAACCATGCCGGTGTGTGTGCCCAGCGCGCGATGTTGCCGCAGCCGACAATCGCAATCCGAAGCCGACCGCTCATGTCGACATCCCCGCCCGTGACCGCAGGGCGTTTCGGAGGAGGTACTCCCAGGTCTCGAAGCGGAACTTGTAGTTCTTGTAGTTGAAGCCCGGAATGTCCGTCTCCATGCGGTAATCCACCGGGCCCAAGCCCAGCTCGTGACACATCTTGATGTGTCGCACCGAGAGCGGCCGGAAGCCCATGATGCGCGCCGCGCACGCATCCACTGCCACCGGGTTCTTGCCAGCGACGAGCAGGCCGCAGTGCTTGGGCCGACCGAAGGCGGGGCCGCCGATGGTCTCCATCCCAATCATTCCGTCGATGAGGCACAGGTCTGGGATGAGCACTTGGTTCATGTCCTGCAGCACTTCGTCAATCCGGCCGTGGAGAACGACCTTCCGCTTCTGGCGCAGCAGCGCGAACACGTTCTTGAGGACGCCTGTGGTGCGGGTCAGCGCGTTGGTCTTCAGCTTGGCGAGGTTCACGAAGAGGTCGCACGTCTCCAGAATCTCCGGCACCTCCAGCTCCTGGAACACGATGCCCTTCGGGATCCGCCGGGTGACCCAGGGGTGCTCGGCGACGTTCAGCAGCTCCGCGTCGTGTTTGCGCGCCACGGCCTCGATGCCCAGGATCCGGTAGGCGCTCCAGATTTCCACGCTCGTCGCGTCGTTCTCGAGGATGGACAGCTTGGCGCCGGGGAATCGCTCGTGGAGCTCATCCAGCAATGCGCCGAGGAGCTGGGGATCCGTCGTGGCGCCCGTCTCGGCACGCCGGTAGTCGCAAAGGTTGATCTTGATGACCACCGAGCGCACCGCGGACGGATCCGCCTGAAGCGTCCGATTGAGTGCGACGCGAAAGCTCTCCCGCGCTCGCTCTCTGCTGATGGAACCCACCCAGACGTTTGGATCACTGGACGACACGGCCCACCTCCATCCGACTACTTGCAGGCCAGAAGGTGGGAGTGGTCAATCCACCGCTGGTTTGTGAACCCATGTCCGCGCAGCTTCGCGGCGATGCGGGCGGGCGCGTCCTTCTGCCCTCGCTGCTCCAGGATGCTGAAGTGCACTTCGACCAGAACGGCACGGCAGCGCGGCTCTCCGAGCGTTCCTTCCAGCCCTTTGATGACCTCTTCCTCCGCGCCCTCAACGTCCACCTTGAGCGCGTTCGGAACGGGCAACCCCTGCTCCTTCCGCAGCTCGTCGCCTGTCAACACCTGCACCTTCTCCGAGCTTCCGCCCGCCGCGCCGACCGGGAAGAGCGTGTGGGTACCGGAGCTGGCCGCCTCCGACACGCTCAGCTCCAGCTCACCACGCGAGCTGCCGAGCGCCAGGTTGAACGGCTTCACATTCGAAAGCGCGTTCGTCGCGATGTTTTCCTCGAGCCGTCGGAAGGAACGCTTCTCGGGCTCGAACGCGGCGATGAGGCCGCCTTCGCCCACGGCCCGCGCCATCAGGCAGCTGTAGAGGCCGATGCTGGCGCCGATGTCCCAGTAGTGATCACCTGGCCGGACCTGCGCCATCAGAGCGCCGATGATGGCGCGGTCATCGCGGAAGGAGCAGACGCGCGCGTACTCCGTCGCATCCGACACGCGCATCCGGGCGGATTGGCCGTTCACCTGGACCGTGGTGAAGGAGGGTCTGCCTCGCAGGTACTCCCAGCGGCGGAGGGCAACCCGGGCGCGGGCGGGGAACGTGACGACGCGGACGATCCCGGTGCGACGGGCGAAGGAGCGTAGAGGAGAGAGGGCTAGGAAATTCACCGGCGCAGTATCTCCGATTCGCCTCCGCGGCATAGCGGGAGACTGGTCTGGGAGTGGAAGGTCGTTAAGATGCCGCGGGCGCTCGTATGTGCGGGATTTTTGGAGCCATCGGAGAAGGATACGCCGCGGCCCGGAACGCCGCAGGTTCGTTGCGCCATCGCGGCCCGGATGGCGACGGGGTGCATGAGGACCTCGGTGCCGGCGTGCTCCTCGGGCATACACGCCTCGCGGTGCTGGATGTCTCCCACGCAGCCGATCAACCCATGTCGTCCCGGGATGGGCTGGTCACCCTCGTCTTCAATGGGGAGATCTACAACTTCCGGGAGCTCCGGAAGGAGCTGGAAGGGCAGGGCGTCCGGTTCAAGAGCAGCGGCGACACGGAAGTGCTCCTCGAGGGCTACCTGCACTGGGGGGAAGGGCTGCTCGGGCGGCTGCGCGGCATGTTCACGCTGGCGCTTTGGGACGCGCGCTCCAAGTCTGCGCTGCTGGTCCGCGACCGGCTGGGTATCAAGCCGCTCTTCTACGCCTTCGACCGTGGAACCCTCCGCTTCGGCAGCGAGTTGAAGGCCGTTATTGCCCAGCACTCCGGGCCCAAGGTTCGTCCAGAGGCCATAGGCGAGTATCTCACCTGGCTCTACGTCCCCACGCCCGGCACGTTCTACCGGGACATCCAGGAGCTGCCGCCCGCGCATCTGCTGCGCTGGAGCCCGGGAAAGCCCTCCGCTACGCCGGAGCGCTACTGGCGGCTTGCGCTCTCTCCACGGCACGAGTCGTTTGAGGATGCTTCGCGCGAGCTTCGGCGGCTCCTGGAGGAGGCGGTGGCGCTTCACCTCGTGTCGGATGTCCCGCTCGGCGCGTTTCTGAGCGGTGGGCTGGACTCCACCACGCTGGTCGCACTCATGGCGCAGCGGTCGAGCCAGCCCGTCCGGACCTTTTGTATGACCTTCGGTGAAGGGCTGTATGACGAGCGCCAGTACGCTCGCATGGCAGCCGAGCGGTACCGCACGCAGCACGAGGAGATTCCGGTCTCGCCGCGCGTGGCGGACCTGCTCCCCAAGCTGGTCCACCACTTCGACCAGCCCTTCGGAAACCCCACAGCGCTGCTCGTCTACGAGCTCTCGCGACTCACTCGGCAGCGAGTGACCGTGGCGCTTGCGGGCGACGGCGGTGACGAGGTGATGCTCGGCTACCCCCGATACGCCGGACTCGCGCTCGCGCGCCTGTACGCGATAGCGCCGCTCACGCTTCGTCGCGCGGTCGCCAAGCTGGCTGAGAGCTCCATCCGTGAGTCTTCGCGAGGGCTCCACGGGCTCCGGCGCGCACGGGAGTTCCTGACGTCAGCGCCGTTGCCGTCAGCGCAGGCCTATGCGTCCTGGGTCTCCTACCTCGGCGCGGCGGAGCTGGGCGCTCTGATGGCGGCTCCTTCGAAGGGCGACGAGGGCTTGGGGGCGTTCGTCTCCCTCTTTGAGGAGGGCCCCGCGGCAAACGACCCTGCAGCTGCCGCTGCGGCGGTGGATCTCCAGACCTTTCTCCCCGGCAACCTGCTCACGTACAGCGACCGCATGAGCATGGCTCACGGGTTGGAGGTTCGCGTCCCGTTCTGCGACCACCTCCTGGTTGAGTACTGCGCAGCGCTGCCCGCCTCGGTGCGCATGCGTCGCGGGCGCCTGAAGGCGCTCATGAAGCACGCCATGCGCGATCTCCTTCCTCCCGCGGTCCTCCGGCGGCGGAAGCTCGGATTCAACCCGCCGATGGCCCGCTGGCTTCAGAGCGACCTTCGGCCGCTCGTGGCGGAGTACCTCTCCCCGAAGGCGGTGCGAGAGCGAGGGCTCTTCAATATCAACGGAGTGGAGCGGCTGCTCACCGAGCATCAGAGCGGCCGGCGGGACCACTCGCTGCGGATCTGGTCGCTAATCGTCCTCGAGGAGTGGCAGCGGGCCGCGCAGGCTCCACGTTCGAGCCTGGAGGAGGCGCGAAAGTGGGCGTGAGCTCCTCTGCGCACCAGACCGACCTCTCCGCTCAAACGACGGAATGGAGGCAGTACTGGCGAAGCGCTCAGACGTCGGCGCTGAAGCGAGGGGTCTACTGGTTTGCCCGGCCAGCGCTGGACCGCCTCACGCGCCGGCAGCTGAGCGCAGAGACCCTTCAGGCCCTGCGCCCAGACCGGGTGTTTCCGGAGCGAGGTTTCCCCCTCGAAACGCGGCGCGCCTGGATTGATCGGTACGCGGACATCAGAGGCAAGACCGTCCTTATCGAGGGCACAGGGACCGGTTGGGACACGCTCAGCTGGCTCAGCCTTCGGCCTCGGCTGGTGGTCGGGCTGGACACCTTCTCCTTCGCCGCCGCCTGGAAGGGTGTCCGCGAGCACGCGCGGAGAGGCGGAAGGGTCATGCCGCAGTTCGCGGTAGGCAACCTCGCGGCCTTGCCACTCGCAGACGGATCGGTGGACGTGGTCGCCAGCGACGCCGTCCTGGAGCACTGCACTGATCTCGACGCTGTGCTGCGTGAAGCCTTCCGCGTCCTGCGCCCCGGCGGTCACTTGTACGCGACGTACGGACCGATGTGGTTCTGCTTCGGAGGCGATCACTTCTCCGGTCGCGGTGGGGCGACTCACGGCTACAGCCACGTGGAGCTGCCGGATGCGGAATACCGGCGCTACTTCGCGGAGCAAAAGCTGCCGGACGAGGATGCTCAGTCTGGTGGCCGGTATGTGGAACTGGATCTGTTCAGCAAACTCCACACCCGCCAGTACCTTGCGGCCTTCAAACGCAATGGTTTTGAGGTTTGCGAGCTGATCCTCGAAGTGTCAGCCCAAGCGCTTGCCTTCAAGCGACGCTGGCCGGCTCGATTCGACGGCATCGTTGCCAAGCACGCTGCGGTTCATCCAGACGATCTATTGATCAAGGGCAACTACGTCATCCTTCGACGCTCGTAGCTACCTTCGCGCCACCGCAAGCAGGTTTTGACTCACGATGAGCTTCCCGCTGATGTCTCCGGTTTCGGCGACGTAAGCGACCCTCACCATCGTTCGGACGACCTTCCACGCCAGCCAGCGGCCTCCGCTGACCAGTCCGTGAACTGCCGGCGTGTCCTCTTCGAGCACTATTTCTTTAAACCGCGCGACTCGCAGCAGCTGTTCAATGGAGCGGCGAGTGAAGACCGTTCGATGCGTGATGTCTCCGAAAGCCACCCCTGGACCAAGAATCCCTTCACCATTTGGCACATGAATGATGAACTTTCCTCCTGGTGCGAGTGCGCGATATGCGTGATCAGCAATCTCCAACGCCTCGCCTCGGTTGAAGTGCTCCAACAGGTCGAACGCAATGATCGCGTCGTACTGAGACGACTCGAGATTTCGGACCGTCTCAAGAACCTCGCCTTCTCGGACGCAGTCCAACCCCAGCGACCGTGCTGCAGCGACTTGCTGGGGCGAGGCGTCGACGCCTTGCAAGGCCGTGTAGCCTTCCTCCGCGAGGACCACGAGTATTCCGCCGTAGCCACAACCCAGGTCGAGGATTCGGGCGCCGCGATCGCTCGGAAAGTGGCGCTTCATGAGGCGCTTGACGTAGGGCAGGCGTGAGCGAGCCGTCTTCTGGAGGTCGTCCTCATCCGGACTGACCTGTGTGGAGAAATAGTGCTCGAGGAGCCGTCGACGGAGTTCGAGTTCTTCGTCGGTGCTGGCACCGTCGCCTGTGTGTCCCACACTCCCCCCTGCTTGCAGGATCATCCTGCCATTCCTCGTATCAGAGTAGGCGGCTTGAACGAACAGCAGACCGGGATCACGCGCTTGCTGCGTGCAGCGTCACGCTTGCGCCGCGAGGAGGGTGATGGTCGAGTTGGATCCGTGACTCGATCGCCGCGACGCATGGTGGGCCCCGCCCTGATCTCGGGGGCAGCGGTCATGATTTTGGGGGTAATGGCGCCGGTCTTCGCGCCACCCGAGCATCGGACTGCCGTCGTCCTCGCTGTCCTCAACTGCCTCATCATTGCGGCGTTGATTCTGCGCCTTCTGGTAGTGAGCCCGCTCAGACACTCACTGGTACTCGCATTTCTTCCGGGCATCTTGCTCTCATGGCCCGTGACCACGATCTACTTCGCGCTGGTTTTTCCAAACGCGACCTACGACACGATGGTCGACGCGGTTCTGTTCTTGGTTGGAGCCGACCGACTCCAAATCGTAGTTCTGGTTTTCATCGCAGCCTACATCGTGCCGCTCATTCCGATGTTGAGCAGAAGGGTGTCTGCCGAGACGGGACCTAATGAGGTCGCAGCAGGTGAATGGGGCGCCATACTCATTGGGTTGGCGTCGATCAGTGCCGGTTGGGTAACCGCATTATTCACTCTCAGCGGGCCACTGGGCTTCATCGGGAAAGCAGTGCAGGGATATTTCTACTCCTTCCTCTTCGTTGCTGGGTTCCGATGGCACGCGCTTTCTCGAATACGTAAGAGCATCGTCGTTTGTGGCCTGGTGATTTGCGGGTTCATGAACACGCTGCAGAGCGGGCGCGGGCTGGCGCTTCTGCCGATAGTGATGACGGTGCTTGGGTATCTCTGCTCACCGTTCACGAGCAATCGAAGTCGCGCTGTCGTGATTGCCAGCTTCCTCGGCCTGTACCCCATTTACCTCGTGGTGGGGAATCAGGGTCGACACGTCTTTCAGTCAAAGAGTTACGACGACTTTGAGGAACGCGTCACGACCATCACGGACACGCTCCAGGGCGACCGTGCGGTGATCTACGAACGTGGCGACCTCTTCTCGGACGTGATGAGCCGTCACTTCTGTGCCGGTGGGCACGCGATGATCGTTCAAGGTTGGGAACAGCGCAGCTTGGGCGACCTTCCTGTGGCCGAATACGTGCGAGAGCTCGGCAGAACTCTCTTGCCAGCCTTTATTTTTGGTCAGCCCAAGACTCGACGCTTCACGGGCAGCGAGGTACTTCGCGACTACGGATTTCGGATTACCGATGAGACAGCGGTCGAGCCCTCGCTCCTCGGATCTTTGTACAATCACGGCGGCTTGGCGATGGTCCTCATAGGGGGCCTGATTATCGGCATTGCTCATTTGCTCTTCTACAGAGCGATCTCCAGGAGACCAGTTGAGGGGCTTGGGCTCATGTTTGTTTCAGGTTCCGTTGCAGTCTCGCTATGGGCCTACAACAATGATCTGATTCACAACATCCGATCCCAAGTCTGGATGACCATCTATTGCGCACTTGTATACCTGTTCATCCGCTTCGGCCGGTTCATCGTCACTCATCACTGGAAGGCAGCACAGCCCCCTGCCGAGGCACTTAAATTTCGAAGCAGCCGTCCCATGACTGAGCGCTAGGAGCTCGCCGTCGTCGGCGCGCCTAACCTTGCAGGGCCTTGAGCATTCGGGCAGCGCGATCAACATACGTGTGTCGACCAGCGAGAAGGCGAGCGTGGCCGGCTGCGGCGATCCGCCTTCGGGCTGTCTCGTCGTTCAGGTAGCGGTCAATCTTCGCCTCCAACTCCGCCGGGCCCTCGAAAAAGACAGCTTCCGCGTCCTCCTCAAACAGCGCGCGATGCTCATCGGTACGCTCCGCGAGCATGAAGCCTCGACAAGCCGGGATCTCGAACGTGCGCATGGTGTGCTGATCCCGGTTCGCCTTTCGCAACAGGGCTACATTGATGGCGGCGCCGCTCGCGATCTGGCGGAGGCTCTCTCCATAAACAGCGCGCTCTTGTAACGCCGCGACCAAAGAAGAGCTTCCATCGAGCCGGTCCCATCCGCCGCCCCAAATAGCGAAGGGAAATCGCTTCGCACTCGACTCCAGCAACTCGGGCCGCTCGGGTGCCCACGTGCCGATGAAGACGACGGTCGTGCTCCACTGGCGACCCTCCGACGCAGGGGTTGCCGGAAAGTGGAGCTCATCGTCGTAACCGAAAGGCAGGTGTTCCGCTGCGCGCGCCCCACTTCCAAGTAACTCACTGACGGCAATCTTCCGTGGAGTGAATACCGCATCCCAGCACGGCAGTGATTGGCGCATGTTTTGGGAGGTGGGCGTGGGATTGGACAAATCGTCGGTGTGATACACCGCGATCGTCCGGGCGAAGTGCTTGAGGCCCTTGATGAGAGTCGGCCGGAGATGTTGGCCCTTTAGGACGAGCACGAGGTCCGGTCGCATCGCCGCGGCCGTCGCCAGGATCGCAGCGTTTAGGGCTGGTACGGTCAGGGTCCGCGATACGCGCCTCGCGACGCGCGTCAACAGTCCGCTTGGACCCCCTCCAAGGAAGGGGAACTGGTCGAAGAACGTGGCCTGGTGGCCCAGTCGGCGAAAGGCGCGCGTAAAGCAGCCGCCGACCGAGTATCCGAACTTCGTGTCAACAACCAAGATCCGCAACGACCGCGCCATGGCGCGGAGCATGCCTCACGGGGCGCGGGGTCAGGAAGGACGCTTTGTCAGGAGGGGCGCCAGGCTCGTACGCAGCCGCTCTCCGAAGTGCGCTTCAAGGAACTGGGCGCAGGCGCGGCGCTGGGCCTGGGCGCCTAGCGATGTCGCGAGTCCTTCATCCCTCAGGACCGGGATGGCTGCCTCGGCAATGCGGCGGCCCGAGGGCTCCGGGACGAAGACGACGCCGTCGTCCCTCGTGAACAGCTCCTCCATCACCGTGCCTGAGACGCCCAGGACCGGCATGCCGGCGGCTGCCGCCTCCACCGCAGCCAGGCCGAAGCCTTCTTGCAGCGAAGGGAACAGGAACAGGCGGCTGGTGCGATACAGCTCATTCCTCGCCGTATCGCTCAGCTTGCCGGTGAAGGTGACGCCAGCCAGCGCTTCGCTCCGCACCCGCGCTTCCAGACGCGGACGGTCGTCCCCCTCCCCCACGATGAAGAGCTCCGCGTCCTTCACCGCCTCGCGGATGAGGGGCCACGCGTCCAGGATGGGGTCATGGCCCTTTCGCCGTTCGCTCGGGTCCATTCTCCCCACGATGAGCGCTCGGGGGCGCCGCTCCGGCGAGCTTTGACCTGGCGCCGCGGGTCGAACGCCGAGCCAGGTGACGGTGGCAGGCGGGAGCCAGGGATTGTGTTGCCGGGCCAGCTGAAGGGTGGTCTCCGAGATGGCGAGCCGCAGCGTGGCCTGCTCGACAGCCCTACGCCGCCGGCCATCCAGCGGGTACCAGACCTCGGTTCCCACCAGGAGGAGGACGTAGGGCACTCGCCGCAGGTGGGGAATGACCTCGTGCATCCGCGCCAGGTCCACGTGCTCATAAAAGACCAGCTGCGGCGGCCGCAGCGCCCCCCAGGAGGCCGCGGCTGCCAGCGCTGCCGCCCGCGCTGCGGCGGGCCAGCGGTGGTGATGGCGCCATATCTCCAGCGCCGCTGAACCCTGCAGCTGAGCGACGGCCATCTCAGCGACGACGCCAATGCCGCCGAACGCGTGGCCGAGCCCGGACGTGACGAAGGCGACTCTCGGCAGGGAGCGGCCGGCCATGGGGACCAATCAGGCGGCGCGGGCCACGGCGAAGAGGCTCATCCCGATGGGGATGGGGACGCGCGCTTCCAGCTCTGCGATGGCCGGGGCCACGAAGTCATAGAGGCGCACCTGGAACGGGGACAGGGTCCTCCGCTTCAGGATTCGCGCGTTGAGGAACCAACCGGGGATGCCCAGCAGGTTCATCCACTCCAACCGCTCCACCGAGAAGCCGTTCTCCTCCAGGACGCTGCGCAGCCGGGACGGCGTGTAGCGGCGGAAATGGCCCACGGCCTCGTCCAATGAGCCAAACAGCTGCTGCAGCGCCGGCACCAGGATGACCAGCGTGCCTCCGGGCTGCAGGACGTGGCGAAAGTTCCGGACCGCCTGGGCGTCGTCCTCGATGTGCTCCAGGACGTTGGAGAGGACCACCGAGTTGATGCGTTCGCTGGCGAGCGCCTTCCAGTCCGCGAGCTCCACGCCTGAGAGGTAGGGCCGCACATTGGCGGCGCCCTGAAAGCGCTGCCGGAGCCGCTCGACGTACACCTCTTCCACCTCGAGGGCGACGACCAGCTCGCGATCCACGCGGATCTGCTCGGTGATGGTCCCGAGCCCCGCGCCGACCTCCAGCACGCGCGGCCCGAGGTGCGCCCGCATCCGCCGTCCAATCCAGGCGTTGTAGTTCTCTGCCGCCTCCATCCGCTCCAGCGCGAGGTGGCCTTCGTGCACAGGGTTCATCGGCAGCCGCTTCTATCAGCGGCAGGTCCAATCCACAGCAGTGTTGCGGGTTCATTGGAAGCAGCCGGAAAGCGCGGTAGACACGGTCACGTTCTGGGCAAGGAGGGACGCGTGCAAATCGGCAACGACAAGCGGACCGAAGCGCTGCCGCCGGAGCAGGTTCAGGCGGGAAACCGGGCGTGGTGGACAGAGAACCCCATGTCGTACGACTGGCACGGCGAGAACGGGCTCCCCCGGTTCTCTCCGGAGTGGTTCGCTGAGATAGACCGCCGCTTCATCTTCGCCTCACGCCTGTTTGCGACCGACGTGACGCCGTTTGATCGCATCATCCCGTTCGAGCGCCTGCGCGGGCAGCGCGTCCTCGAGATTGGCTGCGGGATGGGGCTGCACACGGAGCTGATGGCGCGTGCCGGCGCGGAGGTGACAGCCGTTGACCTCTCGGATACCTCCATCGAAGCGACCCGCCGTCGTCTTGAGCTGGCGGGCCTGCGCGCAGACATCCGCCAGGCGGACGCAGAGAACCTTCCCTTTGAGCCGGGCACCTTCGACTTCGTCTGGTCCTGGGGCGTGATTCACCACTCCTCCCGGACCGCGCGGGTGGTGCGGGAAATTGCCCGCGTCACCCGGCCGCAGGGCGAGTGCAGGGCGATGGTCTACAACCGCGACGGCGCCAACGTGGGCGTCGCCTTCGTGCGGGACCATCTGCTGAGCGGCGCGTTCCTTCGACGCAGCTTCGAGGAGACGCTCTACGCCCACACCGATGGTTTCTCCGCCCGGTACTACGTGCGCGAGCACTTCGAGGACCTCTTCCGCGGCTTCTTCACGGAGGTGAGCGGCGAGGTGCTCGGCCAGGACGCCGACGCGCTGCCCCTCCCGCGTCGCCTCCGGTCGCTCGCGATGCGGATTGTCCCCGAGTCCTACATGGTGGGTGCCCAGAAGCGACGCGGCTCCTTCATTTTCGTCAGAGCGCGCCGCCCTGGATGAGCGGCTTTTTTCGACAGCTCCCTTTGGCGCTGGGGCCGGTAAGGTAGCCCGGTGAAGCAAGTTCTCCAGTCGTACAAGACGGGCGAGTTGAAGGTGGCGGAGGTGCCGGCGCCGGGGGTGATGGACGGCTCGGTGCTGGTGCGGACGACGGTCTCGCTGGTCTCGGCGGGGACGGAGAAGATGGTGATGGACCTCGCCAAGAAGTCGTTGGCGGGGAAGGCGGCGGACCGGCCGGACCTGGTGAAGAAGGTCGCGGACAAGCTGGCCAAGGACGGGGTGCTGGCGACGGCGAAGGCGGTGCTGGGGAAGTTGGATCAACCCATCCCGCTGGGCTACAGCGCGGCGGGCGTGGTGCTGGAGTGCGGCGCCGGCGTGACGAAGCTCACGCCTGGGCAGCGGGTGGCGGCGGCGGGGGCGAAGGTGGCCAACCACGCCGAGTTCAACCTGGTCCCGGTGAACCTGAGCGTGCCCATCCCGGACGGGGTGAGCGACGACGCGGCGGCGTTCGTCACGCTCGGCGCCATCGCGCTGCAGGGCGTGCGGACGGCGAACCTGACGCTGGGTGAGCGGGTGGGGGTCATCGGCCTCGGGCTGATTGGCCAGCTGACGGTGCAGCTGCTGGCCGCGAACGGGTGCCGGGTGCTGGGCGTGGACCTGGACCCGGCGAAGTGTTCGCTGGCGCGGGCGCTGGGCGCGGACGAGGCGGTGGTCCGCAACGGGGACCTCGACGCGGCGGTGGCGAAGCTGACCGACGGGCGCGGGCTGGACGCGGTCATCGTCTGCGCGGCGACGGATTCGAATGACCCGGTGGAGCTGGCCGGGGAGCTCGCGCGGGACCGCGCGCGGGTGGTGGTGGTGGGCGCGGTGCCGATGAATGTCCCGCGTCGGCCCTACTACGACAAGGAGCTCTCGCTGCTGCTCAGCCGCTCCTACGGGCCCGGCCGCTACGACCCCTCCTACGAGGAGCAGGGGCACGACTACCCCTTCGGCTACGTGCGCTGGACGGAGGGCCGGAATCTCCAAGCGTTCCTGGAGCTGTGCGCCGCGGGGAAGGTGCGGGTCGACAAGCTCATCACGCACCGCTTCGACATCGCTCAAGCGGAGGGCGCCTACGCGCTCATCTCTGGCGCGCGGCAGGAGCCGTTCCTCGGCGTGCTGCTCACCTACCCGGACCGCGGCGCGCCGGAGCGCACGGTGCCCAGCCCCGCGCTGCGGACTGCCCGCCCCACCGCAGGCCGGCCGCGCCTCTCGCTGGTGGGGGCCGGCTCGTTCGCGACGGCGGTGCTCGCCCCGGAGCTGGCGCGGCGCGAAGACGTCGCCCTCTCCACGGTGGTCTCCGCCCGCGGCATCTCCGCCCGCCACGCGGCGGAGCGCTTTGGCTTCGCGCGCTGCTCGACGGATGACGCCGCGGCGCTGACCGAGGACGGCTGCGATGCGGTCATCATCGCCACCCGCCACGAGCTCCACGCGGCGCAGGCCGCCGCCGCGCTCGAAGCGGGCAAAGGCGTCTTCGTGGAGAAGCCGCTCGCCATCGACCGCGCGGGGCTCTCCCGGGTGGTGGCCGCGGTGAAGGGCGCGCGGGGCCTGCTGATGGTGGACTTCAACCGGCGGTTCGCCCCCACGGTCGTCGCCGCGCGCGACTTCTTCCGGGAGCGCGGCCAGCCGCTGGTCCTGCAGTACCGCGTGAACGCCGGACCCATCCCGCCGGGCTCCTGGATTCACGACCCGGCCAGCGGCGGCGGGCGCATCATCGGCGAGGTGTGCCACTTCGTGGACCTGGCGGCCTTCCTCGTCGGCGCCGAAGTCGTGCGGCTCACCGCGCAGTCCGTGGCCGAGGCCCGCGCCCCGCTGCGCAACGACGACCAGGTGGCGCTGACGCTGCAGCACGCCGACGGGTCTCTCTCCAGCCTGCTCTACACGTCCGGCGGGGACCCGGCGCTGCCGAAGGAGCGGATTGAGCTGCACGCAGGCGGTGCGTCCGGGCTCATCGACGACTTCAAGGTGTTCGAGGGGACGCGGGGCGGGCGGACGGTGCGCTCGCGGAGCTTGACCAAGGACAAGGGTCACCGCGGGGCGCTGGAGGCCTTCGTCGCGGCGGTGCGGGCCGGTGGCCCCTCGCCCACGCCGCTGCGGGGGCTGGTGTCGGTGACGCTGGCCACCTTCTTCGCGCAGGAGGCGCTGGGCACCCTCGCGCCGGTGGAGCTGGCGCCGGCGGTGGACGCGCTGCTGGGAGGGGCGGGTTGACGGTGGCGCCCGGCGAGCTGCCGCGGCTGTGGCGCACGCTGCGGACGCTCCCGCCCGGACAGCTCGTCGCCCGGGCGGCGCACGAGGTGCGCTCGAGGACCTTCCGCCGTTTTCCGGCGGTGCTCTCCCGGCTGCTCGGTTCCCCCTCTGAGTTGCAGCGCCGCGTCCGGCTGCCGGCGCCGCTGCGGGACGACGCGGTGCTCGCGCAGGCGGAGGGTGCGCTGCGTGGGGCGGCGCGCCTGGCCGGTCACGAGGTGAGCCCGGGAGACTGGGGCCGCGAGGAGCTGCCCAAGCTGGTGCGCTATCACCTGCACTACCTGGACGTGGCGCGGACGCTCGCCGAGGCGGGCGCGTTCATGGGCCGGACGGAGCTGACCGACGCGGCGCTGGCGCTCATCGCGCGCTGGCAGGCGGAGAACCCGCCGGGCGGGGAAGGGTGGGAGCCGTACCCGGTCTCCGCACGACTGCAGAACCTCTGTCTGGTGGCGGGGTGGCTGGACGCGCCGCCGGCGTCCCTCACCGCGTCGCTGTCGCTGCACGCGCGCTACCTGCGGGCGTTCCCGGAGCGCCACCTCGCCGGGAATCACCTGCTCAAGAACCACTGCGCGCTGGCGCTGACGGGGCTGCTCTTCGGAGGGAGCGAGGCGGCCGGGTGGCGCGAGGTGGGCCTGGCGAGGCTTGAGGAGGGCCTCGCCCGTCAGCTGCTCTCCGACGGCGGGCACTACGAGCGCAGCGCGATGTACCACCTGCTGCTGCTGGCGGACCTGCTGGACGTCCGCGACGCGGCGGTGGCGGGCGGACAGCCGCTGCCGGCGCTGGACGCCGCGCTCACCCGGATGGGGCGGTTTCTGGCGACCATCCTCCACCCGGACGGGGAGCTCCCGCTCTTCAACGACGCGGTGCTGGGGCAGGCGCCGGCGCCCGCGAAGGTGTTCGCGCGGCTGGGCGCGGTGCCAGAGCCGCTCCCGGGGCCGGTGGTGGAGCTGCCGGACACCGGGCTGGTGGTGCTGCGGCCTTCGCGCGAGGAGGCGGTGGTGTTCGACGCCGGTCCGCTGGGGCCGGAGGAGCAGCCGGGGCACGCGCATTCGGACACGCTCAGCTATGAGCTCTCCGTCGACGGCGCGCGCGTGGCGGTGAACGCCGGGATGGACGGCTACCAGAGCCGGAACCGCGCGTTCTTCCGCTCGGCCGTGGCGCACAACACGGTCACGGTGAACGGCGAGGGCCCGGATGAGCTCTGGGCGCAGTTCCGCGTGGGTGGGCGGATGCGGCTGACCTCCCGGCGCGCGGAGCAGCGGGGCGAGTGGCTGTGGACGTTCGGCGCGCTCGTCGCTTTTCAGGGTTGGACGCAGGCGCGTTCCCTGGCGCTCCTGCCGGGCCGGGCGTTGGTGGTGCTGGACGAGGTCGAGGCTTCGGCCGGCGCGGTCTGCGTCTCTCGCGCGCGGCTGTTGCCGGTGCCCGCGGCGCCCCGGTTTCTGCCGCTGCGGGGGACGCCGGGCCAGCGGGGGACGGCCTACGCGCCGGAGTTTGGCCGCGTCTTTGACATCCAGGAGCACAGCGTGACCGCGACGGCGGGCCCGGGCGGCCGGGCGATTCTCGCCTATGCGCTGGCCTGGAACGCGCGCGACGTGGCGGTGGAGGAGGGCTTCTGGGCGGTGGTGGATGGCGCCCGCTGTCTGCTCTCGGTGTCGGCGCGATGAGGATTCTCTACCTCAGCCAGTACTTCCCGCCGGAGATGGGCGCCCCCGCGGCGCGGGTGTACGAGCTGTCGCGCGAGTGGGCCGCGCTGGGGCACGACGTCACGGTGCTCACCGGGTTTCCGAACCACCCGACCGGCGTCATCCCGCCCGAATACCGGGGGGAGTGGCTGCGCCGGGAGAACGTCGACGGCATTCGGGTCATCCGCGCGCCCATCTACGCCGCCGCGAACAAGGGGCTGGGGAAGCGGGTGGCCAACTACGTGTCCTACGCCGCGTCGGCGGCCCTGCTCGGTCCCCTGCTCACCCGGCGGCCGGACGTGCTCATTGCGACCAGCCCGCAGTTTCTGACCGCGGTCTCCGGCTACTGGCTGAGCCAGCTGCAGCGCGTCCCGTTTGTGTTCGAGGTCCGCGACATCTGGCCGAGGTCCATCGTCGAGGTGGGGGCGATGAAGGAGGGCAGCCTCCCGGTTCGCGCGCTGGAGCAGGTGGAGCTGTTCCTTTACGCCCGGGCGGACCGCGTGGTGGTGGTGACGGACTCGTTCGTGGACGAGCTCGCCGCGCGCGGGGTGCCGCGGGAGAAGCTGTCCGTGGTGAAGAACGGCGTGGACCTGGAGCTCTTCGTCCCCGGGTCGCGCGAGAACGAGGTGCGGCGAGAGCTGGGGATGTCAGCCACGGACTTCATGTGTCTGTACGTGGGAACCCACGGGATGGCGCATGGGCTGGAGACCATCCTTCAGGCGGCGGATCTTCTGCGCAACCACAGACACATTCATTTCGTGTTTGTCGGCGAGGGGGCAGACAAAGCAGCGCTGAAGGCGCGCACGCGGGAGCTGGGTCTCACCCACGTTCAATTTGTGGACAAACAGGACCGTGCGAGGATTGCCAGGTTTTTGACGGCGTCAGACTTATCGCTCGTCTTGCTCAAACGAAAACCCTTGTTCAAGACGGTGTTGCCTTCGAAGGTGTTTGAGATCATGGGAGCGGGGCGGGCGATGGTGATTGGCGTGGATGGGGAGGCGAGGGCCCTGGTGGAGGGCGCCGGCGCGGGCGTTTACGTGGAGCCCGAGGACGCCAAGGCGCTCTCCACGGCCATCATGAATCTCCAGGCCGCTCCCGAGCACTGTGAGGCGATGGGTCGTCGTGGCAGGCAGTTCGTAGAGGCTCACTTCTCGCGGACGGCGCTCGCGCGCCAGTACCTCGAGGTGCTTCAGACGGTGGTTTCGGCGTGATTACCTACTTCGTCGCTTTCCTCTGTGCGCTGATGGTCGGGGCGTTTTTGACGCTCGTGGTCCGCAATCGCGCGCACCAGTGGGGGCTGGTGGACCGGGTCAACAGCAGCCGGAAAATCCACGCCAAGCCGATTCCGCGGTTGGGTGGCGTGGCCATCGTGCTGGCGTTCTTCGTGCCCATCACCGCGCTGCTCTTCATCGACTCGTCGGTGGGCCAGACCTTCCGGTCGGAGACGAAGCTGGTCTGGGGGCTCTTCGGCGGTGGGCTGGTCATCAGCGCCCTGGGGCTCTGGGATGACCTCAAGGGGACGGGCGCGTTCAAGAAGTTCACCGTCCAGTTCGCGGTGGCGCTGCTGCTCTACCTGCTGGGCTTCCGGGTGGAGCACCTCGCCAACCCGTTCGGGCCTCCGGTCAGCCTGGGGTTTTTCTCCCTCCCGGTGACCCTGCTGTGGATTGTGGGCGTGGTCAACGCGATGAACCTCATCGACGGGCTGGATGGCCTGGCGGGCGGCGTCGCCTTCTTCAGCATCGGCACCAACTTCATCCTCGCCTTCGCGCGCGGCGACCAGCTGATGGCGCTGACCATGGCGGCGCTGGCCGGCGCGGTGCTTGGTTTTCTTGTCTACAACTTCAACCCGGCCTCCATCTTCATGGGGGACACGGGGAGCATGTTCCTGGGCTTTGTCCTGGCGACGGTCTCACTCAAGACGTCTGCGAAGAGCGGCACAGCGGTGGCCATGCTGGTTCCCATCATCGCGCTGGGGCTGCCCATCATGGACACGCTGCTGGCGGTGGTCCGGCGGACGCTGCTGGGCAGGCCCGTCTTCAGCGCCGACAAGGAGCACATCCACCACCGGCTGATGAGCCGGCTGGTGTTGAGCCATAGGCGTGCGGTGCTGTTCCTCTACGGCCTGTGCTGCCTCTTCGCGCTGACCGCATTGGGCCTGGCCTACGCGAACAGCGCGCAGACGGCGATGTTGCTCTCCGGCGTGGGCATCGTCGTCCTCGTCCTGATGCGCAAGCTTGGCTACCTGAACCTGCGCCAGGCCACGGCGGCGGGGCAGACGCGCCGCAAGAACCACCAGCTGCGGCAGGTCATCAAGCAGCTGAACGACCAGATTGGCCAGGCGCGGTCCATCACGGCCATCTGGGAGGCCATCAAGCCCTTGGCGGAGACGCTGGACACGGAGCGGATGGAGCTGCGGATTGTCCAGCACGACGGGGCGCTCTCTGACGGCGTGTCGTTTGAGACGCGGCGGCCTTCACGCAACGCGTTCCCGCTGGACCTGCGCATCGACATCCCCGGCCGGGACCAGCCCCTGGGCTTCCTGGCGCTGACCTGGACCGACGGGCGCGGCGAGGTGGACCGCGACGAGGAGCTGGCCATCGAGGTGGTGGCGGACTCGGTCGCCAAGGCGGTGGCTCGGGCGCAGCAGATTCAGTCGGCGGATCCGCAGAAGGTCGTCGCCCTGCGCAAGTGACCTCGCCGGCGCTGGTCCAGCTGCTGCGCGGCTACCCCGGCTCGCCCGAGCAGCTGCGTACGCTCCTCGCTTCGCTCGACGTGCCGACGCTGGTGGCGCAGGCCGCGCGCGATGGCATCTCCGGGCTGGTCTGGCACGCGGTGAGCGTCTCCGGGACGCAGCTGGCGCCCGAGGACCGGCAGCGGCTGCAGCGGGACGCGCAGCAGCTGGGCGTGGGCGTGCTCCGGGTGAAGCGGCTGCTCCTTCGCGCGCTGGATGCGCTGGCTGCGGCGCGGGTGAAGTGCGTGCTGCTCAAAGGCCTGGGGCTGTCTACGCGCTACTACCCGGAGCCCCTGGCGCGGGCGACCTCCGACGTCGACTTGATGGTGGCGCCGAAGGACGTGGACCGGGCGGTGCTTGCGCTCACGGCGCTGGGCTTGAGGGCGCCCGTCGGGGAGGACCGCGCGCGGCAGCTGGCGCACACGCACCACCTGGCGCTGCAGGGCGAGGCCGGCGTGGTGGAGCTGCACTTCCAGGCGCTCAACGACTTCGGCAGCCACCTCGACGCGGAGCCGATGCTGGCAGCCGCGGTCGCCGGGCAGCTGGAAGGCCGGCAGGTCTTCTACCTGAAGCCAGAGCATGAGCTGGTGCAGCTGGCCGCGCATGCGTCGCACCACGCGTTCTCCCGGCTGACGCTCTGTCTGGATTTGAAGCTGTTGCTGCTGGCGCACCCCTCGCTGGACTGGCGGGAGGTGGTCTTGCTCGCCCAGCAGGCCCGCATGCCCTCCGCGGTGTTTTTTGCGTTGCACGCCGCGCGCTGGCTGGGGGCGCCGGTCCCCGAGGAGCGGCTCGCCGCGCTGGCCCCGGGGCCGCTGCGGCGGCGGCTGCTGGATGAGGTGCTGCGCGATGACGTGCTCGCCCGGCCTCCCGCGCAGCGCAAGTGGCTGTCTTACCTGGTCCAGGTGGCCCTCCATGAGTCCCTCGCCGGGCAGGTGGCCTGGGTATCCACGGCGTCCCGCGTCTGGCTGAACCTGCGTTTGGCCCGCCTGAGGAAGTAGAGGACAGGCGTGGTAGGTCTGGCGGCCCTCATGGCTGCCGACTTCGCGACCCTCTTCCGTACGCTGGCTTCTTTCTCTCCCGCGCGGGTGCCCCTTCAGGGCGCGCCGTGGGAGGCCTACGTGGACTGGGCGCTCTCGCAGGGGCTGGCGCCGCTGGCGGCGTACAACCTGGAGTACCGGCTGGCGGGGGGCGGGGCGCCGGAGTGGGCGCGGGACCGGCTGCTGTCGCTCTACCAGGGCTCGGTGAACGACAACGTGATGAAGCTGGTGAACTTCAAGCGCGCGGTGGATGAGCTGGAGGGCCGGAAGGTGGCGCTGCTCCACGGGGCGGCGCTGGTGGACACGGTCTACCCGCACGTGGGCTTCCGGCCGGTGCTGGAGATTTCGCTGCTCCTGCGCGCGGAGGACGTGGAGGGCTTCGCGAACTACCTCTCCCGCGCGGGGTTCCGGCCGCAGACCGAGGTGGAGGACCCGCAGGGCGCGGCGAAGGTGGTGTCGGACGGGAACACGCAGGTGCTGCTCTTCACCTCGCTGGGCGGGGACCCCGCGCGCGGGGCGGAGGCGGACGCGCTCTCCCGGGCCACGCCCACGAAGGTGTACGGGCCCTCGCTCTTCCGGTTGGAGCTGGAGGACGCGGTGCTGGCCACCTGCCTCTCCCACGCCCGCGCGGGCTACGACGTGCCGGTCTTGAGCTACGTGGACCTGCGGGAGCTGCTCACCGGAGCGTCGTCCATGAGTGGCCCATACTCCCGGCCGGTGGACGGGGCGGCGCTGCGCGAGCGGGCCGAGCGGTGGGGCGCCAGCCGGGCGCTGTATGCGTCAGCGTCGATTGTGGGGCGGCTGTTCCCGGAGGTCGCACCGGCGGTGGAGCGGCTCTTGCCGGAGGTCTCCGCCCCTGTCCGGCTGCTGCTCGACGCGGCAATCGTCCAACCCCTCTCCGAGCCTGGGCGGCAGCGCGACTGGAAGCTGGCGGACCGGGTGCGCCGGGTGCTCACCGGCGCGGAGGCCTGAAGAGCGCGCCATCCCCCTCGCAGTTCGGGTAGGGTCCGGCGGCATGCGCATCTCCATCATTGGTTCAGGCTACGTAGGGCTGGTCGCTGGCACGTGCTTCGCGGACTCCGGCAACGACGTCGTGTGCGTCGACATCGACTCGAAGAAGATTGCGGCGCTCCAGAGGGGGGAAATCCCCATCTATGAGCCCGGGCTCGACGAGCTCATCAAGAAGAACGTGAAGGACAGCCGCCTCTCGTTCACCACGGACCTGGCCACCGCGGTCGGTGCCAGTCAGGTGGTGTTCATCGCCGTGGGGACGCCCGAGGGCGAGACCGGCGACGCGGACCTGCGCTACGTGCTGGAGGCCGCCAAGCAGATTGGTCTGGCGATGAAGCAGTACACCATCGTCGTGGACAAGAGCACGGTGCCGGTGGGCACGGCGGACAAGGTGCGCGACGCCATCGCCGCGGTGACCAAGTGCGAGTTCGACGTGGTCTCCAACCCGGAGTTCCTGAAGGAGGGCGCGGCGCTCGACGACTTCTTCAAGCCGGACCGGGTGGTCATCGGTACCAGCTCCGAGCGGGCCCGGAAGGTGATGGGCGAGCTCTACGCGCCGTTCGTCCGCACCGAGCACCCGGTCCTCTACATGGACGCGCGCTCGGCGGAGCTCACCAAGTACGCGGCCAACGCCATGCTGGCCACCCGCATCTCCTTCATGAACGACATCGCCAGCATCTGCGACCGCGTGGGCGCGGACGTGGACGCTGTCCGCAAGGGGATGGGCTCTGACAGCCGCATCGGCTACCCGTTCCTCTTCCCGGGGATTGGCTACGGCGGCTCCTGCTTCCCGAAGGACGTGAAGGCGCTGGTGGCCACCGCCCGCGAGTTCGGCATCGAGTTCGACCTGCTGCGCGCGGTGGAGCGGACAAACGACCGTCAGAAGAAGTCGCTCGTCGCCAAAGCGGTGAAGCACTTCGGGGACCTCTCTGGCCGGACGTTCGCGGTCTGGGGGTTGGCCTTCAAGCCGAAGACCGACGACATGCGCGAGGCCCCGGCGGTGGACGTGATTGAGGGCCTCATCGGCAAGGGCGCGAAGGTGGTCTGCCACGACCCGGTCTCGGAGCACGTGGCCCGCCGCAACTTCGGCGACCGTGTGGTGTACGCGAAGACGCCCTACGAGGTGCTGCCCGGCGTGGACGCGCTGTTCCTGCTGACGGAGTGGAATGAGTTCCGTCACCCGGACTTCGAGCGGATGAAGTCGATGATGAAGACGCCGGTGGTCTTCGACGGGCGCAACATCTACGACCCGAAGCTGATGCGCGAGAAGGGCTTCACGTACTTCGGCATTGGCCGCCCTTCATGAATCCGGCGCCGCCGAGCGCCGCCCCCGGAGGCGTCACAGCGACGGCCGGGTTCAGCGCGGCGGCGGTGGTGCGGCAGCTCCGGCTGCGGCAGTGGACGAAGAACCTCGCCATCTTCGCGCCGCTGCTCTTCGCGAAGGCCATCTTCGTGGGGGACGCGGCCCTCCGCGCCTCCGCGGCGGTGTTCTCCTTCTGTCTGCTGGCCAGCGGCATCTACACGCTCAACGACTGGATGGACCGGCACGCGGACCGGCTGCACCCGGAGAAGCGGCTGCGGCCCATCGCCGCGGGGCAGCTGGGCGGTCCGGGCGCGGCGGTGCTGGTGCTCACCTGCTGGAGCGGCGCCGCGGCGCTGGCGCTCTGGGTGGGGCAGTCGTTTGCCTTCGTCGCGCTGGGCTACGTGGGCCTGCAGATTTGCTACTCGCTGGGGCTCAAGCGGCTGGTCATCCTCGACGTGGTGGTCATCGCCATCGGCTTCGTCATCCGCGTGGTGGGCGGCGGTGTGGCCATCGGGGTGCCGGTCTCCAACTGGCTGTACCTCTGCACGCTGCTCCTGGCGGTGTTCCTGGGCTTCGCCAAGCGGCGGCATGAGCTGTCATCCCTGCAGGGCGACGCGAGCGCGCACCGGGCGAACCTCTCCGAGTATTCGGTTCCGCTGCTGGATCAGCTCATCTCGGTGGTGGCCGCGTCCTGCATCCTGGCCTACGGGCTCTACACGGTCTCCCGCGAGACGGTGGAGCACGTGGGCTCAGACCGGCTGAAGTTCACCGTGCCCTTCGCCCTCTACGGGATTTTCCGGTACCTGTTCCTGATTCACCGGCGCGGCGCGGGCGGTTCTCCGGAGCGCGTGCTGCTCTCCGACGCGCCGCTCATCATTTGCCTGCTGCTCTACGTGGCCGTGTGCGGGTGGGCGCTGTACGGGGGGTAGCGAACGACTTTACGGCGTGGGCCACGCCAGACCGCAGGCAACCTTCCCGGCGGTGGTGTCCACGGTGTGACAGTCGCAGGTCTCCAGGAGCGAGGCGCAGGAGTCCTCCTGCTCTGAGGTCGGCTGGAGCCGGGCCTCTTCGTTGGAAGCCCTCCGGACGCACGCCTCCTTGTCGACGGAGTTGAGGGTGCAGTCGCACAGCTTCTCGGAGAGCTGACGGCACTTGGTCTTGCAGCCGGCGCCGAGGACGGCGAAGGCGAGGAGGGCGATGACTGCCAGGGGACGCATGAGGGCGGGGGACAATGCCACAGGGCCTCTTGGATGCAAGCCGCGCCCGCTTTGGCGTGGCATCATGGGCCCGCCCGGATGCGCTCCTCCCGAAGCCGCGCCTTCACCGCTGTGGCCGAAGCGTCCCTCGCGCTCCTGATGGTGGGCGCGCCGCTGGCGCTCGGCGGGGCCGCCTCCTGGACGCTCTATCCGCTGGCCGCGCTCGCGCTCCTCGCGTTCTTCTGCGTGCTGGCCGCCTCTCGCCGTCAGGGTCATTCGCTCCATCTGCCGCTGCCCTCCTGGGTGTTGGCGCTGTGTTGCGCGGTCACCGCGGCCCAGCTGGTGCCGCTGCCGCCCGCGCTCCTGGCCTGGCTCAGCCCGCCTGCCGCCGAGCTGCGGGAGTTCGCGCTGGTGCCGCTGGGGCTCACGCAGTGGCGGCCCTTGAGCCTCGACCCGCCCGCCACTTGGCGGGAGCTCACCAAGCACGCGGCCTACCTCGCCACGTTCCTCTCGGTGGCGCAGCTGGCGCGCTCGCGCACCGTCCGCCGCCGGCTCCTGCTGGCCGTCCTGGCCTCCACGTCTCTGGTGGCGCTCATCGGCGCGGCCCATGCTGTGCTCAACCTTCATCTGCTCTTCGGGGTGCACGCCTTCGAGGCGCCGCCGCCGTTCCTCACCGTTTTCGGGAACCCCAACCACGCCGCGGCGTTCATGGCGGTGGGCAGCATTCTGGCGCTGGGCCTGAGCTTCGAGTCCAAGGACCGCCGGCAGGCCCTGCCGTTCTGGGGCGCCAGCGCGGGGCTGGGCGTGGCGGTGGTCCTCACGCTCTCCCGCGGCGGCATCCTGTTCCTCCTCGCGGGCTTCGCGCTCTTCTTCTTGCTCCTGCTTCGCCAGCGCCGGTTCGCCCGGGCGGAGCAGGCCGCCGCTCAAGCCCCCGCGCTGGCGCCTGCCTGGGTGGGGGTGGCAGCGCTGGTCGTCCTGGCGCTCGGGGCGTTCGTGGGCTTCGAGCACTTGGCCCACGAGCTGCGCCTGGACAGCGCCGGCCCGGAGCGGGCGAAGACGGCGCTGTGGCCGATGCTCTTCCGAGCGGGGATGGAGTTCGCTCCGGCCGGGACGGGGCGCGGCGCGTTCGAGAGCGGCGTTTCACGCTTCCAGATGCAGGACCCGAACCTCCTCTACACGCATCCGGAGAACGGGGTGCTTCAGCTGCTGTCGGAGCTGGGCTTGCCGGTGACCGCGGCGGTGCTGGCGCTGGGGCTGGTGTGGCTGATGCGGATGCTCAAGGGCCGGCGGAATGACCCGGAGGAGCTGGCGCTGCTGGCGGCGGTGCTGGCCGCCGGGCTGCACGACCTCTTCGACTTCAGCCTGGAGCTCCCGCCCACCGCGCTGGCGCTGTGCTTCGCGGTGGGCGTGCTGGACCGCCCGGGCCCGGGCGCGAGCAGCCAGCGCTGGTCGCTCTCGCCCCTGCGCGCGGCGGGCGGCGCGGTGGCGCTGGCGGGGCTCGCGGCGCTGGGGCTGGTCTTCGGGCGCTCGACCTTGCTGAGCTCGGAGACGGCGCTGCGCGACGCGCTGGCCTCCCGCGTGCGCGGCAAGGCGCTCACCGCCGTGGTGGTGCGGGAGGTGGCGCTGCACCCCTCGGACTATCTGCTCTACAGCCTGGCGGGGGCGGGGTTCAGCGCGACGGACCCGCTGCAGTCGCTGGCCTTCCTGAACCGCGCGCTCTTCCTGCGGCCGCTGGACGTGGACTCGCACCGGGCTGCGGCGCGCGCCCTCTTGCGGCTCAACAAGCGCGGCCAGGCGTTCCTCGAGTACGGCCTCGCGTACAACGCGATGCGCTCCTTGCGGTCGACCGCCCCGCTGATGGACGAGGCGGTGGCGGCCGCGCGGTCGGGGGAGGAGCTGCGCAACCTGGTGGATGCGGACGACATCGACGGGACAGCCTCCATCGTCGCGCGGCTCCAGGCCGCGGGGCGGGACGGGCTGGCCTCGGCGCTGCTGGCCGAGGCGCTGGAGCACAACAAGGCAGACCCCCGGGTAGACCAGCTGTGGTTCTGGGAGGCCCACGCGCGGTACCTCAGGGCGGACTTCGCGGCGGCGCTGGAGGCGCTCTCGCACGCGGAGCAGACGGACGAGGGCAAGCTCCGGGTGGCGACGTTGAAGGCGCAGGTGCTGGCGCGGTTGGGGCGGACGCGGGAGGCGGTGGAAGGCCTGAGCCTGTTGGCCGCGCGCAAGCCTTCGGAGGTGGGGGTGGCGTTCGCGCTGGCGGGGCAGCTGCTGGAGGAGGAGCGGCCGAACCAGGCGCGGTCGGTGCTGGCGCGGGCGCGGCCGTTCTTCACCGGGGATGAGCACCGGCGGGCGGCCTATGCGATAGAAGGCGCGAGCTTCCTGCGCGAAGGGCGCCACGCTCGCGCGCTGCAGGCGTTTCAGTCCGCGCTGCAGCTGGCGCCGCGGGACGCGTCGCTGCACTTCTCGCTGGCGGAGTCGCTGGAGGGGTTGGCCCGGTTCGATGAGGCCATCGCCGAGGTCCGTCGGGGGATGGAGTTGGATCCGCGGCCGGACACCGGGCGCGCGGCCTGGCTTCACCGGTTGGCGGCGCAGAGGGGGAACGCGCGCGCGGAGTGAAGCGGGTTATTCGGGGAGGGCTTTCGAGTTATCGCGGGCGCTTCGCGCTCCCCTGGCGAGCGGCCGTGCCTCTTTCTCTTCGCGTGCACTGTTGACTGGTATCTCCAGTAGACAGCGCGGCTGAACTTTACCGTCCGACAGTGTCCCGGATTAGGTCACCTTGTTGTGCGTGGCAACTTGCTGTGAGGGGCGGGGGCTTCGTAACCTTCGCGTCCGTTAAGGAGATTTCCCCTGAGCTCCTCTGCCGCCATCGCCCGTTTGCGCGAGCCCATGCTGGGGCCGTACGTGCTTGGCAACCGCATTGCGCAAGGCGGGATGGGGGAGATTTTCGCGGCCATGCGCGTGGGCATTGGCAACTTCCGCAAACCGGTGGCGCTCAAGCTGCTGCTGACGCACCTGGCGGAGGAAGAGCACATCGTCGAGATGTTCCTCGGCGAGGCGCTCATCGCCGCGCGGATGAACCACCCCAACATCGTGCAGGTCTACGACGTGGGGCATGAGAACGGCCGCTACTTCATGGCGATGGAGCTGGTCCGCGGCCTCGCCATGTGGTCGTTCATCGGCGCGATGGCGCGCAAGGGCCAGCGGATGCCAGCTGCGCTGCTCAGCTACATCGGCCGGGAGCTCTGCGAGGGGCTCCACTACGCGCACGAGCTGAAGGACGACGAGGGTCATCCGCTCAACGTCATCCACCGGGATGTCACCCCTGCCAACATCCTGCTGACCGAGGATGGGCGGGCGAAGCTGACGGACTTCGGGATTGCGAAGGCGCGGGATGTCTCCACCAAGACGTACCCCGGGACGGTGAAGGGGACGCTCGAGTATCTGTCTCCCGAGCAGGCCTCCGGAACGAAGGTGGACCGCCGCGCGGATGTCTACTGCGCCGGCATCACGCTCTTCCACCTGGCGACCTACCAGTCGCCGTTCTGGAAGGGGAATGACCTGGCCACCATCCAGGCCATCCAGAATGAGCCGCTGCCGAGTCTGACCCGCATGCGTCCGGACCTGCCCAGCGCGCTGGCGACGGCGCTGTCGAAGGCGACGCACAAAGATCCGAACGAGCGGTACGCCACGGCGCGGGAGCTTCGCGACGCGCTGCCGCCTCCGCCTCCCGGCGAGGGCTGCGCGGAGGAGCTGGGGAAGCTGGTCCGGGAGCTGTTGGGCAATGACCGGCCGTCTCCTCCGCATGTTCCGGTTCCGCTTCCGGCGGCGAAGCCCCGGCTGGCGGACCACCGGGAGAAGCATGACCGGGTGCCGTTCGAGGAGCGGACGCTGAAGATTGAGACGCCCTCGCTGGCTGCTGTCGGGAACGGGGTCACGTCCAAGCTGGAGGCGGAGAGCCCGACCGCTGCCGCGAAGCCGGGCCGGAAGCGGTCTCGCGTGGGGATTGCGTTTGGGCTCGCTGCGCTGCTCGCCGCCGGGGCGGTGGGCGGGGCGTACTTTACGTGTAGTCGGCAGGGCAGCGTTGAGGACGGGATGCAGCTGGAGGTGGGGGCTCCGCTGGTGAAGCGGGAGTCTGCTGCGGGTCCGGCTCGGGAGCGGCGGCGGGAGAAGGTGGATTTGAAGGAGTCGGAGATTCCTCCTCCGGTGGTTGCGGCGCCTGCGCCCAAGGCGGAGGAGATTGTCGCGGCGCCGCCTCCTGCTGAGCCGGTGAAGGAGGTCGCGGAGGAGAAGGTTGCCGCGAAGGTGAAGGCGGCGGAGCCTTCGGAGGAGAAGGGCAAGAAGGCCGCTCGCGTGGGCTACCTCAATGTTCGCAGCAGTAAGCAGGCGCTGGTGTACGTCGCGGGGAAGAAGATTGGGGAGACCCCTCTCAAGCTTTATCCCGTGGCTCCTGGCGAGGTGACGGTCACGGTGCGCAGCAGCGGGCGGACGCAGAAGCATGTTCTTCGCGTGGCGCCCGGCAAGGCATCCGACCTTCGCGCGGAGTGGTCGCGGTAGCCGTCGGGTACGGGCCGGGCAAAGGGAAGGGGTAGGGACCGACGGTCGGTCGGTGCCTTCGTCCGCTCCCGCTTGTTCCGCTCCCGTTCCCTTCCCCGGGCCCCTACCCGAACGCGAACGCGAACGCGAACGCGGCAACGAAGACCGAGGACCGCTGGCCGAACCCGAGAATCCGAACCCGAAGGCCCGAACCCCACAAATCCCGCTTCACCGCCTCAGCGCTGGAAGTCGTAAACGCTCCCCAGCCGGAGCAACCTGGTCAGCGCATCCAGCGCCTCCATCGACTCCCGCGCCAGCTTGGGGTCCTGCAGGTCCTTTGCTCCCAGCCGGTCGCGGTAGTGCCGCTTCACCCACTCGGCGAGGTCGGCATGCAGCGCCTCGTCATAGAACACCCTCGCCTGGACCGCGGCCCGCTCCTCCTCCGTGAGCCACACCCGCAGCCGCAAGCACGCCGGCCCACCCCCATTGTTCATGGACTGCCGCAAGTCCAGGTAGTGCACCGCGCTCACCGGGTTGTCCTCACTGAGCACCCGCTCAAGAAAGCGCCGCGCAGCAGGGGCCTTCTCACTGTCGCTGGGAGCGATGAGGGCCAGCGTCCCATCCGGAAGCGCAGCCAGCTGTGAGTTGAACGGATACGCCGCCACCGCCTCCGCGGAGGGCAGCTCCTGCTCCGTGGCCAGCGCAAACCGAAAGCCCTCGCCCAGCTTCTCCTGCAACCGCTCCAGCACCCCGCGCGAGTCCACGAACGCCCGCTCGTGCAGCATCAAAAAGCCGCGGGAGCCCACCGCCAGCACATCCGTGTGAAACGCCCCAGAGTCGATACCCTCGGGCGCCTGCTGCGGAAAAAGGCACTGCCCCGGCGCAAGCTGGTGCAGCCGGGCCAGCGCCTCGCTCGCCTCCATCGTCTGGCGGGCAGGGTAGCGCCGGGGACCGGCCACCTCCCTCCACGCGCTGCGGCCCCAGGCGAACAGGTGCACCGCGGGCCGTCCCTCCACCACCAGCCGGGTGTGGTTCGCCGCGCCCTCGTCTGCGAGTTGCCCTCCGCCGGGCAGCGGCGGGTGCACCGCAAAGCGCTCTCCGTCCGCGAAGATGGCCGCCAGGACCGCGTGGGTGGTGCTCGCCTCCAGCGCCCGGTGGAACATCTGCTGGAGGTTGGCCGGCGTAAGGTGAACCCTCCCATCCGCTGCGTCCTCCGACGGCGCGCAGGTGGCGGCGTTGGCGGTCCACATCGCCGCGGCGCTGGAACACAGGCGCAGCAGGTGCTCCGCCTCGCGCGCCGCGCGGGTGATGACGGCCTCGTCCGGGCCGGTGAAGCCCAGGGCCCTCAGCGCGCTCAGCGACGGCCGCGGCTGAGGCGGCAGCACCGCCTGCCCTGCGCCGAGCGAAGCCACCCGCCGCATCTTCTCCAGCCCTTGCAGCGCCGCTTCGCGCGGGTTGGAGAGCTCTCCGCTGTGCGAGGTGGACGCGACGTTGCCGGGCGAGAGGCCGCCGTAGTTGTGCGTCGGCCCCACCAGCCCATCGAAGTTCACCTCGCGCGGTGCGGACATGTAAAAGCCCCTCTTGTGCAGCGCCCCCCTTTAGCAAAGAGGCTCAAGCGGTTCTCCCGCTACGTGGCCATCCGGGCGGGGCTCGCGCTGGCGGGGCTCTTGCCCATCGGCGTGGCCGGGGCGCTGGGGGAGTGGTTGGGGGGCGTGGCCTTCGCCCTCCTCGGCGGTGAACGGCGCAAGGCGCTGGCGTCGCTGGAACGGGCGTTCCCAGGCCGCAGCGAAGCGGAGCGGGCCGCTCTGGCCAGGGCCTCCTTCCGGCACCTGGGCCGCGCGGCGCTGGAGCTGTCCTGCGTGGCGCAGATTGACGCCGCGCCAGAGCGCTTCGTCGAATGGCCGGCGGCGGACCGGGCGGTGCTCGAGGCGGGGTTGGCCCGCGGGCGGGGCGTGGTGTTCGTCTCCGGCCACGTCGGCAACTGGGAGCTGCTCGCCCGGCGGGTGGCGCTGGCCGGCTACCCGGCGCACACCATTGCCAAGGAGACCAGCGACCCCCGGCTCACCGGCCTGGTGGAGCGCTTCCGGCAGAAGGGCCGCCTGCACAGCATCTGGCGCGGGCAGGACGGCGCGGCGAAGAAGATGCTCCGCGTCCTGCGCGAGGGCGCCATCCTCGGCCTGCTCATTGACCAGGACACCCGGGTGCAGTCCCTCTTCGTCCCGTTCTTCGGCCACCTGGCCTCCACGCCCCGAGCCGCGGCGGACCTGGCCTTGCGGACGAAGGCGGCGCTGGTGGTGGGCTTTTGCCAGCGCCAGGAGGACGGCCGCTACCGGCTCAGCATGCGGGAGGTGGCCGTGGTGCCCAGCGGGGACGCGGAGGCGGACGCGCTCGCGGTGACCGCCCAGCTCACCCGGGAGATTGAGGCGGCCATCCGCGTGGCTCCGGCGCAGTGGGTGTGGATGCACCGCCGGTGGAAGACGCAGCCTTGAGACGGCCGCCGGAATAGGGGAACTTCCCGCCCCTGATGTCGCGCCTTGCTCTCCTCTGCCTGTTGTCCGTCGCCGGCTGTCGCCCGGAGCGCCCGGCGCAGGCGGAAGGTCAGCCCTCGCAGATAACGCTGCATGGCGTCCGGCTGGAGTCCTTCCGGGGCAGCGAGCTGGCCGGGGTAGGGCGGGCGGCGAAGCTCGCCTACCAGCGCACCTCCTCGGAGTACCGGGCCAGCGACGCGCAGGTGACGCTCACCCGGGCCGGGGCCCAGGCGCTGGAGGTGAAGGCGCCGGTGATGGCGGGCTCGGCGCGCTCGCCGGTGGTGGAGGGCGAGGGCGGGGTGGTGGCCCGGACGCCCAGCGGAGTGACGGCGCAGGCCCCGCGGGCGCGGTTCGATGGGAGCGCGATGGTGGCGACGGGGGAGGAGGGGGTGCGTGTGGTAGGTGCGCTGGATGGGGGTGCGGTCTACCGGCTCAAGGCGAAGCACTTCGAGCTCCGGCTCGAGGAAGAGGAATACCTCCTCCGCGACGACGTCCAGACCGAGCTCGGAGGCCCCCGGTGATTCGAACCTGGCTTGTGATGTCCCTGCTCGTGGCCGCACCGCCTCCCGTCGCTGCGCCCAAGCGCGACGGCGGGACGCCGGTGATGGGCGCGGCGCTGAAGAGCCCCGTCTTTGTCGACGCGGACACGCTCAAGTGGGAGCTCAAGCAGCAGCGCATCATCTACACGGGCCACGTGAAGGTCCGGCGCGGGACGACGAAAATCACCTGCGACCGCCTGGTGGCCCACTACCGCGAGGGGCAGGAGATTTACCGGGTCCTCTGCGACGGCAGCGTGGTGGTGACGGACAAGGACCGCTGGGTGAGCGGGGAGCACGGGGACTTCGACAATGACCGCGGCCTGCTGGTGATGACGGGCAACCCGCGGGCGCGGCAGGGTGCCAGCGAGCTGACCGGCGACCGCATCCTCTACAACCTGAACAACGACACGATTGAGGCGCAGAACGTCCGCAGCACGGTGGACGCGGCGGACCGCACGCTCAAAGGCTCGCCGAAGGACGGGGGGCGATGACCGGGCCGGCGCGGCTGCGAGCGGACGGGCTGATGAAGGCCTACCGCCGGCGGAAGGTGGTGGAGGGGGTGGCCCTCTCCATCGCCCAGGGCGAGGTGGTGGGGCTGTTGGGGCCCAACGGCGCCGGCAAGACGACGACCTTCAACATCGTGGTGGGGCTGGTGCCGCCGGACGCGGGCGAGGTGACGCTGGACGGCGAAGCCCTCACCGCGCTGCCAATGCACCGGCGCGCGCACAAAGGCCTGGGCTACCTGCCGCAGGAGCCCTCCATCTTCCGGAAGCTGTCAGTGCGGGACAATTTCCTCGCGGTGCTGGAGCTCCAGCCGGGGCTGGACCGGGAGGCGTGCACCGCCCGGGCGCAGGCGCTGCTGGAGGAGTTTGGTCTCACGCGGGTGGCGGACAGCCTGGGGGAGACGCTCTCGGGCGGGGAGCGGCGCAGGGCGGAGATTGCCCGGTCCCTCATCCCTTCGCCGCGGTTCATGCTTTTCGATGAACCCTTCGCCGGGGTGGACCCCATCAACGTGAACGACCTGCAGCGACAGATTTCCCGCCTGAAGGAGCGCGGGCTGGGCGTGCTCATCACGGACCACAACGTCCAGGACACGCTTCGCATCTGCGACCGGGCCTACATCATCGCCAACGGGCAGATTTTCGAAGAGGGGACGCCCCAGCAGCTGGCCGCTTCCCCGCGTGCGCGATCGCTCTATCTGGGCGATCAGTTCCGCCTGAACGGCTGAAGCGGCCCCGCGGTGCCAACGCTCTCGGCTGGCATGCCGCTTTCGGTCGCCGCGACTTGCGTGCCGTTTGAGCGGCCTGGCGCGTGACTCGCATACGGCGCCCGGGAGCGCCTCAGGAATGGACTTCGCATGGCGCCGACCGCTCATTGTCAAACCACACGCCTGTTCGCGGGTCCTAACTGTCCATATTCAGGCACTTGGCCGGTTGACAAAGCAAGTGATGTGCCTCGAGACTGCGTGCCTGGACGAACCAGGATGGAGTTGGTACCTTGGCACGTTCTTTGATGGGTCGGCGCCGAATGCCGGCCCCAGCAACGAAGGCCATCAGCGGCCAGGAGCAGGACAAACGATGGGGATGGAGCTCAAGCAGAGCCTGAGGTTGTCCCAGCAGCTGGTGATGACGCCTCAGCTACAGCAGGCGATCAAGCTGTTGCAGCTGTCCCGGATGGAGCTTCTGGAGCAGGTCCGGGAGGAGATTGAGCAGAACCCGTTGCTGGAGCAGCCCGAGGGGGAGACGGCGGAGGCGGAGCTGGCGGAGAAGGCCCCCGGTGAGGCGTCCCTGGAGGCGGAGAACCTCGAAGCCCCGGTGGGAGTGGAGGCCCCGGCGCCCGAGCGCGCTCAGGAGGTCAAAGCGGATGGGGAGGCCCCCCCTGAGATTGACTGGGAGGCCTACCTCAACAGCTATCAGTTCAACGAGCAGTCGACGGCGTCCAACAAGGGCAACGTCGCCACGGACGACCTGCCGTCCTTCGAAGCGAACCTGGTCAAGAAGGAGGACCTGTTCGAACACCTCGCGTCCCAGCTCGGCATGCTGAAGATGAACGCCGCCGAGCAGCGGGTGGCAATGCTCATCATCGGCAACCTGGATGACGACGGGTACCTGAAGCTGCCCGATTTCGAGGGAGACCCGCTCATCCGGTTGGCGACGGAGGCGGACGTCCCCATGCAGTGCGCCGAGCGCGCGCTGCGCCGGGTGCAGAACCTGGACCCCAAGGGCTGCGCCTCACGCGACCTTCAGGAGTGCCTCTTCATCCAGATCCGCTGCCTGCAGGAGCCGATGGCTCCGCTGCTGGGGACCATCGTCAAGAAGCACATGAAGTTTCTGGAGAGCAAGAACCTGCCGGGCATTGCCAAGGACCTCAAGCTCTCGCTCGAGGAGGTGGTCCAGGCGGTCAAGCTGATGAGCAAGCTGGACCCCAAGCCCGGCCGCAACTATTCGGGGGACGACGCGCAGTACATCACCCCTGACGTATTCGTCTACAAGATGGGCGACGAGTACACGGTGGTGCTGAACGACGACGGACTCTCGAAGCTGCGCATCTCCGGGCACTACCGGAACGCGCTGAAGAACGGCGGCGTGTCTCCCGGGCAGGCCAAGGAGTTCATCCAGGACAAGCTGCGCAGCGCGATGTGGCTCATCCGGTCCATCCACCAGCGCCAGCGGACCATCTACAAAGTCACCGAGTCCATCGTGAAGTTCCAGAGGGACTTCCTCGACAAGGGCATTGCGCACTTAAAGCCGCTCATCCTGCGCGACGTGGCCGAAGACATCGGCATGCACGAGTCCACCGTGTCCCGCGTGACGACCAACAAGTACGTCCACACGCCGCAGGGCATCTTCGAGCTCAAGTACTTCTTCAACTCCTCCATCTCCCGCGTCTCCGGCGACGACATCGCTTCGGAAGCGGTGAAGAATCACATCAAGCAGCTGGTCTCCGCCGAGGACTCGCGCAATCCGTACTCGGACCAGAAGATTGTGGAGCTGCTGCGGGGGCAGGGGATTGAGATTGCCCGCCGCACCGTCGCCAAATATCGCGAGGTGTTGGGCGTGCTTCCGTCGAGCAAGCGCAAGCGGTACTTCTGACCCAGGTGTACCTCGGTGCCGTCAGAAACGGGCTATCCGTCCGGTGGCAAACGGGTGCTCGTTTCTCGGGAAGGTAGGCAAGGGGGTTCGGGTTGCTTTCCGCGAAACCGCCTGCCTCAAATCGAACCCGTCACCCACTTCGGTAAGGAGAATGGCCGCATGCAGCTCAACATCACCTTCCGGCACCTGGACGCTTCAGAATCCCTCAAGTCGTACGCGAGAGAGAAGGTCGAGAGGGTGAACAAGTATCTGGACCAGGCGGGAGACGCGCACGTCGTCCTCTCACTGGAACGCCATCTTCATCACGCGGACATCACCATCCACTCCGGCTCCTTCGTGCTGAGGGGGCGGGAGAAGAGCGAGGACATGTACGCGTCGCTGGACCTGGCGATGGACAAAATTGAACGCCAGCTCCGGCGCTACAAGGAGAAGCTCAAGCACCACCATGGGCGCGAGCGCGTTCATCACCGGCAGAACATCCTGAACATGGTGAAGGTCCGCCATGACGTGATGGAGATTCCGCAGCCGGAGCGCATCCAGGAGGAGGGCAACACCCCCCGCGTCATCCGCACCAACGAGTTCCTCGCCCGGGCAATGAAGGTCGAGGAGGCGGTGATGCAGATGGACCTGATGAACAGCGACTTCCTGGTCTTCACCAACTCGCAGTCGCAGGAAATCAACGTCGTCTACCGCCGCAAGGACGGGCACTACGGGCTCATTGAAGCCGCCCCGCCCACCGGACGGGCGCAGAAGGGCGAGCACCTGCAAGTAGTCTAGGGCCGAGCTTTCGCCTGGGGGACGGCGTCCCCCACCGGGTTCAGCCCATGGCCGAAGGGGAACGCCTTGAGCGCCACCGGCAGCTTGCCGGGCGTCCCCTCCTCGCCGAAGAGCGCGGCTGCAGCCGCCTCCGTGGCGTCCGCCCGGTACGAGTAGACGGCCAGCACTGTCTTGGCCGCCGGCAGCTGTTCGGCCACGTAGGGCAACCCCATGGCCACGGCGATGACCGGCTTGCCTTGTGCGGCGGCCTGGCTCACCAGGGGCAGCTGGCGGGCGTTGAGAATCCCCACCACGACGACGTCCGCTGACTCCACTGCGGCCTTCGCCTGCGGCTTCAGCTTGCCGCTGCTGTCCGAGGCCGACACGGTGAGCACCTTCGCTCCCTTCGCCCGGCGCTTGATGGCCTCTCCCAGCGACGCCTCCGCGGTGAGCACGGCCACCTTCTGGCCGGCCCGCAGCGGGAAGACCGCGGCGTCCGCGCGCAGCAGGGTGACGGAGGCGCGGGCGATGGCGCGGGGGACCTCGCTCTTGTCCGCCGCGCCCAGCCCGCTCAGGCGCTGCGCCAGCGGGGGGAGGGGTTCGAACAGCTTGCGGGCGTGCTTGGCGATGAGGACGCGCCGCACGGCCTCATCCAGGCGGGCCGGCGTGAGGGCGCCGTCCTTCACCGCCTCCAGCAGCGCGGTGTGGACCTCTACTTTTTTCTCCGGCCGCCAGGGGATGAGCACCATGTCGGAGCCGGCGGCGATGGCCATCACCGCGGCCTTGCCCACGCCGAAGCGCTGGGCGATGGCGTCCATCTCCAGCTCATCCGTGAGGACCAGCCCGTCGAAGCCCAGCCGCTTGCGCAGCAGGGTGCCGATGAGCTGGGGCGAGAGGGTGGCGGGCAGGTCGTTGCCGGAGACCTTGGGCACGGCGACGTGGGCGGTCATCAGGCCATCCAGCCCGCCCTGGATGACCCGGGAGAAGGGGCCAATCTGCGCCAGCAGCTCCGACTCGGTCTCCAGCATCACGGGGAGCGCGCGGTGGCTGTCGGCGTCCGTGTTGCCATGCCCGGGGAAGTGCTTGGCCACGGTGGTGACGTTGGCCTCCTGCTGACCGCGGACGAACTCCAGCCCCAGGTCCCCGACGAGCGCCGGCTGGTCGCTGAAGGACCGGATGCCGATGACCGGGTTCTTGGGGTTGACGTTCACGTCCAGCACCGGGGCCAGGTTCATGTTGAAGCCCAGGCGCTTGAGGGACTCGCCCTGGCTCTTGCCGGCCTCGTACGCCAGCGCGCGGGACCGGGTGGCCCCCAGCGCCATGTTCCCGGGGAGCACCACTGCGCCGCGGTCAATGCGGACGACGTTGCCGCCCTCCTGGTCCACCGCGAGGAAGGGTGGGAGCTCTCCGGCCATCGTGCGGAGGATGGCGTCGTTCAGCTGGGCCACCTGCGCGGCGGAGACGATGTTGCGCTTGAAGAGGCAGACGCCCCCCACGTGCATGCCCTTGAGGAGGGCCTCCACGTCGGCGTCCACCTCCGTCCCGGCGAAGCCGACCATCATCAGCTGGCCGACCTTCTGTTCGACCGAGAGGCCCGCGAGCACCTTGTCCGCGGCCGCGCGGGTGGGGGCTACCGCCGCCGGTTGGGCGCGGGAGAGGGTGGGAGCAAGGAGGAGAGCGCAGAGGGAGAGGGCCGGGGACGCACGCACCGTCCGCATGGTAGTCGACCCCTGCTACCCCCTCCAATCGAGTCATGGCGAGGGATCCTTGCGAATGCTGTGGCCCGGGAGTAAGTGCGCCCACCGACGCCATGAAGATCGCCGAGTTTCTCCATCCGAGCGCGGTCGTTGCGGATCTCGCGGCAGGTTCGAAGAGCGACGTGCTCCAGGAGCTGTGCGCGTCCCTCGCCCGGGCCTACCCGGCCCTGCGCCCGGAGCGGCTGGTAGAGGTTCTGCGCGACCGCGAGCGGCTGGGCTCCACCGGCATCGGCGAGGGCGTGGCCATCCCGCACGGCAAGCTGCCCGGGCTGACAAATTTGTTGGCGACGTTTGGCGTCTCGCGCGCGGGCGTGGACTTCGAAGCCATCGACGGTAAGCCCACCCACCTGTTCTTCGCGCTGGTGGCGCCGGAGAACTCCGCGGGCATTCACCTCAAGGCGCTGGCGCGCATCAGCCGGTTGTTCAAGAACCCCCGCTTCCGCGAGTCCATCCTGGCCGCGAAGACCGCGGCGGACATCTACGCGCTCATCGCTCAGGAAGACGCCAAGGCCTGACCCGCCATGGACCTCGTCCTCCGGACGGCTGATGACCTCTTTCTGACGGACGTCGTCTTCCCGGCGTTCGAGCTGGGCCTGGTGGACGCGCGCGAGGCCGTCCGCGACCTGCTGCGAGGCGTGCAGGACCTGCGCATCCGCCCGCTGCTGGAGTCCTTGCTCGACGGTGAGCCCCTGCAGGGCGGGTTCGGCGGCCTGCAGCAGCGCGCCTGGCTGGAGGCGGCCTACGCGCTGCTCTTCTCCTCCTGGGAGCGCGGGCCGGCGGGTTGGACGCAGAGCGAAGGCGGGGCGGGCTTCGCAGGGGACCGGGAGCAGCTGCTGCACCTGGCCCTCATGGTGGACGCGCCGAAGTACCCCTACGCGGACCCTGTGCAGGCGAAGGCCCAGCGCGAAGAGTTGGCGGCGGCGCCCCTGGGCGAGCACGGCCTGGCGCCGTTTCTGTGCGGCGTGTGGGAGCCGTTCCCGGCGTTCGCGCCGCACCAGGTGCTCGCGACCGGAGGAGGTGGCCGCTACGAGCCGGAGGCCGAGGAGGCCATCGCGGACTGGAGCTACCGGAGCGCCGCCGCGGTGAAGCGCTGGAACGATGAGCTGCCCTCCAAGCTGGCCCGGCTGCTGCGGCGGGAGACGGAGCGGCTCGGAGCAGGCACGCTGCGTGCGCCGGAGGCCGACGGCATCTTCGAGTTCTGGACCGGGAAGCGGAGTGAGCCACCCATGCTCCCCGTGGCGTTTTCAGGCCTGGGGCCTCAAGCGGTGGAGTGGATTGGGCGGTTGGGTCAGCTGACCGCGTTGGTGCGGAACGCCGCCGCAGCGCAGCATGCCCTGCTCTGCGTCATGACGCCTGCAGGGCCGGCGCCGGGCGCGGGCTGAGACCGGGGTTGGAGCGCGGGGAGGGAATCCCGTATCCTGCGCACAGTCTCGCACCCCCCCGGGATTCCTTCTGGTTCGCCTTCGATTTCCGAGCTTCAAGTGGAGGACGCGCTCAGAGGGTCAAGCGCGTGCGGCCGTTCCTTCGCTGACGCCGTCCGCGCAGCGCTGGGGGTTTGAGCCCGGCCCTGCGCCGCGCTCGCGAAAGGCGCAGGCGCCGGTGGACCTCACCTATGGAGGCGCCGGCCCGGAGCCGGACCTCCGGCACCCCGACGTCGCCGCGCTGGACGATGCGCGCCGCGCATTCGCTGCCGGGTACCGGCTTACGCCGCAGCAGGCGGACGTTCTGCTTCAGGACACGCTCCTGTGGCTGCGCTGGCGGCTGGTCCGGCCCAACCAGAGCATTGCGCAGGCGCTCTCCCCCGACGGCATGTGGAGCCTCTGCAGTCCAACCCAGGCGCTGGCATTCCACCGACTGAAGTTGTTGGGCATCCCTCCCGGTGAGCTCACGGTTCACCAGGTGGCGAACATGTTCCCGGACGTAGCGGCAAGCCACGCCATCCTCATCGCCCGGATGCCCGACGGCCACCGTTACCTGCTGGACCCCTCGCTGCGTCAGTTCTTCGCGCCCAACTTAGCCGCGCCCTTCATCCGCGAGCACTTCTATGCGACGCCCGAGGGAACCGCGCTGGCGAACACCTTGATAGCCCGCGGCTTCGTCCGGCTGGATGACGCGACGGCCACCACGTACGCCCGCGCTTTCCGGCTGGGCGCGCCTACGCCCCTGATTCGCGTAGAGAACCTGGCGTACCCGACGGGGCAGCTCGACTTCTCCCTCGAGGAGCTGGCGCGGCGTTTCCCCGGCCCTCACGCCGGTGGCCCGCTCCCCTGAAGCCGGTGCCTAAGGCCGGGTGAGCTGCCCGAGGCTGTTCTTCGGCGAGGGCGGCGCGCCGCTGTCCTCGGCCTTCAAGTCGAAGTACTTCTGCACGATGGCCGCCGCGGTGGGCGCCGCCGCCTGCGCGCCGAAGCCGGCGTGCTCGTTGAGCACCACGACGGCAATCTCCGGGTTCTCCACCGGGGCGAAGGCGACGAACCACGCCTGGTCCCGGTCCCAGTAGCCGAGGTCTTTGGTCTTTATCCGCACCGCGCCGATGCGCTTGACCTGTGCGGTGCCGGTCTTCCCCGCCATCACGATGTCCTTGAGGCGGGAACGGTAGGCGGTGCCGCCGGGCTCGTTCACCACGGCCGTGAGCGCGTCGACAATCATCTTCCGGTCCTCCGGGTCGATGTCCACATGGCGCAGAAGCTTGGGCGGGAACTCCTCCACCAGCGCACCGTCCATCGTCTCAATCCGCTTGACCAGCTGCGGTCGGTACACGTCGCCGCCGTTGGCGAGGGCCGCGTAGACCATGGCCAGCTGCAGCGGCGTGACGTTGTCATCGCCCTGGCCGATGGAGCTGTTGAGCGCCATGCCCTTCTGGTAGCCGCCGGGGGTGACGCGGTCGTGGTACTCGATGGAGGGCATGATGCCCGGGACTTCGGGGACCACGCCGATGCCGGTGGGCGCGCCCAGGCCGAACGCCTTGCCCATCTCGGCGATGGGGTCCAACCCCAGCACGTCCGCCGCACGGAAGAACCAGACGTTGCAGGACGCCTGAAGGGCCTGGCGCGCCTCCCGCGTGCCGTGGCCCGTCACCTTGTCGCAGCGCCAGACGCGGTTGCCCAGCCGGTAGCCGCCGTTGCAGAAGACGGTGCTCGAGGGCTTGAACTGCCCGCTCTTGAACGCGGCGAGCATGGTGATGACCTTGAACGTGGAGCCGGGCGCGTAGTGCTGCTGGACGGGCCGGAAAATCATCGGCTCCAGCTTGTCTTCCTTGAGCGCCTGCAGGTCCTTCGCGCTCACCCGCCCGGTCATCATGTTGGAGTCGAACGCAGGGCGGGAGAGCATCGCCAGGATGAAGCCGGTCCGCACGTCCAGCGCCACCACGGCGCCCGCGGTGCCCGGGAACGCGCGCTCCGCAGCGACCTGGAGCCGCTGGTCGATGGAGAGCCGGAGGTTGTGGCCGGCGGTGGGCTCGCCGCGCTTGGGCTCCGGCACCGGCATGTCGGCGATGATGCGGCCGCGCGCGTCTACAATCTGCCGCTCGAAGCCGTCCACCCCGCGCAGCCGGGACTCGAAGAAGCGCTCCACGCCGTTGCGGCCGATGAAGTCGCCCAGCTGGTAGGCGGCGCCGCTGGCGTTGAGGCGCTCGAACTCCTCCGGCTGGAGCTCGTTCATGTAGCCCAGCAGGTGGGCCAGGCCGGTCATCGGGGCGCCGGACTCGGCCTGCGGGAAGCGGTAGTTGCGGTGCTGCACGTGCTGGATGCTGACGCCGGGCAGCTCCGCCGGGTCCGCCATGTGCGCGTAGAGCCGGTCGCGCTCGTCCGGCGTGATGTCAATCTTGATGGGCACCGGGCGGAAGCGGTCCGCGCGCTTCACCGCCTTGAGCTTCGCCTCCACCTTCGCGAGCTGCACGGGGTCCCACGCCAGGTGCGTGGCCAGCCGTGGCAACACCTCGGCCGTGCAGCGCTCGCAGTAGGCGGGCGTGATGAAGACGTCGTCGCTCGGCCGGTTGTCGACCAGAATTTCGCCGCGCGCGTCGGCAATCATCCCGCGCTCGGCGCGCAGGCGGACCTCGTCCACCGAGTTGGCAATGGACTTCTCCTTGAACTCCTTGTGCCGGAGGATTTGCAGCCGGTACAGCTGCGTCACGAGCACCAGCAGGCCCAGCAGCATGGCCAGGCCGAGGTAGACGAGGTTTCCCTTGAGCTCGCGGCCTTCGCTGTTCTGTCCGAGCGTCATGGGGGAGGCGGAGATTCTCTCTCGTGAACGCGGTGGAAGTCACGGCCGACGCGGGTTGCCCCGTTCGCGTCGAGCGTTGCGCCGTCAGGCGCATGGCCGAGACGTCGGCACTGCCTGTGGAGGGCACAGCGCGCTTCGACCGTACGCCGTGGGCCGGTGCCCTCCTCGAGCGAGGTTGCTCGGACGAGCGCTGCATATCCCTGAGGGAGACGGGGGACGGCTTGGTCAACCCAGCGCCTTCTCGTGGCTGGCCCGGACTCTCGCCGTGGTGGAGGTGGCGCCGTGCTGGAGGACTCAGCCACCCGCTCGGCCCAGACGCAACCGTTCGTCGAGCAACTCCCCCCTGGCCGCGGTTTTGTGCCCGTGCACGATTAAGTCGGCCTCTGCTTCCTCAAAATCGCCCTTTCTTTGGCGAGACGGACCTTCCAGCGAGAGAGCAGTACCCGATGGATGCCTTTGCTCGCGGCGAAGTCCGTCGTGTTGAGCTTGCTGTT
>JBGART010000025.1:0-127837 GCA_044230055.1 Myxococcaceae bacterium | reverse complement strand
GGAGTCACCGGGCCCGCCTCCCTCGTCACATCACCTGCGCCGGCGCCGCCAGAAGAGCCCGGCGGCGGCGAAGAGCATCAGCACCGAGCCCGGGTCTGCGGAGCTGCAGCCGCAGCCCCCGCCCTTGCCTTCCACGGTGACGAGCTGCTTCGCGGTGGAGCTGGCGCCGAGCGCGTCCGTGGCGGTGAGCTCGAAGACGAGGACGGTGGTGACCTCCGGCTTCGGGGCGGTGAAGCTCGGCGTGGCGGTGGTCTCATCCCGCAGCGTCACCGACGGGCCGGAAATCTGCGCCCAGGTGAAGGTGAGGGCTTCTCCGTCCGGGTCGCTGCTGCCGGTGCCGTCGAGGGTCACCTCGGCGCCTCCCGCGACGGTGCGGTCCTCGCCGGTGCGGGCGATGGGGCCGCGGTTGGCGTTCTTCACCTTGACGGTGGCCGAGGCGGACTCGCTGTCCACCGAGCCGTCGTTCACCACCAGGCTGAACACGAAGTCCGTGTCCGCATCCACCTCGGGCGCGGTGAAGCTGGGCGTGGCCGCGTGCGTGTCATCCAGCGTGGCGAGCGGCTCCGCCGGAGAGGTCTGCTTCCAGGTGAAGGTGATGCCGTCGCCGTCGGGGTCAGAGCTGGCGGAGCCGAAGAGCTTCACCGTGGCGCGCTCGTCGACGGTCTGGCCCGGTCCGGCGTGGGCCACCGGCGGACGGTTGGCCTTGTGGACGACGACCGAGGCGGTGGCCGGCGGGCTCACCCGCGCCCCGTCGCTCACTCGCAGGGAGAAGGTGAGCGTGGTGTCCGCGCTCACGTCCGGCGCGGTGAACGTGGGCTGGGCGGTGGTGGGGGTGGACAGCGCCACGCCCGGCCCGGCGGTCTGCGTCCAGATGAAGGTGAGCGCGTCGGCGTCCGGGTCGCTGCTGCCGGAGCCGTCGAGCATCACCGCGGTGCGCGCGTTTGCCGCTGCTGGCGCGGTCAGCACCGCCACCGGGGCGCGGTTGTTCCCCGTGACGGTCACCGTCACCGTCGTGTCCGCGGTCAACGTTCCGTCGGACACCGTCAGCCGCAGCGTCACCGGGGTGTCTGCGCCCACGTCGCCGGTGTTGAACGTCGCAATCGCGGCGGTCGCGTTGGTGAGCGTGGCGTTGGCCGGCAGCGTGCTCACCGCCACCCAGGCGTAGGTGAGCGTCTGGCCGTCGGGGTCAATGCTGGTGGAGCCGTTGAGCATCACGGCGGTGCGCGCCGAAGCGACGCTGGGCGCGGTGGCCAGGGCGACTGGTGGGCGGTTGACCTGGAGCACCTTCACCCCCACGGTGGAGAGCACCGGCGGGGCGATGCCGTCGCTCACCGAGAGCTGGAACGTGAAGTCGGTGTCGGCGGTCACCTCCGGCGCGGTGAACGTCGGGGAGAGCGCGGCGGCGGAGCTCAGCGTCACCGCCGGCGTGGCCGGGGAGACCTGGGTCCACGCGAAGGTGAGCGTATCTCCGTCGGCGTCGTTCGCTGCGCCTTGCAGCTGCGCCAGCGCGCGCTCATTCACCTGCTGCGCTGCGCCCGCGCTGGCCGTGGGGCTGCGGTTGGCGTTGGTGACCGTCACCTGGGTGGTGGAGTTGGTGGTCACCGCGTTCGCGGTCACCGCCAGCTGGAAGGTGAGCGTCGCGCCTGCCGTTCCCACCTCGGGCGCCGCGAAGGTCGGCGTCGCCGTCGTTGCGCCAGTGAGCACCACCGCGGTGCCGCCGGTCTGCGACCAGGCGAAGGTCACCAGGTCTCCATCCGGGTCAGAGCCGCTGCCGTTGAGCTGCACCAGCGTCCGCTCGGCGGCGGACTGGTTGGCGCCGGCCACAGAGACGGGCGGGCGATCCACGTTGGTGATGGTCACCGTCCGGGTGACGCCCGCGCTGAACGCGGTGCCATCGGAGACGACCAGCGCCAGGACGACAGAGCCTCCCGCGCTGGGGACGTCCGGCGTGGTGAAGCCGACCGACACCGTGTTGGCGCCAGTGAGCGTCACCGTGGGGCCGGAGACCTGGGACCACTGGTAGGTCAGCGTGTCGTTGTCCGCGTCCGTGCTGCCGCTGCCGCTGAGGCTCACCGCCGTGCGCTCGGGCTGAGCCGCAATCGTGCTCACCACCGCGACCGGCCGGCGGTTGGTCTGGTTCGCCGCGCACTTGTTGGCCAGCAGCGCCGGGAACGGCAGGTTGGCAATGCCCTGGAAGCTGATGTCATCCACCTCCCAGCCGGTGCCGCGGCCGCCGCTGTCGCTGGCGAGGCGGAAACGCACCCGCACCGTCTGGCCGGCGTAGGCGGTGCCGAGGTCGATGGTGGTGGTGACCAGCGCCGGGTAGCCGGGGCTGACCGCGGCGAAGGCCGGGCGGGTGCCCAACGCCGTCCCGCCGAAGAGCGCGCCGGTGTACAGCTGGCCACCGGTCGCCACGGAGCCGATGTCCTTCCAGGTGTTCCCGTTGTCCGAGCTCAGCTCCACCACCGCGCCGTCGAAGAGCGAGGTGCCGGAGAACTCGAACGAGTAGCGGTGCTTGAAGGAGACCACGAAGCTGCCGCTGGGGCTGACCGCCAGCGCCGGTGAGATGAGCGCGAGATCCGCTTCGGCGTTGGGGTCCACTGCCTTGTAGTTGTGGTCCGTGGCGGAGATTTCATTGCGAATCCACGGCGCGCCACCGACTGTATTGTTGGCAAGGCTGAGCGCGGCGAACTGCGGCTGCCCGGACTCCACAGTGTCGACAAAGGACTGGCCCAACACATCGTCGTAGTTGGCCCGTCGGGTGACGTTCACGGTGTACGTGGCCGGCGTCAGCGCGGTGTCACCGTAGACAATCTGGAAGTCCACGGTCTGCACGCCGGTAACGCTGGCGGCCAGCGCGACGTTCACAGAGCCCGTGATGCTCTCGCGCGGCTGCGTGCTGCCGAAGGTGATGGTGTTTCCGGCGGGGAAGGTGACGTTGCCGGAGTTCGGTCCCACCGCGGTGATGGTGGCGGTGGTGCTGGTCAGCGTGAGCGGGCTGTCGTTGCGCAGGGTGATGAGCAGCTGCCCGGTCTCTCCGCTGTCCAACACGCCGTCCTGGTCGCACGCGGTGACCGCGTCGTTCAGGGTGGCGGAGACTGCGTTCAGCTGGGCGCCGGTGACGAAGCTCTCGGTCACGCCGTTGTTGGTGGTGCTGTAGCGGTCCGGCGCGATGGCGCCCACGCCGGCCCCGCGCTTGGCGAAGGCGGCGGCGAAGAGGCCGTAGTCAATGGAGCTGGTCCCGTAGACGACGGAGAGCAGCGCGTCGCGCGCCTCCAGCAGGGTGGGCTGGGGCGGGGTCGCCTTGTAGGCCGCCACCAGGTAGTCCTTCATCAGGTCGCGCGCCTGCGTGAAGCTCATCCGGGGCGACGCGCCGGTGGTGTCGCGCAGCAGCGCCGCGTAGCACTCCCAGACCATCGTGGCCCACACCTCTCCGGAGTTATGGGTCTCCGAGTTGCCGCCTGAGGCGCTGGGCGTTCCCGGCGCAGGCCAGAATGCGAAGGGCACCCCGGTGGGGATGGCCGCGCTGTCCTGCACGTTCTTGTACGTCATGTTGTTCTTGGTGAGGTCCGTGGAGTACGGCATCCGGCGGATGCCGAAGTAGAGGCCTTGGTTCCCGCCCGGACCGTTTGCCCCGCCCACCGAGAGAAATGCGGAAAGGGGATACACGCCGCCGTAGGTCGCGTTGTAGGAGACGGCCCGGTCGTCCTGCTTCACCGTCATCAGGAGCGCGTGGACGTCCGCCCAGCCTTCTCCCAGGCCTCGCGCCATGTTGGTGTTGAGGCCGTTGGCGTTCGACACCAGGCGGTTGGAGATGTAGTGCCCCCACTCGTGGGCCATGATTTGGCTGTCGATGGTCCCGTCCTTCTCCACCCCCACCGGTGGCCGCAACATGCGCACCGTGACTGTGCCCGCTTGCAGCAGCGCGCGCAGCGCGTTCCCGTCCGGCGTGCTGAGCTGGTAGGCGGGAATGGTGATGGTTTGGAGAGGCTGGGTGGCCGCCATGTTTCCGGCCACCGCCGCGTTGTTGGCCGTGGTGCTGGCGATGATGACGCCGATGGCGCCCGCTTGCTGCGCGTTGTACGCCTTGTCGGAGAAGCCGCAGTTGCTGCCGGCCGGCGCCGCGCCGCCGCGGTCGACAAAGGCAATCTTCCCGGCGACGCCTGCCCACGCGCCGGGGTTGCAGCCGTCGTGGATGGTGGTGGTGGTGGTGGTGGCCGGCGGGTACACGCTGGAGCCCACGCCGTCGTTGATCCACACCAGCTCCGCTGTCACGTCGTGGCTGGAGATGCCCCAGCCGCTGGGCACGCCGGTAGCGTAGTCCAGGCTGCCCGGCGTCACCTCCAGATGGCGGTCCGCGAGCGCATCAAAGACATACATCTGCATCCGGGGGCGCGCGCCGTCCGCCGGCGTCTGCATGGTGGCATTGTTGCGGCCGCTGCTGTCCTGGCCCTCTGCCTTGATGCTGTCGTTCTGCAGCCCGCCGCGGCCGTAGTTGTTGGCCTGCGCGTTCCCCGCCGCCTCGTCGAACCCGGAGCCGTAGTACCAGTCGTGGAAGAAGTTCACGTTGTAGAACATCTGGGTGAGGGCGGCCTTCTGCTGGTTCGTCGCCAGCGGCAGCGCGGCGTTGTACGTGCGCAGGAACTGGTTCGGCGCCGTCACGTCCGCCCGGAAGTCGCCCGCATCCGGTGAGAAGCCATCCGGCAGACCGAGGTCCATGTACGCGTCGACGTTGTTGCCGTTGGTCTCCGTAGCGTCCGTGGGCAGCCACGCGCCCGCGATGTACGGGTAGGGCGACGAGGCGAGCGTCACGTCCGCCTGTGCCACCAGCGTGGGCTGCAGGCCGTCCGGCACGCCGGTGGGGTGCGGCGCGTAGAGGTCGCCGATGGGCTCGTCGTAGGGGAAGGCCGGGTTGTTGACGTCCGTCGGCGCCGAGGCCCAGACGCGGTAGGTGAAGACGTTGCTCGCGTCCGCCGTGAGGTTGTGCCGCGTGAGCACCGCGCCGTCGACCGCGGAGATGACGTAGGAGAAGGCGTCCGAGCCGCCCTCGGGCAGCGCGGCGTCGACCTCGACGTACCAGGCGGGGATGAGCCGCTCCGGCTGGTGGAACCACACCTGCTTCGCGCGCGCCGGTTGCGTCATCGCGCCGGGCCGCCCGCTCGCCGCGCCGCGGGGCGCGAAGTGCAAGTAGTGGCCTTCGCCCAGAGGCTGCTGCTCCAGCTCACCGGCCGTCAGCGCCTGGCCCGACAGGTCGGTGTACGCGGCTGCGATGGCGTCGCGCCCGTCCAGCCGAAACGACTTCCCGTCCTTGAACTTCGTCTCCGGCGCGGAGGCGATGTGGCCAGAGAGGGCGATGAGCTGGTGGTCGCGCGCCATCACGAGGCGCGCCTGCTCGCGGAACACCTCCACGCCGTCCACCACCTGCTGGAACTGGACGATGATCGGCCCACGGCCGATGTCGTGGGTGTGCACCACCTTCGCGTTCGCCAGGTCCTCTGCGCTCAGCCCGTAGAGCGTGGCGTAGGTGGCCAGGTGCGCGCGGGCCGCCTCTTCGTGCGTCTCGCGAGGCGCGTCGCCTGCCGAAGAGGCACCGCCCTTCGCTGCCCGCAGCGCCTCCAGGCCCTGCTTGCCTCCCTCGCGGGAGCTCCACAGGAACGTGGGCACGTTGAACCGCCCATGCGTCTGCACGTCCACGTCCGTGCGCAGCAGGTCCGAGGCCGAGTCCAGCCGGGCCTTCAGGTCCGCCGCGTCCACCTGCGGGGCGTTCGCCAACACGTCGATGGGGTCTGTGTTGCGGGACCGCGACTCGGAGCATGCAACGAGCACGGCGAGGCATACGAGGAGCGGATACGGAGAGCGGGCGCGGCGATGACCCACTTGGAGTCGAGCGAGCACGGCAACCTCTTCGGTGAGCGGTGGGAGCTGCGGCGAGAAAAGCGCCGCGAAAACTAGCTCACCCCACCTCCGCCCAGAAGAACGGACCGCCGCCCGGGAATGGGATTGGGTGGGTGCTCGCTTTGCCTACACGGACTGCGGTTCGTACGCGTCGCGCTCTTCGCGGTCGAAGCGGAAGGTGACCTTCGCGACGCGGAAGCACAGCGGTTGGGCGCCGTGGGTGAGCTGCTCCGCCGCTCGGGAGCTCACCTCTCCTTCGAGGGGTTCGCACGCGTCCAGCGGGATGCCGAGGACAATCTCCTGGCGGGTGATGCTGCCGGCCCAGGGCTGGGACGAGAGCGCCCGGTCCTGCGGGACGCAGTAGGCCAGGAAGTCACGGTAGCGGACGAAGCAGTTGGCCCAGGCGCCGGTGAGGACCGGCACCGGCCCTGCCCGCAGGGTGGCGCGGGCGTCAGGCGCGCTCCCTCGCCCGGGGTCGAGCAGGAGCGACCAGGCGCCGGGCTCGGTTGAGCTGACGGAGGCGCGGTGCAGCAGGTGCATCGGCATGCCTTCGCTGAGCAGCCGCGCGGCGAGCGCGTGCAGGGCGGAGTCGATGGCATTGCTGAAGAAATAGATGCCGAGCTGCCCGGTGCGCGGGTCCTTCACGTGGATGCGCCAGTTGCTCTGCACCGGGGAGGGGAGCAGCCGCCGCAGCGGGCCGAGCGCCGCCGGGCCGAGGTGGCCGTGGCGGTAGGAGAGGAAGGTGAGCAGGGCGTACTCGCCTCCCGGCCCCAGGCGCTGCAGCTCCAGGCCCTCTGGCACCCTCTGCGCCAGCTGCTTCGCGGGCAGCAGGTAGTTGACGTAGAGGATGTCGGTCATGTCGCTGACGAAGGCGACGGAGGGCAAGAGCCCGGCCATGCGGCGCAGGAGCCGGCTGTTGGCGGCGAGCTCCAGCGCCGCGCCGAGGACTCCGCCGCGCGGGTGAATCCACGGCGCGTCGCGGCCCCAGCGGGTGGTGGGACGGGAGGCGCGCAGGAGTTGCTCCAGCACCAGCGCGAGCCACACCTCCAGCAGGACGAAGGCGACCGCGTTGCCGCCCGCTACGAGTTGCGGGGATGCGCGCAGGGCGTCAGGGAGGATGGGTCCCGCGCCCAGGTAGGCGAAGAGCGGCCAGGTGACGGCGGAGAGGACGGTCAGCGGCCGGCTCCACACCCCTGCGGCGGTGAAGCAGTAGGTCCAGGCCAGCGCGCCGAGCGTGTAGAAGACCGTGCCGTAGAAGCCGGTGAGCGTGAACGCGCGGGCTTCGAACGCGGCGTACTCGGAGAAGTGGCCAGTTGCCACGGCGGCCTCCGCCAGCCGGACGCCCTCGGTTATCCAGAGGATTTGGCCCAGCTGGTCGAAGGCCACTGCAATGACCGTGAGGAGCAGCGCGGTGATTGATGCGCGGCGGGGAACCCAGCGCGCGTCCAGCAGCGCGGCGCTGATGAGCAGGTCAGAGAGCGCGGTCAGCTGCCACGGAAGCCAGCCCAGGCGCCAACCCAGCGGGCTGCTCGCCACGTGCGCCGCGCGCGCCGGGAGCGCCTCCACGCCCCCGCCCGGCAGGCCCGGGAGGAGCAGCGCGACCATCGACAGCATGGCCACGGCATGAATGCCCAGGCTGAACAGCAGGGCGTTCTCAAGCGGTCTGGATTGCTTCCGGATGATGAGGTCTCCCCCGTTCGTGTCGAGCGTAGCGCCGTCAGGCGCGTAGTCGAGAGGTGGCGCAAATCCACGCACGCCCTCTGCCTCATTCGGAGCGGCGCTTCGGGAGGCCGTTTCCCAGCGCCCGTGCGGGCTCCAGTGCAGTGGGCCTTGAGGAGCCGGGACAGGGCCGGGGTTCCATCGTGGGTGCCCGGGTGTTTTCCGCGGAGGATGCCCGGTCCTCGGTGGAGTCGGCGCTGGCCCTAAATGCCGCGGGAGCCCAGCATCCTGAGCTTCGCTCCGTAGACATGAATGCAGAGAAGTGTGGAACTCTAGTTAGATATATATAACTAGAGTTCCATGCTTCTGATTCAGGCAGTTCAAATAAATGAATCAATTGTGTGTTTGTCACTTATCGTCCGTCCGAAGTTCAGGATGCTGGGCTCCCGCGGCATTTAGGGCCAGCGCCGACTCCACCGAGGACCGGGCATCCTCCGCGGAAAACATCCCGGCACCCACGACGGAACCCCGGCCCTGTTCCGGCTCCTCAAGGCCCACTGCACTGCAGCCCATCCAGACTACTGGGAAACTGCCGCCACAAGCCTGCGCCTCCCATGCCCTGACGGCGCTAGAACGAGCGTACGCATGAACCACCGAACCCTGTTGCTCTGCCTTGCCCTGGCCGGCTGCGCGCACTCACGCTCGTCACCACCGCCGGGGACGTTGACGGAGCTCGAGTCCGCGCGAGATCAATTCATGCTTCGAGCGGGGCAATGCGGATTCACGCTCCCTGCTGTGCCCGGCCTGCGCGAGTGGACGCGCCCCTCCTTCATCTCCTGGCGCGCTCGCGAGCAGGTGGTTGCCCTTCCGCGGTGGGAGGAGCTCAGCCCGTCGCAGCGGGAGCTCCTGCGCGACATGGCCGGCTCCGAAGCGGAGGCGCCACAGCTCTTCGCCTTGCTGTTCCGTTGGTTCCTCGTGCCGCACGAGCTCACGCACGCGCTGCAGGACGCGGCGGGCAAAGCGATAGACCACGCGCGGTCGGAGCGCACGGCAAACACGCTCGCGGTGGCGTTCTGGATGGAGCAGCCGGAGGGCCCTGCCCGGCTCGCTGCCCTCGAACAGGTGCTGACGCGGGCGCTGACTCGCCTCCCGGACCCGGTCCCCGCAGGGAGTGATTCCAACGACTACTTCAACGCGAACTACGACGCGTTCCCCACGCGCCAGCGGGAGTATGCGTTCTTCCAGCTCCGCTTCATCCTCGACAGCCTACGCAGTCGGGAGCAGCTGCGGTTCGAGCAGGTCGTCGCGGAGCTGAAGCGCTAGCGCTCCGCCGCTACGGTGCGCCCTCGGGCTTGAGGCCATACCGGAAGGCATTGCTCGCCGCGAGCTCCACGAGGAGCGCAGGGAACCGGTAGCCGGAGGCCGTGTACGCCTCATTGACGCGAGCCAGTGAGACGCGCTCCTGCTCGGACTCCACGTGCCCGGTGCTGTAGCGGAACACGCTGCGGACCAGGCAGTCGTCGGGCTCCGGGCTGGCGCGCAGCAGGGCGCCCAGCTCGGCCGGCCCGCGGAACGTCCCGAGCCCGTCGACCGTGGCGGTGGCGTCGATGGTCACGCCGTTGTCCTGCTCCCGGTAGCGGCCCACGCCGTCGAAGTTCTCCAGCCCGAGCCCCAGGTTGTCCATCAGGCTGTGGCAGCCGCCGCAGGCAGGGTTGGCCTGGTGGATGGCCAGCTTCTCTCGCATGGTCTTCGCGGTGGCGCTCCCGGCGGGGAGCGTGGTGTCGACGTTGGCAGGGGGCTCCGGGACGGAGAGGCACAGCATACGCTCGCGGATGAACTTGCCGCGCCGGGTGGGCGAGGTGGAGTTCACGTGGCCGAGCATGCTCAGCACGCTGCCCTGGCCGAACACGCCGCCGCGCATGCCGGTGCTCAGCTCCACGCGCGCGAAGCCGGTGCCCGCGGGCGCGGTCAGCCCGTAGTGCCGGGCCAGCTCCGCGTTGACGAAGGTGAAGCGCGCGTCCAGCAGCTGGCGGAAGTCGCCGCCCGCCTCGAACGCGAGGTGGCCGATGAGCCGCTGCGTCTCCTCACGCATGGCCACCGCGAGCGTGGGCGTGAAGGACGGGAAGGCGGCCGGGTCCTTCGCCAGGCGCGGGACATCCCGGAGCAACAGGTACTCGTCGAAGAAGCGCTCCATCGCGGTGCGGGCGGCAGGCGTGGCCACCAGCCGCTGGGCCTGCGCGCGCAGCGCCTCCTCACCGAAGGCGCCCTGGTCCGCCAGGGCCAGCAGGTCGTCCTTTGGCGAGGCGCCGGAGAGGAAGAAGGAGAGCCGCGAGGCCAGCTCGTGCGGGGTGAGCTCCCGCCATGTCGGGTGGTCCGCCACCGGCTGGCCCACCTCCACCTGGTAGATGAAGTTGGGCGACTGCAGCATCCCCGCGACGGCGAACTCCACGCCGCGGTCGAAGCTCGCATACGCAGTGGCCGCTTGCCCTCCGAGGGTGGCCCACAGCTGCACCTCCTCCGGGTCCAGCGGCCGCCGGAACGCGCGCCGGCCGAACTGGGTCACCACCTGCTGCAGGCACGCCGCGTCCGAAGGCCCGGTGGGGGCGCAGGGGATGAGCTTTGCCTTCGCCGCCGCGTCGCCGAGGGCGGCCTGCGCCACCGCGAAGGCGGAGCGTTCGTAGGTGCCGAGGTCCGCGCCCGAGGAGAGCGCCAGCTGCGCCGCGCCGATGGCGTCAAACCCGCTCACCGTCGCGTCGGACGGGGCTTCGGCCTTGGCCGCCGCCGCGTCGCCGAGCAGGACGCGGATGGACTCCTGGTACTGGTGGGTGAGCAGTCGCCGCAGGCCCAGAGGGCCCGGCTGGAAGGTCTTCGGCTCCTCGGCGCCCGGCAGGTCTTCCGGCGAGCCGGAGAACGGGCTGAACCCCGTGCAGCCGGAGAGCAGGGTGAAGGCGAGGGCGAAGAGTCTGGACTTGGGGAGCATGCGCATCTCCGTCAGGCCATGATGCCGGCGCAGGGCGTACGGCTGAGCCCCCCGTTCACGCCGACCTCGAGGAGGGTGGGGTCCACCGTCTGCATCACGCTCAGCAGCACGTTGCTGGTGTTCGCTCCCATCTGACGGAAGTGGACGCCGGGGTAGCGGAGCATCCCGCTGCCCTTGCCCACGATGACGAAGGGGTAGTCATCCACGCTGTGGGCCAGCCCTTCGGCGGTGTCGCTGGTGCACATCAGCGCGGTGCGGTCCAGGACGTTGCCGTCGCCCTCGGGCTGGGCCTTGAGCTCGGTGGCCCACGTCGCGAAGCGGGCCATCGTGTAGATGATGGCGGCGTTCACCAGGTCCTGCGCGTTCGCGTCGTGCGTGAGGTTGTGGATGTCCGTCGTGGAGCCGATGGGCAGCGAGGTGTAGCCGGAGGCGCTGGAGAAGTGGACGGAGACCACGCGGGTCAGGTCGCACGCGAAGGCGTAGCGGGTGAGCTTGGCCATCGCGTCGTTGATGGCCTGGATGGGCTCGCGCCCGCCGGTGTCGCTGTTGGTCACGGTGGGGCGGGTGGGCTTGGTGCAGACGGCCGTCTGCCTGGGCGGCAGCGCGGCAATCTCTCTCCTCAGGTCGTTCAGCCCGCCCAGGTGCGCGTCCAGTCGCTGGCGGTCCGTGGTGCCCAGCTTCCGCTTAAGCCGGTTCGCGTCCGCGAGCACCGCGTCCACGGTGCTGGCGCGCAGCGCGTTGCGCGGGTCGTTCGGCGCGGTGGGGGTGGTGAAGTTCCCGAACAGCCGGTCGTAGACGGCGCCGGGGTTCCGCTCTGCCTCCACCGGCGCGTCCGGCCCCTTGTGCGAGACGTACCGAAGCGTTGGCCCTTCGCCGTCCAGCACGCGCTTGGAGATGCCCAGCGTGAGCGAGGGGAAGGTGGTCTTGGCGCCAATCCGGCTGGCCATCACCTGGTCGATGGAGGGGGCGGAGAACTTGGAGTTGAACGGCGCGCCGCCCGCCGGGAGCGAGATGTAGGAAGCGCCGGAGAGCACCGCCACAGTGCCGGTGTGGTGGCCCTGGCCGCGGTTGATTTTCACCGAGTGGCCGGTCACCACGTTCGTGTAGTCCTTCACATCCGCCAGCGGCTGGAGCTGCTCGGAGAGCGCCAGCGTCCCGGTGGTGGCGGGCACGAAGCGGTTGAGCCGCACGCCGTTGCCGAAGAACCAGACCACCATCCGCCGCGGCAGCTCTTCGCCCGCGGCCAGTGCCGTGCCGTGCGAGTTGAGCATGGCCTCCAGGAGCGGCAGGGCGAGTGTCGCCCCCGCGCCGCGGAGGAACGTCCGCCGCGGCAGCGAGAACCCGGATGCTGTAAGCCGTCTGCCCATGTGTGCCTCCTGGCGTGCGCACAGACAGCAAGATCGACGCCGGGAAACCCTCAGCAATCCTATGAGGTCTGACGCGCAAACCCGCGTTCGGATAGGGAGCGAGCCCATCACGGTGTTCTTGGGGCGGGACAGGTGACGCGCCCCTCGAAAGAGGTGGAGCGAAACTGCGCTTCACAGGGGAGCGCGCAAGCTCCACTGCGTGGGGTGGGGTCTGCCACATCGCGGGTTTTCCACCCCCCGTTCGCGTCGAGCGTTGCGCGTCAGGCGCATAGTCGAGACGTCGGCAGTGCTCCCGAAGCTTGGCTCATGGGCCGCTTCGGTCTGCTCGAAACAACCCGGCAAAGTGCCGTGCGTGGGTTTGCGCCACCTCTCGACTATGCGCCTGACGGCGCAACGCTCGAGGCGAGCGGGGGCGGCGCCCGACTGAGAACCGCTGTTCCTCCGACGAAATGGCCGGCCAGGGCCGGTTTCCCCCTCGAGGCGAGCGGGGAGGGCGCCTGACTGAGAGCCGCTGTTCCTCCGACGAAATGGCCGGCCAGGGCCGGTTTCCCCCTCGAGGCGAGCGGGGGTGGCGCCTGACGGCGAGCGGCGGAGGCACCTCTCACGGCGCTGAGGCTTTGACCTCGAGCAGAGTGCAGTCAAAGCCGAAGTACCGGCCGTCGGTGCTCGGCGTGCCCGCGACGAGCGCGACCTTGTCCCTCAACGGTCCACGCGCCTCCAGCCGCAGTGTGGCCTTCGCAGGCTCGTGCGTGAGCTGAAGGTCGGGAGGTTGAACGGCGCGGCGGCGCAGGCGCTCCCAGCTGATGCGGTCCGCGCGCTCGGAGAGGAGGTCCGTCAGCTCGCTGCCGTTCACCAGGAACGCCTCGGCCTCTTGCCGTGCGGGCGGAGCCGGCCGGCCCGCGCGCGGCGCCGGCAGCGCGGTGACGCGGTAGCGCAGCGTCTTCGGCGTGCCCGGGATCAGCTCCAGCGCGGGGACGCCGGTGCTGCAGCGGCTGCCGTCCACCGTCCAGCGCTCGCGATACGGCAGCCCTTCGAAGACCGTGTAGACGAGCGGGTCGAAGTCGATGGTGACGTCCACGGTGGGCGCGCCCAGCGGCAGCGGGAGGCGGAACGACGGCGGGACGGCGGTGAGGTCGAGGATGCTCAGCTCCGCCTGGAGGCCGCCTTTGCCGTCCTCCACCCAGCGGTCGGCTCCCCACGGACTCACGGGCGTCTCGGCGCCGGTGTCGTCGGGGTCCGCCACCAGGCGCAGGGACTCCACCTCGTAGCGGCCCAGCGACAGCGCCCGCGCGCGGCTCACCTCGAAGGTCGCGCCCTCCGGCGAGGCGGGCACGCGCTGCGTGGCTTGAGCAACGGCACGGACCCAACCGCTCCCGTAGCTCCACGTGCAGGTCAACCACGGGATGCAGCGCGTGGCGCGCAGCGTCTGGTGGAGCGTGAGGTCCTTCGCCGTCCGCTCGGGCGTGCCGCGGTAGTGGACTCGGAAGGTGGCCCGCTGCGACGAGTGCACAGAGAGGCCCAGCACCAGCACCCCAAGCGCCAGCGCACCGAGCAGCGCATATCGCCGCCCGCGCGTCATGCGTTCAGATACGCGTCCTGCAGAGGCTTCAGCCGCGAGTCGGGATCCGTGCCCCGCACCGGGTCGACGTCCTTGTCGAGGTTCTTGTCGACGCGGTCGTCGTGGCCCTGCAGCACCTCGATGATTCGTTCCCACGCCCAGGCGCTGTTGGGTGCGGCCACGTGCTCCGGCCCGGTCACGCCGCCCGGCTCATCCACCAGCTTCTTGAAGACCTTCGCCTTCCCGCCGTACCCCACCAGGCTGGGCAGCGGGACCGTCCCGTCGCCGTAGATGTTGCGCAGGGAAGCGAAGCGCCACGTCTCCCGGAGATAGCCGGCGGTGGGAGAGGGCCGGCTCCAGTGCTCCACCTTGAGCACGCCGTCCTCCACCAGGCGGTCCGTGCGCTTCTCCGGCTTGCCCTCCTCGACGGGAGGGGGAAGCAGGTCCGTGTCGAGCTGGCCGATGGTGATGCCCGCGCCGTTAAGGAAGCTGGCCAGGTTCCCGTACACCTTTGCCTCGACCAGCTTCGCCTCCACCGCGAGCGTCGTGGGCGCCTGGGCCACCGAGTAGAAGATGAAGGAGCGGTCGGCCCACTTGCCCTCCTTGGCCATCTCCTCGCACTTCTTGTGGAACGCGCCGGCCCGGTCCGAGAGGACGTCGCTCCAGCCCTGCTCCTCGCGCACCGCGTCCTGCGCGTCCATCTTCCGCTTCGTCCGCTCGCGCGCCTCCCAGCCGTCCACCTCCTTCGGCCTCGCCCAGCCAATCAGCAGGCGGCCTCGCAGCCGCTCCCAGCGGTCGTCCCAGTACTTCGCCCAGTCGTCTGCCCCCATCGCCAGCGCCCGGCGCTCATCGCTGGAGAGGCTGGCCTTGGCCGGGATGACCTTCCGGCCGGGCATGAAGCCCTTGGCGATGGCCAGCGTCACCCACTCCTTCTCGGCTTGAAGCCCGGTGAACGGCTGCACGCCCGAGGGCTTCTTCACGATGAAGATGGGGTCCGGGTACGTGGGGCTGGCGGACAGGTGGTAGACGATGGGCGCGGTGAGGCAGATGGCGCGCAGGCTGTGCGGCGTGACGAACGGAATCATCGAGCCGCCCGTCAGCGGGTCCCTTCCGGTGGGGATGACCGAGAGCGGCTTGGGCGCGCCCCGGAACGGCACGTTCATGAAGAACGCCTGGCTCACCAGCCCGTCCGCCTTCGGGTTGGCCAGAATCCGCCGGATGAGCAGGCCGCCGGTGCTGTGGCCAATCAGGGCAATCTCGTCGTCGCTGTCCGGCGCCTTGCGGCCGAACTCGCCGTCCTGAATCTTCTTCAGCTCCTCCAGCTTCTTCTCCGCTGTGTCGGTCAAATCCAGGCGCCAGTCGTACGGCGCGAGGAAGAGCCGGTAGAGCTTCAGGTCCTCGGGCAGCGGGCGGTGATGCGCCTGGCGGGCTTCGCGCAGCCGGTTGAACGGGTTGTAGACGACCGGGCCCTTCACCGGCACGGTGAGCATGAAGAGCTTGGGGTCCTTCGGCTCCGCCAGCGGCTTGCCCTCGGAGTCGCACTCCAGGACGCCAATCTTCTGCTTGGCCACCTTCGCCAGCTGCATGCCCAGCTGCGCCATCGCCTCGCCCTCGGTCTGCGGCAGCGGCGCGGTTTCGTCGCTGAAGTCCGGGAAGCCGAGCACCTGCCCGCCGGGCGCCTGCACCTGCACCTGCGAGCCGAAGACGCCGGGGAAGAAGACGAGGATTTTGCGGCGATAGAAGAAGAGCCGGTTGGAGGATTCGCCGGTGTACGGCTTTCCCTTGACCTGAATCTTCGGGATGCGGAACCGGAAGTCGAAGAGGTTCTCGTTCACTCGCGCCTTGAGCGGGCCCTTGGGGTCCAGCCAGCTCTTCACTGTGTCCGCGTCCACCTTCAGCGCGCAGAACAGCCCCTTCAGCTGGCCCTTGAGCGTCACCTTCTCCGGGTGCTGCGGGTCCCAGAGGTTCAGCACGTCGACTTCAACCTCGGCGCCCTCCCACGCGGCCACCTTCACCGCCTGCACCTTGCCCGGCTCGACGAGGGCCAGCTCGATGGACACCGGCAAGAAGGTCTCTTTGCCCTTCTCGCGCTTCACCGGCGCGTAGCGCACCGGCTTGGGCACGCCGAGCGCGAGGGGCGCGTCTGCCAGCTCGTCCGCCGCGGCCACCCTCGGGCCGAAGGGCGACATGTCGGAGGCGCGGACGAAGTGCGTCCCCGTCCAGCCAGCGCCGTAGGTGTGGCCGATGTAGCGGATGTTGGTGCTCGCGTAGCGCAGGTCCATCAGGTCACGTTCTCCAGCGCTTCGAGGGTGTCCGCGTCCGCGCGGCCCGTGGCCTTCGGGAAGCCGTAGCTGGTCTGGAACTGTTTCAGCGCGTCCTCGAGCGCGGGCGTCGCGTCGGCGTTGAGCTCGCCGGGGTCGTAGCGCAGCTGCATCAGCCGCTCTTTCACGCCGAGCAGGTCGGAGAGCGGGTGTGGCTCCACGCGCAGCACGGCGCTGGACGCCCACTTGCCGGAGACCTCCGCTTCGAACAGGTAGCCGCCGCCAGGGGACGCGCCCGGCTTCTGCTCATGCCGCCACATCGCGGACGCGGAGCCATCGGCGACCTTCGCCTTCAGCTCCGCGAGCGGTTCCGCGTCCGGCGGGTGCGACTCTTCGTAGACCTTGAACGTCACCTGCGTCCCCGCGTCGAACCCGCGCGCCTCTACCCAGAGCTGGGCCTCTTCGCCGCAGCGGATGCCCGGAGACATCCAGCGCGCGTTCTTGAGCAGCTTGAACTTCACGCGGTAGGAGCCCGGCGGCACCGAGGGCTTGCGGAACGTTCCGCCCGACAGCTTCGCGTCCTCGGTGGTCCCGTCCGGCAGTGTCAAGGTGAAGCCGGCGTCGTCCTCCACCGCATCTCCCGAGAGCGTCTTCACCTCCAGGGACACCTCGTCGCTCTGCTCCGCAGGCTCCTCCGCGGGCGCCGCCTCCGCGGGCGGCACTGCGAGGTGAAGGCCTCCGAAGTTGAGCGGCGCGCGCTCCGTCACCTGCAGCCGCCCCACCTCGAGCGCGTGGGAAATCCGTCGCTTCAGCGCCGCGTGGTACTGCGCCAGGTCTGAAGGCGTCCCGCCAAAGGGGCGCGTCCCCCCGAGCGCGCTGTCGATGGCGCACAGCGTCCGCTCTGACTGCGGCGTCTGGAGCAGCTCCTCCAGGCTGGAGGCGATGGTGAACGGCTCCCGGAACGCGTTCGCCCCCGCAAGCCCGGCGCCGAGCCGGAGCTCAAAGCTCCCGCTCCACGTGTGCAAAATCCACGGTCCGCTGGCCAAACGCACCCCTTGAAGAAATGCCGAGCGGCGGACGATACCTGAGGTGATGCGCTGCGTGCAGCCGCTCAGGGGGAGTCGCCTGGCTTCGAGCTCGCGAATGCGCGATGTTTCCACGGCCGCTCGGAAAGAGCGGTCGCGCTGGAGCGTCCTTTGTTGCCGGCAGCTGGAAGACTGACAGGCATCTCCGGAGCGCTGGCGCGGGCGTTGCCGGAGGCGAACGCGGAGGTGCGCTCTCTTCAGGCGGCCCGCTTTCCGCTCGGGCGCTGGGACCTGAAGGCGCCCCAGGTGACCTACCGATTCCACAGGGGTCTCAACGCCCAGGCCCTTGGCGAGACCGTGCTCGGCGGCTTCTACGGCCAACGTGTTCATCTGCAGCCGCTCTCCAGCGGGGGCATGCGACAGGTCTTCAATCATCCGCTCAAGCCGGACTGTGTGGTGAAGGTCTACGATCCTGCCTCCATCGAGCGCCTACCGCGGTCGAAGATGATCGCGCGCATGATCCGCCGGGACCTTGCGACCGAGGCGCTGCTTGAGGAGATGGGGTTCCGGGTCGCCCGTACTCGAGAGACGCCGCGCGAGCTGCTCGAGTACGGCGTCCTCGAACAGCCGAAGGTCTACGGCGAAACCTTTCAGGACCGCTTTCCTCTCGGCTTCGAGCCGGGCGATCTGCTCGGCGAAGGGATGACGCGGTTTCTGGCCCGGAGAGCGGATGCCGCACCTGAGCTCAAGCGCCTCGCGCCGCTCGCTTCGATGAAGGGGCTGGACCAGTTTGAGGTCCCCGCATTGACCCTGGGGTTTTGTCCGCTGGAGAAGGGCGGAGGGCCAAAGCGCCTCCGCGTCGAAGGTCCCGTGGATTTTGGACCTCGGAATCTCGTCTTGCGCGACCCCAGCGAGCCCATCCTCATCGACTGGTAGCTGCGACCTTCCCCAGGCTTTGAATGGGTGTGTGTAGCACCCCCTGTAGCACTCCTGAGGAGTGGGGGCTTATCGAACGAATCCGGTCGCTTGCGGACGCGGAGTGTGCCGCCCGTGGGCGCGCGGCGCGCTTCGAACGGCGCCTGCCGGAAACATCCGCTCACGCGCTCCGGATGATGCTCTCTGCACCGTTCACCGGAGTCCCCTCAAATGAAGATGAATAGAGTTGAGAGCGCCGCCCGCAAAGCCATTGCCACGCCTGACCCCCGCAATCCAAACATCAATGAGAACGAAGCGAAGGAGATCCTCGCCCAAGCGGATCCCTCGAACGCGAAGGACGTGATCGTCCTGAGGAGCGTCCAGTACCTGCCGATCCGAGCGGTGGGCGGCACCGACCGCACTGGGTTCGATTTCTATCTCCTGACAGACAGCGCGCGTCGGCAGTTCGATTCGTTCTTTGAGCAGCACGGCATCACGGCCCCCCCACCCAGCAAGGTCATGGGCCCGTTCTACGTCCCGTATGCGGAATCAGATCCATTCGGGTGGGCCGGCCGCTCTCCCTGGTCGCCCGCCGCGGACGCCACCGCCCCCTCCACCCCCGCCACCACCACCGCCACGGATAAGTAGGATCTGCCCATCAGGTGCAGGCTGACGACCGGCCTGTCCCCCGTCATTGTCGTTTGCTTCATTCGAGCCCCTGGTTGAAGTAGGACGCCCCGACTCCAAGGGGAGCTTGAATGGCAGAGTCCGAGCGCAGCGACCGCAGCACCCTCCTGCGCACCGTCCTCTTCTACGGCGTCATGCTCTTCGGCGCGGCCGCGCTCATCGCCTTCGTCGAGCGCCAAGGCCGGGGACTCACCGCGCCGGCACCGGTGGACAAGGTCCTCTTCGGCAGCGCCCGGCCGGGTGACCGCATCGAAGTGCTGGTCCACGTCCTGCTCGCGCTGGTGGTCATCATCATCCTCGCGCGGATGCTGGGGGCGCTGTTCAAGCGCTTCAACCAGCCGCCCGTCATCGGCGAGGTTGTGGCGGGCATTGTGCTGGGACCGTCCGTGCTGGGCCGGCTCTTCCCGGACGCGCAGGCGTTTCTCCTGCCGCCCTCCATCGCGCCCTTCCTCGGAATCCTCTCCCAGGTCGGCGTCATCCTGTACATGTTCCTGGTCGGCCTGGAGCTCAACCCGGCGCTCCTGCGGAAGAAGACGCACACCGCCGTCGCCGTCTCCCACGCCAGCATCGTGTTCCCCTTCCTGCTCGGCGCTGGCCTCGCCCTCTGGCTCTACCCGCGCTACTCCACGCAGGACGTCCCGTTCTTCGTGTTCTGCTTGTTCAGCGGCGTCTCCATGTCGGTGACCGCGTTCCCCGTCCTGGCGCGCATCCTGACCGACCGCGGAATCCAGAAGACGCGGTTGGGCTCCATCGCCCTGGCCTGCGCCGCGGTGGATGACGTCACCGCGTGGTGCCTGCTGGCCTTCGTGGTGAGCGTGGTCCACGCGCGCGTGGGCGGCGCCTTCCTGACCATGGGCCTGACCGTCGCGTACATCGCGGCGATGCTCGTCCTCGTCCGCCCCGCGCTCAAGCGGGTGGTCGCCTGGTACGAGCGCACCGGCCAGCCCAGCCGCAACGTCACCGCCGGCGTCCTGTTGGCGCTGCTGGTCTCCTCGCTCATCACCGAGCTGATTGGCATCCACGCCCTCTTCGGCGCGTTCCTCCTCGGCGCGGCCATCGACCCGGACTCCAAGCTCACCCGCGACCTCACCGGCAAGCTCGAAGACATCGTCCTGCTCCTCTTCCTCCCCGCCTTCTTCGCTTTCACCGGCATGCGCACGCAGATTGGCCTCGTCCAGGGGTGGGCCAGCTGGCTCGCGGTGGTGGTCATCATCGCCGTCGCCTCGCTGGGAAAGTTCGGAGGCAGCTTCGTCGCCGCGCGCCTCACCGGCATGAAGCCCCGGGACGCGGCGGTGATTGGCATCCTCATGAACACCCGCGGCCTGATGGAGCTCATCGTCCTCAACATCGGGCTCGACCTGCGCGTCCTCTCACCCACCTTGTTCGCGATGCTCGTGCTGATGGCCCTCGTCACCACGCTCTTCACCACCCCCGTGCTCAACCGCCTCACCCGGGGCGTGTCACTCGAGCTTGACCCTGCGAGATAGGCCACAGGCGCTCATCGAAGAGAAGGCCTGACCCGGGCCGGGGTTGGCGGGTGCGGGCGGCGTCCGTTTCGAAACGGATAAGTCGTGGGGGAGCTCCTCGGCAGCCAGGGTGTTGTGTGCGCGGCAGCGGACCCGGAGACGGTCCACCGAGTGGAGGCCTGTGCGGGCGAAGCCCTCGACGTGGTCCAGCTCGAGCAGCCCTCTCTCCTGGCAACGCCGACCGTCCGGTCCCACGTACGTGCACTGGAGCGTGTCTCTCTTCAGGACCTCGCGCACGTCATTGATCGGGATGTGACGGCTCGGTCGTCTGGCGAAGGCGTTCGCAGCTCGGGGAGGCGCCAGTGGCGGCGGCGCGCTGGGCGCTGCGTCGACCTCGGGGGCGATCGCGGGCGCGGCGGCGAGCGGCGAGCTGTCCTGCTTCGCTTTGCCCGAATTGGAGCGGGGCCTGGCGCCGATGCCGTAGCGCTCCTTCTTGACCTTGGCGATGAGCAGGTCGAGCGCCTGCTCAAGGATGACAGCGAGGCTTCCATCGGGACGCCGGTGGCGAAGCAAGTTCTTCGCTTCCTCGAGCTTTGCTCGGAGCGACTCGGATGCGGTGAACTCAACCTTATAGGCGTTCGGGGCGAGCGGGTTCACGCGGTCCCTCCGCGGAACGATCGGAGTCGGCGGCGCGGCGATGACCGGCGTAGCAGCCTCGGAAGCCGGGCTCGGCGGAGGCGGGACGAGCGGCTGAGCAGGCGGGACGACGGGCGGCGAGGCGCTGGCGAGCGAGAACAGGTCGGGTTCCGGCTGAGCGGTGGGCTCGGCTGGGGCTGAATCGCGCGGAGCGGGGAGCTTGCGGATGCTGTCGGGGACGTCGGGTTTGGGGTCGAGGGTGGCGACGATCTCCTTCACCTCGTCGACCGTCTTGCCGCAGGCGTCGGCGAGCGCCTTGCGCCAGTTGTCCTTCGTGAGGTGAGGCGCGAGGTTGCGCAACCCGGTGAGATGCAGCTGCCCGTTGCACAGCACCTCAACCGCCTCCGGGAAGCGCCGCACCAGCCGGATGACCGTGGTGTAGTTGCACGTCACATCACTGGAGAAACCGAGCTCACCCACGCAGTAGGCGAACATCGAGGGGAAGGCGCGGCCGCGGTAGAGCTGACGCTCGTCCACTTCGGCGAGGTGAAGCACCAGCTCGGCGAGCAGCTCGTTCGAGCGATTCACAAGAGCGCGCGTGGAAGCCAGGAGGGCATCATCCGAAAGCAGAGAGATGTTGTCTGACATGTTTCAATCACTACCACGGTGTTTCACGGCGGCCGTAAGGGGCTCCCGTCGCGCGCAGAGACCTCGGCTGGCGAAAATTCGCAAGGACAGGGCCAATCGACTGCCTGCTGCCCGCCAGCGGGCCTGTGGCCGGTGTCGCAGGGGCGCCACTACCCTGCGTCAAGCGAGCGCGCAGAACGTGTCCAGACAAATCAACGAGGGTTAGTGTTTTTATTGTCGAGTTATCCGTATCAAAACGGATAGGCAATCCGCTGCGCGCGTCTCCGTCCGGAGCCTCGACAGGGACGACTCGGGCAGCTCGACGAGCGGCGGAGGTCTAGCCGTTTCGAAACGGATAACGCGTGCCGCGGCATGCAGGCGGTGCGCTGAACCGGCCGCTTGCGCCCGCCTCGCGCGTGGCAGTCCTTGAGGGAGACGGGATGCTCTCCCTGCGCACAGTCCGTTCCCCTCGCACTCGCCCTCCGCGTCGTCTCCGCTCTCGGCAGGCGGGGCGCGTTCGCTGAAGCGGAGGCACCCATCCCCGGGATCTCCACACGCATGAGCCCGGCAGCTCGACACGGGCTGAGTCGGACATCCGCTTCGAACAACGAAACCGATGGTGCGTGTCGTGGCAGGCGAGTCAGCCGCTGAACCGGCTCGCTGCGCCGGTCCCGAGCTTGGGGGGGAAGCGGGAGGCGCTTCTGTGCGAGCCCGTCGAGCTGCCCGAGTCATCCGTATTGAAGTCCCGGGTGGAGACGACGCGGAGGGCGAGTGCGAGCGGGACGGGCAGTGCGCAGGGAGAGCATCCCGTCTCCCTCAAGGACTGCCACGCTCGGGGCGGGCGTCAGCTGCCGGTTCAGCGCATCGCCCCGCTGCCGCACCACGCGTCATCCGTTTCAAAACGGATAGCCCGACCGAGCCGGCCGAGGGCTCCGACGACGCGGAGGGAGAGCATCCCGTCTCCCTCAAGGACTGCCACGCTCGAGGCCGGCGCAAGCGGGCCGGTACCCCCGCTGCCGCGACACGCGTCATCCGTTTCAAAACGGATAGCTGACCGAGCCGGCCGAGGGCTCCGACGACGCGGAGGGCGAGTGCGGGAGGGGTGGACTCTGCGCACGGAGAGCATCCCGTCTCCCTCAAGGACTGCCACGCTCGAGGCGGGCGCAAGCGGGCCGGTACCCCCGCTGCCGCGCCACGCGCTACCCGTTTCAAAACGGATCGAAATAACCCCTCAAGGCAGCGCGCGAAGGGGCTCTGCCCGAGGGACAGAGACCTGGGCCGCAGCCGCCCGTAGCGCAGGGCTGGCCTTCGCCTCCACGCGCTCCAGCAACGACAGAAACCGCTCCGCCCCGTCGGCCTGGCCAAGCCCCTCAGCCTCCAGCGCCCCAAAGAGGGCAGGGAGGTCCCCCGTGGTAGCCACCCCGTTCGGGCAGCGCCCGCCGGGGCGAGGCCGGACCACCATCCCATTGAAGTCCGAGCCGAGGACGACCGCCTCCTTCCCCGCGACCCCGGCCAAATGCCGCCAATGAGCCACCAGGTCATCACAAGACTCCGCCACATGCGGAGCCAACCGCGAACCCGCCGGCACCTCCCGCAGCAGCTTCCGGAAGAGCGTCACGCCGACGAGCCCACCCCCGCGAGCAATCCGGGCGACCTCCGCATCGCCCCCATTCCGCTCCACATCCGTCAGCGCCCGAGCGCCCGTGTGCGAATTGATCACCGGAACCTTGGCAGCCTCGGTCAGCGCCAGCACCTCCTGAACAGCCCGCTCGCTCGCGTGCGCGACATCCACCACCATCCCCAGGGCAATCATCCGCTTCACCACCTCCCGCCCCAGCGGCGACAGCCCGCGCGGATTCGACCCACGGGCGGAGAGCCCGAACGCCGCGCCCACCTGCCCCTGAGCGGCGCCGCCCAACCCGCTGTCTGCCAGGTGCATCAGCGTGAGCACCCTGGCGCCGGCGGCAAAATACACATCCACATCCTCCACCCGTTCAATCCCCTCCGCGCCCTCCACGCCGGGGAGCAACACCACCGCATCCGGCCGCGCGAGCAGCGCCCGGGCCTCCTGCGCGCTCCCAGCCAGCCGCAGCTCTGGCGACCGCCGGGCCAGTGCGCGCAGCTCCTCCAGCTGCCGCAGCGCCTCCTCCCGAGCCGTCACCCCCGGGCGCAGATTGAACGGCGGCCAGACCGTGGCGACGAGCAGCCTCAAGCCCGCGGCCCGCAGCCCCCGCACGTCCACTTGATTCGCCAGAATCTCATCCGGCCGGGAGGCCAGCGGCCCGCGGCCGGGCTCCCCGCGAAAGACCGGCCTGGCGGCGTGCACCATCGAGAAGTGACAGTGGAGATCCACCGGCCCGCTCACGGACGCGGCCTGCGCGGCAACCAGCAGCACCCACGGAAGCACGGCCGCGTCGTTAACACAGCCGCCGTGGTAAACCGAACGCCGCGTGAACGGGCTGCGCAACACCCTAGGCAGGAGGCGCCGGCCGGCGGAGCGCCCTGCAGTGGTGCTCGCGGCCTCCCTCCTCACCGCAGGCGCGCTGGCCCTGGTCGTCTACCTCGCCAGCACCAGTCTGCCGTACCTCGTCACCGCCCCCACCACCGACCCCGGCTTCGGCAAGCTCAATGCCTGCCTGCTGCAGGCCCTCCCGGTGGGGCGGCTGGGCTACGCGGTCTCCCCGGACGGCCAGCACGCCGCGGCCTTCGCTGGAAACACCCTCGTGGTCTGCGAGACCCAGCCCAGCGGAGAGCCCACCGCCCGGACCCTCCCCCTCTCCGGCGCCCGCGACGCCGCGTACGACTTCACCAATACCCTCTGGGTAGCGACCGAGCCGATGGAGCCGGCCGCGGACGCCGGGGCAAGCCCCCCACCGGCGGCAGGCCTGTGGCGAATTGCTCGAAACGAAACCCACCCCGTCCGGGTGGGCGACGTGGCGCCCATCTCCCTGGCAGGCCACGCCCAAGGCGTCGTCGTCCTCGAAGCCAGCGGCCGCCTCTTCTCCCTAAGCGGCGCAGACGAAGTCACCGGCCACGCGGCGTTGCCGGGCCCGCCGACCGGAGACGTCCAGCTGACAGTGGACGTCGAAGGCGAACGGGTGGCCCTCATCGCAGGGCGAGGCGTCTTCGCCTACCGGGCGCTGGACCTCCGCCCGCTCCGAGCCGAGGGCCCGTGCGAAGCCGAGTACCTCTGGTGGTCCACCGAGCCGGGGAAGGCCATCGTGGCCTGCGGACCCAAAGAGAGCTGGGCCCTGACGCTCCAGGTCGACACCGGAGAACGAGAGGCGGCGCCGCCCCGGACGCGCGTCCGGTCCACCCTGGCGCAGCGGGCGAAGCGCTACGTCCAGTCATGTGAGCAACTTCCCTGCAGCGCCCCGGCACCATGACGCCCCCTTGCTTGAATCCCGCCGCCGCGCTGCGTAGATTTTTTCACTGGCTCACAGGGCGGATGGACAGGAGCACCGAGGATGGCTGACGAGTTGGGCGACCGCGAACGCGACGTGCTGCGCGCGGTCGTCCGCGAGTACATCGGCTCTGGCGACCCGGTTGGGAGCTCCCACCTCGCGCGCAAGGCGGAGTTCGACGTCTCCGCCGCCACCATGCGCAACGTGATGGCGGACCTCGAAGCGCTGGGCTTCATCGAAAAGCCGCACACCTCCGCCGGCCGCATCCCCACCGAGAAGGGCTACCGCTTCTACGTCGACACCCTGGTGAAGGCGAAGGACCCGGCGCCCAAGGACCGGGAGCTCATCGAGCAGAACCTGGCGGCGGCGGCCTCCACGCTGGAGGAGCGCTTCCAGGAGGCGTCCAAGCTCCTGCACTTCATCACCCGGCACGCGGGCGTGGTGGTAACGCCGCGCCCGGCGGCGGCGGTCTTCCACCGCATTGAGTTCGTCACCCTGCGGGAGGGCCGGGTGCTGGCCATCCTGGTCGGCCAGAACGGCGAGGTGCAGAACAAGCTCCTCCAGCTGGACTTCGCCTTCAGCGCGGAGGAGGCGGTCCGGGCGTCCAACTACCTCTCAGAGCTCCTCAAGGACGCGCCCATCGAAGCGCTCCACGCGCGCCTGGCGCGAGAGCTGGTGCAGGAGCGGGCGCAGTACGACCTCCAGGCGAAGGCGCTCAAGCTGGGGATGGCGGCCACCGACGTGGACGTCAAGGAGCGCGTCCTCATCGAAGGCGCCAACTCCTTCCTGGACGCGCCGGAGTTCGCGGACGTCGAACGGATGAAGGCGGTCCTCCGGGCGCTCGAGGAGAAGAACACCCTCCTGCGCCTGCTGGAGCGGGTGCAGCAGGCCCGCGAGATGCGAATCTTTATCGGCGCGGAGAGCGAGTTCTCCTCGGCGGGGGACGTCTCCGTCATCGCCAGCCCGTACGGCACGCGTGAGAAGGTGCTGGGAACCGTGGGCGTCATCGGCCCCACCCGGATGAACTACCAGCGGGTCATCCCCCTGGTGAACTTCACCGCCCAGGTCCTCTCCCGCGAGCTGGATCCCAACGAGCGCAAGTAACCCCCAAGGCCGCTCCCGTTTCACCGGGAGGCGCTGTATAAGGCGCCCCGGTTTTTGGCCGGGAAGGAAGAGCGGATGTTCTGCGGGACGTGCGGGGGGGAGGTCCCCGCGGGGGCGCAAAGCTGCGCAAGCTGCGGCACGCCTGTACAGGCGGCGGCGCCCGGCGACGAGCCCACCTTCCGAGCGCCGACGGTGGCCACCACCTCCAGCGCCCCGGTCGCGCCCGGAGCGCGCAACAGCACCCTCTCCATCGTCAGCCTGGTCCTCGGCGTGGCGGGGGTGTGCATCCCGGTCGTTGCCGGGTTGGCGGCCATCATCACCGGCCACCTCGCGCGGTCGGAGATTCGCCGTTCCGGGGGCGCGCTGGGCGGCGCAGGCATGGCGCTGGCGGGTCTGGTGCTTGGCTACGCCACCACGCTCTTCATGTGCCTCATCCTCAGCATTGGCCTGGTGCGCTTCTCCGAGAAGGAGGCCCACCTGCGCGAGTCCGCCACCGCGGCCATGCACGAGGACGCGGGCCTGGCGCAGGCCATCGAACCGGAAGAGCCCCTGCCGCCGCCGCCCGCGGGCACCTCGCTGGTGCTCTCGCGCACCGAGGTGACGGTGGACGGCGCGCCGGTGGAAGGCCTGGGCAGCCTGGCCGCGCGCGCGAGCACCGGCGTGCTGCCCCCGCTGCTCACGGCGCTGAGGGCGCGCCAGCAGGCCGTGCCCACCGACACCGTTCGAATCCAGGTCGCGGACGACGTCCGCTTCGGCCTGCTGCAGCGGGTGCTGGAGACGGCGCAGGGCGTGCCGTACACCTCGCTGGCGCTGCTGGACGGGGAAGAAGAGGCGGAGCCCCGCTTCCTCTGGGACGGCAAGCCGGGCCTGGAGCTGCCCAAGCAGGCCGCGCTCACCGCCACGCTCAGCGGCTCCGGGCTGCTCCTGCAGCGCGAACAGCGCGCGCCGGTGCGGGTGGCGCTGCGGCGCGACGAGGAGGGCGTCTGGGAGATGGGCCCTCTGGATGAGGCGCTGGGCGACATCACCGAGGAGCTCCCCGAGCAGCAGACCCTGATGCTGCGGGTGGCGGATGACGTCTTGTTCGAGGATTTGATTGAGGTGCTCGACGCCTGCACCTACGCCGGGTTTACCTACGTCGCGCTCCGCAGCAGCGGGCGGTAACTGGAGGTCTCACGCGTGAAGCGCCTTCGTCTCCTGGCAGGTCTGGTCGTCGCGCTGGTTGGCTGCACCCACCGCCCGTACTTGCGGGAGCTGCCGGCCAGCTCCGCGGACGGGTTTGCGATGAAGGTGGTGGACCCGGAGACCGGCGCGCCGCTGGAGGGCGTGACGGTGAAGATGGGGGAGGGGAAGGCGCGGGTGTCGCTCAAGTCGGACGCGGCGGGCGTGGTGCAGGTGCCCGCGTCGCCTGCGCTGTGGAGCGCGAACCCGCTGGTGGAGGTGAACCGGACCACCGGGGGTGGGTACCGGTTGGTGGCGGCGGAGGGTGGGCGGTAGCCGCCGCTACGGCTTCAGCTGCGCAAAGCCTTCGGGTGCTGCGAGCGTGAACAGGTCCGTGGGCAGGGGTGGGTTGAGCTCCACCGTGGTCAGGTGGACCTTCGCGCCCGGCACGCCGTTGTCGGTATGGGCCAGCTTCGTCGGGACGCAGAGGCCCAGGTCGCAGCGCTCCTCCTCCACCTGAATCTCTGCCGTTGCCTCGCCTGAGCGGGACCTGCGCTCCAGAAAATCCAGCGCGGGGTAGCGCAGCACGTACGTCACCTCCAGCTGCGCGGTGCGCGCCTGGAGCTCCACCGCTTCAGGCGCTCTGGGGTGGCTCCGCAGCCGGGCGGTCAATTGCTGGAGCGGGAGCAGCGGGGCGCGGAAGCCGTCGGGGACGAAGGGCGAGAAGAGCTGACTCAGCCGCTCCGGCGACACCTGCTTCCCCTCCAGCGTGGAGAAGCGCTTGCCCGGCACATCCAGCTCGAAGAGCCGCTCCCCGTCGAAGGCGAAGGTGCGGGGGGTGGGGGAGAAGACCTGCGCCAGCATCCGGTTGGGGGCGCGGTGCTTCACGTCGTAGCGCACCTGCTGGCCCGCCTCGGTGACGGTGCCAGCCAGGTGGTAGCTCTGCAGCTTCGCGTCCCGGCGAGCCAACCCCTCCTTCACCTCCTGGACCAGGCGCGTCGCGTCCGGGTCTGCTCGCCGGCAACCGGCGAGCGCGAGGCACAGCAACAGGAGGGGCCGCACCGCCAAGGGCCGCGCTTACTCCACCGCGACGCCGATGGCCGTGGCCGTCGGGATGCCGATGAGGTTGATGCCCGGGATGCCGACGAGCGCGAAGACGCCGTGGCGCGGGGTGGTGGAGGCGCTCTTCAGGTCAATCTTGGTGGCGCCCATGGCCTTCGCCTCCGCGACGAGCAGGCGGTTCACCACCACGTCGAGGTCCGACTGGACCAGGTCCACCAGGTGGAAGAGCAGCGTGATGCCGATGGAGTTCGCCTGGACGACGGCGATGGCCTTGCCGTTCGCGGCCACCTCACTGCCGGAGACCGTGGCGGTCTCCACGCTCGTGCAACCGACCAGCGAAGCCGCGCACACCAGGGTCAGCAAGGCCTTCTTCATTCCCGTGTTCTCCTTGAGAAGCGTTTGCACTGCGCCAGGGCCGTGGGGCTTAGCAGACGACCTCCACGTGTCAAAGAGCCCCCGCATTGAATTCCGCGACCCACGTTGATAGCTCCACGGTTGTGACCTCGGCGACTCGAGCGGTGAACCGCCCCCTGCTGCACCTCTCGCTGGCGGCCCTCACGCTGGTCACCACCTTCAGCGCGTACCTCTTCCAGTTCAGCGCCGCGGCGCAGCTGGTGGGGAGCGGGAGCGCGTCGCTGCTGGACGCGGTGCGCAGCCAGCCGGTGGCGCTGCTGGAGTCCCTGGCCTTCAGCCTCTCCCTGATGGCCATCCTCGGCGCGCATGAGATGGGGCACTACGCGCTGGCGCGCTGGCACGGAGTGGACAGCTCGCTGCCGTACTTCATCCCGGTCCCGCTCGTGGGCTTCGGCACGCTGGGCGCGGTCATCCGCATCCGCAGCCGCATCCCCAGCCGCAACGCGCTGGTCGACATCGGCGCCGCGGGGCCGCTGGCGGGGCTGTGCGTGGCCCTGCCGGTGCTCATCGCCGGCATTCTCCTCTCGAAGATGGGCGCCATCCCCGCGCTGCCGCCGGACACCTTCCCCTCCTCCAACTCCCTCATCGCCGCCTTCCGGCAGGTGATGGAGGCCTTGAGAGACTCCGCGAACGGCGGCGGCGCAGAGGACGGCCCGGTCCAGGTGGTGGGCATCTACGGGAACAACCTGCTCACGCTGGGCCTGCAGCGCCTCCTGCGCGGGCCGTTGCCGCCGGGGCAGGATTTGATTGCCCACCCGCTCTTCCTGGCCGGGTGGTTCGGCCTCGTCGTCACCATGCTGAACCTGGTGCCCATCGGCCAGCTGGATGGCGGGCACTTGGCGCACGCGGTGCTGGGCAAGCACGCGCCCACCGTCGGCAAGGTGATGGCGCTGGGCCTTGCCTACCTTTGCCTCTTCGTCAGCTGGTTCTGGCTGCCGTGGCTCATCCTCACTTCGACGGTGGTGGGATTTGGCCATCCGCCGGTGATGGACGGTGAGGCGCCGCTTACGCGGGGACGGCTGTGGATCTGCGGAATCTGCGCGGTGGCGCTGGTACTCTGCTTGATGCCCACGCCCCTGGAGCAAGTCATCCTGCGATGAAGTTCCTGTGCACCGCCTGTGACCGCCTGGTGGAGCTCCGCCGCTTCCGACTGGAGGGGGCCGGCCTGCTCGTGCGCTGCGAGCAGTGCGGCGCAGAGAGCCGGGCGGAGGGCGAGCCGTCGCCGCGCCCCAACGTGGTGCCGCTGCGCCCAGACGCCGCGCCCAGCGGCTTCTGCCCCAAGTGCATTGCCCCCCGCTTGGCCAGCGCGCTCTCCTGCCCGCAGTGCGGCCTCCTCTATGACCAGTTCGCTCCGGAAGAGGTGAGCCCGTCCGAAGAGCTGGCCCTGGCCTGGGCGGCGCTCCAGCCGCGCTGGGCGGAGCCGGAAGCCCACGACGGCTTCCTCTCCCTGGCGCTGGGACAGGGAGAGCTGGCGTCGGCCGGGAGGCTTTACCGCATTCGATTGGTGGAGCGTCCGGACGACGCGCAGGCACAGCGCGCGCGGGAGGAGGTGGTGCGGCTGGCGCTGTTGCCCTCGCGCCTGAATGCGGGCGCCGAGCCTGCGCGCCCGCGCCGCCTGTGGCTGGTGGCCGCGGCGGTGCTGCTCTTCGTCTTCTGCCTGGCGGCGGTCCTCTTCCTCCTGCGGATGGAGCTGCCCTCGTGAAGGGGCTGACGGTGGAAGGCGTGCTGGGACCGACGGGGGCGCTGCGCCGCGCGCTGCCCGGCTACGAGCACCGGCCCGAGCAGCTGCGGATGGCGCAGGAGGTGGAGCAGGCCTTCGCGGGCCGCAGCTACCTGATGGCGGAGGCGGGCACCGGGACGGGCAAGACGCTGGCCTACCTGGTGCCGGCGGTCCTCTCCGGGCGCAAGGTGGTGGTCTCCACGGCGACCAAGACCCTTCAGGAGCAGATTTTCCTCAAAGACATCCCGCTGCTGCGCGAACAGGTGGGCCTCCCCTTCGCGGCGGCGTACTTGAAGGGCCGCTCCAACTACCTCTGCCTGCACCGGCTGGAGGCCTTCACCCAGCAGCCGCAGTTCGTCACCCGGGACGAGGCCCACCACTACGACCAGCTGACGTACTGGGCGCAGACCACGGAGACGGGGGACCGCGCGGAGCTGGACCTGCCGGAGTCCTTCGCGACGTGGGGCCAGCTCTCCACCACCTCGGAGACCTGCCTGGGGCAGCGCTGCCCGCTCTACGACAGCTGCTTCGTCACCCGGATGCGCAAGCGGGCGGAGGAGGCAGACGTGGTGGTGGTCAACCACCACCTCTTCTTCGCGGACCTGGCCATCCGGTCCCGCCAGGGCGGGCGGGGCGGGGACGGGGTGCTGCCGCGCTACGACGCGGTGGTCTTCGACGAGGCCCACGCGCTGGAGGACGTGGCCACGGAGTACTTCGGCCGGCAGGTGTCCAGCTGGCGGGTGGAGGAGCTGTGCGCGGACGCGGCGCGCGCGCTGCCTGCGGACGACGGGCGGTCGGGGCTGCTCGCCGCGGTGGCGCTCAAGCTGCGCGGGGAGGCGGAGGTGCTCTTCAAGGCGGCGCCGCGCGCGCTGGGGCTCTCCCAGGGTGAGGCCAGCACCCGGCTCACCTCGAAGAGCTTCCTGCCGCTGCGTGAGCCCACCCACCGGGTGCTGGAGTCGCTGGCGGCGCTGGCGTCGATGACGGTCAGCCCGGATGAGCCGGAGCTCTCCGCGCTCTGCCGCCGCGCCGGGGAAATTGGAGACGAGCTGGACTTCATCCAGCGGGCGGACTCCGTGGACCACGTGTACTGGGCGCAGGCCCGCGGGCGGGGCACCTTCCTGCGCGCTTCGCCCATCGACATCGCCTCGGAGCTGCAGCGCAGGCTCTACGCGTCGGTGGACACGCTGGTCTTCACCTCGGCGACCTTGGCGGCGGGAGGGCAGTTCGACTTCTTCGCGCGACGGCTGGGGCTGTCGCAGGACGGCGCGGGCGGGCCGGTGCGGGAGCTCTCCGTCGAATCGCCCTTCGACTACGCCTCTCAGGCGGCGCTCTACACCCCGCCGCACCTGCCGGAGCCGAACGCGCCGGGGTTTCTGGAGGCGCTGGCAGAGGAGCTCATCCAGCTCACCTACCTGACGGATGGCCGCTGCTTCGCGCTGTTCACCTCGCTGCGGAACATGGAGGCGGTCCATCAGCTGTCGAAGAACCGGTTGCCGTACCAGATTCTCCTGCAGGGCGAGCGGCCCAAGACGGCGCTGCTGGACGCGTTCCGGGCGGAGCCTTCGGTGCTCTTCGCCTCCCACAGCTTCTGGGAGGGCGTGGACGTGCCGGGGGACGCGCTCTCGCTGGTGGTCATTGACCGGCTCCCCTTCGCGTCACCGGGAGACCCGCTGGTGGCGGCGCGGATTGACCAGCTGAAAGAGCGCGGGGAGGAGCCGTTCTCCGCCTATCAGCTCCCGGAGGCCATCCTCGCCCTGCGGCAGGGCTTCGGGCGGCTCATCCGCACCCAGAAGGACCGGGGGATTGTGGCGGTGCTGGACCGGCGCATCACCCAGAAGGCGTATGGGCGCGCGTTCTTAAGCAGCCTGCCGAAGGCCCGGCGCTTCGCCGAGCGGGACGCGTTGAAGCGCTGGTACGCGAACGGCTCTTAAAGCTCGCGCGACATCAAGAGGCGGAGCTTGCCGCTCTTCTTGGAGACCACCGTGGCCACGGTGGTGAAGCCGGACTTGCGGTAGAAGCTGACGGCCGGCGCGTTGGCGGGGTCTACGCGCAGGGCCAGCGTCTTGCGGTGCATGTCGCGGGCGACCTGGAGGGCGTGGTTGAGGAGCATGGTGCCCACGCCCTTCTTTCGGAGCTCGGACTTCACCACCACGTTGCGCATGTAGGCTGCGCCGGGGACCGGGCCGTCGCGCTCGACTGTGACGTAGCCGATGACGTGGGTTTGAAGCTTGGCCACCTGGATGTAGGGCCGGAGCTTGGTGAGGGCTTCAAGGCTCTCGTCCCCGGATTCGCCCCGGTTCTTCCAGGGCTCCGAGTTGGATCGCAGCTGGGCGACGGAGGCCACGTCCTCATCGGTTGGTGCGGAAAATTTCACCGCGCCGGTGAGGTCAGTGGGCAAGGTCGACAGATCCAGCGGCGGCAGGGCCGACTTATCCGGAGCTGGATCAACCCTCTTCATCGTCATCGACAACCCTCCTAAGGGGCACCCCAACGGCTCAGAATCCTATCCGCTTCGCGCGGCAGGATGCACCCCTTTGTCTGACCACATCTCCCGCCAGGAGTGGGCACAACTGGGCTTGGCTGCTCGACTTTTCCGAGTGGAAATCGCCCTCCCACGGCTTTGCGCCTCCGGGCGTGTCTTCTATAAAGCAGGGGGTGCAACTGAATCACGCCCAGCGCGAGCTGACCGTCAAGATCGTCTACTACGGGCCGGGCCTGTCGGGAAAGACGACCAACCTCCAGATGATCCACGCCCGGACTCAACAAGAGGTCCGGGGCCGCCTGCTGACCGTGGAGACCCACGACGACCGCACCCTCTTCTTCGACCTCTTGCCGGTGTTCTTCAAGACCGCCAGCGGGTTCAAGGTGAAGGTCAAGCTGTTCACGGTCCCGGGGCAGGTCATCCACAACGCCACCCGGCGGATAGTCCTGCAGGGGGCAGACGCGGTGGCCTTCATCGCAGACAGCCGGCGGTCCGCGGCGGGGGAGAACAACAACTACTGGAAAAACCTGCACGAGAACATGCGGGAGAACGGGCTGGAGTCCGCGCAGGTGCCGGTGGTCATCCAGTACAACAAGCGGGACCTGCCGGACACCAAGACGGCCGCGGAGATTGAAGAGACGCGGCGCAAGGGCAAGGAGGCGGTCATCGGCGCGGTGGCCATCCGCGGCGAAGGCGTGCTGGAGACGCTCTACGCGGTGCTCCAGGCGGCCTTCCGCCAGATGGACGCCCGGGCGGGGTTGGTGAAGAACATCGGCCTGACGGAGCCGGACTTCCTGGCGCAGATTTTCAACAACATCGACGTGGCGGGGACGGAGCTGGTCAAGCTCTACCCGCGCCAGCCGGCGCCACCTGCGGGGCGCGCATGAAGAGCACCTTCGTGGACGGCCCGCCCGAGCAGGCGCTGGCAGAGGTGGCCCCGGTGGCCCGCCGCGAGTCCGTGCTGCAGCGGCGCCTCACCCTGGGCGAGATGCTGGACACCCCGTCCTTCACCGAGGTGGTGAAGGGCTTTGTGGAGCTCTACAAAGTCGGCATCAAGGTGTTTGACGAGAAGGGCGCCAAGCTCGCGGACATCAAGGTCGGCAACGGGGACTTCTGCGGCTACGTCTTCTCCTTCTCCGACGGCCGGACGCGCTGCACGGCGACGGTGGGCCGCGTAAAGGACGGCGCGCTCACCCCCACCGAAGGTGCCCGCCTGCCCGTCCTGCAAGACGTGACCGGCCCGCGCGGGATGGTGGCGGTCCCCTGCTTCACCGGCCTGCGCTACCTGGTGATGCCGGTGGTCTGGGAGGGCGACGTGCTGGGCCGGGTCATCTTCGGCCCGTTTACCCCGGATGACCTGGAGGACCTGCCGGCGTCGCTCAGGCAGATTTCTCCGCAGCTGGATGCCGGCACCGCGCGCTCCCTGATGGCCAAAATCCGCCGCGCGCCGGAGAGCACGGTGGCGCGGGTGATGGTCCACTTCTCCCAGCTGCTGGAGACGCTGGTCGCCGCCGGGCAGAAGACCTACCTGACGTCGCAGATGCACATCGAAGCGACGCTGGACACCAACCACCAGCTGGAGCTTCAGAACAAGAAGCTGGAGGAGATGAACGCCCGGCTCAAGGAGCTGGACCGGCTCAAGTCCAGCTTCCTGGCCACCGTGAGCCACGAGCTTCGGACCCCGCTCACCTCCATCATCGGCTACTCGGAGATGCTGGCCGAGGGGCTGGCCGGGCCGCTCAACGGCGAGCAGAACGACTACGTGCGAACCATCATGGACAAGGGAGAGACGCTGCTGCGGCTCATCTCCTCCATCCTGGACATCAGCCAGATTGAGGCCGGGAAGGTGCGGCTCTCGTTCGAGCCCCTGGACGTGGCGGAGGCCATCCTCTCCTCGATGACCAGCGTGAAGCCGCAGGCGCAGAAGAAGGGCGTCACGCTGGAAGTGCGAACGCCGGACAGCAAGCAGCCCCGCGCGTCGGCGGACCGGGAGAAGCTGCGGCAGGTCATCGTGAACTTGATGGCCAACGCGGTGAAGTTCACGCCGAAGGACGGAAAGGTCTCCGTCTACCTCTCGGAGACGGGCCACCAGCCGGAGCTCTCCGCGCAGGGGTACCGCATCATCGTGGAGGACTCCGGCGTGGGCATCCCGCAGGACCAGTTCGAAAAGATTTTCCAGAGCTTCTACCAGGTGGACTCCAGCTCTACGCGCGAGTACGGCGGCGCGGGCCTGGGCCTGGCCATCGTGAAGAGCTTCGTCGAAGGCCACGGCGGCTGCGTCCGGGTCTCCAGCGAAGTAGGGCGCGGCTCCCGGTTCACCTGCATCCTCCCGGTGACCCCGCCCCTGCCGAAGTCCGTGCAGATTGCCCCGCCCGCGGTGCTGGAGCCTGACCGCTTCTGACCGAAATTTGACAGCCGCCACCCACCCGCGCCAAGAAGCGCGCCGGATTGACCTGAGGAGGTCCTTCGGTGTGGTGGGGAATCGCAGCAGCGGCGGTGCTGGGCTGGCTGGTCTGGGCAGAGCGGCGGCGCGAGCTCTTCTACGTGTCGTTCCGGGACGGCAAGCTCCTGCTGGTGCGCGGGCGCATCCCCCAGGCGCTCTTCAATGACTTCGCCGAGGCCTTGCGGCGGCAGAACATCGACCGGGCGAGCGTCAAGGCGGTCCGGCGGCCTCACGCAATGGAGCTGCACATCGGCGGTTGGCTGGACGACTTCCAGGCGCAGCGGCTGCGCAACATCTTCCGCCTCTACCCGCAGTCCAACCTGACCGCCGCGCCGGTGCTGACCCAGCGGACGATGGGGCAACTGCTGGGCATCGCCTGGCTGGCCTGGCTGCTGGATTCGCGGTGAGCCCCCGCGCGGGCGAGTTTGACCTCATCGCCCGCTTCCTCCGAGCGTTCAAGCCGCCGCCCCCGCCACAAGGCCCGGGCGACGACTGCGCCGTCGTCAGCGTCCCGCGCGGCCAGGAGCTGTGCGTCACCACCGACGCGGTGCTGCAGGACGTCCACTTCAAGCTGCCGGCGTTCTCCTTTGAAGACGTGGGCCACAAGGCCCTGGCGGTGAACCTCTCCGATTTAGCGGCGATGGGCGCCGCGCCGCGCTGGTTCCTCTGCGCCCTGGGGCTGCCGGCGAAGACGAGCGCGGCCCAGGTGGAGGCGCTGGCGCGAGGGATGGCGCCGCTGGCGAAGGCCCACGGCCTGGCGCTCATCGGCGGGAACATCACCCGCGCCGCGCAGCTGGGGGTCACCCTTACAGTTGCGGGAGAGGTCCCCACCGGCCGCGCCCTGCGGCGCAGCGGCGGCCGCCCGGGCGACGTCCTCTATGTGTCCGGGACGCTGGGGGACGCGAAAAAGGGGACAGGCTCCTCTTCGCCAAAAAGCAGCCTGTCCCCTTTTCTTCAGCGGCAGCGCCGCCCCCAGCCGCGGGTGCGGCTTGGGTTGCTGTCAAGGCGATACGCACGCGCGGCCATCGACCTGTCGGATGGCCTGGCGCAGGACCTGGGACATCTCTGTCAGGCCTCGGGGGTTGGGGCGGTGTTGGACGCGGGGTCCGTTCCGGTGAGCGGCGCGCTGGCGGCGGCGGAGGGCGCGGCGGCGTGGCAGTGGGCGGTGGCGGGTGGGGAGGACTACGAGCTGTTGCTGGCGGTCCCGCCCATGCGTTGCGGGCGCTTCGAGCGGGCCTGCGCGGCGGCGGGCGAGCAGGTGACGCGCGTGGGCGTGTTGACGGCGAAGCGGGCGGTGCGGCTTGTGCGAGATGGAGCGGATGTGCGCCTGCCTCGGGGGTTCGATCACTTCAGGTAGGCGCTCCTGCGTCCGCCCAGCGGTCATTTGACGCTCCCGGCGCGCGGGATAAGACTTCACGTCGATCCTCGCTGCCGCTTCGGAAAGTGTCCGTGCGCCGCCCAGTTCGCGACGAACTTCCAGCCGCGCTCAGCCCTCGTAGAGACCCTCTGCAGCGCCTGGTGCGCGCCGCAGAGGATCGCGGCGCGACCATCTCTTTGAAGCTCAAGATTCTCGCCGGCTACCTGGTGCAGGGCACGGCCCTGTTCCTGTTGCTGGAGGTCATCCAGAACCGGCCGCTGTGGGAGAAGTCGCTTTCGGCCGCGGTGGTGACGCTCATCCTGTCGCTGGTGCTGCCGTCGGTGCTCGCGCGGGTCACCCGGGTCAAGGTCCTGTCGCGGTCCGCGCTGGAGATTTCGCGCGGGGAGCTCTCCAAGCCGGTGCTCACGGAGCCGGGCTACCTTAAGGACGAGATTGACGAGCTGGCCGGCGCCATCAGCAACATGCAGGAGAACCTGCGCGAGCTGGTGGGCCACATCCAGCGCACCGCGCAGTCCGTCGCGGACTCGGCGAACGACCTGCAGCGGTCCGCCGAGGGCGTGAACGCCTCTACAGAAGAGGTGGGGACGTCGATGGAGAAGATTGCCACCGGCGCGGAGTCCCAGAGCCAGCTGGTGGGCCAGGCCTCCAAGGTCATCACGGAGATGGCGGTCTCCATCCAGCGCACCGCGGTCTCCGCGCAGGACGCGGCGCGGGCGGCGGCGGAGACGTCCGGCGCGGCGGAGGAGGGCTCCACGGCGGCGCGGCTGGCGGGCGACAAGGTGAAGAAGGTGTTCTCCCGTATCGAAAACGCCAGCCACGAGGTCTTCGCCTTCGGGGAGAAGACGCAGGAGATTTCCAAGATTGTCGACGTCATCACCCAGGTGGCCCAGCAGACGAACCTGCTTGCGCTGAACGCCACGATTGAAGCGGCGCGCGCGGGCGAGTACGGCCGCGGGTTCGCGGTGGTGGCGGATGAGGTCCGGAAGCTGGCGGAGAGCGCGGGGCGGAGCGCGGAGCAGATCAGCAAGCTCGCGCGGGACATCTCCAACCAGTCCATCGCGGTCGTCTCCGCCATGAAGGAAGGCATCGACGAGCTGGCCGAAGGGCGCGAGGACTTGAGCACCATCGTCCGGTCGATGGGCAGCATCACGGACACGGCGCGCAAGGGGACGGAGAAGGTCCACCTCATCTCGGATTCGGCGCGGGACCAGCAGAAGGGGTCCGACGAGATGGTGCACGCCATCCAGGAAATCAGCCACGTCGCGCAGGAGAACGCGAGCTCCACCGAGGCCATCCAGCAGGTCATTGAAGAGCAGACGGGAGCGGTTTCGCGGATGACCTCCGCTGCGCAGGAGCTGACGAACCTGAGCCTCGAGCTGCAGAACGTCGTCCGGCGCTTCCGTCTAGGGGAGGGCGCCAAGTAGGTCGGAGGGCGCTGTGCGCCACGTCATCTTCCGGGTAGGCAAGGACCGCTACGCGTTGCCGCTGGCCGCGGTGCGCGAGGTGGTGGTGCCCCCGGTGGGGCACAGCCGGGTGCCCCGGGCGCCGACGGCGGTGCGCGGGGTCATCAACCTGCGCGGGCGGGTGGTGACGGTCATCGAGCTGCGTTCACTGTTGCGGTTGCCGGAGACGACGGCGCCCAACCAGAAAATCATCCTCCTGGACCGCGGGCGGCGGGACCTGGGACTGGCGGTGACGGACGTGGACGGCATTGAGTCCGTGGAGAAGATTTCCCCGGCCCCGGGCCGGCCGGATGCGGCGGTGCGCGGGATTGCCCGCGTCAAGGGTCTGGCGGTGACAGTGCTGGACCCCGAGGGGCTGGATGGGGCGGTGGTCAACCTCTTCTCGCCGAGAAGCGCATGACGGCGATCCTCGGTTCAAGTGCGCCTGCCGGTTACTTCGCAGCGGTGGCCGGAGAAGTTTGCGGCGTGCTTCAAGTTCCTTTCGGCGCGTGAGGGCCCAATGGTAGTGTCGCTTGCAGCCCTCACCTGGCGGTCTTTCGGAGGACCGGTTCTCCATGGCTAAGCGTGTCCTGGTGGTCGACGACGCCATCTTCATGCGCAACATGATCAAGGACATCTTCGCCTCCGGAGGCTTCGAGGTCGTTGGTGAGGCCTCCAACGGGCTCGAGGCTGTCGAAAAATACAAGGAGCTCAAGCCCGACCTCACGACGATGGACATCGTGATGCCGTTCAAGAGCGGCATTGAGGCCACGCGCGAGATCATCAAGGCGGATGGAAACGCCGTGGTCATCATGTGCTCGGCGCTCGGCCAGGAGTCGCTCGTGATGGAGGCCATTGAGGCGGGCGCCTCAGACTTCATCGTGAAGCCCTTCCGCGCGGAGGATGTGCTTGCGGTGGTGAAGAAGGTCCTCGGCGACGCTTGAGGAGGCTCTGACCCTCAGAGCCTTCTGGCTTCACCCCTTCGCTTCTGTCTGGACGCGCCGATGACCATCGACATGTCCAGGTATCTCGGAATCTTCGTCACCGAGGCCACCGAGCACCTTGAGGAGCTCGGCCGGGACCTGGTCCAGCTGGAGAAGGACCAGAAGACCTCCAACATCGACTCGATGTTCCGCCACGCCCACTCGGTGAAGGGCATGGCGTCGTCCATGGGCTACGAACCCATCGCCACGCTCGCCCACCGCGTGGAGGACCTCGTCGACGCGGTCCGCAGCGAGCCCAAACGGCTCTCCATGGAGCTGGTGGACCTGCTGCTCTCCGCGACGGACACCATGCTCGCCCAGGTGCGGGCCACCGGCGCTGGGCAGTCTCCCGAGCCGAACGCTGCTCTCCACGCCCAGCTCTCCGAGCGCCTCGGCGCGCTCACCGGCCGCGCCCCGGAGAAGACCCGCGTCGCGAACGCGGTCGTCACCCCCGCGGGTGACGGAGCGGGCGTCGGCGCGCGTGGCAGCACGGAAGCGGGCGGCGCGGGAGCAGGCGGCGCGGGAGCAGGTTCGTCTGGCGTCGGCGCGGGAGCAGGCGCGTCGGGCGGCGGCGAGGGAGCAGGGGCGTCGGCTGGTGGAACGGGAGCGAGCGGCGCAGGCTCGCACGGCGCTGGAGCGGGCGGTTCAGGTGCGGGCGGCGGTGGAGCGAGCGGCGCGGGCGCGTCGGGTGGCGGAGTCAGCGGCGCGGGCGTGCATGGCGCTGGCGCGAGCGGCGCGGGCGCGCATGGAGCTGGAGCGAGCGGCGCCGGCGCGTCGGGTGGGGGCGCGAGCGGCGCGGGCGTGGGCGCGGCCGCGGGAGCTTACGGAGTCGGAGCGAGCGGCGCTGTCGGAGCGAGCGGCGTGGGAGCTCATGACGGAGGCGGCGCTGGCGGCGCGGGCGCGGGAGCTCATGGCGCTGGCGGCGCGGGTGCTGCGGGCTCGAGAGCCGGCGGCGCTGGAGCGAGCGGAGCCGGTGTGCTCGGCGCGACTGGCGCTGGCGGCGCGGCGGTTTCCGGCGCTGGGGCTCAAGGCGCAGGCGTTCCCGGCGCGCGTGCGACCGGCTCGGGCGCCTCAGCGGCGAGCGGCGAGCCCGGAGCAGACGCGGGGCGTTCAACCAGCGCGACGGGGTTGGGCCTGCCGCCCCGGTACGGCCTGCGCCTGCGAATCTCCCCGACGTGCCAGGCGCCGGGCGTGCGCGCCTTCCTCGTCTACAAGCGGCTCTCCAGCATTGGCAACGTCTTCGACCTCCGGCCTTCGCTGGAGGACCTGAAGGCGGGCCGGATTCCTGAAGGGCTCATCTCCCTGGAGCTGGAGTCGGGCGCTGGGGAGGCGGGCGTCATCTCGACGCTGAAGAACGTCTCCGAAGTGGAGCTGGTGGCGGTCCGGGTCATTCCACAGAGTGTCCCTCCTCCCACGCCTGCGCCCGCGCCGGCGCCTGCGGCGGCCCCGGAGGCGGGCAAGGTCGTCCGCACGGACACCGCCCGCACGGTGCGGGTGCGGACGGAGCTGCTCGACTACTTCCTCGACACGGTGGGCGAGCTGCTCCTGGCGACCGCGCGCATCCGCGAGGTGGGCAAGGCGCTGCCGGGCGGGGCTCGGCCGCAGCTTGAGGAGGCGGTGGACCGGCTCCATGGGTTGGTGAAGGACCTCCACGACAAGGTGATGAGCGCGCGCATGACGCCGCTGGCGGTCATCACGGACCGACTGCCTCGGGCGGCGCGGGACATTGCCCGGCGGCGCGAGCGCGACGTGGACCTGGTCATCACGGGCGCGGAGATTGAGCTCGACCGGGCCATCATCGACGAGCTCTCCGACCCCGTCCTGCACATCCTGCGCAACTGCATTGACCACGGCATTGAATCTCCCGACGAGCGGGTGGCGGCCGGGAAGGCGGCGCGCGGGAGAATCCTCTTCTCGGTGCGGCGTCAGCGGGACCGGGTGGTGCTGGAGATTGAAGACGACGGCCGGGGCATGGACGCCGCGAAGCTCAAGGCCTCCGCCGTGGGGCGCGGGCTGCTGACGGCGGACACCGCCTCCCGGATGAGTGACCGGGACGCCTTCATGCTGGCGTGCCTGCCCGGCGTCTCCACCGCGAAGGACGTCTCTGAAATCTCCGGCCGCGGCGTGGGGATGGACTCGGTGAAGCGCAGCGTGGAGAACGTGGGCGGCGCGCTGGAGCTGGAGTCCGAGCGCGGCCGCGGCACGCGCTTCACGCTGCGGCTGCCGCTGACCGTCGCGGTGGTGAACCTCCTGCTGGTGGAGGTGGGCGAAGAGATTCTGGGCCTGCCGATTGGCAAGGTGCTGGGGGCGGTGGAGGCGGACCCGGCCAAGCTTTCGCACAGCCGTGAGACACCCATGTTGCCCCACGGTACCGGGATGCTGCCGGTGCACGGGCTGGCGGAGCTGCTTGGCATCCCCGCCCCGGCGCGGATAGGCACCCGCCCCTACATCGTCATGGAGGGCGAGCCCGGGAAGGTGGCGCTCGCGGTCGACCGGCTCCTGGGACAGGAAGAAGTCGTCTTGAAAGCACTCTCTCGTCCGCTGGACCTGATTCCTGGCCTGTCTGGAGTTACCATCCTTGGCAGCGGCCGTCCGGTGTTCATCCTCGATGTCCCCAGGTTGCTCGTCGCGTGAGCACAGAACCGACAGAGCTGCAGCTGGACGCGCTGCGCGAGGTGGCCAACGTGGGCTGCGCGCACGCCGCGACGGCGCTCTCGCAGCTGGTGGGCGGGCGGAAGGTTCAAATCGACGTCCCGCGGGTGGTGATGACGACGGTGGACCAGATGCCGCAGCTGGTGGGCGGCCAGGACGCGCGCGTGGTGGCCGCGGTGCTGGGGATGGACGGTGAGCTGGACGGTCAGCTCCTGCTCATCCTCCCGGAGGGGGACGCGCACCAGCTGGCTTCGCTGCTGTTGAACCAGCCCTCGCAGGGGCGCCTTACAGAAGTCGAGCGCAGCGCCATCGGAGAAGCGGCGAACATCGTCGCCTCGGCCTGCCTGAACGCGATGAGCGCGCTCACCGGCCTGCGGCTGTTGCCCACCACGCCCGCGCTCTCCCAGGAGACCGCGGCGGAGGTGATGGACGAAGCCTTCGAGAAGACCGGCACCCACGCCGGCCTGCTGGTGGTGCTGGAGGCGCGCTTCTTCACCGCCGCCAACCCGCTCATCGGCGGGCAGCTGCTCGTCCTGCCCGAGCGCGCCAGCCTGATGAAGCTGCTGGGTCGCCTGGGCGTGTAGCCTTTTCCGCACCGCGCTTCGCTGTAAGGTGCGCGCCGCATGGACGAGACGGAGCTGAAACGACTGTTGAACGGAGTGCGTGCGGGGAAGGTGAACATCCCCGACGCGGTCCGCACGCTGAAGGACGTGCCCTTCGCGGAGCTGGGGTACGCCACGCTGGACACCCACCGGAACCTGCGCTTCGGCTTCCCGGAGGTGGTGCTGGGGGAGCCCAAGCGGCCGGAGCACCTGCTGGGCATCGTCGGCGCGCTGGTGGAGCGGCGCCAGTCGGTGCTCGTCACCCGCCTCTCGCCGGAGAAGGCGCAGCCACTGCTGGAGAAGTACCCCAAGGGCCGCTACCACGAGCTGGCGCGCATCTTCGAACTGCGCCTGCGCAAGGTGCGCGCGGGCAAAGTGGCGGTGGTGACGGGCGGGACCTCCGACATCGCCGTGGCCGAGGAGGCGGCGGTCACCGCGGAGGCGCTGGGCGCCACCGTCGTCCGCGTCTACGACGTGGGGGTGGCGGGCATCCACCGGCTTTTGCGCCGGCGGGCGGAGATTCAGGACGCGCACGCGGCGGTGGTGGTGGCGGGGATGGAGGGGGCGCTGGCGTCCGCGGCGGGCGGGCTGGTGGGCATCCCCGTGGTCGCGGTGCCCACCTCGGTGGGCTACGGGGCGAACTTCAAGGGGCTGTCCGCGCTGCTGGCGATGATCAACTCCTGCGCCTCCAACGTGGCGACCATGAACATCGACAACGGCTTCGGCGGCGGCTTCTACGCGGCGCTCATCTCCCGCACCAAGGGGCGGAGGTAGCGATGGGCCGCATCCTCTACCTCGAGCCCGTCGGCGGCATCGCCGGCGACATGTTCCTCGCGGCGGCGCTGGACTTGGGCGTGCCGCTGGCAGAGCTGGAGCGCGCGCTGCGCGGGCTGGACGTGCCGGGCTGGGCATTCGCGGTGAGCCGGGCCGCCCGCCACGAGGTGACGGGGACGCACCTGGACGTGACGCTGGAGAAACCGGAGGAGCACCCGCACCGCGCGCTCTCGGAGATTCAGGCGCTCATCGACGGTGCGCCCACCCTGCCGGCGCGCGCCAAGCAGCGGGCGCTGGCAGTGTTCCAGCTCATCGGCGAGGCAGAGGCCAAAATCCACGGCGTGCCGGTGGACCGGGTGCACTTCCACGAGGTGGGGGCGGTGGACTCGCTGGTGGACATCTGCGGCGCGGCGATGGTGCTGGAGCTGTTGGGAGACCCGCAGGTCTTCGCGGCGCCGCCGCCGCTGGGGAGCGGGCTGGCGCGCACCGCGCACGGGACGCTGCCCATCCCGGCGCCCGCCACGCTGGAGCTGTTGCGCGACGTGCCGGTGCGCTTCGAAGGCGTGGGCGAGCTGACCACGCCCACCGGGGCCGCGCTGCTGAAGGCCTTCGCCAAGGTGGGCCCGCCGCCGGAGATGGTGGTGGAGCGGGTGGGCTACGGCGTGGGCACCAAGGACTTCCCGGACCGGGCGAACGTGCTGCGCGCCACGCTGGGGACGGCGGCGCACGCGGGTGCGGACGGGACGTGGGTGGTGGAGGCCAACCTCGACGACTGCAGCCCGCAGTGGCTGGGCGCACTGGTGGAGCGCACGCTGGCGCTGGGCGCGCTGGATGCGTACGTGCTGCCGGCGATGATGAAGAAGAGCCGGCCCGGGCACCTGCTGGGCGTGGTGGCGCCGGCGGACAAGCGCGACGCGGTGGTGGAGGCGCTGCTGCGGGAGTCCACCACGCTGGGCGTCCGGTTCCACCGGGTGGAGCGGGTGGCGCTGGCGCGCGCCCACGTCGAAGTGGACACGCGCTACGGCAAGGTGCGGGTGAAGCTGGGGACGCGCGGGGACGAGGTGCTCAACGCCCAGCCCGAGTACGAGGACTGCCGCGCGCAGGCGGAGGCGCACGGCGTCCCGGCGAAGCAGGTCTGGGCGGAGGCACTGGCCGCGTACTACCGGACGCGCGGGTGAGGCGTCACTTGGGCCAGCTGACGTTCCAGCTCGCGCTGTTGATTTCGTAGCAGCGCCCGTTGGGCTTGGGCATGTCGCCGCCGCCGTCCAGCTGGGGCAGCAGCCACTCGACCAGCTTCATGTTCTGCGCGGTGGCCTTCAGGCTCCCCGCGTCCGCGTTCTGGTCCGACTGGGAGACGGTGATGGAGCCGGACTGCGGGAAGAGGACCGCCTGGCAGCCGGTGCGGCCGGAGAGCGGGTCATCCACGCAGCCGTCCCAGAGCGTCACGCAGACATCGCAGGTGAAGTACTTGTCCTTCGCGGTGAAGGTGAGCTGCTTGGGGTAGGCCACGCCGGCCGCGTGGTAGTCCTCCAGCTGCAGCGCCTGGTAGGAGCTCGCCCCGTCGAGGAACGAGAGGCCGAGCGTGTAGGAGAACGTCGGGTCCGGTACGTAGGCGCCCAGCGCGTCCACCCCGGTCCAGGAGGCGATGGCGGTGCACGCGGCCGGCAGCGCCAGCCCGGCATCCGTGCTGCCGTTGTTGTTCGGATTGTTGTTGTTGTTGTTGACGAGCCCGGCGTCGACGGTGCCGCTGGGGTCTGCTCCGGTCGACTTCGGGCCGCCACAGTAGGCGCAGAAGACTGCAGCGAGGACGAACGGGGCGCTTCGGAGAAGGTTGTAGGCACGGTGAGACATCAGAATTCCTTGTAGGCACCGGGCGTGAGGTGGCGGCCGGTGCAGACATTGTAGGAAATTGTTTCTGTTACATGCGACAGCGACTGGTTTCAGCCGGTTGCGGGCGCGCGAGGGCGCGGCCTACAACTGTGCACCCATTGACCCGGAGCGCCCGGACATGTCAGGGCCGCTTGGGGTGGGGATGACCCGGGGAGCCGCAATCGGCGTCCGTCTCCCTGCGTAGGGTCCGTTCAAGTCGATGGTGCGAGAAGCCCCAGCGGAGTAGATGACGTGCCGAACCTTCACCCCGGACAGGACCGATGAGCGAGCAGTGGGACAAGCGGATGATGGAGTTCCTCAAGCGCACGGGCGAGGACATTAAGGCGGAGACCGAGCGCCTGGTGACCGAGGTGCGCGACCCGGCGAAGCAGCAGAAGGTGAAGGCTGCGCTGAAGGAGTTTGGGGTGTGGGCGAAGAAGACCGCCGAAGACGCGGCGGACATGGTGGAGACGGCGGTCCGCAAGGCGGAGACGGCCTGGAAGAAGCCGGCCGATGGCGCCAACGACGACACCACGGACTCCTACCCCACCTCCGCCTCAACGCAGGCCGCGGAGGTGGACGACGACGAGCGCACCCCGACGGACCCGCCCCCGGAGTTCAAGGCGCCCGTGAAGAAGACGGTGGGCCGCAAGTCCGGTGGGCCCGCGCCGAAGAAGAAGGCCAAGCCCGCGGCGAAGAAGACGGTGGGCAAGAAGAAGCCCTGAGGGGCCAATGCGCCCCCAGCGTTGTCACCGTTTGGTGGGCTTCGCTGTGGGGCGATGTGATTGCCGCGGAGACGTGCGCTCCTTCCGCAATGTTCCGTCGCGCAAAGTCTTCGTGAGATAGTTCCGTGCGTGTCCGGGACCGACGAGAAGGGGAAGTTCGACACAAACATCAGTCAGCAGGTGATTGAAGAGGCGCTCCGAAGCGTGCGCAAGCACACGGGCGGCGGCGAAGTCACCGTCGACGTGGAGCCTTCAGTCGCTGCTGCGGATGCGCCGAGCGAACCCCCAGCCGACGGGTCGCCCGAGGCCGCCGCCGCGCGCAAAGAGCTGGAAGAGGTGCGGGCGCAGCTGGACTTCTCCATGGCCAAGGGCCGGGAGCTGATGGAGAAGCTGAAGGACCAGCACGAGAAGATGCTTCGCGCGGCCGCAGACCTCGACAACTACAAGAAGCGCGCTCAGAAGGAGAAGGAAGAGGGCCAGAAGTACGGCAACGAGAAGTTGCTGAAGGCCTTCCTGCCGGTGCTGGACAACCTGGACCGGGCGCTGGAGCACGGGAAGTCCCCTTCGGACTTCGCGAGCTTCGTTCAGGGCGTGGCGATGACGCGCAAGCTCTTCGACGACACGATGGCGAAGCAGGGCGTCCGGCCGTTCACCGCGGTGGGGCAGCCGTTCGACCCGCGCTTCCACGAAGCCATGCAGCAGGTGGAGCGGGCGGACCTGCCGCCCAACCAGGTGGTGGCGGAGCTCTTGCGCGGCTTCATGCTGAATGATCGACTGATGCGCCCGGCGCTGGTGATGGTGTCCAAGCCACCGGTCGCGGAGGCGGTTGCTGCGTCGGCCAGCCCGGTGGAAGGGGAGAAAGAGGCGGCAGCACCGGTCGGGGGTGGCGGAGCGGACGGCCCGGGGTAATGCGGAGCGGAGAACGCGATGGGTAAGGTCATTGGGATTGATCTTGGAACCACCAACTCCTGCGTCGCCGTCATGGAAGGCGGCGAGCCGGTGGTCATTCCCAACAGCGAAGGCAGCCGCACCACCCCGTCGATGGTGGGCATCACCGAGTCCGCCGAACGGCTGGTGGGCCAAATCGCCAAGCGGCAAGCCATCACCAACCCGGAAAACACCATCTATGCGGTGAAGCGCCTCATCGGCCGCAAGTACGACTCGCCAGAGGCGAAGAAGGCCATCGCGCTCAGCTCCTTCCGCGTGGTGGGCAGCCAGAACGGCGACGCGTGGGTGGAGATTCGCGGCAAGCAGTACAGCCCGCCGGAAATCTCCGCGATGGTCCTGGGCAAGATGAAGCAGACCGCCGAGGACTACCTTGGCGAACCGGTGACGGAGGCGGTCATCACCGTCCCCGCGTACTTCAACGACGGCCAGCGCCAGGCGACCAAGGACGCCGGGCGAATCGCCGGTCTCAACGTCCTGCGCATCATCAACGAGCCGACAGCCGCGGCCCTCGCGTACGGCCTGGACAAGCAGAAGGAAGGCAAGAGCGAGAAGGTGGCCGTCTACGACCTCGGCGGCGGCACGTTCGATATTTCGATTCTGGAGCTCAACGCCGGCGTCTTCGAGGTGAAGTCCACCAACGGCGACACGTTCCTCGGCGGCGAGGACTTCGACCAGCGCGTGGTGGACCACCTGGCGAAGAAGTTCGTGGAGAGCAACAACATCGACCTGCGCAAGGACCGGGTGGCGTTGCAACGCCTGAAGGAGGCCGCCGAGCGCGCGAAGCACGAGCTTTCCTCTGCCACCGAGACCGAGGTGAACCTCCCGTTCATCACCGCGGACGCCACCGGCCCCAAGCACCTCACGGAGACGCTGGAGCGCGCCACGCTGGAGGAGCTGGTCAAGGACCTCATCGACCGCACCATTGAGCCCTGCAAGGTCGCGCTGAAGGACGCCGGCGTGAGTCAGCAGCAGATTCACCAGGTCCTGCTGGTGGGCGGGATGACGCGGATGCCGCGCGTGCAGCAGAAGGTGAAGGAGTTCTTCGGGAAGGACCCCCACAAGGGCATCAACCCGGACGAGGTGGTGGCGGTCGGCGCGGCGATTCAGGGCGGCGTGTTGAAGGGCGAGGTGAAGGACGTCCTGCTGCTGGACGTCACCCCGCTCTCGCTGGGCGTCGAGACCGCCGGCGGCGTGTTCACCAAGATTATCGACAAGAACACCACCATCCCCTGCAAGAAGGGGCAGGTCTTCTCCACCGCGGTCGACAACCAGCCCCTCGTGGTCGTCCACGTCCTCCAGGGCGAGCGCGAGATGGCGACGGATAACAAGTCGCTCGCGCGCTTCGAGCTCATCGGCATCCCGCCTGCGCCCCGCGGCGTGCCGCAGATTGAAGTCACCTTCGACATCGACGCCAACGGCATCGTCCACGTCTCCGCGAGAGACCTCGGCACCGGCAAGCAGCAGGCGGTGCGCGTGGTCTCCAACTCCGGCCTGTCGGAGACGGAGATTCAGCGGATGATTGCGGACGCGCAGTCGCACCAGCAGGACGACCGGAAGAAGAAGGAGCTGGCGGACCTGCGCAACAACGCCGACGGCCTCATCTACACCACCGAGCGCTCCATCGAAGAGTACGCGTCGCTCCTCAGCGAGAAGGACCGCGAGGAGATTCGGGTGGACCTGGACAACCTGAAGAAAATCATGCCCCAGGACGACGCGGTGAAGCTCAAGGAGGCCATCACCCGCCTCGAGGGCTCCGCCTACCGCATCGCCGACGCCATCTACTCGGACCAGCAGAAGGCTGGCTCGTAGCGGCGACACCCGCGCCAATGGTTCAGAAACCCGTCGCTGGGGCGAAGGCCAAAGTCGCCCTGCGCTGGGTCGCTGGGGCAGCCCCGGTGCTGCCGTTCCTCCTCGTCCTCTACGTCTTCCACCTGCCCGCGGATGTGCGGGCTCAGACGCTGGTGCTCGTCGGTGACTGGAAGGTCAAAGCGGGTGACAACCCGCTCGGCGCCAGCTCGGAGCTGGACGACAGCCTCTGGGGCACGGTGAGGTTGCCCGGGTCGTTCGCGCGACAGGGAGTCGAAGGGAAGGAGGCCTGGCTCCGCCGCTGGGTGGACCTGCCGGCAGAACGGGTCAAGGAAGAGCTCTTCCTGACGGTCGGCGACACGCGCAGCGGCTTCGTCCGCGCCTACGTGAACGGGCATCCGGTGGGTGACCAGGCCGTGGCGGAAGCCCAGTTCAAGATTCACCTGCACGATTGGAACGGCTGGACCGTTCCGCGCGAGTACCTCACCCCTGGCAAGAACCTCATCGCCCTGCACTTCACGTGGCTGGTGCCGCAGTACGACGGCACGACCGACCAGCGTCTGTTCCTCGGCCCGAGAGCGACGCTCAAGCCTTTCTTCCTGAAGGCAACCACCGTCGAGAACGTGCTCAACCTGGGACAGCCGTTCCTGTTCCTCTTTGTCCTCGTCGCGCTCACGGCGTTCGTCGTCACCGAGTGGCGCAGCCCGCTGCGGCGGCTGTACCTGTCGACGACGGGCCTGGTCGCGACGACCACCGTCTACCTCGCCCTCCGGGGCGGGCTGGGAACGCCGCTGCTGTTCGACATCCCTACGCGCGTGAAGCTGGTGCCGTGCATCCTCTTGATGGCCTTCGGCTTCTCGCTGGAGTTCTACGACGAGTGGTACTTCCGACGGGTTACTCGAGTGGGAAAGATCAACCGCATCTGCACCGGGATTTGCGCCGCGGTGATGTTGGCGGTCCCGCTGGGCCCCACCCTGTTCAATCTGTATCGGGTGCTGATTCCCTTCATGCTGGTGTCGGTGACGTGCTCCGCCATCATCAACGTGCTGGGGCTGGTGCGACGCAGTCCCCACTTCAGTCCCCTCCTGCTCAGTCAGAGCGTTTGCTTCATGTTCGGCGTGGTCCTGGACCTGCTGACGGACCTGAGGGTGTTCAATGTGGCTCGCGTCACCCCGCTTACGGTCTCCAGCGTGGGGATGGCCGCCAGCCTGGTGGTGCTGGGCGACTTCTTCCGGATCAGCGGCGAGAGCAAGGGCCTGGCGGCCTCTCTTCGCGTCACCAACGAGGAGCTCGCCGAGGCCCTGGTGGCCGCCAAGGAGTCCGCGCGGCTCAAAGGCGAGTTCCTGGCCACTGTCTCCCACGAGCTGCGCACGCCCCTCAACTCCATCATCAACATCCCCCGCGGGCTGCTCGCCGACTTCCTGACGCCCCCGTGGGCGCAGTGCGCGTCCTGCTCCGCGGAGTTTCATCTGGAGCCGGACGAGTCCGTCACCGACGCCACCGCCTGCCCCACCTGCTCCCGTGTTGGGACCCTTCAGGTGCGGACGCAGCCTGAATACAAGGGCGTTGCGGCGAATACCCTTGAGCATCTTCGGATGGTGCAGCGCAGCGGCAACCACCTGCTCAGCGTGGTGAACCAGATTCTCGACGCCAGCAAGCTGGAGGCTGGGAAGGAGACGCTCACCCTGGAGGAGCTGCCGCTGAGCGCGGTGCTCGACAGCGCCTATGCCGCGGTCCACCCCATCGCCCTGCCCAGAGGGATTGCCCTGGCCTTTCCGGAGCCGCGCCCGGGCTTCCTGGTCAAGCTGGACGCCGTCAAGGTTGCCCAAATCCTGATCAACCTCCTCAGCAACGCCGTCCGCTTCTCGCCGGACCAGAGCCCCGTCGAACTGGAAGTGGTCGACGAGGGCGCCAGCTTCGTAGCGAAGGTTCGGGACCGCGGGATTGGCATCGCTCCGGAGCATCACCGGCTCATCTTCGAAAGCTTCCGCCAGGCCGAGGGCGGCAGCACCCGCAAGTTTGGCGGCACGGGCCTGGGCCTGGCCATTGCGCAGCAGCTGGTGCAGCTCCACGGCGGCTCCATCTGGCTGGAGAGCGCGCCAGGCAGCGGCAGTACGTTCTTCGTTCGGCTCCCCAAGCGCGCGGAGGAGATCCAGGTCCCCACGCTCGACTCCGGGGAGAAGAGCGTCATCCTGGTCGTCGACGACGAGCCGGTCGGAATTGAAACCCTGCGCTTGGCGCTGCGCCCGGTGGGGCATCACCTCGTAGGGGTGACGGATCCGCGCAAGGCGCTGGCGGCAATCGAAGAGCTCTCTCCCAGCCTGCTCATCCTCGACGTGATGATGCCCAGAAAGAGCGGTATCACCCTGCTTCAGGAGATCCGCGAGTCGCCCAAGCTCTCCTCGCTGCCGGTGCTGGTCCTGAGCGCCTATGACGGCAACCGGGAGATTGTGACCGCGCTCGGAGCGAGCTGGATGAGCAAGCCCTGGGACGCGCCCAGCCTGCTCCTTGAGATTGACCGGCTGACGCACCCCGCGCCGCCGCGCTAGCCCTCGGCGCCTTCTGGCGACATCAACGTCGTCCATCCCACTGTGGGAGCTGGCTCGACTCGGAGCGCCCGCAGCGTAAGGTAGAGCCCTCTCGCGCTGCGTCATGCGCGCGGTTTCACGGAGGGTGGCACCGGTGATTGACAAGAAGACCGTCAGCTTCATCCGTTCGCTCTGCACCGGACAGATTGAGGACGAGATGCTGCTCCCGTTCCCGAAGATGCGGGAGCAGGAGCGGGAGACCGTCAAGGGCGTCATCGCCTCGGTGGACCAGGTCCTCAAGCCGCACGAGGAGGACTTCCGCCGCTGGGACCGCGAGGGCGAGCTGCCGGCCAGCTTCATCGAGGAGCTGAAGCAGTTCGGCCTCTTCAGCCTGGTCATCCCCGAGGAGCACGGCGGGATGGGCTTCGGGAGCATGGCGTACTCCCGCACGCTCCAGCAGGTGGCGCGGCACGACGGCTCCGTGGCGGTCACCGTCGGCGCGCACAGCTCCATCGGCATGCGCGGGCTGCTGCTCTTCGGCACCGAGGCGCAGCGGGCGCGCTACTACCCCAAGTTGGCGAGCGGGGAGATGATTGCCGCATTCTGCTTGACCGAGCCCGGCTCCGGCTCCGACGCGGCGTCCATCAAGACCACTGCGCAGCGCGACGGCGACGCGTGGGTCCTCAATGGCAACAAGCTTTGGATTACCAATGGCGGCATTGCCAGCTTCTTCACCGTCTTCGCGCGCACCGAGTCCGCGGGCGAGAAGGGGAAGATGACCGCCTTCATCGTCACGCGCGACATGGCCGGCGTCAGCGTGGGGCCGCACGAAGACAAGATGGGCCTGCGCGCGTCCTCCACCACCACGGTGAGCTTCGACTCCGTGCGCGTGCCGCTGGACCACGTGCTGGGCGAGGAGGGCAAGGGCTTCAAGGTGGCGATGAAGGTGCTCAACTCCGGGCGCACCGGCCTGGGCGGCGGCGCGGTGGGGGCGATGAAGCGCCTCATCTCTCTGGCGGCTACGCAGGCCAAAGAGCGCGTGCAGTTCGGCAAGCCCATCTCCGACTTCCCGCTCATCAAGGAGAAGCTCGCGCTCTCGGTGGTGGATTGCTACGCCAGCGAGTCCGCGGTCGGCCTGGTCGCCGCGCTCATTGACCAGGGCTACGAGGACTACGCGGTAGAGGCGGCCATCAGCAAGGTGTTCGCCAGCGAGGCCCTCTGGCGCGTGTCCGATGAAGCGCTGCAGACCGCGGGCGGTAACGGGTACATGTGCGACTTCCCGTACGAACGGATGGTCCGCGACGCGCGCATCAACCGCATCTTCGAGGGCACCAACGAGATTCTCCGGCTCTTCATCGCCCTCACCGCGATGAACGACGTGGGCGCGCAGCTCAAAGAACTGGCCGCCAGCCTGCGCGGCGCGTTCAACGACCCGATTAAGGGCTTCGGCGTGCTGTCCGACTACGCCCTGCGGCGCGCGGCGCTGGCCACCGGCCTGCCGCGCGGCAAGAGCAGCTTCAGCGGCCTGCAGGCGCCGCTCAAGGAGCGGGGCGCGGTGTTCGAGGAGCTCACCCGCGACCTGGCTTCCGGCGTGGACCGCACGCTGCGCCGCTACGGCCGCGACATCATCGGCCGGCAGTTCCCCACCCGCCGTCTGGCCGACGTGATGATTGACCTCTTCGTCCTCGCCTGCGTGCTGTCGCGGGTGAACACCGCGGTCGAGGAGAAGGGCGCCGCCGGCGCGGCCCGTGAGCTGGAGATTCTCGGCATCTTCACCGCGCAGGTGAAGCGGCGGGTGAAGGGCAACCTCGCGGCGCTCGACGACAACACGGATGACCTCGTACCCTCGCTGGCGGACCACGCCTTCGCCAGCGACGGCTACACCTGGGACCTGCTCTGAAGGTCCAAGAGACACGGGAGCGGGAACCGGATTAGGGTCCGCGCCCGTGGAGACCCCCTCCCGAGCCCAGCAGCTGGCCCGCGTGCGCGACTTCTGCGCCCAGCACCCGGGCGGCGTGCTGTTCGACGAGACGGGCGGCACGCTCTTCGACGTCGCCGGGGCCAAGACGCTGGCCCTGCGGCTGGAGGAGGTGGAGCTCGTCGAGGAGCGGACCAACCGCCAGACCGGGGGGAGCTACCTGGTGCTGCGCTACGCCGACGGGCACGAGGTGGCGCTGGCGGACGTGGGCATCGCCTTCGCGCCGGACACCCGGCAGACCGGGCCGGTGACGGAGCTGCCGCCGGTGACCTGCCTGCGCGACTACCAGTCGGTGGTGGCGCGCCTGGAGCACGAGCTCTTCGGCCACAACGACCGGCCGCCCACCCGCGAAACCGTCCGGATTCTCATGATGTCCATCGCCATCGTCGATGGCGCGCGGGCGGTGGGTTTCGACGTGGGCCGGGAGGAGCGGAGGTTGAATGAGCTGCTCAATGAGCTCGAGCGCCGCGCCCCCAACCCGGCCTGAGGGTGAATTCGACCGGCGAAGACTTGCGCTTGGGTGCAGGAGTGAAGGAGATCCCCCCGTGCCCCTAACCCCAGTGAAGGCCGGGCCGTTCCTCGTGCTGCTCGCCGTCGCGCTCTGCGGCTGCCAGGAGTCCGCCCCCTGCCAGCCGGGCCAGGTGGTGAAGTGCTACACCGGCCCGAAGAGCACCCAGGGCATTGGGTTGTGTCTCGCCGGCACCGCCGTCTGCGGCCCAGACGGCAAGCTGGGCGCGTGCCGCGACCAGGTCCTCCCCAACATCGAGCTGTGCGACGGCGCGGACAACGACTGCGACGGGCTGAAGGACGAGGACGTGACCAACGCCTGCGGCGGCTGCGGCGTGCTCTCCCATGAACCCGGCGAGGCGTGTGAAGGCTGCGGCACGTTCGCCTGCGACGGCAGCGAGCGCGTGGCCTGCGTGGGCCCGGCGAAAAACGCCTGCGGCGTATGCAGCGGGCCTTCGGTGGCGGGCCTGGGGGCCGCGTGCGTGTCGGACGCGGGCTGCCCCGGGACGTTGAGCTGCGCGGACGGCGGCATGACGGCGGTGTGCGTGGCGGCCGCGTTGAACAACTGCCAGCGCTGCGGTCTTCCGGACGTGCCGGGGTTGGGCGCGGCGTGCACCGCGGCGAATGGCTGCCCCGGGGCGATGGCGTGCAAGCCGGACGGCACCGGCGCGGCGTGCGAAGCGGCGCCCCGGAACAACTGCAACGCCTGCGGCAAGCCGATGGTGCAGGGGCTGGGCGCGCGCTGCGCCACGCAGACGGTGGAGTGCGGCGTCCAGGTGTGCTCGGCCAGCGGCGAAGGCACCCAGTGCGTGCTGCCGACGGATGACCCGGATGGGGACTCCGTGAAGGGGCCGTGTGACAACTGCCCGAAGAACGTGAACCCCGGGCAACAGGACGGCGACGGGGACGGCGTGGGCGATGTCTGCGACAACTGCAGCGCCGCGCCGAACGCCAGCCAGGCGGACGCAGACGCGGATGGCGCGGGCGATACCTGCGACAACTGCCCGGGTTTGGCCAACGCGGACCAGCGCGACGGCGACGGGGATTCGCTGGGCGACGCGTGTGACCCGGATGATGACAACGACGGCGTGGCGGATGCGGTGGACAACTGCCCGAACGCCAGCAACGTGGGCCAGGCGGACGCGGATGGCGACGGGCGCGGAGATGCGTGCGACAACTGCCCCGCGGCGGCGAACGCGGCGCAGACGGATGGCGATGGCGATGGCGCGGGCGATGTCTGCGACAACTGCCGCGGCCTGGCGAACGTGGGCCAGGCGGACTTCGACGCCGACGGCCGCGGGGACCTCTGCGACGTCGTCATCAGCGAGTTCGCACCCGAAGGCCCGGCCGGCGCCGGGGATGAGCTGGTGGAGCTCTACAACGGCGGGCCCAGCCCGGTGGACATCTCCGGCTGGAAGCTCCAGTACCGCTCCTCGGTGGGCGCGACGTATGAGGCCCGCCACACGATGGGCCCCGGCGCCATCATCCCGCCGCACGGGCACTACCTCGTCGGCTCCAGCGGCTACTCCGGCAGCATGGCGCTGGATGAGGTCCGCAAGACGGCCACCGGTGTGCCCACCACGTTTGACCTCGCCTCCAACGCAGGGCACATCCGGCTTGGGCCGCCCGCGTTGAGCACCGCCGTCGCGGATCCGAATGCAGTGGACACGTTGGGCTACGGCGCCGCCGCGTCAGGCGCGGAGGGCTCGCCCGCGGCACCCGTGGGGATGACGTTCTCCACCGGCAAGTCGCTGGAGCGGAAGGCCAACGCGGCAGCCACCGCGGAGACGATGGACACGGGGGAGGACGCGTTGCGTGGTAACAATTACGACTCCAATAACAACGCGAACGACTTCGTCCTACGGACTACGCGCCAGCCCCAGAACAAGGGCGCTGCAGTCGAGCCCTGAATCACGGAAAAATGGGGACAGCGCGACAGGCCATTCTCCCGAGCGTGGCGCGGAGATGGGTGGAGTGGCAGCGCGGAGGCAGCTTGGACAGGGGGACGCGGGTTCCGCGCTTCAAGCGTTCGGGCGCAACGCGAAACTGGAGCGCGTTGCCGCGCGGGGGCAAGCATCCCTGAGGGACACGGGGCAGGCGGGATAGGAATGGGCGGCTGGCGGGGGCGCCCCCGCCAGCAACGACCGCTGCGGCCAGGACGGACGCTGCTTCGCGGACCCTCGCTGCGCTCCCCAAGGTGTTTCGCGGCAGCGCACCCACTGGCTGGAGCTGTCCCCGAGCTTCGTCACCAAGACCTCAGCATGTTCACTGTGAGTGTGTCGGTCCGGGCGCTGAACAGCGCGTCGGCGCGAAGTGGGGAGGATTTGTTTGATGGATATAACAAAAGCTCCCCACTTCCCTGTCGGAACGGATCTCCGCATCCGCCAAGTCACACTCAACGTGAATAGAGGCATCCATTTCGGTTGCGAAGGTCGGGGACAGCTCCAGCCAGTGGGTGCGCTGCCGCGAAGCACCTCGGGGAGTGCAGCGAGGGTCCGCGAAGCAGCGTCCGTTCTGGCCGCGGCGGTCGTTGCTGACGGGGGCGCCCCCGTCAGCCGCCCATTCCTATCCCGCCTGCCCCGTGTCCCTCAGGGATGCTTGCCTCCGCGCGGCAACGCGCTCCAGTTTCGCGTTGCGCCCGAACGCCTGAAGCGCGGAACCCGCGTCCCCCTGTCCAAGCTGCCTCCGCGCTGCCACTCCATCCGTCTCCGCGCCGCGCTCGGGAAAAGTGTCCTGTCCCTATTTTTACTCGTCCAGCGCCCACGTCTCCACGTTCCACCAGGACGAGCCGGACTTGGCGGGGCCGTAGCCGGTGAGCTTCGCGCTGTGGGCGGAGACCTGGGTGCCGAAGGCCAGAGGCAGCAATGGCAGCTGCTCCGCGAAGGCGCGCTGCAGGCGCATGGAGAGCAGCCGCTGCCGTTCCGGAAACAACGATGTTTCATACAGCTGATACGCATCCGCGGTGGCCGCTGAGAAGTGCGGGCGCGGGGTGCGGACGTCGACGGTGGCGCCGGTGGCGACCGGGAGGTTGAAGAAGCGCGCCGGGCGGCGGTCCCTTCGCGGGTAGAGCAGCAGCCCCCCATGGTTCCCCCGGTTGAAGGCTTCCATCGCCTTGCTTCCAGAAAGCGTCACGACTTCCACCTTCAAGCCCACCGCGGCCAACTGCGCCTGCACCAGCGCCAGCGCCTGGGAGTACGCGGAGCCGGCCACCGGCTCCAGGGTGAAGAGGCGCAGCGAGCTCAACCCCGCTTCCTTGAGCGCGCGGCGGGCCTGGTCTGGCTCATACGGGGTGCGCGGGGCGTCCGCGGCGTGGTCCGGGGCGTCATCCGGGCGGTACGTATTCGCCATGCGGCCGTTCTCAGCGTACGCGGCGGCGATGCGCTTCCGGTCCAACGCCATCAGCAGCGCCCGCCTCACCCGCAGGTCGCCCAGCCCCGGGGCGCCCAGGTCCGGCTGGAGGCACAGCACGGCGTCCTCCGGCGCGGAGTCCACCACCACGGCCGGGGCCTGCTTCAGCTCCTGGACGGCGCTCATCGGCACGGCGAGGGTCAAGTCCAACTCGCCCTTGGCCAGCTCCTGCACCAGCGCCTCCGGCGTGCGGAAGAGGACGCGCACGCGCGCGAGCCTGGGCGCCGGGCCCGCGAAGTAGGGGTTGCGTTCAAACACCGCCTCCTTGCCGGCCGTGAAGGAGGCCACGCGGTAGGGCCCATCGCCCGGGAGTGGCGCGGTCTGATTCTGCACGCGGATGGCCTCCATCCCACCGTCGGCGAAGAGCCGCTTCGCGGCGTGCTCCGGGTAGAGGGCGAAGTCGGTCAGCGCGTCCGAGAGCCGCCGCACGTAGCGGATTTCAATCGTCCGCTCATCCACCTGAGTCACCCCGGCGCGGTCGGGGTTGACGACCAGCCCAAGGCTGTAGACCAGGTCCCGCGCGGTGAGCTTCGCGCCGTCGCTCCAGCGCAGGCCCTCGCGCAGCCGCCAGCGCACCAGCATCCCGCCGTCGGGGAGCAGCCGGACGCTCTCGTCCGTCATCGAGGGCACGGCCTCGGCCAGGTGCGGCCGCAGCTCGCCGTCCGGACCGATGTCGGTGAGCCCCCGTCGCAAGAGCCCATTGAGCCCCTGCGCGGTCAAGGTGGCGAGCGCGGTGGTCCCCACCCGCAGCTCCTCGCGCGGAGAGGGCGGCAGGGCCGGAGCCGCGGGCCGTACCGCGTCCGGAGGTTTGGGCGCAGGCGTGGGCAGCGCCACGGAGCCGCCCACCAGCACCGCTACCGCAGGGAGGACGGCCAGCGCCACGCGGTCAATCCGCACGCCCAGTCGTTCGTGCGCGTCGCCCAGGCGGAACACGCCCACGGTCTCGAAGATGGAGAGCAGGACAAGGACATACGAGACGAGGAACAGCCGGTCCGCGGCGACGAGGTACGGCACGTCCGGCAGGCTGCCGGCCATCGCGAAGTGGAAGGCGACGACGGACAGCAGCGAGGTGACGCCCATCGCCGAGCGCACGTCGATTTTCGACGCGGGCAGGAGGAAGACCAGGAACGCCATCGCCAGGATGATGGCCAGCGGCAGCATGAACTTGATGATGTTGGAGGTGCGCGGGCGGTGGAGGTCCACCACGAACGTCACTGCGTCCAGCGCGCGCGTGCGGCCCTCATTTCGGATGGAGCCCAGGTCGGAAGCGACCACCTGGCGCGCGGCTTCGCTGCGAAAGAACGGCTCATACTCCCAGCCGGTGATGGAGAACTGCTGCGCCATCCCGCTGCTGCCGAGGTCCGGGATGAGCCGCCCGGAGTCTCCGGTGGTGGCCAGCTGGATGCGCAGGGCCTGGCGGTCAAACGGGAAGGCCTGCAGCGGGAACGTGCCGCGGAAGGTGCCCTGCACGCGCCAGCGGATGCTGTGCCAGTCGCCGTCGGATTCGCGCTCCTGCTCCTCGCGGCTGGCAATCTCCCCGTTGACGAAGCGCAGCGCGGGCGGCTCCTTGGGCCCACTCCACTTGAGCCACACGTCCAGGTCCGCCTGGAACCGGCCCTCGCGCAGGTCGAAGCCGGAGACGTCCGAGAGGTAGATGCCCGCATAAAGCGTGGGCGGGGCTTCCGCCCCGGGCGGCGCCGCGCCGGCGAGGGTGGTCAGCAGGAGGCCTGCGGCGAGCGCGGTCATGGGCTGGCAGCTTATCCGCGCGCCGCCCCTTGGCTGGGTGCCGGCCTTGCCGTGGCGCTCGAGCGAGCAAGGCTTGACCCCTCCTCGCAGGCCCCATAGAAGACCGCGGCTTCCCTGGAGGTTTGCAATGCGACGTTCCTCGCTCGCGGTCTTCGCGGTCCTACTCGCTGGCGCGGGGTGCGAGAAGAAGACGCCGCCCCCCTCTGCCACGCCTCCTGAGGGGACCCCGGTCGTCACGACCAAGGCCCTGCCGTCGGCGCCCACGGACGACGTCATCCTCCTGGGCGAGGTGGGCTCCCTCACCGGCTCCGAGGCCACGTTCGGCATCTCCACCCGCAACGGCGTGGAGATGGCCGTCAACGAGGCCAACGCGGCGGGCGGGGTGAAGGGCAAGAAGCTGGCGGTCCGCGTCTATGACGACCAGGGCAAGCCGGAGGAAGCGGCCAACGCGGTCACCCGGCTCATCAACCAGGACAAGGTGAAGCTGATTCTGGGTGAGGTGGCCTCCACCAACTCGCTGGCGATGGCGCCCAAGGCCCAGGAGGCCAAGGTGCCGATGATTACGCCGTCCTCGACCAACCCCAAGGTCACCCAGATTGGCGACTACATCTTCCGGGTCTGCTTCATCGACCCGTTTCAGGGCTACGTGATGGCGAAGTTCGCTCACGAGAACCTGAAGCTCGGAAAAGTCGCGGTGCTGAAGGACCAGAAGAGCGCGTACTCGGAGGGGCTGACCGAGGTGTTCACGCGCAAGTTCGCCGAGATGGGCGGGAAGATTGTCGGCACCGAGGCTTACTCGAAGGGTGACAGCGACTTCCGCGCGCAGCTGACGGCGCTCAAGAAGAGCAAGCCGGACGGCATCTACATCCCGGGCTACTACACGGACGTGGGCGTCATCGCCCGGCAGGCGCGGGAGCTGGGGCTCAAGGCCACGCTGATGGGCGGCGACGGCTGGGACTCCGCCACGCTGTTCGAGCTCGGCGGCAGCGCGCTGGAGAACAGCTACTTCTCCAACCACTACTCGGTGGATGACCCGTCGCCTCGCGTGCAGAAGTTCGTCTCCGACTACAAGGCGGCCTACAAGGAGGTCCCGGACGGGCTGGCGGCGCTGGGCTACGACAGCGCGTGGGTGGCCATCGAGGCGATGAAGCGGGCGCCTGACCTCTCCGGTCCGGCCATCCGGGACGCGCTGGCGACGACGAAGGACTTCCCCGGCGTGGCGGGGACCATCTCCATGGACTCCAACCGGGACGCAGTGAAGCCGGCGGTCGTCCTGCAGATTACGGAAGGCAAGACGAAGTACGTCGCCACCATCAAGCCGTGATCGCCAACTTCCTTCAGCACGTCATCAACGGGCTGGCGGCCGGAACCATCTACGCCCTGGTCGCGCTCGGGTACACGATGGTGTACGGCGTGCTGAAGCTCATCAACTTCGCCCACGGCGACGTGATGATGGTGGGCTGCTATTTGGGCTACGCCACCGCGTTCCAGATGGGCAGGGACGGCGCCATCACCCGGGTGCTGGGCATCTCACGCACCTCGGTGCCCGGCGTGCTGCTGGTGTTCCTCGCCGCGATGGCCGGCTGCGCGCTCATCGGCTTTCTGATTGAGCGCTTCGCCTACCGGCCGCTGCGGGAGAAGCCGCGGCTGACCGCGCTCATCACGGCCATTGGCATCTCGTTCACGCTCTCCTACGGCTTCCAGCTGGACATCGGCTTCCTGCCCGGCGCGTCTCCCCGGGCGTTTCCGGAAATCATCGTCCCCAAGCCGTGGCTCAGCTTTGGCGACGAGGACCTCATCATCTGGAACTGGCAGGTCATCTCGCTGGGCGTGGCGCTGCTCCTGATGCTCGGGCTGCAGCTGCTGGTGTTCAAGACGCGCTTCGGCCGCGCGATGCGAGCGGTGTCCTTCGACCACCGGGTGGCGGCGCTGATGGGTATCCCGACGGACCGGGTCATCGCGGTCACCTTCATGCTGGGCTCCGCGCTGGCGGCCTGCGCCGGGCTGCTCTACGCCATCAAGGACACCGCGGTGCAGCCGCTGATGGGCCTCTACGTGGGGCTGAAGGCGTTCGTCGCGGCGGTCATCGGCGGTATCGGCCATGTGCCGGGGGCGGTGGTGGGCGCGCTGATGCTCGGGTTGGTGGAGGAGTTCATCGTCGGCTACACCTCCTCCAGCTGGCGGGACGCGGTGGCGTTCGGCTTCCTCATCCTGGTGCTGCTGGTGCGCCCCGAGGGCATCTTCGGCCGGGTGACCGCGGAGAAGGTGTGATGGAGTCCGCCGTGAGCCTCCCCCAGAGCCCCGGGCTCCCGCTCTGGCTGCGCGGTCCGCTCCCCGTGCTGGTGGCGGTGGCGCTGCTGACGGCGCTGCAGCTTCTCTCCGCGCAGCTGCCCTTCGCGGTGTACCTGGCGTCCCTGGTGGGGGTGAACGTCATCCTCGCCGTCTCGCTCAACATCGTGAACGGGATGACCGGGCAGTTCTCCATCGGCCACGCCGGGTTCATGGCCGTGGGCGCGTACATCGCAGGGAAGACGTCGCTGTCGCTGCAGGACCTGGCCATCACCGGCGTGCCGCACGCGGTGTCGGACCAGGGGTTGTTCGTCCTGGCGCTGGTGATGGGCGGGCTGGCGGCGGCGCTCTGCGGCTTCCTGGTGGGGCTGCCGTCCTTGCGGCTGCGCGGGGACTACCTCGCCATCGTCACGCTGGGCTTCGGGGAGATTATCCGCGTCGTCGTGCAGAACACGGACTCGCTGGGGCGTTCGCTGGGGTTGCCGGGCGTCCCGCAGCACGCCAGCTTCTTCATGGTCTGGTTCTGGGTGTTCCTGGTGGTGCTGGTGGCCCGGCGCATTGCCGGCTCGGCGCACGGGAGGTCCCTCTGGGCCATCCGCGAGGACGAGATTGCGGCCGAGGCGATGGGCGTCAACACCACCGCGTACAAGGTCCGCGCGTTCGTCATCTCCTCGTTCTTCGCCGGCGTGGCGGGCGGGCTGTTCGGCCACTTCGTCCCTGTCATCACGCCGGGCTCCTTCACTTTCGTGAAGTCGATTGAAGTGGTGGTGATGATTGTCGCGGGCGGGTTGGGCTCCACCACCGGCTCCATCGTTGCCGCCGTCGTCCTGACGCTGTTGCCGGAGGCGCTGCGGTCGCTCTTCCTCCAGTTCGGCGCCGGACCGGCGATGGCGCAGCGGGTGGACCAGCTGCGGATGCCCATCTACGGCATCCTGCTGGTCATCCTGATGCTCGCGCGGCCGCAGGGGCTGTTCGGGACGAAGGAGATTTGGGACGTGCTGCCGCGCTGGGTGTCCCGCAAGCCGCAGGAGCGGCGGGCATGAGCGACCCCGCGCTGTGCGCCAAGAGCGTGAGCATTCGCTTCGGCGGTCTGCGGGCGCTGACCGAGTTCAAGCTGGAGCTTCACCCCGGTGACTTGAAGGGCCTCATCGGCCCCAACGGTGCGGGGAAGACGACTGCGTTCAACGTGCTGACGGGTGTCTATCGCCCCACCGAGGGCACGGTCTGCGTGGCGGGCCGCGAGGTGAGCGGGCCGTCGGTTCAGCTGGGCCGCACCGAGGCGCTGCTGACGCTGGTGGGGATGCTGGCGGGGTTGGGCCTCCTGGTGGGCGGCGCCGTGCAGGAGGAGGCGAGCGCCGTCGTTCCGGTGGTGGCGGGCGTGCTGGTGGCGGCGCTCTCGTTCGGGCTGCGGAGGCTGCGCCTGCGCGCGCTGCTCAAGGCACGGGGCGCGAAGGCGCTGTCGTTCCGGCCGCATCAAATCAACCGCGCGGGCGTGGCGCGCACGTTTCAAAACATCCGATTGTTCAAAGCGCTCACCGCGCTGGACAACGTGAAGGTGGCCTGCCTGGGCACGGCGGCCCCCCTCATCTCCGCGGAGCGCGTTCGTCGTGCGCCCACGTGGCTGGCGGGGTTTTTGGACGCGTTGAACAATTATTACGACTGGTGGCGGGCGCTCTTGCTCACGCCCGGGTTTCAGCGCGAAGAGGAGGCCCTCACGCGGCGCGCGGAGGAGTTGCTGGAGGTGATGGGGCTTGCCCACCGGCGCGACGAGGAGGCGAAGAACCTCCCGTACGGAGAACAGCGCCGGCTGGAGATTGCGCGCGCGCTGGGGACTCGGCCCAAGGTGCTGCTGCTGGATGAGCCCGCCGCCGGGATGAACACCAAGGAGAAGGCGGAGCTGATGGTGCTCATCCGGAAGCTGCGGGACCAGTTCTCCCTCGGCATTCTGCTCATCGAGCACGACATGAAGCTGGTGATGGGCATCTGCGAGCAGATAACCGTGCTGGACCACGGTGAGACCATCGCTGTCGGCACGCCGGAGCAGGTGCGGGCGAACCCGAAGGTTATCGAGGCGTACCTGGGCGATTCGTACCTGGAGTCGCAAGGCATGGCGGTGCCGGCGACCGGAGCCGCGACGTGAGCGCGGAGCTCAAAACAGTCGGACAACGCCTCCCGCGCGAGGGCCTGCTCTCGGTGGACGGGTTGCACGTCAGCTACGGCGCCATCCAGGCGCTGCGCGGGGTGTCGCTCACCGTCGGCCAGGGCGAGGTGGTGGCGCTCATCGGCGCGAACGGGGCGGGGAAGACCAGCACGCTGCGCGCGGTGAGCGGGATGCTCAAGCCGGCGAAGGGGAAAATCCACCTCGCGAAGGCGGACATCACCGGCGTCAAGGCGAATGAGCTGGTGCCGAAGGGGATGGCCCACGCGCCCGAGGGCCGCGGCATCTTCTTGAACCTCACCGTGCAGGAGAATTTGGAGCTCGGCGCGTACCTGCGCCGGGACGCGGCGGAGGTGGAGAAGGACGCGCAGTGGTGCTTCTCGCTCTTCCCGGTGCTGGCGCAGCGGCGCAAGCAGCTCTCCCAGACGCTGTCAGGCGGAGAGCAGCAGATGTTGGCCATCTCGCGCGCGCTGATGAGCCGGCCGCGGCTGCTGCTGTTGGATGAGCCATCGCTGGGCCTCGCGCCGCAGGTGGTGGAGACCATCTTCCGGATTCTGCGGGAGGTGAACCAGAAGGGCGTCTCCATCCTCCTGGTGGAGCAGAACGCGCACCTCGCGCTCTCGATGGCCCACTACGGCTACGTGCTGGAGACCGGCGAAGTGGTGATGGCGGGCGAGGGGAAAGCCCTGCTCGCCAGCCCCGAAGTGCGCCGCGCCTATCTGGGCGAGTGACGCCTCAGTCGTCGCCGTTCGACAGCTCCACCGCGCCCCAGCCCAGCCCGCCCGCCGCGGCGAGGGGCACCCCCACCTTGACCGGCGTCGGCGCGTACTTCCAGGCGCGCAGCTTGTCGGCGTCCGACTGGCCCCGGGCGATGCGAGCCGAATGGGCAGCATCGTCCGCGATCTTGACCTCACCCACCCAGTCAAGCCGCGTCTCGAAGGGGACGGGCTGGAACTTCCCATCTGTGCCGACCGTGAAGAGTGGCTTTGCAGTGGTCCTGAGCGCCCCCGGCTTGGGGTCGCTGATGATGAAGGAGTTGCGAGCCAGCTCCTCCACCGCCTTCTGCCCCGCCTGCGTCGCGGCTGGCATCTGCTGAAGCACTCCGGTCGCGACCGCGTCGTGGAATTCCGAGCTCTCGTCGACGAGGCCCGCGTGGCGAGCCTCCTTCCTGGCCTTCGCGACCTGCGGCGCCATACTGGCGACGTAGGCCTCTTGGAAGACGGCCTCGACATCGTCCGCGCCCACGGGCGCCCCCGAACGATCGACGATGTCGTGGTCGCGCGCCTGCGCTTTGAAGGCGGAGAGGTCGAAGTTGGGGCGCTCTCCGACCAACAGACCGTTCTTGCGGATGAGGCTGGCCTCTTTTCGCTCCGCCGCGAGGGCGCCCACAGAGCCGGCGTCCCACGCTGCAGTTCGCTCCATCTTCGCTCGCGCTGCGTCGCGCGCCGTGAGTCCGAACAGCCGCTGAATGCCACCCGAGATAAGGCCAGTCATGGTTTCTCCCCCCTTCCAATCTTTGTTCGGACGGCTCAGTCGTCGCCGTTCAACAGCTCGGTCACGCCCCAGCCCAGCCCGCCTGCCACGGCAAGGGGAGCCCCCACCTTCACCGGGATGGGCGCGCCGTACTTCCAGGCGCTGATCTTGGCGGCGTCCGCTTCACCCTGGGCGATGCGGGCGGCGGACCACCTTCGCGCGCTCGGCATCGCGGCCAGTGATTCCGATGACGTTGCGAATCGCACCCGAGATAAGTCCAGCCATGGTTTGCTCCCCGATCGAACGAGGCCGACGTGGATCAGCGAGAATTGTATGGATTGTTTTCAGCCCGCCGGGAGGCCGATCGAGCGCGGGCTCGCCGCTGGCGTGCGATCGATCCGAACGTGATACTGGGGCACGAGTCCCCCGACCGCACGCAGCTCTCCTGGGTGACCCAAAGGTTGGGTGGGCGGTGGCGCTGGCGACTCAAGCGAAGTTCCGGGAGCCGGATCTCTTTCATCGGGACCTGAAGCTCCGCGTCCAGAAGTACTTCGACGACACCGGGCACGCGCAGCGGGACCTGCCCTGGATGTACGTGAAGACCGCGGTGATTCTGGCCTGGTTCGCGCTCTCCTACGCGTACCTGGTCTTCGGCGCGACGGGCGTGTGGACGGGCCTCGCGGGCTGCGTGTCGCTGGGGCTGGCGATGGCGGGCATCGGCTTCTCCATCCAGCACGACGCCAACCATGGCGGCTACTCGGAGAAGAAGTCGGTCAATCAAGCGCTGGCGCTGACGCTCGACATGCTCGGCGGCTCTTCGTACGTGTGGAGCTGGAAGCACAACATCTTCCACCACAGCCACCCGAACGTCCTCGGGATGGACCTCGACATCGACATGGGCCCGTTCGGCCGGATGGCGCCGGGGCAGCGTCGCCGCGTGGGCCACCGCTTCCAGCACTTCTACCTCTGGGTGCTCTACGGCGTGCTGGCGGCCAAGTGGCACTTCGTGGACGACTTCAAGGAAGTGCTCAACGGCCGCGTGGGCCTGCAGAAGCTCCCCCGCCCGCGCGGCATGAGGCTGGCCGCCTTCATCGCCGGGAAGCTGGTCTTCCTAGGCTGGGCCTTCGTGCTGCCCGCGGTCTTCCACCCGCTCTGGGCGGTGGCGCTGGGCTACGCGCTCACCTCGTTCGTCCTGGGCTTCACGCTGGCCTGCGCGTTCCAGCTCGCACACTGCGTGGAGGACGCGGACTTCTCCGAGGTGCCGAAGGGCAACGCCACCTTCGAGCGCGAGTGGGCCGTCCATCAGGTGGAGTCGACCGTCGACTTTGCGAAGGGCAACCGCGCCGTCACCTGGTACCTCGGTGGGTTGAACTTCCAGGTGGAGCACCACCTCTTCCCCCGCATCTGCCATTTGCACTACCCGGCGCTCGCCGGGATTGTCGAGGCGACGTGCCGCGACCATGGCGTCCACTACCGCTCGAGCGGGACGCTGCGGTCCGCGCTCGGCAGCCACTGGCGCTGGCTCAGAAAGATGGGCCAGCCCCTTCCTTTGGAGTCCCAGGCGTGAACGAAGACGACGAGAAGCGCGACGCGGTGAAGTACGGCCGCGCGCAGAAGTTCCGGCTCACCTCGAAGGGGACCGAGTCCGCTGACAGCTACACGGCGATGATTGAGGCCGCGCGCAAGGGCGACGGCCGCACCGAGTTTGAGGCCGCCCGCAAGGCCTGGGCCGCGCCGCGAGGCCTGGCGCCCGACGAGGGCCTGTTCCTGATTGAGTTCGGCGCTGCCGGGAGCACGCTCAAGGAAGTCACGGAGCGGCTCGACGGCTGCGGGACGCCGGCGAAGGAGGTGCAGGCCGCGCTCAAGCGCCTGCTGGCCAACGGGATGATTGAGCCCGTCCCCGCACCGCCGCCCGAGCCTGCTGCGCCCTACCGTCGGCGCTGGTGAGGGGCGCTCAGTCGTCGTTCATCAGCTCGACAGCGCCCCAGCCCAGGCCGCCCGCCAAGGCGAGGGGAACCCCCACCTTGACCGGGATGGGCGCGCCGTACTTCCAGGCGCTGAGCTTGGCAGCGTCTGCCTCGCCCTCGGCGATACGAGCCGAACGCGCGGCGTCCTCCGCGACCTTCATTTGGTCGATCCAGGCCCCCCGCGTTTCCGAGGAGACGGGCTCGAACCCCTGCCCAGGCGACAACTTCCTGAACAGCGGCATGCCATTGGTGATCGACCCTGGCTCCGCGCCTTCAAGGTTGTAGGACTTGCGAGCCAGCGCTTCCAAGGCCTCGCGCCCCGCCTCATCGGCGTCCGGCTTGTACGAAGCCACTCCCTTCACGACCGCGTCCTGGAACGGCTTGGTTCCCTCTTTCAAGCCCGAGGCAATGGCATCTGCCCGTGCCTGCTCGCGGTAGCGGGCCAATGCGTCGGCGCGCCCGCTTCGGATGACGCCGTTCCCGTCGCGGACCTCGAGCAGTTTCCCCGCAGCATCTACGAGCAGGTTCATGCCGACCCGCTCATTGAAGCCATCAACGTCGGTCGGCACAGGCCCTCCGACATGCACGCGGTTTTCGAGGAGGAGTCTCTCCTCCTCGCGCTCCGCCGCCCTTGCGCCCGCGTTGACGGAGTCAACCTCCGCTGTTGAGATCACCTTTGCCCGCTCCGCCTCGCGCCCAGTGATGCCGACGAAGCTGCGAACTGCACCTGCGATAAGTCCAGCCATGGTTTGCTCCCGATAGCGCCCTGTCTCGATTCTCGAGCGTCGACGGACCACGGTTCACTTCATTGAAATTACTGGCGCATGTGTTCGCCGCCGCGTGGGACCTGGCCTGGGTCAGTAAGAATTGTATGAGTTGTTTTCAGCCTGCCTGGTTGCGCTCGGGCGGCTGCTGACGAACGGGATGATTGAACCCATTCCCGCATCGCTTGCCCGCTGCGCCCTACCGTCGGCGCTGGTGAGGCGTCAGAAGAGCGAGCCAGAAACTTCCACGCGGATTTGCTCGTTGTTCACCGCGACGACGAGCTTGCGCTGGAGCTCCTCGCGCTCCGCAGCGCTGAGCGCTGGGAGCAGTGCCTGGAGCTGGAGCCGGTCCGCGTCCGTCCAGGCACCCCGGCCCAGACTGCCGTCCACCAGATGCCTCGCCGCGTCCGCGCCCGCGCTTGGAGCGTGCTCGACGGGCGCCGGCTCAGGCTTCGCGGGTGGCGGGGCGAAGGCTCGCAACTCTTCGCGGACGACTGCGCGGATCGCCTGGAGGTCCATCGGCGGCGGCGCTGGACATGCCGGGACCTCTGCTTCCCGCGCGGGCGTCGGACTCGGCGTGGGAAGCGCCAGCCAGACCGCGCCCGCCCCGAGGGCGGCGCCCGCCAGCACAGAGAGCGCCGCCAGCGCGCTGCGAGTCATCACAGGTTGGACGAGTTGTTGTTGACGGTGATGGTGGAGCAGGTGCCGTCTGCGTTCACGGAGAAGACAAGGAAGGTGGAGCTGTTGATGCTCGTCACCGCCTGGATGAGGGACGGCTTGGTGGTGTAGCAGCCGAGGTAGACGTTGCCAGCGGTGCGGGCGCTGCAGTCGGCACCCGACAGGCCGTTGTCAAACGCGCGCAGCGTGCAGCCGATGAACTCGACGGACGACATGCTGCCGCGCACCCAGCGCACGCCGCCGCGCGCGGAGCGCTTGCCCTGCGCGTCGGTCCAGACGACGACGGGTTCGTTCGACACGGTCCCGGCCAGGGCGGCGGTTGCGGTGAGGGTGAGGAGCGCGGCTGCCAGCGACTTCTTCATCGGAACGACTCCTGTGCGTCAGGTGGGCCGCTCGCCCTAACACGGAGCCACTCCGCGTGAAAAGCCACTACGGCGAGGAGATCCACCAGAGCGACGGCGAGATGACCAGGGCCATCGCCTCGCGCAGCGTCCAGTACCATCGGTCCAGCCAGTGGATGTTCCGCTCGCTGAGCAGCGCGGGGCTGGGGTGGACGATGACGCCCTCGCGGCGGAAGTACCGGCTCGCGCGGAGCAGGTGGTACGGGTCCGAGACGAGCACCACGGACCGGATGCCGCGCTCGCGCAGCAGCCGCGCGGTGAACTGGGCGTTCTGCTCCGTGCTGTGGCTCTCCTCTTCGAGGACGCAGGCCGCCTCCGGAACTCCCGCCGCGAGGGCGAGTTTCCGGGACACTGCAGCCTCCGAGGGCGGATGCGTCCCCACGCCGCCGGAGAAGAGGAGCAGCGGCGCCAGGCCTTCGCGGTAGAGCGCCACGCCCCGCTCCACCCGGGCGCGCAACGCGGAGGAGGCCACGCCGCCCTCGAGCACCCGCGCGCCCAGCACCACGATGGCCTCCGCCTTCGCCTTGCGCTCCTGCTGGCCGAAGCGGTTCACCACGAACGCCAGGCCGAACACGCCGCCGGTCAGCACGCCGAGGACCACCACCAGCGCCCGCCGCATCATTCGCCGCGCTTGGGCGCCGCTACGGCCTTCGCGCGCAGCTTGGCGATGCGGGTGATGAGCCGGACCGGCACAGGCTCCGACAACGGGAACCGGACCGTGGCCTTGGTGAGTGGGTACGGCTTCAACGCGTCCCCCATCGCCTTCACGACATCCGGAGTCACCGGGTAGACCGAGTAGTGGCCCTTCCACCCGGCGAAGTAGAGCACCGCGCGCCCGCGCAGCTTGTACGTGGGCATCTGGTAGCTGATGCCCTCCTCCGCGCCGGGCAGTGCCTTTCGCACGGTGGCGCGCACGCGGCGCAGCGTCGCGCGGACTTCCGGGGGCTGAGCAGCGAGGTACTCGGTCACCGACGTGAAGGTCTTGGCCATCGCCCCGGGACTATCGCGTCAGAGCGATGGCGATGGCGAGCCAGATGACGGCCGCGGCACCGCAGGCTCACACCGCGCCGGCCAAATCCACCGCGCGCCGCTGCACGCCGTTCGCTTCGCCGCGCCGCTCCACCATCAGGGCGCGCTCGGTCTCCGCCCAGACCAGCGGACCCAGCACCTGCCAGTGCGACGGCGAGCGGACTTCCAGCTCCAGCAGCGCGAGCGTGAACCCCACCTCAGGGCGCGGGCCGTCCGGAGGCTCGCCCTTCGCGGTCACCTGCCGCTCGGCCTCCTCGGCCAGCAGCGAGACGGAGGCGCGCAGCAGGTCCATCGCCCGCGTCCGCACCGCTTCGCTGATGCGCTGCTCCGAAAACGGAAGGAAGAGCGCGGCGAACGCATCCGTGTGCGTCCGGACCACCTTCGCGGTCGGGAACAGCCGCCCCAGCGTGGCCACCACCTCGCGCAGAATCGCGTCGCCCACGTTGAAGCCGTAGCGCACGTTGAAGCGGATGAGCTTCTGCACATCCACCACCAGCGCCCCCACGGTCCAGCCGATGTGGCCGTGGAGCGAATGGTCGTACTCCTTTTCCAGCAGCGGGCCCTGCGTCAGCGCTGCCTTCGCCAGCGCGCCGGTGCGCAGCTCGCGCTCCCCGCGCCGCTCCAGCTCCGCGCGCAGCAGCGTGTCCAGCGCGTCCTGCCAGGCGTCAGCGCCCTGCGCAGTGGGGTAGAGCGAGGCGAGGAGCTTCTTCTGCTGGGGTTCAAGGTCTCTCACAGCCGAGGGGCAGTAACAGCGAACGCCGCGCGGCCGCAAGCCGGCGGGCCGCTCAGCGAGACCGTTCACTGGCGTTGGCCTCCCACGCGCCTTGTCCGTTCCCGCACCCGTGCACGGGAGCCGGAAGTAACCGCGCCTCCGCCGCATACGCCCACCCGCCCACCTGAGTCCGTCGCCCAGCCAGGGTCGGTTCCGCCCCCGGGTGACGGGATTCGCCGCTGCAGTGGTTCAGGAAAAACCCATCCTCGTTGAACACGGCCACAGGTCGTACCCCAGAGCGCGCGGCCGCTTAACTGCGCTCGAGGGTGGGGCCGCACGCTTGCACTGACCGGGGTCATGACCGTGCCCGCCCTGGCTTTATGGCTCCTCACCAGCACCGACGTCGGCGCTGCAGCAGCCACCGCTGTCGACACGCGCGACTGGGTGTCGCCTCCGCTCGTCGCCTCGGACGCGCCGGTCGCTGAGCCCGTGCAGGGCGATGTGGAATTGCAGAGCCCGGCCATGCCCGCTTCCCGCTCGACTGCGGTGAGCGCTCCGGTCTCTGCGCCGGTCCAGGCCGAGGTGCAGAGCGCGCCGGCGGCCGAGTCCAAGCCGGACCTCACCCACTTCGGCGTGCTGCTCGACGCGGGCCTCCCGGATGGCGCGGGCGCCTCTGTCGTCTTCCGGCCCTGGAGCTTCCTGCGCGTGCACGCGGGGGTCACCTCCATCCTCTTCTCCACCGGCTTCCGCGGCGGCGTCTCCTACGTCCCGTTCAACTTCTTCATCACCCCGTCGCTCACGGTTGAAGGCGGGTACCTGCCCTCCGGCGACGCCAACGTCGCGGTCCGCATGGCCACGGGTGACTCGTCATTCAGCAGCCCCGCGCTGCAGGACATCTCTTACGGCTTCGCGAGCGCGCAGCTGGGCCTGGAGGTCGGCCCGCCCCGGCGCTTCACGTTCTACCTGCGCGGCGGGCTCTCGTACCTCGACGGCAACCTGGGCGGGCTGCAGAGCATGCTCCAGCAGGCGGACGCGACGGTGCAGTCCCGGTCGCTCCACCTGCGCATGACCCTGCCCTCCGCCAAGCTCGGCTTCATCGTCTACTTCCTCTAATCAACGCTGTTCGTCTGTAGGAGCTCCATGTTCTCCCGCACCCTGCTTCTCTCCGCTCTGCTCGTCGGCTCGACCGGCTGTGGCCAGCTGTTCTTCGTCGAGGCCGAGGTGGAGGAGGTCTGCAAGACCCTCCCGGAGATTTCCATTCCCGGCATGCCGTCCGGCCAGCAGGAGATGAACCTGGACACCGGGACCGAGTACGACTTCGGCGAGCAGCTCGCCAGCCTGCCCAAGGTGGACCTGGAAGCGGACCTGGAGCTGCGTTCGCTCACCATCAAGCCCACCCGGGGTGTGACGGACCTGGTCTTCGTCGAGAAGGCCGAGGCGAGCGTTGTGGAGGGAACGCAGGATGTGCCGGTGGTCTCGTACCTCCGGGCCGCCGGTGCCACGAGCATCCCGTCGGTTGAGCTTGCGCCGTCCGTCCCCAAGGACCTGTTCCCGCTGCTCCAGAACGGGACGGTCAAGCTCAACGCGAAGCTGGCGGCCACATTCCCTGCGCAGGACTGGGCGGTCGAAGTGAAGGCCTGCTTCCGCCTTCGCGCCCGGGTCAACTACGCGTCAGCGCTGTAGGAAGTGCCTGGCCTTGGCGCCATTGACCCCGGTGTTTAGCTTCGGCGCGAACCGCAGTTGGAAGGGGAGGCCGGCGATGGACGGGGTGAGGGTGGCGAGGCGGGTGGAAGAGCCGGACGAGTACGACCGGCTCGAGGAGTACGAGAAGCTGGCGGACCTCTTCGACGCCGCTGAGGCGGATGACGACGAGGACGAAGAGGACGAGGCCGACGAAGAAGAGGAATGAAACGGCCCAGCCTTTGGCAGTAGGGTCCCCCCTCCATTTTGTGGCGGCACGCCGGAGGGGCGCATGGGACTGCAGATTGAGGACAAGAAGGTCGGCACCGGCAAGGAGGCCCTGGCGGGCAAGTCCGTGACGGTCCACTACGTGGGGACGCTGACCAACGGCTCCAAGTTCGACAGCTCGCGGGACCGGGGCGAGGGCTTCAGGTTTTCGCTCGGCGCCGGCGAGGTCATCAAGGGCTGGGACCAGGGTGTCGCCGGGATGAAGGTGGGCGGGCTGCGCAAGCTCACCGTCCCGCCCGAGCTCGGCTACGGCCCCCGCGGCTATCCGCCGGTTATCCCTGCGAACGCCACGCTGGTGTTCGAGGTGGAGCTGCTCGGCGTCGACTGACCGCGCAAGGCAACCGGGGGCGACCTTCCCGCGAGAATCGCTGGAATGCCCCCGCGGATTCTTGGCGTCCTCAACCCCGGAGTGGTCGGCGTGCGCCAGCTGCGGCCCGGGCAGTTCCGCGCGCTGGTGGACACCGCCGCGAGGTCGGCTCCGAGCTTCCTCGAGGACGCGCCGTTCGAGACCTCCCTGAAGGGGGCGCTCAACCGCGGGGTGAACCTCCTGCGCGGCGAGCGCTCCGCAGACGAGCTCGCCGCCGCCCGCTACCCGGCGCGTGAGGGGACGTCCGAAGGTGGCCGGCCCCTTGCGCCGTGCCCGGAGCTCCGGGCAGGCAGCGAGGAAGAGGGCGTCTTCCACCGGTGGTTCGACGCTCAGTTCGACGCGAACCCGGAGCTCCGGGCGGCGTTCCTCGCGCTGCCGGACCGGTTCACCGCGGTGCCGGACACGCTGGAGGCCGTCTTTGCCACCGCGCGGCAGGGCGTGCGCGAGGCCTGGCAGGCGCAGCACGGGGCGCCGCCTCCTCCGCACCAGGAGGTGCTCTGGGCGTTCATGGTGCTCGCCGCGCACGGCATGCTGCACGACCCGCGCGGCATCCCTTTCCCGCGCTACCTCTGGGATGGGCGCGACTGCGATGGCGGCGGAGACAAGGCTGCGCACTTCTTCTGCCAGGGGACCTACGCCGCTGCGCTGCTCTATGACCGTCGCTTTGGCAGCGGACAGGTGGCGGACGCGCTCGAGTCGGTGGTGGACCGGGACAACTGGAATGGTGTGGCGGACGCGGTGCTGGCGGCGGACGCGGGGACGCCGCTGCAGATTGGGCCGCTCGCGGGCGGGGCGCTCGCCGGGCCGCCGCAGCCGAGGGCGGACTACCACGGCGACTTCCGCCCGCCGTCGGACGCCACCCCCGTTGAGGCGCGCGCCCTCCGCTATGCAGAGCTGCTGGGCGCGGTGCACGAGGCGAACGACACGCGCAGCGGGTTTGCGTACGAGGTCGAAAAGCTCGGCCGTCACCCGGAGCTGGAGGACCCGCTCGCCCGGTCCGAGCACACTGCGCACCTGCTCTGGGGCCTGGCCGACTCGGGCGTGCGAGAGGAGCTGCGCGCCAACGCCGAGGGCGCCCGCGCGGCGATGCGGTTGATGCGGGACCCCAGCGCCCTGCTGAACGCGCCGCACGACGGAACGAACGGGCTGACCTTCGCTGCCTACGCGCGGGGTCCCAAGGGCGACTTCCCCACGTTCTACGGCGAGGAGTCCAAGCTGCTCGGGCGGCTGTCCTCCGCGAAGCTGGGCCGGGAGCGAGGCCCGTCCGGTCTGCTCACCGGGAGCGATGGGCTGCCCACGGCGGAGCCCCACGTTGCCTGGGCGCGCGGGGCCGGGAAGGACGCCGCCCTCGCGGAGCTGGAGCGCAAGGTGTCGCAGGTCGTGTCGAAGCTCGGCGATACGGACCGGGAGCGGCTCGCGCACTACTACGCGAGTTTCTGCACGCGGATGGTCAACCACCGCGTCGGCGACACGCTGGATGTGGACCCCGCTGCGCCGCGGTTTGACGACCATCTGCAGTTTGCCCGTTGGCAGCCCGCGGACATCGTCGCCGAGCACATCATCAACCGGCTGCGCGCGGTCGCCGCCCAGCACGTCTGAACGCGGCAGGCACGACCCACGCACGCCACCTCGGTGTGGGCTGGCGGCGTGCTGAAGCGCTGCGGTGTGCCCGAGGCAGTTTGGACAGGGGGGCGCAGGTCCCGGGCGGAGCTGTCCGTGTGCCGGCGCGGAGCCGGATGCGCTGCTGGCGCGCAGGCGGCTGTCCCAGAGGGTGGTCAAGGCAGGCGAGATTGTCCTGGGCGGCTGCCGGCGGGCGCCCGCCGGCAGCATGATCGCAGCCGCCCGCCCGAGCTCCGCTTCCCATCCGCTCCAGCACTCCCCGAGGTGAGTCGGGTTCGGCTTCGTGACTCTCCGGAGCTGTCCCCGTTGTGGTCGTGATGCAATGCCGATTTGAATGAAACAAACAATGAATGAGAGGTGTGACGGGTTGTTGTTATTGGGAGCGATAACCTGTCGCACTTCTCTTGGCCTGTCGAGGGGGCGGCGGCGACGTCGTCAGCACGACGGCTGTCAGGTGCGGATTCGAACTGTCATAAGTTGTCGACAATAGCGTCGAGAACTTATGACAGAAGGAGATCTCCCGAGCGTGAAGTGCACGTCAGTCGTTCTCGTCTCAGCTGGGGACAGCTCGGGGCTGAAACGAAGGCGGGGCCTTGCACCTCGGGGAGTGCAAGCTGGGTAAGGAAGCAGCAGCAGGCCTGGCCGCAGCGGTCGTGCTGCCGGCGGGCGCCCGCCGGCAGCCGCCCAGGACAATCCCGCCTGCCTTGACCACCTCAGGGACAGCTGCCTCCGCGTCGGCAGTGAATCCGGTTCCGTGCCGGCACACGGACAGCTCCGCCCAAGATCTGCGTCCCTCTGTCCAGACTGCCTTCGCGCCGGTCCGGGCTGACGACGTCGTCTCCGCGTTCGCGGCGCGCGTTCGCGCGCAGTCGAGACGTGACACGGCCCACGCACACCAGGCGGGAGGGCCCTGTGCCCTTCAGGGGCAGTGCCGCCGTCTCAACTACGCGCCGCTACGCGGCGCTACGCTCGACGCGAGCGGGGTTGCAGGTGGAATCAATTTGATCCGGGCGGAGCACTAGCGTCCGCGCTTCTTCACCGGCTTCTTTTTCTTCTTGTCGTGCTTCCCCGCGGCCGGCTCCTTCTGCACGCCCGCATCCGGCGCAGGTTCGTTGTGCACGCCGGCATCCGGCGGCGCCGGAGCCGGCACCTCCACCGCCGCATCCGGAGCCGCAGGGACAGGCTCAGGCACGGGGACAGGCGTCGGCGCCGCCGTCATCCCGAGCCGCGCGCGCGCCTTCGCCACCAGCGCCTGCGCGAGCGCCGGCTGAAGCACAAAGAGCGCCGCGCCCGTGACCCCAACGACGACCAGAAGACCCACGACGACGCGCAGAACGCGGCTGGGCTTGCGGCCGAACGACTCCCCGGTGGGCGGCTCCTCGTCCCCGGCGCCGGGCGAGGACGGACGCACGGCAATCTCCTGCGTCACCTCCCTGCGCCCCGCTCGCGCGTCCACCTCTGCATCGTCGAACAGCGCGCCGCCTTCGGGACCGGAGCTCTCCGCCGCCTCCATTACCTCGCCTGGCCGCGCCTGCCGCGGCTGGGTGGGCATGGCGGTGATGGGCGGACTGGTGAGCGGCTCATCGTCGAGGACGGGCGCCGCCTGCTGCGCGGGCTTGAGCACCTGCGCCAGGGGCATCACCGCGGTGGAGGAGCCGGTCTCCGCGTTCTCCACCTGCATCCGGTGCTGCTCCCGCCGGTCCGCGAAGAACTGCTGCACCAGCGCGCCGCACTGCTCCGTGCTCCACAGCTTGCCCGCAGCGGCGTTCTGCAGCGCGTGGCAGAAGTCCAGCGCCGTGGCGTAGCGGCGCGAGGGCTCCGGTGAGAGGGCCAGCGAGAGCACCCCATCCACTTCCAACGGCACCTCGGGGTTCCGGGCAGAGGCGGCGGGGAAGTCCGCGGGCGAGGGTGGCCGGCGCGGGTCTCCTAGCACCTCGCCGTAGCGGAACTTCAACCCGGTCAGCAGCGAATGCAGGATGGCGGCGAGCGAGAACACGTCGGAGCGCCGGTCCGGGGGCTGGGACCTGCGCTGCTCCGGCGAGGAGAAGCTGTATTCGCGGGCGGCCTTGGTCGACGGCGTCCGCGGCAGGCCGAAGCCGAGCAGCTTGAGCCCGCCGTCGTACGTCACCATCAACCGCGCGTCGCTCAGGTCCCCGTGGACCACCGGCAGCGAGCGCCCCAGCGGGTCCACGAAGGCGTGCGCGTAGTCCAGGGCCAGCGCGGCCTCCACGGCGACGCGCAGGGAGAAGCCGGCGGGCACGGAGTAGCCCTGCGTCTGGCAGGCCTCGCTCATCTCCGCCAGCGTGGCGCCCGCGCAAAACTCGCTCAGCATCACGAGGTGGCTGTTTTCCACCTCCAGCGTGTGGAGCTGCGGAATGCCCGGATGGGTGAACGCCGCCACCCGCTTGAGCTCCTCGAGGAAGGCCTGGTTCTGCGACTCGGAGTTGGCCACCACGTCCACGTGGTGCGCGATGAGCAGCCGCCGGAACCCGGCCAGGCCCCGTTGCAGGACCACCTGGCTCTTGACTGGCCCGACACCCGGGAGGGGATAGACGACGTCGAATTTGCTGAGGTCGGCCACCTGACGCGGACGATAGCGAAGGGCGCCGCGTGCGTGCATCATTGAAACGGCTTTCCACTCCCACCAAGGACCCACTGCTGTGAGCTCTCTTCGGGGTAAGACGCTGTTCATCACCGGTGCCAGCCGCGGCATCGGCAAGGCCATCGCCCTCCGCGCAGCCAAGGATGGCGCGAACATCGTCATCGCCGCCAAGACCGCCGAGGCCCACGCCAAGCTGCCGGGGACCATCTACTCCGCCGCCCAGGAGGTGGAAGCGGCCGGGGGCAAGGCGCTCGCGGTGCCCACCGACATCCGCTTCGAGGAGCAGGTGCTGGCCGCGGTGAAGGCGGCGGTGGACCGCTTCGGCGGCATCGACATCCTGGTGAACAACGCCAGCGCCATCAGCCTCACGGATACCGCCAGCACCCCGATGAAGAAGTTCGACCTGATGTTCGGGGTGAATGTCCGCGGCACCTACCTCTGCTCACAGGCCTGTCTGGCCGCGCTGACCGCCGCCAGGGGCGGGCACATCCTCAACCTCGCCCCTCCGCTGAGCATGAAGCCGAAGTGGTTCTCCGGGCACGTGGCCTACACGATGGCCAAGTATGGGATGAGCATGTGCGTCCTGGGGATGGCCGAGGAGCTCAAGGACGCGGCGATTGCGGTGAACGCGCTCTGGCCGCGGACCGCCATCGCCACCGCGGCGATGGAGATGATTGGCGGCCAGGCCGCGCTCGACGGGTGCCGGACGCCGGACATCATGGCGGAGGCCGCTCACGCCATCCTGACCAGCGACCCGAAGACCACCACCGGGAACTTCTTCATCGACGAGGACTTGCTCCGCACGCGGGGGGAGAAGGACTTTGCCCGCTACGCGGTCAAGCCCGGCGCGGAGCTCCTGCCGGACTTCTTCCTCGACTGACGGCGCAACGCGCCTAGAGAACAGCTCACCAGGGCCCCGCAACATCGCGGGGTCGCCCCCGTTCGCGTCGAGCGTTGCGCCGTCAGGCGCATAGTCGAGACGTCGGCTCGTCGGCAGTGCCTCCCGAAGCTTGGCTCATGGGCCGCTCCGCTCCGCTCGAAGCAATCCGGCAAGGTGGCGTGCGTGGGTTTGCGCCACCTCTCGACTATGCGCCTGACGGCGCAACGCTCCTGACTAACTCGCAGCACGGAGGTTCAAGGGGTTGGGAAGCTGCACTGCCCGAGTGGGTACACGACAACCAGGCCGCAGGGCAGTGCAGCCAAACAACAATCTCCGGGGCCAGGGAGGGTCAAAGAGCGAAATGGCTCCTGAGCGGGATCACGCGAGCGTGTCACCAATGAGATGTGGACAGCCTCCCCGGACCAAACTCCTAGACGGGTACAAAGACACCAGTGTGTGCGCGGCCTCGGACCCCGGCTATGTCTCAAGCGAGTTAGTCCCTAGAAATGTCGCGGGTCAACCGCGTCCCCCCCTCCTAGAGAACAGCTCACCAGGGTCTGCCACATCGCGGCGATGCCCCGTTCGCGTCGAGCGTTGCGCCGTCAGGCGCATAATCGAGACGTCGGCAGTGCCTCCCGAAGCCTGGCTCATGAGCCGCTCCCCTCCGCTCAAACAGACCGGCAAAGTGCCGTGCGTGGGGCTTGCGCCACCTCTCGACTATGCGCCTGACGGCGCAACGCTCGAGGCGAGCGGGGGTGCCGCCTGACTGAGAACAGCTGTTCCTCCGACGAAATGGCCGGCCAGGGCCGGTTTCCCCCTCGAGGCGAGCGGGGGAGGCGCCTGACTGAGAACAGCTGTTCCTCCGACGAAATGGCCGGCCAGGGCCCGGTTTCCCCCTCGAGGCGAGCGGGGGAGGCGCCTGAATGAGAACAGCTGTTCCTCCTCCGTGAAACCTCACGGAGACGTGAGGGTCCTCCTTCGCCGCCGCTCCTCTGCCGTTGCGTCCGTCGCGGCGGGCGCTTCGCGCGGGAGGGGCGGTGGAGTGACCTGGGACGGGGTCGCCTCGATGGGCGCCGGCCCGGGGGTGGCCGCGAACGCGGGGTTGCTCCAGGCCTCGGGGGCCGGCGGGGTGGGGGGAATCATCTCGAACACCCCGCTCCTGGCGGACGGGAGCTCCGGCGGGACGGCCGTCGGCGCACGTCGGGCGGCCGAAGGCCTGGAGGCGGGCTGAGGGACGCTCAGGACGGGGGGCGCAGTCTCCTCCGCGGCGGCCGGCTCCGGCGCGAGCAGCGCCTTCATCACCTGCGGCATCACCGCGGTGGCGGCCAGCTCCGCGTCCGAGAGCGCCACCCGGGCTCCGTCGCCTGCCACGGTGGGCGCAGGTTCCCCGTCCGCCAGCGCGACGCCGGCGACCACCGGGGCGGGGGCGGTGTCCGGGTTCTCCGGCACCTCTTCAATTTCCTCCACCACCTCCGACGGGGCGACGGCCTCCACCCCGGACTCCTCCAGCAGGGGCACCTCGACAGAGGGCAGCAGCACCACCTGGGTCTCCTCGGTGAGTGACTCCTCCGCCAGCGCCTGCTGGGCGGTGGCGGCGCGCTCGTCCAGGGCTCCGACAGGGGGCGGCGGCGGCGCCACGCTGGTGCAGCTGCGCGCCATCTCCTTCGTCGCCTCCAGCGCGTGGATGGCCGCCTGGATGAGCTCCTCCGGGTTCAAGCGGTCCGTCGGCCGGGCCGGGGCAATCCCCGCGGAGAACGTCACCCGCACCTGCTTCCCACGGACGGACATCTCCCGGTTCAGCCGGATGCGCAGGCGCTCCACCAGCCCCCGGGCGTCTTCGGCCTCGCACTCGTCCAGCACCAGCAGAAACTCGTCCGCGTGGAGCCGGGACAGCAGGTCGTGTCCGCGAATCTCCGCCCGGGCCGCGGCCGCCAGACCCAGCAGCACCTCGTCGCCCGCGCTTTGACCCAGCGCGTCGTTGATGTCCTTGAAGCGGTCGATGTCCACCATCACCAGGCAGAACGGGGCGCGGCTGCGGGCGCGGCGGGCGCACAGCTCAGCCAGCCGGAGCCGCAGGCTCTCCTCGGAGAGGGCGCCGGTCACCCAGTCATGGCCGGAGAACTGGGCGGTGCGCCGGCGGGAGGCGTCCAGCACCTCCGCCGTGCAGAGCGACAGGGCGCCGCACATCACCAGGAGGGTGGCGGTGGCGCCCGCCGCGATGAGGGGCGGGTTGGCGTTCAGCGCCAGGATGCCGAGGTGGATGAACAGGCCGCCGAGGATGGGGGCCGCCGCCGGGCGGATACCCCCGGGCATCAGGAGGGGCCAGGCGAAGAGGACTGGAAGGACGCCGAACGGGTAGGGCCCGGAGAAGCCGCCGCTCACGACGGCCACGCCCGCGCCGACCGCGGCCCCGGTGAGGGCCAGGGTGACGGCGATGGCGTGGGCCTGCGGCAGGTCCCCGCGCAGCCGGCGGGCGACGATGAAGACGACGGTACACTCGGCGACGACCAGGAGCAGTGCGACCGCTTCGGCGATGCCCGGCACCCCGGCCGGCTGGGTGAGGCGGGTGGCCAGCAGGTGCGCGGCCAGCAACAGCAGGGCCGCGAGCCCCAGCGTGAACGAGAGGCGAGGGATGGCGTCCGCCATCCGCTTCTGCCTTTCCCATTCGGAGTACACGTACGGATGTTCAGGTTGAGCTGACATGGGTAGGTGGTCTAGCACCGGTCGTGGGATTGCTGTCGAGCCGCCCCACGCCGGGTGGAACGTCCTGACTGCGACTGCACAGTTGTCATGCGGGGTTGGACCGCCAATGGAATCGTGTAGCGTCCGCCGAACGCATGTCTGATTCGAAGCGCCCGCGCGGCGCTCCCCACGACACCGAGCGCGAAATTCCGGCGCTGGACGTCGGCGCGCTCCCCGGCTCGGAGACGCTGCCGTTCGGCAGCAACCGGGTGCCCAACGATCTCGCCGTCCAGCGCTTCCGCCTGGTGGTGGTGGACGGGCCGGATCGCGGCCGGGCGTGGGACTCGGAGGCGGACCGCTGCTCCGTGGGCTCGCACCCCTCCAACGACTTCATCGTGGAGGACGGGACGGTCTCCCGCTTCCACTGCGAGCTCAGCGTGGGCCCCAAAGGGCCCCGGGTGAAGGACCTGGACAGCAAGAACGGGACGGTGGTGGACGGGGTGCGGGTGGTGGACGCCTATGTGAAGGGCGGCAGCCTCCTCCAGCTGGGCCGGGTGTCGCTGCGCTTCGAGCTGCAGAGTGAACGGAACACTCTGCCCATCTCGGACAAGACCGAGTTCGGCGCGATGGTGGGCGCTTCGGTGGCGATGCGGCAGTGCTTCGCCCTGATGGAGAAGGCGGCCCGCTCAGACGCCACGGTCCTGATTGAAGGGGAGACCGGCACCGGGAAGAGCCGCGCCGCGCAGGCCATCCACGAAGCCGGGGCGCGCAAAGGCCGGCCGTTCCTGGTGGTGGACTGCGGCGCCATCCCCGGAAACCTCCTGGAGAGCGAGCTCTTCGGCCACGAAAAGGGCGCCTTCACTGGCGCGCTCTCCCGACGGGTGGGCGCCTTCGAGGAGGCGGGCGGCGGGACGGTCTTCCTGGACGAGATTGGCGAGCTGCCGGCGGAGCTGCAGCCCAAGCTCCTGCGCGTCATCGAGAGCCGGGAGATTCGCCGGCTGGGGACCAACGCCTTCACCCCGGTGGACGTCCGGGTCATCGCCGCCACCAACCGGGACCTGCGCGCGGAGGTGAACGCCGGGCGCTTCCGGTCTGACCTGTTCTTCCGCCTGGCGGTGGTGAAGCTCACCCTCCCGCCCTTGCGCCAGCGTCCCGAAGACATCCCGCCCATCGTCGAAGGGCTGTTGGCCGCGCTCGGCGCTCGGGGCGAAGTGGCCGCGCCGCTGCGCAGCCCGGAGTTCATGGCCAAGCTCTCCCGCGCCGCCTGGCCCGGCAACATCCGCGAGCTGCGCAACCACATCGAGCGCTGCCTGGTGCTGGAGGACGCGCTGCCGCCGGTGGACGAAGCCGGGGCGCAGCAGCTCCAGGCGGGCCCGGAGCTGGACCCGTCGGTGCCCTACGCGGAGGCGCGCAGAAGGGCCCTGGATGCGTTCGAGCGCGCGTACGTGTCCGCGCTGCTCTTCGCGCACCAGGGCAAGGTGTCGCAGGCGGCCACGGCGTCAGACGTGGACCGCGTGTACCTCTATCGGTTGATGCGCCGGCATGGACTCAAGCCGGCGTCCAACTGACAACCGCTCTACTCGGTGTAGACGCTGGTCTTCGTCGTGTCCACGCGGCGGGCGACGAAGGGCAGCGTGATGGGGCCGCAGCTGACCCGGTTGGCGGGGCAGTTGGTCTGCGGGTTGGCCAGGCAGGAGTACTGCGAGCTCAGCACCAGCGTGCCGTTGGAGACCTGGCTCCACTGCTCGAAGGTGATGTTGACGCTGGCCTGCTCGGTGAGGGCATAGGCCGGGGCGGCAGAGGTGGTCGTCCGGGTCTTGCTGCCGGTGAACGACTTGTCGCTGCCCTCAATCATCTCGACGATGTCGATGGGGGTGGCGTCGCCCAGCTTCCAGGGGGTGCCGCCGTTCTGATCCAGATACGCCTTGGGGCTGGCGCCGTCCCAGACCACCCACTCCTTCTCCAGCCGCAGGTTCTGCGCGGAGACCACGTCGGCCGGCTTGGCCTGGTCGATGAAGCAGCTGGCAGGCAGCGCCGCATCCGTCATCGGGGAAAGGTCAATGGCGACCCGGTAGATACGGGGCTGCGAAGGGCCACAGCCCACGCCCACCGCCAGCACTGCGAAAGCACACCACGCGCGCAACATTCGTCTCTCCTGTTCCAGCCCGCTGTTCCTGGCCCGGCCCTGATTGGCCAGTTGCGGAAGGACACCCGGACCTACCCAGGTGTGCAAAAAGTGATTGAGGCGCCAGTCCCCTAGCAGCCAGGCGCCCTTTATCGGGAACTTTTTGGGGGGGCGAACCGAGAATCCCGTCAGTCCTATGAACCCACTGACAGGCATCCTCGGCGGCGCTCGAGGCGGAACCGGCACCGTTTCCGTCACCTACCGTCCGGCCCTCCGCGTCCACGGCGGCGACATTGCGCCCGCGCGCACGCCGCTGAACCACCTACCGCAGGTGACCCTCTCCTTCAACTCACCGGAGACGCCCCGGCAATACGTGGTGACCCTCCCGGCCGAGCTGTTCACGGCGATGGCGAACTCGGGCCACCCCGTTCATGTCGCGGACCTGTCCTTCCCCTGGAGCCCGCAGAACAACGTGGAGTTCCGGGAGATGGTTGAGACGGCGGACGGCAATGAAGCCGCACGCCAGGCGCAGTGGTTCTAGGCCGTAACTGATCCACCCGTTCGCACCGGGCTCGCACGCCGAGGCTCGCGCCCCGTTCGCATCTCCGGGTTCGCACCCCGTTCGCGTCGAGCGTAGCGACGCGCAGCGGCGCGTAGTCGAGACGCGGCAGGGCCCACGCACGCCACTTTCCCGCTTCGCACGCCAACCGCGCTGTGCCCTCCATGAGCAGTGCCGCCGTCTCGACTACGCGCCGCTGCGCGTCGCTACGCTCGACGCAAGCGGGGGAGCGGGGGAGCAGCGCGGGGCGCCAGGGAGGCCGCTCCACGGCCTCAAGGGTGCGGCGGGAACTGCCCCGTCATCACCCGGTACCCGATGTTGTAAAGGATGCCGCCCACCATCCCGCCCAGGTTGAAGGCAAGGTGGACGGCGAACGCGGGGTAGAGGCTGCCTGAGCGCGCCCTGGCCCAGGCTGAGGCCAGCCCCATCGCGCAGAGCAGCGGCACCAGAATGGCCACGCTCAGGACGTCCACGCCGATGAAGAGCAGGCTGAGGTGGAGGCTCCCGAAGAGCAGCGCGACGGGGAGGAGCTGCCGGAGGCTGGCGTTCGCGTGGCTGGGCCCCAGCAGCGTGGTCTGAAACCAGCCGCGGCAGAACAGCGTCTCGCTGGCGCTGGAGAGCAGCCAGACGAAGAGCACCAGCTGCAGGAACGAGTGGCCTTTCAGGAACGGGCGCAGCCCGGTGGCGCCGGACGCGAGGACGGCCAGCGTCGCCGCCGCGCCCAGCCCCAGACCGAGCAGCACGGGCCCCGTCCAGGCGAAGCGCTCCGCACGCCGGAAGCCCAGGTCCCTCCAGGCGATGCCCTGAATCCGCGTGGCGGTGAGGGTGAGCCCGAACAGCAGGACCTTGAACGCCGCCTGGGGCAGCCACACCACGTCTGGGAAGAGGAATCGCGTCAGCTTGCCGGAGAGGAGGGATGCGGCGGTGAAGGCGGCCCAGGTTGCGCTCAGGAACAGCCACGGGTTCAGCCGCGTGTGGGGCGCGGGTGCTGCGACGGGGAGGGTGCTCATTTGCGGGTCCTTGGGGCTTTGCCTTTTCCAGGCCGGGGGGTGAAGCGCTCGGTGAGCTCGGCCTGGCCGGGCACCTCGCTGCTGGAGAAGAAGCGGTGGCCTTCGAGCAGGCGCAGGGCGGCGGCGGTGTCGCCTGCGGCGTGCGCGGCCATCATCCCCACCAGGGTGTGCTCGCACAGCCGGCCTGCGTGGTGAATGCAGGAGAGATAGAGGCTGTTGCTCCACACCGCCTGGCGAATCTCCGAGAGGTCGCTGGTGAGCAGGGCCAGGACGTGTTCGCGGCCGTCGACCACCAGGTTGAGCTGTTCGCTGCGCCAGGTCTCCAGCGTCTTCGCCCCGGAGGGCAGCACGGCCACCCGCGCGCCGGGCAGGTCGATGGGCGCGTACGCCTCCACGAAGACGTCCACGCCCCGCTTGCAGGTGTCGACAATCCAGGGCGCCAGCCGCTCCAGCGCGCGCGGGAACGCGTCCACCACCGCGACCTTTCGCGCCCGCTCCAGCATCTCGCGAACGCGCTCGAACAGCCGCGGCACGGATTCGAGCTTGTAGACGCGCTCATCCATCGGCGCCGCGTCGTGCTCCGCGAGCAGCTTCTCCACCCGCGACAGCGTCCCGCGGAAGCCCCGCTCCAGCTGCTTGACCAGCTCCGCCACCGGGACCGCGCGGCAGACCCGCTGCTCTCCCTCCTCCACCAGCACCGCGCCCCGCCGCGCCAGGCTCTCCACCGCCTTGTAGACGTTGGCCGTCGGCCGCCCCAGGCCCCGTCCCACCGCATAGGCGGTGAGCGGCGGGCTGGGCAGGAGGAACAGGTACACCTCCGCCTCCAGCTCGTTGAAGCCCAGCTCCTTGAGCGACGCCACCGTCTGCTCGCGCGACATGCACATAGTAGTATTTGAATATACTACTGAGTGTCAAACCGGCTCGCGCCAAGGCCGGGGCCAGGGGCCGGGAAGATCTCGAACCCGCGGCGTACTCAACGCACCGGCACTTCCTGCCGGTTTCCAAAGGGGAGTACGCCAATGAAGAAGGTCCTGAAGGTCACCGTGGGTGCGTTGAGCTGCCTGATGCTGTTCGCCACGCCGGCGCTGGCGCTGAACGAGATGCTGACGTTCGCCGGCTCGCAGTGCGCGAGCACCACCGCGACGCAGCCCACCGTCACCGGTAACGCCGAGGCGAGCAACACCTCCGCCAGCGCGCTCACGTTCATCTGTCCGCTGGTGCGCTCGCCGGCCAACCTCATTGACCAGGCGACAGGCAGCATCTGGGTGAACGACGCGCACTACAGCTCCAACGTCTGCTGCTCGCTGCGCTCCAAGGACCCGGGCGGCCAGTCGGTCATCACCACCGCCTCCAGCTGCAGCACCGGCGTGGACGCCAGCGTGAAGCTCGACTTCGTCTCCGCCATCCCCTCCGGGACGTGGAGCACCCGCTTCTACCGCTGCACCGTTCCGGGCACCTACTCCGGCAACGCGTCCTCGGTGCTCGCCTACCGCGCGGCGCAGCTCTAAGAGGCCAACCCATGCCCTCCACCCGAGCCATCCTCGCGACGGGCGTCTGCGTCGCTGTGCTGGGCCTCGCCGGCGTCGCGCTCCTGCGCGGCGAGCCGGCTCCCCAGGCGCCCTCGCCTGTGGCCCTGGCCGTCGCCCCCCCTGCGCCCGCGCCCGCGGCGCCCGCGCTGGAGCTCTTCGCCCTGCGCGATGAGCTGGCGGCGCTCAAGGCGCGGCTCAACGCGCTCACCGCGGAGAAGCCCACCCCGCAGGCCCCGGTTGAGCCGGTCCCCGCGCGGGCGGCGCCGGTCAGCGCGGGACAGCTCGCCGAGCAGCTCGCCGCGTCCCTTGCCCAGGAGGCGACCGATGGGGACTTCAACGCGGAGATGGCGGGCAGGGTGGACGCGTTCTTCAAGTCGCCGGCGGCGGGCGGCGGGGTGGTGCGTCACAGCGAGTGCGGCCGCACGCTCTGCCGGCTGGAGCTGCGGTACGCGTCGGTGGATGGGCGCAACACGTTCGTCGACAACCTGAGTGACCTGTTTCCGCCGGGCTCACAGGGGTTCGCCCACGTGGAGAATGCCGCCGACCTCGACATCGAGGTGTATTTCACGCGCGAAGGGCCGCTGCAGTTGTCGCAGAAGTGAGTGAAGGGGGTTGACCCTGCCTCGGAGGGTTTCTTCGGGGCAGGGTCAAACGTCCTGAACGCGCTGACAGGGTCGCCGGATGAAACTGCTGCATTTGCTACTGACGCCGTCCGGAACGTTCTAGGTTTCCGCCCCATGCGAATCACGCTCGTCCACCCTGCCGGTTACAACTTCTGCCCAGGTCAGCCGGACTTCACGGTGCTGGCCAACCGGATGGCGCCCATCGGGATTCTCACGCTCGCCTCCTGGCTGGAGAAGCACGGCCACGAGGCCACGCTGATTGACTGCCTCGGCCCCAACCCTCCGAAGAACCTGGAGGCCACGGTCGACAAGATTCTCGCGAGCAACCCGGACGCGGTCGGCTTCTCCACCACCACGTCGGCCTTCCTCGAAGGCTACGACATGGCGCTGATGATTAAGGAGCGCCGCCCGGAGGTGAAGACCATCTTCGGCGCCGTGCACCCGTCCTCGGTCGGCGGCGCGCTGCTCGAACACTTCCCCGCCATCGACTACCTCGCGATGGGCGAGGGCGAGGGGATGATTCAGGACTTCGCCGACGGCAAGCCGCTGGCCTCCATACCGAATGTGATTTACCGCAAGGGCGATCAAATCGTCGCCAACCCGCGGCGCGCGCGCATCACCAACCTGGATGACCTGCCGTTCCCCGCGTACGCCAAGCTGGAGGGCTTCGCGAAGGGCTATCACCTGCCGCCGTTCAGCTACATCAAGCGGCACGGCGCGACGATGATTACCAGCCGCGGCTGCCCATTCACCTGCGCGTTCTGCGACCGCACCGTCTACGAGCGGCTCTACAAGTACAACTCCAAGGAATACGTCTGGGAGCACATGAAGATGCTCCGGGACGACTACGGCGTTCACCACATCAACTTCTACGACGACCTGTTTACCGCCAGCCGCAAGCGGGTCATCGAGCTGTGCGAGCTGCTCATCGCCAAGCCGCTCGGCATGCAGTGGAACTGCGCCATCCGCGTGGGCCACAACGACGACACGGAGCTCTTCCAGCTGATGCAGCGCGCGGGTTGCCTCCAGGTCTCCATGGGTCTGGAGTCCGCGGACCCGGTGATGATGGAGCGCCACAAGGGCGGCGCCACGCTGGACGAGGTGCGGGAGACGGTGAAGCGGATCCACAGCGTGGGTCTGCGCGCGAAGGGCCTCTTCATCTTCGGCCTGCCGGGCGAGACCCCGGAGACCTTCCGCCGCACCAGCGACTTCATCATGGAGCTGGAGCTGGACGAGATGAACGTCACCAAGTTCGTCCCGTTCCACGGCGCGCCCATGTGGCACGAAATCATCGACGAGGAGGGCAAGGAGGGCACCTTCCACGAGGACTGGCGCCTGATGAACTGCCTCAACTTCGTCTACAAGCCCAGCGGCTTCGAGACGCGCGACCAGATGGAGCAGCTCTACAACTGGCACGTGCAGCGCTACTACTCCAGCCGGCAGTACGCCAAGCGCTTCAAGAAGCGCCTGTGGCAGCACCGCTGGACGCTCTGGCATGTCGTGAAGCACCTGCCCGAGGTGCTCGCCGCCCGCCGCCACTTCAGCCCGAACAAGCACAAGCAGCTGGCCGCCGGCGCGGACACCTTCATCGAGCCGCACGCATGCCAGCCCAAGGTGAAGCTCGCCGGAGGGACCACCTCCTCCACCTCGTTCGAGGGCCTGGACAAGCGTCCGAAGGCCGCGGCCACCGCGGCGATGGCCGCCCCCGTCCACTCGCACGCGCCGGCGTAGGGAATAGGCCTTGCGCCGTCAGGCGCATAGTCGAGACGTCGGCAGTGCTTCCGAGGCTTGGCTCATGGGCCGCTTCGCTCTGCTCGAAACACACCGGCAAGGTGCCGTGCGTGGGCCTGCGCCACCTCTCGACTATGCGCCTGACGGCGCAACGCTCGAGGCGAGCGGGGGAGGCGCCTGACTGAGTGAGGAGAGCTGTTCCTCCGACGAAATGGCCGGCCAGGGCGCTCTCGGCGAGTTGCGCAGCGCCGGGGCGGCCGGTGTCAGGCGCGCATGTCCTCCACGCGCCTCTGTCTGACCGCCGTCGTCGCAGGCCTTTTCTTCCTCGCGTGCGGAGGCAAGCCGCCGCCCGCACCGGGCAGCTGCGCCGCGACCTGCGCCGGCTGCTGCGACGCGCTGGGCCAGTGCCTGCCGGGCGGCGCGGCGCTCGCCTGCGGAAGCGCCGGCGGCACATGCAGTGCCTGCGGCACGGGCCAGCAGTGCGCGGCCGGCGCCTGCGTCCCGAAGGGCAGCGCCTGCGTCCCGTCCACCTGCGTGGCGCTTGGCGCGTCGTGCGGGAACGTCCCGGACGGGTGTGGCGGCGCCCTCCAGTGTGGTGCCTGTCCGCCAGGGCAGAGCTGTGGCGCGGGTGGCGTGGCCAACACCTGTGGCCAGGGCACGTGCACCCCGAAGACGTGCGCCGGGGAAGGGAAAAACTGCGGCGCCCTGTCCGATGGGTGCGGCGCCATCCTCGCGTGCGGAACGTGCTCCGGCGGCAAGCTGTGCGGCGGTGACGGCATGCCGAACGTCTGCTCCGCGATGGCGTGCACGCCCACCACCTGCGCGCTCGCGGGGAAGGGCTGCGGGTCGCTGTCCGACGGCTGCGGCGGAATGCTCGAGTGCGGCGCGTGCCAGGGCGGGCTCTCTTGTGGCGGCGGTGGCACGCCCAACGTCTGCGGCGACGCGTGCGGCGGGTGCCCCGCCGGCTTCGCGTGCCAGGCAGGCATCTGCAAGGGTGGAAATCCGGAGACGCTCGCGGTAGACGTGCGCTCGCCGGCGGTCATCACCGCAGCGGGCGTTATCCGCTACAACGGCGGCGCGCCGCGCTTCGGGGCGCCCGGTGAGTGCGGGGCGCTCAGGCTGGTGGCTCAGGACCAGTCCCAGGAGGTGACCCTCCCGGTCCTCTGCAATTCGAGCGCGAACGTCACGTTCCAGGGCCGCGTCGTCGCCGGGGTCTACCGCGCGGAGCTCAAGGTCCGGAGCGCCGCACTGGACCTGCTGCTTCCTGCAGCCGGGCTCACCCTCCAGAACCTGGACCTCCGGACCTCGCGGTTGAACCTCTCGCTGGATTTCACCGGACCCGCCATCGTCCACGTCACCGGCAAGGTGCTCAAGAACTCGCTCACGCCCTCGCCCCTGTGCTTCACGTGCGGCGTCGTTCACTTTGACTCAGCCAGCGAACGCCGCACCGTGCCGATGCGCTCCGACAGCGCGACGGGAGTGACTATCGACGGCTGGATGCTGGCCGGGACGTACAAGGTCAGCGTGGATGGACAGGAGCTCGGGTTCTTCGCGCAGAACCAGGGGGTCCTTCCCGCGCTCAATCTGTCCCCCAGCACCGGGCCGCTGACGCTCAACGCCACCGGAACCGAGCGCCTCGCGGTGGAGGGGAGGCTGCTCATCAATGGTCAGGCGGCGACGGCCATGCCCGATTTCTACAACGGCGAGCTGGAGCTCGCGAACAGCACGCACAAGGTGAAGGCGAACGTGAACACCCTGGGCACCTACTACGCGTTTCTCCCGGCGGGGACGTACGAGGTGAGCGCCGCGGTGCGGTTCGATGACTCGAAGGCGCCCATCGTGCGGAAGGTCCAGAGCGGTCTGAGCCTGACCGTGAGCAGCAAGACGCTCGACTTCAACGTCGCCATGCCCGCCTTCGTGTCGGTGAGCACGTCCGTCACGGTGAACGGCGTTCTCTCGTCGAGGGTCTTCGAGGTCCGGCTGACCAGCCTGACCGACCTCGGCACCTATGCGGCCGAGAGCGGTCTCCGCGTCCCTCCAGGGAGCTACCGCGCGGAGGTCCGTCCGACCTCGGAGTATCCGGTCCCGTTCCAGTTCTGGCCGGCCGGGAATGTCACCATCCCCGCGGCGGCCAGCTTCACCCTTCCGCTGTCCATCTCAACGCCCGTGATGGGGGACGTGAGCGCGACGGTGCTGCACAACGGCGTGGCGCCCGTCGTGTTCTGGGCGGGTGGCGGCTTCAACACGTGCGGCTCGGTGCAGTTTGAACGCATGGGCTCCACGGAGCCGGCGTCGGCCTTCTCCTTCTCCTGCATCGACACGCTGGCATTCCGACTGGAGCTGCCGCTGATGAGCGGCACGTACCGGGTGCTGGTCCTCGGAGACCAGAGCACCTCCACCCTCCCGAACACCACCAAGCTCGTGCTGCCGGCGCTCGTCTTGACCGGTGCGCCTCAGACGGTCGTGCTGGACGTGCAGAGTCCACCGATGGTCCGCGTGGCGGGCCGTGTCCTGCACAACGGCGTCAGCCCGCTCGTGCTCAGCACCTCGGCGGCGTGCGCGGAGGTGGTGTTCAAGAATGCCAATGGCGTGGATGACCAGCGTCTGCCCGCGCGCTGCACCAGCGCCGGGCACATCACGTTTGATGGGCTGGTGATGTCCGGCACCTACCGCGTCCTCGTGAAGGGCGCAGCGGAGCAGGTGCAGCTGCCCCCGAGCGAGACGCCGGCGATTGAGAAGCTGGCCCTGTAAGGCGCGGGGCTCGAATCGAGCGTTCTTCCGACGAAAAAACACAGCGCGTCGTCCCCCTCGCCCGGCGCGGCCACGAAGGCAGCTTGGGCAGGGGAACACGGGTCTTGGGTAGAGCTGTCCGTGTGCTGGCGCCAAGACGGATGCGCTGCTCGCGCAGGGGCCGTTATCCCAGAGGGTGGTCAAGGCAGGCGGGAGAGTCCTGGGTGGCTGCCGGCGGGCGCCCGCCGGCAGCACGATCGCTGCGGCCAGGCCTGCTGCCGCTTCCTGACCCGCGTCGCGCTCCCCGAGGTGCAGGGCTCCAGCCTTCGTCGCAGCCCCGAGCTGTCCCCGCCTGAGGTGAGAACAGCTGCGGCGTAGGCTCCGCATCACCCGGTCTTGAACTGCGATGAGTTATCGACGCTATTGTCGACAACTCATCGTAGTTCATGTGTGTGATTGGGTTGTTGATGGGGTTCAGTCCGGCGATGCTCAGGATAGACGGCCACCGCGATGCCGGATGAGAGGTGCGACGTGTTATCGTTGCTATTAACGACAGCCCGTCGCACTTCTGATGATGCGGCATGGTCTCAGGTGGGTGTCGGCGTTGTGTCGCGGATGCGGAAGGGGACAGCTCCGGAGAATCACGAAGCCCGCACGCGACTCACCTTGGGGAGCGCTGGAGCGGGTGGGAAGCGGAGCTCGAGCGGGCGCCTGCGGTCATGCTGCCGGCGGGCGCCCGCCGGCAGCCGCCCGGGGCTATCCCGCCTGCCTTGACCACCCTCAGGGATATCTGCCTTGGCGCTCTCAGCGCACCTGTCTCTGCGCAGGTGCACGGACGACTCGACCCAAGACCCGCGTTCCCGTGTCCAGACTGCCTTCGCAGCTGCACCGCAGCCGTTCAAGCGCGCTGCGTTCGCGTGCCCTCCAAGGGCACTGCCGACGTTTCGACAACGGCGCAACGCTCGACGCGAGCGGACGGGCGACTAAGCGAACCGGGCTCGCAGGGCGAACTCCTCCAGCTCCGCCACGGGCTCCAGCTTGATGGGCGGGGCGTGCAGATACGCCGTACTGCGGCGCTTCTGGTCGATGTCCGCGTAGACGCGAGAGACCTGCTCTGGCGTGAGGCCCAGCTCGCGGCCCACGTCCTCCGGTGAAACGCGGTGATTCTTCCCCCAGAGGATGAGGTCCAGCTTCGAGTAGTGGACGGAGAAGTAGAAGTCCTCCTGCGACTGGGAGAGCGAGTACGTGTCGGTGGTGGGCTCGCGGTTCAGAATCTCGTCGATGACGCCCAGGTGCCGCGCCAGCGCGTAGACCTGTGTCTTGTAGAGCCCCGCGATGGGCTTCACGTCCGCGGAGCCGTCGCCCAGCTTCACGAAGAAGCCCTGGTCGTACTCAAGTCGATTGGGCGTGCCGGAGACGGCGAACACCAGACGGTCCGCGTGGAAGTACTCCATCATCTTCCGCGTGCGCTGCTTGAAGTTGGTGGCGGCCAGAATCTCCAGGTAGGCCTGGGGAGTGAGCCGCACGCGGTGTTCCTGGCCGTCCTTCCCGCGGATGACGGCGTAGAAGACGTTGAGCGCGCTGCTGCCCAGCCGGTCCCCGTGCATCACGATTTTCCAGGGCATGTCCGGCGTGAACTCCGGGTAGACCGAGCGCACCGCCGCGTCCCGTCGTTCGTAGCAGCCCGCCGCCTGCAGCGTGGGCGCGATGTCGTGCAGCTCGTAGGCGATGCCCAGCTTCTCGCAGAGCTTGCGCCCGTAGGTGGTGCTCTCCGAGGAGGAGTCCTTCTCCGGGAGCAGCAGGCCGAAGACGCGCTTGGGTCCCAACGCGCGCACCGCCAGCGCGGCAACGCAGGCGGAGTCGATGCCGCCGGAGACCGCGACGATGAGGCCGCGCCGCTTGAGCGTCTGCGTGATGGCCTGGGTCAGCCGCTCGCCCAGCTCAGTGGCCTTCTTCTCCAGGTCCAGCGCCAGCACGTCCTTCGAGAAGCGTGTCGTCACGTTGGATGCTCTCCTGTAGCTGGGCCTTGGCGACCTTCCCGGAGGCGGTGCGCGGCAGGCGCTCGGTGAAACAGATGTACTTCGGAACTTTGAAGGCGGGGAGCGCTTCCCGGCAGGCCCGACGCAGCGCCTGTGCGCTCACCTCTGCGTCCGTTGACTTGACGACGAAGGCCACCGCTTGCTCTGCGCCCTGGTCGTCCTTCCAGCCCACCACGGCCACTTCGCTCACACCCTTCTGCCGCGCGAGCGCTTCCTCCAGCTCCACCGCGCTCACCCGGTGTCCGCCGAGCTTGAGGAAGTCCCGCGTGCGCCCGGAGAGGAAGAGGAACCCATCCTCGTCCAGCCGCCCCACGTCCCCCGTCCAGAGCCAGCCGTCCTTGAGAATCTCCGCGGTCTCCGCCGGCGCCTGGAAGTAGCCGGGCGTGATGCTCGGGCCGCGCGCCACGACGTTGCCCGGGGCGTTCACCGGCTGGGGCGCGCCGGAGTCGTCCACGATGCGCAGCTCCACGTTGTCCAGGGCGCGCCCGGCGGAGCCCGCCTTGGCCTCCGCGTGCGACGGCGGGAGGCAGGCGAGGCGCGCCGTGGCTTCCGTCTGCCCGTACATCACGTAGAGCGCGGCGGGAGCGAAGGCCGTGCGTGCCCAGCGGACTGTGTCCGGGTGCATCGCCCCGCCTGCCTGCGTGACGTAGCGCAGGGTGCGCAGGTCCAGCGTCGAGAGGTCCACCTGTCGGCGCAGGCTCTCGAAGGTCAGCGGTACGCCCGCGAAGCCAGTGCAGCGCTGCGCGGCCACCTCCTCCATCACCACCCGTGGGTACATGAAGCGCCCGTCGAAGAAGACGGAGCCGCCCACCCAGAGGTGCGTCTGCAGGACGCTGCGGCCGTAGCAGTAGAAGAGCGGCAGCGTGGCCAGCGCGCGGTCCTCCGCGGTCAGCGAGAGCGAACGGGCGATGGCTCGAGTGTTCGCGTCGATGTTCGCGTGGGTCTGGATGACGGCACGGGGCGTCCCGGTGCTCCCGGAGGTGTAGACGAGGAGCGCTGGAGCGTCAGCGCGTCGTACGGGCGAAGGGCCAGAGTCAGCCGAGGTTGGAAACGCCTCCGGCACCCAGGTCCAAGGCACGCCGTCGAGCAGCGCGGCCAGCTTGTCCGGAGGCTTCACCGGGTGCACGACGAACAGCCGGTCCAGCGTCGCCGCTCGGGCCAGAGGGCCCCAGAGCGCCGCGTCCCGGCCCGGGATGAGCGCGGCCTTCGCGGCGGTCTGGCGAAGGACCTCGGCCAGGCCGTCCTTGCCCAGCTCCCGATTCACGTCCGCCACCGCCGCACCGAGCAGCTGCGCCGCGAGGGCAGCGGCGACGGAGAGCGAACCTGCGGGGAGCGTGACGACCAGGAATCCGTCCGGCCCGACACCCGCTTCGGCCAGCAGCGCCGCCAACGTGCGGACCTGCGCCGCCAGCTCCGCGTAGGTGACCCACGCCAGTCCCGGAGCGCCCAGCGCCGTCGCCTGCGGCGAGCGAGACGCGTGGTCAAACACCCAGTCGAACGCGAAGGGAGAGGTCATGAGACGCGGACCGTGTCCACGAGCTCCGCCGGCACCGAGCGCGGCGAGAGAAACCGGTGGGCGAGCAGCTGCGTCGACGCGATGGCGATGAGGGCGAGGTTGTCCGCTTCGCTCGGCGTGGCGCCGGGCTTGGCGCCCAGCCCCTTCAACCGCGCCACCAGCTTCTCCACCTTCGCGCCCTCGAAGACGCCGAACGCGTCCGCGGCCTCACGGGTGAGCAGCTCCTTGCTCCACGCCGGCGCGTTCGCCCCGGTCAACGCCTCAGCCACGGGGGCGCGGTACGGGAACTTGGTGCGCTGGATGACCTGCTCCGGGACGCGGCCCTTGGCCAGGCGCTTGAGGAGCAGCTTCTCCTGCAGCCCGCGCAGCTTGAGCCAGTCCGGCAGGCGCGCGGAGAGGTCGGCGAGCCGATGGTCGAGGAACGGGAAGCGCCCCTCCACGGAGCTGGCCATCAGCATCCGGTCGCCCTGCGAGGACAGCAGGTACTGCGACAGCAGCGTGCGGACCTCCAGATACTGCGCCCGGGCCAGCGGCCTCCACCGGCGGACCTCATCCGGAATCGTCGCCCGCAGCGCCGCCACGGCGTCGTGCCCCTCCAGCCCGGCCAGGAAGCCAGCGGAGAGGAACCGGGTGACGCGGGCGCTGTTGCTCCAGCGGATGTGGTGTGAAAACTCGAGTGCCTCCGGCGCGTCCAGCCCCACGCCGTAGAACTCGCGAATCATCTGTGGCGATTGCCGCGAGAGCGCGAGGTACGGGTACAGCCGCGTGAGCAGAGCCGGGCGCGCGGTGGAGCCGGGGCGGCGGGCCCAGAACTGGCGGACCTTCACCTCCTTGAACAGGTCGTACCCGCCGAGCAGCTCATCTGCGCCCTCACCGGTGAGGACGACCTTGGTGTTGTGCTCCCGGACCAGGCGCGAGAGCTTGAGCAGCGGCCCGGGCGCCGTGCGAAGCAGCACCGCCTCCGCGTGCTCCACCACCTCCGGCAGCAGCGCGCCCACCTCTTCATCGGTGACCAGCACGCTGTGGTGCTCCGTACGCAGCGCGTCCGCCACCTGCTGTTGAAAGCCGCGCTCGTCGTAGCGCTCCTGCGCGAAGGCGACGGAGAACGTCTGCAGCGTCCCTCCCAGCTGCTTCTGCGCCAGCGCGCAGAGCACGCTCGAGTCCAGCCCGCCGGAGAGGTACGCCGCGACCGGGACATCCGCGCGCAGGCGCAGGCGCAGCGCGTCCGTCATCAGCGCCTCCAGCTCCTCGAGCGCCTGTGCCTCCGTGAGCTGTCGGTCCACCCGTTCATCCGAGAGGTCCAGCCGCCAGTAGCGCCGGACCGAGAGCCGCCCGCCGGAGGGCAGATGCGCCACCGAGCCCGGCGGCAGCGCGCGCACGCCCTCGAACATCGACCGCTCCTCCGTCGGCGCCCACAGGTGCAGCGTCTCCCACAGCGCCCGCGTGTCGAGCTTCGGCGTCACCTTGCCCGAGGCGAACACCGCCTTCGCCTCCGAAGCGAACGCCAGCCCGCCCTCTACCTCCGCGTAGAACAGCGGACGCTTGCCGTAGCGGTCCCGCGCGAACCAGACCGAGCCATCGCGTGGATCAAACAGTGCGAACGCGAACTGCCCGTTGAAGTCCTGCACGCAGTCGATGCCGCGCTCCAGGAAGCCGGCGAGGATGACCTCCGTATCGCTGCGCGTCTTGAAGGCGTAGCGGTCCTTCATCCGCTCGCGCAGCTCCACGTGGTTGAAAATCTCCCCGTTGAAGACGACGGTCAGCCCGGTCCGCTCGTCCTGCATCGGCTGGTGACCGCCGGAGAGGTCCACGATGGACAGCCGCGCGTGGCCGAGCGCCGCGCCATCCTCCACCACGCCGGTGAGCGCGTCCGGACCGCGGTGCCGCAGGGCAGCGACCATCCGGCGCAGCGGCGCCTGTGCGGCCTGACGGCTTGACGCGGCCTGGCCCCTGGGAAAGGTGAAGCCGGCGATACCGCACATGGGCGCGCCCTCTACGCCGCGGTGGCCTGCGCCCGCTTCCGCTCGATGAACTGGGAGAGGTTCTTGAGCGAGTCGAGGTTCTGCGGCACCAGCTCGCTGTCCGAAACCTTGATGCCGAAGGCCTGCTCGACGAAGGCCACCAGCTCCATCATTCCGGTGCTGTCGATGATGCCCTTGCGGAGGAATGAGTCGTCCTCTGCGAAGCCGTCGACGAAGAACGTGTCTGAGATGAAGCTGCGGAGCTGCGCGATGGGATTCACGGGCGCAGATGGTACCAGCGGGTTGGTTTGTGTTGACGCGCCCCGAAGAGGTGCGACGCCCGCGCACGAACGCCGCGCATGTCGGGCGATGTCGCTATCACACCCGAGTTGGGGCGCCGCGCCCCGCGCTCAACGCGTTTGCGCTGCCACCTGCGCGCGAAGGTCTCCGCGACCTCTGCCATCCAGGGCGACGAGCCAATCCCTCATCGTGTCGAGCTCTGGAGGCGGGGTCCGGCTGGCTTCCTGGCGGCTAAGAAGTTGGATGGATCGCGGCTGGCCCCAGCGGCGCTCGCGGCGCCCGGACGGCGTGAGCCACAACTCGGGGCGAGGCCGGCCGAGAATCCGTGTCCCGTGCCTCGCCTCTCCCTGTCCAGGTGGTTGCGCCCCGAACCGAGGCCGCCCGTGCCCGGGGACCGCCGGACCCTGAGGATGCTTGCGCGGCAGGTGGAGCCCACCCTCGCGGCCCACAACGCGGCGCCGCCGGGCTCCACCGAGATGCTCGAGCGCTTCCTGGTCCTCTGCGATGGGCCCTTGCCCACCGCGGCAACGCGTGAGCGGTTCGGCGCGACGGTGGCCATCCAGCTCTGGCACGACGCGGAGGCGTTTGAGGAGGTCCTCCGGACGTTCGTGGCGGCCGCACCGGACCGGCGGGCGGAGCTGGTGCAGCGGCTTGAACAGGACATCGCCCACGCTGCGACGCCCAGCGAGGCGGCCGCGGCGCTGCAACGCGAGGGGCGGTTTCTTCCCGGGACCGTGCGGCTGCAACTGGTCGCCGATGTGGTGGCGAAGTTCGGACCCGCGCGCACACGTGAGGAGGTGGCGCAGCTGGCGGCCTTCGTCGCGCCGCTCGCCCGGGGCCTGATGCGGGTGGAGGCCGACGTCGACGCGCTGCTGGCGCGCGCGGCCACGAGGCGGGAGCTGGCCTCCAAGGCGCTTCGGCTGGTGAACGCGGATGCGTCCCTCGCCCGGATGCAGGGCACGCTCGACACGACGCCGTGGCGCGCTGTCCTCCGTGAGCTGGGTGGGCGCATGGACAATTCGCCCCAGATGAGAGGACCTGCCGACGCAGCGCTGTCGGACCTCATCGGCCTGGATACGTTCGCGCCGCGCTGACCGCTCACGGCTTCCGGGCGGCCAGCTGCGCCCGGAGGTCGAGGACCTCCGCCTGGAGGCCCTGGACATCCCCCATCAGGGAGACGAGCCAGTCCCTCATGGTGTCCAGCTCTGGAGACGGGCCACGGTCCAGGGTCAGCTCGCTGCGGGAGGGTCTCAGGTACCGCCCAATCCGCGTCAGGGTGTCCTGCTCATTCAGGTACGCGCCGACGTCGTCCAGCACGCTGCCGATCATCAGCTCCACGGACGCGACCTGGTCCTTGTAGTTGTCCTCGGCTCGAGGACTGACCACCCGGTACTTCGCAAACAGCTTCTCGGCGTCCGCTGCGAGCTCGAGCGCGTTGTCCACCTGCTGACGTGCTGCTCCCTCCGGAACAAGGCCGTCCTTGAGCGCTCGATGGGCCAGGGCGACCGCATCCGCCATCCGTCGCTGGTCCTCGCTCACCACGGAGAGTCGCTCCTGCACCTTCGCGAGCCAAGGGCCTGCGGCTTCTGCTTCTGCCGGCGTGTGGTCAGGGAAGGGCAGGCGCTTGAGCGCGTCCAGCTTGGACGCCAGCGTGCCGCCCATCCTGCTCAGCGCGATGGCGGGATTCAGCTCCGCGTCGTACAGCGCGTACCGCCGGCTCAGCGTCACTGGATCGAAGGCAAGCCCAGCCACTTCGCCGAAGTCCTGAGGGTTGAACCGCCCGGGTTCGCCCACGCACAGATGCCCGAACATGGTGTGCTTCTTGGGTGTCGCCAGCTCGAACGCAGCGGTGAGGAGCGGTGCAAGCTTCGCCTGCAGGTCCGCTGCCGCGTCCACGACCTCCAGGAGGGTCGAGCGCTGAAGGGGTGAAATCGAACCGAAAAGCGCGGCCTCCTTCGCCTGGCTCCGCAGCGCTTCCAGCTCCGCCATCGGCCGCACCAGAGCGCGCTCGAGATCCTTCGGAGAGAAGCGGCGGATGACAGGAGGACTCTTGTCGAACCCCGATGACCACTCGAACTCGAGCGGCTTGAAATCCCCCGTGTTGGAGCCGGCGGCCACCATGGATTGGAGCGGTCGTCCGCTGACAATCTCTTCGATGAGCTGTCGTGCTCCAGACCCGGGGGAGTGGGCTTCAAGCTCCCGGGCGCTGGCGGTCTGACTCTCACCGACGGCGAGCGCCTGCTGTCGGAGCTTGAAGCGCGCTCCGCCCTCGGAGAAGAGCAGCTTCAGCAGCTCGAGCTCCTGGTCTGAAACCGTCGAGGGGGGCACGTGAAAGTAGGTGAGCTGAGGGGCGCCGCTGGCCGCCATCCCGTCAATCGCCTTCAAGGTCCTTGCGGCGGCAGTGCTCTCCGTCTTGACCGCCGCCGCAATCCGTCCCGCGAAGGCGAGCAGGGTGGGGTCTTTGAGCTCACTCGCGCGCTCGAGGATGACCTCGCCCACCTTCTCCGCCTGGATCCGCGCCGTCAGCAAGGTGCGGACCGAGTCGGACGTCAGTACGGCCGCCTGCTCGTGGGTGATGGGGGCGTAGATGAGCGCCTGGCCGCCGGGGGCCAGAGATTTCGGCAGCTCGCGGAGGTGCTGGTCGCTCTGGGTTCGATACGCCTGGAGCTTGTCGCAGAGCTCCCCGTGGATCTGCGCCTCGTGATGAAGGGGATCGCGGTCCCACTCGGAGGGCGGGATGAGCTCGGCGTACCTCGCCAAGGGCCCCGGCTCCGCAGCCTGGGAGACCTGAGCAACGGGCGGGCTGGCAAGTCGGGGGGCGCGACCCAGGCTGAACCGCACGGGGAACAGACTCCTTTTCGGATTATCGGAACCTGTCCCGGGGATGTTGCTACCGGGAAGCGGAAGGGCGGCGCCGCAGCCAGCTGTCCACCTCCTCCACCTGCCGGGAGTGCGACACGACGAAGCCCTCGCGGGCGGCCTTCGCCAGCTCCAGGGCATCCGGCGCTTCGACGAGCCGGGCCAGCGCGAAGCGGGCGGGCGCGAGGACATCCGGCGCCATGCGGCTGTGGACGGCGAGCTGGAGGCCTTCCGACAGCAGCGCGCGGGCCTGAGCCCGGTCGCCTTTGAGCTCCAGGGCGCGGCCCATGCCGAGGAGCGCGGGGACGCGGGACGCGCTCTGCGCCGGAGCGTCCTGAGCCAGTTCCCGCAGCGCTTCGAAGGCGCGCAGGGCCTCCGCCGCACGTCGGTCCTCCAGCGCGACTGCGCCCTCGCCCTCCAGGAGCTGTTGCTTGAAGAGCGGGACCACCGACTTCCGGGCGGCGAGCACACGGAGCCGCTCCACCGCAGCCACCGCCTCCGCGCGGCGTCCAGCGGCGAGGCTCAAGTGCACCAGCCGTCCGAGGCCCAGCGCGACATCCTCATCCTCATCGCCGGCCAGCTTCTCCACCGCGGCGAGGACCGACCGCTGGAGCGCAAGCGCTTCGTCCACCTTCCCTGACCGCCCGAGGAACTCCGCGCGGAACCCCTGCTGCTGCAGCGTCTCTCCGCTCTCCCGCCCCATCCCGGCGAGCACGATGGCGTGCGACTGCTCCAGCTGCTCCAGCGCGCGGGCGTAGTCGCCGTGAAATCCCAGCAGCCACGCCGCGAGCGCCTGCGATTGACCGGTGAGCGGATTGTTCGCGCCGAGCACCCGCGTCCGGCCCTCGAAAGCGCGGCGCACCAGCGGCTCCGCTTCATTCACCTGCCCATCCTCGAGGTGCGTGAGCGCCAGGTTGTGCACGTCCTTCAGCGTCTGCGGGTGGTCCGAGCCCAGCCAGCGCTCATTCACGCGGAGCGACTCCTGGGAGAGCTCGATGGCCTTGGCGTGTTGCCCGCGGCGGTGGTGCGCCCCGGCCAGGTTCGAGAGCACGCTGGCCAGGGAGATGTCCTGCGCACCATAGCCCCGCGTCCACAGGTCCCTTGCGCGGGACAGGTGGGTGACCGCTTCCTCGAAGTGGCCCTGCATCGCCTCCACCACGCCGAGCTGATTCTCGAACGCGCCTTCTTCGATGGGGACGTTCTTCAGCGTCTGCAGTGTGGAGCGGGCCCGCTCGGCCCACTGCGCGCTGACGTCAAGCTCCCCCAGCAGCGCGTGTGCTCGCAGCTTCAGGGAGGCCATCCGGACCACCAGCCGCTTGTCCCCTGCGGCGACGCCGGCCCACACCGCTTCCTCCGCAGTCTTCGCCGCGTCCTTCACCTGCCCGGACTTGTCCTGCTGCAGCGCGAGCAGCTCCAGGGCTTCGGCCTCCACCGGGGCGTAGCGGGCCGCGCGCGTCCGGGGAATCAGCGCTGTCGCGAGCTCCACGCCCTGCTTCATCTTCCCGGCTGCGTGCAGGGCCCGGCCCTGGGCGATTCCGTACTGCAGCTCCAGCACCTGCGCGCGGGCGGTCGGGTCCGGAGGCAGCGGGGTGGGGGCCTTCAGCTGCTCGACATCCGAGCAGGTGGCCAGCGGCAGCAGCGCCGCCGCGGCGCGGGGCGCGTTGGCGAGCGCCGCCCGCTCCAGCCCGCGCAGCTCGCTCACCATCGCGTCCAACTCGCGCAGCCGCCGGTCCAGGCACATCATCCGCAGGGACAGCACCTCATCGGACTGCGCGCCGAGCACGCGGGTAGCCTCGCAGGACTCCGCGCGCATCTGGCTCCACCCGCCGGCGTAGGCCTTGAGGGTGGCAGCCGTCGTCGTCCAGAGCGCCTCCGCCGAGGGATGCCCGGTCGCCAGGAAGGCGGCTCTCAGCGCCGCGGCCTGAGGCTCTCCCCAGACAGCAGCGAGCGGTGCGGCCACGTCCTGGCACGGCGGCGGCCCGCGCCGCGCCACGCTCACGCCGACCGCTGCCAGCGTGGCGACCGCGGCGGCCGCCCACCCCGCGCGTCGCCAGCGGGCCGCAGGGTCCCGGCCCAGCTGCGCCAGCAGCGCGTCCATCGAGGAGAACCGCTCTTCGGGCTTGATGCTCAGGCCCTTGAGCACCAGCTGCCGCAGCCACGCCGGCACTGCCACGTCGGGCGGGCGCGGCGGGATGCTCCAGCGGTCCTTTCCCGCGGCGCTGGAGAACGGGCGCACGCCGTAGAGCGTTTCGTACAGCGCCACGCAGAAGGAGAACTGGTCGGTGCGGGCGTCGGCCACCGCGGCGGTGAGCTGCTCCGGCGCGAGGTACGGCAAGGTCCCGGACACCACGCCCGCGCGGCTGAGCGGCGTGTCCAGGTAGTTCTGCTGCGGGTCCAGCACGGGCGAAGCGGCGGCCTCCAGCAGGCTGGCTGCCAGGTCCACCTCGCCGGTGCCCTGCACCTCGGCGCGGGCCAGCCCGAAGTCCATCACGAAGACGCGGCCGCTGTTGGCCAGCAGCATGTTGTCCGGCTTGAAGTCGCGGTGCACCAGCCCGGCGGCGTGCGCGGCGCGCAGCCCCTCGCCGGCCTGACGGAAGATGCCCACCGCCTCGCGCCAGGACGGCCGCGAGCGTTTGAGCCGGGCGCGCAGGGACTCCCCATCCACCAGCTCCATCGCCATGAACACCTGGTCCTGGAACGTGCCCACGTCGAACACGCTGATGATGTTCGGGTGCGACAGCTGGGCGAGCGCCTGCGCCTCGCGCACCAGCCGCGCCTGCGCGTCCTGACTGGCGGTGGCCTTCGACTGCCGCTCGCCCGGGTGCAGGAGCTTGATGGCGATGCGCCGGTGCAGCCGCGGGTCGTACGCCGTGAAGACCACGCCCATTCCGCCCTGCCCGAGCCGCTCCAGCACCACGTACCGCCCAAGCTCCGTTCCCTTCGGCAGGTCCAGCACCTGCGCCGGCGGGGCGCGCGTCTCCTCGAACGCCGCGGGCGGACCCACCTGCGCCGTGGACTCGGGCGCGGACGGCGGGCTGCGCGCGTACGCCGAGCTGCGCGTGCCCTCCAGCACGGCGGGCGGGCCCACCTGCGCCGTGGACTCGGGCGCGGACGGCTCGCCGGGCGCAGCCCGCGGCTCAGAAGTAGGCGCGCCCGCCTGTTCGCCGGCGGGCGGTGGCGCGGCAGACCGGGACGTCACGGTGCCTGGGATTGTATGAACTCGCCGCGGCAGCGTTGAACGCGGGGCCTCTCCCACCCGCGCGCACGTCCCCCTCCGGTCCATCACACCGAGGGGCTCAACCCCCTTCAGCGCGCAGCGTGAGGCTCATGGCGCGCGCGGGGTTACCGATGGCCATTGAGCGCGGGGGGACGTCCTGCACCACCACGCTCCCCGCACCGATGACCGAGCCCGCGCCGATCCGCACACCGGGCGCGATGATGGCGCCGTGGGCGAGCCACACGTCGTCCTCGATGAACACCGGCGCCACGCGGGCCCCCTCGCGGTCGCTGATGCGGACCTGCGACGCGAACATGCAGCGCCGCCCAATCTCCACGCGCTGATGGCACTCGATGGACACGCCGTAGTTGAACTGGCAGTGGTCATCGATGGTGAGCTCGCCGCCCTCGTGGACGCGCAGCTCGCTGCCGAGCATCCCGGCGACGAACATCACGCGCGACCCGAGCCGCGCGCGTCCTTCGCAGTGGAAGTCCACCGGCCCCAGCACGCAGACGCCTTGCCCCAGCTGGGCGCCGCGCAGCACCACCCGCGCGCGGGCCAGACCCACGCCGAGCCGCACGAAGCCCAGCGGGTCGCTGGTGAGGGTCCCGGCCAGCCGCCGCCCCTTCTCCAAGAGACCGCTCATGTCCCTCCCTTCGACGGGGCGAGCCGCAGCGCCCTCGGCGGAAACCCCTGCAGCACGGTCCCCGCGGGGACCCGGCGCCCAATCACCACCCCGGGCAGCAGCCGGACCTTCGCCTCCAGCCGCGCGCCGGGCAGCACGATGGCGCGCTCGCCCACCTCCGCGTCCTCGCCGATGACGACGGGTTCTGAGCTCGGCCGCTCGTGCCGGTCGCCGCTCACCGGGTGGAAGTGGTTGTCCAGCACCTTGCAGAACTGTCGCAGCACCGCGCCGCGCTCCACGCGCACCGACTCCAGCGCCTCCACCGACACGCCGCCCTCCAGCCGCACGTCATCGCCCAGCCGCAGCACCGCGCCGGGCTGCGCGTGCAGCTCGATGGGCGCGCGCCGGCCGTCCAGCACCACCCGGTCCCCCAGCTCAATGCGGCCGCGCCCGTGAATCCACACCCGCCCCAGCACCACCGGTGCGGCGCCCACGCTGGCGCAGCGCCACAGCTTCGCCCGCATCCACGCGGCCTTCAGCGCGCTCAACGAGGCCCCGCGCCCGGCAGACCGGCCAGGAACGCCGCCAGCGCGCCGGCCACCTTCCGGCTCCCGCGGGCGTTGAGGTGCTGGCCGTCGTCGCTGTACGCGCCCACCAGCCGGGGAAAGTGCTTCCCGTCGCGCTCGAACGTCTCGGTCCGCCCGTCCTCGCCCTGCGCCTCCAGCCCGGCGAGGTCGAACAGCGGCTCGCGGCCGGCGTAGCTCTGGCGCAGCAGCTCGTTGAACGTGTGGCGCTGCACGTTCTCCCGCTCACCCCACGCGCCGGAGCCGAGCAGGTTTTTGAGGAACCCCTTCACCCCCGTCTGCGTGACGGTGAGCGGGGCCGTGACGTGGACGAAGGTGACCTGCGGGTGGCGCGCCTTCAGCGCCGCGAGCGAGCGCTGGTAGTCCTCGAAGAGCGCGCGGACGTTGGTGGAGGCGTTGAAGTCCACGTAGCAGAACTTGAAGAAGGCCAGCTCCACCTGCTTGCCCAGGCCCGAGTCGAGGATCTGTTCGAAGGCGCGGAGCTTGGACGCGGGTTGCTCGTTCTGGCCCACGGGTGCGTGGAGCACGCCTCCGCCCTCGAGCGCCGCGCCGTCCTTGCCTTCGACCAGGCGCAGCGGGACGCCGGCCTCCTTCGAGAGCGCGCGCAGGCCATCGAGGATGTTGCCGCCGACCGAGTGGTGACCGAAGAAGACGCGCCGCTGCTGCAGCGCCCGGAGCGCGCCCGCAGTCGGGTCCGCATCCGGCGGCGCCGCCGCGGAGGTGGAGAGCATGAGAAGGAACCCCGCCAGGGAGATGGAGCCCACGAGCCGTGGTTATCCCGCCGGGCGCGGGCGGGTTCAACGTCGGTGCTTCGCGCACAACAGGGCGTTTCTTCGTGACGGACCGGGGTGGGTCTCCCCAATCGCTGGCTGAACCCCATCAGGAGCCGAATCGCCTTGAACCTTCGAATCCCTTTGCTTGCGGCATCCCTCTTCGCATCCCTGGTGGGCTGCGGCCCGAATGCGCCCGGCGGCGTCAGCGCTCGTGCCAGCTTCATCGGTAAGTACGAGATGACCGAGACATCCTCCCGCGATCGAACGGTGCTGGTGACCGCCGGCACGGCGCCGGACGAGATTGTGGTCCAGGGTGACTTCTGGGAGTGCGAAGAGGTGGCCATGACCGTCTCGGGGAGCGGGGCGGTCGCGAACGAAGCGCAGCGCAAGGCCGCGAAGGACTGCACCCGGAGCTCCTCCACGAATGGCGTACCTGAGTCGTTCACGTACGTTTTGACCGCCGCCTCCATCAGCCGCGATGGGGACAAGCTGAGCCTCGTCTGGGAGTATCTGAACGCGAGGGAGCCCAGCCAGACCGGCTCCTACCGCGGAATCCTCAAGCCTTATTCCGAGAGCGGAAACTAGGGTTCACCGCTCCTCAGAATTGACTGGTTAAGTCAGAGGCGCTGCCTCGATGGAGCATCGGCTTGCGGTGTCTGCCTTGTGTGGTTGCCCTGATCCAGGGCAACGCCTCAGGGATCTGGGCAGAGCGCAGGCTAAGGCATGCGGCAGCAGCGGATGAGGCACTGCGGACATCAGCGCAGGCTGCGGCGCGAGGGACAGGCTTGTGGCGCCTGCTTCGCGCAGGCCTCATCCAGGGCAGTGCAGTGGGCCTTGAGGAGCCGGGACGGGCCGGGGGTTCCCTTGTGGTTGCTCAGATGTTTTCCGCGGAGGCTGCCCGGTCCTCGGTGGAGTCGGCGCCAGATCTGAATGCTGTGGGAGCCCGGAGTCCTTCACTCCAGGTGGGCGGCGAGCCAAAGCTGTCTGTCGGGATGTCTGTTCTGTGGTCATTGTTGGAAGTGGGGAGGATTTGTTATATATATCTAACAAATCCTCCCCACTTCTCGCCAATCACGTCTGAGAAGGATTCGGAGAGGTGTGCGGAGCACGGAGCTCGGGCTCCCATGGCATTTGGAGCTGGCGCCGACTCCACCGAGGACCGGGCCGCCTCCGCGGAAACATCTGAGCACCCACGATAGAACCCCGGCCCATCCCGTCTCCTCAAGGCCCACTGCACTGCCCTGGATGAGGCCTGCGCGAAGCAGGCGCCACCAGCCTGTCCCTCGCGCCGCAGCCTGCGCTGATGCCCGCAGTGCCTCATCCGTTGCTGCCGAATGCCCTAGTTGGGGCTCTGCCCAAATCCCTGAGGCGTCGCCCTGGAGCAGGCCCACCACGAGGCAGGCGCTAAACGCCCCCCCACGCCTCAGCGCGGCGCAGGCCCCACCAGTGTCACCGGTGCACCGGGAGCAGGGGACTCATTCCCCGCGGCGTCAACCGCCGTCACCGCCGCGGAGTACCGCACACCCTCCTCGAGCTTGAACGGCCCGCCGCACATCCCGTGGCCGACCTCCAGCCGTCCGTCCTTCGCCGCCACCCGGAACGTGCGCGCCGGCCCGGCGCCATCCGCGCGGCGAACCTCCACGCGGTACTGCACCTGCGACTCCGCTGACACCTTGATAAACCCATAAATCGCCGGCCCGCACCCGTACCCCACCCACTCGCCGCCCGCGGCCTCCGGGGCCTTCGCCCACTTCGGCGCGGCCTCATCCTTCGCCCCCACCATCCACGCCACGGGCGCGAGCTTGTTCTGATGCAGCACCCGCGCGTCCAACGTCACCCCGGCATCCTGCGCCTCCAGCTCCAACCGGTAGCGCTTGCCCGGCTTCAACCCCTGACTCGGCTTGAGCACCGCCTGGGTCACCTCAAACTGCCCCACATCCACCCGAACCACCTCCAACGGGACGCGGTCACTGTCGCTCACCAGCACAGGTCGCAGCGACGCGATGCGCGCCACCGGCGCCTGAGTCGTCCCGAAGCCCTCCAGCACCACCCGCCCGTTCGCCGGCAGGGCCGCATCCACCGGCGGCCAAACGCTGAGCCCCCCGGACGCGCAATCCGCGCGGGCGGGTAGGGCGAGGAGGAGGAGCGGAAGCAGGCAGGCGAGACGGACCATGGGGGCAGGACACCACGGGGGTGCCCTCCGTTCCAAATCCCACGCTCGTGCAATCAGCGCGCAGAACCCGACAGCGGCGCGCGCCCTGCGGCCGCTATCCGGGCCCGAGGAGATCCAGCACCCTCCGCCTCGTCACTCCTCAGGAGGTACAGATGATCTCCCCTCAGCGTCTCCCCCCGGTCACCACCCACGCAGGCTTCTTCCAGCTCGCTGTCGACGTGCTGGTCTACGCGTTCCGGATGCCGCGCGACTGGCCGCGCCTGCCCGAACCGGCCACCCCGCTGGCGGTCAAGCCGACCGCTTGGCCGGCGCCGCCGGGCCGCGGTCAACCAGTTGCCCGATGGTGAGCTTGAGCTGCTCGAAGTCGAAGGGCTTGTCGATGACCGGGTTGGTGATGCGGCGGACGAACTCGTTCGCCTCCCGGGTCACGATGCCGCCGGTCATGAAAATCATCCGCTCCGCCTGCTCCGGGACCATCGCGGCCAGGCGGGAGTGCAGGTCTATCCCGGACATCCCGGGCATCGTGAGGTCAGACAGAATGGCGTCGAAGCGTTGACCGTCGGCGAGCAGGGCGAGCGCCTCCGCGCCGCCTCCCATCCCCACCACCTCGTGGTCCGCCTTCAGCGCGCGCTGGATGGCGGCGCGCAGCATGGCCTCGTCATCGACCACCAGCACCCGGCCGCGGCGCGCGGACGCCACCGGCGCGGCGACCACCTTCCCGGCTTCCGCGCCCTCGTCCGCCGGCAGCCGCACGCGGAACGTGGTGCCCACCCGCACGTGGCTCTCCACGGTCAGCTCGCCGCCCAGGTCCTTCACGATGTCCTTGCAGATGGCCAGGCCCAGCCCGGTGCCCACGCCCACCGGCTTGGTGGTGAACAGCGGCTCGAAGATGCGCGCCAGCAGCTCCGGCGGGATTCCCGCGCCGTTGTCCGCCACCTCGGCGATGACGTGCCGGTCCTTCCCGCGGACCCGCAGGACAATCTGGTTCTCTTGGATGGGGCGGTCCGGCATCGCCTGCGCCGCATTGATGATGAGGTTCAAGAACACCTGACCCAGCCGGGACTCGTTGCCGAACGCGGGCGGACAGGCCTCAAACTCCTTCACCACCGTGGCCCGGTGCCGGACCTCCGCCGCCGCCATCGCCAGCGAAGCTTGCATCACACTCGCCAGCTCCACCGGCCCGCGGCGCTCCTCCTCCGTCTTGGTGAACGCCTTCAGGTCGCGCACGATGAGGCGCACCCGTTCGGTTCCGTCCTCAATCTCCGCCAGCGACGCGCGCACGTCGCTCAGCTGCTCCTTGAGGTCCCCCGCGTCCACGCCCGCCACCGACTTGAGCAGCCCCTCCACCTGCTTCGACGCGAAGCCGATGTTGCCGATGACGTAGGCCATGGGGTTGTTGATTTCATGCGCCACGCCTGCCGCCAGCATCCCCATCGTGGCCATCCGGTCGGCCTCGCGCAGCTGGGCGCCCATCCGCTTCTGCTCCGTCGTCTCCCGCGCGATGCCCACCAGGCCGCCCGTCTGGCCCTTGATGTCCCGCATCGCTGACAGCACGGTCTGGAACCAGCGGATGCCCTCCGCGCCGGTGCGGGACCACTCGTAGGTGGCGCTCTCGCCGTCCAGCGCCCTCGCCGTGGCCAGCGCGTGCAGCGCGCCAATCTCCGCGCCCAGCACCTCCGTCACCGTCTTGCCCACGCACTCGTCGGCTTTCAGGTGCGCCCGCTCCCAGCCCGCGCCGAACAGGCCGCTGAAGCGCTGCTCGCGGTCGGAGGTGAAGACCAGGTCGTCAATCGCCCCCACCAGCGTCCGGAAGCGCTCCTCGCTCATCCGCACCGCGCGGTCTGACCGGGTCCGCTCTTCGCGGATGGCCGCTTCACGCAGCTCCCGCCGCACCACCTCCACCAGGCGCGCGGTCCGGTCCTTCATGAGGTAGTCGTGCGCGCCGGCCCGCATCGCCGCTACCGCCGTCTCCTCGCCCACCGAGCCGGAGACGATGATGAAGGGCAGGTCCCTCCCGGACTCGTGAATCATCTGGAGCGCGCTCAGCGCGTTCATCCGCGGGAGGCTGTAGTCGCAGATGACGACGTCCCAGCTCTCCTCCAGCGCGCTGCGCAAAAGCTCCGGCGTGTCCACCCGCCGGGCGACGGGCGAGTACCCGCCCTTGCGCAGCTCCCGCAGCAGGAGCTCCGCGTCCTCCTCCACGTCCTCGATGTGCAGCACGCGGATGGGAGCGCTCACGCGTCACGCTCCCGGGCGGTGGCAGTCCAAACGTAGTGGCTCACGGGGGTTCTCACGGCGCAGACAAGAGGATGCCACGCCTGAAACCCGTGAAAACAGCGTTACCCGATAGATACATCCTCCCTGTCAAAGCTGTGACGGCCCGCTGTGCCGCGACGTGCGGGGCTCGGCGCGCATGCGGAAATCTGCGCACGCCGCCCGTGGGTTTGGGGCACTCTCCCGACGGTCCGGAATGCGCGTGTGCGCGCGGCGTTGCGTCGTCCGCTGCAAGACGTTGGATGAAACAGGGGGAACCCATGCGGGGAGTCTATGTGGCGCTGTGTCTGCTCTCCGCGCCGGCCCTGGCGGGCAAGCCGCTGACGCGGGACCGGGTGCCGGAGCCGCTCAAGCCGTGGACCGACTGGGTGCTCCACGGGCAGGAGGCGTCCACCTGCCCCTTCCTGCAGGGCAAGGCGGAGAAGCACGAGTGCTTCTGGCCGGCGAAGCTCTCCCTCACGTTGGAGGAGAAGCAGGGCCGCTTCGCGCAGAGCTTCCGCGTGCTGGCTGAAGGCTTCGTCCAGCTGCCCGGGGATGAGCGGCGCTGGCCGCAGGAGGTCCGGGTGGACGGCGCGGCGGCGGTGGTGACCGAGCGGGGCGGGGCGCCGCACGTCTACCTCGCCAAGGGGGACCACGCGGTCAGCGGCGCCTTCGCCTGGGACTCGCTGCCGGAGTCCCTGCAGATTTCGCCGGCCACCGGGCTGCTCTCGCTCACGCTGCGCGGCGCGGTGGTGGAGGTCCCCAACCGGGACGAGCAGGGCAAGGTGTGGCTGCAGAAGGTCTCCGAGCAGCAGGAGGGCGAAAAGCTGGAGCTCCTCGTCCATCGCAAGGTGACCGACGACTTGCCGCTCTTGCTCACCACCCGCATCACGCTCAACGTCTCCGGCAAGAACCGCGAGGTGCTGCTGGGCAAGGCGCTGCCGGAGGGCTTCGTGCCCATGGAGCTGACCAGCCCGCTGCCCGCGCGGGTGGAGCGCGACAGCCGGCTGCGCGTCCAGGTCCGCCCCGGGACGTGGACCGTGGAGCTGGTGGCGCGCGGCGAGGGGCCGAAGAACGCGCTGACCCGGCCGGAGCCCGACGGGCCGTGGCGCGAGGGCGAGGAAATCTGGGTCTTCGAGGCGCGCGCCGACCTGCGGCTCACCACCGTTGAAGGCGTGTCCGCCATCGACCCGCAGCAGACCTCGCTGCCGGACGAGTGGAAGCGCCTGCCCGCGTACCCGATGGGGCTCAAGGACACCCTGAAGCTCGTCGAGCAGCGCCGCGGCGACTCGGACCCCGCGCCGGACCAGCTGACGTTGAGCCGCCACCTCTGGCTGGACTTCGACGGCAAGGGCTACACCGCGTCTGACGTGCTCACCGGCCGGCTCAACCGCGCCTGGCGGCTGGAGATGGCCGCGCCCACCCAGCTGGGCCGCGTCTCCGTCTCCGGCCGGGACGTCTTCATCACCCGCCTGACGCCCGAGTCTCCGGCCGGCGTGGAGGTCCGCCAGGGCCAGGTCCAGGTGAGCGCGGACAGCCGCGTAGAGGGCGACGTCACCCACGTGCCCGCGGTGGGCTGGGCGCACGACTTCCACCAGGTCTCCGCCACCTTGCACCTGCCCGCCGGCTGGCGGCTGCTCCACGCGGCGGGCGTGGACGACGTGCCGCAGACCTGGCTCAAGCACTGGACGCTGCTGGAGCTGTTCCTTGTCCTCATCACCTCGCTGGCGGTGGGGCGGCTCTTCGGGTGGGGGTGGGGCGCCCTGGCGCTGGTGACGCTGACGCTCACCTTCCCGGAGGATGACGCGCCCAAGTGGAGCTGGCTGGCGGTGCTCGCCGCGGAAGCCCTGGTGCGGGTCATCCCGGAGGGGAAGGTCCGGCTGGCGGCGAAGGGGGCGCGCGGCGTCGCGCTGGGGGTGCTGGTGTTGCTCACCGTCCCGTTCCTCGTGCAGCACGTGCGCGAGGGGATGTACCCGGTGCTCGCCCGGCCGGACGTGCAGGTGAGCGAGGGGTATCGCTCCTGGGCGGACTCGGACACGGACGAGTCCGGCATGCTGGGCGCCAGCTCGAACCTCCTTCAACGGAGCGCGAAGGGCGGGCGCGGCGGCGCCAAGGACGCCTACGGGTTCAAGCAGAACCGGAGCGAGCCTGCGCAGCAGCAGGGCAACTTCGCCACCTATGACCCCAACTCCATGGTGCAGACCGGCCCGGGCCAGCCCAGCTGGGACTGGACGCAGCTGGCGCTGCGCTGGAGCGGTCCGGTGGAGCAGGACCAGCGGCTGCACCTGTACCTGCTCTCCCCTGGCGTGAACGTCGTCCTCGCCTTCCTGCGGGTGGCGCTCATCGCGGTGCTGGCGCTGTGCCTGCTGCGCTTCCCGGGCGACTTCTGGCCGCGCGGGCTCAAGGCGTCCAAGGGCGCGGCGGCGCTGCTGGCGGTGCTCCTGGCGGCGGGCGCGCTCGCCCCCGGACAGGCCCAGGCGCAGGCCCAGGCCCAGGTCCACGACGAGGCCGACGCCGTCCCGGTCACCCCGGCGCTTCTGGGCGAGCTCAAGGACCGGCTGCTCCAGCAGCCCGAGTGCGCGCCCGCCTGCGCGTCCAGCTCTCGCCTGTCGCTGGAGGCCACGGGCAGCACGCTGCGGGTGCGCGTGGGCATCGACGCGGCGGCCCACACCGCGGCCCCGCTGCCCGGCGGCGCGGCGCACTGGGTGCCGGAGGAGGTGCTGCTCGACGGGCAGAGCGCGAAGGGGCTGCTCCGCGGCGAAGGCGGCGTGCTCTGGATTGAGCTGACCCCTGGCAGCCATCAGATTCTCCTCTCCGGCCGGCTGCCCAACCGCGAGGTGGTGCAGCTGCCCTTGCCGCTCAAGCCGCACCGGGTGGAGGCGCGCACCGAAGGCTGGACGCTGGAGGGCCTGCACGAGGACGGGCTGGCGGACGACAACCTGCAGCTCACCCGCACCCGAAGGGGGAGCGACGAGGGCGGCGCCGCGCTGCAGCCGGGCGCGCTGCCGCCGTTCGTGCGGGTGGAGCGCGTGCTCCAGCTGGGCCTCACCTGGGAGGTGGAGACGAAAGTCTCCCGTGTGTCTCCCCCGGGCGCGGCGGTGGTGCTGGAGGTGCCGTTGCTCGCCGGCGAGTCCGTCACCACTGCAGACGTCCGGGTGGTGGGAGGCAAGGCGCTGGTGAACATGGGGCCCTCGCAGACGGAGGCCTCCTGGCGCTCCGTGCTGCAGACGCAGCCGCGGCTGACGCTCGTCGCCCCGGAGGGGCTGCCCTGGACGGAGCTCTGGCGCCTGGACGCCAGCCCCGTCTGGCACGTGGCGCTCACCGGCATCCCGGTGGTCCACCAGCAGGGCGCTCAGGAGGCGCGCACCCCGCTGTGGCGGCCCTGGCCGGGCGAGCGCGTCACCATCGACATCACCCGCCCTGCGGGCATCCCGGGACAGACGCTCACGGTGGACCACACCGTCCTCGAGGTGACCCCCGGCCTGCGCGCCACGGATGTGACGCTCACCCTTGTCCTGCGCAGCAGCCGGGGTGGGCAACACGTCCTCACCCTGCCACCCAACGCGGTGCTGCAGTCGGTCACGGTGGACGGGACGGTGCAGCCCATCCGGCAGGAGAAGGACAAGGTGACCCTGCCCACCTCGCCGGGCGCGCAGGTGGTGGTGCTCACCTGGCGGCAGACGCAGGGGCTGGGCCCGCGCTTCGTGACGCCGGCAGTGGATGTCGGGGCGCCCAACGTGAATGCGGAGGTGACGCTGCACGTGCCGGCGGACCGCTGGGTGCTCTTCGCCGGGGGACCGCGGACCGGGCCGGCTGTCCTCTTCTGGTCGCTCTTTATCGTCCTCACGATGGTGGCGGTGGGCCTGGGGCGGGTGCGGCTGACGCCGCTGCGCAGCTGGGAGTGGCTGCTTCTGGGGATTGGGCTCTCCACCCTGCACGTGGTGGGCGCCGCGGTGGTGGCGGGCTGGCTGCTCTTCCTCGGATGGCGGCAGACGTACGAGCCCGGCCTCAAGTGGAGCGCCGCGCTGTACGACGTGCGCCAGCTGCTCATCATTGGCTGGACATTTGTCGCAGTGGCCCTTCTGGCGGCGGCCATCTACCAGGGGCTCTTGGGGAGCCCGGACATGCAGGTGATGGGCAACGGCTCCTCCAATCGCCTTCTGCGCTGGTTCCAGGACCGCAGCGGGTCCACCCTCCCAAGCGGGTGGATGCTCTCCGTCCCGCTCCTGGTCTACCGGGCTGTGATGCTGGCCTGGGCGCTCTGGCTGGCCTTGAGCCTCCTGCGGTGGGTGAAGTGGGCGTGGACCGCCTTCAGCACGGGCGGCGCCTGGAAGCTGCCCCCGCCGCCTCCGCCCCGGCCGCCGCGCGCCACCCCCGTCCCAGCGGCGGGCCCCGCGCCGGCACCCGGAGGGGGCGTGGGCGGAACGCCGACATGAACGGAAGGTTGATCCCTCCTTCAGACCACGTGAAGCTGGTCGCCTCGTGAGCGGGGCAAGCGTCGGGGGCCTTCAGCAGAGCAGCCATCAGCGTGAGCTCAGGCGGGCGCTGGTCCTCGTCTGCGCGCCGCTCTCCCTCGCGCTGCTCCTTGGGCTGTGGATTGGCACCACTCAGGTCCGCTCGCGGGCGCAGAAGCAGCTCGTCCAGCGCTCGCGGGACGTGACCGCGCTGCTCGCCGCGGCCATCACCCCCTCGGCGGGAGACGCGGCCAAGGCGCGGGTGGCGTTGGCGCCCCTCCTGGCGGTGGGCAAGCGGGAGGACGAATTGGTGGCCCTGGCGCTTTTGGGCCCGGGCGGCGACCAGCGCGCCGGCGTGGGGGAGCTGCTCAACCGCCTCCCGCCGGAGGCGGACGAGGACGGCTTCGTCAGCGCCGACGGGCGCGTGCACGTCAAGGTGAACCTCCCCAGCAAGGACGGCATGCAGCTGTACGCCAGCTTCGCCGAGGGCGAGGGCCTCAAGGCCCTCCGGCGGCGCTCGGCGCAGACCGGGGTGTTGGTGCTGGGCGGGGTGTTGCTGGCCTGCGTGCTGGCCTACTCCGTCGCCCGCCGCTACGGCGCGGTCTATGAAGCGCTCTTCGCCTCCGTGCGCCGCGCATCCGGCTCCTTCCAGGACCTCATCCGGGACCTCGGCGCCGCCACCGAGCGCCAGGCCCGCTCTGTCTCCGACAGCATGATGGGGCTCTCCCAGATGGAGCACACCATCCGGGAGGCGCGCGAGGCCGCGGCCCAGTCCGCCGAGCGCGCGGGAGACCTGGTCGCCTCCGGCGAGCAGGCCGAACAACTCTCCGGCTCCGCTATCGGCGCGGTGGAGGCCGCCAGCGCGGCCACCTCCAGCCTCCGGGACCAGATGGGCGTCATCGACCAGACGCTGGCCGGCCTGTCCCAGCGCGCGCGGGCCGTCGGCGAGATTGCCGGCAAGGTGCAGGTGCTGGCGGAGCGCTCCAACCTGCTCGCCCTCAACGCGGCGATGGAGGCGGCGCGGGCCGGCGGGCACGGGCGCGGCTTCGCGGTGGTGTCGCAGCAGATGCGCAACCTGGCCGAAGGCTCCAACCGAGCGGCCACGCAGGTGCGCGGCATCATCAGCGAGATTCAGTCCGCGCTGGCCCGCACCCTCTCAGGCGCGGAGGAGAGCGCGTCCGGCATCCAGGGCGGCGTGTCCCGCATGGACCGGGCCCTCTCGCGGATGCGCGCCTTCGCCAGCGTGGCGTCCGAGATGGCGATGCTGGCCAAGGAAGTGGCCATGCGCGGCGAGGGCCAGACCGCGGTGAGCACGCAGATTGGGGACGCGGTGCAGGTGGCGTCGCGCTCGGTGGCGGAGCAGGACGAGGCCACGGTGGCCATCCGCTCCACCAGCAAGCAATTGGGAGAGCTGGTGGCCCACCTGTTCAGCGACCGCCGCGCGCGGGCGCGGACCGAGGGCGACCGCGTCCCCGGCCGGCCGCCGCCGCCGCGGGACCAGGAAGCGGAGCGGGCGCGATGGCGCTCCCTGACGTGGGCGCTGGGCTCCTTCGCGGGGCTGGTGGTGGCGTTCGGCGCGTTGAGCCTCTCGCGCCCGGAGCAGGACCCGCACCTGCTCGTCCGCCGCGCCGGGGAAGCGGACGCGGACCTCATCGCCAGCGCGGTGGCGGGCTCAGTCCAGGCCAACGACGTGGAGAGCGCCAACGCGGTGCTGGCGCAGGTGCTGGAGGACCCGGACATCGCGGACGTGGTCATCCTCGCGAAGGACGGCAGCACGTGGGCGCGGGCGAACAAGGGCCTGGAGCCGGACGCGGAGGACTTCTGGCTGCGCCGCCCGCTCAGCGACAAGGGCAAGAGCCTGGGGGTGGTGAAGGTCCGCATCTCCACCGGCCGCGCGCTCAGTCGCACCCGGACCTCCGTGCAGCTCACTTTCCTGGTCTGCGCGGCGCTGTTGGGCGTGGCGGCGACGATGGCGTTTGGCGTGGGCCGGCTCTACGTCCGGCGCTTCGAGGAGTACCTGTTCTGGCTGCGCGGCGCGAGCGGCCGGGTGCAGGACGCGGTGGCCTGGCTGGCGGACGCGACGGTGCAGCACACCGCCGCGGCGAACGAAGTGGTCAACTCGCTGGCCAAGGCGCGCGAGTTGGCCAGCACGCTGCAGCACGAGTCCAACCTCTCCTCGCAGACGTCAGACGCGCTCTCACGGCAGCGGCGCCGCGCGGAGGAGGAGGCCACGGCGGCCACCCAGGCCATCGCCGAGGCGCGGGCGTCCATGCGGCTGGTGAGCGCGCAGATGCTGGGCACCGGCGAAGCGGTGCGGCTCTTCTCCGAGCGCGCCAAGACGGTCGGCGAGATTGCCGGGACGGTGGCGAAGCTGGCGGAGCGCTCCAACCTGCTGGCGCTGAACGCCGCCATCGAAGCCTCCCGCGCCGGCTCCGAGGGCCGCGGCTTCTCAGTGGTGGCGCAGGAGATGCGGTCTCTGGCCGAGGGCTCCAAGGAGTCCGCCTCCGAGGTGCGCTCCATCATCCAGGAGATTCAGCAGGCCAATACCCGCGCGGTGGATGACGCTTCCCAGGGCGAGCAGAAGGCGGGCGTGGCGGACGGCAACGCCAACGTGGCGGTGGAGCACATCCACCGGTTCTCCGACACGATGATGAACTTCACCCGCCTGGTTGGAGAGATTGCCTCCAGCTCCGCCCACCAGAGCGCGGCGATGGGCCAGCTGCTCCAGGTGGTGGACCAGGCCCGGGGCGAGAGCGCCGCCCAGCTTGCCTCCACCGGCGAGGTCCGCAAGGTGGCGCAGCGACTGGAGGAGCTGACCCGGGAGCTGGTCTACGTCCTCAAGGGCTCGGACGTCACCCCCCCGCCCGCGCCCCCCTCCCGGTCGGAGCCGCGGATGGATGTGGAGGTGGCGGTCTAAGCATTTGGCCGGTGGAGAGGGCCTCGCGCGTTGCACGGGCAGATGGACTCCGCTTGCCCCTCTGCGCTTAGTTCCGCCGCCGTGCCCGCCGAGCAGGACGAAGACCGCCTGGAATCCGCCTACGCGGACTGCTCTCCCCTCATCGCCGCCAAGTGCCGGCGGATGCTGGAGGACGAGGCGGAGGCGATGGACGTGGCGCAGGAGACCTTCCTGCGGCTGTGGCAGACGGCGCGGGGACTGTTGGACCGGCCGGACGAGGTGGTGCCCTGGGTTTACCGCGCGAGCACCCGGCTGGCGATTGACCGGCTCCGGCGTCGGCGGGTGCGGGAGCGGCTGGCCCCGGCGCCGCTTACGCGTGGGGCGGATTTGGAGTCACAGGTCTCCGCCCGGCAGCGGCTGCACCAGCTGGCGCAAGCGGGCGGGGAGGACGACGCGCTGGCCGCCGCCATCCTGAGCCGGCTGGATGGGCTGGAGCAGAAGGAGATTGCGCAGGTCCTGCGCGTGTCGGAGCGCACGGTCCGAAGGCTGTTGGAGCGCTTCGACGCGCGCGTGGCGCTGGAGGCCCTGCCATGAGCCACCCCTCGACGATGGCGCTGGACCGTCACCACCTGGCGCGCCGGCCGGACGGCGACGTCGCCGCGCACGTGGCCGGCTGCCTCCGCTGCAGCGACTACCTGAGGGCCCTCTCGGTCCGCCCGGCGCTGCCGCCGTCCATGCGGGTGCGCGCGTCCCTCCCCGCACCGCGCCGCAGCTGGCTGGCGCTGCGCGTCCGGTGGGTAGAGGCGCTGGCGCTGGCTTCCGTCTGCGCCATCGTTGCCGTTGTCGGCTTGAGCGGGCCGGATGCGCCGCAGACCCGCGCGAAGGGCGGCCCCGGCGCCGCCGTGCTGGTCAAGCGCGGCGAGGCGCCCGCGTTCGTCTGGTTGGGGGAGGGCGCGCTCCGGCCAGGGGACCGCATCCGGCTGCGGCTCTCCCGAGGGGCGTTCTCTCGCGCGGAGGTGGTGGCGGGAGGCAAGACGCTGTGGGAGGGCGCGCTCACCGAGCCGGAGACGCTGACGCCGGTGGCCTGGGAGCTGGCGGACGCCGGGGTGGAGACGGTGCGGGTGGTGTTCCACGCCGGGGGGTTGGGAGGCATTGGGTGGTCGCGGATTCCGGCGGGTGACGAGCTGGCGGTGGAGCTGCGCCTTCCGGTGGAGGCGGGCGCGCCTTGACGTTCGCGGTGGCCGTGACGGCGCTCCTGCTCGCCACCTCTCCGGAGGCCGGGGCTCGCCGCGTCGCGGTGGTGGTGGGCGCCAACGGCGCCGCTCCGGGGCGGATGGAGCTGCGCTACGCGCACTCGGACGCCCGCCGGATGGCGGCGGCGCTCAGGGACGTGGGCCAGTTCGCATCCGGCGACGTGGCGCTGCTGCTGGACCCGTCGCCCGAGGCGCTGCTCCAGGCGCTGGAGGACGCCGAGGCCGCGCTGAAGGCGTGGGACGGCGACAGCCTGCTGGTCTTCTTCTACTCCGGGCACGCGGACGAGGCGGCGGTCTACCCGGGCGGCGCGCGGCTGCCGATGGCGCTGCTGCGCGAGCGCATTGAACGGCTGCCCGCCAAGGTGAGGGTGGGCATTGTGGACGCCTGCCGGGGCGGGGCGTGGACGCGGACCAAGGGGCTGCGCGAGGTGGAGCCGTTCGACCTTCAGCTCCCGCTGCAGCTGACTGCGGAGGGTTCTGTGCTTATCGCCTCCAGCTCCGGGACCGAGGACGCGCACGAATCGGATGCGCTCGGCGGTTCTTTCTTTACGCACCACTTCATCACCGGCCTGCGCGGCGCGGCGGACACCTCCAGCGACGGCGAGGTGTCCCTCTCCGAGGCGTACAGCTACGCGCGCGAGCAGACCGTGCGGGACTCCAGCCTCCTTGCGGGGGCGGCGCAGCACCCGTCGTTCGACATGCAGCTGCGGGGGCGGAATGACCTGCCGCTTTCGCGCCTGCGGCGCAGCCACAGCACGCTCACCGTGCGGCAGCGGCGAGGCCCGCTCACGCTGGTGGACTTGGAGTCCGGCAGCGTCGTCTTACAGACCGACGAGGGCAGCCGCACGCTGCAGCTGGTCCTCCCCGCCGGTCGCTACCTCGTGCGGCGCGTCTCCCCGCTGGACATCTATGCGCGCTCCTTCACCGTCATCTCCCAGGCCTCGCAGGAGGTGGACGAAGGCACGCTGGAGCCCGTCCGCCTCACGCGGCTGGAGACCAAGGGCTTTCAGGAGGTCGCCGTGCTGCGCACCACGCTGCGGGCCCGGGAGTTCCGCTTCCGGATGGGCGTGGGCTACCGCGACCTGGAAGGTCCGGTGGAGCCGCTCTCCGGGCTGCAGCACCTCGCGCTGCCCAACTCCGTCGCGTATGGCGTGACGGACCGGCTGCAGTGGAGTGTGCCGCTGCCGGCGTTTCAGTACCGCTTCGGCGAGCGCGAGCAGGTGGAGCCGGTGGTGTTCGGCGGGCTGACGGGGCTGCAGCTGTTCGTCCCCCAGCACGACATCGGCGTGGGGTTCCAGCTGATGGCGGGCGGCGGCGCGCGCTGGTGGTCCTCCGCGGACCGGGCCGTCAACGCCACGCTGGTTTTCACCAGCAACATGTCCGTCGGTACCTCCGGCTTCTTCGCGCCGGTGACGTGGCGGCTGACCGGCAGCGTAGGTGTATCCCGCGCGTTCACCCCGCAGCTGGCAGTGAATTTCGGCGTGTCGGTCAGCGAAAACGTCATCCGCAATGGGCGCGCTGGGAACCGTGCGCCGCTGGATGAGAGCGACCCCACGGTGGGCGTAGGCGGGGTGCAGACGTTGGGCCTGGGGGAGTTGCCGCTCTTGCGCTTCCAGGTGACTGACACGTTCTTCATCGACGGGATGGCTTCGCTCACCTACCGCGTGCGAGCCCGCTCGGTGGGGATGACCGTCGGCTTCTGCTTTCTGTGGGAGGTGTGAGCGTGCGGCGCGCGGTGGTTCTCGCTTCGTTGTTGGCCGGAGCGGGGGCGCGGGCGGAGGAGCCCGTGCGTGCGCAGCGGAGGGTGGGGCTGACCGTGGAGGGCGGGTGGAAGGGCTCCGCCGGGCTTATTGGGGTGGGGCTCTCGTACAACGCCCGGCCGTCGGTGGCCGTGCAGGTGGCGTTCGGCGTGGGGATGGGGACTGGGCCGGCGCTGGGCTTGCGGGCTCGGTGGAATTTGCTGGAGACGCAGGTGACGCCGTTCGTGGGCGGGGGGTTGACGCTCTTGATGGGGCAGGAGCGGTACTACGAGCCGACGTTGGTGGCGCAGGCGGTGGGCGGAGTCGAGTGGCTGGCTCGCGCGGGGTTCACCGTGCGGGTTGAGGGGGGGTACTCGCTGCGCACCGGGCCGTTGCTCACGGCCTCCGCTCGCGAGCAGGGGGTTGATGGCACGTGGGCGGAGGACCGCAGTGGCTCCGGTTGGCTGCTTGCCGGAGCGCTGGGGTGGACGTTCTGAGGTGCCACGACGTTCGGGCTTCGGGGGATGGTGTTTCGGGTTTCGGGGAACGGGTTTCGGGGACGGGTTTCGGGGACGGGTTTCGGGGAACGGGGGTCGGGCTTCGGAACGTCCCGGGTAGGGTCCTCGGTTTTCGTTGCCGCGTTCGCGTTCGCGTTCGCGTTCGGGCCCGGGTGCGGGCAGGGGTTCGGCTTCGGGAAGGGGAAAGGGGGAAGGGGGAAGGGTTCAGGGACGCATACGCCCGCCTATCCGCCTTGCGCCCTGAGCCCGGGCCCGGGCCCGAACCCTTTCCCGAACCCGGGCCCGAACGCGAACGCGAACGCGAACGCGGCAACGAAAACCGAGGACCCTACCCGGGACGTTCCGAGCCCCGATTCCCGAGCCCCGAGCCCCGAGCCCCGAGCCCCCTTCCCCCGAAGCCCGTCCCCGACCATTCACCCAGCTCTGCCTCCGCCCCTCACTTCACAGGCGCGGCACATGTGACGCGAACTGTCTGCGGCGACCAGAGCTCGATGGGGATGACATAGCCCGTCGGCCGTTCAGCACTGCGCGTGGCGAGCGCAATGGGCGTAGCCACCGCGCCCTGCACCGCGCGCGAGGCGAGCCAGTTGAGAAACGTCACCTCGTTCTCAACCTCCGCGATGCCCTGAGGACACGCCTGGCTCACATTGATATCGCCGGAGAGGTTGACCAACCCCCAGATGGCGCTGTGGTGCCAGCTGTCGTACGCGGGCGTCTCCTCCGCCCGCACCTCCCGGACGTAGCGGATATGAAAACAGCCGGTAAACATCACGGCGCACAGGAGCAACGCGAGGCGCGAGGGCTTCATGGCGCACCTACCGGCGCCGGCGCCACCACGGGGCTGGCGCACTCCATCGTGATGGTGCGCGGCGTGTAAATGCCCAGCGTCACCACCTCGAGGAAGCCGTCGAGGAAGGTCTTCTCGTTCTGCCAGCGCGCCGTGCCAGAGGGGCACACCGCGTCGAGGTTGACGACCTTCTCGCCCACCAATCCCCAGAGGAAGAACGACGCCGTCTCCTGCCGGCGCCCGCCTCCACCGGGCAGATTGGTGTGATACCGGACCGTGTTGCACCCGGCGGACAGGACCAACAACAACGCTGACGACAACACGGTGTGCCTCCACTTCAAGACGGCGCTCCTGGGCGAGGTCCGCCCCTTTCTCAGGGCTGGACGTTCATTGCGGAAAAGAAACGCCCGGCGCGGGTCGAAGCGGTCACGTCGTTTGGTTTGAGTGTGCGAACGCGGGCCCGACGCAAGCCCAGACGGCTGGAGCCTGGTCGCACCACTCCACGACACAGTGCGTTCAAGCGGAAACAGGCGCTTGAGCGCGGCACGTCGCCTGCTCCATCACCCGGGATGAATCGAGTCCTCCTCGCAGTGGGCGCCCTGGCGCTCAGCACCGGTTGCCTCGCCGGGCGCATCCGCCACGAAGCGCAGCTCGCGCTCGACTGCCACCTCGTCAGCGTGAAACAGCACCAGCAATCACAAAGCTGGATGGCGGAGGGCTGCGGCCGCGCGGTGGTCTGCCTCGCTCCGGATCCGGCTCAACCCGGCTCCGAGGTCCAGTGCGAAGGCGGCGGTCCCGCGCGCTTGACCGCGCGCTCCGAATAACCGTGCCCGTTCAGAGCTCCAGCGGCTCCACCACCCGGAGCGCGGGGAACCGGTCGCCCGGCTGCGGCCGTGGGATGAGCCCGCAGGCGATGAGGCCGTCATCGCTCTCCGCCTCACAGAGATAGACCGCGATGGCGCCCAGCCGCTGGTCCGTCTCCACCAGCCAGGTTCCGGCGGGCAGGTGCTGCGTCGTCTCCTCGTGTCGGGCGGCGACCAGCACCTCGCCAGCGGCCTCGAGGATGGCGCGGCCGTCCGCTTCGCGCAGCTGTTCAATGATGGGCAGCTCCACCGCGGCGGGCGTGGTGCGGGCCAGCACCTGCGCCTTCAGCCCATGCTGCGCGAGCAGCCGCCCCACCGGCTCCGGCACCGCGTAAGCCCAGGGCCTTGTCACCAGCGTGGTGCCGACGAAGCGCGCCAGGTGCGGCAAGGTCCGCTCTGCCGGGGCGCCCTCCAGCGTGCGGGGCGCGCGGGTCAGAATCCGCGCCGGCGTGGCGTGCGCCTCCAGCCGGTAGCGCACGGCAATGCGCTGCCTCGGCGTGCGCGCGGCGTGGACCGCGGCCTGGATGGCGGTGCCCTTCTCCCCGGCGAGGCCGAGCAGCTCCCGCAGCAGCTCATACGTCGTGGCCACCCTCTCCTCGAACGGCAGGTACGCGTACGCCTCAAACAGCACGTCGCAGCGGCCGGTGAGCCCGCGGTAGTTGCCGCCGAAGCGCGGGTGGTGCGTGTACGTCATCCAGCCTTCGCCGGTGCCGCCCTCGTCCTCCACGAAGTTTCCGTAGAAGAACGTCTCGCGCCCGCTCTTCGCGCGCACCCGTCGCGTGAGCTCCGGCAAAATCTCCTCGCGCATCAGCGTGATGGGTTCCGGCCGACAGCTGTCCACCGGATGCGGGACGTCGTACGTCAGGTGGAAGCGGTGCACGGAGCCGTTGGTGGCGTGGCAGTCGACGGTGAGGTCCGGCTCCCAGGGCTGGAAGACGCCCGACTGCAAGAGCCGCATCTCCTGGGCGCTCTGGCGCAGGTAGTCGCGGTTCAGGTTGACGCCGGAGGCGTTGGTCCTCGTCCCCACGCCGCTGGCGGGGCCGAGCTGCCCAGAGAGCTTGGCGAGGTCCAGCGCGCGGTGGTTCGGGTCAATCCGGTCATTGCCGTCCGGGTTGAACAGGGGGACCACCAGCAGGGTCACCCGCTCCAGCAGGCCCGGGTGCTTTCCCTCGAGGAGGTCCCTCACCAGCATCAGGCTGGCCTCCTTCCCCTCCACCTCGCCGGCGTGGATGCCATTGAGCACCAGCACCACCGGCAGGCCCTTGCGCCGCGCGTCCTCGGGCGTCTTCACGCCGTGGGTGGAGAGCACCAGCAGCGGCAGCTCCCGGCCCTCCGGGCTGACGCCGAAGGACGTCCGGTGCAGGAAGGGATGCGACAGCTGGGACAGGAACGCGAGGACGTCCGCGTGCAGCGACGTCTCCTTGTAGCCGCTGGACTCGGCGCGAGTGAGAGGTGCCATGGGGCTTGGCACCTTACCCGCGCCGCGTGCGATTGGTGCGACAGAGCGTTCAGAGAATGACGGGTCGTCAGCTCACGCCGGGGCGGGCTCCCCCCGGCCGGTACGGGTGAAGAGACGGACGACGGCCACCGCGAGAAGCACCAGGGCGTAGGCCACGGCGAGCTCCGCGCGGCTCAGCGTTTGACGGGAGAGGGAGAGCATGCCGACAAGCCTAGAGAGCGCCTGCAACGCCTCCGGGGCGGCCGCGTGAAAGAACGGCAAAACACCCGCAACGGACGCGTCACGGGCGGTCGTTCTCTGTGAGGAAGCTACGGCCCGCGGCGGCCGAAGTGCTTGCCCAGCGCCTCCAGCGCCTCCTTGGCGCTCGCGGCGGCGGCACGGCCCTGCTCGAGGTTCTCAATCTCCGCCACCAGCTCCTGGAGGCGGGCCTGCTTCTCGGCCAGCTGCTTCTGGCCCAGCTCCACCTTCTGGAGCATGGCCTTCACCTCGACAGAGGTGCGGATGAGCGCGGCGCGCGCCTGGGTGAGCGCGCTCTGCAGCTTCGCCTCTTCGGCGCAGGCCACCCGCAGCTCGCTGCTGGCGGGTGGGGGCTGGGGCCACTCGCCGCTCTCCCGGCGTGGGGGAGGGGGCGGCGGCGCGCTGACCGCGCGCTCGGGGTGCAGCAGCGCCAGCTGCGGCGCGTCCGACGGCTCCTCCGACTCTGACTGCGAGGGCGGCTCTCCCTGGCCCAGGCGGGCGGCCAGGAGCGGTCTCACCCGCGGGACGTTGAGGTCGAAGGCGCTCTTCAGGTCATTCGGAGCTCGCGGCATTTCTCACCTCGGTCGGCTGTCGCAGGAGAAACAGGACCTCTTCGATCAACGCGCTGGTGTCTCGGGCGCCCTGAGACTCAGGCGCCGTCTCGCAGACGGTGCGGCCTACGCTGGCCGCCCGCGCGAACTCCGTGCACGCCCGGACGCGCGTGCCAAGCAGCTGGTCCGGATAGTGGCGCTGCAGCGCCGCCATTGCCTCCCGCGCCACCTTCGTCGACGAGTGGTAGCCGTTGACGACCAGAAACATCCGTTCGATGTCATGCGACAGCCGGCGCTCAATGGCGGCCAGCGTCTCCACCAGCATCCGCACCCCGTCGAAGGACAGGAAGTCCGGCAGGACCGGGATGATGAGGTCCGTGGTGGCCAGCAGCGCGTTCAGGTTGAGCAGGCTGAACGACGGCGGCGGGTCAATCACCACGAAATCAAACATCCCATCAATCTCATCCAGCGCCGCCCGCAGCCGGAGGTTGCGGTCCCGCTGCCGGCCAAGCGAGACGTCAATCCCGCTCATCTCCAGGCTGCTGGGGACCAGCGCCAGCGACGGCGAACCGCGGCTGGCGATGATGACCTCCGGCAACGGCCTCCCCCCCACCAACACATCGAAGAGCGTGCGCCGCGTGGCGGACGCCGTGTAACCCAGGCACCGGGTGGCGTGCGCCTGGCCGTCCAGGTCCAGCACCAGCACCCGATAGCCGCGCGCGGCCAGCCCATACGCATACGCGGTCGACAGGGTGGTCTTCCCCGTCCCGCCTTTGAAGTTCAGGAAGAGCTGACGCCTCGCCCGTCGCGCCGGGCTGCGGAGCGACGGCGACGACGGGCGTAGCAGCGGGGAGAGGTTTCCTCCCGCGGGCATTTCCTCACCCCGAACCACAGGAAAGGTTCGCCCGTTAGCCAAACGCCGGATGCTGTCCCGACAGCTCGCCACCAGTATCCCGGGGTGCTCGTGAGGGGGCGTCTGAATGTCACGGTGAGAATCCCCGCGCAAGATATTTGAAACGAATTGAACGTTTTTCAGACGCTTTTGGATGACACGGAAGGATGTTTCTTGAGTCAGCGCACAGGCGGAACCCGAGGTGTTTTGAGTCAAAATCAAACGCGGGAGTCGTTGAATGGCTTTGCGACAACCTTCGCAGCCGCTCCAATCGAGAAGTTGACTGGGGAGATGTAGGTGCAGGTGGCCGCAACGCCCTGTTTTCCAGCTGACGGCGCTGTCCTGCAATGCGCCAAGTCAGACTGAAATTGATACAGATTTTAAAACTGAAATAGCGCGTCTCAACCACATCCGCCCACAGCCCGTGAATTCAGGCGCAAAGCAGGGATGATACGCCTCGGTGTTTCGCCTCGGAGTGTGGCTCGCGCTGGTGTCGCTCGCTCCGGTCACCGCCCGGGCCGCCAACTATTACGTCAATGATGCGTCGACGGCGGGCGACGTGGCGATGCCCGGCTGCGCGGTCATGGGCACCGGGGTGGACACCGCCGCCTGTGGAACGTGCGGGGCGCCCTGTCGAACGCTTCAATATGCATACGACCAGAAGCCGCTGACCGGTGGTGACACGGTGTATTTGAACTCAGGGACCTATACCGGTACCGGGACGACGCCGGTGCTGATCCTCGACAACGTGGCCAAGCAGGGCGTGGCTGGCGTTCCCCTGACGTTCGCCGGGCCGACAGGCCCGGATGGCCGCGCCGCGCTGGATGGTGTGGGCGTCCCGCTGGCGCTGCTTGATGGGCAGACCACGGCCTGGGCAGGCGTGTCGGTCGGTGTTCCGGGCATCCGGCTTGAGTCATTTGGGATTACCCGGATGGGCAACGTCACCTGCTCCACCAGCTTCTCGTTCTGCGGCAGCGCCATTCGCATCTTCGACACCTCCGCAATCCGTTGGTTTGAGTTCGTCGGCGTGGACGTCTACGGGCTCCCCGGGGTCCTGGCGAACGCCATCGACGTGGATCAAGCCCCAGGCAGTTGCAGCCCGCGCTGCCTCATCTCCAACAACCGTTTTCACAACAGCCCCGACGCGGCGCAGGCCATCTACGTCGCAGGGTTGAGCGGAGTGGAGATAGCGGGCAACGAGATGGTGGCGTGGTCGCTCAACGGTCAATTTGCCGCCATCGAGGTCATCGGTACCGGCGCGGCCGGAGCCTCCATTCACAACAATGTCATCGCCGGCAATGGCTCCTGGGCGTTGCTCCTCAGGTCTTGCCCGGGCGGGACGGCGTGCGTCGGGGCGGTTGCGAGCAATGTGCAGGTCTTCCAAAACACCTTTCGCGGCAACTTCCTGACTGCAAGCGCTGACCCGCAGCGCTCGGAGGTGCGCATCCTCTCCGGCACCGGTCATGTCATCACAAACAACATCATCCAGGCGGAGTCCGTGCCGGCGTTCTATGTCGCCGCCGGCATCGCGGTGACCTACGACTTCAACGGCTATTCCTTTCCAGGCACGGTCGCGATGGGGACACACAACGGCACGAGCTACACCACGCTGGCCAGCTGGCAGGCCGGCGCCGGGCAGGACCTGAATTCGCGCGTGGGTACTCCGCTGTTTGTCTCCGCAACGGACTCGCATCTGCAATCGGCTGCCGGCCACTTCACCGCCGCCGGCGTGCGCGTGGTGGATTCGTCGACCAGCCCGTTCCTGGACGCAGCCAACCCCGCGGCCAGCTTCGCGCTGGAGCGCGCGCCGCATGGTGAGCGCGCGGACCTGGGCGCGTATGGAAACACGTCTCAGAACGGGCTGACCGCGGTGCAGCTGGTCCGTGTCTCGGGGGATGGGCAGACCGGGACTGCGGGCGCAGCGCTGGCCTTGCCCTTTGCGGTGGGCGTCTCCTATGTGACCGGCGGTGCGGCCGCGAGCGGGGTGCGCGTCGCCTTCTTGCCCACTGTCGGAGGTGGAAGCGCCTCGCCGACGCCAGCCGCCACGACCGGTGCGGGCCAGGCGAGCGCGGTGGCCACGCTCGGTGCTCCCGGGCCGCAGCAGTTCCAGGCCAGCCTCGTCGACCCGGTGGGCGCCGGCGTGGTGACGTTCACCGCCACCGCGCTCGCGGGGGATGCGGGCGGCGGAGATGGAGGCAGCCAGGATGCGGGAGGTGGAGGCGACGCAGGGGATGGCGGAGGTGCCAGCGACGGTGGCGCAGGCACGGATGCGGGAGGGGATGACGCCGGCGGCGACCCCCGCTCGCTCTCCGTGGCTTGTGGCTGCGGCGCGGGTTCAGCGCCGGAGATGTTCGCACTGGCGCTGGCGCTCGTTGCGGCGGCGCGCGTCACCCGGCGATGGCGAAGAGGACCATCTCCTCGGCGTGGATGGTGAAGTGGTCCAGATAGAGCCGGTAGCCCAGCCCAAGCTGCTCCACGAAGGCGGGGAGCTCCGCGAGGTCGGAGTCGCGGTGGTAGACGGAGATGGCCAGCCGGGGCCGGAAGCGGCGCAGCGTGGCCTCGGCGCCTCTGAGCGCGTTGAGCTCCGAGCCTTCGATGTCCAGCTTGAGGAAGTCCACGCGGGGCAGCCCGCGCTGGTCCACCAGAGCGTCCACGCTGAGCGTGGTGGCGACGCTGTCCTGGGAGCCATCGGCCGTCACGCGGGTGCCGGGGCCGGAGGAGCGGTAGGAGAGCCGCTCTCCCGAGGCGTGCCAGGCGGCGGCCTCCACCAGGTGGATGCGTCCGGCGAGCTCCGGGTGGAGCTCCAGGTTCCGCCGGTACACCGCGAGGTTGTCCGGGTGAAACTCGAAGGCCTGCACCTGCCCGGTCGGCCCCACCAGGTGGGCGAAGTAGAGCGCGCTGTCTCCCCAGCACGCGCCGAGGTCCATCACGACGTCTCCGGGGCGCGCGCCAATCTCCACGCCGCCTCGCGAGAAGGCGTACTGCTTGAGCAGGAAGAGCAGCGCCACGCCGTTGCTCGCGGAGAGCGGGGTGAGCGGGAAGCCCGCCGCGCTTAAGTCGAAGCGGTGCATGGGGAAGGCGAAGGGCCCGGAGAGGGCGTTGCGCTCCTTCACCAGCGGCCCATCCGCCTGCGCCAGCGCGTCCCAGTACTTCGCGTCGTTGCGCGACAGCTTCACCCGCCGGTGCCCCAGCGCGCGGAAGGCGGTGACCTCCACCATCAGGGCCTTTGACGTCTCATCCGCAAGCGCAGCGTAGGTGCGCTCCAACGCCACGCCCTGTCCGTGCGCGCGCTCCAGGTAGTCCGCGGCGTGGGCCAGCGTGGGCCGGTACTCGGGGCCCTTCGGGAAGCGGAAGGGGTCCACGTTCCGCTCCTGCTCAACCGCGGCGTCGCGGTCCAGCTGCATCAGGAGCCGCTCGAAGAACGGCGTCTTCGACAGCCCCAGGCGCGCGCACAGACCCAGCCACAGCTGGAAGAGCGCCGGGTTCTCCGGGGCCAGCTGCACCGCGCGCCGGGCGCAGGCGAGGGCTTCGCCGGAGAAGCCCAGCGGCATCAGCGCCAGCGCACGCAGCTGCTCCAGCTCTGCTTGCGGCGGGGCGCCCACCCGCGCGCCGTCAATCAACGTCAGCGCGGCGGCGTTGGCGCCCGCCTCCAGCAGAGAGACGGCGCGCGCCATCGCGTCAGACACCGCGCTGCCTGCGCCGGGGCGCCACTGGCGGACGGGCAGCTGCACGCCGCGCCGGGTCACCAGCTGTGACGCCGGCTGCAGCGGCGCGGGCAGCCG
>JBGART010000085.1:0-27540 GCA_044230055.1 Myxococcaceae bacterium | reverse complement strand
GGGCGCCCCCCGGCCCCGCCCCGCGCTATCCCGCCTGCCCCGGCTCCCTCAAGGACAGCTGCCTTCTGCGTTCAGCACAACGCGGGGTTACGCTCGGAGTCGCGTCTCGCCGTGACGCGCGCGGCATTGTCGCAAACACAGACATCTTCACCGGAGCGCCGCGAGCTGCGCCTTGAGCTCCTTGCGCTGAGGGACGTCATCGGCTTCGCTCCACACCGCGTCCAGCCAGCGAAGCTCACTCCTCGCCTCCTCCTTCCTGCCGAGGCTTGCCAGGACCTTGGCGCGCAGCAGCCGGATGCTGGGGAGCGTCCAGGTCATCCGGTCTGGCAACAGCTCCTGCACCGCCTTGTCCAGCGCCTCCAGCGCGGCGGCGTCCTCGTGCCGCACGTACCGGGCGCGTGCCAGGCGCAGCCCGATGGTCGCTCGCCAGTCTCTCGTCCGAGGTGCCCGCATCCGGGCGCGCCGTGCCAAGCAGCAGCTCGAACTGCGGCCTGCGGAGCTCCGCGGGGACCAGGCTTGCTAGCTCTTCCATGCCCATCGCCGCAATGTTGTCCGCCACAGCGCCGCGCTGCGGCCCTGCTCGAACGCGTCGACGACAGCGAGAGCCTCCGTGAAGCGGCCGAGCCCGCCCAGCGCCGCCGCACCCCGCCGTTGAAGCACCACGCAGGCCAGCCCGCCGAAGAGCGGCAACAGCACGCACAACGCAAACACCGCGGACGCATGGGTCTCCGCGAAGGCGTAGGCGGCGAAGAGGAGCTCTTGGAGCGACATCGAGGCGCCCAGGACCCTACCAGAGCCACCGGCAGGACTGGCTCAAGGCGAACGCGCGGCACGGTAGCGGTTCTGCGTGAGGCCTGACGGGAACGCGCGCGACGCCTCGAGGACCAGGGGCAACTCCGCCGCTCCCGCATCGAAGAGCCGGATGCCGCCGCCCAGCAGGACCGGGACGAGCGAGAGCGTCAGCTGGTCCACCAGCCCCGCGGCGAGGAACTGCCGGATGACGGTGCCGCCGTCGACGTAGAGGTGCTGCAGCCCCTCGCGGCCCAGCCGAGCCACCAGGTCCGCCGGCGTCTCCGAGGAGAAGGACTCCGTCGCGCGCGGCGGCGGCGGGCGGTGGGTGAGCACCACGCACCGCTTGCCGGCGAAGGGCCAGTCACCGCCGAAGCCCAGCACGGCGTTGTAGGTGGTCCGCCCCATCACCACGCCGTCCACCGAGTCAAAGAAGGCCTGGTAGCCATAGTCCTCGCCCGGGCGGTCCACACTGTGCAGCCAGTCAATGCGCCCGTCCTCGCGCGCGATGTAGCCGTCGACGCTGGTGGCGATGAAGACGGAGCAGCGGGGCCGGGCGAGCGGGAGTGAGGACATGGCGCGCCAGAGCCTATAGCGTGGAGCGCAATGCCCCAGGAAGACGCAGATGCCCGGGAGCTCGCCCGACTTGGCTACGCGCAGCAGCTGTTGCGGGACATGGGCGGCTTCTCCAACTTTGCGGTCTCCTTCTCCATCATCTCCATCCTGACCGGGGCGGTGACGCTCTACGGCCACGGCCTGTCTTTTGGCGGGCCGAGGGTGATGGGCGTGGGGTGGCCGGTGGTGACCGTGCTGACGCTCGCCGTCGCCGCGAGCCTGGCCGAGCTGGCCTCCGCGTTCCCCACCGCGGGCGCGCTCTACCACTGGGCCTCCATCCTGGGCGGGAAGGGCTTCGGCTTCGCCACCGCGTGGCTCAACACCATCGGCCAGTTCGCGGTGACCGCGGGCATCGACTACGGGCTGGCGGAGTTCGTGGGTGTTCATGCTTGGCCTGCCGGCCACCCGCGCCGTCACGCTGGGCCTCTACGCGGCCATCCTCTTCTCCCACGCGGTGCTCAACCACGTCGGCGTGCGCGTGGTGTCACTGCTCAACTGGTTCTCGGCCTGGTACCACGTGGCCGGCGTGGCCCTCGTCGTCGCGGTGTTGAGCGTCCTGGCCCCCAAGCAGCCGCTGGGCTTCTTCTTCCAGGGCTTCACCGCGGAGCACGTGCGCCCGTCGCTTCACGGTCCGTGGCCCGCCGCGTACGGCTTTCTGGTGGGCCTGCTGCAGGCGACGTGGACCTTCACCGGGTACGATGCCAGCGCCCACGTCACGGAGGAGACGCGGGACCCCAGCCGCAACGCGCCCTGGGGCATCTTCCTCTCGGTCGCGGTGAGCGGCGTCGCCGGCTACGCCATGCTCTTCGCGGTGACGCTGGCCATCCCGGACCTCGCCACCACCGCCGCCGCGGAGAAGCCCTTCATCCACGTCCTGCAGCGCGGCCTGGGGACGGGGATTGGCAACGCGCTCATCTGGGTGGTGCTGGGCGCCATGTGGTTCTGCGGGCTGGCCTCCATCACCTCCAATTCGCGCATGCTCTTCGCTTTCGCGCGCGACGGCGGGCTGCCGTTCTCCGGGGCGATTGCGCGCGTCTCGCCCACCTTCAAGAGCCCCCACGTGGCCGTCTGGGTCTCCGCGGGCGCGGCCTTCATCGTGGCGCTCTGGGCCGCGGCCTACACCGCGATGACCGCGCTCTCCACCATCGCGCTCTACGCGTCCTACGGCGTGCCGGTGGCGCTGGGGCTGATGGCGCGCAGGGCAGGGCGCTGGACGCGGCGGGGGCCCTGGAACCTGGGCGGCTGGTCCACGCTCATCAACGGCGTGGCCCTGGCCTGGATTGCCGTTCTCATGGTGCTCTTCGTCATTCCGCCCAACACCCTTGCCGGCTACACCTTCGCCGGGCTGCTCGCGCTCTTAGCGGTGTACTGGTTCGCGTACATGGGGTCCCGCTTCAAGGGGCCACCGGTGGCGCCGCTGACCGAAGCCGAGCGCCCGCGCAGCTGACGCGCCCGCCTGCTCGCTGTCTCTCAACAGAAGCCCTGCCGAAAATTCGGTGTCTCCGCCGTGGCGGGTACATTGGCGGAGAATGTCGCCCCTCGCGGTCAGCCTGGTGCTGTGGCTCGCCAGCCAGGCGGAGCCGAATGCGGGTGCGCCCGGCCCGGGGGCTGTGCAGTCGGGCGTGGTGGCGCCGCCCTCGGAGGCGCCCGCCGCGGGCCCGGGCGCGCTGCCGAAGGGCACCGTCGTCGCCCCGCCCACCGCCGCCCCCGCGCCGCCGCCCGGCGTCCCCGCGCCAGCGCAGGGCCCACCGCCGCCGCCTCCTCCGCAGGGTCAGCCGCCTCCGCCGCCGCCCCCACCCCCGCCGCCGCCGCCGCTCTCCCGCGTGCACGGCGCACTGGAGCTGGCCCTCTCCCTCTTCCCCTCCGGGCCTCCCGAGGGCGGGCTGGACGTCTTCGGCGTCGTCACGCCGCTGTTGGGCTACGAGATTGGCGAGTCCTTCGGGTTGGAGGTGGGCGCGCCGCTGGCGCTGCGGCTCATCGACACGCCGCCGGTGCAGCGGGACACCGACTTCGGAAAAATTGTCCGGCGCGAAGACTGGGACGAGCGCAGCGACTTGGGCCAGCTGCTGCGGGAGCTGCGGCTCTTCCCGGACGACGCGGCGTTCTCCGTCCGCGCCGGCCCGGTCCGCGCGTACACGCTGGGCGCGGGGCACCTGGTGCACCGCTACAGCAACCGGGAGAACCCGGACTACCACCCGGCGGCGGCGAATGTCCGGGCGTTTCTGGGCCCCATCCGGATGGAGGTGTTCGCCAGCGACGTGCTGGCTGCGCGCCTCTTCGCCGCGGAGGTGATGATTGACGTCGGGCGGCTTTTGGGCGCCTCCACGCTGGAGACGGACCGCTTCCACATCGGGCTCTCCGGCGCGCACGACTTCGGAGACGCGGGTGGCAGGACGGCGCCCTTGAGCCTGATGCACCTGGACGCGGACGCGGGCCTGGTGCGCAGCGCGGACGCGCAGCTCTTCCTCGTCGGCGGGATAGGGACGCGGTTGGGCCGCCCGTCGCTGGGGGCGCTGGTGGGCATCGCCGCGGAGGGGAGGCCTGCCGGGCTGCAGCTGGGAGGGCGGCTGGAGGGCCGCCGTCAGGGCTCCACCTTCCGGCAGAACCTCATCGGCCCGCAGTATGAGCTCTCCCGCTTCAGCGCCATCGGCGACCGCAGCCTGTCGCTGGCCGCGGAGGAGCTGCCCGACAGCTGGTCGCTCTACGGGGAGATGGCGCTCTCCTCGGGCCCGGAGCTGCCCGCGAAGGGGATGTCCCGCGTGTTCTTCACGGTGTCCGGGGAGTACTTCAGTTTCGGCCGCGCCGAGGTGGACGTGGAGCTCGCCTTGCGGGCATTCGAGGACCGGCTGGTCCTCTCCGGCCGGCTGACGGGCGTGGGGCTGGGCGTGACGCCTCGGCTGGGGATTAACGTCGAAGGGCGCTTTCGCTTTGCCCCGTCGCTCTACCTGCTCGTGTCCGGGGGGACGGCGGACTTTCCGCAGCCAGACGCGTCACTTTCCCGAGGTGGGTACGTCTGTGCCGGGCTGGGGCTGGACTTCGAGCGCTAGGCGGTGTGGGGTCAGCGGAGAAATGTCGTGATGAGGTCAGGAGCTCGCCATGGTCGTCGCAACCGCCCCGTCCGCAACCGACGCCTCCGCCCTGGACGCGGTGGTGGAGCGCGTGAAGGAGGGCAGCCGGGCCTTCGTCCGGCTCTCGCTGGAAGCGCGCATGCAGCTGGTGGAGCAGATGCGCCGGGGCTACCACGAGGTCGCCGAGGCGAGCGTGGTGGACGCATGCCGGGCCAAGGGCATTGACCCGGACGGCCCACAGGCCGGCGAGGAGTGGATGACCGGCCCCTTCGGCGTCATCCGGAACCTGCGGCTGTTGCACCAGAGCCTCAAGGACATCCTGGAGACGGGCGCGCCGCGGCTGGACGCGCGCCACATCAAGACCCTCCCCGACGGCCGGCTCTCGGTCCGCGTCTTTCCGACGAGCGCGCTGGACGCCATGCTCCTGATGAAGACGGTGGTGGACGCGCACCTCAAAGAGGGCATCACCGCGGCGAACCTCAAGGAGCACCAGGCCGCCTTCTACCGCCACCCGCACGGCGGCCGCCTGTGCGTGGTGCTGGGCGGCGGCAACATCAACGCCATTCCGCCCACCGACCTCCTGCAGAAGCTCTTCGTCGAGGGCACCGCGTGCATCCTCAAGATGAACCCGGTCAACGCCTACCTCGGGCCTCACATTGAACGCGCCTTCCGCTCTGCCATCGAACGCGGCTACCTCGCGGTGGTCTACGGCGGCGTGGCGGAGGGAGAGCGCCTGGTCAACCACCCGCTGGTGGATGAAGTGCACATGACCGGCTCCGACAAGACGTACGACCTGATGGTGTGGGGGCCGCCGGGCCCGGAGCGCGAGGCCCGCAAGCAGAAGGATGAGCCGCTGCTCAAGAAGGATTTCTCCGCAGAGCTGGGCAACATCAGCCCCATCATCGTGATGCCAGGGCCGTACTCGCCTTCGGAGCTCAGCTTCCAGGCGCGCAGCCTCGCCGGCACGGTCGTCCACAACGCGTCCTTCAACTGCAACGCCGGCAAGCTGCTGGTGACGCCGCAGGGCTGGGAGACCGAAGGCGCGCTGCTGGACGCGCTCGCCAAGGGCATGGCCCGGGTGCCCACGCGGAAGGCCTACTATCCGGGCGCTGAGCAACGCTTCAAGCAGTTCACCGACGGCCGCGCCGGGCTGCGGCTGGTGGGCGCGGCGAAGCCGGGCGAGCTGCCCTACGCGCTGGTCACCCACCTGGACCCCAGCGCGACGCACGACCGCGCCTTCACCACGGAGCCCTGGTGCTCGGTCCTCTCGCACACCGCGCTGCCGGCGAAGGACCCCGTGGAGTACCTGCAAGGCGCGGTGAAGTTCCTCAACGAGAAGGTCTGGGGCACCCTCTGCGCCAGCATCGTGGTTCACCCGGCCACCCTCAAGGACGCGCGCGTGGCGCAGGCCGTGGAGCAGGCGCTGCGCGACTTGCGCTACGGCACGGTGGCGGTCAACTGCTGGCCCGCGGCGGCGTTCGCCCTCATGTGCGCGCCCTGGGGCGGCCACCCCACGGCGTCGCGCCGGGACATCCAGAGCGGGCTGGGCGTGGTCCACAACACGTTCATGCTCGAGGGGGTTGAGAAGTGCGTGATGCGCGCCCCTGTGAAGGTCTACCCGGTTCCGCCGTGGTACCCGGGCCACCGCGCCGGACGTCAGCTGGGGCGCCAGCTCACGGAGCTGGAGTGGAACCAGAGCTGGCTGCGCATGGCCGCGGTCGCCGCGGCGGCGGTCCGGGCCTGAGCACCCGCGTCGGTCCGTTCCTGCTCTTGCTCCTACTGGGGACGGGCTGTCCGTCGGCGTCCACGCTCCAGACGGTGCGCACCCTGCCGCCCAGCAAGCTGCGGCTGGCGGTGGGGATGGACGTGGTGAGCCTGCGCGGTCCGGCCCTGGTCGGCGACGCCACGGAGAGCGGCCGGCTCACCTTGCCGCAGCTGGAGGTGGCCGGGCGGATGGGCCTCTCGGACCGGCTGGACGTGGGCGCCAAGCTCTTCCTGGTGGGCGCGCTGTTCGACGTGAAGTGGCAGTTCCTGAAGACGCACCGGGTGGACGCGGCCGTGGCGCCCGGGCTGGGCTGGACGCTGCTCTCCGGCCCCGCCACCACCTCCGGCGCGGCGGTGAATTCGCTGGACCTCCACCTGCCCTTCCTCTTCGGCTTCAACGTGTCGGACGACATCACGCTGATGCTCGGGCCGCGCGTGCTGGGCCGGCTGTCCTTCTCACCCAGCGGCGCGGGCGTGATGCAGGCCCGCCTGCTGCCGTTCATCGGCGGCTCCGCCGGCGTGGCGCTGCAGCTGGGTGACTCGCTGGTGCTCCTGCCAGAGGTGACGCTGCTCAACGTGCCCGGCGAGGTGCAGGGCGTGGTGGTTCACGGCGGATTGGGGTTGATGTTCGGCGGGGGCAGGACGGCCGGCGTGGCGAGGGAGCCGGACAGCTTGCCGCCGGAGCTCCCTTTGGGCGACGGGCGCGACAGCCCGTAGCCGGCCTTCACGATGTCCAACACCTGTTCCGGCGAGCACGGGTGGTCCCGGTCCCGGCACAGCTCCGACAGCTTCCAATTGACACTGTAGGCCTGCGCGCGGAAGTGCGGGTTGACGTCCGCGGTCCAGGACTCCGCGTGGTTCCTCAGGCATTCGTCCGCCCAGGCGGCGGTGCTGCTCAGCTGCTCAAGGCACGCGCGGGGCGTCAGCCCGCCGGCGAAGGCCCGGAAGTCGCACCAGTCCTTGCGCTGCACGCCGCTCATGCGGCACCCGCACTGGGCGCCGCAGGAGACCGGGACGCCCGTCTTGAAGGGGACGAGCGCGCCCTGTCCGTCCACCGCGGAGCCGGCCAGCGGGAAGGCGCGCCCACCGGCCAGGGTCGCCTTGGCGATGAGGCCCAGGCCCTCCTCGTACGCCGCTGGCGCCGTGTTCCTCAGCGCGTCCAGGGACGGCAGGTAGCGCACGGCGTCCACAATCCAGCGGGCGACCTGCGCGGCGGGCGGGTTGGCCACGGTGACGCTCGCCGCCTTGCCCTGCGATGAGAGCGTGCATTGCTGGGCGGGGTGTGGCCAGCCGGCGAAGGTGGTGGCCTTGCAGTCCTGCTCGGCGGAGGGCTTGGCGCTCAGCGCGGTGACCAGCGACTCAGGGATGGGCGGCAGCTTGGGGCAGACGTCCGGGGTGCGCGAGGGCATGTGCTGGCAGGGCGCGCCGCACTCCTCCTTCACCTGGAGGAAACCGCGTTCGCAAATGTAGAGGGTGTTCGGGTCTCCTCCCACGCCGTTGCCGCCGCAGTAGACGCCGCCGTTGCTCAGGCAGCGGATCTCCGAGCAGCTGCCGCAGTCATCCATGCAGGTGTTGCAGTTCTCCTCGCGGCTGCACACCCCGTCGCCGCACGGGTTCGGCGTCTGCGCCACCGCTGCCTGGGCCCCGCCGCCGTCTTCAACGCCGCGCGCGCCGATGCACGCCGCAGCGCAGCAGACGAGGAAAGCCGCGGTGAGGAACCGACAGCCCAGCGGGTGCAAGTGGCCTCCGGAACGCTTTGGGCGAGCGTACCTTGGCCAGCCCGGTTCCGGGTGCGGGGCGGAGGGTGCTGTAAGGAAAGCAACGCCCAGTCGCTCTAGTCGAGCAGCGGGGTTGTCTCCCTCACCACGATGGGCACGTCCGGTCCGCGGCGGCGCAGGGCTGTGGCCAGGAAGTGCTCCCCGGTGGGGTGGAACTGGTCGAACTGCCAGGAGGCGGGCTCGTCGGCAATCTTGGGCCCGAAGGTGATGCGGATGGGCCGCGCTTCGAGGTGGAAGCTGAACTGGTCCAGCGGCAGCGCCAGGCCCATGCCGCGCGCCTTGATGTACGCCTCCTTCAAGGTCCAGTACTCGAAGAACCGCCGCCGCTGGTCTTCCGCGGGCAGCGCGCGCAGGGCGTCCACCTCCACCGGGGAGAAGAACCGGTCGGCGATGGAGACGGTCTCGCCCCGGCGCTCGGTAGGCTCCACGTCCACTCCCAGCTCGCGGTCCCTTGCCACCAGACAGGCCACCAGCCCGGTGGTGTTGGAGAGGTTGAAGCGCAGGTGGACGGCGTGTCCGGGCGTCTCCACGTACGGGCAGCCGTGCTCGTTCTGGCTAAAGCGCCAGTCCTCGGGCGCCACGTCGGCGTAGCGGGAGAGCGTGGCGCGGACCAGCGCGCGGGTGAGGAGGAACTCGTGGCGGTGCTGGTCGAAATGGAAGCGCGCGTGGCGCTCTCTCTCCTGGGGCGTCATCCACCCGAGGTAGGCGCGCAGCAACGCCGGGTCGGTCACCCGCTCTGGGCGGACCCACCACACGTGGGCTTCACCCTCCGGCAAGGACATGCGTTGGATGACCATCTTCGGCTAAACGATAGCGCCTCGGGACGCTTCTCAAGGAGTACCGGTTGGACGTCAAGCTTTGGCTGCCCTTCTACAAACCCAAGCCCACGGCGCGGGTGCGACTGTTCTGCTTCCCCTTCGCCGGCGGCGGGGCGACGGCCTACCGGACCTGGGCGGAGGGCCTCCCGCCCGAAATAGACGTCTGCGCGGTGTCCCTGCCCGGCCGCGAGGCGCGCTTCAATGACCCGCCCTTCACGTCGATGCCTGCGCTGGTCAAGGCGCTGCACGCCGGGCTCTCGCCGCTGCTCACCGGGCCGTTCGCCTTCTTTGGCCACAGCATGGGCGGGCTCATCGCCTTCGAGCTCACCCGTCAGCTGCGCCGCACCGGCGCCGCGCTCCCCGCGCATCTGTTCCTCTCCGGCTCGCAGGCGCCCAGGCGCGTCCCCGAGCAGCCCAAGCTGGGCCGGCTGACGGACGAACAGCTCATCGCCCGGCTGCGCGCGTACAACGGCACGCCGGCGGAGGTGCTGGAGCACCCCGTGCTGATGGAGCTCTTGCTGCCCACGCTGCGCGCGGACTTCCTGGTACTGGATGACTACGTCTACGCGCAGGAGCCGCCGCTGGACGTGCCGGCGACCCTTCTCGGCGGCGCGGCGGACGCCACGGTGCGGCCGGCGCACCTCGAAGACTGGAAGGAGCTGGTGCGTCCGGGCGCGGAGGTGGTGGTGCTGCCGGGAGACCACTTCTTCATCCAGCCGCAGCAGCCCACCGTGCTGGCGCGGGTGGCCGCGGTCCTGAAAGGCGGGTAGCGGCGATGTCCACCCGGGAGAAGGTCCACCGGTACCAGGCGCGCTGCCGCTGGAGCGGGAGCACCGGCGCAGGCTACGAGGCGTACCCCTCGAGGCGAGAGTCGAGTTCGTCTGAGCCATTTTCCCCGAGTGTACCTACGGCAGCGCAGGCATCAGCACCGAGGTCTCCGCCAGCACCTCGGTCTTCGCGCTCGTCTGGGACAGGCCGCCGGTCACCAGGACCGCGCCGTCGGGGAGCCGGACGCAGGCCAGCTCATCCCTCCCGGGGGAGAGCGAAGCCAGGGCCTCCACCGTCACCTTCCCATCCGCCTGCAGCGCGAAGCGCTCCACCGCGTCCGAGCTGACCACCGCGTCCGGCGCGGCGCCCACCTCGCGCCCGCCAATCCACAGCACCCGCCCGTCCTCCAGCGTCACCGCGCAGCCGCCGCTGCGGGCGTGGGTGAACGGCCCGGCGGACACGGTGACGGTGGCGCCGTCGGCGACCAAAAGCTCGCTCTGGTCCACCGCGCGAAGCGGCCGGGCGACGGTGGAGGAGCGGCCGCCGAGCACCAGCACGTGCTGCGCGTCGTCGAGCGCCGCCATCACCGCCTCGACGCGGGCCTTCTGGAGCGAACCCGCAGGGGCCAGCGTGTAGCGGTCCGCCTGCGGCGTCAGCACCAACACCTCGGACCGGACGCGCTGGCTGTCATCGCCGCCGGCGACCACCACCAGCCCCTCGGTCCCGAGCGCAAACGCCGCCGCACCCGCGCGCGCGAGCGAGAGGGAGAGCCGGCCGCCGCTCAAGTCCGCGCGCAGCTGCTCCGGCTCCGGCGTGGGGGCGGTGCCCTGCGAGCCGCCCACCAGCAGCAGCCGCCCGTCTGAGAGCACCGCCGCGCCCCGCGTCCGCAGGAACTGGAGGGAGAAGCCGCTCACGGAGCCGGCCTCCACGTTCACCGCCAGCCCGGTGGAGACCGGGGAGACCTGGCCTGTGGGCGACGCCACCTCTCCGCCCGCCAGCAGCACCTGGCCTTCGAGCAGCGCGGCGCCATGAAACGCCCGCGCAGAGGTGACCTCCGCCCCGGTGGGCCCGCGCAGCAGGAGCGACACCGAGGGCGCGATGGTGCCGGCCGCCGGGTCCACCAGCTCCGAAGAGCTGGAGGTCAGCGTCTGCCCGGTTCCGCTCAGCAGATACCCGCCGGCGATGAAGATGCGCCCGTCGCCCAGCGCGGTCGCGGTGTGGCCGGCGCGCGGGGAGGTGAGGGCCAACGGCGCGTCCGCCGCGCCGCACAGGGGGACGAACGCGTCCACCGGGCGGACCACCAACCGCTGCATCGCGGGCTCGCTCGCGGCGGCGTCGAAGTACGGCGTGCGGCCGAGCGCCACCAGGTGCCCGGTGCTGTTGGGGTCCCCGTCGTAGACCCGCAGCTCCAGCCGCCTGCGGGCCCCGGGCGGGATGACCAACGAGGTTTCGTTGAGCCGCCCCTCGGCGCCGAGCACCAGGGTGGAGGGCGAAAGGCCCTCGCCCGTCAGGTGCAGGACGCGGACGCGCATCTCCCCGGCGGCTTTGGTGCCGCAGCTGCCGTCGGCGAGGAGGACGCGGGTCTTGGGGTCGCGGCAGCCGGCGCCGGCGAGGGTGAGCAGCACGAGGGCCAGCGGAGCGCGCGTCACAGGCGCGAACGCTACAGCGGAAAGCACCGGGGTTGAACCGCCTTGGCGCTCACCTGCCCGAGGAGGCGAGCAGCGCCGCCGCGCACGGCCGGGCGAGGGACACCTCGCGGATGCCTTCGGGGGTGATGCGCAGGAAGAAGAGCGGGCGGCGGGGCTCGCGGTCGCCGTCGAAGGCGGTGGTGCCGGTGGCCCCCTCGAAGCCCTCCAGGTTGCCGAGGAGGTCCCGGATCTGGCCGGAGTCGGTGGGCGCCTTTGTCTCCGACAGCTGCCGCACCATGCGCGCGGCGTCGTAGGCGTTGGCGTGGAGGAGGTTGGGCGTGCGGCCGCCGTGGCCTGCGCGGAAGGCCTGGACGAACTGCTTGGTGGCCGGGCGGGCAGAGCCGGCGAAGAACCCGTCCACAAAGTAGGCGCAGTGCATGAACTTGCCCCCACGGGCGAGCAGCTCCGGCGTGCCGTCCGCGCCCTCCGGTGACTGCCAGCCGCTCCCGCCCAGAAGGGTGATGGTTTGCAGCTTCTCCCGCCCGAGCGTGGCGCGGACGCGGCGCATGTCCTCCGCGTCGCACGCGTTGGTCACCACGTCTTCGACGGCGAAGGCGGGCGCGATGAGGGAGACCGTCTTCCAGCTGTCCGGCAGAAGGAGCGCCTGGAAGCCGAGGATGGGCTTGAGGGAGGAGCGCACCTTCTCCAGCGCCTTTCGGCGGCGGAACGGGTCGGTCTCTGTCTGGAGAATCTCGTTGCGGCGGGCGAGGTAGTCGCCGCGCTGCTCGGGGGCGGCGCGCCCTGCCAGCGACTTGGCTTCGGCGGTGAAGGTGGTCTGCTCTGGCGGGTAGGTGAGGGAAGGCTCCAGCTGGCCGCCTTCGTCGCGGATGGTGTCGGTGAAGGTGGCGGTGAGGGCCTTGGCGTTGGGTTCGTCCGGGGCGAGCGAGGCGAAGGACGTAAGGCCGAGCTCGCAGGTGGCGAAGCGGCCCAGCGCGCGGGCCTGGGCGCTCACGGTGAGCATGCTGCGGAAGGTGTAGCTGCCGGAGGAGGTGAGGCCTTCGTCTTTCGAGAAGGCGATGAGCGGCACTCCCAGCGCGTCTGCGCGCTGGCCCAGCGCCAGCGCTTCGGTGGACACCACTCCGCCCAGCACTGCGAGGGCTCCTGCTTCTGCCAGCTCGTCCAGTGCCTGGACTGCGCGCTCAGGTTCGCCCTGTGAGTCGCGGACTTCGAGCTTGAGCTTGCTGCCCTTGAGCCCCAGCTTGATGCCCTCGAGCAGGGCTTTGCCGGCGGCTTCGTACTTGCCGCTCAGGGGCAAGACGGCTCCCACCAGGTCCGGGTGGACTGTTCTCCGCGGGCGGAAGAGGCGCGTCAGCGTTGTGCAGCCGAACAGCGCGCAGACCAGGGCGATGGCGAGGAGGAGGGGGCTACGGGTGTGCATTTCTCCTGCATCTACCTTCCTCGGGGGGAGGGTTCTAGAGGGGGAGGGGAGGGACGTCGTTTCATCGACGATCTGATTCGGTGTGCCTCATCGAAGTGTGGGGGCACGGGTTCGGGGATTCGGGTTCGGGGTTCGGGGAGACGGGTTCGGGGATTCGGGAAGGGGTTCGGTTTTCGTTGCCGCGTTCGCGTTCGCGTTCGCGTTCGGGCCCGGGTAGGGGCAGGGGCACGGGTAGGGACACGGGGTTCGGGCAGGAGGAGACGGCGGCACAGCCCGCGCGCCGCCTCATTCCGCTCCCGCTCCCGTTCCCTTACCCGGGCCCGAACGCGAACGCGAACGCGAACGCGGCAACGAAAACCGAACCCCTCCCCGAGAAACCCTTCCCGAACCCGCAACCCCGAACCCGCAACCCCGAACCCGCAACCCCGAACCCGCAACCCCGAACCCGCAACCCGTTCCCGAGTCTACGGCTCAAGCTCCACCTGCAACTGCGTGGTCTGCCCGGGCTCCACCGTGACGGTCCGGCTCACCGCCGCAAGCCCGCTGCGCTCAATCCTCACCTCATGCGTCCCCGCGTTCAGCCCCAGCGTGAGCGGAGTCGCCCCCTTCCGCACGCCATCCACCTCAAGCCAGGCCCAAAACAACTCCCCCTTCCGAGTCGTAGTGACGCGCAGCTCCCCGAGCGTTGCCCCGCCCTTCTTCGCCGGCACTGCAGCACCGGAGCCCACAGGCTTCTTGTCTCCCAGCGGCAGTCCCCGAATGGGCACCTCGGCCGGCCGGGGAAGCACGGGGACGGGCTTGGGGTCGTTCGAGGGCGCCCCGCGAACGGGAGCCTCCGCCTGCTGCGGCGGCGCGACGGGCACCTTGGGCGGCGGAGCAGGCGAAGGCGGCACCACCCGCGGAGGCGGTGCGGAGTCCAGCTCCAGCGGCATAGGCACCGGCTCCGCGGCGCGCAGAATCCTCCACGCCACAGCGGACCCCGCCGCCGCGATGAGCAACCCCACCAGCATCCCGAGCGCAAGCGGGCGCCGCGTAGACGAACCCAACCTTGCCGCAGCGATGGCCTGGCGGGTGGCCTCCGCCTCGGACGGAGGATGCGGCGTCGCCCCGCGCCGCGGCGGAGGCGAGAGCGCGGGGCTGACGGACGCCTGCTGCGGCGAGGGCGTCACCCGCTTGGGGCCGTCCGCGGCCTGGCCGGCGTGCGGCGCGGTGGGCCAGTGCTCCGTCACCCTGCCCGCGTCCGAATCGCTCTCCGCCACGGCCTGCTCGAACGCAGCGAGCAGCGCGGCGGCGGAGTTGAAGCGCTCATCCGGGCCTTTGGCGAGCGCGCGCTGGAGGATGGCGGAGACGGCGCGCGGGACCTCCCTCTGGACGGTGCTGGCGTCGGGCGCCGGGCGGTCCTGGTGGGCCCGCAGCAATTCGTACTCGTTGTCGGCCGTGAAGACGGGCCCGCCGGTGAGCGACTCGAACAGCACGGTGGCCAGCGCGTACAGGTCCGCCCGGTGGTCCACCTTCCCCGTGCCCGTCACCTGTTCCGGCGCCATGTACTGCGGCGTGCCGATGAGCAAACCCGTACGCGTGAGCTGGTGGTTCGGGTCATGCGCCACGCCGAAGTCGAGCAGCGTGAGGTGCCCATCCAGGCCCACGAAGAGGTTGCCCGGCTTGATGTCGCGGTGGATGACGCCGCGGGCGTGGATGAAGCCCAGGCCCGCGCAGACCTGCCGCAGCAGAGGGACCACCTCGCGGCAGGTGAGGCGGGAGCGGTCGTGCAGGAGGTCCGCCAGGGTTTGCCCCTCGAGGTACTTCATCACGATGAACGGCGTCGCCCCGCGCCGGCCCACGCCGTAGATGGGGACCAGGTTCGGGTGCTCCAGCTTGGCGAGGAGCCTTGCCTCGCGCTCGAAGCGGGTCACCACCTCTTCATGCCGCGAGAGCGCCGGCGACAGCATCTTGATGGCGACCGGCCGGTCCAGGGCGACGTCGTGCGCCAGATACACCGCGCCCATGCCGCCTTCGCCCAGCTTCTGCTTGACGCTCCATTTGCCCTCGAGGACAACCTGCTTCTCCCGGACGACCGTCTCGTCGAACGGCTCATCCGGAGAGGATGGGCGTGGGGCAGAGCACTTGGGGCAGACCGGAGCGTCCGGAGGCAGGACCGCCTTGCACTGCGTGCAGTGGACGGGTGGTCGTGGCTCCACCGCGGCGCCCTTGCTCCCCCCTCGCCTCCGCGGTCCGGACTCCACTGGCACGACGACTCCGCTTGGCGGGGCGATGGCACCGCTTGTGGGTGTGACAGACGGGTAGAACGATCGTTGCGGGAAATGTGAGGGGGGTGTGACACGTGTCTGAGCCCCCCCGTTCCCCTGGGAAAGCTACCCGGATTTCGGGCGCTTTGGCGACGAGCAGCGGCGGGGCGTCACACGCGCTGCCGCCGCGGCGCGGCAACTCACCGCCCGCCCGAGGGTATTTCCCCAGGGCGGGGGCGAGCGCCCGGCGGGGCTACCCCGGCCGGGGCTTGAAGAGGGGGCAGCTGCGGACGGGTTGGGGCGGGTACTTCAAGGGCAGCAGCGGGCACAGGATGAAGACAGAGCGCCCGGTCTGCACATAGCGCGGCGGCGCGGCGCACCGGTGGCAGAGGCTGTCGGGGAACGGCGGCGGCTTCTCTGCGTCGCTCATGCGCCGGCCGGCCTTAGCCTCCCTTGGAGGCAGGCTCCAGAGCGGCGCGCTCCAACGCGGCGATGTCAATCTTCTGCATCCCAAGCATGGCCTGGACGACGCGGCCGGCCTTCGCCGGGTCCTTGTCGCCCATCAAGCGCATCAGGGTGACAGGGATGATTTGCCAGGACATGCCGAACCGGTCCTCCAGCCAGCCGCACTGCTTGTGCTTGCCGCCGGCGGAGAGCTTGTCCCAGAGCGCGTCCACCTCGGGCTGGGTCTCACAGCTGACGAAGAGAGAGATGCCCTCCGAGAACTTGAACTTCGGCCCTCCGTTGAAGGCCATGAAGGGCTGCCCCTCCAGCTCGAAGTTGACCGACATCGCCGCGCCACCGGGTCCGCGGCCCACCGAGACAATCTTCGAATTCTTGAAGACAGACGTGTAGAGCTTGGCGGCCTCCTCGGCCTGGTCGTTGAACATCAGGAACGGGGTGATCTTCTGCATGCGACGGCTCCTTGTGGGTGCGGCGCCAGGAGAGCGCCGCCCTTGCCCCTTTGAGTCGGAGCAGCGGGCGGCACCTCGACATGGCTTGCGCAGGGGCGCCAAGAAAAAACGCCCGGCTGACCCAGGGGGCGCAGGTAAGCCCGGATTCGGTCGGGGAAATCTGCCCGTCACTTGATGCGCAACGGCTGCGCGACGTGAGCACGCGCCCCTTTCAGGATTGCACTGCGGGCCCACGAGATTCCCCGGGTTTGCCGGTGGCTGAGCGCTTGCTCAAGGTCCCTGCCGCAGAAGCCCGATTCCGAAAAAACGCCGCTGTAAGTGGAGAACACATGTCTTTGGTTGACCAACAGGTTTCGCGACGGTGGCAGGCAGCTCTGCTCTCCGCGCTCCTCGTGACGGGCTGTACCGCCGACATCGAGCTCGCCGCGCCGGAGAGCAGCGGCCCAGGTCCCACCGAGGCGGGCCCGTCGCTGGACAGCCAGCAGCAGGAGGCCAAGAACTCCTCCAACGCGATGAACGCGATGAACGCGATGAACGCGATGAACGCGATGAACGCGATGAACGCGATGAACGCGATGAACGCGATGAACGCGATGAACGCGATGAACGCGATGAACGCGATGAACGCAATGAACGCGATGAACGCCATGAATGGCGCCAACGCGATGAATGCGATGAACGCGATGAATGCGATGAATGCGATGAACGCCATGAACGGCGGCGTCGGCACGCTGAACCTGGGCAACGTCTACGGCGGCGCCACCAACATCCAGGACTTCAGCCAGTTCACCTTCTCGGCGCTGGACACGATGTGCCCGCCCACCACGCTGCCCTACACGCTGAATGACGCGGCGCAGACGCAGGTCAGCCTCATCCTCCCCAAGCTCCTGGTCCTCACCGACAAGTTCGAGAAGGTGAAGGACACGACGAGCGGCGCCGAGTCGCAGGTCACCATCAATGAGCCCGGCGTGGGCAACGTCACCTACCGCGTAATTGCCGGCATTGGCCTGGCCTGCGCGGACAAGGGCTACCGCCCGCTGTTCCTGCAGCCCGTCGCCTCGACCTCCATCAACAGCTACGAGAACGACCTGGCCTATATGTGCATCAAGGCCAAGGACCCGAACTCCTGCCAGCTGAACGCTGACAGCACCTGCCCGGCGGCGTGCAGCGGCGCCACCGGCGCGTGCCTCGTGGCCGCCGGCGCTTCGCCCACCAACCCCAGCTACAACAGCCCGCGCTGGTTCTGCGGCCGCGGCATGCTGGCCGACGGCGTGAACGGGTACGCGCTGAAGAACAACTCGCCCCGTCCCTTCGCGGTCGGCGCGCTGACGTGGGGCGGCAACACCTACAACCGCCACTTCGCCTTCAACTCCGGGCTGGGCTCCATCACCACCCGCATCACCTCCGGCGCCAACGGCTACGCCCAGGACTACGCCTGGGGCATCAACCCGAAGGACACCCACGGCGACGGCCGCGACAAGGGCAAGGACTACATCGCGGCCATCGCGCTGAAGACCGCCACCAACCGCAGCGGCGTCGGCGTGTCTCCGTACAACAACGCGAACATGAGCGCCGCGGCCACCTTCTCCACGGCGGAGCTCAACCAGTGCGAGGCGACGTACAAGAGCCGCCCGGACATCGCCAGCAACGGCACCATTGAGAACGGCATCCTCCTCAACCTGACCGTCGGCTCCTGGTACACCTCCACCACCAACAACTGCAGCTGGCCGCGCGACTGGAACCTCCAGCCGGCCGCTGTCGTTAACGGCACCTCCGGCGGCGGCAGCTGCAGCGCCTTCGACGTCGGTCCCGCGAAGCCCGCGCTGATGGGCATTAACCTGGCGGACGGTGAGCAGCCCCGCTGCCCCACCTGGACCTCTTGCCCGGTCGGCCAGTTCTGCTGCGCCACGCAGGGCGCGATGGGCACCAACACCGCGTGCTGGCTGCGCAGCGACGGCACCATCTCCTGCTACGGCAACGCCATCGCCGGCCGCACCGGCGCGAACATGGGCCTGGGCGTCGTCCAGGACAACCCCACCCCGCAGGTGGTCACCGACGCGAACCCGGCCAACGGCCCGCTGAAGAACAACGTCAGCGTCGCGGGCGGCGGCACCTACTTCTGCTCGCTGCAGAAGGACGGCACGGTGCGCTGCTGGGGGCAGACGGAGAAGGGCCAGACCGGCGCCGGCGTGATGACCGTCGAGCAGCCCAAGCCCGCCCCCGTGCTGGACTCCACGGGCGCTGTCCTCAGCAACGTCAAGCAGCTCACCGCCGGCTACAGCCACGCCTGCGTCCTGAAGAACGACAAGACGGTCTGGTGCTGGGGCGAGAACACCTACGGCTCCATCGGCGATGGCACCAGCGGCACCGCCAACCACCGCTCCAAGGCCACCAAGGTGAAGATCAACTCCTCCACCGACCTGACCAACGTCGCGCTGGTGACCGGCGGCGTGTACTTCACCTGTGCCCTCACTGAGGCCGGCGCCGGCTACTGCTGGGGCGACGGCTCGCTCGGCCAGCTGGGCGACAACACCACCAAGGCGAAGAGCTGGGCCACCCCCATCTCCGGCCTCACCGGCATGCGCTTCATCCAGGCTGGTGGCGACCACGCTTGCTCCATCAAGACCTCGGACAACAGCGTCTGGTGCTGGGGCCGCAACTCGGAAGGCCAGATTGGCACCGGCTCTGTGAGCGCCTCCCCGCTGAAGGTCCCCACCCAGGTGAAGCTGACCTCCTCGCCGCTGGTGTACCTGACCAACGTGGCGCAGATTGCCACCAACTACCGCGGCAGCTGCGCGCGGATGGCCAACGGCACGGCGTACTGCTGGGGTGACAACACCAACGGCGCGGTCGGCTCCGGCGCGGCGCTGGGCACCTTCCAGCCGCTCCCGCAGCTCATCAAGAACGCGGAGACCAGCCAGCCGCTGACCGACGTCATCGAGCTCATCACCGGCCAGACGGGCACCTTCCAGTGCCTGCGTCGCGCCAACGGCGCGCCGTACTGCGCGGGCTTCAACAACCACATGCAGCTGGGCCTCGGTGACACCACCAGCCGCAACATGTCCACCAAGGTGCTCGCGCTCAGCTGCGCGTCCACGGACTTCCGTCAGAACCTCGCCCTTCGGGAGCCCGCCGGAAGCAACTACGCGCCGGTGGACGCGGTGAACTTCCCCATCAGCAACCTGACGGACGGCGACCCGAACACCATCTACAAGGCCCCGGCCGGCTCTGAGTACACCATTGACCTCGGCGTGGCGCGGCTGGTGGACAACGTGAAGATTCACACCACGCTGGACGCGGGTCCCCGCTTCTTCACCATCCGCGTTGCGCCTCAAACAGGTGCTCAGCCGTCGTATGGCGCGGACCTGGGCCTGGGCCACTACTGGGTGTCGAACGCCACCACCATTCACAGCATCGACTTCCCGCCTGTCTACACGCGCTACCTCAACGTCTACGGCGGCGAGAACTATGCGTCGTCCACCATCCAGATTCGCGAGATTGAGGTGACCGGCCCCGAGGATGCCAGCCAGTTCTACCCCGCGGTGTACGACGACTTCGCGAGCCACATTACTTACGCCAACGGCAACTGGTCGGCCGGCCCCATGACGGGCAACCAGCTCCACCAGACCCTCCACTTCTCAGCGGATCTGGGCGCGACGGCGACCATGAAGTTCTATGGCAAGTCTGTGGAATTCATCAGCGGCCTGGACCCCAACCACGGCGACATCGGCGTCTCCATCGACAACGGCCCGGAAACCCTCGTCAGCGCGTATGGCACCATCGCTGTCCACCAGGCGACCGTCTTCTCCCGCGGCGGTCTGGCGCCGAACCAGGAGCACACCATCAAGGTGACGAACCGCAGCGCCGGCAAGTTCATCGACGTCGACGGGTTCCGGGTTGGCAAGTACGCCGACCTCACCGGCGCCACCGTGGTGGACAACACCAGCGCGTCGCTCGTGTACTCAGGCGCCTGGACCAACAGCGTCCAGCCTTACGGAGACATCGGCGGCGGCATCCAGTACACGTCGCAAATCGGCGCGTCGGTCACCTTGAGCTTCACCGGCAGCGGCGTCAGCTACATCGCCGAGCGGAACCCCGACCGCGGCATCGTCTCCGTCAGCATCGACAACGGCCCGGCCGTCAACGTGGACCTGTTCCACCAGTACGCGCTCATCAACCGGTTCAACGCCTTCACGGTGACGAACCTCCCCTCCGGCGCGCACACCATCAAGGTCACCCGCGTGAGCGGCGGCACGTACTCGGACGTGGACGCCTTCCTGGTCCACAGCAGCTACTGAAGCAGTCTTAGGTGGATGAAACACCAGCGGGTCGGAGCTGATAAGGCTCCGGCCCGTTGTGTTTATTCAGTCCGTTTCACTGGCAGCCGAGCTGCCCGTGCGTCTGGCAATACGCGTAGAGCGCCTCCATGCGGGAGGCGACCTCGGCGCGGGTGCCGGTGACGACCCAGGCGACGTACCGGCTGGTGCCCCCGGGTACTTCCTTGGGGTAGCGCACCACGCCCAGCTTCCCGGTGTTGTTGTCCGTCGGGCCGTTCGGGCCCTTCGGGTCAATCACGCTGTAGAGGACGAGGTCCTGCGCCCACGCGCCGGAGTTGTTGGTGCCGATGGTGCTGAAGAGACCGAAGGCATTTGCCGTGTCGGCCGTCCCGTCGGCCACCAGCACGCCGCCATAACCGGAGGCCGGATGGAAGTTGGGCATGAAGCCGTTGGCGTCTGGCACCTGGCGTGTGGCGGTCGCCTTGCCGGTGCTGGCGCTGAGGTCCACCGTGTAGAACTGATTGAAGCTGCCGGCGGTGTACGCGGTGGGCATCTCCAGCGCCACCAGGTCGCTCCCGGGAATGGGCTTGGGCAGCGTCACCACCGTGACGTAGCGGCTCACGTTGTCCCAGCCATTGAAGCCCAGCGTGAGGTCCTTGCCGAGGACCATGTCTTTGAAGAGGCGCGGGTAGTTGGGCGCGTCACAGCCAGCGAGTGGCGGGTTGAAGTCAATCGGGATGGCGCGGGTGGAGTGGGTGAGCCCGTCAGCGCTCAAGGTGTCTGACTTCAGCGGAGAGCCGAACCAGTCCGCGCTCTCCAGCGAGTGACAGCCCGACGTCCCATCTCCCGCCTCGGTGGGGTTCACGTAGGGATTGCCGCTGACGTTGCATCCGCCGCCGGGCCGCTTGGACGTGTCGTAGAACAACGTCGCCTGCATCAGGCGCCCGTAGTCATAGGTGTTGATGTATTGAACGCCTTTGTAGAACCAATGCCAGACCGCGCCGCCCGCCACCCGGTTTGACTCCACGCGCGTGGCCCCGTGTGTGACGGTCGAGAACGCGGTCGCCTGTCTGTTGAAGCGCGGATAACAGTAGCGGCCGAAATACGCGGGCTCCGCGTAGCCGGCAGGCGTGGGGAGGTCCGCGGTGGTCCCGGTGAGATGGTCGCCGGTCGACGCGTTGAAGCGCCGGCTCACGCTGACCAGCTCCGGGAAGGGGTAGGTGAAGAGGTGGCCCAGCGGGCCTTCGGCCTGATACGGCCCCTCCGAGTCGCCCGTGGAGTCCATGTGGTCCCCGCCAGCGACCAGCCGGTTGAGCCGCCCGCTCCCGGGGAACGGGTCCTTGTACAGGTAGCAGAGCTGCCCGTCGTGCGCTGTCCCCGCCTTCCGCTCGCTGCGGCTGGTGGTGGACATCCAGTCGGTGGCGCCAATCCGCGTGCGCCAGAGCGTCTCCAGCGGCACCCAGCAGGTGGAGTCATAGCCCGCGGGAGGAAGCTCCAGCGCCTTCGGGACGCCCGCCAGCGCGGCCTTGTCTCCGGCCACCGCCCCCGTCGCGTCCACGTTGACTCCGAACGCGTGGATGCGGCTCACCCCTTGAGGGGCGTAGTACTCGAAGTCAAAGCCGTGCGCGCCGACAGCCGGTTCTCGCGGCAGGTTGGCGACCACCGTGCCGAGAAGGGTCAGCGGCCCCCCGCCGCCGTCATCCCCGTAGAGCTCCACGGCGATGGGCCCCGCGAAGTCCTCATCGCGAGCCCAGCCCAGCAGCCGGCCGGAGGTGGAAATCTCCAGCGCGCCGACGGGTGGCCGGTTCAGAGGGAGCGGGGCGCCAGAGTCCGGGGTATCCGGTAGGCCGGAGTCCGGGGCGCCCGAGTCCACCGGCACGCCAGAGCCGGCGTCCAAGGGCGGCATCTCCATCGTACAGCCCGCAAGCAAGAGGAGGGTCCAGAGCGGTGCTCTCACGCCCCCACGCTAGCCGGTCGACGTTCAGTCGACTGCTGCGCAAGCGCCGCCCGTCGCTGCGAGGCGACAGCAGTCCGCTTCGAAGTCGGGGCTGGAGGGGGAGCCGCCCTCCGGCGCGTCAGCTGAGCTCCTCCGCCAGCCCAATGATGATGCCCTCTGGGCCACGCACGAAGCAGAGCCGGTAGACATCCTGGTACTGCGCGATCTCGCCAACGAGCTCCGCGCCGTGGCCGCGCAGGCGGGCAACGACGTCGTCGACGTCGTCGACAGCAAACATGAGGCGACGTAGGCCCAGCGTGTTCGTCGGCGCGTTCACCGGCTGAGCTCTGACCGCTGGCGGCGTGTGAAACCTCGACAGCTCAACCCGGCTGTGGCCATCCGGCGTCCGCATCGTGACGATGTCCGCACGGACTCCGTTGAGCCCCACGACCTGGTCCACCCAGGGACCCTCGACCGTCGTGGCGCCTTCCAGCTCCATCCCAAGCTCGATGAAGAACGCTTTGGCCGCCTCGATGTTTTCGACAACGATGAGAACATTGTCCATCCGCAAAATCGTCATGGACGCGGACCCTAGGGGCTGATGCTCTCTGCGGCAATCGCGCGTGGCGCAGTCTGCACGTTTCTGGCCTTCGCACCTGTCGCGATGCAAACATCTTCCAGTGGATGAACCTGATCTGGGCAGACCACGTGCTTGCTGTCGTGCTGGCTGTGTTGAGCGCGCCCGCAGGGGCGCGGTCTGCCGCGCGCCTGGCACGGCGTATCCGAGGGGGAGATGCCCGCGCTCGTCTCCGCTTCTATTACCGGGGGATAGCTCAGCTGTGGGGGCTCGCGCTGGTCATCTGGCTGCTCTGGCGTTGGACCGACCGGCCGTTCGATGCGCTGGGAATTGTCGCGCCCACCGGTGTCGCCGCGTGGATCTCCGCAGGGCTGTGCGCCGCCACGCTCGGCTTCTACGCCATGCAGGTGAAGGCCACGCTCGCCTCGGAGGCCGCGCGAGCGTCCGTAAGGGCTCAGCTGAAGGGGTCGCCGGGAGTTGCGGTCGTCCTCCCTACCACCCCCGCGGAGATGCGCGGCTTCGTCGGCGTCGGTATCACCGCTGGCCTCTGCGAGGAGCTGCTCTACCGCGGCTACATCCTTTGGTACTTCAGCGCGCTCTTGCCCCGAGGCTGGGCCATCGCCGCGACGGTCGCAGTGTTCGGCATCGGGCACGCGTATCAAGGGGTGCGCGGTGTGCTGCTCACCGGCGTCGTCGGCGGTATCGCGCTCGGGGTTTACCTGGGGACCGGGTCGCTCCTCGCCCCCATCGTGATGCACGCAGCGGTCGATGTCGCCAACGGCTTCATCGCGTATCGCGCAAAGGAGAGCAGCGTGCGGACAGGGCCGGCGGGGTGTTAAGAAACGGCTACCCCGAGGCTTCGAATGAAGAACACCGACCCAGCGCTCACGCGACGTGAGCCGCAACAGCACCGCGCACGGCAGACGGTCGAGGCCATGCTGGACGCCGTCGAGAGGGTGCTGAAGCGCCAGGGCATCGACGCCATCACGACGAATCGAATCGCCGAGGCCGCTGGCGTGAGTATCGGTTCTGTCTATCAATACTTCCCGGACAAGCGGGCCATTTTTACTGCGCTGCACGGCCGCCACGTCGCGGAGGTGAGTCAGGCCATTGAGCGCGCGTTGGCCGAGACGGCGTCGTCCTCGTTTGAGGACTTCACGCGTGTGCTCGTGGAGGCGTTGATGGACGCGCACGCCCGGGATCCAGAGCTGCATGAGATCATCTCCGCAGCAGTCCCGGAGAGCGCGCAGGGATTTCGGAACGCACTGCGGGCGACGTTCGAGCGCGTCATCTCCTCCGGCGAACGAGGCGGCTACAGCGATCAACTGGCAAGCCGAATGTTGTTTGTCCTGCCGAATATGATTGAGGCGCTGGTGCATGGGGTGGCTCAGGCGCGCCCGCCCATCACCGCTGAGTGCGCGAAGGAAGAGGCGGTCCGAGCGGTGAGTATCTACCTGCGGACGTGCCTGAGCGGACCGGCCTGACCGCTCACCGGAAGGCCTGAGCGTTCTCCTCCGCCCACCGCTGAAACGAGATGGGCTTGCGCCCGGTCACGCGCTCCACGCCGTCGCTGACCGTCGCCAGGCGGCCTTCGCGGACGGCGCGCCAGATGTCTACGAGCGCATCGGCCAATTCGCGGTCGTCTCCACGCGCGAGCGTGCCCTTGTGCGCGCGCTCATCGGAGATCTGCTCAAAGCGAACGGGCTTCCCTCTCACTGCGCCAATCACGGAGCCCATCTCGCCGTAGCTCAGCGCCTCCGGGCCGGTGATCACCAGTGAGGCCCCCTCATGGTCGCGTGTGGTCAACGCCCTGCACGCGACGTCCGCGATGTCGTCCTCGTGGATGAAGGCAATCTTCCCGTCACCCGTAGAGGACCGGAGGACGCCTTCACGTTTGATCGACGGAGCCCAGTAGAGCGCGTTCAGCATGAACCCAGCGGCCTGGATGAAGGTGAACGCGATGCCGCTCTCGCGAACGGCCGCCTCGCCCCGCGCGTGCCAGGGTCCGGTCCCCACGCCAGTCCGCACATCCAGCGTCGACAGCTTGACCAGTCGCTTCACCCCAGCGGCTTTGGCCGCAAAGGCGAATTCGCGGTCTCGGACGTCGAGGTCGGGGCCGCTGTTGACCAGAAAAGCGGCCTCCACACCGGAGAGCGCCGGCAGGAGCTCAGAACGTGTATCGCGCAGATCGCCCGTTCGGATGTCTACGCGATCGCCGAAGCGGGAACGCGCCTTGGCGGCGTCGCGGACGAAGACGCAGGGTCGCTCTCCTTGAGCGATCAAACGTTCGACCACGAGCGAACCCATATTCCCGGTGGCGCCGGTTATCAGGTATTTCATTGAGGTCTCCAGGGTGAGTTTGGCGGCGCAGCGTCAGTCGCGTCCGAGGGCGCTCCAGCCCTTCAAGACCTCCAGCGCGACCCTCTTTTGGCCCGCCAGCGTGAAGTGCAACCCGTCCTCGGTGAGGAGCTCAGGCGGCGGTGGCGCGCCAAGCTTGGAGAAGAGGTCCACCGTCAAATCGCCCAGCTCGCGAAGAGTCTGCGCGACCCGGCCGATGTCTTCGTTGCGGAAGCGAACCCCGAAGCGGGCCAACGCCCAGTGCTTCGGCACGCGTTCCTCGGCAACGGCGGGAGGCGCAATCCAAAGACGGCGCGCCTTCGTCTCTCCGGCAACACGGCTGCGCAGCTCGGTGAGATTGCCCGCAGTCTCCGGATGATTCACCAGCGTCTTGGTTGGATTCGGGCCCTGAGTTCGTGCGTCATTCACACCGATGAAGAACAGGATCCAATCGGGGTTGCGCGCAATGACCTCGCCGATGCGGACCAGGCCATGGGTTGTCGTCTCACCGCTGACCGCGCTGATCGCCAGGGAGAGGTCGCCTCGCTGAAGGGCGAACACCTCTTTCAAGATTACCGCCCAGGACTGCGGGTCCGCCGTGTGGCTGTCTCCAAACGCAACGACCTTGGCCCCCTTTCCGAGGGGAAGACGGTCGACCATCTCGTGGACCGTGGGGTCTGCGAGGAGCTCTCGCGCCGCCTGCTTCGCGCCCTCCAGTTGCCGCCCGCGTTCGGCGGAGTAGATGCCAGCCTCAAGCCCGAGCAGAGTCGCACGGACCTCCTCTGGCAGCGCGGCGCCCCCGGGGAGCGAAGCGACCGTCCGCTCCGGCTGAAAGACCTTCACGAGCCAGTGAATCTGTTCGGTGGACCATTCCATGTGTTCGAAGCTCCTTGTTGAGGACAAGAGAGGTATCGAACCGGGCGCGGTGTGTCAGCTCACGTCCGTTGAGTCCTAAGCCGCCGAAACCACGCCGGATCGAGACGGCCTTCCCCCCGCCGGCTCAGATTCTGCGGGGGCTGCCCGAGAGCTTGAGCAGCGCGTCGCGTCCAAGCACCATTTGTGAGTCGTATTGAGCGCGCCCGCGACGTCCCGAAACTCGTGTCACAGGACCTGGATCTCCCGGAGCCACGCCAGCGCCTCCTCGGTCCATCTATCAGCGTCCTTGCCCTGCTTCCTGACGCCAAAGGCATGGCCACCGGTCTCGTAGATGACGAGGTTCACATTAACGCCGGCATTCCTCAGCGCTCGCTCGTAGACCTCGGAGTAGCGCGCTGGATCGACTGGGTCATCCTTTGCGTGCACGAGAAGCGTCGGCGGGATCTCCTTCGAGATCTCGATGTCCGTGTTGAGCTCGTTCGCCGCTCGTTCCTTCGGCGTGTCGTTCTTGTGCTCCATCGTCATGTGGCCCGGATAAACAGGGATCGCGAAATCTGGCCGACTGTTCGTTCGGTCGATGTCATCGATGGGCTCGTATGCTCGCCTTTTGAAGGACGTGCTGGAGAGAACGGCCAGGTAACCTCCAGCTGAGAACCCCATCACGCCAATCTTGTTCGAATCGATGCCGTATTTCTTGGCGTTGTGTCGAACGATGGAGATCGTCCTCTGCGCATCTTGGAGCGCCATGGGGATCTTCGGCATCACGTGCTGGCGGGCTTTTGAATCCCAATGACATCCCGTGTTTGGCACCCGGTACTTCACGAGCACACAGGTAAGGCCAGCATCGGTCAGCCACTCGCAAACATCGGTACCATTGAGCCCGATAGTGCTGTCCTTGCCGATTGCCACCGCCTTGTATCCACCACCCGGGAAAACGATGACAGCCGATCGCGCAGAATGGCCCTTCGGGCGATAAAGCAGAAAGGTCGGACGGGTGATAACGAGCGTGGGGTTTCGAGCTGATTCCGGGTCTTCGGTGATGGCCTTCAACCCATCCGTCAAGACCTTCGAGCCCTCGGGCCAGATCGAGATCTCCGGCGGGGCGCTCGACGGTGCTGATGTGGCGGCCGGAGCGGCTGCTAGAAACAAGCTGACGATCGATGAAGCCTGCAGTCGGTGAAACATGTTGTCGACACCCAGAATGGAGGAAGGAACCTCTCACGATTCGGCTTCTATCATCGTCCCTGAGATGGCGGTCCAAGGCAGTCAAGACGCCGCTGATCGGACGCTTACACGAGCGCGCGTCGGCAGGGGTTCGGCAGCGCCGGCAATAGGACGCGCCCTTCGTAGTCGTGCCAGGTCATGGAGCGAGCGGTCTGCAAGCGCAACGCCAGCGCGCCGAGCGAGGGACGAGCTTCCCGGTCCGTGTTCCCTCGGCCACGCAGCGTGGTCGCTAGCCCGCATCTCTCCGAGGGCATTAGTCCTCAGTCGAAGGCGGAGGCGTCGAGACGTCGCTCTGCTTCCTTGATGACCCTTGCCGCCTTCAAGAAGACGCTCGGCTGACGCGCCACCGCGCCCAGCTCACTACGGTGCCGCTCGAGCTTCATCCCGCCGTCGCTGATCGCTCACGTTGCTGACGCGGAGGCAGGTATCCTGAGGGTGGTCAAGGTAGGCGGGATTGTCCTGGGCGGCTGCCGGCGGGCGCCCGCCG
>JBGART010000084.1:0-28322 GCA_044230055.1 Myxococcaceae bacterium | reverse complement strand
CGAGAGAGTGCTTCAGCAGCGAGTATCTCTGCGCAACCCGGGCCGCCCCCTGTCCACAGCGCCGACAGATCACGTCTTGGCGTGCCAGTCGATCAGAAACCGATCACTTAATTCCGTGACGGAGCTGTACGGCCTCCGCGGGCGACTTTGTCAGTAAACGGTTGCATCTGAGCCGTGCAAGCGGGCGCTGCGGTCAGCGAGGCTCCGCCTCCACCACGATCTCGAGATCGGGCCAGCTCCGAAAGGGCAGGGCGCACACCACGCCGCTCCCCGTCTCCTCAAGGCCCACTGCACTGCGACTCATCGAGCCCGGCCCCTCGAGCGCCTCAAGCCTCTTGAGCGCCGACCAGGTTACCTCCCGTCGCCGAGAGCGACGATCCGCTTCGCCGAGCGGCGTCGGCCGCCCTTGAAATACCGACCCGTATTCCGGCGGGCGGCCTCCTTGCGCGGCTCGCGGCTCGTTGCTTCGGCTCGGTCCGGCAACCTGGTCGGCGCTCCAGTGCTTCGCCCGCAGCACATTGAGCACAGCGTCGTCTCCCCGTTCGCGTCGAGCGTAGCGCCGCGGCCTTGCCGACTACGCGCCGGTGGGCGTCGCCACCCCCGACGCGGGGAGGTCGCCGAGCGACACATTGCGGTCAGAGAGCGACGGCGCTCGCGGCCTGCCACCCGCGTCTGGGCCTGTTCCCGAGCGGCTGGGCGCTGGCATCCCGCGTGCTCTGGCGAGGGTGAGCTTCCTCCTCCTCACCAAGGCCCACCGCCATGCCCTCTTTCGCCTGGCGCACCGTCGCGTGCGCCGCCCTGCTGCCATGCCTCGCCTCGTCTGCGCTTGCGGGCGTCCTCATCCCCCGCGAGCCCGGGGCCACGCCGTTGGTCGTCCGTAAGCAGCGGCTGCAGGTGGACGTGAAGGACCAGGTCCTGCGAGCGACGCTCGATGAGGTGTTCGAGAACCTGAGCGACAAGCCGGTGGAGGCCGTCTACACGCTGCCGCTGCCGGAGGGCGGCGCGGTCTCCGGGTTCGCGACGTGGGTGGACGGGCGTCGCGTGGAGTCCCGCATCCAGGAGAAGCGCGCGGCGGAGCAGACGTACGACGCCGCGAAGGCCGCGCACCAGCAGCCGGCGATGCTGGACCGTCCGGAGCCGGGCCTCTTCCGCGCCCGGGTAGACGGCATCGGCCCCAACGGCACCCGGCGGGTGGAGGCGTCCTTCGCGCAGGTGCTCCCGTACGACTCGGGCGTGGTGACGCTGCGACTGCCGCTGGCCGTCGCCTCCGCGGGGGGAGAGCAGCCGGTGGGCGACTTCCAGCTCTCGGTGGACATCACCGACCAGAAGAAAATCTCCTCGCTCGACGTGGCCTCGCACCCCACCGCGAAGGTGGACCGGGTGGGCCCCGGCGCGTTCCGCGTCACGCTGCAGGGCAAGGGCGTGATGCCGGGCAAGGAGCTGGTGCTCTCCTACCGCACGGAGAGCTCCCGCCTGGGGCTCTCGTTCATCCCGTACAAGCCGGACCCGGCGGGCGAGGGGTACTTTCTCCTGCTCGCGTCGCCGCAGGAGCTCACCACGGCGGCGGACATCGTTCAGAAGGACGTGGTCTTCGTCTTCGACACCTCGGGTTCGATGGAGGGCCAGAAGGTGGAGCAAGCGCGCGAGGCGCTGCGCCGCTGCCTCTCGTTCCTTAACCGGGAGGACCGGTTCGGGATTGTGGCGTTCAGCGATTCCATGAACCCGTTCAAGCCCGCACTGCTCCCTGCGACGGAGGCCAACGTGCGCGAGGGCATCACCTTCGCCAACGGGCTGCGCGCGGGCGGCGGGACGAACATCTCCGGCGCATTGCTCTCAGGCCTGAAGATGCTGGAGGGCGGGGACCGCCCGAGGGTGCTGGTGTTCATGACGGATGGTTTGCCCTCGGTGGGCGTGACGAGCGTCCACGACATTTCCCGCCAGGTCCGCGAGAAGAACCAGGGCGCAGCGCGGCTGTTCACGTTCGGCGTGGGCCAGGACGTGAACCGCGCCTTCCTCGAGCAGCTGGGCGCGGACAACCGCGGCGCGAATGGCTTCGTCGACGGCGGGCAGTCCATCGAGGAGGTGGTGGGCACCTTCTATTCTAAAATCTCCCGGCCGGTCCTCTCCGACCTCGCTTTCGACTTCGGCGGCGTGACGCCCGTGATGCAGTACCCGCAAGTCCTGCCGGACCTCTACAAGGGTTCGCAGCTGGTGGTGGTGGGGCGCTACCGCGGCTCCGGCGCGGTGAAGGCGTCGCTCACCGGCATGCTGAATGGCAAGAAGCACGTCATCCCCTTCGACGCGACGTTCCCCGCGCAGGAGGAGCGCAACACCTTCGTCGCCCGGCTCTGGGCGCAGCGGCGGATTGACTTCCTGCTGGCCCAGGCGCGCGTCGGCGGCGAGCGCGAGGAGCTGCGCAGCGAAGTCATCGCCCTCTCGGAGCAGTTTCAAATCCTCACCCCGTACACCTCGCTCGTCGCGGTGAAGCCGGTGGCCGTTGCCTCCCTGTCGCCGCAGCGGGTGAAGCCAGGGGACCCGGTCATCCACGTCCGCGCGCCGCGGGACGCGCGGGCGGTGTGGATTCACCTGCCGTTCAACGAGACCAAGCGCGCGCGCTGGGACGAGGAGGCGGGTGACTGGACCGCCCGCTTCCTGGTCCCAGCCGGGACGCCCGACGGCAGCTACCCGGTCCGGGTGGAGATTGAGGAAGCCGACGGCGAACGGCGGACCCTCGCGCTGCGCGTGAGCATTGACACCCACGCCCCGGCGCTGGCCGTTGACGTGGCCTCGGTGCGACCCGGCCAGAGCGCCACGCTGTCTGCCCGCGCGGTGCTTTCCCCCGCGGAGGTGCTGGGCGCCGTCGTCGTGCGCGAGGACCGCTACGAGGCGGTGAAGGCGCTCTTCGATGTCCGCAAGGTGACCGCACGCCTCTGGGATGGGCGCGAGGTGCCGCTGCCGCTCGCGCCGGGCGGGCTGGGCTTCCGCGCGAGGGTGGAGACCAGCGCTTCGCTGGTGCCCGGGCGCTACCCCGTCGTCATCACCGCGCAGGACTTCGCCGGCAACACCTCGCGCAGCGAGGCGGAGCTGGAGGTGGTGGCGCCGTGAAGCGGGTGGTGGCGCTGTGTCTGGTCGTGCTGGGCGTGGGGAGCTGTCTGTTGGTGCGCAGCATGATGCCCTCGGCGCGCACGGTGAACAGCGCGCTCAAGCTGGCCGCCGCGTGGTTGGAGCGCGGGCAGCGTGCACCCAGGGTCACGTTGAAGAACCCCTCGCGCCGCTCTCTCGCGCGCGGGGGCGGGCAGGTGGCTGTCGTCCGGCGTGCGGCGACGGTCGTGCAGGAGCAGCGGCTTCCCGTGGGCAGCCCCGTGTTGGCGATGGCGGAGACGGCGGACGGGTTGTGGCTGGGGACGTTTGACGAGGGGTTGTTCCGGGACGGTGTGCAGGTGGATGGCGTGGACCTGCGCATCAATGACCTCGCCGCGGGAGAGGGCGGGCTGTTCGCAGCGACCAACGGCGGGGCGTACGAGGTGCGGGCCGAGGGAGCGCGACGGTTGGGGAAGGGAGCGTTTACTGCCGCGGCGGTGTGGAAGGGGGAGGCGTACTTCACGTCGCGGCAGGGGTTGAGCGTGCTCACGCCCACCGGGCTGTGGACGCGTGGCCCGGCGCAGGGCGTGCTGGCGGACAACCCCGCGTCGCTCGAAGCGTGCGGGGCGCATCTTTGCATCGGCGCGCTGGATGGCCTTTGGCTCTTCGACGGGGAGAGCGCCCGTCATCGCTCCAGCGCGGACGACGCGCTGCCCTCGGACTGGGTGACGGCAATCGCGCACGGCCCAGGGGTGACGTGGGTAGGGACCTTCGATGGCGGGCTGGCGAGAGTGGAGCCGGAGCGGGCCCGGCGGTTCGCGCCGGAGGACGGGCTGCCTGAGGGGCGAGTTCAGCCGCATGGGTTGGCCGTGGTCGACGGCTGTGCGTTGGCGGCCACGCCGAGTGGGCTGCTCAGGGTGTGCGGGGACTCGGTTGCGCTGATTCAGGAGGGGTTGCCGGTCAGTGAGCTCACCGCGGTCATCCCTGCTGCCCGAGGTGGCGTCTGGGTGGGCTACCGCGGGGGCGCCAGTCGGGTGGTCTGGGCGGTGGATGGGTCATGACGTGCAGCGAGTGGGGGACGTGGCGGGTTGCCCGGCGCGCGCAGAGGATGGCTCATCGTTGTTGGAATGGTGAACTTCCCCGTTCGCGTCGAGCGTTGCGCCGTCAGGCGCATAGTCGAGACGTCGGCAGTGCTTTCGAAACTGGGCTCATGGGCCCGCTTCGGTCTGCTCGAAACAACCCGGCAAAGTGCCGTGCGTGGGTTTGCGCATGGCCATGGAAGGCCGTGCGCCTTTGGCCCGGGAAGGCGAGTGCGGCGTGCGTGGGACGTGCCCCCTCTCGACTATGCGCCTGACGGCGCAACGCTCGAGGCGAGCGGCGGGCTTCTCTGGGGGACTTCTCTTGGGGCTTCTCTGGGGGGGCTCTTGGGGGCTTCTATGCAGTGGAGGTGGACGATGGGTGAGGTCATGAGTCGGTGGAGGAGCGTGGCGCGGCGTGCATGGTTCGAGGTGGTGCTGTTCGGGCTCGCAGTCGGGTGGGTCGTGGCGCTTCCTGGGGCGGTGGAGCGTGGCACGTTGCTCCCCCTGCTCGGTGCCTGCGCGGTGGCGTTGGCGGGCAGCGCTGCCGGTGCGGGGGTGTTGTGGCGGACCGGCGAGCTGCAGCTCGCGTGGCATTGCCCGCGATTGGACCGCCTGCAGCTGCGCGTGGAGTCGGCGGATCTCCCGTGGCAGGCGCTGCGCTCCGCGGACGCGGTGCTGGAGGCATTGCAGGGCGCGGGCGAGGGCCGTGCTGCGTTCCTCACCGGTGCCCGCCTAGAGCTGCTCAAGGCAGCGAGCCGGGTGATTGCGGCGCACCGGCTCGCCCGCCGAGCGCGCGCGGCGCTGAAGGGCGCTCCGGAAGGACAAGGCCGGCGCCGGCTGCTGCTCCAGGCTCAGCGCGCGGAGGCGGAGCTCCTCGGCTTGACCGAGGTCCTCAAGGACCTGCGCGCCCGCATGCTCGCCGCCGCTCTGCCCGCCTCCCAAGCGGAGGATTCGTCCAGTTCTCTCGAGGCGCTCGCGGGTCGCGTCGACGCGCTCGCTCAGGCCGTGAGCCCGAGTGAGGAGGACGACGTGGTCACGATGGAGCGAGCACGGGTGTAGACATTAATTGAATCACTCACTCACTTGGGCTCGAGTGGGTGGCCAGCTCGCAGGCTGCTGTCCCCGGGCGTGGTGGTGAGCGAGTCTCACGCGACTTTCGGCGCGGTGAACGTGCGCGCCTACCGGTGCGAAGGCAGCTTTGGTCAAGTGACGCGGGTTCTGGGCTTCGGCCTTCCGTGCGCGGCGCCGAGCCCGTGTCTGTTGCCCGCTTGGAGCCCAAACATCCCTGAGGAGACGGGGGACGCGGGATAGGAATGGGCGGCTGCCGGGGGCGCCCCCGGCAGCAATGACCGCTTCGGCCAAGACGCGCGCTGCTTCGCTGCCCACTCCTGCACGCCCCGAGGTTTTTTCATCCGGGCTTGATGAATTGGCTGGAGCTGTCCCCGCCGGAGTCCAGGGCTCACCGCCAGTCCGTTTTCCGGTGTTTCACGGCAGGTTGTCATCAAAGTGGGGAGGATTTGTTAGATGTATATAACAAATCCTCCCCACTTCCCTTCGATACCTTTGTGTCTCTGCTCTGCCGCGCACTTTCCGTAACATTCCGGCAATCTCGGGGACAGCTCCAGCCAACTCATCAAGCCCGGGCGGAACACCTCGGGGCGTGCAGGAGTGGGCAGCGAAGCAGCGCGCGTCTTGGCCGAAGCGGTCATTGCTGCCGGGGGCGCCCCCGGCAGCCGCCCATTCCTATCCCGCGTCCCCCGTCTCCTCAGGGATGTTTGGGCTCCAAGCGGGCAACAGACACGGGCTCGGCGCCGCGCACGGAAGGCCGAAGCCCAGAACCCGCGTCACTTGACCAAAGCTGCCTTCGCGCCGGAAGCGCACACATCCTGGTCTTCAGCCATCCATGAAACACGTCAACACGAACCCGTCTGACACCTCGGAGGCCGTCAAAGGCTCGCTATCTCGACAGGGAGACCATGAGCCCGCCCTCCAGCCGGAACGCGCCCCGCTGCCAGAGCTCCACCTCACCGTCGAGGTGTTGGCGCCCGCGGCTGCTGAAGCCCGGCGCGACGCGGAGCCCTACGGTGAGCGGCCCGACCACGCGGAGCTGAAGCACCAGGGGTACGGTGGCGAGGAAGTCGACCCGAACTCCGTCCGGCTGAACGCTGGCCCCGGTGACTGCGAACCGGTGAAGCAGCGCCCCCACGTTCAACCCCGCGCCAAGCTCCCAGCGAGCCCCCACCGGAAACACCAGCCCCGCGCCCAGCTGCAGCTGCGCCTCGAACACCTGGATGTCCCGCCCGTTCATCGACCCGCCGCCCGCGGTCGCCGCGAGGAGCGTGCCGCCGGAACGCTGCGTCACCTCGAGCAGCGCGAGCCCGTCGACACCTCCGGGCCGGAGCAGCGTGGACGCCACCACGCCCACGCCCCAGCGCGCCGCGTTCTCCACGGGTGCAGCAGCCGGAGGAGGTTCCACCGGCTTCGCGACGATGGGCTCTACCGGTACGACGACCGCCGCCCGGCTGCTGGCGCGGGCCAGGTCCACAATCTTCTGCGCCACCTCGAGGTGAAGCTCAGAGGACGGCCCGCGGAGCTGGACCGTGCGACGCCCGGCTACCGGGCTCTGAATGCTCTCCAGAATCAGCACCTCCTTCTGAACCTGGGCCCGGATACGGACATCGGCCGGCGCGTCGGGAGGGACGACGGAGAAGCCCTCCTGCAGCAGGCGCGTGACGGCGCGGCTCTCCAGCGTCACGCCGTCAATCCGCCACCAGATGGCCTCGTTCAGCCCGCGCAGGTCGAGCGCCACGGTGGTCAGCCCGGCAGCCTCCGCGGAGCCCGGGAGCGCCAGGAGGAGCAGCAGCGGGAGCCACAGTCTTCGCGCTCGCGTGTCGGGAGTCATGGCGATGGGAGGGGGGCTCCCGTGTCCAGCCAGCTGTTGTCCATCCAGGAGCTGCCTTCGGCCTGCGCAGCGAAATCCGTGACCGCCCCGAAGGCGCCCCCGGTGGCGCGGAACTTTCGGCCGAAGCGGTTGGAGACGACCCGGACGCGCGTCGCCACCGGGTATGGCTTGCTGGAATTCGAGCCGGCGACCAGCGAGTAGCTCCCGCCGTTCAGCAGGTTGTGCTCGATGAGGACGTCATCGACGACGCCCCAGTCGCCGACCAGGAAGATGGCGTAGCCGCCCAGCGTCGGCTCTTCGAAGTTGTTCTCGCGCAGCACGACGTGCGCGCTGCCGTTGGACCGCGCGGCCTTCGCGGAGCCTCCGACGAGGTCGTGCACATAGGAGCTCTCCACGCGCACGCCCTCGTTGGAGTTGAGGTCGAAGCCGCAGTTGATGCCGTGCAGGTGAACGCGGCGGGCGGTGTAGCCGCCTCCGGCGATGCCGCACGCGAGCTGGCCCTGCCCCTCAATCTCCACGTCCTCCACGACCAGCCCGCGATAGCTCCCTTGTGACCCGCCTTTGCTGCGGATGCTGATGACGGAGGTGACGCACGCGGTGTTGCCGAAGCGCGAGCGCCGAAGGGTCACATCATCCGCGGCGATTTCGATGCAGCTCGGGAAATCCAGGCCGTCGAGGACCGCGCCGGGCGTGGTGATGACCGCCGGCCCGGAGTACGGCGTGAGGGTGACGCCCGTGGGCGCCCAACCGGTGGACTGCTCATCCGGCGGCCAGACCGAGGGCACGGCCCCGCCGTCCGCAGCGTGGTGCTGAATCAGCTCCGTGCAGGCAGTCGCGGCGAGCAGGGCGATCGCGGAGGCGATGGCGCGGCTCACCGCTTCAGACGGCATCGCATGGTCTCCTGCGCCGCCTGGACCTCGGCGGCGTACCTGCCAGACTTGAAGCGCCGCGTGAAGCGCGTCCAATGCTCGCAAGCGCGCTGCGGATCAGCAAGCTGATAGGTCAGCAGGGAGCCAAGCTCGTACTCCAGAAGCTCGCGGGAGCTCTCCGGCAACGAGCGGCCGAGCGCCACCCGGAGCTCGCGGATGGCGGTGTCGTACTCGCCGCGCGTCCGCAGCCCGGCCAGCCGGTGCAGCAGCGCCTCCACCTGAGGCGGCTGGGGCTCGCGAACTGTGGTGGGCCGGGGGTGACGCTTGGGCGCAGGCACCGGCGCGGGCGCGAGCTCCGGAGTCGGCGCCGCGGCGACCACCGGCCAGCGCAGCGTCTGGCCCGGGGCGAGCGGGAGCACGCGGCCGTCCGGAGCGCGGAACTGAATGCTCCCTTCGAAGAGCATCACCGTGCCCCCGGTGTCGTCCTGGTCGACGCGGAAGCGGGTGCCCAGAATCTCGATGGCGCCGCCCGATACGAGCACGCGCGCAGGGGACGACTTCGAGGGTCGCTTGGCGACCTGGAACTCCACGCGGCCGCGCACCACCCGCACGCCCTGAGGCTCGCGTTTGAGGCGCGCTAGGCCGTCGACGCGGGCGGTGATGGCCTCGGCGGGTTCGTGCAGCGTGCAGCCGCCGCCCTCGATGACCACCGTGCCGTCCTCGGCGGTGTGCACCGAGAGGTCTGGGGTGCGCTCCGAGAGCGCGAAGCCGCCGACCCTCGTGGAGCGCTCAGGTTGCGGGCGAGCCAGGATGACCGCGACGACGAGGCACGCCGCGGCGGCCACGAACGCGGAGGCCACCCACAGGCGCCGCTTGTTGCCGCCCCCCTGTGCCTTCTCGAGCGCCTGGTCCAGACGTGCGACGGCGTCCGGCGAGAGCGTCTCCTTCTGGAGAGCGGTGTCGAGCGAGCGGTAGGCGCCGAGGAAGTCGCGGTCAGTCATCGGAGAGCCGCCAGCCCTGGGCGCGCACGCGCTCCACGGCGCGCGCGAGCAGCTTGGACACGTACCCCTCGGACTTCCCGAGCTCCTGGGCAATCTCCCGCCCGCTCTTCCCGTCGAGGTAGCGCATGGAGATGAGCACGCGGTCTCTCGGCGGCAGCCGGCGCACCACCTCCAGCACCGCCGACGTCTCCTCCTCCAGCGCCAGAAGCTCGTCGGGCTGCCGGACCGGGGCTTCGAGCAGCAGAATCCTGGAGAGCCGCTTGAAGAAGCGGGTCTCCCGCCGCAGCCGATACATCGCCAGGTTCGCGGTGACCCGGTAGAACCAGGCGCCGAGGTCGTCGGTCGCGTCGAGGCTGGGCAACGCCTCGAGGAGCTTCACGAAGACTTCCTGGACGAGGTCCTCCGCGCTCCCCTTGTCGCCCGCCGAGTATCGCAACGCCCAGCGGTACACGCGTTGCCGGTACTGCCGGTAGACCGTGTCGAACTCTGCCACCCAGAGCCCTCCGGGCCGGGCGAGGGATGATGATTTGAGGAGTCACTCGTGTAGCACATGCTCGAAGCCGCTCGAGTTTTCCGGGAAAGCGCCTCGGAGGAAAACAATTCTGCGACCAAGCATGAAGCGTGGGTCAACACCGAACACACGCCTCCAACGTGTGTTCATCCCCCACGGAGCAGCGCGCAATGGCCCCCATTCATCGACGCAAGACCTTGAGACAACTCACCCTGTTGGCCGCCACATTCGCGCTGGTGGGTTGTGGTGGGAGCAGCGTCGAGGGTGAGGTCGGTGAGGTCATTTCGGACGAGCTGAGCGCCTGCGCGTCCATCCCGCTCGGCTCTGCGACGGGGAGCGCCGAGCAGGTCGGCAACGCCGCGGCCAACGCGATTGACGGCAACCCCGCCACCCGCTGGTCCGGCTACGGGAAGGGCGCCAGCCTCACCGTAGACCTCCGCGCGAAGAAGGTCGTGTGTTCGGTCTCCATGGGTTGGTACCGGTCGCTCTACCGCTCGTCGAGCTTCACGCTCGCGCTCTCCACGGATGGCGTGACGTTCAACACGGTGTTCACCGGCCAGAGCAGGAGGGGCGTCACCGGCAGAGAGCTGTATGACTTCCCGGACGCTCCCGCCCGGTACGTGCGCCTCACGGTGAACGGGAACAATGAGAATGACTGGGCCTCGGTCAACGAGCTCCGCGTGCAGGGCGGAGAGGAGCAGGCCACCACTGCGGCGTTCACGTTCTCGCCGTCAGCGCCGGTGGCCGGCCAGGCTGTCCGCTTTGACGCAACCTCTTCGACTTGCGCCGCCACGCCTTGCACCTTCACGTGGACGGATGAGCCCGCGGGCGGAGGCGTGTATGCGCTGGGCACGGGGCAGGGCTTCAGCTTCACCTTCCAGGTCGCCGGAACCAAGGCCGTGAACCTCGTGGTCACGGACGCCGCCGGCGCGACGTCACGTGCCAAGCGCGACGTGGTGGTTGGGAACGGCACGCCTGCCGCCGCGGCCTGCGCGGACGGCGCGGACAACGACGGGGATGGCAAGACGGACTACCCGGCGGACCCGGGTTGCTCCTCTGCGAACGATACGGATGAGACGGACGCCACGACTCCGCCGCCGCCCGCTGTCTGCGCGGACGGCAAGGACAATGACGGCGATGGTCTGACCGATTTCCCGGCGGATCCCGGCTGCGCCTCTGCCACGGATACGGACGAGTCCAACGCCGTGACGCCTCCGCCGCCGTCGGGCAACTGCGACCTGAACGCCACGCCGGCAGACTTCGCTTCGAAGATTTCTGCGGCCACCGCGGGCCAGGTCGTCTGCCTCGCCACCGGCAGCTACGGGACCTGGCAGGGCACCACCAAGGCCATCACCGTTCGCGCGGCCGCGGGTGCCAGCCCGTCGATGAAGGTTGCCTTCGCGGGCAACGCGTCCGGGTTCACGCTGGAGGGAATGGTCGGCATGGGCGGGACGCTCCGCGCTGGCGCCACCAACGTCACCATTCGGGGGTGCACGTTCAGCAGCGCGCTCGATGCCGGTGGGGCCCTTCGGAACGTGGTGCTGGACCGCAACACACACAACTGGATGGTCGGCCCGACCTGCGGCGGCGGCAATGCGAAGATTTTCGTGAACGTTCAGGGGACCCTCGCCGCGCCGGCGCTCACCGTGCAGAACAGCGACATCCAGAACGGCGACCTCGATGGCATTCACATCGGCGGTGGTTCGGGGCTGCTCATCTTGAACAACAACTTCAAGAACCTCTGTGATGCGACGATTCAATGCCCCGGTGGCGGTGACTCCAACCACACCGACAACATCCAGTTCGAAGGCGGGCGCGAGGTTCGGATTGCTGGCAATTACTTCTATGCCGGCGCCTCCTGCCCCACCCAGGGCGTCACCAGCTTCGACAGCGGGACCGTCGGCGTGATTATCGAGGACAACGTCGTGGATATTCGCCGGCCGTGGGGCATTGAGTTGTACTCGGACCGCGACAGCATCGTCCGTCACAACACCGTGCGCTGGTATGCGGACGCGGACTGCGACTTTAACGGGATTGAGTGCGGTCAGATTGATATCAGCCGCAAGTCCGCCGACCCTGCTGGCTCCGGCACGCGCGTCTACGACAACATTGCTACCAGCGTGGGGTTTAACGCCGGCTCCACGGGGACTCAGAACAACAATGTGAGCGGCAAGACGGCCACCTTTGTCGGCCCACTCACGCAGTTCTCCGGGTTCAAGCTGACCACGACGTCGCCGGTCGGGCGGAACACCGCTTCGGACGGGCTCAACGCAGGCGTCCGGGTTCAGTAGTCGGGCGTTGGTCCGGGACGCCGGTGGCCTCTCTGGGCTGCTGGCGTCCTCGTTTTCGTAGGCCGTGCAGAGAAGCTCCGCCTGGGTCGCCGGCGCAAAGATGAGGCGCCCTATCGACGCGCAGCTCTCCTTGGGGTGGTCAAGATTCACGGTAGGACGTCCGTGGGCCGGTGCTTGGACGGAACGCCGTGCCTGCTCGAGAAGCTGTCCCTGAGGGAGACGGGGCAGGCGGGATAGGAATGGGCGGCTGCCGGGGGCGCCCCCGGCAGCAACGACCGCTTCCCGCCAGCACGCACGCAGCTTCAGTCACGCGCGCGCTCCCCCTGCGTGTTTTGCAGAGGCGCCCCCACTGGCTGGAGCTGTCCCCGGGGAGAACCGAACTCCACCGCCAGTGCGTATTTGACGTGGCTTGAGGGGGCGGGCGCGAGAAGTGGGGAGCCTTTGTTAGATGTATATAACAAATACTCCCCACTTTGTTATCAGCGCCTGCCAACGACACCCATAAATACACCATGAGTGAAACTCCCAGGCCCGGAGGCCTCGGGGACAGCTCCAGCCAGTGGGGGCGCCTCTGCAAAACACCTTGGGGAGCAAACGCGCGCGTGACTGAAGCTGCGTGCGTCCTGGCGGAAGCGGTCGTTGCTGCCGGGGGCGCCCCCGGCAGCCGCCCATTCCTATCCCGCCTGCCCCGGTTCCCTCAGGGACAGCTTCTCGAGCAGGCACGGCGTTCCGCCCGAGCACTGGCCCACGGACGTCCTACCGTGAATCTTGACCACCCCAAGGAGAGCTGCGCGTCGATAGGGCGCCTCATCTTTGCGCCGACGACCCAGGCGGAGCCTCTCGCTCAGCGCCTTGCAAACCGAGAGGGGTGTCTAAAACACAGAATTGATACCGCCGCTTGTCCCGGTTCGCTAGAGAGCGGCCATGCTCACCGCGCTCCTGTTGATCTCAGCCCCGCTGGCAGCCCTCCCGGAGTGCGCGGCGCTGGAGCGCTGTTGCCGCGCATGGCAGTCCGTCTCCCGGGAGAACGCAGCGGCGTGCCTGGACACGGCTCGCTCGGCGGTGAGCCTTGGCGTGTCGGAGCCGTGCGTGAGTGCCATCCCGGCCTACGGCAGCCCGGGCGCGCCGGCGGTGTGCCGGGAGCTGGCGCTGCGCCGGCCGTCGCCGAGCAAAGCCGCGGGGCTGGCGACCTGCATCGGGTCCAGTGAAGGCCGCGTGGACAAGACCTGCATCGGCCGCCCTCGAAGCAAGTCCGTCCTGCGCGTGGTGAAACGCGGCGTCAGCGGCGCGCTGAAGGACGGGACCGACACGTTGGCAGAGGCGCTCCCGGCGGCCAGCGACTGTTACGACGCCTCGCTCGCGGGGAACGTGGCCCAGTCCGGGGTCATCGCGCTCGAAGCCAGGGTGGGCCCCTCTGGCACGGTTGTCCTCGTCTCGAGCACGCAGGAGGGACTGACCGACGACTCGCTGGTTCGCTGCCTTGAGGGCGCGCTCGAGGGCGTGAGGTTCGGACACGTCCAGGGCGCGCAGGCCACCGCGCGGCTGACCCTGCAGCTCCTCCCTCCGGCGCTGACGCAGCGGCCGGGAGAGGCGGCGACCCAGCTGTGCTCCATCGCCACCGCCCTCGCCAAGACAGGCCGGCCCTCCGGCCGCGAGGTGGCCACCTCCTTCCACGAAGCGCGCGTGGACGGCAGGTACATGCGGTTGCTGGATTCGATGATCTCCGTGCCGAAGAACAAGCGCTACGCGGCGTGGACGCTGGGGCTGGTGGCGCTGGGCGAGCCGCGCGACTCGGCGGAGTGCAAGGCCATGCAGGTGGTGCTCGAACAGTAGCTGGCACCGTTCCTGCTTAACCGACGGCCATGCGCCGCCACCCACTCCTCCGCCTCCTCCAGCTCCTCTGCGCCGCCACCTCCGTGCTGCTGGCCGCCCTCGCGGGCGCCCGGCCGCGCGCGGCTCCCCGGCCGTTCCATACCTTCACAATGAGCCTCGTCGGCGAGCGCGAACGGGAGGACGGGAGCTGGGAGGGCGTGGACCTTCTGACCTCTCCGCAGGCGAGCATCGAACGCGCGCAGCTCCAGCTCCGCGTGCAGACGCCCAGCCGCCTCTACGTGGACGCCGTAGAGGAAGGGCAGGTGAGGGCGCTCTTCCCGCAGGTGGGCGAGAGCAACATTGTCCGGCCGGGCGCGCTCTACGCGGTCCCCGGGCCCACGGCGTTCTACGACGTGCGCGGCAACCCCACGCTGCGCGTCACGCTCATCCCCCTTTCGAGCGAGGGCGAAGACGACAACGAGGCCGAGCCGGCGCGCCGCGTCGGAGGCCTGGCGCGCGTCGGCATGGCGCTGACCGATGGGGCGACGTTCCAGGTCCTCGAGGGGGCCTTCCGGGCGCAGGGGGCGGCGCGGCTGGAGCTCCCCCTGGCCGGGGGGGGTTGACGCGAAGCCGGCGGGGCGCGTACGCCGCTGCGCGATGGCACGACTTCTCCTCCTGGCAGCGCTCGCTTCTCTCCCCGCCTTCGCGTCCGACGGCAAGTGGACCCCGCAGCAGCTGACCCAGCTGGGCCCGGCGCGGCTCAAGGCGCTGGGGCTGAGCCTGCCGCCGTCGCGGCTGTGGGATGAGAAGAAGGGGACGGGCCTGCTGGCGGGCGCCATCGCGGTGGGCAACTGCTCGGGCGCGTTTATCTCCGAGCAGGGCCTGTTCGTCACCAACCACCACTGCCTCTTCTCCGTCCTGCAGCAGCACGCCACGCCGGAGCGCAACCTCATCCAGGACGGGTTCCTGGCGGACCGCCCGGAGGATGAGCTGCGTGGCAAGACGCTGAAGGTGCGCATCCCGAAGGCGTTCAAGGACGTCACCGCGCAGGTGCGGGCGGCCATCCCTCCCGGCGCGGATGACCTCGCGCGGTACGCGGCGATTGAAGCCAAGCAGAAGGCGCTCATCGCGGAGTGCGAGCGCCAGCCGGGCATGCGCTGTCAGGTGGCCAGTTTCGACGGCGGGTCGCTCTACACGCTGGTGCAGGCGCTGGAGCTCTCCGACGTGCGGCTGGTCTACGCGCCGCCTCGCGGCATCGGCGAGTTCGGCGGCGAGGTCGACAACTGGGTGTGGCCGCGTCACAACGGCGACTTCGCCATCGGTCGCGCGTACGGCGCGGACAACCTGCCCTACCGCTCTGAGCAGTTCTTCCCGGTCTCCACGGCGGGCGTGAAGCCGAACGACTTCGTGATGGTGCTGGGCTACCCGGGCAAGACGTACCGCTCATACATCGCGGAGGAGATGGCAGACCGCCGGGACCGCGTGGTGACGGACCAGCAGGCGCTCTACGCCGAGCGGATTGCGGACTTCCAGGAGTCCACCCGCGCGGACACGGCCGGGAGCATCGCCGTGGCGGCGGACGTGAAGACGCTGGCCAACCGGGTGAAGAACGCGCAGGGCCAGCTGGCGGGCTTCGCGCGGGGCCGCATCGTGGAGCGGCAGCGCGCGGAAGAAGAGGCTGTGGTGCGCTGGGCCACCGCGCGCGGCGGCTTTGAAGACGCGCTGGCGGCGCGCGAAGGCCTGACGGCCCTCGTCCGCGAGCAGCAGGAGACCTGGCAGCGGGACCTCCTCCTGGGGACCATCAACCAGGGGTCCGTTCAGCCCGGGAGCAAGGCGCTCCTGCACGCGGCCACCGTGGTGCGCGCGGTCCTCCAGCGGCGCAAGCCGGACTTGGAGCGTGACCCGGAGTTCATGGAACGCAACCAGCCCCGGCTCCGGGAGAAAGTCGCCAGCGAACAGAAGAGCTACTTCGCGGCGGCGGACCAGCGCCTCTTCCTGTCCTTCGTGCGCCGCGCCCTCGCGCTGCCGCCGGGCCAGCGGCTGGCCGGCATCGACCGGCTCTTCAAGGGCGTCCCGGAGGCGCAGCAGGCCGCGCGCGTGTCCGCGCTCTACGCCAAGAGCCAGCTGCTCAACCTCGACGCCCGGCTGGCGATGTTCGACGGCACCGAGGAGGCGCTGCGCGCTCGGAAAGACCCGCTGGTGGAGCTTGGCCTCGAGCTCGACGCGGACCTCGAGGGCCTGCGCGAACGGCTGGACCGCCACGCCGGCGCGGTGAGCCGGCTGCGGCCGGTCTGGCGCAAGGCGGTGCTCGCGCACGCGGGCGCGCCCGTCGCGCCGGACGCCAACGGCACGCTGCGCGTCACCTTCGGCCGGGTGAAGGGCTACGAGCCGCGCGACGGCGTCTTCTTCAAGCCGCAGACGACGCTCTCCGGGCTGCTCGCGAAGCACACGGGCGTGGCGCCCTTCGACGCGCCGGAGAAGGTGCGCACCGCGGCGCAGGCGCGGCAGGGGCAGCGCTGGGTGGACCCGGCGCTCAACGATGTGCCGCTCTGCTTCCTCTCCGACGCGGACACCACCGGCGGCAACTCGGGCAGCCCGACGGTGAACGCGCGCGGCGAGCTGGTGGGCGTGAACTTCGACCGCGTCTGGGAGAACGTCGCCAACGACTTCGGCTTCAACCCGGACGTGGGCCGCAACATGAACGCGGACGTCCGCTACCTGCTCTGGATGCTGGAGCTCCAGGGCGCCCACCGGCTGATGACGGAGCTGAAAGTCCCGCCGAAGCCGGAGGCCACGCGGTGAGGGGTGCGCTGGCCTTCGCCCTGGCGCTCTGCGCCTGCGGCGGGCCGGCGCCGGTCGCGCTCCTCGACTGGACGGTGGCGCCAAGCCCCACGCCGGGGCGAGCCGCGCCGCTGCCGCGGCTCCGGGTGGAGGGAGCGGCGCTGCTGCGGGAGGGCGACGGCACGCAAGTACGGCTGCGCGGCGTCAACGTCTGCTCGCTGGAGTTTGACCGCGACGGGGCGAACTGGGAGCTGGACGCGGACGGCAGCGCGCTCTTGAGGACGCTCGCCCACCCGGAGCGCTGGAACGTGAATGCGGTGCGCGTCCCGGTGAACCAGCAGTGGTTCCTCGAAGACGAGGGCTACGTGGAGCGGCTGGAGCGCCTGCTGGACGAGGCGAACGACCGGGGCGTCTACCTGCTGCTCGACGTGCAGTGGGAGGTGGGAGAGCGCCTGGAGCCCTATCACCGGAACATCCTGGAGCTGCCCACCTTCGGCGAGGGCAACACCACCGAGGCCTTCTGGCACAAGGCGAGCTCGCGCTGGGCCAACCGGACGAACCTGCTCTACGACCTCATCAACGAGCCGCACGGCCACTCGGCAGAGGAGACCAGCGCGGCGCTGCAGGCGCTGGTGGACGCGGTGCGCACGCGGACGCAGGAGCCGCTCATCCTCCTCGGCGGGCATGACTGGGCGCACTCGGTGGAGTGGTACCGGACGCACCCGCTGCGCGGAGCGAACCTCGTCTACTCGGCGCACCAGTACCTGCCGTATGACCCGCCGGAGTCGTTCGAGGACCGCTTCGGTCGCGCCGCCGGCGTTGTGCCAGTGGTGGTGGGCGAGTTCCTCGCCGAGCCGGCGCACGCCGCCTACGCGGGTGAGCTGGTCCGCTTCGCCGAGGAGCGAGGCGTGGACGGCTGGTTCCCCTGGGCCATCGGCTGCGGCTTCGGCAAGGACGACGATGAGGCGACGGAGCCGGCCGCGGGGCTCGCGGCCCAGCTGAGGGCACTCAACCGGCGGTGAGGCGCAGAGAAGAAGAGGTGGCCCTGCTTTCGGCCCCTCCCGTTCGCGTCGAGCGTTGCGCCGTTGGGCGCATAGACGAGACGTCGGCAGTGCTTCCGAGGCTTGGCTCATGGGCCGCTCCGCTCCGCTCGAAACACAGCGGCAAAGTGCCGTGCGTGGGCTTGCGCCACCTCTCGACTATGCGCCTGACGGCGCAACGCTCGAGGCGAGCGGGGGAGGCGCCTGGCTGAGAACAGCTGTTCCTCCCTCGAGGCGAGCGGGGGGCGTCCGAAGGCCACCCCCTCTTCTCTGCGCCTGACGGCGCAAGCGCTTCGGCGCGCTCTACGGGTACGTGCAGAAGCCAGGGCACGTCATCTGGAACACCGCGCTCTGCCCGGGGGCGCAGGCGTCCACCGACGGAGGGCCGCAGCGGTCGTTGTACTGCGGCTGATTCGCGCGGCAGCGCTGCCCGTTGGGGCACTGCAGATTGCTGCCTTGACAGAGGCAGCGGCCGGAGGTCTCCGGCTCGTGGTCGGTGCACATGGACGTCACGCTGACCGACTCGCAGGCGAAGCCGCCGGCGCACTTCGCGCCGCAGCCGCCGCAGTTGGCCGGGTCACTGGAGATGTTCACGCAGGCATTGGCGCAGCAGCGCATGGCGGAGGTGGTGCCGCACTTCGTGCCGTCCGGCAGCAGCGTCGTGGTGCAGGCGTTGTTCGCGCAGGTCCGGGTGACGCAGGCATTGCTGTTGGGGCACTGCGAGCCGCCGGCGCAGGTCCCCTGTCCGTCGCACGCCTCGCCCTCGATGCAGCCGTCCGGGTTGGAGCACGCCGCGCCCGCGGGCTTCGCGCCGTACAGGCACTCCCCGCTGGTGCGGTTGCAGACGCCCTCGGCCTGATGGCACTGCCCGGGCGGTGAGTTGCAGGCCTTCGTCTGGCCTCCGCCGCAGGCGCCCACCGCGTCGCAGACCGTGGCGGTGGTGCAGGCGTTGCCGTCGTCGCAGGGGGTCCCCTGGGCCAGCGGCGTGTAGTAGCACTTTCCGGAGGAGGCGTTGCACAGGCCCATCGGCGCGAAGCAGGGGCCCGGGGGGCTGTTGCAGAGCCCGGCCGCGCCGCCGCTGCAGGAGCCCAGCCCGTCGCAGGTCCGCCCGTTCACGCAGGAGTCCTCCGCGCTGCAGAGCGTCCCGGCGGCCTTCACCGCGTAGGCGCAGGCGCCGGTGAGCGAGTCACACGCCCCGGTGGTCTGGTAGCAGTCCCCCGGCGGCGCCTTGCACTCCTTGGGCAGCCCTCCCAGGCAGCGGCCCGCGGCGCAGGCCTCGCCGGCGGTGCACTTGTCGCCGTCCTCGCAGGCCTTGGCGGCGCAGTCCGGGTCGTCGCAGTCGGCCAGCCCGTCGCAGTCATCATCCACGCCGTTGGCGCAGCGGGTCTCCGGACCCTGGCAGGTGGAGCAGAAGCCTTCGTGGCAGCGCAGGCCGCCGCCGCAAGAGAGCCCGTCGCAGCGGCGGTCCACGCACTTGCCCTCCGGCCCGCACACGTGCCCCACAGGGCAGGTGGTCTGCCCGCAGGTGACCGGGGCGCAGGTGCCCTGGGCGCAGGCGGTGCCTGCGGGGCAGCGGACGCCGAAGCAGCCGGCGGCCACGCAGCGGTCGTTCTCGCAGACCGCGCCCTCGGCGCAGGAGAGCTCCGCGCAGGTCTTCGGCGCGCAGCTGCCGTGCGTGCACACCTCGCCCACCGCGCAGGTCACGCCCACGCAGTCGGAGGAGACGCAGGCGTCGTTCAGGCAGACCTGCCCGTCCCCGCACGCCTTGGACGCGCAGGTGGCGGGGTAGCAGGTCCCCTTCGCGCAGCGCTCGTTCGCGCCGCACGCTTTGTCGAGACAGGCCACGTCCTGGCAGACCGAATCCAGGCACGCCTGGCCCGCGCCGCAGCGCCGGGCGCCGCAGGAGGCGGGCAGGCACTGGTTGCGGACGCAGACTTCGGTCGCGCCGCACAGCTTGCAGGTGACGCAGCGGCCGTCGCGACAGACCGCCGCGGGGTCACACTGGGTGTCGGTGGAGCACTTGCCGCCGTCCGGGCTGGAGCACTGGGTGAGGAGGGTGAGGCTGGCGACCGCGGCCAGGCGTCGGAGGAGGGCAAGGTGGGGTCGCTGCAACTTAGGTCTCCCGGGGGAGCCGGGTTAGAGCACGGGGAAAGCGTGCAAGTCATGCCGGGGGTGGCTGTGACCAGGACAGCCAGCCGCTGAGAAGTTGCGACCCGGTTCGTTGCTCAAGGATTTTCAGGCGTTGCTAGGCTTCCAGGTGTCCAAAAACGCCGACAGGGAGGCCACTTGCTCAGTCCCCGCCTGTGGAAGGTCGCGCCCCTGCTGTTCTGCTCCGGGTTGTGCGCGCTGGTCTACCAGACGGTCTGGCTCCGCGAGCTGCGGCTGGTCTTCGGCGCCTCCACCGCGGCCTCCTCGGCGGTGCTGGCCATCTTCATGGCCGGCCTGGGCCTGGGCAGCGCGCTGCTGGGCAAGCGCGCCGACGCGCACCCCCGGCCGCTGGCGCTCTACGCGCAGCTGGAGGGCGCCATCGCGCTGCTCGCCGCGGCCTCGCCGCTGCTGCTCTCGCTCGCGCGGCTGCTCTACCTCGCCCTGGGCGGCACGCAGGCGGTGGGGAGCTTCTTCGGCACCGTCCTGCGCCTGCTCTTCTCCGCCTTCGTCCTGCTCCTGCCCACCGTGGCGATGGGTGCCACCTTGCCCGCCGCGGCCCGCGCCGTGGAGACGAACGACGACTCCGGGCGGCGCAGCCTGGCCATCTTGTACGGCATCAACACGCTCGGCGCGGTGACCGGGACCGTGCTCTCCACCTTCTTCCTGCTGGAGGTCTTCGGCGCGCGCACCACGCTGTGGCTGGCCGCGCTCTGCAACCTGTTGGTCGCCGTGGTGGCCAACGTGCTGGCGCGCAAGCTGGCCGCGGAGGGCAGCGGGGCCGAGGCGCCGGCGAGCGCGCAGGCCGCCCGGAGAGAGCAGCCCCAGGGCCCGTTGCCGCCGCGCCGCTGGGTCCTCCTCGCGGCCGGGGTGGTGGGCTTCGCCTTCATGCTCTGCGAGCTGGTCTGGTACCGGATGCTGGCGCCCATCCTCGGGGGCTCGACGTTCACCTTCGGCATCATCCTGGCCGTCGCGCTGGCGGGCATTGGCCTGGGCGGCGCGGCGTACGCGGCCTGGTTCCGCGAGCGCCCGGTGTCGCTGCGCACGTTCGCCTTCACCGCGCTGCTCGAGGGCGCGCTGGTGGCGCTCCCGCTGTCGCTGGGGGACGACGTGGCCATCTCCGCCGCGCTGTTACGCTCCCTCGGCGCCACGGGCTTTTTCGGCCTGGCGTTAGGCTGGGTGTTCATCGCCGGGGTGGCCATCCTTCCCGCCGCGCTGGTCTCCGGGTTTCAGTTCCCCGTCCTGCTGGCGCTGCTGGGCCGCGGGCGCGAGGGCGTGGGCAGCGACGTGGGCGGCGCCTACGCGTACAACACGCTGGGGTCGATTCTGGGTTCGCTCGCGGGCGGCTTTGGCCTGTTGCCGCTGTTGGGCGCGGTGGGCGCCTGGAGGTTGGCCGCGGCGCTGCTGCTCGCCCTCGGCGCGGCGTCGGCCCTCGCCAGCGCGCGCCGCGAGCCCGGGCGTCTCTGGCTCGTCCCCGCTTCCCTGGCTGCGCTGTGCGGCGTCCTGCTGGTGAGCGCGAAGGGGCCCACGGCGGCGTGGCGGCACAGCGGCATTGGCGTGGGCCGGGTGGCGGCGCTGGGCAACACCATCAACGACGTGCGGCGCTGGGCCCGCGAGCAGCAGCAGATTGTCCTCTGGGAGCGGGACGGCGTGGAGAGCGCCATCGCGATGGCCACCCGAAACGGCCTGGCGTTCGTGGTGAACGGCAAGAGCGACGGCAACGCGGTGTTGGACGCGCCCACGCAGGTGATGGGCGGGCTGCTGGGCGCGCTGCTGCACGGCGAGCCGAAGACGTCGATGGTGGTGGGCCTTGGCACCGGCAGCACCGCCGGCTGGCTGGGCGCCGTGCCGGGGATGGAGCGGGTGGACGTGGTGGAGATTGAGCCGGACATCGTCCACGTCGCCACCGCGTGTGAAGCGGTGAACCAGGCGGTGCTCAAAAACCCGAAGGTGCGGCTGCTCTTCGACGACGCGCGCGAGGTGCTGCTGACCGGCAGCGCCCGCTACGACATCCTCTTCTCGGAGCCCTCCAACCCCTACCGCGCCGGCATCGCCAGCCTGTTCACGCTGGAGTTCTACCAGGCGGTGAAGCAGCGCCTGGCGCCCAACGGGCTCTTCATCCAGTGGCTGCAGGCCTACGACGTGGACCCCAAGACGGTGAGGGTGGCGATGGCCACGCTGGGCACCGTCTTCCCCGAGGTGGAGGTGTGGCAGGCGCACGGCGGGGATTTGCTCCTGGTGGCCTCCTCGCACAAGCGCAGCTACGACGTGCAGGCGCTGCGCGACCGGATGTTGCAGGAGCCCTATCGCTCCGCGCTGCGCGACACCTGGCGGGCGTTGAGCGTGGAGGATGTCCTGGCGCGGCACCTGGCGGGCCCGGCGCTGGCGCGCGCGCTGGTGGCGGCTGGCGAGGACGTGAACACGGATGACCTGCCGCTCATCGAGTTCGCCTTCGCGCGCAGCGTGGGGCAGCAGGCGCTCTTCAGCCTCCCGGACCTGGTGCAGACCTCCCGCGCGCTGGGGCTGCACCGGCCGCAGGTGAGCGGCGCGGTGGACTGGGAGGCGGTGGAGCTGGCGAAGGCGGAGATGGAGTTTCACGCCGGGCAGCCGGGGACGGCGCTGCCGCACGAGAGCGCCCGCACCCGGAGATGGCGTGCGCTCTACGAGCACGCGGGGAGGGGCGACGCGAAGTCCGCAGCGGAGGCCTGGCGCGCGCTGGGTGAGCCGCCGCAGACGTTGCTCCAGCGCGAGAGCGTGGCGCAGGCCCTGGCGGCGGAGGGCGACGAGGCGGCGCTGACGGCGATTGAGGGGCTGCGCCCGCTGGCCCGCGCGGAGGCGGACGCGCTCACCGCGCTCTACTGGCAGCGCAAGGGGGACGGGGAGAGGGCCACTGACGCGCTGGTCCGCGCGTTCGATGGGTTCGGCCGCTCTCCGTGGAGCGCGCTCGGCGCGGTGGACCGGGCGCTGACGCTCTCAACGGAGATTGCGCGCAAGGACCGGCTGTTGGGCCGCCGGCTGTTTGACGCGCTGAAGGAGCCCTTCGCGGCCTACGCGCTGAACAACGTGAGGCTCACCACGCGCAGCGCGCTCTCGAGGGTGGTGGACCCGGAAGGGCTGTGCGCCCAGGTTCAGCAGGCCTGGGAGCCGAACGTGCCCTGGGTGGAGGCGGCGCTCCAGTACCGGCTGCGCTGCTACGCGAGCACGCAGCACCCGCTGCTGCCCACCGCTCAGGCCGAGTACGAGCAGTTCCAGGCGCACGGCGTTCCCCGCTTTGGCGCGGATTTGCTGGAAGCTGCGCGCGAGGTTGCGGCGGAGCGGGGCGCCGCGGACGGCGGTGAGCGTCTCTAGCCTTTCGCCCCCGGTGTATTGAGCACCCCCGTTCGCCTCGCCCCCGCTTGAGCTTTGCTCGCCAGCTGCGGCAAGGTGCCGCGCCGTGGCGACGTTCGAGGAGGACCTGACGGTGGCGCGGGCAGCGCTGGCGGGCGACGCCGCGGCGCTGTCACGCCTGTGCGAGCAGGTGGAGCGGCTGGGCCAGGAGGCCACCCGGCGCCTGTCGCTGGGGCAGACCGTGTCCAGCGAGCTCGCCTCCGTGGTGCGGGCCCGCGTCCTCGTGGGGCTGGACGGCGAGCCCGCCCGCCTCGGCGAGTACAGCGGCGCGGGTCCGCTCACCGCGTGGCTGCGCACCATCGTCCTGCGCACCGCCCTCAACCTGCAGCGTGCCACGCGGCGCGAGCGGGCACTGCCCAGCGTGGAGCGCGACGCGCTGGCGCTGCCGGACGCAGACCCGGAGCTGGACGTGATGAAGCGCCGGTTCCGCGAGGCGTTCCCGGCGGCGCTGGAGGCGGCGATGTCCGCGCTGCACTCGAGGGACCGGCTGCTGCTCAAGCTCCACTACCTCGACGGGCTCACCACAGAGCGGATTGCCGCCCTCTACAACACGCACCGGGTGACGGTGAGCCGCTGGCTGGTGGCCGCCCGGCAGGACCTGCTCGCCGGGACGCGCGAGGCACTCTCGAAGGAGCTGCGAGCGCACGGCCCGGAGCTGGACAGCTGGCTCCGCCTGGCCCGCAGCCAGCTGTCGGTGAGCATCCGCCGCTTCCTCGGCGCGGCCGCCTGAGCGCGGTAGCTTGAGCCCCGTCCGCGTCGAGCCCCCCGTTCGCGTCGAGTCCCCCCGTTCGCGTCGAGTCCGCGTCGAGCCCCCCGTTCGCGTCGAGCCCCCCGTTCGCGTCGAGCGTTGCGCCGTCAGGCGCATAGTCGAGACGTCGGCCGTCGGCAGTGCTTCCGAAGCTTGGCTCATGGGCTGCTTCGCTCTGCTCGAAACATGCCGGCAAAGTGCAGTGCGTGGGTTTGCGCCACCCGCCACCTCTCGACTATGCGCCTGACGGCGCAACGCTCGAGGCGAGCGGGGGAGGCGCCCAACTAGGAAGAGCTGTTTCTCCGACGGCGAGCGGGTGAGGCGCGCGACTAGGAAGAGCTGTTCCTCCGAAGGCGAGCGGGTGAGGCGCGCGACTAGGAAGAGCTGTTCTTCCGAAGGCGAGCGGGTGAGGCGCCCGACTGAGAAGAGCTGTTCCTCCGAAGGCGAGCGGGGGAGGCGCCCGACTGAGAAGAGCTGTTCCTCCGACGGCGAGCGGGTGAGGCGCCCGACTGAGAAGAGCTGTTCCTCCAACGAAATGGCCCCCTGCACCCTCAGCAACTTCGGCGTCTTGCGTGGCCGGTGTTACAGCTTCCGCCCGCGCGTGTCTGCGCTCCGTCTGGGTCACTCACGGCCCACGCGTCTACGACGGAGCAGAGCATGAGCAGCGGATGGAAGACGAAGCACCTCGCGGCATGGGCGGCGGCACTCTTGAGCAGCCTGGTGGCCTGCGGACCCACGGAGACGGGCACGACGCCCGCAAAGTGCGATGCCGCGAAGCAGGGCATCACCGACTGCAGCTCCGTGAAGTGTCAGGCGGGCCAGTACTGCGACGACCCGCGGTTCGCGATGTGCCTGAGCGGTTGCCTCTCCGACGTCAACTGCGCGTGCAACCAGGTCTGCGTGAAGACGGCCGGCGACGCGGCGGGCACCTGCCAGAACAGCGCGCCGCCGCCTCCGCCGCCTCCGCCGCCGGACGCGGGCCAGCCGCCCGTCACGTCGATGGATCTCACCCGCTGCCTGGCGGCCTGCGAGAAGGCGCAGCAGTGCAACTACTACTCGGTGGGGGACGTGGTGCAGTGCAAGGCCGGTTGCGACAGCGTCGGCGACGTGGTGCGCAAGGCGCTGGCGGACTGCGTGCAGAACGCCGCCTGCGGGTCAACGCTGCCCAGCTGCTTTGACCCCAACTGCAGCGTCGGCGCGTACACCTGCTGCGGCATCGGCGCGCCGTTCACGTGCGCGGGCGGGATGAACTGTGTCGGGCACGTCTGCCTTTGACAGCGCTCTGGCGCCCGGTTTGAGCGCGGCCGGCGCGCCGCTGTAAGACCTCGGGTCGACGAACCGATGCCCTGCCCGGATGAGAACCAGCTCGCCGCCTTCATCGCCGGCGCGCTCGCTGGCCCCGCGCTGGGGCGGATGGAGGAGCACGCCGCGGCGTGCTCCTCCTGTCGCACGGTCATCGCCGAGTCTGCCCTCGCGGCGAACGGGCCGCCCGACGACGAGGCGCCCGCGCTGCGCCGCGGGGACACCGCCGGCCGCTACGTCCTGCTCGAGCGCGCGGGTACCGGTGCGATGGGCGAGGTCTTCGCCGCCTGGGACCCGGAGCTGGCCCGGCGGGTGGCCCTCAAGCTCCTGAGGGTGGACGGCGTTGGCGGGGCCGCCGGCACCCGTGAGCGGCTCCTGGCAGAGGCGCGGGCGATGGCGCGGCTGTCTCATCCCAGCATCGTCCCGGTCTACGACGTGGGCGAAGCGCGCGGCCGGACGTTCGTGGCCATGGAGTACGTGGACGGGATGACGCTGCGCGACTGGGCGGCGCGCGGGAGCAGGGACTGGCGAGAGGTCGTGAGAATCTACGCGCAGGCCGGCGCGGGGCTCGCCGCGGCCCACGCGGCGGGGCTGGTCCACCGCGATTTCAAGCCAGAGAACGTGCTCATCGGCGTGGACGGCGCGGTGCGGGTGACCGACTTCGGTCTGGCCCGCGCGCTCGCGCCGCAGCAGCTCACGGGTGGCGGCCCCGCACGCACGACTGTCGCGGGAACGTCCGCCTACAGCGCGCCGGAGCAGCTCACGGGCAGCGGGGCCGGAACGTCCGCGTACGGGGCGCCGGAGCAGCTCACGGGTGGCGGCCCCGCGCGCTCCACCATCGCCGGCACGCCCGCGTACATGGCGCCGGAGCAGCTCACCGGCGGGGAGGTGGACGGGCGCAGCGACCAGTACAGCTTCTGCGTCGCGCTCTACGAGGCGCTCGCGGGCGAGCGGCCATTCCGAGCGGAGGACGAGCGGGCGCTGCTCGAGCAGAAGCTGCGCGGGCTGACGCCGGACCGGCTGGAGCGCGCAGCGGGACCGGCGCGGGTGCGCAGGGCGCTGGCGCGGGGGCTCTCGCCTGCTCCCAAGGACCGCTTCCCGACGATGGCGCAGCTGCTCTCCGCGCTCTCCGCGCCCCGGCGGCGGTGGGCGCTCCTCGGCGCGGCGGCCCTGGGTGCAGGGGCGTTGCTCGTGTCCGCGGCGCTCGCGGCGCGCAAGGCGGACCCGCAGCGGGCGTGCGTCGCGTCCGCGGCGAGGGTGCGCTCGGCGTGGGGGCCTGCGCAGCGGGAAGCAGGGCGGCTGGCCTTCGAGCGGGCCGGCGGGCCGCAAGCGGACTTCGGTTGGAAATCGCTCTCCGCGTCGCTGGATGCGTACGCCGGCGAGTGGGCAGCGCAGCGGGTGGAGGCGTGCGAGGCCACGCACGCGCGCGGGGTGCAGTCCGCGGAGCTGATGGACCGCCGGCTGGCGTGCCTGGACACGCGGCTGGAGGAGCTGCGCGCGGTGGCGGCGCTGGTGGGCGAGGCGGACGCGAAGGTTGTCGCGCGCTGGCCGCGGCTGCAGGCGCTCACGCCCTTGCGCGATTGTGCGGCCGCCTCGCTGTTGCTCGCAGTCGCGCCGCCGCCGCCGGAGCAGCGTGAGGCGGTGCAACAGGTGCGCGCCGCGTTGGCGGGCGTCCCGGCGCTGCTGTACGCAGGCCGCTTCCCGCAGGCCCGGAAGGAGGCGGAGGCGCAGCGGGACACGGCCAAGGCCCTCGGCTACCTGCCGCTGGTGGCAGAGGCGCTGCTGGCGCTGCGCATGACTGTGACGGAGCAGGGCGAGGTGGCTGCGCACCGGGACGTGCTGGAGGAGGCGCTCCTCGCCGCGGAGGCGAGCGGGGACACGGTGCTGGAGGCGAAGGCCTGGACGCACCTGGCGGCGGGTGCGGTGCAGGACGGTCAGCCGGCGGAGGGGCTGAAGGCCGCGCGCCGGGCGAGGGCGCTGCTGCAGCGGCTGAAGGCGCCGCCTCCGCTGACGGACGCCCACGTGCACAACGTGACGGGCGTGCTGCTGAGGGCGCTGGGCCGCCACGAGGAAGCCATCGCGGAGCTGCGCGCGGGCATCGCCGCGATGGAGGACCTGCCCGCGGTCGGCGCGGAGCGCGCGAGGAGCCTGGCCAATCTGGGCAACGCGCTGCTCTCCGCAGGGCAGGTGGACGCCGCGAAGGTGGAGCTGGACCGCGCGGTCTCTGTCTCGCGCGCGGCGCTGGGCGAGGTTCATCCGGATGTCGGCGGACACGTGAGCAACCTGGCCACCTGGGACCTGCGGGTGGGCAGGCTGGAGGACGCGCGCGCTCATCTGAGTGAGGCGCTGGGCATCTTCGAGCGCGCGACGGGAGGGAGGCACCCGAGCGTTGGCGTGGTGCTCAACAATTTGGGCGCTCTCGAGCGGCTGTCGGGCCGGTATCCGCAGGCGCTGGAGTATCTCGAGCGCGCGGTGGCTTTGAGGAAGGAGCTGCTGGGCCCGCGGAATCCGGCGGTGGGCACGGCGCTCTCGGAGCAGGCGCGTGCGCTCGCCGGGTTGGGGCGCTTTGCTGAGGCCCACGCCCGGCACCGGGAGGCGCTGGCCCTCCTCGAGGGAGACACGCAAAGGGCCTCCGCACTGATGGACCAGGCGTCGACGTTCGGGCTGCAGCGGCAGTGGGGGAGCGCGCACGGGGGTTGGCTTCGCGCGCGTGAGTTGCTGGAGAAGCTGGGCCCGAGCGCGGACCTGGCGCTCTGTCTCACCGGGCTGGGCGAGGCAGAGCTGGAGCTGGGGCGGGTGGACGCCGCCAGGACGCTGCTGGAACGGGCGCTCTCGATGGCGCAGGCCCGGAGCGCGGAGCGTGGCCACCTCGCGGGGAGTCAGTTCCAGCTGGCCCGAGCTTTGGCTCAGAGCGGGGAAGGGGAGCGGGCGCTGGCGCTGGCGAGAGAGGCGCTGCGAGGGTCTGTCGCTGCCCCCGTTCAGGCTCGGGTCATCCGTGATTGGCTGCGGCAGTCCGGCGCCGAGCCGTGAGGCGCCCCGTTCGCAGCGCTGCCACGGTCACGCTCACTCTCCGGCTTCCCGTTCGCAGCGCCGTGCGCGCCTTGCGACACTCGCCGTCGCCTCGTGCGCCGCGGCCCGCGACGGACGTCGCGCCAGAGCGGTACTCTCCCCCGCGCCGTCGCCGCCACGCTCCTAGAGAAGAGCTGACCAGCGCCCCGCAACATCGCGGGGTGGCCCCCGTTCGCGTCGAGCGTTGCGCCGTCAGGCGCATAGTCGAGATGGGATGAAGAGGTCGCCTCCTCCAACCGGCTAAAAAGCCGGTTGAGCGCACTCAAGGTGCAAGGAGAAGGCGACCATGACGAGTCCTATCACG
>JBGART010000024.1:0-129272 GCA_044230055.1 Myxococcaceae bacterium | reverse complement strand
GAAGCGACGAGCCGCGAGCCGCGCAAGGAGGCCGCCCGCCGGAATACGGGTCGGTATTTCAAGGGCGGCCGACGCCGCCCGGCGAAGCGGATCGTCGCTCTCGGCGACGGGAGGTAACCTGGTCGGCGCTCTAGGCTTCAGCGCGAACGGAGGGCCTGCGGCATCAACGCCTCCACTTCGGCGCGCCGCGGAAGCGCGCTCACCGCGCCCAGCTGGGTCACCACGCGGCTGCCCACCTCACAGCCGAAGCGCGCCAGCTCCTCCAGCTGAGAGACCTCCGCGCGCTCCAGCGCGGCGCGGGAGGAGAACAGCCGGGTGAGCCCGAAGAGGAACGCGGCGGTGAAGCCATCGCCCGCGCCGGTGGTGTCCACCACCGCCACCCTCGGCGCGGGCACGGAGTGGACCTGCCCCTGCCACAGAAAGTGCGCGCCGGCCGGTCCGGCGGTCACCACCGGCAGCAGCACCCCTCGGTCGTGCAGCGCGTGGAGCGCGCGGGGAACGTCCGCGGTGCCGGTGACGAACTCAATCTCGTCATCCGACAGCTTCAACAGAGAGCAGCGCGGCAGCAGCTCGCCCAGCCAGGTGCGCAGCTCCTGCGGCTCCTTCCAGAGGTGGAGGCGCAGGTTGGGGTCTGAGCTCACCAGCTGCCCTGCCTCCTGCGCGCCCTTCACCAGCTGCAGGGCGGCGGCGCGGGCCTCCGGATAGAGCAGCGAGTTGGTGCCGCAGTGAATCGCCTTCGCGGTGCGGACGAAGGCGTGGTCCACGTCGCGCAGGTTCAGCAGGAACTCCGCCGCGCGCGTGCGAAAGAAGGAGAAGGACCGCTCGCCGGTAGAGGTCAGCGAGATGAACACCAGGCCGGTCTTCCCTTCCCCGGTCTGGCGCAGGTGGCTGACGTCCACGCCCTCCTGCGAGAGCGTGGCCTGCAGGTAGCATCCAAACTCATCCTCGCCGACGACGCCGAGCATGGCGGAGCGGGCCCCCAACCGGGCGAGCCCGACGGCCACGTTCGCGGGAGAGCCGCCGCTGCAGCGCCGCCAGCGCTCCACGTCGCGCACCTTCCGCCCGGGCTCCTCCGGGAGGAAGTCCACCAGCGCCTCGCCGATGCAGATGACGTCCGGGCCCTGTTCCATCCGCGCAATCCTGCCGACCCCGCGGCGGAAGTCCACCGCTCTACTGGCAGTGGATGGCGGCCGTCGCAGGGACCGCGGAGACGTGGAAGGTGACGTTTGCGTAGGTGAGAAAGTCCAGCCCGTTCCGCGCGGTCACGTGGTTGAGCAAGCCCCTGCGCGCCTGGTGACGAACCAGGGTGCTCACGGGCATCAGGTCCGAGGGGTCCAGCAAGAGGAACTGCAGCGTTTCGTCCGGCTCGCAGCCCGCGCAGACATAGGTGATGGAGCCCTTCGTCCAGGTGAGGGCAATTCGGTCCCCCACCTCGAGGAGCCTGGGAGACGCCACCCGGATGTCGTCCTTCACCCGCTCGAGGACGCGCTGCGCCCCCACGCGGTCGCCGTTCGCGTCCAGCCGCGCGAGGTGCACCGTCGAGTAACCCAACGACGGGGAGTCGAACCTCCAGTAACCCTCCACCCAGGCGAGCACGTATCCGCCGCCGGGGTGCGCCACCAGGCTTGGGTCCTCGCTGTAGAAGTTGGCGGCGGGCGGCCCGGCGATGCGCTTCTCACCGCTCACCTTGGAGCCATCCGCATCCAGCCGGATGAACAGCACCTCTCTGCCGTTGCTCACCAGGGTGTGGCGCGAGAAGGCCACGCCGTAGCCATCGGCCGTCTTCACCGCGCTCACCGAGAGCTCCGCACCGCGGGCGATGACGACGGGGGTGCCGGCCGGCTTCGCGTCCGCGTCCAGCTTGAGCAGCTGCACTGCGCCCATCGCCGGCTGCGCGGCGTTCTCCGTGCTCCAGATGAGCGTGTAGCCGCTCGCGGTGGGCAGCAACACCTGGCGGCCGGGTTTGCCGGTGGAAGGCAGCAGCGTGGGCCCGGCCAGCGGCTTGCCCAGCGCATCCAGCAGCACCGACTGGAGCGGGTCTCCCAGCACGCCGGCGTACCCGCCGTCTCTCGAGGCGAGGCTGACCGGCGTCACCCCCGCGTCGGCCGCGAGCGCGACGTTGACCCGCTGGCTCTCAATGCCCTGCAGGTCGAACCGGGCGAAGGCCTGGGTGCGGGTAGTGCCGTTGAGGTCCAGCCGGGCCACGAGCGTCTGGAACGCTCCGGGCCCGGCGCCCGCGACCACCGCGGCGATGCCAGGCGGGCCATGGTTGTCGAAGACGACATCCCGGACCGGGCGCACCTCGGCGCAGGCGAGCTCAATGCGGGGGGCGAGCTCCACCAGCGGCACACCGCTGTCGGGGGGAGCGCCGCTATCGGGGGGAGCGCCGCTGTCGGCCCTGCCCGCGTCAGGGGTGCCTCCATCCGGGAGAGACACTGCATTGCCGCAGGCAGCGGCGAGCACCCCGAGCAGAAAAAAAAGAGGCCGCGTCATCCGCGGCCTCTTAGCCAGACTCATGCCATGCCCACCTTCGCGGCCGTACAGGGGCTTGCGAAGGAACAAGGGGGTGTTGGGGCTCAGAATCCTGAAGCACCCAACGAAAAGCGTGTCAGAGCTGGTCCTTGAACTTCGCGTAGACGGCCTTGACCTTCTCGTAGTGGCCGGCAGCCTCCGCCTTGAGGCTCTCCATCGCGTACGAGGGGCCGAGCTCCGCTTCGGCCTGCTTGAGCGCCTCGTGGAAGTCCAGCACGCCGCCGGACGCCTCCACCTTCTCGCGCGCCTTCAGCTCCGCCTGCTCGCCGCGGTCCTTGATGGCGCCCAGCGCGTCGTGCGCGCTCATGAAGGTGGTGAAGAGCTCGGCGGGGACCAGCTGCTGCCGGGGGCCGCCGGTGTTGGCAATCTCCGTGTAGTAGCGAACCCAGCGCAGCTGACGACGAAGCTCGTGGATGCCGTCGTCGCCCTGCAGCTGACCCATGTCGAAGGCCTTCTCGCCGATGTCGTTCACCTTGTCGACAATGGCTTCCTTCATGAGCTTCGCGTCCGCCGCGTCGTCGCCGAACTTCTGCTTGGCGAGCGTGGACACCATCCGCTCGATGACCGGAATCTTCCCGGCGGCGTTGGGCGACCACTCGGTCTTGAGCAGCGTGGTCAGCTTCTCCTGGGCCTTGGCCTTCTCACCAGGCGTGCCCGGCTGGGCGACCGCGCCGATGGCGTCCTCCACGGCCTTCACGTCCTTGTTGCTCTGCTTCAGGTCCTTGAAGCCCTTCGCGTACATCTTGAACATGCCCTCGGCGGTGAACAGCTGGCCGCGTCCGGGGGCCTGACCGGGAGACGACGGGACGATGCTGGCGACGATGCCGAGCGCGCGGTCCAGCGAGCGGCCCTTGGGGCGGGCGACGCCGGGCATGTACTTCGCCCAGAGCTTGCCGGCCGGGGTGTTGTCCACGAACGCGTCCGCGGCGGCAGCCACAGGGGCGGCGGCGGCGGCCGGCGCTGCGGGCTGAGCGACCGGGGCGTCCGCGGGGACAAAGGCCGGGGCGGCAGCCGGCACCGCATTGAGGATCACGTTACGGGGCAGGGCGATGTCAGCCATGGAGGGAGCTCCGAAAGAAAAAGAGGAAACGCGATCAAGTTCTCGGCCAGTCCGCGGCGGAGTTGTCTGTTCTGCCCTCTTCGCTGCATCCATCTCGAAGTCTGAGAAGGCGGCTTCAGCCAAGCAGCTTCTGCCAGGCGGCCGGAGACTCCACCAGGCTCACCCCCAGCCGCTCGCAAACAAGAGGATGCGCGGCGGCCCCGCGGCCACCGATGACGACCTTCGTGCCCGGCGGCATCGCGGAGACGACGGCGGAGAGCTGAGCGCGCAGCTCGCGCTCGCCGGCGTCATTCACGGCGGAGAGCGCGACGAAGGAAGGCTTGAGCGCGCGCACCACCTGGGCCAGGTGCACCGCCGGCGTGCGGGCGCCCAGCAGCGTGACCCGGTAGCCGGCGTGACGGAACCGCAGCGCAGCGCCCAGCAAGCCCACCTCGTGGTCCTCCTCGGGCATGCAGGCGCAGACCACGTGCTTGCGGCTCCCACGCGGCGCGGCGACCAGGACGCTCAACAGCCGCATCCGCAGCGCCTGGCTCACCAGGTGCTCCTCGGCCACCGTCAGCGTCCCCGCGTGCCAGCGGTCCCCCACCTCCATCTGCGTGGGGACCAGCAGCTCGTCGTAGACTTGGAGCGGTGAGAGCGTGGCGAAGGCGCGGTCCAGCACCGCCTCGATGGCGAGCTGGTCCAACCGCTCCGCCCCCTGGAGAATCTCCCGGCGCCAACTCTCCACCTGCGTCCCGTTGAGCGGCAGCGCCGGCGGAGCCGGCGCCTCGTCCAGCTCCCGCCGCAACGAGGGCAAGAGCTTGGCCGCCTCGGAGATGGACACGCCCTCTTCAGTGAGCTGCTTGAGGCGCTTGAGCAGCGCGATGTCGCGCTCGGTGTAGACCCGGTACCCGCCGGGCGTCCGCTTCGGCTTCAGCACGCCGTACCGCCGCTCCCAGGCCCGGATGACCTGCTCGGAGAGGCCGGATTGCTCGGCGGCCACTTGAATGCGGTAGGTGCGCTCGCTCATCGTTTCGCCAAGGCTCGAACCGCGTCCCAGCGCCGCGCGACCCCGGGCGCACCTTGCAGAAGGCGGGTGAAACCTTCCAGAGAGAACTGCGCCGCCAGGCTGAGGACGCGCAGGGAGAGCCGCTCCCGGAAGGCCGACACCGGCAGCGCCGCGTGCGCCTGGCCAATCTCCACCAGCACGTCCGGCCGTTCGTCCTCGAAGAAGGCGTAGCGGATGGCCACCGGGACGCAGGGCACCTTCGAGAGCTTGGCCAGCACCTCTACCCCGCGGTCCAGCTTGAGCGGCTGCGCCCCGAACGGGCGCAGCTCTCCCTCGGGGAAGAGGAAGACCGTGGCGCCCGGCGCGGTGAGCAGCGCGCGCGCGTAGCGCAGGGACTGCAAGGCAGAGGCGGCGTCGTTGCGGCGCAGGCTGAAGGCGCCCAGGCGGGCCAGGAACGGATAGCGGGCGAGGTTCTGCTCCTCCATCGCGCAGAAGCCTTCGCGGCCGAAGCCCACGCACAGCTGGTGGGCGATGAAGCCATCCCAGAAGTTGGTGTGGTTGGCGTAGGCCAGCACCGGTTCGTTTCCCGCGGGGAAGGCGCCCTTCACCCAGAGCCCGCGGAAGGCGTGCCGGACTTTCCACCGGACGTAGCGCGCCGCCAGCGCCCCCAGCAGGCCTCCCTTGCGCGCATGGATCATCTCGGCGCACGCCAGAAGAGCACCAGGCCCAACCCCACCAGGAGGTTGGTGAGCAGGAAGAACAACGCCTCCTCCAGGGGCACCGCGCCGAGGTGGATGCCCAGCAGCTGCTTGCGGTCGAACCGCCAGATGCCCGCGCGGATGGCCAGGTGGTCCGCCGCCACCAGCCACGCGGTGACCGCGAAGACCGGGGGAAGCACCGCCCGCAGCACCCGCCGAAGCTGCCCGCGGTGCACGAACGCCAGCAGCCCGAGTTGAATCAGCAACACCGGGAGCGCCCAGCCCAACAGGTGCCAGAGGTAGTTGAAGCGGTCAGCCGTCATCGCCGCACCCACCCGTCCTCGCCCAGCACGTCCAGCAGGCGCTTGCGGACCCAGAGCCCGGTGAGCAGCGTCTGCAGTCCGAAGAACAGGTACTCCTCCACGGGCAGGTGCCACAGCCGCACGCCCCAGATGCGGTCCGGGGCGAAGTCCCAGAGGCCTCGCGCGACCGCCGCGTTGTCCCAGGGCGTCGTCGCCGCGTAGACCATCAGCAGGAGCAGAAGCAGCGGCTTCCACGTCCCGCGGGAGCGCTGCCGGCGCGACCACCACGCCACGACGAGCAGCGGCGCGACGACGAACGCTGCGAGGAAGCCGAAGTACGTCACGGCCCACCTCTCACCGGGGTCATCCGCCCTCCGGACTGCAGACGGAAGGTGCGGCCGCGCCAGGTCACGGTGCTGCGCGTGAGCGAGCGCAGCAGCGCGCAGACCAGGAGCAGCTCGCCGGCGAGCCAGGCCCACGAGGGCATGCCGGTGAGCGCCCACGCCAGGCCGGTGCGCGCGGCCAGGAGCACGGCGAGCGCGACGGCCAGCGGCCAGGACGGCGCCCATGCTGCGGCGAAGAGCAGGACCGGCGTGGGGCAGAAGAGCAGCGGGACAGAGGGGAACAGGCCGGGGCGGTGCGCGCGCAGCACCTGCATCCAGCGGGCGAAGCGTTCGACTGCGGCGGCCAGCGGCTCCTGCGCGCTCGCCGGGACTCTCGCAGGGGCCGCCGAGAGCGCGACGCGCCCGCCGCTGGCGTGGACGCGCCGGCCGAGCTCCAGGTCCTCTCCGATGTGCTCCTCCAGCCCGCGCAACGCCCGCGCTGCCGACGGGGAGAAGCCCAGCGCCTTGCCGCAGAGCGCCGGGGCGCCGGCGCGCATCGCATGCAGCGCGCGGAAGCTGTGGTGGGTCTGCGCGAGCAGTCCGTGGACCGCGCGCGAAGCCCACCCGCTGCCGCGCTCGTGCCACGGCGCCGCGGTGGAGAGGGCGGCGCCGGACAGGAGCGGGGAGACCAGGCCGCGCACGAGCGCCCCGTCCACGCGGACATCGGCATCCACTGCGAGCACCACCTGGCCCTCGAGCTCGAGCGTGTCGAGCGCATGGAGCAGGTGCCCGGCCTTGCGGTTGCCGCAGCGCGGATCCGAGGGGTGCCAGCGGACGGACGAAGGCAGCGCGTGCCGGGACGGCGAGAGGACGACCTGCGTGAGCGCCGGGTAGTCCACCGGCGCGGCGAGGTTCTCCAGCTCCTTCGCGGTGGGCGCGTCCACCGGTCTCAGGAGAAGCACGGGCGGCCAGTGGGCGGGGGCGGAAGCTTCGGTGTGTTTGCGCGCGCGCAGGACGCGGACAGAGGCCACCGCGCTGAACAGGGCCGCGACCGTCGCCCAGAGGGAGAGCAGGAGGCTCATCGCCCGCTCCGCATCCGGAAGTGCGCCATCCACCGGATGAGCGGCGAACGGAAGCGACGGAAGTCCGCCACCTCAGACACGACCTCCATGCCTTCGCCCTGGCAGACCGCGCGGGCGTAGAACGGCGAGGACTCCACCAACGCCGCGCCCCCCTCGACCAGCTCCCGCGGCACCCGGAGCCCCCAGCCGGTGCGCCGGAGGTGGACCTCCTCTTCCTGAGGGGAGAACGCCGCGGTCTCGCCGTCCTGAGCAACCACGTCCAGTGGCCGGCCGCCGCTCGGGCGATAGCGGATGTGCGTCCGGTCGCTCAGATGCGCGCGGGACCAGCTCCAGCTCGGGAGGGCTCCGCCCAGCGGGACCTCTCCCCAGTTCGTGTCGAAGTAGCCCGCACGTGACTCGCGCACTTCTCCCGAGGGCAGCTGCAGCCAGGCACGCGCCCGGGGAGCGAGCGGCTGCCAGAAGTGCGCCTCCGCCTCGGACAGCCGCAACGGGGGCACCGCGGGCGCCGTCGGCCACAGCCGCAGACGCGCGCGGACTGGCCGGCCCCAGGGCGCGGTGACGTCGTCGATGACCACCTCCACCACGCCGTTACGTCGGGTGAAAGTCGAGCGCCCGATGCGCAGAGAGAGGTCGTCAGCGGGCGTGTCCGAGGCGGGTGCGCAACGAAGTGCGACCACGTCTGCCATCCCAGTGGATGGGGAAGCTCCCTCGTTCCCCTCGAGCGTTGCGCCGCAGGCGCGTCGTCGAGAGGCACCACCCACCCACGCACTGGAAGCTCCCGGCTCACTTTGAGCGTCGCGAAGCCCGCTGAAACCAGGCTTCGGGTTCCCTGCCGCCTCTCGACCATGCGCCTGCGGCGCAACGCTCGAGGGGAACGGGGGGGCCTCCGGCATCCGGGTGGATGGCGCACCTCCCCCGTTCGCGTCGAGCGTTGCGCCGTCAGGCGCATAGTCGAGACGTCGGCAGTGCTTCCGAGGCTTGGCTCATGGGCCGCTTCGCTCTGCTCGAAACACACCGGCAAAGTGCCGTGCGTGGGTTTGCGCCACCTCTCGACTATGCGCCTGACGGCGCAACGCTCGAGGCGAGCGGGGGAGGCGCCCGACTGAGAAGAGCTGTTCCTCCGACGAAATGGCCGGCCAGGGCCGGTCCCCGACCTGAACGGGGACAAAAACGGCGAGCCCTCCGTCTCCAGGAACGGCGAGTCCTCCGGACCCTCCCGCACGTCGACCGACGGGTACTCGCTGAACACCCAGGCCAGCCTCCGTCCGCCGCGGTAGAGCGCGAAGTTCACCGCGCAGTGCGAAAGCGGCAGCGAGTCCCGCCTCGCGACGTAGCGGGGGGAAAACACGGACCCGAGCAAAAAGATGAACACCGCGGAGTATTCGCCGGCGGTGACGTCCGCGTAGAACCAGCGATAGGCGCCCGGAGCCGACGGCAGCACGGTCACGCGGCCCTCAGGTGGCGCAGGGCGAGCTGCGCGGCGAAGCGGCCGGAGAGCATGACCAGAGGGACGCCGCCGCCCGGGTGCGTCCCGCCTCCGGCGAAAAACACGCCGGGCGTCCGCCCGCGCATCCGCGGCCGGCGGAAGGGCCCGAACCTCCCGTGCGGAAGGAAGCCATAGATGGAGCCGCCCGGCGCGCCCAGCCGCTCCAGGTCCGCGGGGGTGCGCGCCCCCACCACGTGCACCTGTCCCTTCAGCAGGGGGAAGGCCAGGAACAGCCGCGAGAGCATCCGCTCCGGGAGCGCGGCGAGCTCCGCCTCCAGCGTGGCGCGTTCGCGCGAGCTCGCCCCGGGTGGGACCGCCGGCGCGTTGGCCATCACGAAGAGCCCGCTCTTCCCAGGGGGCGCCATCGTCGCGTCGGTGGCGGCGGGATGGCAGACGTAGACGGTGGGGTCGCTCGGGGCGCGGGCGGAGAACAGCTCCGCGAACTCGCCCGCGTAGTCCCCGCTGAAGAGAACGCAGTGGTGGGGCAACGACAGCCGCGCGGACGCCTCCAGGAACAGCACGTAGCCGGAGAGCGCCAGCGCCTGAGGCCTGCGGCCGGAGACCGCCAGCGGATCCGCGTTCACCACCACCGCGTCGAACACCTCCGCCAGCTCCTCCGTCCCCACCTCAAAGCCCTCACCGCGCGGCGTCCAGCGGGCGCGCGCGTTCAGCCTCACCTGCACGCCCAGCCGTAGGACCGCGCGGCGCAGCGCCTCCACCAGCGCGCCCATGCCTCCCACCACGTGGTGGACCCCATGCGCCCGCTCCAGATGGGGGATGAGCGCGAAGGCGGCGCTGGCCTCGTAGGGTGACGCCCCGGCATAGGTGGCGAACCTGCCGACGAACTGCTGCAGCGCGGGGGTCCGGAAGTGGCGGCGCGCGAGCGCGTCCAGCGTGCCCAGGCGCATCCCCATGGCCACGGCGGAGAGCCCGCGCCGGGCGACCCTCGCCATGAACGACGCCATCCCCTCGTACGGCGCCTCCAGGTAGGGCTCGCCCGCGGCGCGGTAGATGGCCTGCGCGTCGGCGTAGAAGCGGCGGACGCCCTTCCCTTCCGCCGGGTCCATTACCCCGGCGGACGCGGCGGTGAGCTCGAGCTCCCGGTAAGCGTCAAACCGGGAGCCGTCCGGGTAGACGTACTGGCACTGATGGGGCAGCTCGAGGAACGGCGGCAGCAGGTCCTCGGCGCCGAGCGCTTCGAACGTCTCCCGCACCACTTCCGGAAGGGTGAGCAGCGTAGGCCCGCCATCCAGCGTCACGCCGCCGAAGGTGAACGCCCGCGCCTTGCCGCCCAGCCGGTCCGAGCCTTCGAACAGCGTCACCGCGCAGCCCTCGCGCGCCAGGAGCCCGGCGGCGCACAGCCCGCCCAGCCCGCCGCCCACCACCGCCACGCGCCGCCCCGCCGGCAAGGTGCCCTCGCTCATGACGCCATCCCCTCGAGGGCCGAGCGCGCGTCGCCTACCGTGCGCAGGGCCGGCGGCAGCGCCCACCGTGGGCTCACCAGCGCACGCGCCGCGACCGCCAGCTTGCGCGGGGCGCTCAGGTGCGCCCGCCCTGAGAACACGTCGCCGCCGCGCGCTTCGATGTCGTCGAGGATTCGCGAGTACAGCGCGGCCATCAGGCCCACCGTGCGCCGCGCGCCGAAGCCCTCCAGCGAGGGAATCCCCACCAGCCCGCTCGCGTAGAGCTGGCGCGCCCGGAGCAGCTGCGGCTGCAGGAACGCCCGGAACCGCGCGCCCGGCGCCAGTGTCTCCACCGTCAACCCGAACCGCGCCAGCTCCTGGGTCGGCAGGTAGCACCGGCCGCGCGCGAGGTCCTCCGGCACATCCCGCAGGATGTTGGTGAGCTGCATGGCGTGGCCCAGGTCCACCGCGTGCGCCAGCGCGCGTTCGTCCCGGCAGCCGAACACCGGCGCCAGCATCAGCCCCACCACCCCGGCCACGCGGTAGCAGTAGAGGTCCAGCTCCGCGACGGTCGCATAGCGGGTGCGCGTGAGGTCCATCTCCATCCCGCTGATGAGCTCGTGAAAGGGCTCCTCCGGGACGCGGTAGCGGCGCAGCACGTCCTCCAGCGCGGCGAGCTCTGACGGGTGCCAGGGCAGGCGCTCCAGGGGCGGCCGGGGTCCGGGGCGATAGAGGGACCGCACCCACTGCCGCGCCGTACCCAACCGGAGCGTCAGCGATCGCGCGTCCCCCACCTCGCCACCATCGATGAGGTCATCCAGCCTTCGGCAGAAGCTGTAGAGCGCGAACGCCGCGCGGCGCCGGGCGCCGAAGAGCGCGAACGAGGCGACGTAGAAGCTGCGCGCGTGGTGCCGCGTGACGGCGCGCGCTCGACGGTAGCCGTCGGAGACGACCTGCTCCTGCGAGGCAACCCCCCACACGCTCATGCGGCGACCCCGGGCAGCGGGGACACCTCGCGCAGCGGCTCAAGCCGCGCCCCCTCGTCGCGCGCGAAGGCGAGCAGGCGCTCCGTCACCAGCCGCGCGGAGAGCATCACCATGGGCAACCCCGTCCCGGGCTGGGTGGAGGCGCCCACGAAGAACAGGTTCGGAATGTGGGGGTCCTGGTTCTTCGGCCGGAAGGGCCCCACCTGGAAGAAGTTGTGCGACAGGCCGAAGGCGGAGCCCTTGGCCAGGTTCAGCTTGAATTCGTAGTCGTCCGGGGTGAAGCACCGCTCCACCTCGATGTCCTGCTCCAGCCCGGCGTGGCCGAGCGCGGCCAGCTTGGCGAAGACCTTGGCGCGGACCTTCGGGCCCTCGACGCGCCAGTCCAGCCCCGCGCCTCGATGGGGTACTGGGACCAGGATGTAGAGGCTGTCCTTGCCGGAGGGCGCAAGCGAGGGCTCGGTGTGCGCGGGCGCGTTGACGTAGAAGCTGGGGTCCTCCGGCACGCGGCCGTTCTTGAAGAGCTCGTCGAAGGAGCCCTCGTAGTCGTCGCCGAGGATGACGTTGTGGTGGAGGAGCCCGTCGTAGCGGCGGCGCAGGCCGAGGTAGAGCATGAAGGCGCTGGAGGTGTACTCGAGCGACCCGGCGCGCTTGAGCGTGGAGTCCTTGGGGTCAATGAGGTGTTCGTAGGCCCAGGGCAGGTCCGCGTTGCAGAGCACCGCGTCCGCCGCCACCTCGCTCCCGTCATCCATCAACAGGCCGGTGGCGCGCCCACCCTGCGCCTTCACGCGCGCGACGCCGCGGCGGTAGTGCAGCGTCACCCCGAGGTCGCGGCACAGCCGCTCCAGCGCCAGCGGCAGCGCGTACATCCCGCCCTTGGGGAACCAGATGCCGCCGGCGAGCTCGGTGAAGGGCAGCAGGCCGTAGACGGCCGGGCTCTGGAAGGGGGAGATGCCCAGGTACATCGTCTGGAACGTCATCGCCGCGCGCAGCCGGTCATCGGCGAAGTAGCGCGACACTTCGCCGTACATCCGGCGGTGCGCCTTCACCTCGAAGACCTTCTTCAGGCTCGAGGGCGTGAGGAACTGGAAGATGTTGTCGAAGTTGCGCCCCACGAAGCGCTGGAGGGACGTCTGGTACTGATGCCGGCCCAACGCCATGAACTCGAGGTAGCGGCGGAAGCTGCCCGGCTCCAGGCGCTCCAGCTCCCGGCCCATCGCCACCAGCTCAGACGTGAACGTGACCTCGGAGCCATCCCAGAAGTGGATGCGGTAGTTGGGGTCACAGCGGGTGAGCGTCAGGTAGTCGCTGGCGCGGCGGCCCACCTGGGCGAACGTCTCCTCCAGCACCTCCGGCATCAGGAGCAGTGTCGGCCCGGTGTCGAAGGAGAAGCCGTCCACCGAGAGCCGGCCACAGCGCCCGCCGGGCCCGCTGCCTTTCTCGAACAGCTCCACCTCGAAGCCCTGGTACGCCAGCCGCGCCGCCGCGGAGAGCCCGCCCACGCCCGCGCCAATCACCGCTACCTTCGTTCGGTTCGCCATGTCCCCGTCCGTCCTGTTCAGGCGGTCCTGTCCGCCAGCTTGACCACCAGCTCGTCCAGCACCTCGCGCACGCCTCCCGCGGAGGGCAGCGCGGCCAGATGGCGGCGGGCCCGCCGGGTGGCGCGCTCCACTGCCCGCTGCGTGGCTTCGAAGCCGCCGTAGCGGCGCACCAATTCACGCGCCCGCTCCAGCTCCGCGGGGCCCTTGCGCCGGGCGCTCCAGAGCGCGTGGAGCTCCTGGCGGCCCTCCTCCGGCGCGCGCACGTAAGCGGCGATGACCGGAAAGGTCCGCTTGCCCTGCAGGAAGTCGCAGTCGCCGGACTTGCCGGTCACCCGCGCGTCTCCGAAGAGGCCGAAGAGGTCATCGGACAGCTGGTAGGCCACGCCGACCTGGCGCCCCACCCGCTCCAGCGCCTCGCGCAGGCCCGCGCTGGCGCCGGCCAGGAGCGCGCCGCACGCCATCGGCGCGCAGAAGCCGTACTGCGCGGTCTTGAGGTGCGCCACCTTCAGCGTCTGAAAGAGCGTCACCTCCGCCAGCGGCGCGCGCGCCAGCTCCAGGTCCAGCAGCTGCCCAATCGCGGTGTGCCGGCAGACGCGCAGGTAGTAGCGGACGACTTCCGGGGCGCGGGGCAGGCCCGACTGGAGCATGCCCTCCACCGCGCGCGCGAAGAGGTGGTCTCCCACGATGACCGCCAGGTCCTCCCCCAGCCGCCCCTCGCCCAGCTGATGGTGGAGCGCCGGGCCGCCGCGCCGGGTGAGCGCTTCGTCCGCCACGTCGTCGTGGATGAGCATGAAGGTGTGCAGCAGCTCAATGCCTGCGGCGAAGCGCATCAGCCCGGTGGGCGCGGCGGGTGCGCCCCGGCCCAGGGCGTAGCCGGCGAAGACCAGCAGCGGCCGCACCCGCTTCCCGGGGCGCCGCACGTACGCGTCCACCAGCGCCTGCGCCCGCTGCCAGCGCGGGTCGAGCGCCGCCTCGTCTTCTGCCTTGAGCAGCTCGCCCAGCGCCTGCTCGGTGGAGCCCTGCAGCAGCTGGAGCCAGAGGCGCGCGCGGGCGCCGGCCTGCGGGCGAGGTCCATCGGCGGAGGCGTCAAGCATGCACAGTACGTATAATCTGTGTATAAGGTTTGTCAACGCATCCACGAAACCGCGGATGGGCTAATGACGGGAGGCAGGAGGCGGCCATGAAGATCGCAATCACCGGAGCGACGGGGTTCATCGGCAGCGCGTTGGTGGAGGAGGCGCGGCGGCGGGGGCACGAGGTGCTGGCGTTGGTGCGCAAGCCGGAGGTGCCGGGGCGGCTGCCGGCCGGCGTGAAGCTGGATTTCTTCGACACCTCGGCGCCGGTGAAGCAGGGGCTCCTGACGGGCTGCGAAGCGGTGGTCCACCTGGCGGGCGAACCCATCGCTGAACGGTGGACGGACGAGCACAAGGAGAAGGTGCTGCGCAGCCGGGTGGAGGGGACGCGCTCGCTGGCGCGGGCCATCGCCACCACGCCGTCGGTGAGAATCTTCGTGAGTGGATCCGCCATCGGCTATTACGGCGTGCACGGCCCGGAGGAGCTGACGGAGGAGAGCCCGCCGGGCGGCGACTTCCTGGCGCAGGTCTGCCAGGCCTGGGAGCAGGCGGCGATGGCGGAGCCGCTGCCGCGGGTGCGCACGGTGCTGGCGCGGACCGGCATCGTCCTGCACCCTTCAGCGGGCGCGCTGCGCAAGCTGCTGGTGCCGTTCAAGCTGGGCGTGGGCGGGCCGATGGGCCACGGCGAGCAACAGATGAGCTGGATTCACCGGGACGACGAGCTGCGCCTGCTCCTGTTCGCGGTGGAGAGCGACGCGCTCTCCGGGCCGGTCAATCTCACCGCGCCACACCCTGTCACCAACCGGCAGTTCGTCCGCCACCTGGGCAGGGCGGTTCACCGGCCGGCGTTGGTCCCCACCCCGGCGTTCGCGCTCAAGCTGGCGTTGGGTGAGATGTCGACGATGGTGCTGGACGGACAGCGGGTGTTGCCGAACAAGGCGCTGGCGGCGGGCTTCACTTTCCTACATCCACGCCTGGAGGACGCGCTGTCGGACCTGCTCGGACGCAAGGCGGCCTGAAGGAACGCTCGCTGGGCGACAGAGGCGGCGCAAATCGCCTCGCCGCGCCGAGCCGAGTTGCGTCAGACTCGGGTCTGAGCGCTTCCCACTCGCAATGAGCACGGACGAACAAAACCCCAAGGTCTCTCGCGAACGGCTGAACCAGATTGCCAGCCGCAAGCTCGCCCAGCTGGGCGTGACAACGCGGCCGGCGGCGGATCCCCAGCTGCTCGAAGGCGAGCTCCCGCTGACGGCGGGGCGCGTGCAAAACCCGGTGACCAAGGCGCAGCTCACCCGCGCGCGGTTCCTGGTCTGGGGTCATGACCACCTCCGGTTCCTGGACCCGCCGCTCTCCGGCTTGAAGCCCATCCACTTCTACGACGTGGACCAGGTGGGGCTCATCGAACAGCGGATTGTCGTCGCGCTGCAGAAGCGCGTCGGCGGCCTGCGCGAGCTCGAGGCGCGCTTCATTGCCCTGCGGATGCGGACCGCGCTCGACAATGAGCGCCTGCTGGTCAAAGCCTTCCTGGAGACGGTGAGCGACACCTTCGAGCTGGTGGGCGACCCGGACCTCGGCGTGCGGGTGGCGCGGGTGACCGCTTCGCGCGGCAAGCCGCAGGACGTGCCGCCGGACTACCCGCTCATCCAGCTCTCCGAGTTCAACTCGGGGCTGGACCTGGAGCTCTTCCTCACCGACGAGCTGCCCAAGATGCTGCAGGGCGTGGACAAGCTGAAGGAGGTCATCCACCGGCCGCGCGCGGAGCCCACCGAGGCGCTGCAGCCGCTGCCGCCGCCCACCAACGCGCTCACGCTCGCGCTGCTCACGCAGAAGCTGGGCGCCGACGTGTCGCTGATGCCGGGCAACCGCTTCGAGCTCATGCAGGAGTTCGCGCACGGCGGCGTGCGCTACCGCTTCCAGGCGCTGCACGAGTCGGGCACCACGTTCCGCGGCCGGCTCTCCGGCCCCACCGGCGAGAAGTGGTCCGAGAAGTTCGAGCTGCTCCGCTTCCCCGGCGCCATGCAGATGGTGGCCACCGTGCTGGGCGCCAAGCTGCCGCAGGCGGAGGGCGCCAAGGCCTCTGGTGGTGGGCCTCCGGACATCACCGGGGCGGACGACGCGGAGGGGCCGGGCGGTCAGGGCCACATCGCCCCGTCGGCCGGAGAAATCTGGCTGATGAACGTCCTGGTGGAGCAGGACGACGGCAAAGAGATTCGCTACGCGTGCACGGACGTGGACGGCAAGCCGTACGGCGCCACGCGCCTGCTCAAGAAGGCGGACTTCCAGGCGGTCTTCGTGCAGCAGGGGCTGTCGTGGCGGCTGCTCATCCTGATTGACCAGGTGAACGGCGACCAGATTACCTACCGCCAGCTCAACGCCGCACGTCAACCCGTGGGCGCCGCCAAGAACATCGCGGTGGGCATCCTCCTCTCCAACTTCATCCCAGAGGCCGCCGCCTACTGAGGCGAAACGCAACGCGGGGCTGAGCATCTGGGGCCGTCGCATGTCTCAAACCAACCTTCGGTTGCTGATTTTCCTGTGCGTGTCCTCGCTCATCGTGGGCGGCGCGCACCTGTACCTCTACCGGCGGCTGGTGCGAGACCTCACCACCCACCCGCGCTGGCGGGCGGCGGGGATGACGGTGCTCGCCACGCTCGCGGTGCTGCTGCTCTCGGAGCGGCTGGTGCTTCAGCGCGCCCCGGGCGCGGCGGGCTCGCTGCTCTCCGCGGGGGTGTGGATTTGGTTCGGCCTGGTGGCCTACCTGCTCCTCTTCCTCTGGACCGCGGACCTCCTCTCCAGCGGCGCGCGGCTGTGGCGCTGGGCGGTGAGCCGCAGCCGGGGCCAGGCGCCCAAGCCGGTGGACCCCGGCCGCCGGCTCCTGCTCTCCCGCACCGTCGCGGGCGGTGCGGCCGCCGTCACCGCGGGCCTGGGCGTCTACGGGACCTGGCGGACCTTCGAAGCGCCGCTGGTGGAGGAGCTGTCGCTCAAGCTGCCCAACCTGCCACGCGCGCTGGACGGCCTGCGCATCGTGCAGCTGAGCGACATCCACGTGGGCGGCATTGTCCGGCGCCGCTTCCTGGATGAGATGGTCCGCCGGGTGAACGCGCTCAAGCCGGACCTCATTGCCATCACCGGCGACATCGTGGACGGGAGCGTGGAGGATTTAGGCCCGTCCATCGCCGCGCTGCGCGAGCTCAAGGCGCGCTACGGCGCCTTCGTCGTGAGCGGGAACCACGAGTACTACTCCGGCTGGGATGAGTGGGCGCCGGCGATGGAAGGCCTGGGCCTGACCGTGCTGCGCAACCGGCATGTGCAGGTGGGCGACGCAGGCGCCAGCCTGGACCTGGTCGGCGTGGACGACTGGAGCCAGCGGGACAAGGCAGACGGCTATGACCTCAACGCTGCGCTCGCGAACAGGGACCCCTCGCGCGCCGGCGTCCTCCTCTGCCACCAGCCGGTGGAGCCGGAAGCTGCCTTCCAGCGCGGCCTCGGCCTCCAGCTCTCCGGCCACACCCACGGCGGGCAGATGTTCCCCGGCACGCTGCTGGTCAACCTCCGCTGGCCGTACTCCAAGGGCCTCTACCGCGTGGGCAGCGGCGCCCTCTACGTCCACCGCGGCACCGGCTTCTGGGGACCGCCCATGCGCGTGGGCAGCCCCCCGGAGATCGCCAACCTGGTGCTGACCGCTTAAGCGACGTGTCCCACGGTTCCGCCTTCGCGTGTCGAAGGGGCGGCCAAGGAGACACGCGTGAGTTCGAAAGCGGCAGGGCTGTCCGCTGCGCTGGTGATTGCAGGGATGCTCTGGGGTTGCATCCCCGACGTAGACGTCACGGACGGCGGACCGCTCCCGACCGACGCGTGCCCGGTCTTTGATGGCGGGCCTTCTGATGCGGGGCCTTCCGATGCGGGACCTCAAGACGCAGGTCCCTCCGACGCAGGGACTCGGGATGCCGGGTATCGCGACGCACCTGGAGGGACCCCCGGACGGCATCGACGACAACGCCGTCCACCTGCTCTACGACCTGACACCCGCGCAGTTTGAAGCGCTCGCCGCGCAGTGGGTGGCGCCGTTGAAGGACCAGCCCAGCGCGCGGAAGGAGCGGATGGGGGTCAGCCCTCGCTTGAAGTCAGAGGCCCCGAGTCAGTGCAGCGCGCCGGACGCGACCTCACGCCCGGGGAGCGACAGCAGCCGGTACTCCTTGAGGTGCCGGAACGCGGCCTTCACCTCGCCCCTGCGCTCATGAAGCCGCGAGAGGTTGAAGTGGGCATCGGCAGCGCGAGGGCATGAGGTGAGGACGGCCTCGTACTGACCGATGGCCTCCTCCTCCTGCCCGAGGTCTTCCAGAACCGTCGCGAGGTTGAACCCGGCGGTGGCGTCGTCAGGGCGAATGAGGAGCGCGAACCGGTAGTGCCGCTCCGCCTCCTCGAGCAGCCCCTGCTCCTGGCGGATGCGGCCGAGGTTCACGTGGGCATCCGCGTGGAAGAGCTCCTCGCCCAGCGCGTGCTCATAGAGCTCCGCGGCGCGAGCCAGGCACTGCTCTTCGGCTGCACATCCCCGCTCGAACAGCTCCTGCGCCTGGCTCAAGTCACCCTCCGAGGATGACTTGGCGAGATAGCACGAGGCCCTGACACGCCGCCCAACACCCTGAACTTGCAGAACTTACCTGCCGTGCTCGTTCCGACGAGAGCCCGTGTCTCACTGCCGAGGTTCTATCCGAGGGACTCAATGCTCAGCCGCCTGCCAATGCTTGTCCTATGCCTCCTGGCGACAGTGGGCTGTCCTTCTGGCTCTGCAGACTCGGGCTCCGCAGACTCGGGCTCGGGCTCTGCAGACTCGGGCTGGGGCTCTGCAGACTCGGGCTCGGGCTCTGCAGACTCGGGCTCGGGCTCTGCAGACTCGGGCTCGGACGCCGGCATCGCGACCGACGCAGGGACCTGCCAGAGCGGGCTGAGCTCCTGCGGGGCTGCGTGCGTCGACCTCCAGAGCGACAACGGGCACTGCGGCCAGTGTGGGCGTTCCTGCTCCGCCAAGGAGGCCTGCACGGCTGGGAGATGTACCCCGCTGCCGACGGACTGCCGCCAGGGCGGCGGCTGTCCATCCGCTTTCTACTGCGACCTCGCGAATGGGCAGTGCAAACCCGGGTGTGCTGCCAACGACCAGTGTCCGCAGCCTGGGAGCTGCGAGATCGCCAGTCACACCTGCCGGTGCGACCCGGCGACTCACCTGTGCGGCACCCGCTGTGTCTCTAATTCCAGCATCGCCACCTGCGGCACATCCTGTTCGGCGTGCCTGCCCCCCGGGAACAGCACCGCCACCTGCAACGGTACGAAGTGCGGTTTTACGTGCGACACGGGCTTCCACGCCTGCGCCGACACCTGCGTCTCCAACGCCAGCACGGCGACCTGCGGCACCTCGTGCACCCCCTGCGTGCCTCCGGCAAACGGCGTCGCGACGTGCAACGGCACGACGTGCGGCTTCACCTGCAACGCGGGCTTTCATGCCTGCGGTGACAAGTGCCTCTCGAACTCGGACATCGCCAGCTGCGGCACCTCCTGCACGCCGTGTGCTGGCACCCCCGCGAATGCCACCGCGACGTGCAACGGCACGACGTGCGGCTTCACCTGCAACGCCGGCTTCCACGCCTGCGGCGCCGTCTGCAGGTCCAATACGAGCGTGGACAGCTGCGGCGGCTCGTGTTTCGCCTGCGCGCCGCCGCTCAACTCCGCCGCCACCTGCAACGGCACTGCGTGCGGGTTCACCTGCAACGCCGGCTTTCACGCTTGCAGCGGCGCCTGCCGGGACAACACCAGTGTGAGCGGCTGCGGGAGCGCCTGCACGGCTTGTCCGGCCGGGCCGGCGCACTCGAGCCCCACGTGCGATGGCGTCTCCTGCGGTTGGGCTTGCAACGTGGGCTACCGCAACTGCGCTGCCGCGTGCGCGGCCTGCCCGACGACCGGGGCGACCTCCACGGCCTGCGACGGAGCGGCGTGCGTGGCGACCGCCTGCGCTTCGGGCTACGCGCGGTGCGGCGGACAGTGCGTTCCGCAGGACCTCACCCACTGCGGAGACACCTGCCAGGTGTGCCCTGCCCCACCGAGCGACAGCGTCGCGACCTGCGCGGGCACCTGCGGCTTCACCTGCAACCCCGGCCGACTCAAATGCGGTGGGGCTTGCTGCCTGGCGACTGGCGTACACGCCTCCGGCTTTCACGCCTGCGCTCTGACGGTTGGGGGCGGCGCCAGTTGCTGGGGCTACGAGGCCTTTGGCGGACTCGGCGACGGGGTGGCCTACGCCCAGCGGAACGTGCCTGTGAACGTGCTGGGTGTGACTGGCGGCATCACCGCGCTTGCGAGCGACGTGGACTCCACCTGCGCCCTCACCTCCTCCGGCGCGGTGAAGTGTTGGGGGAGCAACAGCTACGGTCAGCTGGGCGACGGCACCAATACAAACCGACTCAGCCCGGTGGACGTGGTGGGCCTTGGGAGCGGTGTCACGGCCATCAGCGGACACGAGTGGCACTTCTGCGCCCTCACGTCGGGGGGCGGAGTGAAGTGCTGGGGCTACAACTACAACGGCCAGCTGGGCGATGGGACCAGCGTCGACCGGAACGCGCCCGTCGACGTCGTCGGACTGAGCTCCGGTGTGGTGGCCGTCAGCGTCGGGAAGGGGTTCAGCTGCGCCGCGATGTCGTCAGGCGGGGTGAAGTGCTGGGGCAACAACGCCTACGGCCAGCTGGGGGATGGCACCTCGACACTCCGTCTCACCCCGGTGGATGTCCCTGGCTTGACCAGCATCACCTCCGTGCGGGCAGGCCGAACCTCCACCTGCGCGCTGAGCTCAAGCGGGGGGCTGAAGTGCTGGGGCGACAACGGCTCTGGGCAATTGGGCGATGGCACCACCACCTCACGAAGGAGCCCGGTCGACGTCTCCGGGCTGACCAGCGGCGTGGTCGCCTTCACGTCACCTCAGAGCTTTACCTGCGCCGTGACCTCCGCAGGAGGCGCCAAGTGCTGGGGCACGAACCATGCCGGTCAGCTCGGTGACGGCACCACCACCTTCCGAAGCACCCCGGTTGACGTCTTCGGCTTGACGAGCGGCGCCATCGACATCGCCACAGGCTACTCCCACTCGTGCGCGCTGACCTCCTCCGGCGCCGTGCTGTGCTGGGGCTACAACGGCTATGGGCAACTGGGAGACGGGACGTACACCAGCCGCTCCTCCCCTGCGCTGGTCAGCGGGAAGTAGCTGGGGCTACGCCGCCGCGAGGGGCGCTTCCGGAACCACCGCGGCGGGCTCATCCAGGTTCGGGCCGAGCCAGCGGGAAGCTTCGTCGGGGGACATGCCCTTGCGCTTCGCGTAGTCGAGGACCTGATCCATCCCCAGCTTCCCGACAGCGAAGTACTTCGCGTCCGGGTGGTTGAAATAGAAGCCGCTCACGCTGCTGGCGGGGAACATCGCGCAGCTCTCGGTCAGCTGGATGCCCGTCGCCGCCTGCGCGTTGAGCAGCGAGAACAGGGTGCGCTTCTCGGTGTGCTCGGGGCAGGCGGGGTAGCCGGGGGCGGGGCGGATGCCGCGGTACTGCTCGCGGATGAGCTCCTCGTTGGACAAGGACTCCGCCTTGCCGAAGCCACAGGCCCTTCGCGCCTGGAGGTGCATCCACTCCGCGAAGGCTTCGGCCAACCGGTCACCCAGCGCCTGCGCGAGAATCGCCGAATAGTCGTCCTGACACGCCTTGAACGTCGCCGCGAGCTGCTCCACCCCGTGGCCCGCGGTCACCGCGAAGCCTCCGACGTAGTCAATGCGGCCGCTCTCCTTCGGCGCCACGAAGTCGCTCAAGGACAGGTTGGGCTGGCCCTCGTGCTTCTCCACCTGCTGCCGCAGCATGCAGAACCGGGAGAGCACCCGCGAACGCTGCTCGTCCGAGTAGAGCTCGATGTCGTCGCCCACCGCGTTGCAGGGCCAGAAGCCCATCACGCCGCGGGCGGTGAACAGCTTCTCGTCCACGATGCGGCGAAGCAGCGCCTGCGCGTCGGCGAACAGCTTGCGCGCCTCGGTGCCCACCGTCTGGTCATCCAGAATCTGCGGGAAGCGCCCGTGCAGCTCCCAGGTGCTGAAGAACGGCCCCCAGTCGATGAAGGGCACCAGCTCCTTGAGGGGCACGTCGTCGTACGTGCGCGTGCCGCGCAGCTCCGGGCGCGGAATGTCCGCGGTGGCCCACTCAGAGGCAGCGCCGTTGGCGCGCGCCGTCTCCAGCGGGAGCAGCCTGCGCTGCGTGCGGCGGGCCTCGAACTCGGTGCGGGCCGCCTTCTGCTTGCGGAGGACCTCGGCGAGGAATGCGGGCTTCTGCTCCTTCGAGAGCAGCGCGCTCACCACGTTCACCACGCGGGACGCGTCAAGCACGTGGACCGCGCCAGACCGGTACTGCGGCGCAATCTTCACCGCGGTGTGCGGCGCGCTGGTGGTGGCGCCGCCGATGAGCAGCGGCACCTCGAAGCCGCGGCGGGTGAGCTCGCTGGCCACGTGGACCATCTCGTCGAGCGACGGCGTGATGAGCCCGGAGAGCCCAATCACATCCACCTTCTCCTCGAGCGCGGTGGCGAGAATCTTCTCGCAGGACACCATCACGCCCAAATCAATCACCTGATAATTGTTACAAGCCAACACCACGCCGACGATGTTCTTGCCGATGTCGTGGACGTCGCCCTTCACGGTGGCGAGCAGCACCTTCCCCTGCGGCCGCACCTCGCCGCCCGCCTCTGCCAGCCGCGCCTTCTCCTGCTCCATGAACGGCGTGAGGTAGGCCACCGCGCGCTTCATCACCCGGGCGGACTTCACCACCTGCGGCAGGAACATCTTCCCCGCGCCGAACAGGTCCCCCACCACCCGCATCCCGTCCATCAGCGGGCCTTCGATGATGTCCAGCGGCCGAGGGTAGGCCTGCCGCGCCTCCTCGGTGTCCGCCTCCACGAAGGCGTCAATCCCCTTCACCAGCGCGTGCGACAGGCGCTGCGCCACCGGCTGCGCGCGCCAGGCGAGGTCCTCCTTCACCTCCGTCTTCGACGCCCCACCCTGCTGGGCCTTGAGCTCATCGGCGAAGGCCACCAGCCGGTCCGTCGCGTCCGGACGGCGGTTGAGCAGCACATCCTCCACGCGCAGCAAGAGCTCCGGCGGGAGCTCTCCGTAGACGCCGAGCATGCCTGCGTTGACGATGCCCATGTCCATCCCGGCGCGCACGCCGTGGAAGAGGAACGCGGTGTGGATGGCTTCGCGGACCGGGTTGTTGCCGCGGAAGGAGAAGGAGACGTTCGACACGCCGCCGGAGACCTTGGCGCCCGGGAGGGTGCGCTTGATGACCTTCGTCGCTTCGAAGAAGTCGACCGCGTAGTTGTTGTGCTCCTCGATGCCGGTGGCGACGGTGAGGATGTTGGGGTCGAAGATGATGTCTTCGGGCGGGAAGCCCGCCTTCTCCGTGAGCAGCCGGTAGGCGCGCGTGCAGATGCGGACCTTCTCCGCACAGCTGGCCGCCTGGCCCTGCTCGTCGAACGCCATCACCACCGCGGCGGCGCCGTAACGGCGGACCCGGCGGGCGCGGCGCAGGAACTCCTCCTCGCCGTCCTTCAGCGAGAGCGAGTTGACGATGCCCTTCCCCTGCAGGCAGCGCAGCCCGGCCTCGAGCACCGTCCACTTCGAGGAGTCCACCATGATGGGGACGCGGCAGATTTCAGGCTCGGCGGCGATGAGGTTGAGCAGCTTCACCATCGTCGCTTCGCCGTCGATGAGCGCTTCATCGACGTTGACGTCGAGGATGTTGGCGCCGCTCTCCACCTGCTGGCGGGCGATGGACAGACAGGTGTCCCAGTCCCCGGCCTTGAGGGCCTTGGCGAACTTGGGAGACCCGGTGATGTTGGTCCGCTCGCCGATGACGAGGAAGCTGGACGCGTTGGAGGTGCCTGCGCTCACGGGGGTGACCTCTAGGACAGCGACAGGGGTTCAAGGCCGGACAGGCGCATCACCGGTGCGGGGACGGCGGCGCGCCGCGGCGGGCACTTCGCCACTGCGCGGGCGATGGCGGCGATGTGCTCCGGGGTGGAGCCGCAGCAGCCGCCGACGACGTTCAACCAGCCCTGCTTGGCGAAGTCGGTCAGCACCGCGGCCATGTCCGAGGGCGTCTGGTCGTAGCCGCCGAACGCGTTGGGGAGCCCGGCGTTCGGGTAGCAGCTGACGCGGCACTCGGCCAGCGCCGCCAGCTCCTCCATGTACGGCCGCATCTCCTTGGCGCCGAGCGCGCAGTTGATGCCCACGCTGAACGGCCGCGCGTGGCGGATGGAGTTGTAGAACGCGCTCAGCGTCTGGCCGGAGAGCGTGCGCCCGGAGGCGTCCGTGATGGTGACCGACACCATCACCGGCACCCGCGCGCCGCGCTCCTCGAAGAGCTGGTCGATGGCGAAGAGCGCGGCCTTGGCGTTCAGCGTGTCGAAGATGGTCTCCACCAGCAGCGCGTCCACGCCCGCGTCCAGCAGCGCGCGCACCTGTTCCTCGTAGGAGGCCAGCACCTGCTCCCAGCTGACCGCGCGGTAGTCGGGGCGGTTGACGTCCGGGGACATGGAGAGCGTGCGGTTGAGCGGGCCGATGGCGCCGGCCACGAAGCAGCGGCGGCCCGGGGTGGCGGCCTCCGCGGCGCGCGCGGCGTTGCGGGCGCAGGTGACCGCCGCGGCGTTCAGCTCCGGGACCAGCGCCTCCAGGCCGTAGTCCGCCTGCGCGATGGAGGTGGAGCTGAAAGTGTTGGTCTCCACCATGTCGGAGCCGGCGGCGAAATAGCGGGCGTGCAGCGCTTCAATCACGTCGGGCCGGGTGAGGCAGAGCAGGTCGTTGTTGCCCTTGAGGTCCTTGTCGTGGGCCTTCAGCCGTTCGCCGCGGAAGTCGGGCTCCTCCAGGCCGTAGGTCTGGATCATCGAACCCATCGCGCCATCCAGCACGGCGATGCGTTCGTTCACCAGGGCCTCCAGCTCCGCTGCGGTGTGGCTGGGCGAGGTCATGCGGATTTCTCCAGGGAGAGCGGGCGCGGGCGGGCGCGCACGGCGGGGCGCTCCTCGCGGACGCCGGTGAGCAGGAAGGCCTTGAACGGAGAGCCGGCGTCGCGAGGCGCGGAGGAGAGCTGGAGCTTGTGCAGCCCCACCGCCTCCATCGCGGCTTTGAGGTCCTCGGGCGCGAAGCCCAGCTGGCGGTGGCCCAGGCGGGAGCGCACCCACTCCTCGGGGTGCGGCAGCAGCTCCATCACCACCACCTTGCCGCCCGGCTTGAGGATGCGCGCGGCCTCCGCCAGCACGCGCTCAGGTTCGCTGACGTGGTGCAGGCTCTGCGAGATGACGACGAGGTCCAGCTTGCCCGAGGCCAGAGGGAGGTCGTGCAGGTCCGCTTCCAGGAAGGTGAGGTGGTTCAGCCCCTCGCGCTCCGCCCGCTCCCGCGCCTGGGCCAGCGCCTTGCCGCTCCGGTCCACCGCGGTCACCCGGCGGGCCCAGCGGGCCAATTCGACAGAGAGCACGCCCGTGCCGCAGCCGAAGTCCGCGACATCCAGCGGAGGCAGCAGGCTGCTCAGCGCGGCGGACCACAGGCGCCAGGACTGACCCGGCTCCAGCAGCTTCTCGTTCAGCGTGTGGACATCCTCGCGGCGGCGCAGGAGCTCCGTGAGGCGGGACTGATCCCCGTGGACGTCCTCCGCCTCTTGCGCCAGCCGGATGAGCGGCCAGAGCGGGTGCGAGGCGTCCACTGCCAGCGAGTAGTAGGTGAAGCCGGCCTGACGCTCCTCCTGGATGAGGTCCAGCGCCTTGAGCTTGGCCAGGTGGTGGGAGACCGAGGACTGGCCTACTCCCACCACCGAGACCACTTCGGAGACGTTCAGGCGCTCGCCGATGAGGAGGCGGAGCACGCGCAGGCGGGTAGGGTCACCCAGGGCTTTGAGTATCTCGTTCAGCTCAACCATCGACGCATGCTCATACGTCGATTGGCGGTAGCCCGGCAAGCGAAGTCGGCGGGCTACGGGAAACCGGGGGGGCCGGGGTTCGGTCCTCGGTCCTCGGTTTACGGGTACGGGGCTACGGGTTTCGGGCTACGGGTTACGGGCTACGGGTACGGGTTACGGGCTACGGGGACGGGCTACGGGGACGGGTTGCGGGGACGGGTTGCGGGTTCGGTTTTCGTTGCCGCGTTCGCGTTCGCGTTCGCGTTCGGACTTTTTCACGGGTAGGGGTTCGGAGAGGGGTAAGGGCTTCGGGCGGCCTGAGGAGCGGAGCACGTCCCTCCCCCCTTCCCTCCAACCCCTGCCCGTACCTGGCCCGTGAACGAAGGCGAATTTTGAACGCGGATACTGGAAAATCCGTAAACTCGCCTCCCTGTGACACAAACCCCCGAACCCGCTCCCCAGACACAAACCCCGAACCTGCAACCCTGAACCCTGAACCCCTGAACCCCGAACCCCGAACCCCGAACCCCACACAACGCTTTTGGCCCCGGGCTACTGGCAGCGCCCCAGCTCGTAGAAGCCAGGCTCACGCTCACGAACCCACGCAGAGCTGTACAGGTTGAAGAGGCCGAGGTCCTCCCCGCTCCCCACAGCGCAGACGTGGCCATTCAACGGCTGGCAGAGCGCGCCCCGTCCGGCGACCTTGTGCAGGTAGTTGTTCGAGTACGTCTCCTTGCAAGGACGGGAGGGAGGCAGCGGCGTCCCAGCATCCTCACCGCACCCGGGAGTGGTGCCGGCGTCCGGCGTAACCGTCCCGCCGTCAGACGCAGGAGTGCCACCATCCACCGGAGGCTTGGGCTCCTCACCCTCGAGCAACCCAAAGAAGCGCGCGCTCTCCCGGGTGGAGCACAGCCCGACATCGAGGAGGAACGCGCCAGCAGTCCCGCAACCGCGAGCAGGGTCCACCGCAGTGCCGTGCCCCATCTTCGGGATGGACCACGACTGCACGCGAGCCACGCCATCCTTGCCAACCCAGGTGGTGCGGGTGACCGTGCCCACGCTCTCGGTCGCCGTGGCCGAGGACAGCCCGTGGACGTTGGTCCACTGAAGCACCAGCTCATCCGCGTTCACCTTCTGGACGACCGCGTCGGACGCGCCGTGGAAGATGGCCACGCGGGGCGCGCCGCTGCCTGCCGGAGCGGCGGAGCGAACAAGGTCTCCCCACTGCTGAGCGCTCAGCGGCTTCTGCCCGAACATGCAGCTGTACGCGTCGTTCTTCGTGTCAGCGCAGCGGTAAGGGAGTCCGGCCATCACCGCGCCCGCGGAGAACACGTCCGGGTAGGCCGCCAGCATCACCGCGGTGAACCCGCCGCCGGCGGAGAGCCCGGTGACGAAGACCTCGCCCACGTCGTAGCGGGCCTTCACCCAGTCCACCATCTGCTTCACCGCCAGCGCTTCCCCCTGCCCGCGCTGCGTGTTCGCGCTGTCGAACCAGGCGAAGCACGCGTTGTCCGCCGTCTTCTGCGGGTAGATGACGAGGAAGCCGCGCTCATCGGCCAGCGTGTTCCAGCCCGCGCCCTGGTAGGCCGCCGCGGACTGGGTGCAGCCGTGCAGCGCCACCACCACCGGCACCTGCTTCGCCCGCAGCTGCGGCGGCACATAGAGGTACATCGACAGCGCGCTCCCGCTGGCCCCGTAGCCGCCCACCTGACTGAGGCCACTTTGCTGCGTGGCGCGGAGGTCGTCCGGCAGGGGCCCGTAGGCGCAGGCGAGGGGAACAAGGCTTCCAAGGAGGAGCGCGAGCAAGGTGGTGGCTTTCATGGGCCGGGCACCTGTGCACTTAGCGCGCCGCAGCAAAGCGGCCGACAACCCCGCCAAATCAGGAGATTTGGACTGTCAGCGACCGGGCCTGGAGCTCGCGCCCGCGCAGGCCAGATCGTCCTGCTGCTGGGACAGGTTCAAGGGCAGCGGCATCTGCGGATTCCGCAGACGCGGGCTGCGGATTCCGCGGCCGAGAGCGCCGCCCGCCGCGCAAACCGCAGGGAACACCGGGCCTTCGCGCGTGGCATCCCGCGTGAAGTGAGCCCTCCCATCACCCCAACGGAGGCATCACATGACGAACAAGAGGACGTGGAAGCTGGGTCTGGTCGGTCTGCTCTCGGCGGTTTCCATCGGAGGCGCGCTGGCCGGCGGCTTCGGCTTCGGCGGCCCGCCGGAGGAGGTGCTGGCGAAGTACGACGCGAACAAGGACGGCACGCTGGACGAGTCCGAACGCAAGGCGATGAAGGCGGACTTCATCAAGCCCTACGACACCAACGGCAACGGCGAGCTGGAGCCCGAGGAGCGCGAGAAGATGAAGGCCGCGAAGATGGCCGAGCGCTTCAAGTCGTTGGACACCAACAACGACGGCGTCCTGAGCCTCGCCGAGTTCCAGGCGGGCGCCGGAAAGCACGGGCGACACGGCCCGCGCGGTCAGCGATAGTCCGTCGCGCGCACGCGAATGCCCCCGGCCCCGCCCGCTCGACTCGCACCCTGGACGCCCGTCGTCAGCGTCGGCCTGCTCGCCAGCGCGCTCCTGGTGACAGGCTGGACGACGTACGCCGGGGTGCGTGAGGCCTCGTCGACGCTGGTGCGGGGACAGGCGGACGCGCTGGAGCGCGCCATCCGCTGGCAGCTCATCCCCGCCGAGGGGCGCGTGTCACAGGAGCAGCTGCAGGAGCTCCTCGACGAGGAGGCTGCGGCCGGGCTGCGGTACCTCGCCATCGTGGAGCGCGGCGGCACCCTCGTTGCCCAAGCCGGCGCACCTAGCGCGTTGCCGGCGACGGGCCTCCCCGAGCTCCGCCCGGGCGAGCTCTCCACGCTGGACTCCAGAATCCGGACCGCGTTCCGGCTCCAGCCGCGGCGCGGGCCGTTCGGCCCGTCCTACGGGCGCCCCTCGCTGGCGGTGGTCGAGTTTGAACCGGTGCAGGCCCAGGCCCTGCGCGCGAACGCCGCGCGGACGTTTGGAGTGGGCGCGCTCGCCGCCTTCGCGCTTCTGGTGAGCTGCGGGGCGCTGGTCCGGCGCGCGCTGCGGCGCGGGGTGGAGCAAGCCCAGCGCGAGCACGAGCGCCGGCTGGCCAGCATCGGCGAGATGTCCGCGGTGCTGGCGCACGAGCTGCGCAATCCCCTCGCCTCGCTGAAGGGCAACGCCCAGCTGCTCGCGCAGATGCTGACCGGGACCGAGAAGCCCCGGCAGAAGGCGGACCGCGTGGTGGAGGAGGCGGTGCGGCTGGAGACGCTGACCAACGGCTTGCTCGAGTACGTGCGCACCGGCGAATTGCAGCGCGCCCCGGTGGACCCCGCGCGGCTCTTGCGCGAGTGCGTGGCCCAGCTCGAGGGGAGCAGCGCGCAGGTGGACGATGCGGGCGCGCCGCCGACGTGGCCGCTGGACGCAGAGCGGATGCGGCAGGTGCTGATGAACCTCCTCCAGAACGCAGAACAGGCGGGCGCGCCAGTGAAGGCAGCCGTGCGCCAGGGCCCGGAGGGGCTGGTCTTCGAGGTGCGGGACTCTGGGCCCGGCATCCCGCCCGAGGACCGCGAGCGCGTCTTCGAGCCGTTCTTTACCAAGCGCACGAAGGGGACCGGGCTGGGACTGGCGGTCGTCAGGCGGGTGGTGGAGCAGCACGGCGGGCGCATCGTCGTGCAGTCGGCTGAGGGCGGTGGCGCGCTCTTCCGGGTCGTCCTTCCGTCGGTGTAGGGAGAACCGTGGCGCGAATCCTGGTGGCAGACGACGAGGCGGGCATCCGGGAGTTCGTCAGCGACGCGCTGGCGCTGGACGGCCACGAGGTCGCCCAGGCAGCAGACGGGGATGCGGCGGCCGCGGCGCTGGCGGCGCGCGCGTTCGACCTCCTGGTCTCCGACCTCAAGATGCCGGGCCTGGATGGGCTGTCCCTCCTGCGCAAGGTCCGCGCGGAGCAGCCGGAGCTGGAGGTGATTGTCCTCACCGCGCACGGGACGGTGGAGACCGCGGTGGAGGCGATGAAGCTGGGCGCGTTCGAGTATCTGCAGAAGCCGCTCAGCGGGCCGGACGAGCTGCGGCTGGTGGTGGGGCGCGCGCTGGAGCGCCGCGGGCTGCAGAACCACAAGGCCAGCGCGGAGCTGGAGGCGGCGGGCCCGCCGCTGGGCTACGGAGACCCCGCCATGCGCCCGGTGGAGGAGGCGCTGCAGAAGGTCGCCCGCACTGCCGCGACGGTGCTGCTGCTGGGGGAGAGCGGGACGGGGAAGGAGGTCGCCGCGCGGGCGATTCACGCGCGCAGCCCTCGGCGCGACCGGCCGTTCCTGGCGGTGAACTGCGCCGCGCTCACGGAGACGCTGCTGGAGAGCGAGCTGTTCGGCCACGAGAAGGGCGCCTTCACCGGGGCGACGGAGCGGCGGCGCGGGCGGCTGGAGCTCGCCGATGGGGGGACGTTTTTCCTGGACGAGGTGGGGGAGCTCAAACCGGAGCTGCAGGCGAAGCTGTTGCGCGTGCTGCAGGAGCGCCGCTTCGAACGGGTGGGCGGGACGCAGACGCTGGAGGTGGACATCCGGTGGATTGCCGCAACCAACCGGGATTTGGCCGCCATGCGCGACGAGGGCCGCTTTCGCGAGGACCTCTACCACCGGCTCTCCGTCTTCCCCATCCGGCTGCCGCCGCTGCGCGAGCGCCGCGCGGACATCCTGCCGCTGGCGCGAGCGCTGCTGGCCCGGGCCTGCGCGGAGCTCAAGCGGGCGCCCCTGCGGCTGACGCCGGACGCGGAGCAGCGGCTGACGGCCAGCACCTGGCCCGGCAACATCCGGGAGCTGGCCAACGCGCTGGAGCGCGCCGCCATCCTGGCCGATGGGGCTGTGGTGACGCCGGACCACCTCGCGCTGGAGGCGCCGAGGGCTCGCGCTTCGGACGAAGGAGAGGGCGGCTCGCTGGCCCAGATTGAGCGCGCGGCCATCACCCGGGCGCTGGCCGCTGTCGGGGGAAACCGCCGCCGCGCCGCGGAGGCCCTCGGGATTGGGGAGCGGACGCTCTACGAGAAGCTCAAGAAGTACGGCGTCGACGGATGAAGCGCAGCGCGAGCAGGGCGAGGCCGAGCTGAAGCACCCCGGCCGCGCTCACGCAGTCGCATCCCACGCTCAGCCCTCGCGTTCCCGGGGTGTCGCCGCCGTCATTCGAGGGGCCGGTGTCCCCTGCGTCCGTGCCTGCTCCTGATCCCGCGTCTGCTCCTGCTCCCGCGTCTGCTCCTGCGTCCGGGGGCGCACCGCCGTCTCCTGCTGAGCCTCCATCGCCGCCGTCAGCGGGCGGCGGCCCTCCGTCGCCGAGGTCCCCGGGCGCCAGGGTGACCGCGTCCCAGTAGAAGGACTCGCCTCCGTCCACCGGGTCGAGGCTGCCCATGAAGATGTCCAGGCCTTCGCCTCGCAAGGTGGGCCCTGCGAGGACGGTGAGCTCCGAGAAACCTGGGGTCAGCGGAGCCGGCGCGCTCTGCCACAGTCGTTCCGTCCCGGCCGTCGCGTAGTTCAGGCGCACGAAGAGCATCGGGCGTGTCGCTCCGCTCACGACCTGGACCCACGCGCGGCCCACGTAGTACCCGCCGTCGCTGCGCATGGTGTTGGGCGAATCATCGATGGTCGCATACGGCGCCGCGGCGGTGATCCGGTGCCAGACCACCCATTGGCCGTGAGGCACGCCCGGCACCATCTCGCGCGTGGCTCCGCCCGCTGTCGTGGTCCAGCCGGTGAGGTTTGTCTCGAAGGAGGGGTTCGCAACCAGGTTGCCCGGGGGAATGCCCGCGTCCTGCGCCGATGCGGAGAGGGCTCCGACGAGGGTGAGGAGCACGACGGCCCGGTTCGTCACGGTGCAGAGCGTAGCGATTTACGCGGTGGCTCGGAAAAACCACGGCTTCGGGGCTCGCGGGCACACGTTCAACTACAGGCTTGAGGCGTTCGAGCGGCTGGGCTGGATGAGCCGCAGTGCAGTGGGCCCTGGGGAGACGGGGGACGGCGGAGTGGGCGCCCTGCCCTTTCGGAGCTGGCCCGATCTCGCCCCGCGGTGGAGACGGAGCCCCGCTGGTCGCAGCGCCCGCTTGTGTGGCTCAGATGCAACCGTTCGTTGACAAAGTCGGCCGCGGAGGCCGTATTTCCCGCGTTTCAAGCGAGTTTGTCGACAAACGGTTGCATCTGGCCTGTGCCAGCGGGTCCGCATCGCCTCCACCGCGGCACGAATCCGGGCCAGCTCCGCAAGGGCACGGCGCACACCACGCCGTCCCCTTGCTCCCCTGGGATATTCAGCCTCCGCGCGGCGCCCTCAAGGGTACCGGCACGCGCCCCGCCCCGCGGACTGGTCGCACACCTCGCCGGGGGAGCACATGTCTGCCGAGGTGCAGACACAGAACGAGTTGGCGAAACAAATCTGCATCGCCGGGCAAGCCGCGCCGGTGCAGCCGCACACGCCCGTTACCTTCCCCCCCAGCCCATACGCCGAGCACGGCTGACCCGCCCCGCACTTAAGCCCGCAGCCGCCGCAGTTGTTTCGGTCCTGCGACAAATCCACGCATGACGTCCCGCAGCACACCGAGGACTTCATCGGGCCGCAGGTGCGGTGCGCGCAATCAGGGTCCGCGCAGTCGAACTTCCCGTCGCCGTCATTGTCTAACGAATCATCGCACTGCGACTCGCCCGGCGTGCCGGCGTCGCAGCCGCAGTCCGGGTCCCAGCAGTCCGTCTTGCCATCCGCGTCGTTGTCGACACCGTCCGTGCACTGACGCTCTGAGGGAACGCCCGCATCGCAGGTCGATGAACAATCTGTGTCCGCACAATCCGGCTTCCCATCCCCGTCATTGTCGACACCGTCGGAGCAAGCCAGCTCCACCAGAACCGCGCCGCCATCGCAGGCCGAGGCACAATCCGCATCCGCGCAGTCCGGCTTCCCATCCCCGTCGTTGTCGACACCGTCGGCGCAGGCCAGCTCCGGGGTGGGCATCCCCGCATCGCACGCAGCGACGCAGTCTGGATCCGCGCAGTCGGTGGCGCCGTCGCCGTCATCGTCCGCGCCGTTCGTGCAGAGCTCCACGGCGGGGCCGCAGAACCCGCCGGTGCAGACGGACGGGGCGACACAGTCCTGGTCGCGCGTGCAGGCGAAGCGCGCGTCGGTGGGGTCCGGCACGCAGGTGCAGCTGGCGGCCACCAGGAGGAGCACGAACCGCTTCATCGCGCCCCTTCCCCAGACGGCCCGAGCAACCAGATGAGCGCGCCGGTGAGGGCCATCCCTCCGGCAACGCCGTAGAGCGAGTTCGCCGCCACCGCCTCCACGCGCTGCCGAGAGGCGAGCTCGAAGCCCTCGCGCTGAGAGGACGAGGTGACCGGCGCGCGGGCGAAGGCCAGCACCTCGCGGCGGTGCTGCTCTGCGGAGAGCCCCAGGCCCACGCCGACGCCCGCGGCGACGGCGGAGAGCGAGAAGGCCGTCACCGCCACCGGCGTCCGCCAGCGGGGCGCCGGTTGAAGGAGCGCAGCCACGGCAGGCGGACTCGCCTCCGGCGCCGTCGGAGCCAGCGAGGGCGCAGGCGGCTCCGTCGCGGCGACGGGCGTGTCCTCCGCAGCGTCCTCCTCGTCCTCCTCGGGCGGAGCGGGCTCGGGCGACGGCGAGGGCTCTGCCGCAGCCACGGCGCGCGCCTTTCGCAGGCGGACCGGCTTGCTCGCAGAGCCCAGGGTGCCGACGGTCGCGCCCGACTCGTCCAGCGCCTCCACCCAGCCCGCCGTCGTCCGCACCGCCAGCTTCACGCGCGTCTGTCCGGAGAGCTCGCGGACCGAGGGTGCCTCCCCGGGCTGGTGGAGCCGGAGCGACACCACGACCGCCCACGGGTCAAACACGTCAACGAGCAGCACCCCGTCAGCCCCTCTGCGCCGACGCAGCTGCACGGTGCCGGGGGGAAAGAGCGACGCCTTCGCCGCGCGGAACGCCTCTCGAATCTTCGGGGCCGCGTCCGCCGGCGCCGGGGCGAGCGCGTCCTTTCTCAGCAGCGTGGAGTAGGCGGCCTGCGCGCCAGGGAGGTCCCCCAGCGCAGCCTTGCAGCGGGCGAGCAGGTCAAACGCGGCGCGCCGCTCATCGAGCGTCTGCCCGGGGACCTCGGCGGCGAGCTGGAGGCGTGGCAGCGCCTGTTCGTGCTGGAGGGCCTTGTAGAGCTCGCGCCCCTCGTCGAGGTACGGGTTGGCGGAGAGCAGCGCCGCCGAGAGGCTGAGGACGGACCACACGCGTTCGCTACCTCAGCCGATGCCGCTCGAGAATCCGGTAGAACGCGCTGCGGGCGAGCCCCGCCTCGCGCGCGGCGGCGGAGAGGTTCCCGGCGTGCCGCTCCAGCAGCGCCTCGAGGAAGTCGCGCTCGAACGCCCTCACCACCTCTTCGCGGGCTTGATGAAATGAGCCCAACCGCTGCGCGTCCACCGCGTCCTCCTGCCATTGCCCGAGCGCGAACGCGCGCTCCACGGCGTTGCGCAGCTCCCGGACATTGCCCACCCAGCCCTCACTCTGAAGCGCGGCGATGGTCGCGGTCGACAGCTTCACGTCCGCGCCGCGCAGCGCCCGCGCGAAGTGGTGGGCGAGCACGGCGATGTCCTCGCGGCGGTCTCGCAGCGCGGGCAGCGGGACGACGGCGCCGGCGAGCCGGTAGTACAAGTCCCGCCGGAAGCGCCCCTCCTCCACCGCGCGCTCGAGGTCCTCCTGGGAGCTGGCCAGGAAACGGGCGGCGGTGGTGCGGACGCGGCCCTCGCCGATGCGGTGAAACTCGCGGGCTTCGAGCAGGCGCAGGAGACGGGGCTGCAGCTCCAGGGAGAGCGCGCCCACCTCGTCGAAGAACAGCGTCCCGGTCCCGGCGAGCTCCACCAGCCCGGCCACGTCGCGCTCGGCGCCGGTGAAGGAGCCCCTGGCGTGTCCGAAGAGCCGGCTCTCCAGCAGCTCCGGGCTGGCGCCGGCGCACTCTACGACCACGAAGGGCAGCTTCGCGCGCGGCGAGAGCTGGTGCAGCGCCCGCGCCGCGGCCTCCTTGCCCGTCCCGCTCTCCCCGAGGAAGAGCACCGAGGTGTCCACCGGGGCCAGCCGCTCCAGCAACGCGAACACGCGCCGCAGCGGGAGCGAACGGCCCACCAGCCCGGCGAGCTCGGAGCGGACGCTGGGCGGCAGCGGCTCCTCCGCCACGGAGCGCACCGAGACCGAGGAGCGCCCGAGCTCCAGCGTGGAGCCCAGCGGCACCTCCACCTCGGAGACGCGCCCGCCGAGGTAGCGCACGCCGTTGCGGCTGCCCAAATCTCTCACGCGGACCTGTCCCGCGAGCAGCTCGAAGCTGGCGTGGCGCCTCGAGACCGCCGGGTCGTCCAGCTTCAAGTCGACGCCCTCGCCGCTGCCGACGAAGAGCGTCCCGCCGTCCAGCCGCACGCGGGCGCCGCGGGAGGGCCCGTCGATGACCTCAATCCACACCGGCGCTACGGCACCGCCGGACGGGGTGAGCCCTTCGGTCAAGCCTGCCGTGTTCACCTCAACGACTCCTTGAGGCGAACCTGCTGCCCCTCCGCCACCTGCAGGACGCGGGTCACGTTGCGCCCGGTCTCCGGGTTTTCCAGCCGCACCTCCACCGTCCCGCTCTCGATGGGGAAGGACGAGAGCGGCGTTTCACCCAGCAGCGTGCCGCGGACGGAGACGGTGGCCCACGGCTCGGCGTCCACCGTGAGGTAGCCCACCGCGCGCTTCGGAACCGCCGGGGCCGCCACCGCCACACCCGGAGCGGTGGCCCCTGCCGGCTCTCTCAGCGTCACGAAGGCGGCGCCGGCGAGGAGGACCGCGCCCAGCGCCGCGGCGCGGAGCCAGGCGCCTCGCGGCACGGCAGGGAGCGCGGCGGTGAGGCGCTCATCGGCCGACGGTGCGGGCGTGTTGGAGCTCAACCCCTCGGTCAGGCGCGCGCGCACCAGCGGGTTGGTCTTCCCCTCCAGCTCCTCCAGCTGCGGCGCGCAGGAGGCGCGGACCAGCGCGCCCAGCTCCGCGGTGTAGTCGCCCAGCACGGGCGGCAGCGCGTCGCGGATGGCGGAGGCGGTGGCGGGGCGCTCGGCCGGCTCGCGGGCCAGCGCGCGGGTCAGCGTGGCGGTGAGCGCGACGGGGAGGTCCGGCCGCAGGCTGCCAAGGGATGCGGGCTTGCCGAAGAGCACCGCGTCCAGCGTCTCCTCGCGGGAGCTGCGCGCGAACGGCTGGCGGAGGGTGGCGAAGTGGTAGAGCGTCAGCGCCGCGCTGTAGAGGTCCGCGCGCTGGTCCACCGGCTGCTCGCGGATCTGCTCGGGTGGCAGGTACGCGGTCTTCCCCAACAGCCGCGTCTGCTCCGCGTCGGCCGGCGCCGCGGAGTGCCCCTGCACGCGGGCGATGCCGAAGTCGGCCAGCTTCACGCCGCCGTCCACCGACACCAGCACGTTGTGCGGCGTCACGTCGCGGTGGACCAGCTCCAGCGCCTCCCCGCGCGGGCCCTTCTGGCCGTGCGCATGCTGGAGGCCATCGAAGAGCGCCCGCGCCACGCCCTGCACCAGCTCCTTCGACGGCGGCGTCTGCTGCGCGGCCAGCGCCACGATGAGCTGCGCAAGCGACACGCCGTGCACCAGCTCCATCGCGATGAAATAGCGGCCGTCCACCAGGCCCACGTCGAAAATCTGCGTGACGTTCGGGTGGTTCATCCGCGCGGCGACCCGGGCCTCATCCAGGAACATGGACACGGTCCGCTCGTCGCCTGCCAGGTGCGGGAGCAGGAGCTTCAACGCGAGCGGCTTCTCGAAGCTGCCGATGCCGCGCTGGAGACCCAGGTAGACCTCGCCCATGCCGCCTCGGCCCAGGCGCTCTCCCAGAAGGTAGCGACCCAACGCCACCCCGCTGCCACCACTGCGACTCTGCATTCGGGCGAGCATGCTGCCGCCGGCGTGGGTGCGTTGTCCACCCAGGTTGCCGCAATGCGGCATAAGTCACAAAAAAGTCATACGGGGGGGCGGAGATCCGCACTGTCCGTCACGTGATTCCCCCACTTTCGTCGGCTTTCGGATTGCCCGCACAGCCGCGCAAGCGGGTTAGACACGCGGCCCCTCATGGAGACCGCTGACCCACTTGTTGAGCCCCCGCAGTTCCTCCCCTGCACCCGCTGCGGCACCTTCGCCAAGGCGCGGCTGACGCTGCTGGAGAAGCACCGCTGGTGCGAGGGCTGCACCGCCCTCCTCGCGAAGGAGCTGCGCCTGTGGCCCTACGGCTACCTGGTGGCGGTGGGCGCGCTGCTGAACTTCGTCCCGGCGGCGGTGATGCTGGCGCTCAACTGGCGCAGGCTCCAACTGCCAGCGCGCGCGCGAGGGATGTGGATCGCCGCCGGGCTCGGCTACCTGCTGCTGGCGGTGCTCATCGTCGCGGACAGCGCGCCCGGCATCCAGTGCGGCATCAACGCGGTCATCACGTTCATCATGGCCCGCTCGTACGCGCCGGTGTGGAAGGAGCTCAAAGGCGCGGGCTTCAAGCGCGCCAACGTGGTGCTTCCCATCCTGCTCACGCTGCTCAGCCTCGTCCCGCTCGTGCTGTACGCCTTCCTGTTCGAGCGCCCGGAGTAGAGGCGCGCCGGCCATTTCGTCGGAGAAACAGCTCTTCTCAGTCGGGCGCCACCCCCGCTCGCCTCGAGCGTTGCGCCGTCAGGCGCATAGTCGAGAGGTGGCGCAAACCCACACACGGCACCTTGCCGGTTTGTTTCAAGCAGGGCGAAGCGGCCTATGAGCCAAGCTTCGGGAGCACTGCCGACGTCTCCACTATGCGCCTGACGGCGCAACGCTCGACGCGAACGGGGGCATCCCCGGGGCCCTGCGGGGGCATCTCCGGGGGCCTGCAGGGAGAGCCTCCCCCCTTAGCCGGCGCTCTTCTTCGCGTCGGCGTCGGTGGAGCCGGCGGCGCGCTTGGGGGGCTTGCGGTCCGCGAGCGGCTCCGTCTGCGCCTTGGAGAGGCTGGCCTTGAGCGCCTCCATCAAGTCCACGACGGCCGGCGCGCTGGTGGTGGGGGCGCTGAAGGCAATCTCCTGCCCCTTCACCTTCGCGTCGATGATCTCGCGAACGCGCTTGCGGTAGTCGTCCTCGTACTTCTCCGGGGCGAACCGTTCCGCGGAGAGCGCCTGGATGAACTGCTTGGCCAGCGCCAGCTCTCCCTCCTTCACCTCGGCGGTACCGACAGGCACATCCGCGGGCGAGCGCAGCTCATCCGCGTAGCGCAGCGCCTGCATGATGAGGTGGTCCCCCTTGGGGCGCATCATCACCAGGGTCATCTGCCCGCGCGCGAAGTACCGGGCCACCGCCGCCTGGCGCGTGTCGGTCAGCGCCACGGCCAGCAGCTTGAACGCCTTCTCCGCGCCCTTATCCGGACCGAGGTAGTAGCCGCTCTCGAAGTAGAGCGGGTCCACTGTCTCCAGCGGGACGAACTCGGCAATCTCCATCGCCTTGGAAGCCTCCGCCTCCAGCGCGTCCAGCTCCTCGTCGGAGACGACCACATACTGGTCCTTGGCGAACTCGAAGCCCTTCACCGCTTCCGCTCGCGGGACCACCTCGTTGTCGGCCGGGCAGTAGAGCTGCTGCTTGAGCCGCCCTTTGCATTTGTTGTGGAGCTGGTGGAAGGCAACCCGGGCTGTTGAGTCATTCGCCGAGTAGACTTTCACCGGGATGTTCACCAGCCCGAACGAGATAATCCCTGAACCCATGGCACGCGCGCTCATGTCCCCACGGTAAACGGGTCTGCTGATGGACGCCAAACCCCGGCCGCGCCGAAGAGGAAAGGGCTCCACCGCCCCCCCGGTCACCGGCGCCCCACTCGAAGAGATTCGTAGCTTTGTCCTCTCTTTGGGAGGGCGCGAAGCGGCGCTCACGCCAGGCGAGGTGTCTCTCCAGCTGGCGGAGCGGGCGGACGACGCCTTCACCGAGGACGGCTGGCTCTTCGAGCTCAAGTACGACGGATTCCGCGCGCTCTGCGGAAAACTGGACGGGCGCCCGGAGATCCGCTTGCGCAGCGGCGCCGACGCGACCGACCGCTTCCCGGAGCTCGCCGCCGCGCTGGCCGCCCTCCCCGGCCAGAGCTTCCTCCTCGACGGCGAGCTGGTCATCCTCGACGAGCGCGGCCGCCCGCAGTTCGACGCGCTCCTGGAACGCACGCGAACAAACCGGAGCCCGCTGGCGGCGTGCTTCGCCTTTGACCTGCTGGCGCTGGAGGGCGTGGACCTGCGCGAGGCGCCGCTGGTGGCGCGCAAGCAGGCGCTCCGGGCGCTGCTCCCGGCGGAGGGCCGCATCCGCTATCTCGACCACATCGAGCGCGAGGGCGAAGCCTTCCTGCGGGAGGTATTGAAGCAGGACCTCGAGGGCATCATCGCCAAGCGGATGGACTCGCCTTATCGCGGCGGGCGGCAGGACACCTGGCGGAAGGTCACCTCCACCCGGACGTTCGACTTCGTGGTGGTGGGCCGCGCGCGCGAGTGGGGCGCGCTGCACCTGGCGGCGTATGAAGGCGGCACCCTGCGCTACGCCGGGCGCGTGGGCTCTGGCTTCGGGCCCACGCAGGTGAAGCTGTGCCGCGAGTCCATGGAGGCGGCCACGCTCTCCGCCCCGCCCTGCATCGGTGAGATTCCCCCGGACCCCGAGCGCATCTGGGTGCGGCCCGAGTGGGTCTGCGAGGTCCGCTACAAGCGGTGGGCGAGCGACGGCGCGCCCCGGCAGCCGGTGTTTCTGCGCTTCCGCGAGGACAAAGCGCCGCGCGAGTGCATCCGCACCGGCGAGGACGCGAGCCCGGCTCCTGCTCCGGCGCCGGCAAGTCCGCGCGCGGCGCTCAGCAACCCGACAAAGGTCTACTTCCCGGACGACGGCCTCACCAAGGGCGAGCTGGTCGCCTACTACCGCGGCGTGGCGCGCTGGCTCCTTCCGTACTTGAAGGACCGGCCGGTGATGCTGACCCGCTACCCGGACGGCATCCGCGGCAAGCACTTCTACCAGCAGCGCGCGCTCTCCGGCGTCCCACCCTGGGTGAGGCGGATGCCCCCGCCGCCGGACGCGCCCGACGACGGCGAGCTGCTCCTGTGCGACAGCGAGGAGGCGCTCGCGGCGCTCATCAACCTGGGCACCATCCCGCTGCACTTGTGGACCAGCCGCACCGTCGCGCTCGACCGGCCGGACTGGTGCATCCTGGACCTGGACCCGAAGACCGCCCCGTTCGCCCACGTCCTCACACTGGCCGTCGCGCTGCGCGGGCTGTGTGAAGCGCTGGAGCTGCCCTGCTTCGTGAAGTCCACCGGCTCCTCCGGGCTGCACGTCCTGCTGCCGCTGAATGGGCAGTGCAGCCACGCGGAGTCCATCACGCTGGCGGAGGTGCTCGCCCAGGTGGTGCAGCGGGCGCACCCCGCCATCTCGACGTTGGAGCGCTCCGTGCCCAAGCGCGCCGGGCGTGTCTACATCGATTGTTATCAAAATGGATTGGGGCGCCATCTGGTGGCTCCGTTCTCGGCGCGTCCGCTCCCCGGCGCACCCGTCGCCATGCCGCTGCGCTGGTCCGAGGTGGGCCCTTCGCTCGGGCCGCGGGACTTCACGGTGCGGAACGCGCTCGCGCGGATGGAAGCCCTGGGTGAGGATCCGCTGCGCCCGGTGCTGGAGCTGACGCCCAACCTGGTGCGCGCGCTCCAGCGCCTTCAGGAGCGCGTCGGCGACTGACGCGTGTTGAGTCCGCGTCCCTCGGGCGCGACCCGGAGCCCATCGCGCGCAAGGCCCGCGGCGCCCTCTACTCCCCGTGGAGAGGGGCGCCCATGGTCGATACGGATGTGGTGGTGATTGGCTCTGGAGCAGGCGGGCTGACCGCTGCCGTCGCGCTCGCGCGCGCGGGGAAGTCGGTGTTGGTGCTGGAGCAGCACGACGTGCCCGGCGGGTGGTGCCACAGCTTTCAGCTGGGCGGGTTCCGCTTCAGCCCCGGCGTGCACTACGTCGGTCAGCTGGGCCCCGGCGCGCCGTTCCGGTCGCTCCTCGAGGGGCTCGATGTCGCGCAGTTCCTGACGTTCTTCGAGCTGTCACCGGAGGGGTATGAACACTGCCTTCACGGTCCGCGCGCGGAGCAGTTCGACTACCCGCGCGGTAGGGACGCGCTCGCGCGCCGGCTGGTGGAGCGCTTCCCTCGCGAACGGCGGGGGATTGAGTCGTACCTGAAGCTGGTGGAGACAGTGAGCCAGGAGCTGCAGCCGCTGGGCGACACCCGCGGACCGCTGGATGCGCTGGCGCTCCCCTTCCGGTGCCGGCATCTGTTCCGACACGGGCTGCGCAGCCTTCGGGCGGTGCTCAAGGCGCACGTGCGTGACCCACTGCTGAGAGACCTCCTCGCGGTGCAGTGCGGAGACCACGGGCTGGCGCCGTCGGCCGCGCCGTTCGTGGAGCACGCCGCGGTGATGAGCCACTACCTGGAGGGGGCCTGGTACCCGAAGGGCGGCGGCGCCGCGCTCGCCAAGGCGTACACGCGAGGGTTGGCGCGCGCGAAAGGACAGCTGCGGCTGCGGACCTCCGTGGCGCGGATTCTTCTGGAGGGTCGTGGGGCGGTGGGCGTGGAGCTGGAGGATGGGACGCGCATTCGCGCGAACCACGTCGTGTCGAACGCGGATCCCCACGTCACCTTCCGCTCGCTCGTCGGCGAGGAGGCCCTCTCCAAGCGGCTGCGGCGGAAGCTCGCGCGCACGCGGTTCTCGGTCTCCGCCCTGAGTCTGTTCCTCGCGGTGGACCTGGACCTGCGGGCGATGGGGTTCGACTCGGGGAACTACTGGTACTCCGGCGGGCTCTCGCTGGAGGCGCTCTACGCCGCCATGGCCAGCCCCACCACGCTGGAGCGCACCGAGCCGCCCGGGTTTTTTTTGTCCGTCAGTACGCTCAAGGACCCGACGCAGTTAAAGGGCCGGCAACACACGCTCGAAGTATTCACGTTTGTTCCATACGGGCCGTTCGCGCGCTTCCTCGGGCCGGCGACCGGGAGCCGGGCCGAGGGCTACGCCGAGCTCAAGCGCCGCCTCACCGCGTTCATGCTCCGCGGCGTGGAGCACGTCATCCCAGACGTCGCCAAGCACGTCACGTTCGCCGACATCGGGTCTCCGCTCACCAACCTGTTCTACTGCCGGTCCACCGCGGGGAACCTCTATGGGACGGAGAAGTCCCGCTGGCAGATTGGGCCATTCGGTCACCAGGTCGCCACGGAGATTCCCGGCCTCACCCTCTGCGGCGCCAGCACCCTCGCCCACGGCGTGCTCGGCGCGTCGATGTCAGGTCTGGCTGCCGCCGCGCATGTCCTCGACGTCCGTCCCCGGGAGCTGCTCGGCCCGCCCGGGAAGTCGTTCCAGACGTACCCCGCGGACAGGCCGGAGCTGTGGCCCACGGCGCTTCGCGAGCGCGTGCGGCAGCGGCCAGAGACGGCGCAGATTGAACCTGTGTAGTTCTCAATTGCCGCACTGCACGAAGAGACAAAGTAGGAGAATTAACTCCAATCTGGGCGCAGGTGACCTGGAGACCTGAAACACGGGCGTGTGTCATCTTCTCTGACCTCCTCTCCTCCAGGGCTCCACTCGTGCTCTTCCGTCCTCGTTTGCAACTCAAGCCGACCATGATCACCGGTGAACGCGACGAGCTTTTCCCGCCTCCGCCTCAACCCGCCCTCCGCGCTCAGCTGGAGGGGGTGTTCGACCTTCACGAGCGCCTGACCCGTCATCCGGTCTTCAGCCGGCTCACCAACCTGCCGGCCCTTCAAGTCTTCATGGAGCACCACGTCTACGCAGTGTGGGACTTCATGTGTCTGCTCAAGGGCCTGCAGCGCGAGCTGACCTGCGTGCAGTCACCGTGGCTGCCGCCGGCGGATCGCAGCGCCTCGCGGCTGGTCAACGAGATTGTCCTCACGGAGGAGTCCGACGACGACGGGTCGGGTGGCTTCTGCAGTCACTTCGAGCTCTACCGCGCGGCGATGCTGGAGGCCGGCGCTTCAACTCGCTCCATCGACCCGTTCCTCGCCCAGCTCTGCGTGGGAGCAAGCGTATCGGAGGCGCTTCAGACCGCCGAGGCGCCCCTGCCCGCCCGCGCGTTCGTCGCCAGCACCATGCGCGTGGTGGACGAGCGACGTGCCCCGAACCTCGCCGCGGCGTTCTTCTACGGGCGCGAGCAGCTCATCCCCGACATGTTCCGCGCGCTGATGGCGGACCTCCCGGACAGCGCACGCGCGCAGACCCACACCTTCCGCCGCTACCTGGACCGCCACATCGAGGTGGACGGCGACAAGCACGGGCCCGCCGCGGGACGCCTGCTCACCCGCCTCTGCGGTGACAACGAAGTCGCCTGGGAGGAAGCGCTGGGCACCGCCGTCCGCTGCCTGGAGGCGCGCGTCGCTCTGTGGGATGGCGCCTTGCGCGCCATCGAGACGCGAGCCAGCTAGCGCTTCGAACCTCCCCCGTTCGCGTCGAGCGTTGCGCATCGCTCCTAGAGAACAGCTCACCAGGGCCCCGCAACATCGCGGGGCTGCCCCCGTTCGCGTCGAGCGTTGCGCCGTCAGGCGCATAGTCGAGACGTCGGCAGTGCTCCCGAAGCTTGGCTCATGGGCCGCTCCGCTCCGCTCGAAACAGACCGGCTAAGTGCCGTGCGTGGGCTTGCGCCACCTCTCGACTATGCGCCTGACGGCGCAACGCTCGAGGCGAGCGGGGGAGGCCCCCGACTGAACTGAGCTGTTCCTCGGACGAAATGGCCGGCCAAGGCCGTTTCCCCCTCGACGCGAACGGGGTCGCTGATGGAATCACTCAGAAGCAGCAGGCGATTTTGTACGTCCTGTCGCACCAGTCGATGCTCGGGTACGTGCGGAGCGTGGCGGAGGGGCCGTTGAGGTCCGTGAGGACAACCCCGCCGAGGTGCACGTTGCCGGCGGTGTTCGACGTCCACCCGTAGCAATCGGGCGAGTCGCCCGCTCCGTACTTTGAATAGTTCCCGGAGGCCACCCAGTAGCCCGCTTGCATCGACGGGAGGGCGCCCAGCTGGGCGCTCCGAACCATCTCTGTCGCGTCGCACATATGAGCCGCGGGCTGGTTGCAGGCCTGCTCGCAGATGACCTTGCCCGCGCGATAGCCGCTCACCAGCCCGACACCGGGGACGAGCGTGGTGGGGAAGAGCCCGCTGACGCTGGCGGAGGCGCCGCAGTAGATGCCGTTGACGCTGATCCGGATGACGCCGGCGTCCGGGGTGGCCCACGTGCGCTCAGCGAGGCCGGGCGGGCCCTGCGGTCCGGTCGCGCCTTGCGCCCCCGCAGAACCTTGAGCACCTGCTGCTCCCGCGGGCCCCTGAGGGCCATCGTCTCCCTTGTCGCCCTTGGGACCTGGCGTCCCCGTCGACGCCGAACAGGCCAGCAGACCGCCGCACAGCGCAACCGTCAGACAGATTCGCACGCGTCCCCTCTTGAGTGGCGTCACCGAAGCGGCTCACTTAGCACGAACGGTTTCGCTGGCTTGAACGAGCTTCCGTGACACCCGGTGGGGCCGGTTGTGAGGGGTCTGCGGCTGCGTGCTAGAGACGGCCCATGTCGTTGGGTGGTTGTGGTCCGGGCCGAGCAGCGCTCTTGCTCTTTGTCGGTTTCGCTGTGGCGGCGCCCGCTCAGGCGAAGGAGCGCCTCGCGCTCATCATCGGCGCCAACGAGGGCTGGGCAGGCGATCAGCGGCTCCGTCATGCGGAGCGCGACGCAGAGAACGTCACCGCAGTCCTGACCGAGCTGGGCGACTTCGCTCCCGACCGCGTGGTGCTGCTGCGCAATCCGGAGGCGAGCGAGGTTCGCGCGCAGCTTCAGCGGTTGGCCAGGCCCGCTGAAGACTCGCTCGTGTTCGTCTACTACTCGGGCCACGCGGACGGCACGTACCTGCACCTGCGCGGCGCCGAGCCGCTCAGCTTCGATGAGCTCCACCGCGCCCTGCGCGAGAGCACCGCCACCGTCCGGGTGGGCGTGTTTGACGCCTGTCGCTCCGGGGCGATCGCCACCAAGGGCGGGCGGCTGGCGCCGGCGTTCGAGGTGAAGGTGCTCGACGAGCTGACCATCCGCGGGCTGGCGCTGCTCACCTCCAGCGGCGCGGACGAGCTGTCGCAGGAGCAGCGCTCTTTGCAGGGCTCGGTGTTCACCCACCACTTCGTCTCTGGCCTGCGCGGCGTGGCGGACCTGGACCGCGACGGACGGGTGACGCTGGGCGAGTCGTACGCGTATGCCTTCCAGCGCACCGAGGCCGCGACGGCGACGACGCCGGTGCCGCAGCGCCCGGCGTTCCACTACGACCTCAAGGGCCAGGGCAACGTCATCCTGACCTGGCCCGCGCAGGCCACGGCGTCGCTCACGTTGCCCTCTGGTTCTGAAGGCCGGTACGTCATCGTCGACGGGGATGAGGCGCGCGTCGTCGCCGAGGGGACGTCGAGTCAGGACCAGCAGACGGTGCTCGCGCTGCCCCCGGGCAAGTACCGGGTGAAGCAGGTGCTGACCGACAAGCTGATGGTGGCCGAGCTGACGCTCACGAAGGGAAGCCGGACGGACGCGGCGGCGCTGAGCTTCGTCCCCAATCCGCTCTCCGCCGGGCTGGTGAAGGGCGCGGAGTCGGTCGTCCATCCGCGGCGGGCGTTCTGGTTCGTCGCGGGCGCGGCCATCGCCACCGGGACGCTGTGGGCGGTGGCGGGCTCGCGGACCGTGGCGCTGCGCAACGGGTACGCGCAGCAGCAACGGCTGCTCACGCCGCAGGAGTCTCAGCAGCTCTCGGGATGGGCGGTGACCTCCGACGTCGCCATGGGCCTCACCGCGGCGCTGGCGATCAGCGCGGTGTTCACGTGGTGAGGGCGGCAGCGGTCCTGCTGGCGCTGGCCTCGGCGTCGTGCACCCTCTCCAATCCGTTCGGGCTGGAGTGCGTCTCAGACCAGAACTGCGGCTGCGCGGGCTGCTGCATCGCGTATCGCTGCACGGCGGTGGGGACAACGTCAGAGCCCACGGACGCAGGCGACACAGGCGACGCCGGCACGGGCTGGACCGTGTCCACCTTTGCCGGAGGCGAGCGTGGGACGGCCGATGGTCTGGGAACGGCCGCGCAGTTCAGCTCGCCGGGTGCGCTGGCGATCGACGCGGTGGGTAACCTCTTCGTCGCGGACGTGGACAACAACTGCATCCGGAAGGTGGATACCGCGGGGAACGTGACAACCCTCGCGCCGGCGGACTTCCCCTGCGGCAGCGACGTGCTTCAAGGTCCGCGCGGGGTGGCGGTGGACAAGGCCGGCGTCGTCTACATCGCCGACACGAGCAACAACTGCATCCGCGCCATCGGCAGCGACGGGCGGGCCCGCGTCGTCGCCGGGCGTTGCGAGCGGCAGGGCGGTTCCTGCAGCGACTCACCCCTGCCCCCTGCGTTCCGGAACCCCACGGCGATTGCCGTGACTGACCCGCTCCTGTTCATCTCGGATGGGTCAAACAACAGCGTGCGTTGGCTGCGACGGAGCGACGGCGCGGTCGGCACGCTCGCCGGAGCCTCCAGCGGCACGCAGCCGCTGCACGACGGTGTCTGCCAGTTCGGCAACACCTGCGGCGCCGGGAGCACGGCCTCGTTCAATGGCCCCGCCGGGCTGAGCGTCGCGCCCAACGGCGCGCTCTGGCTGGCGGACCCGGGCAACTGCGCCATCCGGCGAATCACCCCCGAGCCTGGCTGCAGCGTCCTCACGGTGGGCCCGAACATCTGTCCAACGCTGATTTCGCAGCAGAGCCTCTCCCAGTTCATCCGCCCGAACGCCGTCGCGGCGTCGTCCGATGGGACGCTGCTCTTCGTGGCGGACACCGGGAATCACCGGGTCGGGGCGCTGGACATGAAGGGGACGCTCATCCACCTCGCTGGGGACCGCACCAAGGGCGCGGAGGATGGTCCCGCCGAGCAGGCGCGCTTCAACTACCCTGCCGGCATCGCCGTCGACGCGCGCGGGCGTATCTTCGTCTCCGACTCCGGCAATCACCGCATCCGCCTGCTGACCCGGAACACGCCGCCATGAGCCGCGCGGTGCGAGCAATCGCCGCGGTACTGGCCCTGGCCGGCTGCGTGCCCTCGGGCGGCGTCGACCGGCACCCGACCGACGCGGGCGCTTCCGACAATTCGCCGGTGACCCGCGAACCGGATGCGTCCATCCCGTTCGACGCCGGCCCCCCGCCGCCGCGCTGGAAGGTCACCGTCTTCGCGGGAACGGTGGGCGTGGCGGGCGCGAAGGATGGAGCGCCGGGCGCCGGCCAGTTCAACGGCCCGCGCGGGCTGGCCATCGACCGCAGCGGCAACCTCTACGTCGCCGACACCGGGAACCGTCTCATCCGGCGCGTGGACTCCTCGGGCACTGTGACGACGGTGCGGACATCGGTCGCGTCGCCATTTCGAGATCCTCAGGGCGTGGCTGTCGACCCGGCCGGCAACCTCTACGTCGCCGACACGCGGGAGCAGTGCATCCTTCGGATTCAGCCGAACGGCCTGACGGCGCCTTTCGTGGGCCAGTGCCAGCTGGGGGACGCCGGCTTCAGCAATGACTGCGGCGACATCATCCGGTTCGCGGTGGGCAGGCCCACTGACGTGAAATTGGGAAGCCCGGTCGGGATGGTCGTCGACGCGGATGCAGGGGCCCTCTTCTTCGCCGACGACTTCAACAACCTGGTCCGCTTCGCGCCGCTCTCCGGCGCGGAGGTGGGGAGCGTGGCCGGCAAGTCGGGCTACATGGCCCACTGGGATGGCGCCTGCGGCGGCAACTTCTGCTGCGGCGCGCAGGGCCCCGGCCCCTTCCAGTGCGAGCACCCCCAGTCCTCCGCATTCAGGGACCCCAGCGCTGTGGCGCTCGCCGCGAATGGCGACGTGTTGGTGGCGGACCGCGGCAACTGCGCCATCCGCCGCGTGGCCCGCCCGCTGGCAACCAGCTGCCGCGTGTCCACCCTCTTCGGCGACGGCTGCGTCGCGGGGAGCCAGGACAGGGCGCTCAACGGCCCGCTCGGAGTGGCGGAGGGCCCGGGCAGCGTCATCTACGTGAGCGACACCAACAACCAGCGCGTCGTCAGCCTGGACCCGCAGCTGCCAGCGACGGAGCGGCTCACCGTGCTCGCCTCCCCGGAGCAAATCTCCAACCCCTGGGGCATCGTCGTGGACTCAGCGGGACGCGTGTTCGTTGTGGACTCAGGGAACAATGTCATCCGGCTCCTGACTCCGCCGTAGTCGGAGTGCTTCGCCAGCTGCGCGCATGCGCTTCCCACCGCTCGCTTCCCCCCCGCTCGCCTCGAGCGTTGCGCCGTCAGGCGCATAGTCGAGAGGTGGCGCAAACCCACGCACTGCACTAACCGGTCTGTTTCGAGCAGACCGAAGCGGCCCATGCGCCAAACCTCGGGAGCACTGCCGACGTCTCGACTATGCGCCTGACGGCGCAACGCTCGACGCGAACGGGGTGGAACCTCGGCTCCGAGCATCGGCTGCTCGGGCGGAGCACTAGGGAATAGCGGCGCCGGTGTCGTCCCAGACATTCCCGGTCCACGTGGCGCCGGTGGAGAGGTTCTTCGGTCCGCGTTGGGCGCCGCGGCCGAACCGGTTGTTCCTAATCTCCAGAGAGCTCGCTGCGTGGGTGGACCCGGAGCCGGCGTAGACGGTGAACGCACCGTCGTCGAGGAAGTTGTCCTCCACGACCACATCCGAGAGCGGCCCGAGGTCCGCGCCCATCATCACTGCCCCCGCGGCGCGGGCTCCCGGATGTATCCGGTTGCGCCTCACGCGGATGAGCGCGCCATCCGTGCTCTGCACGCCGAACATCCCGTTCGAGATGCCCGGGGGCGTGGACTCATCCTCGAGGTCGTGAATCTCGCTGGCCTCCAGTGTGCCGCCACTGCCCAGCCGCACACCCTGGTTGGCGCCGTGAATATCCGCACGGGTGATGAGGCAGTCGCCGCAGCTGATGCCAATGTCCGCGCGCCCGCGGCCGTCCACCTCCACTGCCGTGACAACCAGGCCAGCGCCAGAGCCCTGAATGGCGGGGCGCTCCGCTGCGCAGGTGACCCGGCTGTTCTGGAACGTCACCCTCGCCGCGGTCACCCGCACGCAGCCCTGCACGTCCAGCCCCTCGACCGTCGCGTCGTCCAGGCTGAGGACGAGGTCGCCACTGTGAAGCGTGAGCGGCGTTCCGGGCGGGACGCCCACGCCCGCGTCGCCGCTGCTGGGACCGGGACTGGCGAACAGCGCGCCCCGCACCGGGTCACACCCGGATGCGAGCAGGAGCACCAGGACGCTGGCGGCCCTCAAAGCCATGCGTAGCCCACCCCCAGCGTGCCCGCGACCCACAGCCCGCTGGCCTGAACTGGCGCTTCGCCCGGGACTTCTCCGGAGACGCCCTTCAACGCGTATCCCAGCTCAACGCCCGCCCTCAAGCGCAGCGCCCGCACCGGAGACCAGGCGACGCCCAGCTCCGCGCTGCCGCCCCACCAGAGCGACTGGAGGCTCGCCTCGCCGCTCACCTGCGCGTGTCCTCCCGCGAGCGCCACGCCCTCTTCCAGGGCGAAGCGCTCCGCGAAGGTCTGCCGAAGTCGGAGCGGGAGCGCGAGGCTCCACAGCGTTGCCTTCACGCTCCCCGGCGCGGTGGTCACGCTCCCTTGCCCGAATTCCGCCTCGAAACCCGCGCTCGTGCGCTCGCCGAAACTTCGGGTCAGCGACGCGCGCACGCCCCACGTCGCCAGCCGCCCCTGGGGAAAGCTCCGGAAGGCAGCGCTGACCTCCGTCTGCCAGTACGACGGCACCGGCGGTGGAGGCGCTGGCGCGACGACTTCAGGGACCGGAGGCGGCGGAGGGCGCACCGGCTCGGCCATCATCTCCGCACCGGTGAGGGCGATGAGCCGCTCGAGCACCCGCGGCTCCGATGCGCCGGGCTTCAGCCTGCGAACCGCGGTCGCTCCGCCCGGGACTGCAAGGCTCAGCGCCACCTCGCTCCCTTCGCACCGGGCCGAGAGCTGCGCCGGCGCGGCGCGGGTATGCGCGCGCAGCTCGAGCGCGAGGATGCGTTCAACCGTGGCAGCAGAGAGGCCCGGACAGTCGACCACCGAGACGGCGACGGGTTGCGCCGAGGCCAAGAACAGCCCCAGCAGCGGCGCTGCGGTCACTCGATGCCCCCGAACACGCGGACCGACGAGGCGCGGTGGCCCTCCGGGTAGCGGCGCAGGTACTCGCCGGCCCGCGCGCGCGCCCGGTCCGGGGCGTTGGCCCGGCTCCACGCCTCCACCTCCCGCGCCAACGCATCCTCCGCCAACGAGCCCGCCGGGTTGAGCCGGCGCGCGCGCTCGAACGCCTCTGCGGCCAGCGACGGCTGGTGCGTCTCGTACAGGTACACCCGGCCCAAAGTGAACGCGGCGAGCGCGGCGCGCGGGTCTGACGGGTGCTTCTTCATCACGCCGGCGAGGTAGGGCACCGCGGCCTCGGGGTGGCCGGAGAGGCGCGCGGCGTCCGAGGCCAGGAGCAGCTCATCCAGCCCGCGCGGACGGTCCGGCGCCGGGGCGCTGCCGAGCGCGCGGTAGGCCCGGTCGTACTGGCCGCGCCGGGCCTCCTGCTTCCACACCGGCTCGCGCCGCCGCACCGGGGGCCGCCGTTCCGCCTCTGGATGGCTCTCCGGAGAGGAGGGCTCCGGCGCACTCTCGCCGTCATCCGGCACGGTGAGGGAAGCCTGCGTCTGCGCGTCCAGCACCTTCACCTCGTCGCCCCAACGCACCAACACCCTGCCCTCTTCCACTGCGACCGCCACTTCGCGCTCACCGCGCGACACGGTGAAGCGCGTGCCCAGGACCTCCGCCACCACGCTCCCGCACTCGACGCGGAAGAGCCGCGAGGATTGGTGCTGGACGGCGAACCGCGCGCGCCCGCGCGTCAGCTGAAGTGCGATGAGCGAAGCGGAGACCTGGCGAACCTGGAGCTCGCTCTGGCCATCAAGGACCTGCGCCGTCGTCCCGTCGTCGAAGCGCATGGGCGGAGGCTCGGGCGCGCTCGGGCGGGCCGGGACTTCCGCGGGCCGCGGCGCCTGCGCCAGGGGAGCGGCGGGCGCTTCTGGCCTCAGGCGGCTGACGCCCGCCGCCGCCAACGCGAGGAGCGCCACCGCCGCCACGCCGCGCACGCGTTGCCGGCGCCGTCGCAGACGATGGGCGCCGTGCAGGGCGCGCTCCACCTGGGCGTCATCCCAGCGGGGGTCGACGTTGCCGCGGCTGCGCTGAACAACCTCGAGCAGCTCAGGGTCCATGAATCACCTTCTCGAGCGCGGCCTGGGCGCTGGCCACCCGGCGCTTGACCGTCGCCAGCGAGCACTCACAGACCGCGGCGATGTGCTCCAGCCGCTCTCCCTCCACGTGCCGCAGCGTCCACGCCAGGCGCTGTTCCACCGGCAGCCCGTCGAGCACCGTGTAGATGCGCGCCATCATCAAGCGGTCATCCGGAGAGCAACGCGAGTCCGCCACCTCGAGGTACTCCGGCGCGTCGTCCAACCTCGCCCAGCGGCGCCACTTGCGCAGCCGCAGCTTCCGCCGCGCGAGCCGGACGACGATGGTGGCCAGCCACGCCCGCAGCGCATCTGCGCTCCGGAGGCCCTTGAGGCCGGACATCGCCTCCAGGAAGGTGTGCTGCACGAGGTCGTCCACCTCTTCGGGGCGGCCGAGCGTCCGCAGGGCCACCCGCGCCACGTAGGGTGCGTGGGCGCGGAAGGCTTCATCCAGCGTCAGGCGCCGGTCCGGAGCCTCTGGCGAGGGCTCGCGCACGAGCTGGAGCTTGGGTGAGGCAGGCATCGGCTCCTTCAGTGTACGCAAGGGCCGAAAACGGCTCACCGTCGCGACAATCCCGCGAAATTGTGGGCGATGAGCCGAATTTCCGGGTCGCGAACACTCACGCTTCACCACAGGCGCTGGGCGAGTGAAGGGGGCAGAACGCCTGCGTTGGAAGGTGCTCGGAATGTTTCATCAGACAGCAGCAGGACGTGCCGTTGCCGTGCTTCTCGCTTCACTCCTCGCCGCCGCGTGCGGCCTTCCGCAGGAGGACGCTGAGTCGGCGCTCGAGGACGAAGCGGAGCTCTCCGCGGACGCGCTGGTGGTGAGCCTCACGCCGGACCGGGCGTCACCGCGCCCGCTGAACGGGCTGAAGCTCGCGCAGAAGTCGTATGTCTTCTTCAGCGGCGCCACGCGCTCACCCATCCTGAGCGTAGAGTTCTTCCTGGACGATGTCTCGCAGCGCATCGAACGGGAGCGGCCCTATGACTTCGCGGGCGGCGCACCGGACGGGAGCGCCAATGCGTACCTGCCGCCGGCCGGTGACGGAACGCACCGCATCCGCGCGCGGGTCACCACCACGCGTCGGGTGTCCGTCGTGGAGGCGCAGTTCTCCACGGGCGGCACCGGGACGACGACGCCACCTCCGCCCAGCCTTCCGGACGCGGGCAGCAGCACCCCGGACGCCGGGACGTCGACACCTGTCGATGCGGGCACTCCGCCGCCTCCGCCGCCTCCTCCTTCCAGCGGCAGCTGCGACACCTCTGGAGCGATTGGTCTGCAGGCGACGCCGGGCGTGAAGTCACCTGTCGGCTCGCTCACGCGGATGGGCGCGGTCACGCTCAGCGGGCAGACGTTGACCGGCGTGTACATCACCGGCGCGGTGCGCGGGTACGGCACCATCCGGGACTCCGTTATCGCCGCCAACGTCTTCGTCGCGGTGAGCAGCAGCGGGTCCGCGCCGCTCATCCTGGAGGACGTCACGGTGGGCCTCGAAGGTCAGAAGATGGGCGACCTCGGCGTGTCCGCGGACGGCTCCGGCGGCATCCAGATGCGGCGCGTGCGGATTGTCGGCTACGCGGACTGCCTCCGGAACGGGCCGATGCTCTTCGAGAACTCCTGGTGCAGCACCACGCAGCAGACCTCGACCGACCACAACGACGGGTACCAGGCGTACCTGTGCCGTCAGGCCCAGGTAACCATCCGCTGCTCCGTGATTGAGAACCTCACCAGCTCCGTGACCGCCGGCATCTTCCACGCGGACGGCAGTCAGGTGGACTTCACCATCGAGAACAGCCGCATCGCGGCCAGCGGCAGCTACTGCGTCCGCCTCCACTCCGCCGCGAAGTACAACGAGCTCCCCGGCGGCGACACCGTGGACAACTCCCGCGTCTCTGTCATGCGGAACGTGGAGTGCCAGAGCAATGCGCCCGGCTACTGGGTGGACGCCATCCCCGTCGGCACCTGGGAGAACGTGCGCCGGAACGGGGCGCTGGTCGCCAAGCCGTAAGCCGCGCGGTTCGTCCCCCGAAACGAAGGCAGCTTGGACAGGGGCACGCGGGTTCTTGGCTCAGCCGTCCGTCGCTCTGCGCACAGACGGCTGGGTTGCCAGCGCGAAGGAAGCATCCCTGAGGGAGACGGGGCACGCGGGATAGTCTTGGGCGGCTGCCGGCGGGCGCCCGCCGGCAGCACGAGCGCCGCGGCCAGGCCGGCTGCAGCTTCCCTCACCCGGGTTGTACTCCCCGAGGTGAGGGTCCCCGCCTTCGTCTCAGCCCCGAGCTGTCCCCGGCGGAGGCGAACACGGGCGCCAGAGCTTGTGTCGGGCACTACGCGCTCGTTCTGCGATGAGTTATCGACGCTTATCGACGCTATTGTCGACAATTGTCGACAACTCATCGCAGAACGGCGCGCCTGCGATTGCGACGTCCCGACACCCTCCCGCGCCCGCGATCAAATTGACACATGTATCCGCACCAGGCGACGGACCCCTACGGGGACAGCTCCGGAGGAGCACGAAGCCGCACGCGACACACCTCGGGGAGTGCTGGAGCGGGTGGGAAGCGGAATCCGACCGGGCGACACCGTACGTGCTGCCGGCGGGCGCCCGCCGGCAGCCGCCCGGGACTATCCCGCGTGCCCCGGCTCCCTCAGGGATAGCTGCCTGGGCGTCGGCAGCGCGCCCGTCCCCGCGCCGACGCTCGGACGCCTCCGCCCAAAACCCACGTCCCCCTGCCCCGCTTTGCGCACGTACCCACACCCTCCACGCTGCGCGCGGGCTGGGGTTGAATCCAAGACGTGACCCGCGCGCCGCTCCTCCTCTTGCTCCTGACGCACGCGGCAGCGGCGCAGCCCGCGGAGCTCGGGCGGGGGAAGGCGCTGTACCTGGGCTTGGGCCTCGCCTCGACACTGGGGCCTGGGCCTGGCGAGGGTCCCGCGCTTCGAATGGGCTACCGCTTCGAGCTGCCCGCCCTCGCCATCGACGTCGGGCTGGGCGCGACGCTGGACTTCGCGACGGTCGGCGGCGCGAAGGAGAAGCCCAGGCCGCAGAGCGTGGCGGGCGTCCTACCGCGCGGCGTGGCGCTCTGGTTCATGTTGCCCGGCTCATCCACGCCCTACGTGGGAGGGGGCGTAAGCCTCTACGGCCTCCAGCAATCCGACGCGGCGGAGAGCTTCAGCCGGCTGGGGCTCGGCGCAGAAGCGTTGGTCGGGTTCGAGTGGCTGCGCGCCACACCCTCCGCCCGCCTCTTCGTCGAGCTCTGCGCCACCCTCCCGGTCTTCACCGTGCCGACGCAGGCGGGCGCGGTGTACACGCCCACCTTCTTCCTGCTCTTCGCTGGCGGCTACGACATCCAGCGCTGAAGCCTCAGGGCTCCGTCCCGCCGTCGCGGTTCTGTGGGTCCCTCACGGTCCGGATGACGAAGTCGAGCGAGTTGTCATCGCTGTCGTAGCCATTGCCGCCGAGGACGTCCCCGCCGTCCTGCATGGTGGCGGCAGTGGAGGCGAGGTTCGCCTTGCGCTCGAGGGAGCCGGTGGCCGGGACGGTACCGATGAATCGGGCGTTCTCCGTCCCATCCCGTCCGCCGTCCGCGCTCATCCCGCTGACGCCGCCGTCCGCCATCGGCCCGTAGCCGACCGCGTCGAGCGTGCCGGCGTCCGGCAGGAGGACGCGGATGAGCCCGGAGACGCCAGCGAAGCCGCCGGAGCAGGTCAGGTCCGGCCGCACCTTGTACGCGGCGTTCGAGGCAAAGGCCGAGGTGCCGAGCAGCAGGTACCCGCGCGGCCCGATGGTGGTGTTCACAGGGAAGGCAGAGCCGTTGTTCTGGAACGTGGACGTCGCGCCGTTGGCCCGGTACTGGAGCTGCCAGCCGCGCACGTCCACCACGCTGGTGGTGGGGTTGTAGAGCTCCACAAACTCATCCGCCGCGTCGCCAATGCTGAGCTCGCTGATGACGACGTGGCTGGCCGTCGCGGTGAGGGTCACCTTCGAGGTGGCCATGTCGGTGCCCAGCAACGCGGTGACGGTGGCTTCGCCGGAGGCGCCGGCAATCACAGTCACGTCGAAGGAGGCAGAGAGCTGGCCGGCGGCGACGGTCACCATCGCCGGCACGCTGCCGAAGCCGGTGGGCGGCGTCAGCGTCAGCGCCACCGAGGTGTCCGCCATCGTCGGGAGGTCCAGGTTGACGGTGAGCGTCGTCTTGCTGCCCGCGCTGGCGAACGTCGCGTTCGGGGTGATGGAGACAAGCTTGCCGGTCTCCGTCGTCCCGAGCACGCGCACGCTGGAAACCAACGAGGTGCCACCCAGCGTGGCGGTGACGGTCACGCCCTGGCTCACGTTGAGCCCGGTGACGTTCGGCGCCAGCGAAACCGCGCCCGCGGGAATGACCAGGTTCCCTCCGCCGGCCACCTCCAGGTCCGCCGGAGAGGAGGAGCTCACCGTGACGGTCGTGTCGCTCGCCACCGGGCGCTTCAGCTTCACGGTCAGCGCCTTGGGGAAGGTAGACCCGGTGTAGCCCACGCGAGCGAAGGTCTCCGCCGGGGCGAAGCTGACCAGCGAGGTGTTGGCGAACGCGAAGTCCGCCAGAGAGCGCGGCTCCACCTTGTAGTGGCTGTTGCGCAGCTCCAGCACGCCCTTGAGCGACACCAGCTGCTCGCCGGTCTCGGCGAAGGGCTCCAGGAGGAAGAAGAGGTCATTCACGCGCAGCCCGCCCTCCACCTCGAACTCGTTGATGGGCGCCCGGTCCCCGCCGCCAGCGACCGGGTTGATATTCGCCACGGTGACGTTGGCCAGCTGCACCAGCACGCCCTCCAGGTCCTTGGCACGGCTGCCGGTGTCTGACACGTCCGCGGCGTTCACCAGCACCGGCGTGGGCGGCGCGTTGTTGGAGCTCACCACCGTCGCGGTGACGCTGGAGAGCTGAATCTGCCCGAAGTAGTCCACCGGGGTGCCCACCAGATTCACCCGGTCATTCAGCTTCACCGGCGTGCCAGAGGCGAAGACGTAGATGCCGGACCGGTCCGCGCCCTTGAAGGCGGCGTCCATCGGGTGGACCTGCGCGAAAAAGCCCGCCGAGCTGACGCCCGTCACCAGCATGTTCTCCAGCTTCACCTGCTGGTTGAGGAGCTTGCTGCCGGCCAGCTTCACCTCGTACACGTTGGTGCCGCAGGGGTCCGTCCCGGCGTTGGCGGTGGGGCAGAAGTCGCACGCGTTGCCCTTCTGGTCTCCGTCGGTGTCCTTCTGGTCCGGGTTGTAGTCGCCGGGGCAGTTGTCGGTGGCGTTGGCCACGCCGTCCGCGTCGAAGTCCGTCGCGGTGGCCCGGGTGCACGCGGTGCCGGGGCCCAGCGGGCAGATGTCGCAGACATCGCCCTTGCCGTCGCCGTCGAGGTCCGCCTGCTTCCCGTCGTCCATCGGACGGATGGGGTTGAAGACGCGCGGGCAGTTGTCCTTCTCGTCCGGGATGCCGTCCGCGTCCGTGTCGGTCGACGAGGAGACACCGCTGTACGAGGTGGAACCGTTCACCAGCCAGGGCGCGCCGCGGCTGGGCGTGCAGGTGGGCTCATTCTGCGGCGGGCCGCCACAATAGAAGAGCTTGTAGATGCCGGCGTTGGCGGCGGTCAGCGCGTCCAGCGAGTTGCCCAGCTCCGACTGCACGCAAACGCCCTTCATCGTCCCGCACACGTCCAGGTCGTCGCAGACCTCCGCGGCGGGGACCAGGCCCTTCACCAGCGCCTTGTCTCCGTACAGCACCTTGCCGCCGCGGACGGTGAGCACCACGTCCTCGGGGTTGGCGGCGATGACCGCGCGGTACGGCGTGTTGGCGTTCTGCCGGAAGATGGCCAGGTCGGCGACTTTGCCCTTCGCCAGCACGCCCACCTTCGCGTCCACCGCGGTGGCGAGCGCGGCGTTGGACGTCACCATCCGCCACAGGCCGTCGTCGCTGAAGGGCTTGTTGTAGAAGGAGGCGTTCAGGTAGTCGGCGCACTTGAGCTCGCGCAGCAGGTTCATCGACCCGGAGATGACCCAGTCGGTGCCGAGCGCGATGTTGGCGTTCATCTGCCGGTAGGCCGCGACCGCCGCGGTGTCACCGTAGAGCGAGAGGTTGCTGCGCGGGGACCAGACCAGGCTGGTGCCCTCGTTCACCATCAGGCTGATGTCGCTCGCCTTGAGGCCGATGCCGTGAATGATGGCGGTGCGGTAGCTGAGGTGGTTCTTCCCCTTGCCGGTGGCCATCGGCGAGAGGCAGACGAACTCGTTGCGCGCGGAGGCCTCAATGCCTTCGGCGATGTGCGGCAGGTACGCCGCGTCCGCCGGGATGGCGGCGGTGGCGTTGGCGATGCTCGGGTAGTTGCAGTCGCCCACCCGCTCGCCGGCGGCGGAGTCCCCCAGCGGGAAGGTTTCGAAGTTGAGGCCCAGCGTGCTGGCCCCGAGGTTCTCCTGGCTCGCCGCCGGGCCGCCGTCCGGCTGCGGCGCGCTGCGGTTGTCGAGGTTGCGCAGGAAGCCCTTCTGCCCGCCGGAGCCCGCGATGGAGGTGGTGCCCGCCATCACCTGCCGCAGCTCCGCCCAGCGGATGTTCGCCTGCAGCGCCGTATTCCCCGAGGGGATGTCGTTGTGCCCGTTGTTGCCGCGCCGCCAGTCGTGGCGGTGCTCGTAGCGCTCCACGCTGCCACCGTCCGTCGGCACCGACGGCACGAACGGAGGCGACTGGTAGGTGATGTGGTCATGCGGGTTGATGAGCCCGGGGGAGATGACGCCGTGCGGGCAGACGATTTGGGTGGCCGCCGCCGCGCCGGCGGTGCAGTCGCAGCCCACGCACTGAATGACGCCGTTGGGGTCCACCAGCACCTGGCCCCCCTGGTAGATGGCGCCCGGCGTGAGGATGACGCCGGTGAAGAGCTTGCTCGCGTCGCCCGCGGTCACGCTGCAGGTGCCGTCCGCCGGCGCCGGGAGCACCGCGCCCGGGCAGGTAATCTGCTTGCCGCCGGTCACCGTGCAGTCGTTCTCACAGCCGTCGCCCGCCACCGCGTTCCCGTCGTCGCACGCCTCCGGCCACTCCTTCTTGTTGTCGCCGCAGGTTCCCTTCGGCGTCACGGTGCAGTTGTTCTCGCAGCCGTCGCCCGCCACCGCGTTCCCGTCGTCGCACTGCTCGGCCGCTTCGCGCAGGCCATCGCCGCAGCCGGGGTTGGTCAGCGTGCAGTTGGGCTCGCAGCCGTCGCCGCCGACGGCGTTCCCGTCGTCGCAGGCCTCGCTCGCCTCCTTGACGTTGTTGCCGCAGAAGGCGCCGTTGACGGTGCAGTCCGCTTCGCACCCGTCGCCCGGGATGACGTTGCCGTCGTCGCAGGTCTCGCCTGCTTCGATGACGCCGTTGCCGCAGGACGCAGGGAGCGTGCAGTCGGTGCGACAGCCGTCGCCGTCCGCGGTGTTCCCGTCGTCGCACTGCTCCTTCCCGGTCTTCTTGCCGTCACCGCAGACATCGCCGCCGGGACAGCCCGTCCAGACAAGCGCGGCGGCTGCCGTGAACGCGAACAGCAGGCTTCGAGCGCTGCGAGTCATCTTTGAACCTTTTCGCCTGCCGGGAAGGGGATTAGGAAGGCGGCGGCATTTAACCCGAAGTGGGAGCGTTTCCGACACCTGACCGAGGCCGATTTGTCGCCGTCAGGGCTCGGTGAGACATGGAGACCGACCGCCGCCTGGCCAAGCTCCTCCCCGTCCCGCGCTGGCCCACGCGGGAGGAGGCGGCTGCCTCGCGCTGGTTCTCTCCCATCCGGCTGGGGCCCGTGGAGGCCGCCGAGCGGACCTGGGTCCCCGCCATGGTCCCCTGGCGAGCAACCGACGAGGGCGATGTCACTCCGGAGGTGCTCGGCTGGTACGAGCGCTTCGCCCGAGGTGAACCCGGCGTCCTGGTGGTGGAAGCCACCGGCATCCGCGACGTCGCCAGCGGGCCGCTCTTGCGCATCGGCCATGACCGCTATCTCTCAGGCCTTCGCGAGCTGACGCAGACGGTCAAGCGGGCCAGCGGCGGCCGCACCCGCCTCTTCATTCAGCTCATCGACTTCCTCACCATCCGCCGGCGGCCCACCCCGGCGCGCTACTTCGAGCGCTTCCTCCCGGTGGACGACGCGCTGCGCGAGGCGATGGCCACCCAGCTGGAAGACGCTTCGTGGCGCACCGCACCGGAGCCGGCGCTGCGCGCGGAGCTGGCGGCGCAGGGCGAAGAGGTGCTGGAGCGCATCCTGCCGCCGCGGGAGCTGGAGTCTTACCGGCTGGGATTCCGAGAGCGGGTGACGGACGTGGACCGCCCCGCCATCCGGGACTTGCCGCAAGTCCTGCCCGGCCTATTCGCGGACGCGGCGGCGCGGGCGGAGGCGGCGGGCTTCGACGGGGTGGAGCTGCACTACGCGCACGCGTACACGATGGCGAGCTTCCTCTCCGCGCGGAACAACCGGAACGACGGCTATGGCGGACCGAAGGAGGCGCGCGTCCGGCTGCCGCGCGAGGTCTTCCAGGCGGTGCGCGCGCGCGTGGGCCCGGGCCTGGCGGTGGGCTGCCGCTTCCTCTCCGACGAAGTGATTGAGGGCGGCTCGGGCGTGGAGGACGCGGCGTACTTCGGGGTGGAGCTGGCCCGCGCGGGGATGGACTTCCTCTCGCTCTCCCGCGGCGGCAAGTTCGAGGACGCGCGGCAGCCGAAGGTGGGCGCGGCAGCGTATCCCTACACAGGACCTTCCGGGCACGAGTGCATGCCCACCACGAACATCGGCCCGCCGGGCCCTTTCGGCCGCAGCGCGCCGTTGGCCGCCCGCGTGCGAGCCGCGCTGCGCGACGCCGGGCTCACCACGCCGGTGGTCTACGCGGGCGGAGTCGCCAGCTTCTGGCAGGCCGAAGCCCTGCTGGAGTCAGGGCAGGCGGACCTGGTCGGGGCGGCGCGGCAGAGCCTGGCGGACCCGGACTGGTTCCGGAAAATCCGGCTGGGCCAGGGTGACCAGGTCCGGCGCTGCCTCTTCACCAACTACTGCGAGGGCCTGGACCAGGCCCACAAGCCGGTCACCTGCCAGCGCTGGGACCGGACGCCGCCCGCGACGGCCGGCGAGCCCCGCACCGCGGATGGCCGCCGGCTGCTCGCGCCCCCCTGGTCACCGGTGTGAACGGAAACCGGTGGGCTTCCCTCTGTGAAGCCCGCCGGTGACACCTACAGATGGCAAGCGTTTTGGAGCCCACAGGCACCACGGCGCCGGTGCCCACTGCGGTGGTCAACGCCAAGTGACGATTTTTTCCGGCCGCGCTCCAACAGGTGTGAACGCCAGCTGTCGGTGATCCGCGGGGCACGCCGGTTGCTCATGCCCGGACCCGCGAGCGATTCCGCACGCAAAGGGGAAGAGGCGGACACATGAGATTGATCCGATGGATGCAGAGGAATCTTCTCCTGGCCTGCTGGCTGACCTTCGTCTTCGCTGCCGTTACTGCGCAAGCCCAGACCGCGACGCCAGGAGCCAACGAGCGCTGTGCAACCCGACTGTCAGTCGCGTTCCTGGGCAAGTCGCCCACGGCCGCGATGACGTCCGCGGCGGACCCCAAGGCGGCAGTCGACGCCATGGTGACCAACGCTGACTTCGTGGAGCGCTTCGCGCGCTTCATCAATGCGAACTTCAACGCGGATCCCGGCGAGGTGCCGGAGCAGGACTCCGCGTACTACCTGACCAAGTACATCCTCCAGAACAACCGCCCCTGGCGGGAGATGTTCGTCGGCGGCTACAAGGTGGAGCGCGCCGCGGGCGCGGCCGCCAACGCAGAGCCGGTCGTCACCGTTGACGCGAACGGCCTGGGCTACTTCCGCAGCCGCCCCTGGCTGGTCCGCTACGCCGGCAATGAGGAGCAGGGCATCAAGCTCTCCACCGCCTACCGCATCATGAACAACACCATCGGCCTCCGGCTGGTGGCGGCCACCCAGGTCCCCGGCCTCGACCTCACGGCCACCGGCCGCATGGCGGCGCAGTGCACCGGCTGCCACTACGACCCCTGGTTCGCGCTCGACAAGGTCGCCTCCGTCCTCACCAAGCGGGTGGGCACCGGCGCCACGATGACGTTCGCGGCCCCCACGGCCGGCCCGCAGCAGCTGCTCGGCGGACTCACCATCAGCGACGACAAGTCCCTGGTGACGGCGCTGGTCGACTCCAACGCCTTCAAGTTCCGCGCGTGCCGAATCGCCTTCGAGTTCCTCTACGGACGCGGCGAGTACACCTGCGAAGGCCCGGTCTTTGACCGCTGCATGGACGCGTTCAGCGCCAGCGGCACCATCCAGTCCGCGCTGCTTGCGGTCGCCCGAGACCAGAGCTTCTGCCAGTAGCTCGAGGAGAAAACGCCATGACAAAGACGCTATGGATTGCAGTGGTGACCTCCTCCGCGCTGATGCTCTTCGGCTGCGATGTCGGCAGCTCGGGCGCAGCCATCACGGGAAAGACCGGCGGCGGCGACGTGACGCTCCCCTCGGACCCCACCCCGACGGACCCCAACAGCCCCATCCCGACGGACCCCACCGGGCCCATCTCCAATGACCCGACCGGGCCCACCCCGACGGACCCCACCACCCCGACCACGCCTACGACCCCTGCTCCCCGCTGCGACATGGGGAAGAAGTACGAAGGGTTCGCCACCACGGACCTCATCGGAGACCGCGTGGACCTGGACATGGGGGTGGACCGCGCCCGCGTGAAGCCGTTCAGCTCGCTGGCAGGGGAATACACCCGCGTGCTGGGCGCCCAGCCGGCGCTCATTGCCGGGCTCGGCACGACCTTCGGCGAGGCCCAGGCCCGCTGGAACATGGAGCCGCTGGCCAGCGCCGTCTCGCTCTACACGGCGTACCGCGTGGCCTTCCAGGGTTGCCTCACGTTCACCGGCACGGCCAACGCCTACGCGGCCGCCCCGACGGACGCCACGGCACGGACTGAGTGCGTGAACTTCTCCCAGAAGTTCTGGAGCCGCCCCGCGGACACCGCGGAGCTGGACGCGTGCGTGAAGGCCACCGTGGCCGACACCTCCACCGGCGAGCCCAACCTGCGCCGCCGCTGGGCGTACGGCTGCGCCTCGGTGCTCACCTCGGCCGGCTTCCTCTCCTACTAACCGAACTTCCGAGGACCACCCTATGAAGAACAACTCCCGCTTCTCCCGTCGCTCCCTGCTGCAAGGCGCCGCCGTGACGGCTGGCGCCCTCGCCTACAACGGTCTGCCCGGCACCCAGATGATGGGCAAAGCCTTCGGCCAGACCGCCGGCGAAAAGTCTGCCCTGCTGCTCATCTATCTCCAGGGCGGCTACAACGCGGTGTTCCCCAGCGCGGACTCCTTCCGCACCACGGGCACCTTCGGCATCACCGGCGACAACATGCTCGCCTCGTTGGGGGGCGTGAACAACCTGGTCGTCGACGCGCCCACGTTCGGCACGCTGCCGCAGTTCGCCCTCACGCACATGGCGTCCATCGGCGTGAGGCACGGCATCTCCGACCACGGCAACGCGCAGAACCGCAACGTGACCGACGGCACCCGCGCGTACTACCTGCGGTTGGCCGCGGCCATGGGCGGTGACGCCGCCATCAAGGCCGCGGTGGTGGGCAACCAGCTGCCGGCGGGGCCGCGCCCCGCGGAGAACGGCGTGTCCCTCCAGACCATCGCCGACATGCGGACGACCATCGCAGCGTTGGGCGGCGCGAATGACCCCACCATCCCGGACCGCACCATCGCCGGGAAGGGCCTCATCGCGGCGCAGGCGCAGTCGATGACGCGGATGAACACCAACGCCCTCTCGCTCAAGTCCATGCGCGAAGGCTACCAAGCGTCCATCGAAACCCTGGCCAAGCCGGTCCAGGCGTTCGACTTCAACGCCATGGCGCTGGCCTACAACCCGGCCGCCGGCAACGCGCCGCCGACCGCGGTCAACAACTTCACTCAGCAGATGCTCGCGGCTGAGCTGATGGTCCGCGCCGGCTCCAACGTCGTCCTGGCGTACAACGGCGGCTGGGACACCCACGGCGACCGCACCGGCGCCAACGTGCGCAACATGATGAACACGCGGATCCTCCCTCCGCTGAAGACGTTCATCACCCGCACCGCCACGCTGCCTGAGTTCGCCAACACCAACGTGGTGGTGGCCATCCTGGGTGACTTCTCCAGAAGCCTCCCCGGTTCGGACCACCAGAACAGCCTCACCGCCACGGTCATCGGCAAGTACGTGAAGACGGGGACGAGCGGCAAGCTGCGCGTCACCGGCACGAACACCAACGATGCCCGCATGGTCCTGGACCCGGCGCCGCAGGTGCCGGAGCTCTGGTCCTACCTGTCGGCAGCGCTCAAGGTGCCCACCGCGCCCTTCGGCGTGAACCCGCACACCGCGCTGCTCGTGTGACAGTACCGTCGAGCGCCTAATCGGCGAGGTGCTCGCGGGGCGGCCGGGAAACTGGCCGCCCCTTTTTATTGCGGGAGCTCGGCGCCCGCCATTCCCCAGCGTTCGCGCAACAGCTCCTCCTGGAGCAGCTCGCGGATGCGCAGGACGAGGCGTGCCTCCAGCACCAGCTCTGCCTCCTGCTCCGAGCTGAGCTCCAGCCCGTTGAAGCACGCCTTGAGCTGGGCGCAGCGGGACTCGCAGGGCTCGCCGAAGACCGCCACCCCGCCGCCGTCCTCGTCGAGGTCAAAGGCGTGCTGCAACCGCGCCCGCAGCAGCGGCCCGCGGAGAATCTCCAGCTGCTGCTGCACGTAGACGTGCCCCGCCAGCAAGTGCGGCGCGTCCTTCACCACGTCCTCCACCCGCTCCTGGTAGCGCTCCACCACCGCGGTGGCGCCTTCGCTCAGCGGAGGGAGGTCCCGCCCGACAAACCGCACCAGGTCCGCCTCAATGCAGCGGGACCGCCACACCTCCAGCCCCGCCAGCCTGGACACCACCGGGTGCTCCGCCGCCGCCAGCACCCCGCCCTCCAGCGCCAGGTACCAGGCCCTCAGCCGCGCGAGGTAGGCCAGGTAGCCCGCGGCCCGGACGAACTGCGGGTAGACGCCGCACGGCGTGGCGCCGAAGAAGAGCTCCTGGAAGAAGGGCGAGAGCTCCACTGTGCGCCGCAGCTCCCGCGTGGAGCCGTCCAGCCGCGCCCACAGCCCGCCGGAGCTCATTGCTTCATCCCCGGCGCCGGGGGCTGGCCGAAGCACCCCGCTCGCTCCCGGGTGCGGTCCAGCACCGCCACGGTCTGCTTCAGCGTCTCGAACAGCGACCGCAGCACGTGCTCCTCGAGCCGCACCGTGAGCGGGCCCAGCGAGACGTGGAGGTGTCCACATTCACAGCGAGCCACCTCTGCGCACTCTCCGCTGGAGATGACGATGCGATGACAGCGCTCCCCCATGTCCACCCTCCGTCCAGGAGGGCCCCTTGAATATTGATTTTGATTCTCAATGTCAACGTTCCGCCTGACCGTCAGGCGCGCCCCAGTACGGAGCAGAGGGCGCGGCCCTGGCGTTCGCGGGAAGCCACGGTCTCCAGGCGGGAGCACGGGAGCAGCCCCACGAGCCGCACCAGCGACGCGAGCGCCACCCGATCCGGCCCCTCCACCTCGGCGGCCGCCAGGCGGAGCTCCTGAAGCCGGGTCCGGCTGCAGGCCCGGCCATGCGCCTTGCGCAGCCGTTCCAGCACCAGCTCGCGCATGCTGGGCGAAGCCTCGTAGCGCACGGCCGTGGCGGCAACGTAGGCCAGGTAGCCGTCGTCATCCGCGGCGATGCTCTCCAGGACGGCGGCCGCGGCCGGGTCCACCCGCGCCCATGCCCGGGCGATGCCGCGCGACACCACGATGAACGTCTCCAACAGCACCTGGAGCGTGAGGAACGTCCACATCACATCGCAGCTCTCCTCGACCGGGAGCTGCAGCAGCCGCTGAAGCGGCTGCGCGGCCAGGGTCTCGTCGGTGGCCCGGGCGCTGGCACCGGCGTCGCGGAGCAGCCGGTCAAAGAGCTCCGCGTGCCGGCGCTCCTGGCCGCGGCGCCGTTCGCACAGGCGGTCCAGCGCGGGGTCCCCCAACGGCTTGAGCTGAAGCTCCACCGGCAGCACCGAGAGGTTCTGGCGGTAGACCCAGAGCCGGGCGAGCACCTGCGCCCGGCCCTTCGGGCTGCGCAACAGCGCCCGCGTGCAGCGGAGCTCAATCTGGTGGCGAAACAGCGACAACTGGGGGGCGGGCATCATGGGGCTCGTGACTCCGATATGACCAATACGGTTTTGTGGTCATTATCGAGCCGACGTAAGTTCAGTTGCGGCCGAAGTGTGTTCCGGCCGAAATATTGTTATTTTCAAGTGATTATGGGGACCTGGGCCGAACTGACCGATATTTTGATTGCGGTCATATAGTGACCGTGTCGTTGATTTGGTCAGTTGCTGCAGGCGGCGGTGGAGCGAAAAGCGGAGAGCAGCCCGGGGAGCCTGCGCTGCCAGAAGCCCCACTCGTGTTCCCCGCCTGCCTCCTCGACCCGGACGAGCGGGTAGCCCTTCGCCTCGAGCTCCGCGATGAAGGTGCGGTTGGGCTCGCAGTTGTCGTCCGGGCAGCCGTAGTCCACGTAGAAGCGCAGCGGGAGCCGGGGCGAGGCGCGGTAGCGCGCCGTGAGCGCGTCGCTCTGCCAGAAGTACGAACCGGACTGCGACCCGACGAAGCCGAAGCTGTCGCTGGCCTGGAGCGCGGCGTACGAGGAGATGAGCCCACCCAGCGAGGCGCCGGCCACCCCGCGGTCCGCGGCGGAGGGGCAGAGCCTGAAGGCGCCGCCGAGCGCGGGCAGGAGCTCCCGGGTGAGAAAGGAGACGTAGGCGTCGCCCCGGGCCGTGGCGGTCTGGAAGGTGTACTGGTCCACGCGCACGCTCTGGCTGGGGAGCGCGACGAAGGCCAGCACCGCGGAGCGTTCGGGGCTCTTCGCATACAGCGTGTCCGCCGCGAGCGTGAAGGGCGCGCGGGTGAGGGCTTCGTTGCCGTCGTGAAAGACGAGCAGCGGCAGCCGCGGGCAGCGCTGCGCGTCGTATGCCGGCGGGAGGTAGATGAAGACGTCGCGCTCATCCCCCAGCGCGGCCGCGCGCACCTTGCGCCAGGCGATGAGGCGCCCCTGCGCCGCGGGCCCCAGCTCCGGGTAGACCAGCGCGTTGAGCTCCCCCACCCCGCCGCGGTCTATCCCGTCCCAGCGCACGTGCTGGGCGCGCGAGTCCTCGAAGTAGCGCGCCCCGTCCACCAGCTTGTACTCGTAGGCGGAGGAACGGGGGAGCGTGAGCTCCACGGCGAAGAGGTTGCTGCCGGCCACCGCCGTGAGGCGGTCTCTGCCCGGCGTCCAGCCGTTGAAGCTGCCCGAGACGGAGTAGCCAGTGAGGGGCGCGTCCACCGCGACGAACACCACCCGCGTCCCGCCTGGCGCGACGAGAGGCGTCCCGCCCGCGTTCCGCACCGCGTCCACGAACGCCGCCACCCGGGTCCGTCGCTCGGCGTCCGTGCTCAGCCGGCCCAGGTCCACCTTGAGTTGGTCGAACAGGGCGATGTCCGCGGTGCGCGCGGCGAAGCGCCGCTCACACGAGGTGCCCGCGTCCACGACGGGAACGCCGCCATCGGCTCCGGCGTCGGGGGGCGCGCCCGAATCCGGGGGCGCAGTGCCCGCGTCCGTCGAGCCCTCTGGAAGGGCTCCGCAGCCGGTGCCGAGCAGCAGCGCGAGGAGGACCAGCGCCGGGCGCATCACGGCAGCGCCCGCAGGAAGGTGAGCGCGCGGTCCCAGGCCTGCTGCGCGCAGTCGGCCGAGTAGACCTCCGGCCGGGCTTCGTTGAAGAAGGCGTGCGCCGCGTTGTACCGGTGCAGCTCCGCCTTCACCCCTGCGGACTTCAGCGTCGCTTCGAGCGCGTCCACCTTCGCCGGGGTGCACCAGTCGTCGACCTGCGCGTAGTGACCCTGGACGGCGGCGCGAATGTTCGTGAGGTCCGCGCCCGCCTTCGGCGGAGGGAGCCCGTAGAAGGCAATCGCCGCGTTCAGGCTCGGCTGCGTGGCGGCCGCCAGCAGCGTGACCGCGCCGCCCATGCAGAAGCCCAGCACCGCCGTCCTCGCCGCGCCCCGGTCCGCAAGGCCCTGCACCGCCGCCCGCGCCTCCTGCTCCACCCGCCGCCAGTCGAGCCCCGCCATCAGCTGCTGCGCGGCCTCGGCGTCCGTCGCCACCGCGCCACCAAACAGGTCCAGGCCGAAGACGAGGAAGCCCTCCCCTGCCAGCCGGTCACAGAAGCGGCGAATCTGCTCGTTCACCCCCCACCACTCGTGGATGACCACCACGCCCGTCCGCGCCCGGGCCGCTCTCTGCACGAGGTAGCCGCTGGCGTCGCCTACCGAGGTCGAAAGCTTCGTCCGCTCCGCCATGCGCTTCCCTTCCGAGGGAGAGAGCGGCGTTCTTATCGGCGAAGGGGTTCAGCCGTCCACCGGGCGCAGGGGCCACATCCGCGCGCGGATTCGCCCCGCTCGCCTCGAGAGGCCTCTGCGGAGGGCTCCCCGCTCGCCTCGAGCGTTGCGCCGTCAGGCGCATAGTCGAGAGGTGGCGCAGACCTACGCACGCCACCGTTGCATGGAGTCAGAACGCGCTGCGCAGCCGCCCTGACGCGGCCGACCCCGTAACCCTTGCCCGAGCCCGAACCCCTTCCCCTACCCGGGCCCGAACGCGAACGCGGCAACGAAAACCGAAGCCCGAGCCCGTTCCCGACTCCCCCGTTCCCGTTCCCGACTCCCCCGTGCCCGACACTCTCAACTCGCCCCTGCATAACGGGGAGGAGCTGCAGGGGAAGGGGGAGGATCTACAGCGGACTCCAGATGCCTCTACCTGCCCCGCGCGCTGCGCTTCCCTTTGCTGGCGACGGCGCGGCGGGGTGCGCTGCGCTGCGCCTTCGCCGGCGCGGGCGGCGCCACGACCTCCGCGCGCTTGGCCGGCTCGATCGGCTGGGCGACCGCGAGCGCCCCGGGCGGGACGGCTGGGGGCGCGACGGGCTCTGCGACCGCGGCGGCCGGCTCCGCTGCGGGGGCGGGCCGCGGCGCGCTGTGCCCGCCGGAGCTCATGAACGCAACCAGAACCACCACGACGCCGAGCACCGCGCCTCCCGCGCCCAGGAGGCGCTTGCGTGCGGCGCGGTCGAGGGAGGCGCGCAGCGCCTGTACTGCGCGCTCGTCGTCGGCGGGGTCAGGTTGAGTCGTTTCCATCCCCCTCGGGAGAGCAAGCCGCGTTCCTCGCTGGCCTGCGGGGGATGCCTCTGAAACGACACATGAGGGAGCAGGGCGCTGATGGTTCCCTGTCGGGTCTACCCGTGGAGTCGGGCCGACAGCACCCTCCGAGGAGGTGCGAGGCCGACGTCCAGAATCCGCCAGCGCCCCCCTGCGGGCTGCCACTACATTGCCGCACGCCTTGAACGCCGGAAGGAAACGCCCATGCACGTCACGCTCTCGCGCCATGACTCCCCCGTGGGCGTCCTTTTGGCCGCCCGCTCTGCGCTGGGCCTGCACGCCCTCTCGTTTTCCGAGCCCGACGAGCCCTTCGACCGCGTCGCAGCGGCCGTCGCGCGCGGCTGGCCGCAGGCGCAGTTGGAGGAGGCGCCGGATGACCGCGTAGCGCAGACGCTCGCGGCGTACTTCGGCGGCGACTTGCGCGCGCTGGACGGCCTGGAGGTGGCGCTCCACGGCACGCCCTTCCAGCAGTCCGTGTGGCAGGCGCTGCGGACCATCCCAGCGGGCGCCACCCTCTCGTACGGCGCGCTCGCCGGCCAGCTCGGGCGGCCGGGGGCGATGCGGGCGGTGGGGCGCGCGAACGGACAGAACCCGGTGGCGGTGGTGGTCCCCTGCCACCGCGTCATCGCCTCAGACGGGACGCTGCACGGTTACGGCGGAGGCCTGTGGCGCAAGCAGTGGCTGCTGGCGCACGAAGGCCTGCGCGCCACCCCGCTCTTCGCGAAGCTCTGAAGAAGGCGCCGCTGTCGGAGCCCGGCGCCGAATGTGCGGCTGACCTTCCGCTCACGCGGACCTCGCGCCAATGCACGGTAGAGTCTGGACGATGGACGGCTCCCCAACTCGTCCGCTCCCTCCGCCTGCGCCTTCCTTCATCAGCCTGCCGACGGCCGTGGCCGCCGTCGTGGGCATCATCGGGGCCTGCCTCTACGGCCACTGGGTGCTCCCGCTCGCGCGCGGCCAGGCGCTGGTGCTGTGGGGGCTGGGCCTGGCGATGGCGGTGGTGACGGTGGTGACGACGGAGCTGCGCTGCCGCGCCGCGATGTCGACCTGGCGAAAAATCTCCGATGGCTCCGCCGATGAGACACAGCACGCGCTGCGCCGCGCGGTGGCGGAGCTGCACGCGATGCCGGGGAAGATTCTCCGCTCCCGGATGCAGAACTGGCTGCTCGCGGGCGTGGTGATGTCGGCGGTGCTGGTGGCCGTGAACGTGACGAGCGGGTTCGTGGTCACGGTGCGGGTGCTCCTCTTCACGGCCATCTACGGGCCCTGGATGGGCCTGTTGGGCCACCACGGGCTGGTCCGTCGGACGCGGGAGCTCATTGACGACGTCGCCCGACGGGGGCTGAAGCCCGAGGAGGTGCTGTCCAGCGCGTCCACCAAGACGCTCTCCTTGCGCGCCCAGATTGTGCTGCTGGCGGGGATTGGCGCGGGGGCACCCCTCCTCCTGCTGGCGGACGCGGCCAGCGTGCTGGTGCAGAAGGAGAGCGACGCGCTGGCCAGCTTCTCGGACGCGGCGGAGCGGCTGGCACACGCGCAGGCCTTCGCGACGGACGCGCGCTGGGCGATGGTGGTCTTCGCCGCCTTCGCGCTGACCTGCGTGGTGGCCATCGCCTGGCTCGCGGGAGACACGATGGAGCAGCCGCTGCGCCGTCTGGCCATCGAGGCGCAGCAGCTCTCCTCGGGGAAGCTCCTCAGAGTCCGCGCGGTCGTCGGCGACGGCGACGTGATGCGGCTCAGCGGGGCGTTCCTTGAGGTGCAGCGCCACCTCGGCGGCGTGCTGACGGAGCTGCGCAGCGCAGGCTCCAGCATTGGCGACGCGCTCACCCAGATTGCCTCCACCTCCACCGGCTACCAGGCGGGCGTCGCGGCCCAGAGCACCTCCCTGGCGCAGACCGCCTCCAGCACGGAGGAGCTGGCGCGCTCCGGCCGCACCATCTCCGAGCACGCGGCGCAGGTCGCGGAGATTGCCCGGCGCACGCTCACCTCGGCGCAGGAGGCGCAGGGGCGCGCGGGCGCGTTCAGCGAGTCGGTGGAGCGGATGCAGATGGGCAACGCCGCCATCCATCAGGCGGTGATGGAGCTCAACGGCCGGGTCGGCCAGATTGGGCGCATCGCCGAGTTCATCCACAACGTGGCGGACCGGTCAGACGTCCTGGCGCTCAACGCGGAGCTGGAGGGCGTGAAGGCTGGAGAAGTGGGCGAGTCCTTCTCGCTGGTGGCCTCCGAGATGCGGCGGATGGCGGAGAACGTGACGCGCTCCACGCGGGAGATTGAGCAGCTGTTGGACCAGGTCCGGGAAGCCACCCGGGGTGCGGTGAGCGCGGTGGAGGGCGGCGTGAAGCTGACGGAGAGCGGCGGGTCGCTCATGCACGAGGTGTCCATCCACCTCACGCTCATCCTTCAGCTGGCCCAGAAGACAACCGAGGCGATTGAGGCCATCAGCGTCTCCATTCAGCAGCAGCAGTCGGGGACGGACCAGCTGGCGGAGGCGATGGTCGGCCTCATGGGCGTCACGCAGCAGACCAAGAACGCCACCGACACCGTGCTGAACGCCAACGCAGACCTCGCGCGGGTGTCGACGACGCTCAAGGCGACCGTGGAGAAGTTCGAGCTCTCTTGACGAGGATGATGCGCGGCATGCGCTGGGACCGCGCGGGCGCGTGGGGCTCGGCCGCCGGCAGGATGTGGTCCGACGTGAGGACCTCCGGAATCTCGTCCGTGTCAAAGCCCTCCGGGAGCGACGTCGCCAGGCGGAAGCCGCCCGACGGGTCGTCCAGCGCCTCCAGCGTGTCCGAGATGAGCTGCGAGAGCCGCGCGGTCAGCGTGGGCATGTCCGCGTCTGCGACTGAGGGCGGGGCGGCCACCACCTGGGTGAGCTGGATGACCTCGGTCTTCTCCGGCGGCGCGTCTGCCACCCAGGCCGCCGGGGCCTCGGCGACGGGGCGCAGCGTCCGCTGTTCGAGGGTGGAGGACGTCTTCGGCGCTTCGCGGCGGACCGGCGTGGGCAGCGGCGGTGCGGGGACCGGCTCCTTCTTCGCCATCGCGAGCAGGTTGGGGCGCACCGGCGCGCGGCGCGCAGCGACCACCTGCTCCAACTCCTGGCGCAGCAAGACATCCCCAGGGGCCATCTCCACCGCCCGCTTGAGCACCACCTGCGCGCGGGCCCAGCTGCCCATCGTCCGGTAGAGCGAAGCCGCCGCGCGGTACGACGCCAACGCGCGGTCCGGCTGCTCCGCCGCCAGCGCGGCCTCGGCGTGACGGAGCAGCAGCTGGGGGTCCCTCGACTGGCGCTGCAGCAACGCCTCGAAGTGCTCCAGCCGTCGGACCCGCTTCCGCTTCTCCAGCACCGAGTTGAGCATCAACCTTCCACCTCTGACGACCTGGACGCACAGCAAGGAGCGCGCCGCCAGAGGGGGGATGCGAAGGTCGCTTGCGGCCACGGCTTTCGCTTCGGCGCAGGGGGGAGCGGGTGCGCCTTCAGGCTCCATTTGCCTACTGTGCGCTCCAGTTGTCCTTCGCGTGTAACCCGGCCGGGGACGAGGTCATTTGAGACCAGGGAGGTGACTCGTGCGCGTGCGCTCAAAGGCTTTGGCCGTGGCGGTGTTGGCCCTGGGCGCCGTCGGCCTCTGGCAGCTCACCGCTGTTCCCGAGGAGCACGGCCCTCCGGCACCTGTGTCGGAGGGGGGCTCGCCCGAGCAGGCCGCCCGCCGCAGGACGGAGCCTGCGCTGGAGCTCGTCGCCTCCAAAGCGGAGGGCCTGGCGCTGCGGGTTCGAGGGCCGCTTGGACCGGTGGCGGTGCCGGTGCGCGTCTACGGCGCGCAGGGCGGCGCCCGGGTGGCCGAAGTGCGGACGGACGCTGAGGGCCGGCGAATGCTGCCGCTTCGGCCCGGGCACTACGTGGTGGTGACGGATGGGTCCGCCCTCGCGCTGGGCGTCGACGCGCGCCTCGTCAGCCTCCGCGCGGGGGTCACCCGCGAGCTGGAGCTGGCCCTGCGCCCCGAGCTCACGCTTGCGGGCCGCGTCGTCGACGCACGGACGGGGGCGCCGGTGCCGCTGGCGACGGTGCGCGTGGCGCAGCCGCCCCGGCCTGACGACGAGGCACCGTCGAGTCAGACGGACCCCTCCGGCGCCTTCCGGGTGGGAGGGCTGACCCAGGGCGCCGCTGCGCTCCAGGTGGAGGCCGCGGGCTACGCGCCGCTGCGCGCGCAGTACGACGAGGTCGCCCAACAGGGAGCGCTGACCTTGGCGCTGGAGGCGGCCATCCCGGTGGATGGGGTGGTGGTCGACGCGCAGGGCAACCCCGCGCCGGGCGCGCAGGTGAGCCTCTACGCCAGCGGCGCCCTTCCCCAGAGCACTGTCACCGGCCAAGGCGGCGGCTTCGCGTTCGAAGTAGGGCAAGGCACCTACCGGCTCGTCGCGCGCCTGGGAGATCAGATGGCGGAGCCCCAGGAGCCGCTCTCGCTGCTGGTGGGGCAGCAGGCGCGCGGCCTGGTCTTGCGGCTGCGTCCAGGGGCCACCGTCCGCGGATGGGTGGTGCAGCGGCGCGGCGGAGCGCCGGTCGCCGGCGCCGAGGTGTCGGCGCGGCTTGCAGGCCACGAAGGGGCGCTCGCCGCGGCGGTCACCGACGCCGAAGGCCGCTTCACGCTGAGCGGCCTGCCCTCCGGCCCCGCCACGCTCCACGCCCGCGCGGACGGCCACGCGCCCCGGGTTCAGAGCGTGGCGCTGACGACCGAGCAGGAGGAGGAGCTGACGCTGGAGCTGGCCTCGCTCGGAAAGGTCTCCGTCCTCGCGCATGACGCAGCGAACGCGCCACTGGCGGAGGTGGAGGTTCAGCTCTCCGGCGCGCTGCGCGCAGCGCCCGGCCTGACGGGCGCGGATGGGCGCTTCACCTTCGAGGGCGTCCCGCCCGGGGAGGTACGCCTGACTGCTGCGCGCGCGGGGCGCGAGGTGACCACGCTGGTGGACGTGAAGGAGGCGCAGACCGCGCAGGTGGAGGTTGTCCTGGACGCTCCCGCCGTCGTCGAGGGGCGGCTCACCGGCGACGGCGCGCTCGAAGCGGTCCGCGTGAGCGCCTACACCTTCGCCGGCGACCGCTTCCTGATGGTGAAGGAGACCACCGCGAGCGCGGGCCGCTTCCGCCTGGAGCTGCCCGCGGACAGCTACCTGCTGCAGACAGGCCCTATCGCCTTCATCGGCGAGGGCGTGAACGTCGACCTCAAGGCGGGGGAGCTGCGCCAGCTCGACCTGGCGACGCCCTCCAATGAAGCGCGCGCCGAGACCCGGGGCGCCTCCCTGGTGGAGCCGGGCACGCTCGGCGCCGCGTATGAGACGCAGTCCGGCGCTCCGCGCGTGTCGTGGGTGGTGCAGGGCTCGCCGGCGGCGGCGGCGGGCCTGCGGGTGGGAGACCTGCTCCTCCGGGTCGACGGTGCCTCAGTGCGAGACGGGGTGGACGCCTATGCCCTTACCCGCGGCGAGCCGGGCGCGGTCGCTTCGCTGCTGGTGCGCCGGGAGGGCCAGGACCTCGCGCTGTCCATTCCCCGCCAGACCGGGCTGCACTGGGCACAGCCGTGATGCGAACAAGACGGTGCGGTGCGCCCGCGCGCTCCATCTTCGGCCGGCCCTGAAGCGCGCCTCACAAAACCGCTTGGTTGAACTGTGCAGTAGCGCTCGCGAGCCTTCGCCCACGCGGCATGTCGGTTGCTGCCCGGAGGACGCAGCAGTCAGTCCGGAGGCTCCCATGCTGCGCTTCCCGCTTGTGCTGGCGCTGTTGACGCTCCCCGCCGCAGCCCTGGGCGACCCGCTTCCTCAACACATCCTCTGGAACATTCAGCTGACGGTGCGCTCGGCGGATGCGGTGGCGCTGGCGACGGTCAGCGAGGTGAAGGGGGCACGGGGGAAGCCGCGGACAGTGGTGCTGGAGATTGCCCGCCAGCTGGCCGGCGAGCTCCCGCTGGAGGTGGAGGTGCCCGCGCGCGGGTTTGACGTGGGCGACCTGGTGCCCGGCACCCAGCTGCTCGTCGCGCTGCGGCGGCGGCCCGCGGACCTGGGCTGGGTGAGCACCGGCCGCTATGAGCTCTTCGCCGACGGAAAAATCCGCGAGTACGACCTCGAGGTCTACGCGGCGCAGACCGTGCTGGCGTTCGAGGCCAGCCGCGCGCTCTTCGCGCAACGCACGCGCGCGCGAAGCCACGGCCTGCGCGAGGTGCCCCGACCGGCGCGCAGGTCGCGCATCCTGTCCCAGACGCGGCCCTGCCAGAACTTCACACCAGCCAACGGCTGCTAGACGAGAGGCGCCGCCAACGCTCCGGACTGTGCGATGAAGCCTTCTCGCACAGCCCCTGACCGGAGCGCCCATCCATGGTCCGCGCGTGGTTCCTCTCTGCCCTCCTCCTTGGCTCAAGCGCGCTCGCAGCCGCGCCGCAAGTCCCCCAGCTGGCCTTCACCCGCTACACGCTCGACAACGGGCTGACCGTCATCCTGGCGGAGGACCACCGCCTGCCGCTGGTGGCGGTGAACCTCTGGTACGACGTGGGCGCCATCAACGAGGTGACCGGCCGCACCGGCTTCGCGCACCTGTTCGAACACATGATGTTTCAGGGCTCCGCGCACGTGCCGGATGACGTGCACATCGGCCTGCTGGAGAAGCTGGGCGCGACGGACCTGAACGGCACCACCAGCTTCGACCGCACCAACTACTTCCAGACTGTCCCCGCGAACCACCTGGAGACCGCGCTCTGGCTGGAGAGCGACCGGATGGGGTTCCTGCTGGACGCCCTCACCCAGGCGAAGCTGGACACCCAGCGGGACGTGGTGAAGAACGAACGGCGCCAGAGCTACGAGATGCGCCCCTACGGCCTGGCCCGCGAGCGCCTGATGCAGACGCTCTTCCCCTCCCCCCACCCCTACTTCGGCAACATCATCGGCTCCATGGAGGACCTGAGCGCGGCGAAGCTGGACGACGTGAAGGCGTTCTTCCGCACCTACTATTCGCCGGCCAACGCCACGCTCGCGATTGTGGGGGACTTCGACGCGGCGAAGGCGCGCGAGTGGGTGACGAAGTACTTCGCCACCCTGCCCTCGCTGCCCAAGCCGCCCCCTCCGAAGGTCCCGGAGGTGAAGCTGGACCGCGAAGTGCGGGTGAAGTTGGATGAACCCATCGCCAACCTCCCGGCGCTGATGGTGGCCTGGCACAGCCCGCCCGTCTTCAAGCCCGGCGACGCGGCCCTGGAGGTGCTGGGGCGCATCCTCTCCGAGGGGAGCTCCAGCCGCCTGATGCGCGTGCTGGTGCGGGACCGGCAGATTGCGCAGTCGGTCACCGCCTCGCAGGACAGCCTGCGCGCGGCGTCCATCTTCCGCATCAACGCCATCGCCCAGCCCGGGTTCACTACGGACGCGCTCTTGCGTGAAGTGGACTCGGTCCTGGAGGGCGTGCGCACGAAGGGCGTGACCGAAGCGGAGCTCACCCAGGCGAAGCGGCGCATCGTGACGGAGAAGCTGGCCGGGCTGCAGCAGGTGGGCGGCTTTGGAGGGAAGTCGGATCTCCTCCAGCGCTACAACCAGCTGCTCGGCCATCCAGACGGGCTGGCGGAGGACCTGCAGCGGTTCGAAGCCCTCACCCCCGCAGACATCCAGGCGGCGGCGAAGCAGTACCTGCGGCCGGACGCGCGGGTGGTGCTGGAGGCCGTCCCGCCGCGCCGCGCTTCGCTTACGCCCCGCCGCGGAGCGCTGGGGCAGAAGGAGGTGCGGCGATGAAGCGCCCGCTGCTGGTCTCGCTCCTCGTCCTGCTCGGCTGCGCGACGGCGACGCCGAAGCCGGAGGCCTCCCCCGCGCCCGAAGCCAAGCCCGTCGACCGCGAGGCATGGCGGACGCAGCCTGCGCCGCAGAAGCCTTCGCCTCTGGTGGTCCCGAAGTTCGAGCGCGCCGTGCTGCCCAACGGGCTCACCGTGCTGGTCAGCCAGGAGCGCTCGCTGCCGCTCATCGCGCTCGGCGTGGCCACCGGCGCGGGCACCGCTGCGGACCCGCTCGGCAAGGCGGGCCTGGCCAGCCTCACCTACGACATGCTGTTGCAGGGCGCCGGCCCGTACGACGCGGTGGCGCTGGACGAGGCCTTCGCCCAGTTGGGCAGCAGCGCCTTCTCCAGCACCCAGCCCGACGGCGCCATCGTCGGCGTGCGAGTGCTGTCGTCCAACGCGGAGGCAGCGGTGAACCTCCTGCGGACCGTCGTGCGCAGCCCGCGCTTCGACAAGGCGGAGTTCGCACGGGAGAAGCGGCAGCGCCTGGCCTCCCTCACCGGCGCGCTTGCCCGGCCGGACTACCTGCTGCGCCTGGCCGCCGGCGAGACGCTGTACGGCGCGCAGCACCCGTACGGCCACCCCGGCTCCGGCACGCCCCAGTCCGTGGAGTCCCTCACTGTCGAGGAGGCGCGCGCCTTCCACAAGAAGTGGGTGGGCCCGAAGAACGCGGTCTTCATCGCCACCGGAGACATCACGCTGCAGGGCGCGGTGGCGCTGGCGACGAAGGCCTTCGGCGACTGGCGCTCGCCCGCCACGCGCCCGCCCGCGCCCCCCGACCCGGCGCCGTCCGCCGGCCGGCTGGTGCTGGTGCCGAAGGAGGGCCTGACGCAGACGATGATTATGGTCGGGCGTCCGGCGGTGTCAGCGAAGAGCGAAGAAGTCGCCCCGCTGGAGCTGGCCGCCACGGTGGTGGGCGGCTTCTTCGGCAGCCGGCTGAACATGAACCTGCGCGAGACGAAGGGGTACTCCTACGGCGCGAGCGCGTACCTCGACGCGCGCAGGGGCCAGGGCACGGCGCTGGCGATGAGCCAGGTCCGCGCGGACGTGACCGGCCCGGCCTTCAAGGAGATGGTCGGTGAGCTGGAGGGGCTCAAGACGCGGCCCATCACCGCCGAGGAGCTGGAGGCGGCGCGCGAGGGGCTCATTCAATCCATACCCGGCAGCTTCTCCACCATCGAGGAGCTGCTGGAGACCGCCGCGGGCCTGTACTGGGAAGAGCGGCCACTGGACGACTACGCGCGCTTCATCGACGCCCTGCTCAAGGCGACGCCGGCGCAGGTGCAGGCGTCCGCCGAGAAGTACTTCAACCCGCAGGGCATTTCGGTGGTGATGGTGGGCGACGCGCCGACGGTGGAACGTCAGGTTGGCCCGCTGGTGGCGGGGAAAATCGAGACCCAGCCGCCGCCCCGGCCCCCGGCCGCTCCCGCTGGAGCGTCAGGGGCACCCTGAAAACAGCTACTCGCGCATCAGCGCGGCGCCCCAGTGGAAGCCCGCGCCCAGGCCAACGAAGCAGACCAGGTTCCCGGGCTTCACGCGGCCGCTCTTGCGGCACTCGTCGTACGCGATGGGGATGGTGGCCGCGGTGGTGTTCCCGTAGCGCTGGATGTTGTTGTAGACGCGGTCATCCGGCAGCTCCAGCGCGCGCTGGACGCCCTCGCTGATGCGCAGGTTGGCCTGGTGGGGGATGAGCAGGTCAATGTCGCTCACCTTCACGCCAACCTTGTCGCAGACAGCCCGGACGGCCTCCGGCATCTTGCTCACCGCCATCTTGAAGACGGTGCGGCCGTCCATTACCGGGACGAAGCGGCCTTCCTTGAACTGCGCGTCGGTGAAGTAGGGCCGGTAGGCGAAGCCCGCGGCGGGGACGTAGAGGCTCTCCGCCTTGGAGCCGTCGGAGTGGACGGTCAAGCCGAGCACCCCGCGGCCCGGCTCCGTGGTGGGCCCGAGGACGAGCGCGCCGGCCGCGTCCCCGAAGAGCAGCGTGCGGTCGCGGAACTTGGTGTTCCAGTCGCGCTCCTCCTGCGGCAGCGTGTCGTTCGACTTGCCGGTGAGGATGTCCCAGGCCTTGCGGGTCCAGGGCATGAAGCCGCTGTGGACCTCGGCGCCGACGAAGAGCAGGCGGCGGGCCACGCCGCTCTTGATGAGCGCGTCGCACACTTGAAGGCCGTAGACGAAGCCGCTGCACTGCTGGCGGATGTCGAGCGCGGGGATGTTGCGCAGGCCGAGCTTCGCCTGGAGGAGGCTGCCGCAGCCGGGGAAGTAGTAGTCCGGCGTCATCGTCGCGAAGACGACGTAGTCAATCTCCTCGGGCGACACGTTGGCGTCCGCCAGCGCCTTCTTCGCCGCGCCCACGCCGAGGTCGGAGGTCCCGGTGCCCTCCTCGACGAAGTAGCGCTGTTCAATGCCGGTCCGCTCGCGGATCCACGCGTCCGACGTGTCGCAGATTTTGGTGGCCGCGTCGTTCTTGACGCAGGTCTCGCCGGTGACGAAGCCAGTTCCGAGGACGTGGGTGCTCAGTGCGGTCATGGCGCTGGGGTTTGACAAAGTGCCCCCGGGATTACAAGCCCCAGCGCCATGACACGTCCGGTCAAGGCGACGTGATGCGCCCGCCTGACCGCTCACGCGTGAGATTGCCGCGGTCGGTGGAGGCGACTAGCGTTCGCCTCCTCGCGGCACTCTCGCCGCGCGCATCGACAGGTTGGGAGGCGGGATGGGGAAGGCGAAGCGCACGGGGAAGGGCAGCATGCGGGCGCCGACGACGCTCAGCGGGTTCACGGCGGTGCTCGAGAACATCTATGAGCAGAACCGGGTGGTGCTCGAGGCCGTTCAGGCCGTCGAGCGCCGGTTGACGGTCAAGATGGACGATCTCGAGCGCCGGCTCACGCTGCGCATCGAGGCGCTCGAGATCGCAGTCCGAAAGAACTCCGAAGACATCCGAAAGAACTCCGAAGACATCCGGAAGAACTCCGAGGACATCCGGAAGAACTCCGAGGACATCAAGAAGAACTCCGAGGACATCAAGAAGAACTCCGAGGACATCGCGGAGCTTCAGCGGAGAGTGGACGCACTCTCCGTGGCCATCAAAGAGAAGCCGGGGGCGGACGAGCTGCGGCAGCTGGAGGTGCGCGTCTCGCGCATTGAGGCGCAGCTGGGGATTGAGCCCATCGCCTGATTCAAGGCGACGTGACGCGCCCGAGGAAGACCACCGCGCCGGTGGCGTGGTCCCGGATGAGGAACAGGAACGGCCGGTCCACCTTCACCGGGTACACCGCCGGGAGGGAGGTGGTCTTGGCGATGACGGCGGTGGCCGCGGCCGCCTCGGTGCCCGCCTCATTCACCTTCACGAAGGCCTGGTGGACGACCTCGTCAAGGGCAACGCCCTGGGGGCTGAGCCGCGAGAAGTCGGCAGCGTCCGTGAATGCCACGCCCAGGCCCAGCGCGGTGAGGGCCTGCTTCAGCCGCAGGGACCGCTTCACCTCGAAGCTGGGCAATTCGATGTCCAGGTCTCCGCCCTTGAGCTCCCCGAGCGCCCCGGCCAGCCACGACGCGCTCAGCTTCTGCTCCAGCGCGGCGAGCTGACCCGCCGGCGGAGCGAGGATGAGCATCGACAGCTCGCGGCCGTCGTAGGGCAGCTCCGCCATTTCCACGCCGTCGTGCGTCCCGGTGCGGCCGCCCACCGTGCCGTGCATGGTGGGGACGGACGTCTGCGCGCCGGTCAGGAGCGTGAAGGGCTTGGAGGAGGTGTTGCCCGGCACGAAGGCCGTGGCCCAGGCGGCGTTGAAGTAGATGGCGTTCACCAGCACCGCGGCGGTGGCCGAATCCACGTCGCCCGCCTTCAGCAGCTCCTGAATGCGGTTCTCCGTGTTGCCCTCCACCCACTGATTGATGGCCTTGCGCGCGGGTTCCGCCGCGGTCACGAAGTCCATCAGGCGCACGTCGGACCCGTACTCGACGGCCAGCGTGTCGAGGAACGGCGTCTCAATCGGAAAGCCCTTCTGCGCGAAGAGCTGGTTGGCCGCGGTGAGGCGGAAGGCCTTCCCGTCGGCCGACTTCGCGCCCTGCCCGCGCGAGGCCAGCTGCCGGTCCGTGTCGTTCATGGCGCGGTGGAAGGCGGGCTCCGCGAGGGAGATGTGCAGCACCTTCTCGAACGCCGCCTGGGTGGTGCCAGCGGAGCCGGCGTACGTCATCGCCAGCGCGGTGGAGATGCTGTACGGCGACAGGAAGGCGTTGTCCGTCGAGTCCGCCACCGCCTGGCGGTAGAGGTCGAACGCGAACTCCGTGTTGCTGGTGGCCGCGGCGGCCACATCCGGGCCCGGCGCCGCGGTCAGCTCCCGCTGGCGGCTGCTGCGCACGGACTCACCCGGCGGCGGGGTGGGCGCGGGCGCTCCGCAGCCCACCGACATCGCGACGACCGTTGCAACCGCTGCCATCCACACTCGACGCATCATGTGCTTTTCTCCCTCGAAGGTTCCGGCCTTATCCGCTCCGACCAGTGCAGAGCCCAGGCCACGCGAAAACGCGCGAAAGCACTGAGCCCCGTGGGGCGGGTGTGGCTCAGAAAAACATCGGCCTCGGAAAAGCAAAGGGCGCTGGCCTCGAAGGCTCCAGCGTCCCTCCCCTCGCTGCACGTGAAGCGCTACGGCGCGGCCACTCTCCCGAGGAAGACCACCGCGCCGGTGGCGTGGTCCCGGATGAGGAAGACGAAGGGCCGGTCCACCTTCACGGTGCGCCCCGCCGGTGCGGAGTCTCTGTTGATGACGACCGCGGTGGCGGCGGCGGCCTCGGTCCCCTTCTCGAAGGCCTGGTGGACGAGGTGGCTCGTGCGCTCGATCTGGGCAGTGCCCTCGAAGCTTGGCTCAGGCGCCCCCCGCGACTCTCGAGACCACGGATGGGAACTCGTGGCTCCGCCGCAACACTCCCGAGCGGATGCAGCACATCCTTGAGGGAGACGGGGGACGGCGTGGTGTACGCAGTGCCTCTTCGGAGCTGGCCCGATTTGGGCCGCGGTGGAGTCGGCGGGCCCCGCGTGCAGCAGCCAGACGCAACCGTTCGTCGAGCAACTCGCTCGAAACCGCCATGAAACCGCCTCCGCGGTCGACTTGGTCGACGAACGGTTGCATCTCAAGCCGAGCTGCCGGGCGCTGCGGCCAGCCTGGCACCTCCTCCACCGCGGCCCGAATTCGGGCCAGCTCCGAAGAGGCATTGCGTACACCACGCCGTCCCCCGTCTCCCTCAAGGATGTGCTGCATCCGCTCGGGAGTGTTGCTCCGGAGCCAGGAGTGCCCCTCCGTCGCCTCGAGAGTCGCGCGGGCGTCTGAGCCAAGCTTCCAAGGCACTGCCGTCGTCTCGACTATGCGCCTGACGGCGCAACGCTCGACGCGAACGGGGGGCGCCCTCTCTTCCATGGGCGCTCTCTCTTCCGTGGGCGCCCTCTTTTCCCCGGGCGCCCTCTTTTCCCCGGGCGCCCTCTCTTCCCGGGCCCTCGAACCTCACCAGCTGGACGGCACGGGCCGGCCTTCGTCGAAACCGGCGGCGCTCTGCACTCCAAACACCGCCTTCTGGTGCAGCTCCTCCAGGGTCCGCGCGCCGGCGTAGGTGCAGGCGCTGCGCAGCCCGCCGACGATGTGGTCAATCAGGTCCTCCACGCCCGGGCGGCCGGCCTCCAGGTACATGCGGGAGGTGCTGATGCCCTCCTCGAAGAGCTCCTTGCGCGCGCGGTGCAGCAGCTTCTCGTCGCGGGTGCGCTCGCGGACGGCGCGCTGGCTGGCCATCCCGTAGCTCTCCTTGTAGAGCCGCCCGTCCGGCGCGCGCTGGGTGTCCGCGGCGCTCTCGTACGTGCCGGCGAACCAGGTCCCCACCATCACGTTGGTGGCCCCGGCGGCCAATGCCAGCGCCACGTCGCGTGGGTGGCGGATGCCACCGTCCGCGCAGACCTGCTTGCCCAGGGCCCGCGCCTGCTCCGCGCAGTCCAGGACCGCGGAGAGCTGCGGCCGTCCCACGCCGGTCATCATCCGGGTGGTGCACATGGCGCCAGGGCCCACGCCCACCTTGATGAGGTCCGCGCCGGCGGAGACCAGGTCCTTCACCCCTTCGCGCGTCACCACATTTCCGGCCATCACCTTGGCCCCGGGCGCGCCGGCGCGGACCGCCTCCAGCGCCGCCAGCATCTTCCGCTGGTGGCCGTGCGCGGTGTCCACCACCACCAGCTCCACACCCAGCTTGGCCAGCGCCTCCGCCTTGCCGCGCACATCGCCGTTGATGCCGATGGCCACCGCCACGTTGAGCCGGCCGCGCGCGTCCAGCGCGGGGCGATAGAGCGTGGAGCGCAGCGCGCCCTTGCGCGTGACGACGCCCGCCAGCCGCCGGTCTTTCAGCACCGGGGCGACGTGCAGGCGGTGGGTGGACAGTCGCTCAAAGATGGCCTCCAGGGGCGTGCCGTCTTCGAAGGTGAAGAGCTCCGTCGCCATCACCCGCTGCAGCTGGGTGAACCGGTCCACGCCGGCGCCGTCCTGCTCGGTGAAGATGCCGACGGGGCGGTCCTGCTCGTCCACCACGACGACGGCGCCGTGGGCGCGCTTGTGGATGAGGTTCAGCGCCTCCTGCACGGTGTCGGTGGGGCGCAGCGTGATGGGCGTTTCGTAGACCGGGTGGCGCGAGCGCACGTAGGCGAGGTTGGCCTCCACGATGTCCAGCGGGATGTCCTGCGGCAGCACGGCGAGCGCGCCGCGGCGGGCCACCGTCTCCGCCATCCGCTTGCCGGCGACGGCGGTCATGTTGGCGACGATGAGCGGCAATGTGGTGCCCAGGCCGTCCGCGGGCGTGAGGTCCGCCTCCATCCGCGACTCCACGTCCGAGCTTGCGGGGACGAGGAACACCTCGGAGTAGGTCAGGTCGTACGGGGGCGTGCGGTCGTCGAGGAAGCGCATCCGCCCTGCATAGCGAAAAGCGCGCGCGCCCGCGTGGCCCTTACTGGTACTCGACGGTCCAGCGTTGGCTGCCGAGCGAGTCGAAGGCTTCTCGCATGCGGCCGGCCTCTCCGGGGAGCCGGGCAGTGAGCAAGCCCCACGCGCGCAGCACCAGGCGGCAGGGCAGCTCCACGGCTTCAGAGGCGAGCTCCAGGAACGACTCCCAGTTGAGCCCGTAGTGGTCCGGCAGGTGGAGGGCGGAGGCGAGCAAGAGGTGCAGCTGGATGGGCGTCTGCACGCTTGTGAGATCAATCTCCACGCTCGGTCTTGTCACGGCAGCCTCCGAAGCAGTTCCTGCCCGGCCCAACACGAGATGCTCGGAGAAATTGCCAGCGAAGGTGTCTGTCAATCCGCCTTTCATCTGGGGCGCAGGCCACCTGGGTCAGCGCATCTGCTGAACTTCCGGGGCCTCGCCCTGCGCGTTAATTTATTTACAAGTTCGTCAATTTACCGAAGGCGTGCGGTGCCCGCGCACCCCTTCCCACGTGTGAAAGTAGGTCCTATCCTCTCGCGCAGCACGCGATTGACGCGTCGCGCGTCCGGCCCCAACGGTCGTTGACAAGTTTTCGAGGAGCGCATGCAGGCAGCCCCGCTCGAAGTGACTGGCAAGGGTGTTCCGGAGGAGGCGAAGCGGGTGCTCACGACGGAGGCGTTGGCCTTCGTGGGCGCGTTGGCCGGCCAGTTTCAAGCGCGCCGCAAGGAGCTGCTCGGGCTGCGCCGGGTGCGGCAGGCGGCGCTGAACGCGGGGAAGCTGCCCCGGTTTTTGGAGGAGACAAAGGCCGCCCGCGAGGGGAGCTGGAAGGTCGCCTCCATCCCGAAGGACCTGGCGGACCGGCGGGTGGAGATTACGGGCCCGGTCGACCGGAAGATGATCATCAACGCGCTCAACTCCGGCGCGAACGTCTTCATGGCCGACTTCGAAGACGCCACCAGCCCCACGTGGAGCAACCTGCTGCGGGGCCAGGCGAACCTCCAGGACGCGGTCCGCCGCTCCATCTCGCTCGAAGTCCCAGGGGGGAAGCGCTACGCGCTCTCCGAGTCGCCGGCCACCTTGATGGTCCGCCCGCGCGGCTGGCACCTGCCGGAGCGCCACGTCCTGCAGAACGGCGAGCCCATCTCCGGCTCGCTCTTCGACTTCGGCCTCTTCTTCTTCCACAACGCGCGTGAACAGCTGGCCCGCGGGACCGGCCCGTACTTCTACCTGCCGAAGCTGGAGAGCCACCTCGAAGCGCGGCTGTGGAACGACGTCTTCTGCTTCGCGCAGGAGACGCTGGGCGTCCCGCGCGGCTCCATCCGGGCCACCGTCCTCATTGAGACACTGCCCGCCGCGTTCGAGATGGAGGAGATTCTCTACGAGCTGCGCGAGCACTCCGCCGGCCTCAACTGCGGCCGCTGGGACTACATCTTCAGCTTCATCAAGAAGCTGCAGGCGCACCGCGACTTCCTGCTGCCGGACCGCGCGCTGGTCACCATGGACAAGGCCTTCCTCAAGGCCTACGTCGAACGGCTCATCCAGGTGTGCCACCGCCGCGGCGCGCACGCGATGGGTGGGATGGCGGCGCAGATTCCCATCAAGAACGACCCGGCGGCGAACGAGGCGGCGCTGGCCAAGGTCCGCGCCGACAAGCTGCGCGAGGTGAAGAGCGGCCACGACGGGACCTGGGTGGCGCACCCGGCGCTGGTGCCCATCGCGAAGGAGATTTTCGACGGGTACCTGCACGGCCCCAACCAGATTGGCCTGGCGCGCGCGTCCGCCCAGGTGAGCGAGCAGGACCTGCTGGAGGTCCCGCGCGGAGAGCGCACCGAGGAGGGCCTGCGCCACAACGTCCGGGTGGGCGTGCAGTACCTGGCGGCGTGGATGGACGGCCAGGGCTGCGTCCCGCTCTACAACCTGATGGAGGACGCGGCGACGGCGGAGATTGCGCGCGCGCAGGTCTGGCAGTGGATTCACCACGGCGCCGCGCTGTCAGACGGGCGCACGGTGACCGCCGCGCTCTTCCGGACCGTGCTGGACGAGGAGCAGGCCAAGCTCGCCAAGAGCGCGGAGACCGCTTCGCTCCCCCGCCTGAGCGAGGCCGCGCAGCTGTTCAGCGAGCTCTCCACCGCCAAGACCTTCGACGACTTCCTCACCCTGCCCGCCTACGAGCGGCTGCGCGATGACTGAACCCTCTTTCCCCCCCGCAGCACCCATGTCCCAAGGAGCACATCGATGAAGTCGAACACTGCCGCCGCCCCGGAGCTCAACCCTTCCACCGCCAAGCGGCCGGGGGCGAGCAAGCTTCCGGGTCGCTTCGCAGGCATCGAGCGCACGTACAGCGAAGCGGACGTCCGCAAGCTGCAAGGCTCCATCAAGATTGAGCACACGCTGGCTCGACTGGGCGCGGAGCGGCTCTGGGAGCTCTTGCACACGCGCGACTACGTGCCCGCGCTGGGCGCGCTCACCGGCAACCAGGCGGTGCAGATGGCGCGCGCCGGCCTGGAGGCCATCTACCTCTCCGGCTGGCAGGTGGCGGCAGACGCCAACACCGCAGGGCAGATGTACCCGGACCAGAGCCTCTACCCGGTGGATTCGGTTCCGAACGTGGTGCGGAAAATCAACGCGGCGCTGCGCCGGGCAGATCAAATCGACCACGCCGAGGGCAAGCACGACCGCAACTGGTTCGTGCCCATCGTGGCGGACGCGGAGGCGGGCTTCGGCGGGCCGCTCAACGCCTTCGAGCTGATGAAGGCGATGATTGAGGCGGGCGCGGCGGCGGTCCACTTCGAGGACCAGCTGGCCAGCGAGAAGAAGTGCGGCCACATGGGCGGCAAGGTGCTGGTCTCCACCAGCGCGTTCGTCCGCACGCTCACCGCGGCGCGCCTGGCGGCCGACGTCCTGGACGTGCCCACCCTGCTGGTGGCGCGCACGGACGCGGACAGCGCCAAGCTCCTGCTCTCCGACAACGACGAGCGCGACCACGCCTTCATCGCCAAGGGCGAGCGCACCCCCGAGGGCTTCTACAAGCTCAAGGGCGGCGTGGACTGCGCCATCGCGCGCGGCCTGGCCTACGCGCCGTTCGCGGACCTCGTCTGGTGCGAGACCAGCACCCCGGACCTCGCGCAGGCGAAGAAGTTCGCCGAGGGCATCCACGCCAAGTTTCCGGACAAGCTGCTGGCGTACAACTGCTCGCCGTCGTTCAACTGGAAGAAGCACCTGGACGACGCCACCATCGCCAAGTTCCAGCGGGAGCTGGGCGCGATGGGCTACAAGTTCCAGTTCGTCACGCTGGCCGGCTTCCATGCGCTCAACTACTCGATGTTCGACCTGGCCCGCCGCTACAAGACCGGCGGCATGGCGGCGTACTCGGAGCTCCAGCAGGCGGAGTTCGGGTCAGAGAAAGACGGCTACACGGCCACCCGCCACCAGCGCGAAGTGGGCACCGGCTACTTCGACCAGGTGAGCGAGGTGCTCTCCGGCGGCAAGGCGTCCACCCTGGCGCTCGAAGACTCCACCGAGAAGCACCAGTTCTAAAGCCCGCGCTAACGGAAGCGGGCGCGGATGCCGAGGGAGGACGTGAGGAAGAACCCGTCCTCCCCGGCCGAGCGCACCGTCCCGGCATCCACCGCCAGGAAGACCATCCCGTAGCCCGCCTCCAGATGAAGGGCGGCGCGGTCCCAGCGGGTGTCCGGCAGCGGCGTCCAGCGCACGCCCGCCAGCACCCGCAGCTGCGCGTCGTCCACGATGGCCAGGTTCACCGCCGGCCCGAACGAGAGCTGCGGCGTGGGCGGCAGCGCGCCGGGCGCCGCGTCTGACGCGCGCAGGTCCGCCGCAGCGCCCACGCCCAGCCGGCCAATCCAGTAGCGCAGCTGCGCCACGCCGCTCAGCCGGTAGGACGGGCCGCCGGTGGCGGTGCGCAAGAGCAGGTCCGCGAAGAGCGCCGCGTCCAGGCCCGAGGAGAGGCCTTCCGCGGGCGCCTCGAACCAGAAGCCGTAGTGCCCGGAGGCGTGCGCCCCGAGCAGAAAGGAGCCCAATCCCGGCGCGCCGGTGCTGCCCACTGAGAGCCCGGCGCCGGCGACGCCCAGGCCCAGGTGCGCGCGCAGCCGCAAGGTGGGGTCCACCGCGTCAGCCACCTGGGAAATCTCCTTCTCCGCCTTCGCGCGGCGCTCCGACTCCGCGTCCGAGGCCATCCGCAGCTCCCGCTCAGCAAGCTCCTGGCGCTTGGCCTCCGACTCCAGCGTCTCCCGCGAGAGCGACTCCAGCCGCTGCTTGAGCTCCACGTCCGCCTTGGCCAGCTCCGCGTCCAGCTCCGAGCGCTTCTGCGCGTCCTGCTCCGCCAGCGCCTGTACCAGCTTCTGGCGCTGCTCGGCCTCGCGCCGGTGCAGCTCCGCCTTCTCCTGCTTGAGCCTTTCGATGCGCACGTTCTCCTCGTCGCGCGCCTTCGCCAGCGCGACGTGGACCTGCTGCCGCCGCTCCTCCTCCGCCTGCTCCCGGGCCTTCAGCCCCTGCTCCGCCTGGCGCCGGCGCTCCGCCTCCTCCAGCCGCAGGGCCTCCGCGCGCTGGGTCTCCTGCTGCCGCTTCGCCTCGCGCTCGCCCAGGACCTTCGCCTCCACGGCGCGCTGCTGCGCCTGCTCCCGCTCCCTCGCAGCGGCGGCCTCGCGGTCCTTCGCCGCCTGCGCCTCGCGCTCCTGGGCGCGGGCCTGCTCGCGGGCGCGGTCCTTCGCCGCCTCCAGCTGCTCCTCGCGGGCCCGGGCCGCCTCCTGCTCCTTGGCCTTCGCCGCCTCCAGCTCCTTCGCCTTCAGCGCCTCCTGTTCACGGGCCTTGGCCGCCTCCAGCTCCTTCGCCTTGGCCGCTACCAGCTCCTTCGCGCGGGCGGTCTCCAGCTCCTTTGCTTTCGTCGCGGCCTGCTCGCGCGCCTTCGCCGCCGCCTCCGCCTGCACCCGGGCCGCCTCCAGCTCCTTCGCCTTCAGCGCGGCCTGTTCCTTCGCCTTCGCCAGCTCCAGCTCACGGGCCTTCGCCGCCTCCAGCTCCCTCGCGCGCGCCGCCTCCAGCTCACGCGCCCGCTGGCGAGCGGCCTCCGCCTCGCGCTCGCGCTGCTGGACGCGGGCGGCCTCCGCCTCGCGCTCGCGGGCCAGCTGCGCAGCCCGCTGCTGGGCCTCCGCCTCCTTCGCGGCCATCCGCGCCCGCTCCGCCGCCTCCGCTTGCGCCCTGACAGCGTCCGCGTCGGCTTTGCGCACGTCCGCCACCACCACGACCTTCTCTGGCTGGTGCCGGCGCGGCTCCTCGGCGGGGGCGCGCGGCGGGTCTGCGACGACGGCCACAGCGGGGACCGTGGCGGCGGGGGCGGCACCGGCGGCCAGGCGACAGTCCTCCTGGACCTTGGCCGTCCACTTGAACCAGCGCGTCCACTCCGAGGCCACCCGGCGGTGGTGCTCCGCGCCCTTGCGGCGGCCGTCGGCGGCCGCTCGCAGCTGCTCCGGCCCGCCGGCGCAGAAGGCCGGGGGGTGCAGCACGCCGTCGCCCAGGGGCGCGGGGTCGAAGCTGCGCCCCATCACCGCGGAGCGCAGGTCCACCGCGAAGCCGCCTTCGTCGTGGCGCCCTGCCCGCTCATTGGTGAACTGGGCGGCCGTGCTGCACTTGCCGCGGGCAAGGGCGCATGCCTGGCTCGCCGCGTCCACACAGGCGGTGGCCAGCGCTTCCAGCGAGGCAGCGAACATCTCGTCCTGCTGAGCTGCCTCTTCCAGTGAAAGAACCTGGCGAGCCCGGGGACGCTCGCACTCCACCGCCAACGCCGGACCGGCGATGGCGGTCAATACCCACCCGAACCATCCGAGCAGACCGCGCATGGGGCGAAACGATAGTGCGAGTGCCGGGTGGGGCTGCTGGGGCGGCCCGGGGGAGCCGTGGGGATGGAACGCCGGTCACCATCCTCCTTGACGAGAGGGGCGTGATGTAGGGGAAGGTGCTTTTACGGACGCCGACTGGGAGGCCACCACGAGGACAGGCAGGGAAAATACGGATTTCGGAGGTTTCATGATGTCTTCTCCTGGCGCGCCTGTGCGACTCCCCGGCGCGAGCTTCTAAGTCACATGCCGCAACCACTCGACCATCTGCTCGCGGAAGGCGTCATCGACGCCGTCCTCGGCGGGCTGAAGACAGGCAAAGAGGCTGAGGTCTGGCTGGTGGAGCACGCCGGCGAAGTCGTCGCCGCGAAAATCTACAAAGAGCGCCACCACCGGAACTTCCGGAACAACGCCGGCTACCGCGAAGGCCGCGCCGTCCGGAACAGCCGCACCCAGCGGGCGATGGACCGGGGCAGCCGCTTCGGCCAGGCCGCCGCCGAGGAGGCGTGGAAGGGCGCGGAGGCGGACGCGCTGTACAAGCTCCACGCAGCCGGGGTGCGGGTCCCGGCGCCGGTGCTGTTCTACGAAGGCGTCCTCTTGATGCACCTGGTGGTGGACGCGGAGGGCCGACCTGCCCCGCGCCTCATCGACTCGCCGATAGAGAACGCCGCCGCGATGTACCAGGACCTCCGCGCGCAGGTCATCCGGATGCTCTGCAGCGACCTCATCCACGGAGACCTGTCGCCGTACAACGTCCTGCTCGGCGCGGAGGGGCCGGTCATCATCGACTTCCCCCAAATCATCTCCGCCGCCCACAACAGCCGCGCGGAGTTCTACTTCCGGCGGGACCTCGACAACCTGAGGACCCACTTCGAAGGCGCGGACCCGGCGCTGAGCAACACGCGGGCGGAGAGCTCCGAAATCTGGCGGGCGTACACCCGGAGAGAGCTCACCCCCGACTTCGTCCCCACCGGCGCCCCCGAGCCGCGCCAGGCCGGCGGACACGGCGGACGGCCTCCGCGGGAGCAACGCCAGGACGCGGGCGGGCGCCAGGAGCAGCGGGGTCCGCCGCGTCAGGAGCAGCGAGGTCCGCCGCAGCAACAGGGCAGGAACCGTGGTGGACGCCCCGGTGGCCCGCGGATGCCCGAGGTGAGCTACCGCGGCGCCACGCCTCCGGCGCCGAGCGCGCCGGCACAGAACGATGGGCGAGGCCCACCGCGCCAGGGCCCCGGCGGACATGCGAACGCGCGCGGGCCTGAGCACGGTCGGCACGGTCAAGGCAGAAGCGACGCGCCCGCTGAGCACCGACGGTCGGACAACGGCACGCAGCAGCCCCGCGAGCAGCGCCGGCCCGAGAATGAGCGCGGCGGCGCGGAGCAGCGCCGGCCTGAGCACGAGCGCGGCGCCGCAGAACATCGCCGGCCTGAGCACGAACGCGGCGGCACGGAGCAGCGCCGGCCTGAGCACGAGCGCGGCGGCGCGGAACATCGCCGGCCTGAGCAGGCGCCCAGCGAGCGCGGAGCGGGGCATCGCCGGCCCGAGCACGAGCGCGGCGCCGCAGAACATCGCCGGCCCGAGCACGAGCGCGGCGCCGCAGAACATCGCCGGCCTGAGCACGAGCGCGGCGCCGCAGAACATCGCCGGCCTGAGCATGCCTCCGGTGAACGCCGGGCCGACAACGCCTCTGGCGGCGCCGAGCATCGCCGGCCCGAGCAGGGATCGGGACGCGACCTCTCCGCTGAGCCCCGTTCCCAGGAGCGCCGCTCCGGCGAGCACCGCCGCCCCGACCACTCCTCCGGCGAGCGGGCCCACTCCGGCGGGCGCAACGATTCAGGTGAGCCGCCACGCTCCGCGGAACGCCGCTCCGGCGAGCACCGCCGCCCCGAGCACGCCTCCGGCGAGCGCGCTCACTCCGGCGAGCGCCACGACTCAGGTGAGCCGCCACGCTCCACGGAACGCCGCTCCGGCGAGCACCGCCGCCCCGACCACGCCTCCGGCGAGCCTCGCCGCCCCGAGCACGCTTCCGGCGAGCGCAACAGCGCCGGCGAGCAGCCCTCTGAGCACCGCCGCTCCGGCGAGCATCGCCGCCCCGAGCACGCTTCCGGCGAGCAACCCCCTGGGAGCCGCCGCTCGGGCGAGCACCGCCGGCCTCCTCAGAATGGCGCTCGCCCCAGCGACCCGGCCCGCGCCGGTGAGCACCGCCGCCCGGAGCACGGCGCCGTGCAGAACCCGGGTCAACGTCAGCCCGGCCAAGGCTCTGGCGAGAGCGGAGACGGACCGCGTCGGCGACGTCGCCGGCGGCGCAGGCGCTGACCTCACGTGCGGAGAAGGTTCGACCACTGTGAGCCTCAGCGCGCGCCGAGGTGCTGGGCCGGGTGCTGCATATCCCTGAGGGAGACGGGGGGCGGGTTGGCCTACGCCGTGCCCCATGCGTGGCTGGCCCGACCTTGCGCCGCGGTGGAGGTGCCGCGCCCCGGGTGCAGTCGGCCACCTGTGTCGGTTGAGATGCAACCGTTCGTTGAGCAACCCGCCCAAATCGGGCGTGAAACCTCGTCCGGCGGGGAGTTGCTCAACGAACGGTTGCGTCTGCGCGGCGCGTAGGGGTCCGGCAGCCGTTCGAAGCCGATCCGCCATGGCGCGTGGAGTGTCTGGCCGGCCCGATGTGACGCCACCTCCACCGCGGCGCGAGGCCGGGCCAGCCACGCATGGGCACGGCGTAGACCAACCCGTCCCCCGTCTCCCTCAGGGATATGCAGCACCCGTCCGCACGCCTTCGCTGGCGCTACCTCGCGCCCCGAGAATTGACCCCCTGCGTCGAAGCCCGGCGCCCGGGTGAAACCTCCGGGTGAACCACACCAGCCGCGCCTTGCGCACAGCGGGCAGATGCCCCTTTGCTGCGGGCCCTCCATGACCCTTCGCTTCGGTCTGCTCTCCCTTTCGCTGTGCGGCGCCCTCCTCATCGCGGGCTGCCCTGGCGCTGCCGTCATCGACTCGCACCCCAAGCTGCCCAAGCCCGACAGCGGAACCCCCGTCACCCCAACGGACTCGGGGACCCCGGACTCGGGCACGCCGGACGCTGGCGTCCCGGACTCAGGCACGCCCGACGGCGGCGAGGTGCCGGACGACCCGAAGCTGCCGCTGCTGCACAACCTGAGCGGGGCCTCGAAGGCGCACATCCAGGGCCTGACGCGGCAGGCGCTCAACGGCCTGGGCTTCACCGGAGACGCGGCGCCCTCCCCCGATGACCGCGTCTTCGCCGGCCGGCACTACCTCGCCTGGATTGACCAGACCGGCTTCTACGGGAAGCTGAACGGCGTCTGGGTGCTCAACGGAAAGGTCGGAGACGCGCTGGACTTCGTGCTGAAGGACCCGGACGGGCGGCCGGTGAACTTCCTGGCGCCCGGCGAGAACGGCGACGGGCGCTGGCTCAGCGCCTACAAGGGCGGCGAGCACATGGAGTTCCCCAGCCGCGTCGCGGAGGCGAACGACGCCAACTGCACGCCGGGACGCGACTGGTGCAACCAGTACGGGTTCAACGAGGCGCCGCCCATCGAGAACCCGAAGATTCCCTGGTGGTCCGCGTGCAACGCCGGCCGCATGGGCTTCAAGGTCAAGATGGAGCCGGTCTACGCGCAGGTACGGCCCGCGTCCGTGGAGCTGGTGTACGAGGGGCCGCTGGTGAAAATCGCCGACGGCGACAACACCTACGACGGGGACGCCTGCAACGCCGACTACCTCTTCCCGGATGGCGTGCGCCGCCGCGTGCTGCTGCAGGCGGGCTACCAGCTCTACGCGAATGAGCGCTACCTCGACCGCACCCTGCAGCTCATCAACCCGATGGGCAACCCGCAGCTGAAGGGCGACATGAGCCTCATCGGCGGCTTCGTGGTCACCCAGTGGCCCTCGCCGCACTACCTCAAGGCGCTCAGCCGCTACTGGCGGCCGGAGAGCACCCCGGTGTCGCTCAAGTGGGGTGCGGCCACGGTGTCGCTCCAAGCCGCCGCGTGGAATGACCTGAGCCGCCAGCCGGCGTCGGAGGGGGACGTGCTCATCAGCTGGGCGGGCCAACCTTTCACGCTGAGCGCCAGCCGCTCCTACCTCGCCGGCAGCTCCGCCACGGTGGACCACGTCGGCCCGGACAACCCTGAAGACAACAAGGACGTGGGCGTGTGCCTCTGCAGCGTCCACGGCGGGCTGGAGATGGGCGGCGGCCTCCTTCACGCCGACAAGGCGCTGCCCATTGGCCCCGGGCAGGTCAGCATCGTCGCCCGGCGGCGCTTCACGCTGCACAACGACGGCGCGCCTGCGATGGTCCGCTCCTTCACCTACGAGGCGGAGTCCGCGCCCCTGCAGCACGCCATCGGTCGGAAGGACGCGGACGGCTGGTCCGCCAACACCGCGGATGACGCGATGGGCCGCCTCTCCTTCGGCCCGTACGCGACGGACTGGGGCGGCGGCACCGTCCAGGCGACCTTCTATCTGATGATCGACAACAACAGCTCTGACCGGCTGGAGGTCGCCACGCTGGACATCTACGACGCCACCACCGACGTGGTGCTCTTCTCGCGCAAGCTGTACCGCAACGAGTTCCGCAAGACGAACGCGTACGAAGCCTTCGTGGTGAACGTGGACTTGCAGGGAGCCAGCGGCCACCGGATGGAGGCCCGGGTGGACTGGACGGACATCTCCTACATGCGGCTGGACAAGGTGGTGGTGAAGACCGCCGCCATCCCCTAAATCAGCAGGCGTGAGCCCGCTCCTCTATGCGCGCGCGCAGATGGGGCTCTCGCTCGGGTTCCACATCCTGTTCGCGGCCGCCGGTATTGCCCTGCCGCTGCTGATGGTGCTGAGCGACGTGCTCCACCGCCGCACCGGTGAGCGCGACTACGCAGAGCTCAGCCGCCGCCTGGCCAAGGGGACCGCGGTGCTCTTCGCGGTGGGCGCGGTCTCCGGGACGGTCCTCTCCTTCGAGCTCGGCCTGCTCTGGCCCAACTTCATGGGCACGTTCGGCCAGGTGATTGGGCTGCCCTTCGCGCTCGAGGGCTTCGCCTTCTTCACCGAGGCCATCTTCCTCGGCATCTACCTGTACGGGCGCGACCGCGTCTCCCCCAACCTGCACCTGTTCTCCGGCGTGATGGTGGCGCTGAGCGGCGCGGCGTCTGCCTTCTTCGTGACGCTGGTGAACGCCTTCATGAACCTCCCCGCCGGGCTGGAAGGAGGCCTGGAGGCGGCGGACCCGCTGGTGGCGATGTTCAGCAAGCCGTGGCTGCACCAGACGCTGCACGTGCTGCTCTCCTGCTACGCGGCGGTGGGCTTCGCGATGGCCGGCATCCACGCCGGGGTGCAGCTGCGCCACGGGCCGAGCGCGTTTCACCGCCGCGCGCTGGGCCTGGCGCTGGGAATGGGCGCGCTGGCCTCCCTGCTGCAACCCCTCTCCGGGGACCTCTCTGCCAAGCACGTGGCGAAGGAACAGCCGCTCAAGCTGGCGGCGATGGAGTCCCACTTCGTCACGCAGGCGCGGGCGCCGCTGCGGGTGGGCGGCCTGCCAGACCCGGACACCGGCGAGGTGCACCTCTCGCTGGAGCTGCCCGGTGGGCTGTCCTTCCTCGGCTTCGGCGACTTCAACGCCACCGTCACTGGCTTGAATGACTTCCCGCGGGAGCTCTGGCCGCCGGTGCGGGGGACGCACCTGGCCTTCCAGGTGATGGTGGGCTGCGGGATGGCGCTGGCCGCGCTTTCCGCCGTCGTCCTGGCGCTGACGCTCTGGCGGCGCCGGCTGCCGGAGGGCCGCAGGCTGTGGTGGGCGGTGCTGGGGGTCAGCCCTCTGGGCCTCGTCGCGATGGAGGCGGGCTGGCTGGTGACGGAGCTGGGGCGGCAGCCGTGGGTGGTGCGAGGCCACATGCGCACCGCGGAGGCGGTGACGCCCTTCCCCCACCTGGCCGCGCCCTTCTGGATGTTCGGCGTGCTCTACCTGCTGCTGGGCGCGGTGGTCATCTACCTGCTGCGCTACCAGGTGGCGAAGACGGAGCCCTCGCCGTGACGCCGGCGCTCCTCATCGCCGCGGCCATGCTCGCGGCGGTCATCCTCTACTTCCTCCTGGGCGGCGCGGACTTTGGCGGCGGGGTGTGGGACCTGCTGGCATCCGGGCCGCGCAAACAGGCGCAGCGCGCGGCCATCGAGGCCGCGGTGGCGCCGGTCTGGGAGGTGAACCACGTCTGGCTCATCCTCGTGGTGGTGCTCCTGTTCGGCGCCTTCCCGCAGGCCTTCGCGCTCATCACCACCGCGCTGCACGTCCCGCTCACGCTCTTCCTCTTCGGCATCGTCTGCCGCGGCTCCGCATTCGCCTTCCGCAGCCAGCTCACCTCGCCCGCCGCCCGCAGCCGCTTCGGCCTGGTCTTCTCCATCGCCAGCATCCTGGGCCCCCTGATGCTGGGCGCCTGCGTGGGCGCCATCGTCTCCGGCGACATCCAGCGCCACGACGGCGCGGTGACAAGCGGCTTCTGGATGACCTGGCTGCGGCCGTTCCCGCTGGCAGCGGGCCTCTTCGCGGTGGTCCTCACCGCCTACATCGCGGCGACCTACCTCGCCTACGAAACGAACGAGCCGGACCTGCGCGACGACTTCCGCCACCGGGCGCTGGCCTCCGGCGCGGCGACGGGCGCGCTGGCGCTGGTGTGCGCGGCGCTCTCACGCGAGGGCGCGCCCGCGGTTTATCTCGGCCTCACCGAGCGCGCCTGGACCTGGCCCTTCCACGGGGTGACCGGCGCCTGCGCGGTGCTGGCCTTCTGGGCGCTCTCCCAGCGCCGCTACGGCCTGGCCCGGGTGGCCGTCTCCGCGCAGACCTCGTTCATCCTCATCGGCTGGGCGCTGTCCCAGTACCCGTACCTGGTGGTGGACGAGCTGACCGTCACCAGCGCCGCGGCGCCCGCACGGACGCTGAACGTGCTGCTCGTGGCGCTGGGCGCGGGCATCCCCGTCCTGGCGCCGTCGCTCTTCATCCTGATGCGCATCTTCAAGGGCGCCCGCCACGGCTAGAGCGCGCGTAGGCGAAGGAAGGTGCGAGGGGCAGGTGGCGCCAAAGGCGCGGACCGCGGAGAGCTGGAATATCCTTCGAGCCCATGAAGGTGACCTTCCACGGGGTGCGCGGCTCCATCCCCACGCCGGGGCCCTCCACCGTCCGCTACGGCGGAAACACGGTCTGCGTGGAGGTGCGCCTGGCCGATGGGACGCTGCTGGTGCTCGACGCAGGGACCGGGGTGCGGCTGTTGGGTCAGCAGCTGCTGGCCGAGGAGTACCGCGCGCCCATCCACCTGCTCATCACGCATCCGCACTGGGACCACGTCATTGGCATGCCGTTCTTCGGGCCGCTGTACCGGAAGGACACGCACGTCGTCTACCACGAGCTCAACCCCGCCGAGCACCCGGGCTCCCGCACGCCGGTGGTCTTCGACGGCACGCACTTCCCCGTGCGCTTCGCGGACCTGCCCGCGCGCATCGACCGGCAGGAGACGCACTCGGGCGTGGTGCGCATTGGCTCCGCCACGGTCCGGCGAATCGCCCTCAACCACCCCGGCGGCTCCGACGGCTTCCGCATCGACGACGATGGCGGCGCGTCGCTCTGCTACCTCACCGACCACGAGCTGCACCCGCCCGGCACCTCGCGCACAACGCCAGCGGAGCTCGCGCGCTTCGCGGCGGGCGCCAGCCTCGTCATTCACGACGCGCAGTACCTGGCCTCGGACATGCCGGCCAAGCGCGGCTGGGGCCACTCCGTGGTGGACGAGGTCCTGGCGCTGGCGCGCGACGCGGAGGCAAGGGCGGTGGTCCTCCACCACCACGACCCGGACCGCGACGACGATGACCTCGACGAGATTGCCCGCGCCGCCCGCACCTGGGCCGGCGAGCGAGCCCCCGCGTTGAACACGCTGGTGGCCAAGGAGGGCCTGACGCTCTCACTCACCGACAGGTGAGCAGGCGGCGAAGGCTCGCTGCCCTCAACTTCGGCTTAATGCTGCGCCGATATCCCTGGACTCACCTCGAGCTCTAAGGGAGCGCACGATGAACGCGAAGATGAAGCAGCAACACACGCCCAGAGGGCCGGCCCGACGGGAAGCCCTGAAGCTGCTCGGCGGGGCCCTGGCCTTCATCGGCTGTGGGCCGGACCTCATGTCCAGCGCGGACGGCGGCACCGACGGCGGAACCAGCGGCACCGACGGCGGCGCCACGGTCGCCGACGCGGGCACCACCCCCACCACCTGCACCGTGGCGGACACCGAGACACTCGGGCCGTATCCCGACAAGGTCGGGATGCTCACCAACACCACGTACCACCGGCAGGACATCACCGAGGGCCGGCCGGGGCTGCCGCTCACCGTGGTGCTCTCGGTCGTCAACACCAACAGCGCCTGCGCCGCCATCACCAACGCACAGGTCATCGTCTGGCAGTGCGACGCGGCGGGGCACTACTCCGAGTACACGCAGATGGGCTACGACGGCACCGGCCTCACCTACCTGCGCGGCGTGCAGACCACGGACGCGAACGGACAGGTGACGTTCAAGAGCATCTACCCGGGCTGGTATCAGGGCCGCGCGACGCACATCCACATCGAGGTGTACGTGAACGGCGCGTCGAAGAAGGTCACCCAGCTGGCCTTCCCGGAGAGCGTCAACGCCGCCGTCTACGCCACCGGCGTCTACGCGTCGAAGGGCCAGAGCCCGCAGAGCAACGCGACGGACATGGTGTTCTCCGACAGCCTCCCCGAGGAGCTCGCCAACCTCACCGGCGACACCACCAACGGGTACACGGCCACGCTCACCGTGGGCATCCCGCTCTGAAGCGATAGCCCTCGAGCAGCTGGCGCCACAGCGGTCCCGGGACGCCGGGGCCCAGCGCGACGCCGTCCAGCCAGACCACCGGCCGCAGCTCCGCGAGGGAGCTGGTGACGAAGACCTCCTGCGCTGCCCGCAACTCCTCCACGCGCAGCGGCCGCTCCACCGTGGGCACTCCCTGCTCCGCCGCCAGGGAGAGGACCTCCGCGCGGGTGACGCCGGGGAGGCAGCGGTCTGTCGGCGGCGTGACCAGGCCGTCCGGACAGAGGGCGAAAACGTTGCTCGCGGTGCCCTCGGTCACCGTCTGCTCCTCGCCGAGGTAGAAGCCCTCGTCCACTTGGCGGCGCGCAAGCTCCGCTCGGGCCAGCACCGTCCGCTGATAGCTGGTGCTCTTCACCCAGGGCGGGGGGCGGTCCAGGCGCTCCCGCGGCCACAGCAGCGTGGCCTTCAGCCCTTCCTCCCGGGAGAGCTCCGGCAACGACAGCGCGCTGATGATGACGGTGGGCGCCTCGCAGCCGGAGGGCGCCAGCCCCCCCCGGCTGACGCCTCGCAGCGCGGTGATGCGCAGGTGCGCCTCCGGCAACCCAGCGCGTGCCAGCGCCTCCTTCACCACGGCCTCCAGCTCCGCCGCGGCGGGCAGGGCCGGAAACCCCAGCTCCGTCGCACCCACCGCAAGTCGCTGCAGGTGCGCGGCCAGCCGGAACGGGACGCCGCCGTACGTGCGCAGCGTCTCGAACAGCCCGTCGCCGAAGAGGACGCCGTGGTCCTGGGCGTTGACCTTCGCTTCAGCCGGCGCCGCGAAGACGCCGTTCACCCAGGTGCAGCCCGCCGCCGCGCTCGCGCGTTCCATGGCGCGGCCATATGGGGCGGCGGGCGGAATGGCAACGCGCGCTCACTGGAGCGCCGCGAAAGGCCCTCAGGCCATGATGTCGGTCAGCGGCGCCGTGCCGTCGCAGCCGAACGTGCTCATGCCCTTCAAGCCGAACGCCTGGAGGATGGCGACGTAGAGGTTGCCCAGGGGCGCCTGGTTGTAACGGCTGGCGCGGCCGGTCCGAAGCGCTCCGCCCAGCTTGCCGACCATGACGGGGGCGAGGTCCTCGTGGTTGTGGACCGCGGCCTCACCCATGTCCGGCAGCAGGAGCATGGCGGTGTTGTCCAGCAGCGGCACGCCGTCCGCGTCCAGCGTGGATTTGAGCTTGTTGGCCACGTAGGCGGCCTGCTCGCACTGCCAGGTCTCCAGGCGAACCAGCCGGTTGAAGGGCTCTCCCGGGCCGGCGTGCGTGAGGGCGTGGTGGCCGCCCACCGCGTCGATGAAGGGGTGGGAGCGGGAGGACAACCCGTACTCAATCATGAACGTGATGATGCGCGTTTGGTCGCACTTGAAGGCGAGCACAATCATGTCGTTGAACGCGCGCACCTGGGCGGGGTAGTCGAGCGACGCGGACGGCCCGGGGCCGCTGTCGCAGCCGGCGCCCGCGGGCTGGGTGATGCGCAGCTCCAGCTCGCGCACCGACGTGAGGTATTCGTCCAGCCGGACCTTGTCCGAGGGCGACAGGCGCGTCTGCAGGCTCTTCGCGTCCGCGGTGACGTAGTCCAGGACGCTCTTGAGCGACTCGCGACGCCGCGCCTGCTCCGCCTGGGTGGCGCCCTCGTCGGTCCCGGAGAAGAGCTGGTTGAAGGCGACCAGAGGCTTGCACACCGGCGCCAGAGGCGCGCCCGGCCCGCTCCAGGAGAGGGTCTGGGTGTACGTGCAGGACGCGCCGAAGTCGCACGCCGCCGCCTGTCCGCAGCCCCACTGCAGGGAGGGAAAGCGCGTGGGCGTCTTGAGCTCGCGCGCCAGCAGCTGGTCCAGCGAGATGTCGCTCTGCAGGGTGCTGGGCCGGTCGAAGGGAACATTGGTGAGCAGAGGCCCGGTGCCCAGCGCGTGGTCCCCGGCGCCGCGGGAGAGCTTGGCCGCCGTGTGGTAGAAGCCCGACATGACGAACAGGTCGCTGCGCAAGGACTGCAGCGGCGCCAGCGCGGTGGGGAAGTTGAAACCGGTCCCCTGCACCGACGGAACCCAGGTCGTCGGCGTCCGCCCGTTGGGCAGGAAGTAGACCAGGAAGCGCTTGGCGCTGCTGCGCGGCAGGGCCAACGACTCGAACGCGGGAAGGGCGACCAGCGCCGCGGCGCCTCCGAGGAACCTTCGTCGGGAGATGCTCACGGGCTGGCCTCCGGGTGCATGCGGAAGTTGGGGGAGAGAACGATGAGCTCGATGAGGGCGTCCAGCCGGTCACCGCGCTTGGCCAACTTCTGCTCCACTTCGGCGATGAAACCCTCATCGTCGGGCACCAGCTCTCTTCCCAGGGCATAGGCGAAGAGCTTGCGCACCAGGGCAGCCTGGAAGCGCGGGTCCTTCTGAACGAGCGCCGCCATCTCCGTGGCGCCGTTGAAGGGCCGGTCAGGCGAAAGCGCGCCGCTGGCGTCGACGGGGCGCCCCTCTTCGGTGTCGCGCCGGGTGCCGATGGCGTCGAACTCCTCGAGCCCCAGGCCCACCGGGTCCAGGGTGTTGTGGCAGCTGGCGCACTTGGGGTCCTCGCGGTGCTTGGCCAGCCGCTGGCGCATGGTCAGCCCCTCGGTGCTCAGGGGGATAACGGGGACGCCGGGAGGGGGCGGCGGGATGTGCTCTCCCAGGAGCTGCTCGAGGACGAAGCGGCCGCGCCGGACGGGGGAGGTCTCCAGCGGATCCGACATCGCGGTGAGCCACGCGCCCTGCATCAGCAGGCCACGGCGTGCGCCGGCGGGGAGCTCCACCCGGGTCAGCGTGCTCTTCCCAGGCAGCGGCACGCCGTAATGGAGCGCCAGCCGGTCGTTCAGGAAGCCGAAGCTGGGCGTGAGCATTTGCCGCAGCGGCAGCCCGTTCCGCAAAAAGTCGTCGAAGAAGAGCTCGCTCTCGTCCGACATCGCCTCGCGCAGCGCTTCGTCGAAGGCGGGGAAATGGGCCTTGTCGGGGCTGGCGGTGCGCAGCGCGCGCAGCCCCAGCCAGGACCCCGCGAAGCCGTTCCGCAGCCCCTTCACCTTCGGGTCCTTCAGCATCCGCTGCACCGCCGCGGCCAGGCCTTCATTCGTCCGCAGCACGCCCGCGGCGGCGTCCGCCAGCAGCGCCTCGTCCGGCATGCTGCTCCACAGGAAGTAGGAGAGCCGGGAGGCCAGCACGTGGTCATCCAGCGGCCGCCACTGGGCGAAGGGCGACTTTCCGGCGGGCCCTTCGAAGCTGGGGCGGTAGGTGAACTTCGAGGAGAGCAGGACGCCGCGCACGCTGAGCGTTACCGCCTCATCCTTCCCTTCGGTGACCGCCAGGCGCTGCCAGAGTGACGACACCGCGTCCGCCTCCTCTGGCGAGAGTGGCCGGCGCCACGCGCGCTGAGCGAAGCCGGTGACGATGCGCCGGTAGCAGGCGTCCGGGTCTTGGGAAGCGGAGGGCTCGCAGGTGTAGATGGCGGCGCGTTCACCGGGGACCACAGTGGCGTCGCTGACCGCCTGCACGTAGCCCAGCACCACCTGGTTGTATTCGTTCTCGGCGGGCTGGTTGTACCGGTTGTCGAAGCTGAGCTCGACGGCGTGCGTGCCCTTGGTCAGGTTGGTGGCAACGGACAGCACCACGGGCGCCGAGGGGGAGGCGGTGACAGTCCACGTCTTCAGCGCCGCCCCATCCACCTTCAGCGTGATGACGGGCGTGGCGGTCCCGGCGGTGTGAAAGCCGCCGACCAGGAGAGAGAGCGTCACCCGTTCGTCGAGGGCCAGCTGGAGCTTGCCCTTGAAGCTGCCATCAATGGACCAGGCCCAGTTCTCGAAGAGGAAGCCACCCTGCCCGCCCGCCATGCCCAGCGCCTGAGCGTCCAGGGTCTGCGTATAGCGGGGCCGCGTGTGCAGCGAACCTTCGGAGAGCGCGCGCGCCGCGTCCGCGTAGAGGGCGAAGAGCGAGGGCGGCAGGTTGAGGATGTTGGCGACGTTGTCGAAGCCTTCGAGCACCGGGTCGGGAGGGAACGCATCCGCGGGGGTGAGCGTGGTCCCCAGCAGATCGCGAACGGTGTTGTTGTATTCGAGCCGGTTGAGGCGATGGAGCGGCTCCGGGACCACAACGCGCAGGTCCGGGCCGGAGGGGATGACGACCGTGGAGCCGTCGGGGCCGGTCATCGCGGTCCCGCCCATCGTCGCTTCGACGGTTCCGGAACCCCAGCAGCCGCCGACCAGCGCACCGCAGACGATGAACGACGCCGTCCGTGCCGAAAGGGACAATCGACGCTCCTTAGGTTTTTGGCCCAGCCCCTTTGACGTCGCAGACCATTCCAAACGCCCTCAGAGGGGTCAAAGCCTCCTTCCTCTCGTGTCGCCGGCCGGCGACCCTTTTGAGTGGCGCCCTCGCTCTTGGATGACGAGCCGCGTTATCACCCGTTTGGTAGTCGAAGCTCCCACCATGCTTTGATGCAGCCCGCCGATGGGAAGAGATCCACGTGACGCCTCCACGGGCCATGCGCGCCGAGCGCCAATGGAATCCGCTGACCGCGCGGAGGCTGACACGCACCGTGAACGGGACCTGGCCCAGGCGCACGGGCCCACCCAGGTGCGAAGGTCCGACGCGATGACGCCCGTGGGCGCGCCGCGGCAAGAGCCCGCGGCCCCGGCGGTGGAGCCCGGCTTCGCGGTGGGACAGACCTCTCAATCGCAGGACCCGGTCATCGGCACCATCGTGGGCGAGTACCGGGTGGTGGAACGGATTGGCGCGGGCGGCATGGGCATCGTCTACCGCGCGGTCCACCCCATCATCGGCAAGTCGGTGGCGGTGAAGATTCTCCGGGCCGAGCTGGGCGCGAACCCGCGGGAGATGGAGCGCTTCATCGAGGAGGCGCGCACCGCGTCCGCCATCGGCAACCGCGCCATCGTGGATGTCTTCGGCTGCGGGCAGCTGGAGGTGCTGGGCAGCCACTACCTGGTGATGGAGTACCTCGACGGCGAGCCGCTCTCCGCGCTGATGCGCGATGGCGGGGCGATGCGCGAAGACGAGGGCCTGGCGCTGCTGGAGGAAATCGCCACCGGGCTCGCCGCCGCGCACAAGGCCGGCGTCATCCACCGCGACCTCAAGCCGAGCAACATCTTCATCGTGCGGCAGGCGGACGGCGGCCGCTACGTGAAGCTGCTCGACTTCGGCCTCGCCAAGCGCGCCGCCGCCCCCAACGGCTCCATCGTCCAGACCCGGGACCTGGTCTCCGGCACCGTCGGGTACATGGCCCCCGAGCAGGCCCGCGCGGAGCGGATTGGGCCGAGGTCGGACCTCTATTCGCTGGGCGTCATCGCGTATGAGTTGTTCGCGGGGGCGTCGCCGTTCTCCGCCACGTCGCTCGTCGCGCTCATCATGGCGCATGAGCGGGAGACGCCGCGGCCGCTGCAGGAGCTCGCGCCCCACCTGCGGCTGGACGTCTGCCGCCTCATCCACCAGCTGCTGGCGAAGCTGCCCGCGGATCGCCCGGCCTCGGCAGAAGTGCTCGCCCAGGCGCTGAGGGACCTGCGCGCCGGGAAGGTGCCGGAGGTCCCCCGGGTCCCGCGGTCGAAGGCGGTGCCCGCGCTGGTGCTGGGAGGGATAGCAGCGCTCTGTGCCGTGGGCGCGGGGCTGTTCCTCCGGAACCGCAATACGCCGGAGCCCGTGCCGGAGGAGGCGGACGTCGCGCTTCCGTCCATCGAGAGCCCGCCTGCGCTCAATGTCGTGCCGGCGGTGATGCCCACGCCTCCGGAGGAGAAACCGGCCGTGGCTGCGCCCCTCGAGCGCCGGCCCTCCGAGGCGGCCACGGAGCGGCGGCGCGCGGCTGCGCCTGTTCGGCGCAAGGCGGGCGGGGACGCGAAGCTGCTCGAGGAGATCCGGCAGGAACGGGTGACCGCGGACGACGCCCAGTACCTGCTCCTGCTCAACGCCGCGGAGACCAAAGCGCTCGCGGGAGACCCTGAGGCGGGACCGTACTTCCGGGAGCTGCGGAGGAAGTTCGGGCGCTAGTACTGGGCCCGCGCACCGGGTCCCCCGGCCCGCTCCCGCTCCCCTACCCGGGCCCGAACGCGTAAACGAACGCGAACGCGGCAACGAAAACCCTACCCGAGACACCATTCCCCGAAGCCCGCAGCCCGAGACACCATTCCCCGAAGCCCGCAGCCCGAGACACCGTTCCCCGAAGCCCGCAGCCCGAGACACCCCGCAGCCCGAAGCCCGCAGCCCGAGACCCGCAACCCGAGACACCCCGCAGCCCGCAACCCGAGACACCATTCCCCGAAGCCCGCACCCCGCCGCCTCTCGACTGCGCGCCGGTGTACTATCCCCCGATGCTGTCCGCGTACCTCCTCGCCTGCGCCCTGCACGCAGCCCCTCCCCCACCCACCGGCGTCGTCATCAGCCGCCGCATCGCCGCGAAGCCCGCCTTCACCGCCCACCTGGCAGAGCGCGCAGCGGCAGCGCTCACCGCCGCCCAGCTCCCCCAGCGCGCCACCCCTCGCGACCTCCTCATGGAGCTGCGCGGCGTCGGCGTGACGGACGCTGCCCGCTGCAACGACAGCGCGCGCTGCCTGGCAAAGCTCGCGGCCAACCTCAAGCTGGAGTTCCTCGTCGCCCTGGCGGTGACGCAGGTGCGCACGGACGTCGCCGTCTCCGTCAGCGCGGTCAGCCACGACGGAAAGACCCTCCTGCGCCGCGACTTCGTCTTCTCCCTCAAGGAAGGCATGGACGCCGTCGACCCCCACTTCGACGCGTTCGCCAAGGCCTTGCACGCCACGCTGGCGCAGCCCGCACCCGTGGCCGTCGCTCCGCCCCCCGCAGACGACCGCCCTGAGCGAACCCCGCAGCAGGAGGCCCCGCTCCCAGCCGCGCAGCCACAGGCCCAGCCCCAGCCCGCCGTGCCCACCAGCGCGGAGCTGGTGGCAAGGCCCGAGCCCAGCCGCCCCGCCCGCACAGTTGTTGGGGTGACCGCCATCGCCGCAGGCGTGACCGCAGCCACCTTCGCCGTGCTCGGCGCCGTCAGCGCAAGCCAGGCCGGGTGCCTGCGCGCGGACCCCATCGCGGGCGGCCAGGTCTCCTGCCTCACGCGGGCCGAAGCGCTCGCAGCGACGGGGCGGGCCAACACGCACTTCACCGTGGCCGTGAGTGCAGGGGGCGCCGCGGTGGCGCTCACCGGTGTCTGGGTGTTGCTCGGATGGTGAGGCGACGGGTCCGACTGTTGCTCCTCGCGGCTGTGGGCAGTGGCCTCGCCTGCCAGTTCATCTCCCCGCCCAAGGGGCCCTTCCGCTGCAACACCCGCGACGACTGCCAGCCCGACGAGGAGTGCGTGGGCGAGGTCTGCCGCCTGGCGGTGACCGACGGCGGCGCCTGCCCCACGCTCGACTGCGCGAACGCCGGCTGCGCCAACGCCTCCTGCGGCACCGGCTGCGTGTGCGCGGACCTCGCCCGGAAAGAGACCGCCTGCGGCGACACGCAGGACAACGACGGCGACGGCAAGGCGGACTGCGAGGACCCGGACTGCACCTCCGCGCCGGAGATTTGCGACGACGGCGCCGACAACAACTGCAACCGCGCCATCGACTGCGCGGACCTCAACTGCGGCACCGCCCCCGCTTGCGCCAACCTCGCCGACGGCGCCCCCTGCTCGGAGGACGGCCAGTGCAAGGGCGCCAAGTGCCGCACGGAGCGGAGCTTCGGCTACCCGAACGGCTCCTGCGTCACCGAGCGCTGCGACGTCGCCTCCGACGCGGGCTGCAACGGCGGCACCTGCTTCGGCAGCGCGGCCTACAGCGTCTGCTACCCGGTGTGCACCGGCAACGGCCTGGGCACCAACGGCCGCTGCCGGCCGGGCTACGCCTGCTACGGCGCCACCAACGGCAAGTACTTCTGCCTCCCCCTCTGCGACACCGACGCCCAGTGCGCGGGCGCGGGCGCGGGCTACGGCTGCAACCTGTGGTCGCGGCTGTGCGAGCTGAAGGACAAGGGCAAGAAGAAGTACGGCGCGACGTGCGCCGGCAACACCGAGTGCGAGACCGGCCTGTGCGACACCGGCCGGCCCGCCGGCTACTGCATCGGCACCTGCTCCGGCGTGGCGCGGACGTGCGGCGCGGGCGGCATCTGCAACTACGACCCGGCGGGAGATGGACAGGGCACCTGCCGGCAAGCGTGCTCCGGCCCCGGGGACTGCACGCGCGGGGCGCCCTACAGCTGCATGCTGGACGCGCAGCAGCAGGTCTGCTGGTGCAAGCGCGCCGGGAGCGCGTGCGTCTCAGGCACCGAGTGCTGCTCCGGCACCTGCGGCGTTGGCAACACCTGCACCTGACGAGGCCTCACTTCGCGGCCAATCTGCGCTCGGCCCAGCGCCGGATGCGCGACGCCTCTGCCGAGCGCGACTTTGCGTCTGTCTGCATCAGCTCCAGCCCCTGGCGCAGCAGGGCCCGGCCGCGAACGCAATCCTCCGCGGATTCACACAGCGCGCGGCCCAGGTGCAGCCTCCACAGCGCCCGCGCAGCGCTGGTCGCGTTGGAGAGCTGCCCGTCGCCCCACCCCTTTTGCAGGACGCGCAGCGCCCGGCCCGCTTCCCCGGACTCGCTGAGCGCGGCGCCCAGCGCCAGGTAGGCGACGCTGAACCGATTGACCGGCGCCTGCAACCGCTCCAGCAACGCCACGGCCTCCGCCCCTGTCCGCTTCGCCTCCGACAGCCGCCCCTCCGCCAACCGGGCCAATGAGAGCTGCGACAGGGTGATGATGGCGTCCGGCGAGTCTCCTCCGCGCCGCGCGAGCATCGCCAGGGCCTCCTCATAGTTGCGGGTGGCCGAACGCAAATCCCCGGCGAGCGCCTGCATCACCCCCAGGTTGGTGGTGAGCCGGGCCGTGCGCGCCACGTCCGCGCCGGGCAGCTGGCGAGCAAGCGAAAGCCCCTGCTCTGCCAGAGGGATGGCCTCCGCGTAGCGGCCTTGATCCGCGTGCAGCGCCGCGAGGTTGTTGTAGAGGCTGACCAGCCGCGGCGCCTTGTCGCCCAGCGTGGCCACCATCACCTCCTGCGCGCGCTTGGCGTGCGGAAGCGCCTCGTCGAAGCGGCCGAGCGCGCCGAGCGAGGCAGAGATGGAGGCGTGAAGCTCGGCGACCGCGGGGTGAAGGTCTCCAATCTGCCGGCGCCGGACCTCGAGGAGGGCACGGTCCACCCGAAGCGCGTCCTCGAAACGTCCGGCCTGGAAGAGCGCGTGGCCCAGCAGGAGGCGGACGCGCAGCGCGTCCTCGCTGTCATCCTCCGACAGACGACCCGCGCGCTCCAGGGCCTGCTGCAGCAACGCGCCCAGCTGCGGGAAGGCGCCCTGCTGGGACGCCAGGATGGCCTGCGACACCCGCAGCTCCAGCTGCAGGAGCGGACCTGTCGCGCGTGGCGCCAGGACCTCTGCCATCCGCAGCGCGCGGGCCGCCTCCTCCAGCTTGCCCATGCCGCGCGCCGATGTGCTCACCAGGAGCCACGCCTTCACCGCCAGCGCCTCCTCGCGCGCCTCCTGGGCCAGGGCGGCGGCTTCGAAGAGCGGGGCCTGGGAGGCGACCTGCTCGCCCCGCCCGTACAGCATTCGTCCCCGCAGAATCAGCAGGGATGCCAGCTCCGACTTCCGCCCCAGCGCCGCCGCCAGGGCCTCCGCCTCCGGCGAGAGGGCGAGCGCGGCCTCCGACTTGCCTGCGGAGGCCAGCGCCTTGAGCCGCCCAACCACCGCAGCCAGCTGCTGCGCGCGAGGGTCGTTCGCGTGCGTCTCCACCTCCGCGGCGCAGGTGCCCGGGTGAGAGAGCGACTGGGCCGCGCGGGGCGCGTCGAAGACCAGCGGGCGGTCCGCGTCCTGAAGCAACCCGAGCAGCGCGTCCAGCTCGGCGTGCCGCTGGCTCAGACACTCCGCGCGGGCGAGGGCGAGCGCGGGCGAAGGCTCCAGGCAGGCGTCGCGCATCGCCGAGCTCCAGGACGCGCTGAACGCCTCCACCGCGCGCTCCACGGCGGAGAACATGGCCAGGCCCTCCGGCCCCGCCGCGGCCTCGAAGTGGGTGTGCAGCGCCCGCTGCCGCGCCGGGCTCCACAGCGCGCGGATGCCCTCCCCCCGCGCCTCGCAGGCGCGCACCCGCTGCAGCCGCCACTGCCAGACGGCGCCGGCCGCCACCAGGGTCAGCGCGACGAGGGCCGCGGCACGCACCGGGTGCACCGGCTTCCAGAAGGGGCGGTCCAGCTCGTGGAGCGCGGCCCGCATGCCCGGGAAGCGCCGCGCGGGGTCCACCGACAGCCCGCGGCGAAGGGACGCCTTGAGCCTGCGGCTCACCCGCGCAGAGCCGGGGAAGCGCCAGCCGCCGTCCGCCGTCGCGGCCGACGACAGACGCACCCCGCAGAGCGCTTCGAAGAGCGCGGCGAAGAAGCTGTACTGGTCCGACCGGTCATCGCCGGGCTGGCCGCGCAGGCGCTCGGGCGCGAGGTAGGCCGGCGTGCCGCCCCGGGGCTCGTCCCGGCCTTCCTCGCGGGCCAGCGCGGCCAAGCCGAAGTCGGAGATTTTCACGCAGCCGTCTGCGCCCACCAGCACGTTTGACGGCTTGAAGTCGCGGTGGAAGAGGCCCGCGTCGTGGATCGCCGCCAACCCCTCGCCGGCGGCGAGGAAGGTCTCCACCACCTCGCGGCGCGAGCGCGGCCGCTCCGACAGCCACTCGGACAGGGTCTGCCCGGCCACGTACTCCATGGAGATGAAGACGTCATCGCCCGCCGACGTGACGTCGTAGACCTGCACGACGTTGGGATGGGAGAGCCGCGCCAGCGCCTGCGCTTCGCGCAAGAGCAGCGCGGCGGGCGTGGCGTCCCCCGCGAGCGGCCCGCTGTGGACCAGCTTGAGCGCCACCTGCCGCTTCAGCTTGACGTCGTAGGCGGCGAAGACGCGGCCCATCCCGCCCGCCCCGGTGTACGACCGGACCTGGTAGCGCTCCTGCATGGAGGCCAGCGCGTGCGGCTCCTCGGTGGTCGTCTGCAACAGCTCGCTCACTACGAACCGGCAGCGCGGGCAGACATCCAGGTGCGCCTCGAGGCCCGGGTGCTGGAGCGCCTCGAGGGCGAAGGCTGCCAGCCGCTCCTCATCCGGGCAGCCAGGCGTCTGCGAGAGCATTGGGGCGCGCGACACTAGCGGCACCACCGTCCGCTTCGGAAATTCAACTCGAAAATGACAGGAATGCCGGCGGCGGACCCTTCCTTTTCAGGCGGCGAATCGCCGAGGCTTCGGCCTCCTCCGAGGTGGACCGCACCGTGACCCTTGAAGCGCTGCTCACCGAAGCCGAGGCGCATTTCCCGGCGCTGGCACCCGCACGGCAGCGGCTGCGAGACCACCTGACCGTCCATCTCGCGCGGGGGGTGCCCCTTCCCCGGCACCTGGAGGACTACCTGCTGACGGTGGCGTGCGTGCTGGGCGAAGCAGGGGCGCTGGAGGCGCTGGAGCGCCACGTCCTCTCCACCGTGCGCGGCAACATCGCCCGAGTGCTGGGGCCGGGCGCCGCCTGCGAGGACGTCCTGCAGAACCTGCGGCGCAAGCTGCTCGTCAGCGTCGACGGCGCGCCGGCCAAGCTCGTCAACTACACCGGCGCGGCGCCGCTGCGCAGCTGGGTGCGAACCATCGCCGTCCGGATGGCGCTGGAAGCCCGCAGTCAGGAGCAGGGCAGGCTGTCGGAGCCGCTGGGCGGCGACGTGTACGACTCGGACCGGAACCTGGAGCTCCAGCTGCTGAAGGCGGAGCACGGCCCCCGGTTCAAGGCGGCGTTCGAGGGCGCGTTCAGCACCCTGGAGGTGCGGGACCGGGCGCTCCTGCGCCTGCACTTCCTCAACGGCGTGAGCCTGGAACGGCTGGGCGGCATGTACGGCGCGCACAAGTCCACCCTCTCCCGCCGGCTGGCGCGGATCCGCCTGGCCATCCTGGAGGCGCTGCGCGCGCAGCTCTCCTCGGACCTGCGGCTGAATGACCAGGAGCTGGACAGCCTCCTGCGCGAGCTGGGCAGTCAACTCAGCATCAGCATCCCGGCAGAGTAGCGCCCCGGTATGCGCTGGGCGCGCTACGTCCTCAGGCGCAGGTGGAAGCTCTTCGGCCGGGTGAGCGTCAGCAACCCCTGCTCTGAGAGCGAACACCCCAGCCCGGAGTCCTTCACCCCCACCCACGGCAGCGCGGGGTCCAGGTAGTCGCACCGGTTCATGAAGACGGTGCCGGTCTGCAGGCCGCGGCCCAGCTCCATCGCGCGCTCCTGCGAGCCCGTCCACACCGCGGCGGTCAACCCGTAGGGGCTGTCGTTCATCAGCTTGAGCGCCTCGGCGTCATCCTTCACCGGGGCAATGCCGACGATGGGGCCGAAGCTCTCTTCCACCATCAGGGCCATCCGGTGCGTCGCCTCTGCGACGACGGTGGGCGCGAAGAACCGGCCCTTGCCGCCGACGGAGAGCGGTGCGCCGCCGCAGAGCACCCGGCCGCCCAGCGCCTTGGCCTCGCTCACCTGCTTCTCGAGGAAGCCCGGCGCGTCCGGGGTGGCCATCGGCCCCAGCGTGGTGGCCTCCTCCAGCGGGTCTCCCAGCTTGTAGGCCGCCACCGCCTTCACCGCGCCCTCCACGAAGCGGTCGTAGAGGCTCTGGTGCACGTAGATGCGCTCGATGCCGCAGCAGCTCTGGCCCGCGTTGTAGAACGCGCCGTCGACGAGGTTTTCGATGGCGTGCGCCAGGTCCGCGTCCTCGGCGACATAGCCGGGGTCCTTGCCGCCCAGCTCCAGGCCCACGTCGATGAAGCGCTTGGCGGCCTCGCCGTACACCTGCCGCCCGCCGGGGACGGAGCCGGTGAAGGCCACGAAGCCCACCTCGGGCCGGGCGATGAGCTGCGAGACAACTGCGTGGCTGGTTACCACCGCCTGGACCAGGCCGTCCGGCGCGCCCGCGTCGCGGAAGGCGCCGGCGAAGTGCTCGCCGCAGAGCGGGGTGCGCGAAGCGTGCTTGATGACGACGGAGTTCCCGGCCAGCACGGCGGGGACAATGACGTTCACCGCGGTGAGCAGCGGGTAGTTCCACGGCGCGATGTCCAGCACCACACCCAGCGGCTCTCGCGAGACGAAGCGGGCAAAGCCCTCCTTCGCCGGCAGCGCCCGGTCCCTCAGCGCCTCCTCGGCGATGGACGCCATGTAGAGCGACCGGTCAATCATCGTGTCGACTTCGCCGCGGGCCTGCTTGAGGGGCTTGCCCATCATCCGGGTGATGTCAGAGGCGATGGTCTCCTTCTTCGCCTTCGCCGCTTCGCAGAACGCGCGCACCAGCTGCACGCGCTCCTTCACCGGGCTCTTGGCGAAGCGGGCCTGCACCTGCGCCGCGCGCTGGACGACGGCGTGCGCTTCGTCCGCGGAGAGCAGCGGCAGCTCGCAGACGGTCTGGCCGGAATACGGGTTGTCGACAGAGAGGACGGAGCGGGAGGTCGCCATGGTGCGGCGGATGATAGCCACGCCGGCGGCTCAAAGCTCCAGCGCAGCCAGCTCCTCCTGAGAGAACGGCGCGGGCCGGCGCTCGCCGGGCTCGTAGAGCAGGTCAAGCAGGAGCGCGCGGCAGCCCACCTCCACGTCCAGCCGGCAGAGCACCGAGCCGAGGCCGAAGGTGAGTTGGTTGAAGAACGCCATGTCGGCCGGATAGCTGGTGTTGAGCGCGTTCACGTTGTCGGTCACCCACACCCGCCAGAGCTGGCGGAGGTACGCGGGCGTGAAGCGGAAGCGCTCCGTGAGGAAGGGCCGGTAGAAGGTGGCCATGTACCGGTAGCCATAGGCGTGGTTGAAGGTGTCCGGCGCAGGGATGGTGCCCATCTCCAGACACACCTTGGAGACGCCGTCGCGGTCGCGCTCCAACGTGGCGCGAATGGCCCGGCGCCACTGGCCGAGGAAGCGGCTGGAGAGCTCCTGCACCCGGCCGAAGTCGACGAAGCCCATCCGGCCGTCCTCGCCGAACAGCACATTTCCCGGGTGGGGGTCCGTGTGGAACCAGCCGCGGCGCAGGAGGGACGTCCAGTGGAACTCGAGGAGGGCAGTGGCCGCGCGCTCGCGCTCCGCGACGCTGGCGGCCGCGGCGAAGGCGGCGAACGGCGCGCCGGCGAAGAAGCGGGTGGTGAGCACGCGACGGGCCGACAGGCGCTTGATGACCTCGGGGACGACGATGGTGGGGTGGCCGGCGAAGAGCTCCCGGAACCGCTCCTGCCAGCGCGCCTCCTGGATGTAGTTGCACTCCTCGATGAAGCGGGCGCCCATCTCCGCGTAGATCACCCCTGCCTGCTGTCCCCGCCAGAGCAGGCAGACTGCCCGGTCCAGCCGGCGGATGTGGCCGAGGTCCGCCTTCAGCGCCTCCACCATCTTCGGGTACTGCACCTTCACCGCCACCGGCTCGCCGGAGCCCAACGCGGCCCGGTGCACCTGGCCGATGCTCGCCGAGGAGATGGGCTCTGGCACCCACTCCTCGAACAGCTGACCGGGGAGCTTCCCCAGCTCCTCCCGGACGACGCGGCCCACCTCGGAGGCGGGCATGGCGCGGCTCGTGGTCTGCAGCGAACCGAGTAGCGCGGCCTCTGGCTCCGGCATCCCGAAGTCCATGTAGCTCACCAGCTGGCCGAGCTTCATCGCCAAGCCCTTCAAGTCGCCCACCAGCCGGACGTAGTTGCGGGCCAGCGCCATGCGGGTCCTGCCGGCGACGGAGCTCGCGTCCGCGCCCAGCAGCGGTCGCAGGCCCAGCCAGAACGCGGAGGCGACGGCGACGGACCCGTTGCGCCGGAGCCAGCCCGTGGGCGGACTCCAGCGGGACGCCACCCGGTCGTGAGGCGCCTCCAGCTCGCGCTCGTACAGCTGCACCAGCTTGAGGATGGGCCCCGCGACCGTGCGCTCCCCGTTCTCCCACTGGGCGATGGCGCCCGCGGTGACGTTGAATTCGGTGGCCAGCTCCCGCTGCGTCAGCCCCAGCGTCTCCCGGAGACCCTTCAACCGCACCCCTTCGTTCGTTCGTTGTGGCTTCTCGCGATGGCGTGGCATGGTGCTTCCGGGGCAAGACCCTATGCCACGCGTCTGAGGCAAGTCGAACCGGTCAGGCCTCCGGGGCTTCAGGCGGAGGCGGGAGCACGCTGGCCTCCGCGCCGTAGGCGAAGAGCGCCTTCGGGTCGTGCCAGTACACCTCGGGCTTGAAGTCGCTCTTGCTCAGCACCTGCGCGAGCGGGCTGGACGAGGCGCCGACCTCGAAGCCACCGTCTCCCTGCGCGAGGTTGAAGACGGCCTCCGGGCTCATCGCGGTGGTGAACGCAGTGCCCACGACGTCTCCGTTGTTCACATCCCTGTGAACCATGCGGGAGGCGACGGTGGTGGGTAAGGCGGCGAGCGCCTCCACCGGGATGCCGAACGCCTGCGCCATCTGCGGAGCCTGCTGGAACTGCTGCGCCTGGCTCAGCTGCAGGTCCTTGAACGCGAAGACCGGCTGGCCCTTGTCGTCGCTCACCGCGATGTCCCGGCCAGCGTCGTCGTCCGCGACCTCCACCTCGCCCGCGTGCTTGTCCAGGCCCAGCAGCTGCCGGCCCCAGTCGATGGGCTCCTGCTCGTTCAACACCAGACCCAGATTCATCAGGCGCACACCGGGCGCCGCGCTGGCCGCGACCGTGGAGAAGCCGTTGACGTCAGGCACCACCACCGGGGTGGACTTCGGCGCCACCAGCATCGCCACCGCCGCTTCGGCGTACGGTTTGTTCAGCGTGTCCTGGCCGTAGTCGAGCGAGAGCACCTCGAAGACCGCCCGCTTGGACCCGTCCGCTGCCTGCAGCGCCACGGGCGCGAACCCCGTCCCCTGCGTCAACCGCGTCGCGTAGTCGAGGTCGCCTTTGCCATAGGCAACGTTCATGTCCGTCTTGGCCAGGAAGGGGCTGGCGAGCTTCCGGCCGTCCGGGAGCTGAAACGCGCCCAACCACTTCGTCTCAGGGAACGCGGAGGTCAGCTCAGCGGGGGTCCCGTTCTGCTCAAGCACCTTGCGCGCCGCGGCCTCACCCGGCTCGAAGGTGAAGCACTCGTTCTTCCGCGGGTCGGTGACGTTGGTGATGACCGGCGGAGTGGCAGAAGGCTGCGGCTCCTGCGGGCGCGAGGACGTTCGGACAGATGCCGGGGGGACGTTGAGGGACATGGCCAACCTCTGAGGAAGGAGAGAGCCTCGTTTCTCCCCGCCCCTCGTCTCCGGTTGCCCCCCGTCACCGGTTCGCGCGGAAAGCCACGCGGCGACTGGTGAATTCAGTCACTCGTCGCTGGGCGCGCGCGTTCACGTTGTAAACGCGCGGCCTGAGGCAAGCGCTTACGACTTGTTCTTCCACTCCTCCAGCGCCTTGGCGACCTGGGTCTTGGCGAAGAACGACTTCTCGTCCTTCTTCCCGAGGTCCCACGCGGTCTGCGCCAGCTTCCGGGCCTCCGCGAAGTTGCCCTTCTTGGCGAGGAGCTCCGCCTTCACCCAGTTGTTGTACCAGTTGGACTCGATGCCCAAGGACGTGTCCGCGTACTTGAGCGCGGCCTCCAGGTCGTTGCCGGCGTTGCCGTAGTAGCGAGCGACCTGAGCGTGCGTCTGCCAGGACTCCTCCACCGCCTCCTTGATGCTGGCCGCCATCATCTTCGCGGTGTCAATCTTGATGGGGACAGAGACGCGCAGCGCCTCCCACTCCAGGTCCAGCGACGTGTCGGTGTCGGTGGTGTTGGTGAAGAGGAACGCCAGCCGCTCGCGGACGGGGATGGCGGAGGCAGTGGCGGTGACCCGGGCGACCTCCGTCTTCGCGTCGTAGAGCTTGTTCTCCCAGGGCCCCACGTCCTTGTTGAGGACGACCGTCCAGCCCTTCGCGGTGGGCAGCGTCGCCAGGGAGTAGGTGCCAGCCGGGACTGACTTGCCCCCGAAGGTGACGTCGCGGCTGAAAGTAATCTTGGTGGGCGCGTTCGCCCCGGTCCGCCACGGCTTGTCGAAGGGCACCACCTCGCCCCAGACCTTCCGGCCCTTCACGCCTGGGCTCGAGTACTCCACGGTGACGTCGGTCAGGCCCACCTGCTGCTTCACCATCGCCGAGGGGCTCGGCGGCGGCAGCTTCAGCTCCGCGACGGCGGGGAACGCCATGAGACAGCAGGCGGCGAACAGCGAGCGCATCTTCATCGTCAGGCACCCTCCTTCGAGTGGAAGGCGCTTCTATAGACCGCGCCTGCGCCGGGGACCAACGCGCGTTTTTTCAGCTCGGAGGGGCTGGTGAAGACGCGGCGCCCGGTGCGAACGCGCAGGCAGTCTGGACAGGGGGACGCGGGGCTTGGGCGCGGCTGTCCGTGTTTCGGCGCGGGGACGAATGTGCTGCCGGTGCGGAGGCCAAATATCCCAGAGGGTGGTCAAGGCAGGCGGGATAGGTCTTAGGCGGCTGCCGGCGGGCGCCCGCCGGCAGCATGACCGCTGCGGCCAGGCCTGCTGCACCTTCCTTCCCCTCCCTGAGCTCCCCGAGGTGCAAGGCCTCCGCGGTGACAAGCCCCCGAGCTGTCCCCGTCGGAGGATGTTCGAAAAGGTGCGAGAAGTTATCGTCACCATTGACGAGAACTCATCGCACTATTCTGACCTGTATATGTGCGACGGTTGTTTCGATGTTCAGAGGATAGGACGGGCTTAAGTGATAGACATTGTCGTCACTATTGACGAGAACGTCTATCACTTCTGCGTCTGGTCTGACCGCCCTGCATGTTTCGCCTTCGCCTGTCGGGCCTCGAGAGGACAGCTCCCAAGAATTCACCGAGGCAGGCACGACTCACCTCGGGGAGTGCGGGTTCAGGACCTGGAGCGGACTCCATGCGGAGCGCCCACGTCCGAGCTGCCGGCGGGCGCCCGCCGGCAGCCGCCCGGGACTCTCCCGCCTGCCTTGACCACCCTCTGGGATATGGGCCTCCGCGCTGGCAGCACACCCGTCTCCGCGCGGGCACACGGACAGCTGCGCCCAAGACCCGCGTTCCCCTGTCCAGACTGCCTGCGCGCTCGCGCTCATCGCGCATCGCGTAGGCAAGAAAGCGCTGTGCCCTCCATGGGCAGTGCCACCTCTCGACTATGCGCCTGACGGCGCAACGCTCGAGGCGAACGGAGGGAGCCCTGCCCTCCTACCCTCCTCGCCACTCCTTCCGGCGCGCCTCTATCGCAGCTTCGCGCGGCGGCGCTCGTACTCGCGAATCCGCGCCTGGAGCCGTTTCACGGCGCGGCGCTCGTCCTCCGGGCTGGAGAGCACGCGGGTGAGGTTCATGCGCGAATAGTCGCGCAGCAGAGCTCCCCCGGTGAGGGCGAGGCCGCCGGCGAGCGGCTGGCGTGCGGGGAGGTCCAGGAAGTCAGAGACAGCGTTGACCGGGACGAAGAGGGCGGCGGCGGTGGCGGAGAACGCGCCGGCGCCCAGGTGGGTGAGCCGGCGTTCGAGCCCGGACTTCCGAATCTGCGCCAGCAGCGCGCGGTTCCTCGCCAGCGCCGCGTCCAGCCGCGGACCGTCCGCGGCGGTGAGCGCGTCCAACCCCTCCACCTCCAGGGACGGCGCCTCGGCCAGCCGCGTGAAGTTGGTCTCGCGGTAGAGGGCCAGCTCGTCTGGCCCGGGCGTGCGGGTGAGCTCGAGCCGCAGCGGCACGCGCAGCGCGTAATTGAAATACCGGGTGTCCGTGCGCTGAACGGGCCGCGTCCACGCGTCGACGCGCACATCGTCCGCCGCGAGCGAGAAGGCCAGGTGCATCCGGTGCAAGCGCCGGAAGTAGGTGTCGACAATCCGCTTCGTCTCCGGTTCTTCGGACTGAAGCAACGCGTCCGGCACCTCCAGGGTCCCGACGAGGAGCTTGGGCTCGCCGAGCGCGTGGCCGACGAGGTCCGGGTGGTCCGCCTGCTGGACGGTAGGGCCCCACGCGTCGAACGTGTGGAGCGTCAACTCCAGCGAGGTGCTCCCCGCGCGGACGCGCAAGGTGGCGGGCGTGTCGAAGGCGTAGAAGCCCAGCAGCTCCACCGGCAGCGGCGCCGCGCCCGGCTGCGAGAGCGTGCCGGTATAGTCATGGGCCAGCTGCCGTCCCACCGGCGGCGCGCCGCGCGCCAGGACGAGCTTCGGGTCATACGCCTCACCCGTGGGCTGGAACTGCCACGCGGCATCGAAGAGCGCCTTGAAGTGGTACCCGAGCCGGCCCGCACCGTCCCTGCCCTGCACGCGCAGCTCGCGCGCTGCGTTGCCCTTGCCGGTGAGGTGAAGGCTGACGTTGGAGGTGAGCTCGGCCTGCCCTTCCAGCGGCACGGGCGGCTGCGCGCGCCAGCCCTCCAGCGGCAGCACGCGCTCCGCTTCAAACAGCGGCAGGATGCCATCCCCCTGCTTGCGCGGCTCGAACGTGTAGCGCAGCCCGGGACACGCCCCGTTCATCTCGTAGTCGAACATCCGGGTGAACATCCGCCCCGCGCGGTCGATGACGGCCAGCGTGGAGCCAGAAGCGCTCAGCCGTTCGGCGACGAAGCGCCCGCGCTCCGGCGTGGCGAAGGCCTTGTAGAACGCGGGCGGCAGCCCCGTATCCCAGTACCGAATCCGCTGCCCATCCGGGTCCAGCGTGTAGACCGTGGCGGTAAACCCGAACTCGACTTTGTTCCCGGCCGTGTCTTCGTAATACGAGACGATGTCGTGCATGGGCGTGCGCCGCTTCTTCGGCGCCACCTGCAGGCTCATGCTGAAGGCCCAGTCCCGCGACGGGGGCAGCATCAGCGGCCCAGGCAGCGGCGTGCCCACCCGCTCCTGCCAGACCGTGTCTTCAAAGAGCGTGGGCTGCCACAGGTAGAGCCGACCCTTGTCGGAGAGCGCCACCACCATCAGCCCCTCGGTGGAGAAGGCGACCAGCCGGTCCGCGGCGCCGAAGGACTTCGCCTTCTTGCCGAAGGGCACCCCCTTGCCCTCAAAGAGCGCCCACTCGCCGCGCGCGCCCGCGGTCAGCGGGTTGGGCTTCACCCACAGCTTCCCGTCGGAGAGCGCGTAGGCGTTCTCATGGGAGAAGCTGGCCTGGAGCGTCTTGACGTGGACGGCGTCCGGCAGCGCGGGGGACGCGACGAGGAGCGCGGGAAGGAGGAGACCAAGCATGTGCGCGCGAGCTTAGAGCAGGCGCGCGGGCTGTCACTCCGAGTGAGTCATCACCGGCCGCCGGAGAATCTCCTCGAGGATGATGCGCCGCCGCGAGGGGTCCAGCTCGTACACGGCGATGTGCTCATCGACATCCAGCGTGCCGGTCTGCGGGAGCCTGCGGGGATCCACGCCGTTCGCCGCCAGCCGCTGGGCCAACCCGCGCAGCGTGTGCTGCAGGCGGCTCAGCGTGGGTGCGGGGACGCTCTCCAGCTTTCCCCACGCACGCGGTGAGCACAGGATGAGGTAGGGATTGGAGTCGGTCTCACGCATGGGGCTCTCAGAGCCTTGCGAGGAACGTACCCACCGAGCCCGCGAAAGATCACGCGGGCTTGAGGACCTGCTGTTCACGCCCGGACAGCAATTCTTTCCGGGCCTGCGCTTCGTTCTGTACAGGGTTGGCCAGCCGACACCGCTACCCCCAGTGGACCGTCTCGTTCTTCACGTGGCCGGGGTTGGCCAGCAGCTCCTCGACGGCGCCGCTCATCCGCGGCAGCTCCGCGGGGCGCGGCGCGGCGTACACCTGGGTGCCGGTGCCCGCGAGCGGGCCTTCGACCTGGCCGGGCTTCTCCACCTCGAGGATGACCGGGTCCGGGAAGCGCGCCTTGGGGTGGTTCTTCGTGCGGTCCACCACCATCATCCAGGTGCCGCGGTTCGTCTGGGTCAGAATCTCGCGCGGCGTGATGCCCTCCCCCAGCGTGACCGCCTTCATCACCTCGCCGTGCAGCGGGATGTTGGCCTCGTCGCCCCGCACCGAGAAGCTTGGGGAGATGGGTTCGTAGTCGGCGGTCCTTGCCAGGAAGTGCTCCACCTCCTCCCGCCGACGGGGCTCGCGTTCCTTGGTCTTCTGCGCCCTCATGCCAGCCAGCTGCCAGCTGGTGTCCGCGTCGCCCGCCTCATGCAGCCGGAAGTTGCCCGTCGCGAGGTGGGGGAACTCCCGCTCAAACTCGGCGCGGAACGTGGCGTGGTCCGTGTCAGCCGGGGTCTGGGGCAGCGGCTCCCGGTCGAGCCGGTCCAGCCAGACGTACCGGTGCTGCGCCTGCGCTGGGATGACCAGCGAAGGTTGCACGGACCGGCCGTCGACCCAGCCCTCCGGCCCCACGCCTGGGGTCAGCACCACACGCCGCAGCTGAACGAAGCCCCTGTCCATCGAGTCTTGCCTCCGCGGGACAACGCCGAGGTCCAACGGTTCGAGGAGCTTTCCGTTCGGCAACCTGAAGGGAGGACGAATCTCTGCCATAGCGCTTGCTCCTTACAGTGGATGCCGTAGCCCTCCGGAAACACCCGCTCCCGCATTGTCGGCACTTCGGCGGTACGGTTGCGGCCTCGCTTCCTCTCAGCGCCTGAGAGCCAGCGCGTCGCGGTAGAGCGCCTCGTAGCGGTCGATGGCCGGGCGCAGCTGGAACCGCTCCAGCACGTCCTGCCGGGCCCGGGCGGAGCGCTCTGCCCAGCGGGCGGGGTCGCGGGCCACCTCGAGGACGTGCCGCGCCATCCCCGCCACATCCCCCAGCGGGGCGAGGAAGCCGGTCTCCCCGTGGCGCACCAGCTCCGGGATGCCGCCAAGGTCGCTGGCCACCACCGGCACCCCGCAGCTGAGCGCCTCCAGCGCCGCCAGCCCGAAGCTCTCCTGCTCGCTGGGGAGCAGGAAGACGTCGCAGGCCGCCAGCACGTCCACGAAGCGCTCCCGCTTGCCCAGAAACGCGCTGCGCCCTTCCAGCCCCTGTTCTCGCAGCGCCCGCTCCGCGCCAGAGCGCTCCGGCCCGTCGCCCACCAGCACCAGCCGGCTGGGCCGCTGCGCGTTCACCGCGGCGAAGATGGCCACCACGTCGGTGATGCGCTTCACCGGCCGGAAGTTTGAGACATGGATGAGCACGGGCTCTGTCTCATTCATGTCTGGGAAGAGCTGGCGCAGCACCCCGCGGTCCCGTACGGGTTGATACAGCGCGGTGTCGACAAAGTTCGGGACGACATGGATGGGAAAGGACTCCGGGATGCCCAGGCCGTCGTAGGTCGCCTTGCGCAGGAACACCGACGGCGTGGTGACGCAGTGGCTGCGCAGGATGGAGTAGCGCGTGATGGGCAGGTGGCTGGGGTCAATCCCCACCAGCGTGATGTCCGTCCCGTGCAGCGTGGTGACGATGCGCGGCGCAGACGCCCCCATCACCTCGCTGGCCATCCAGGCCGCGGTGGCGTGCGGGACGGCGTAGTGCACGTGCAGGAGGTCCAGCTTCTCGTAGCTGGCCACCTCAATCATCTTCGACGCCAGGGCGATGGGGTACGCGCTGGACTGGGCGAGCACCGGGTAGTCGCTCTCGGTCACCTCGTGAAACAACACGTCCCCGCTGGTGGCCTGCAGGCGGACGGGCAGGTCCCGGGCGATGAAGTGCACCCGGTGCCCGCGCGCGGCCATCGCCAGGCCCACCTCGGTGGCGATGAGGCCGCTGCCGCCGAACGTCGGGAAACAGGTGATTCCGATGTTCACGGGAGAGGCGCCTCCTTCAGCGGTCCGGGAAGAACAGGGCGCCCTCGAAGGCATTCCGGCGGAAGTGCTCCAGCGGGTCCGCCAACCCCAGCGTCTGGGTCGTCACGTACGGCTCCCCATGCGCGACGCCGATGTGCGCCCCGTAGAAGCGGTCCCGCGCCTCCAGGGAGGAGAGCGACAGCGGCGAGCCCACCAACGTCTGCAACCCGCCCTCTGCAGGCGCGGTTGTAGAAGCCGAAACCGCCACCTGGCTCGCGTAGCAGCGGATGGCGGCCAGCTTCCGCTCGTGCGCGCCCGATACATCCACCACGAAGGTGGGCTCCGCCAGGTGTCGCATGGGGTAGTAGAACACCTGCCGCGGCCGGAACGCCGGTGCGGCGGGCTCCGCCTCAAACCCCTTCACACCCGCGAAGAAGAGCGCCCGGGTCACCAGCGCGCTCACCGCCTCGTGGTCCGGGTGGCGCTCGCGGCCGTAGGGCACCAGCACCAGCTCCGGGCGCAGCCTCCGCAGCACCTCCACCACCCGGGCCACCGGCGCGCTGCGGGCGCGCTCCGCATCCGGCGCGTCGAACCCCGCCCACGGATGCACCCACCCGTCCGGCAGCCCGAGGTTCTCCCGCACCGTCAGGCCCAGCATCCGCGACGCCGCCTCCGCCTCCGCCGCCCGCGTCTCCGGCGTGCCGCGCGACGCCCGCTCGCCCCGGGTGACGTCCACGATGCCGGTGCGCTGGCCCAGCTGCGCCAGCTTCGCCAGGAGCCCGCCGCAGAACAGCTCCACGTCATCCGGGTGCGGGCCGAAGGCGAGCAGCTCCAGGCCGAAGCCCTCCGCCGCTGCCGCTGTCATGGGGACAGGTCCTTCGACGCGCCGGAGAAGGGCTCCACCGCGTCCAGCACCGTCCGCACGAAGCCGCGGGTGCCGAAGCGCGCGCAGTAGTACGGCGCCCCGTAACAGCGCTCTTGCGGCCCGCCCTCGGGGAAGAGGTAGTGGCGCAGCCGCTCCACCCGCTCCACCCGGGACGCGTCCCGCTGCGCCAGCGCCCGCCCGTACTTCGCCACCAGCTTGCCCAGGGCCACCTGCACCGTCTCCTGCGTGCGGTTGAGCGCGTGCGACAGGCTGGGGTCCAGCGCCTCCAGCTTCTCGCCGAAGCGCCGCAGCTCTTCCTTGAGGCCCGCATTCAGCCGCGCCTCCACCACCTCCGGCGTCTCGAAGCGGCCCTCGCCTTCGCGCGCGGCCAGCCGGGCCAGCAGCGCGTCCCGCGGCTGGGTCACCTCGTCCGGAGACAGCCCCAGCTTCTCCAGCAGCGAGCGCACCCGGTCATCCAGCACGCGGAAGCGCGCGCGCGGGATGATGAGCGGCATCGGCACGCTCAGGCGCTCATACAGCGCAGGCAGCTGGGCGAAGTAGGCCACCTCGCCGGGCCCCGCCACGTAGCCCGCCACCGGCAAGAGCGAGTCTTGAAGCAGCGGGCGCAGGAGCGCGGAGGTGGTGAAGCGCAGGGGCTCGCCTTCGAGGTGCGAGCGCAGCGCGTCGACGGTGACCGTCGCCCCGTCCGGGTGGCCGACGAGCGCGAAGCCGCCGGTGGGCAGCGGGTCCATCCGGTAGCGCGGCCCGGAAGGCCCGTCCGGTGAGAAGAAGCTCAGCGGGGCGCCAGGGCGCAGGTGCACCTGCTCGCCGAAGCCGGCGGCGGCCAGGGCGCGGCTGCTCCCCTGCAGCGCGTCGAACAAGGCCTGCGCTTCGTCCAGCGCGCGGCGGTGCAGCGGCGCGGCGAACGGCGCGAAGCGCGCGTCCCGCGGGTCCACCACGATGAGGCCCTCGTCGGCGAACAGCGCTGCCAGGGTGTTCGCGAACGCCTCCGACAGCGTGGCCTCCGGGCGGTAGGCGCGCTCCAGCAGCCCCACGTGCTCCTCGGTGTGCGGGTGGCCCGCCAGGCCCACCTTGAGCTCCACGATGGCGCTCGCTCCCTGTTCGCCCAGCACGTGGTGGGCGACCGGGACGCGGTGGGCGGCGGCGTCCGCCACGCCCAGGCTCACCCGCCGCGGCGGGCCGAGCCCGGTCGGGAAGAAGGTGTGGTCCACCTCCGCCAGGTCGTGATCTTCATCCTGCATCCAGAACACCGGGACACAGGGCCGGCCGGTCTCCTCCTGCAGCGCGCGCGCGGCGACGATGGCGGAGGCGGTCTTGTAGAGCGTGAAGAGCGGCCCCAGGAAGAGACCCATCTGCTGCCCGGTCACCACCGCCACCGTCCCAGGCTGCCCCAGCACTTCCAGGTTCCGATTCCGGGACGCGCTGGGCGGCAGCGCCGCGTTGCGGGCGACGAGGGCGTCCAGCAAGCCCTTCGGCAGGCGCCTCTCAGCGGCGGCCCGTACCGCCTCCGCGCGCGCCTCGCGGCGGCGGAAGCGGTCCTGCAGGAGGGAGAGCGCGGACGCATCACCGCGCAGCCACGCTTCGGAGAAGGAGGGCGTCACGTGCCCCGATGAAATAGCAGGTCGCTGCATCGAGGGCGACGCCTGCTGCAGCGTCCTGTAGGTTTCGCCCAAGCCAACCGATGCGACACCTCCTGCCCGTCCTCCTCCCGCTGGCCATGAGCCTCACCCACCACCCGCCGTACGCGCTCGCGCAGCCCGCGAAGCAACCCCACGCCGGAGAGCTGGCCGCGGGCCTGCGCCGCCTGGGCGTGGTGGGCAGCGTGCTGTATGTCGCCGCCCACCCCGACGACGAGAACACGCGCCTGTTGGCCCACCTCGTCGGCGCGCGGGGCCTGCGCGCGGGCTACCTCTCGCTCACCCGCGGCGACGGCGGGCAGAACCTCATCGGCACGGAGCAGGACACGCTGCTGGGCCTCATCCGCACCTACGAGCTGCTCGCGGCGCGGCGGATTGACGGCGCCGAGCAGCTCTTCACCCGCGCGCGAGACTTCGGCTACTCGAAGAGCGCGGAGGAGACGTTCAAAGTCTGGGGCAAGGAGGAGGTCCTCTCCGACGTGGTGGGGGCCTTCCGGCGCTTCCGGCCGGACGTGGTCATCACCCGCTTCTCCACGAAGCCGCCGAATCACGGACACCACACCGCCTCCGCGCTGCTCGCCGCCGAAGCCTTCGCCGCCGCAGCAGACCCGGCGCGCTTCCCGGAGCAGCAGCTGCCCGCGTGGAAGGCGGACCGGCTGCTTAACAACACCGCGACGTGGAACCTCCCGGAGAACGCGGACCTCTCCGCCTTCCTCAAGCTCGAGGTCGGCGGGTACGACCCGCTGCTGGGCCGCTCCTGGGGCGAGGTGGCCGCCCAGAGCCGCAGCCAGCACAAGAGCCAGGGCTTCGGCGCTTCAGTAGAGCGCGGCCCGGTCTCCGAATACTTCACGCCGCTGGCCGGCGCCCGTCCGACGAAGGACCCCTTCGAGGGGCTGGACTTCACCTGGAAGCGCTTCCCGAAGACGGAGGCGCTGCAGCAGGCCCTCGACGCCGCGAACAAGGGCTTTGACCCGCGCGCCCCCCACGCCAGCCTCCCCGCCCTGGCGAAAGTGCGCGCCGCGCTCATGGCGCTGCCGGAGGAGAACCCCTGGAAGGCCCTCAAGCTGCAGGAGACGGAAAGCCTGATGGTGGGCTGCGCCGGGCTCTACCTGGACGCGGAGGCCGAGGTGCAGGCCGCGCCCCCGGGCGAGGCGCTCAAGGTCACCCTCACCGCGCAGAACCGGTCGGCCGCGCAGGTGACGCTGGTGAGCGTGGAGCTGCCGGGCGCGCCGCCGGTGGCCTCGGGCGCGGCGCTGCTGCCCAACGCGCCCATCACCCTCACCCCGCCCTTCACGCTCCCCGCGCAAGCGCAGGTGAGCACGCCCTACTGGCTGCGCGCGGCGCCCGCGCCCGGCCTGTTCCAGCTGGAGGGCGCGGACCGTTCGCTCGCCGGCGCGCCAGCCGCGGAGGCCGCTGTCGTTGCCCGCTTCACCGTGGACTTCGCCGGGCAGCGCGTCACCGTCCCGCGCGCGCTGGTCTACCGCTGGACGGACCCGGTGCGCGGCGAGCTGGACCGCGCCTTCGAGGTGGCGCCGGCCGTGACCGCCACGCTCGCGCGCGAGGTGGTGATGTTCCCCAACGGCGCGCCGCAGACGGTGGAGGTGACGCTGGCGGCGGGCCGCAAGGACGCCAAGGGCAAGGTGCGGCTCGCGCTGCCCGAAGGCTGGAAGGCCGAGCCCGCCGAGGTGTCGTTCGCGCTCGCCACACCGGGCGAGGAGCGGACCGTCTCGTTCAAGCTCACCCCGCCGAAGGGTGAAAAGACCCGAGCGCGGATGCGGGTGGTGGTGGTGGACGCCGAGGGCCGCGAGGACTCCTGGAGCGTGCGGACGGTGAGCCATGAGCACGTGCCGCCGCTGACCGTGCGCCGGCCCTCTGAGGCGGTGCTGGTGCCGTTGACGCTGGCCACCCAGGCGCGGCGGCTGGGCTACATCCCCGGCCCGGGCGACAAGGTGGCGGAGAGCCTCCAGGCGGTGGGCTACGACGTCACGCTGCTGCCCGAGGAGCGCCTGGCGACGGAGGTGCTCAAGTCCTACGACGCGATTCTGGTGGGCGTGCGCGCCTTCAACGCCAACCCACGGCTGGAGGTCCACCGCGACAAGCTGCTGCGCTACGTGGAGCAGGGCGGGCGGCTGGTGGTCCAGTACAACACCAACAGCTGGGTGGGCCCGCTCAAGAGCTCGCTGGGCCCCTACCCGCTGGAGGTGGGCCGGGACCGGGTGACGGACGAGACAGCGGTGATGACGCCGCTGGCCGCAGACGAGCCGCTGTTGGCCCGGCCCAACGCGCTCACTGCGGCGGACTACGAGGGCTGGGTGCAGGAGCGCGGGCTCTACTTCGCTTCGAAGTGGGATGAGCGCTACCGCCCGGTCTTCGCGCTGAATGACCCTGGCGAGCCGCCGCTCAAGGGCGCGCTGCTGGTGGCCCGCCACGGCAAGGGCCGCTTCGTCTACACCGGCCTGGCCTTCTTCCGTCAGCTCCCCGCGGGCGTGCCGGGTGCGTACCGGTTGTTGGCCAACCTGCTGGCGCCATGACGCCCCCGCCGCAGGAGCGCAGACCGGAGCTGTCGGACGCGCCGCCGCTTCTGGGCTCCTGGCGAAACCTCTACCTGCTCGTCCTGGGCGTGCTGGCCGCGCTCATCTTCCTCTTCTGGCTGTTGACGAGGGCCTACGCGTGACGCTGCTCGACTGGGCGGTGCTGCTGGGGACGACGGCCTTCATCATCCTCTGGGGGCAGTGGAAGGCGCGCGGCGGGAACGCCAACGCGGAGACCTTCCTGCGCGGCGCCTACGAGCTGCGCTGGCCCACCATCGGGCTGACGGTGATGGCCACCCAGGCGAGCGCCATCACCTTCCTCTCCGTCCCCGGCCAGGCCTACGAGGACGGGATGCGGTTCGTGCAGTTCTACTTCGGGCTCCCGCTGGCGATGGTGCTCATCAGCGCCGTCTTCGTGCCCATCTATTACCGGCTGAAGGTCACCACCGCGTACGAGTACCTCGAGTCCCGCTTCGACCTGAAGACGCGGCTTTTGGGCGCGGCGCTCTTCCTCATCCAGCGCGGGCTGGCCTCCGGCATCACGCTCTATGCGCCGGCCATCATTCTCTCCACCCTGATGGGCTGGTCGCTGGAGCTGACCGTCCTCGTCATGGGCGGCGTGGTCATCCTGTACACGGTGGCCGGCGGCTCCCGCGCGGTGAGCCAGACGCAGAAGCAACAGATGGTGGTGATGCTGGGCGGGATGGTGGTGGCCGGCGCGGTCATCCTCTGGCGGCTGCCTTCGGGCGTGTCGCTGGCCGACGCGGCGACGGTGGCGGGCGCGCACGGCCGGCTCAACCCGGTGAGCTTCAGCTTCGCCTTCACGGACCGCTACAACGTCTGGTCCGGCCTGACGGGCGGCTTCTTCCTCGCGCTCTCCTACTTCGGCACGGACCAGTCGCAGGTGGGCCGCTACCTGGCCGGGCGCTCCATCAGCGAGAGCCGCCTGGGGCTGCTCTTCAACGGCGTCCTGAAGATTCCCATGCAGTTCATGATTCTGGGCGTGGGCGTGCTGGTGTTTGTCTTCTACCAGTTCAACCCGCCCCCGCTGCTCTTCAACACCCCCTTGCGCGAACGGGTGATGGCCACGCCGCAGGCGCGGGAGCTGGAGGCGCTGGAGGGGCGCTGGGAGACGCTGCAGGCGGACAAGCGCGCGCAGACCCAAGCGCTGATTTCTGCGCACGACGCGAACGACGGCCCGGGCGAGGCGGACGCCAAGGCGGGCCTCAAGGCGAAGGGGCAGCAGGCGGACGCCCTGCGCAAAGAGGCCAAGGCGCTGGCCGCGCGCGCCGTCCCGGGCGCGGAGACCCGCGACTCGGACTACATCTTCCTCTCGTTCGTGAAGCGCTGGCTGCCGCCGGGCCTCTTCGGCCTGCTGATGGCGGTCATCCTCGCCGCGGCGATGAGCTCCATCTCCAGCGAGCTCAGCGCGCTGGGCGCCACCACCACCAACGACTTCTACCGGCGGGTGTGGCGCCAGGACGCCAGCGACGCGCACGTCCTTTCCGCCTCCAAGCTGTTCACCGTGATGTGGGGCCTGGTCGCGGTGGGGTTCGCCAGCGTCGCGTCCATGCTGGACAACCTCATCCAGGCGGTGAACATCCTCGGCTCCCTCTTCTACGGGACCGTGCTGGGGCTGTTCCTGGTCGCCTTCTTCGTCCGGCCGGTGCGAGGCCACGCGGTGTTCGGCGCGGCCCTCGTCTCCCAGACCGCGGTGCTGCTGCTCTTCGCCACCACCCAGATTGGCTACCTCTGGTTCAACGTCATCGGCTGCGGGCTGGTGGTGGGCGGAAGCCTGCTGCTGCAGCTCTTCTTCGGCTTCCGCCCGGCCCCGGCTACTTCTTGAGCTTGGCCAGCGTGGCTTCGATGCGCTTCTTGTTGGCGTCGTCCTTCACGAGCGTCAGCGCCTTGCCGTAGTTCTCCGCGGCCAGCTTCTTGTCGCCCTTGGCCAGATAGGTCTCCGCCAGGCTGTCGTAGACGTTCCAGGAGGACGGGTAGGTCTGCACGTTCTTCTGGAAGATGCCGATGGCCTCGTCGACCTTCTTCTGGCCCAACAGCTCGTAGCCGTACTGGTTGAGCTCCACCTCGTTGGCCTTGGCCAACGCCTTGGTGCGCAGCTCGTCGGCCAGCTTGCTGTCGTTCTGCTTGTCGGCCACCTGCGCGCGGGTGTGCAGCGTGAGGAAGGTCTCGTTCATCTGGACGCCCTGGTCCGCCAGCGCCTTCGCCTCGTTCAGGTCCCCGCCGTGGGTCAGCCAGTAGCGGGCGGCGTTGCTCCAGGCGGCAGCGTTGAACTTCGGCGGGCCGCGCAGCTGCGCGCGGTAGCTGGCCATCACGGCAGCCGGGGTGTCGACGTCAATCTGCACCGGCACCTTGAGCTTCTCCCAGCGCAGCGTGAGCGCGGTGCCGGTCTCGGTCACGTTGTCGAACCGGTAGGAGAGCCGCTCCTCGGGGGCCTCGGAGGGGGCCGTCGTCACGGTGACGCGCGCCGCGTCTTCCTTCTCGTCGTAGCTGAAGCTGCCCCAGGCCACCGACATGGTGCTGAAGATGACGGTGAACTGCTTGGGGTTGGGAATCATGTGCAGGCCGTAGGTCCCCGCGGCCAGCACCTTGCCGCCCACCTTCACCGGCGTGGAGAAGGAGACGGTGGTGTTCTCGTTCGCGCCCGCGCGCCAGACCTCGCCGTATGGCACGAGCTTGCCCCAGACGGGCCGGCCGCCCACCGCGGGGCGGTGGTAGTCGACCTTCATCTCGGTGACGCCGACGACCTGGCTGACGGTCGCCGCGGGCGAAGGCTGCGGCCCCTTGAGGCCTTGCTGTGCGAAGGCCGTGGCGCCGGAGAGCGTGAGCAGCAGGACTACGGAGGACAGGAGCGGGGTTTGGATTCGCATGGCGCGCGATAAAGCACAGGTGCCATGTGGGTGGGTTGGATTGTCAGCAAGCGGGCCGCCCGCGCGTGGGCTGACGCTTGGGCCGTCACTCCTCTAACGCGCGCGAAGCTGCGGTATAGAGCCAACCATGCGCATCTTGTCGGGCGTCCAATCCAGCGGCAGGCTCCACGTCGGCAATTATTATGGAGCGCTCCGTCAGTTCATCCGCCTGCAGCACGAGGGCGAAGCGCTGTACTTCGTCGCCAACCTCCACTCGCTGACGACCGTGCGGGATGGAGCGCTGCAGCGGGAGCTCATCCGCGACACTGCGCTGGCGTACCTCGCGCTGGGGCTGGACCCGAAGAAGGCCGTGCTCTTCCTGCAGAGCGACGTCCCGGAGGTGCTGGAGCTGTACTGGATTCTCGGCACCGTCGTTCCGATGTCCCATCTGGAGCGGGCCCACGCGTACAAGGACAAGACCGCCAAGGGCCTGCCGGCGGACTACGGGCTGTTCTCGTACCCGGTCCTGATGGCGGCGGACATCCTGCTCTACGGCAGCGATGTCGTCCCGGTGGGCAAGGACCAGGTGCAGCACGTGGAGTTCGCTCGCGACTGGGCCACCAAGTTCAACGTCACCTACGTGAAGGGCTATGACGCGGCGGACCCCACCGGGAAGGACGGACACCCGCCCGGCATCCTGCGCCTGCCCGAGGCGCGCCTGATGACGGAGACCGCGGTGGTCCCCGGCGTGGACGGGCAGAAGATGTCCAAGTCCTACGGCAACACCATCGACCTCTTCGGCGACGAGAAGGAGGTCAAGAAGCGCATCATGGGCATCCCCACGGACTCCACCCCGGTGGAGTCGCCCAAGCCGTTGGATAAGAGCGCGCTCTATCCGCTGCTCAAGGTGATGGCCCCGCCGGGCGAGTTCGAGGCGCTGGACAAGAGCTGGCGCGAGGGTGGGAAAGGGTACGGCGACTTCAAGAAGAAGCTGCTGGAGTTCTTCCATGCCGAATTTGATGTGGCGCGGAAGCGGCGTGAGGAGTTGATGAAGGACTACGGGGAAGTGGAGCGCGTGCTGGCGGATGGCGCGCGGAGGGCACGGGAGATGGCCGCGCCGTACGTGGACGCGGTCCGGAAGGCCACTGGGTTGAAGTAGCGCGTTGAGGTCCGGGCCGGAGTGTTCGGGCTGCGGGCTGCGGGCTGCGGGCTGCGGGCTACGGGCTGCGGGCTGCGGGCTACGGGGAATGGTGTCTCGGGTAGGGTTTTCGTTGCCGCGTTCGCGTTCGCGTTCGCGTTCGGG